>NZ_JADKYP010000065.1 GCF_015354405.1 Nocardia sp. BSTN01 | reverse complement strand
CTCGGCGATCCTGTTCGGCGGCCGCCGCAAGACCACGATCCCGCTGGTGACCGAGTCCTTCGATTGGCAGCACGGCGTCTTTATGGGCGCCACGATGTCGTCCGAGCAGACCGCCGCGGCCGAGGGCAAGGTCGGCAACGTGCGCCGCGATCCGATGGCCATGCTGCCGTTCATGGGCTACCACGTCGGCGACTACATGAACCACTGGATCAACCTGGGCAAGAACGCCGACGCCACCAAGTTGCCGAAGATCTTCTACGTCAACTGGTTCCGCCGCGGCGACGACGGCCGCTTCCTGTGGCCCGGATTCGGCGAGAACTCCCGCGTGCTGGAGTGGATCGTCAACCGGATCGAGGGCAAGGCGCAGGCCGAGGCCACCGCGATCGGCAATGTGCCCACCGCCGGCGATCTGGACCTCGAGGGTCTGGACGTGGACCCCGCCGACGTCGACGCCTCGCTGAAGGTCGACCTCGACGAGTGGCGCAAGGAGATCCCGCTGATCGAGGAGTGGTTCGAATTCGTCGGCGAGAAGCTGCCGTCCGGCGTGCGTGACGAATTCGAGGCGCTCAAGCAGCGTCTGGGCTAGTCGGGAGGGCCGGCTGGGGGACGGTCGGCCCCCGCGAACGACGAAAGCGAGCCGCCCGCACCGTCTTTGCGACGGGGCGGGCGGCTCGTCATTTCCGCGGTTCCGCGTGCGGAATGGCGCGCTTGTCCTATTCTGAATGTGTTCTGCATCTCACGAATACTCCCCGCGGTTGCGGGGAATTAACTACTCGGCTGAACTGACTGCTTGCAGGTGCTCGTGGATTCCGTTGTCTGGCCGACCGGTCGGGGTATGTGGGAGGTGGGTGTGGGCATGACCGAACTCGGGTTCGATGCTGTCTCAGGATTAGCCGGCGCGCGGTGGGCCGATCCGGGGGTGGATCCGGCGCCGACGGCGAGTACGCCGCTGCAGCGTGCCGCGGCCCGGTTGCAGGCCGTCCTGCCGCCCGGATGGCAGGTCGAGATCGACCTCGCGGCGCCGCGCCCGCACGGAGATCCGCAGCCGGTGCTGCGAGTTCGCTTGTCCGAGAACTGATTCGGCGCATCTTTCCCTGCGTCACGTACTACGCGCAGCGGACATCCCGGACCGTTCGCCCAGCGGCGAGGCGCGAAATCCTACCTCGCGGTTCGCTTTTCACAAAACGCACTATTGCGTTTCCTGCGATTGCAGAGCATGCTTAGAGCAAATATTTATCGGACGATTTTACAGATGCAATCGCAGGGGAGTCCGAATCATGGCGGTGCAAGTGGTCGGCCGATCGCTGATGACCAGTGATCAGACCCCACATCAGGCAAGGTCCGTCGGTACCGGGGGCTGGGTGGTGTCCTTTCTGCCCGGCCGGACCTTGACGCTCGAACAGGCGGCGGCGGCGCTGCAGGCGGCCGAGGCGGTGGCGGCGGTCCGCTCACTCGCCAACTGCGTCGGCCTGACCCCGCTGGAAACCGTCGGCCTGGCCATGCAGGAGCCGCCGTGGAGTGAGCCCGCTCGGCGCACTCGGCGGCGAGGGTGGCTGGAGTAGATCCCCCGGATGCGGCGTCAGTGGACGGGTTTGGCCGCGACGACGACCAGATTGCTGACCAGGAGTTCCCGCACGCCCGGTAGGCGCGTCACCCACCACGCCCAGCGCGGGTGGTAGCGGGGGAAGGTGGCGAGGATCTGGGCCCGGCCTCCGGTTTCGCGCGCCCATCGCAGCCCGTCGGCGGCGGTGACGGCGAACAGCGAGCGGCCGAAGCGGTTCTTGGGCTGCTTTCCGGTGCGCCGGGCGTAGCGGCGGGCAGCGTATTCGCCGCCGAGGTAGTGCCACGGTCCCGTTTCGTGCCCACCGAACGGTCCGAGCCACACCGTGTAGGACAGCACCATCAGGCCGCCCGGTTTGGTGATGCGCAGCATCTCGTCGGCCATCACCCACGGCTGCGGCACATGTTCGGCGACATTCGACGACAGGCAGATGTCGACGGCGTCGTCGCGGATCGGCAGCGCCATGCCGGACCCGCGCACCGCGCCGGCGACGGTGAGCCCGGCGGCGTGCATCTCGGTGGGATCGGGTTCGATCGGCAGGTAGCGCGCGCCCGCCGCCGCGAATTCGTCCGCGAAGTATCCCGGGCCCCCGCCCACGTCGACGACCACGGTGCCGCGGAGGTCCCGTCCGGTCAGATCCCGATAGAAATCGGCTACGAGGTCGGCGGTGTCGGTGGCGATACCGCCGTAGAACCGGGCCGGGTCGGTTTGTTCGAAGCGGAAACTGCCCAGCAGGCGCAGGGAACGGCGAAGGGTGGCCCGGCGCGCGAAGCGGGGACGCGGTCCGGTTGCGTCGGATCGAAGCATGGCCGCGCCAGTCTATGCGGCCACCGCAGCGACCCGGAACGGCCGTCGGCCGCTATGGTGGAGCCCACTGTCGTCCGACGTGAACGATCTGGAGAACTGCCGTGCCCGAAACCGGACCCCGCGAGCGCGCTGCCCTGGCGCGGCTGCGTGGGCCCGGCAACGGCGAGAACGAGATGCGGCCGGATGCGGACGTCCGCGAAGTCCTGCTGCTGTGCTGGCGCGACACCGGCCATCCCCAGGGCGGGGGGAGCGAGCGGTACCTGGAGCAGGTGGGTGCGCAGTTGGCGGCGCGCGGGGTGAAGGTGACGCTGCGGACCGCGCATTATCCGGGTGCGCCCCGCCGGGAGCGCGTCGACGGCATCGAGGTGAGCCGCGCGGGCGGGCGCTTCACGGTCTATCCGCGAGCGCTGGCCGCCATCGCGGCCGGGCGGCTGGGTTTCGGCCCGCTGCGCGGGTTGCGGCCGGATGCGGTGATCGACACCCAGAACGGCATTCCGTTCTTCGCCCGGACGGTCTCCGGCGCGCCCTCGGTGGTCCTGGTGCATCACGGACACCGTGAGCAGTGGCCGGTGGCGGGCCGGGTGGTCGGCCGGATCGGCTGGTGGATCGAATCGCGACTGTCGCCGCGGGTCCATCGGCGCGATCAGTATCTGACGGTATCGCTGCCCTCCGCGGAGGAACTCGCCTCGCTCGGGGTGGACGCGACGCGAATCGCGGTGGTGCGCAACGGCGCCGAGCCCGTGCCCGCGCAGTCCCCGACCGGCGCGGCGACGACCCGTACGCCGTATCCGAGCATCGTGGTGCTGTCGAGGTTGGTGCCGCACAAGCAGATCGAGGACGCGTTGGACGTGGTCGCGGGTCTGCGCGACCGGCTCCCCGGCCTGCGCCTGGACGTGATCGGCGACGGCTGGTGGGCCGACAACCTGAAGAAGCGTGCGCACAGCTCGGGCATCGCCGACGCGGTCGATTTCCACGGTTACGTCGACGAAGCGCGCAAACACGAATTGCTGTCCCGCGCTTGGGTTCAGGTGCTGCCCTCCCGCAAGGAAGGGTGGGGTCTGGCGGTGATCGAGGCGGCGCAGCACGGCGTCCCGACCATCGGCTACCGCAGTTCCCGGGGCCTCACCGATTCGATCGTCGACGGTGTGACCGGGGTGCTGGTGGACGACTCCACGCAACTGACCGACATCGTGGGTGAACTTCTCGCCGACCCCGAGGGGCGAACGGTGATGGGGGAGAAGGCGCGTGCGCGTGCTCGCGAGTTCTCCTGGGAGCAGACGGGCAACGGCGTGAGCGAAGTCCTGGCCGCCGCCGCTCGGGGACGATTCGTCTCGGGGCTGGTCACGGGACGTGCGACGGTGGCGGGAGCCACCTCGGCGCCGCTGCGAGACGACCGGGTAGCTCCGACTCTTCGCTGATCGGCGAGCGATCATTTCCGATAAGGCCGGGCTGTCGATCGGTGCGCTTCATCGCCCGCGTCGCCGGTCGGCCAGGGCCGCCGCCAGGCCGGTCAGGAGCAGAGCCGCCCACAGCAGGTGTGCGGCGACGGCCACGGCGCGGTCGGTGGCGGTGGCCCGGGCCACCTCGCGTGCGGCCGGTACGCGATAGAGCGTCAGATCGGCGTCGGAGAACACCGGCTGCAGCCGGCTCAGCGTGGTTCTCGCATCGCCGAACGCTCCCGGCGTCCGGTGTTCGACGAGTATCCAGCCGACGCCCTGGGCGGCGAGGTCGGCAGGGTCCGCGCCCCGGAGCAGCAGGTTCTCCACCCGCTGGGCTCGCGCGCCCTCACCCGCCACCACCTGCCCCCGCACGGGCAGGACGCCCGTCTGCAGGACGTCCGACCGCAGCATGCGGGGTGCGGGGTCCAGCACCGGAACCTTTCCGCTGTAAGGGAATACGCGAAACATTCCGGCGGGCAACACGGCGACGTCGCCGGGGCCGTCGACCACCGCGGCCACCCGCTGCCAGGCCGGCGGGTAGTGCACCGGTCGCAGCGCGCCACCCACTCCCCAGGCCAGGTCGGGCAGGGTGAGGATCAGGGCGGCGATGAAGAGCGCAGCGATAAGTGGTTGTACAGCAAGGGTATTCGACCGCCGCGCGGTGCTGTCGTTGCGCGAGGCCTCGCTGCCGGCGCTAGGAGACGTCGGCGCCGCGGCCGATTCCGCGGGCGCGTCCGTGTGAACCGTATCGGTCTGCGACGCAGGTTGCCGCGCGAATTCCGGTGTCTCGCGGCGGCGGAAGGAGGTGAGCGCGCGGCATCCCGCCGCAGCGCACAGGGCATATGCGGGCATCGCAAGGGCGACATACTTCTGGGTGTCGCGCAGCAATCCGGCGCCCGGGACGCGCTCGATCAGGTATTCGCCGATCGAGAGACCCCATCCCGTCGCACCCAGGGCCGGCAGCAGGATGCAGATCGCGGCCAGCGCCAGCAACATTCGCCGTGAATAGCGCGTGGACCGTTCGCCCGGCGCCGCGACCGCACGCACACCCGACAGCGCGATCGCCAGCAGAACGAGAGTCGACAACACGGCGAAAAGCGTTGTCCGAGAGCTGGGTACCGCCTCGCCGTTCCAGATTCCCCCCAGTCCGGCCAGGCTCCCCAGAGTGCCGAGCCCCGGCTCGGCCCGCGCGGCGAAGGCCGCCACGCCCGCCGGATCCGACGGTTCGGCCCCGCTGCCGGACAGTGCCGTAGCCACCAGCCACGGACCGGCGCTCACCAGCCACAGCGCCACCGCGCCGACGACATTGCGCCGCCCCACCGTGAGGATCGCCAGCAGACCCGCCAGCAGCGAACCGGTCGGCGTCAAACCCGCCGCGGCGAGTACGCCGCCCAGCATCGCCCACGGCACGGCGGTACGCACCCACCCCGGCCTCGCCCGGCCGCCGAGCGCCTGTTCGAAGGTGTCTGTCCGCGGCCCGCGGTCGGCATCGGCCCCCGCCGTCGTGCTGCCTGCATCGTCCGGCCCAGACGCCGTGTCACCGTGCGATGTACGCGTCGCCGGATGAGCCCGTCCGGCGCCCGACCGCAACCGCTGCCCGAGGACGACCGTCCAGGGCAGCGCCGCATATCCGGCGAGCAGGCTCCAATGTCCCTGCAGAAGGCGTTCGGCCACATAGGGATTCCAGATCGCCACCGTCGCGGCGACCAGCTGAGGCGCCAGGGACACCCGCAGCAGGCTGTGCGCGAGCCGGGCCGCGCCCCAACCGGCGGCCGTGAGCGCCAGCACCAGAATCGTCTTGACGACGATCCCCCCGTCCACCACCACCGACAGTGCGGCGAGCAATCCGTCCTGCGGTACGGCGCGCGGCGCCGCGTCACCCAAGCCCAGCGCCGCATCGGTCGGGTAGGACCGGGGGGTGCTCACGCCATCGCGCAGCAGCAGATACCCCGGGCCCAAGAGCGGTCCGGCAACCATCAGGGCGAGCGCGAGGCTGTAGGCCACGGGAACGATCCGGGCCCAGATCGGCGCGGCGCCGAACGAACGCAGCTGCGAGTTTCTGGTGTCGTCGCCGTGTTCTCGAGCCCCGGTCACGCTGAGTCACCCTACGTCGGCCGGAATGCCGGCCGCGGACGCCCGTCCGGCTCCCTACACCTGCCCGCCGATCTGGCGCAGCAACGTCACATCGTCGAACACCGCCCGCGCTTCCGCGATCTTCCCGTCGCGAATCGTGTACAGACCGAGCTGGGTGTACTCCACCGGCCGGTGGGTCGCGGGGACGCCGCGCAGCTCCCCGGAGTGGGTGCCGCGGATGGTGATGTGGGCCCAGACCCGGTCGTCCTCGGCGATCAGTTCGTCCACGGTGAAGGTGGCGTCGGGGAGCGCGCGGAAATAGTCGAGCAGGAATGTCCGGTAGTCCGCCACGGTGAACCGGGTACGGCCGGTGCGGGTGGCGAGGGTCGGGAACGTGCAGTCCGGCGTGAAGCTGTCCCAGACAGCCGGTAGATCCCTCGTCGGGGCGTCGCCGGCCTTCATGAATCGGCGGATGACGTCCTTGTTCGCCTCGATCGACATATCAAACCCTCACAGTGAGATCGTATCAGTGATACTAAAGGTATGGTCTCACTGAGATGGTGTCAAGGCGGCGAGACGGGGGTTGTGTGATGGATCGATGCGCCGAATGCGGTTACCAGTACCGGCCGGACGAGGCGCCGCGGGCCGCGACCACGATCCTCGCCGGAGTCGCCGAACTGGCCGCCACGCTGAACGACTGCCCCGATGCGCGGCGGCGCCGGCTTCCCGAGCTGTGGTCGCCGTTGGAGTACGGCTGCCACGTCCGGGATGTACTGCTCGTGCAGCGCGAACGTGTTCTGCTGGCGCGCCGCACCGACCGCCCGGCGCTCGTCACCATGGGCCGGGACGAACGTGCCGATCACGACGGCTATGCCGAACAGGGTCCCGCCGACGTGGCTCAGGAACTGCTCGTCTCGGCGCGACTGCTCGCGAATGTTCTCGACCGCCTCGACGCCCACGACTGGAACCGGCGGGTTTTGTACAACTACCCCGATCGCGTCGAGCGCGAACTGCGCTGGGTGGCGGTCCACACCATCCATGAGGTCCGCCATCACCTGCTCGACGTGCGGCGCCAGCTGGTGGACGAGGACTGAAACACCCTCTCGACCGCACCGCGGTCGCGTACCGGCGGGCCTCGGCTGTGCCGGGCGGCGCGGAGGTGGGAGCATGGCGGGATGCCTGCCCTGCGCCGTCTACCCGTGGTCGCGGATATGACCCTGGTGACCGCTGGGGCCATGACCGCGAATATCGCCGGTTATCTGCTGCAATTGCTGGCCGGGCGCTGGCTGGGCGTGACCGGTTACAGCGCCTTCGCGAGCCTGCTGGCCGTGCAGTTGCTGGCCGCGGTACCGGCGTTGGCGCTGCAGAACGTGGTCGCGCGGGAGTTGGTGCGCGGCGCCGCCGTGGCGACGGTGCGCGGCCTGACCCGGCGCTGCGCGATGATCGTGGCGGTCGTCGCGCTCGCGCTCGTACCTGCCGTCGCGGTGCTGCTGCACGTGAGCGCGGTCGCCGCGGGCGGGGCGCTGATCGCCGCGCCGGTGCTGGTGTTGCTCTCCGGCGAGCAGGGAATTCTGCAGGGAACGAACCGATTCCGTTCGCTCGCAACCGTTCTCGGGGGTTCGGCGATCGCCCGGGTCGCTCCGGCGCTGATCGCGCTGGCCGTCGGCGCGGGTGCCGCCATTGCGCTCTGGTGCGCTGCTCTCGGCCTGCTGGTCGCTGCCACCGCGGCGAACCGGATCTCCCGGATCGCACTCTCGGCGACGGACGCCGGCTCGACGCCGTTGCCGTCGAGCGCGGCCGAAGTCGCGCAGGCCCCCGTCGAGGTCGCGCAGACCCCCGTCGAGGTCCGGAGCACCGGCGCGCGGATCGCGGCGGCGCGGGCCGCCGACGTGGCCGCCGTCCTGCGCGCGGCCCAGGTCCAGGCTGCCCTGATGGCGCTGTCGTCCGCGGATCTGATCGTCGCCCGCGTCGTCCTCGGCGAGGCGGACGCCAGCCGCTACGCCCTGGGCGCGATCGCCACCAAGATCGCGTTCTGGCTCCCGCAGGCCGTCGGCGTCGTGCTGTATCCGCGGATGGCGCAACCGCAGCATTCCGTGCGTGCGCTGCGGTCCGCCCTCGGCGTGCTGGCGGCGGTCGGCTTGGTCGCCGTGGCCGGCGCGGCCGTGCTGGCGCCGCTGGCCCCGCTGTTCGCGGGCCGTGACTACGCGCCGATCCAGGATCTGCTGTGGTTGTTCGCGCTGGCCGGCGCGCTGTTGGCGGTACTGCAGGGAGCCTTGCTGTCGGCCATCGCCGCCGACCGCACCGCACCGGCCGCCGTCATCTGGGCTGGATTGGCGGTCGAACTGGGCGTCGCCGTGCCGTTCGTGCGCAGCCTGCCGGCATTGATCGCGCTGGCCACCGCCATCGTCGCCATCGTGACCACGCTGGTGGTCACCGTGGTGATCCGTACCGTCCGTCGCGATCCGCGTGCTACGAATATCGCTGCGCGAGAGAAGCTTTCGCCGTTACCTGCCGAGTGACAGGGAGGCGACTCACTCGCCCGGTGCCTCCGATTCGGTGATCTCCTCGGCGGTGATCTCTTCGGCGGCGCGCTGATACGCATCGGCAGCACGGGCGAAATAGTCGAACAGCAGTTCCCGCTGTTCGGGGGTGTAGCCGCGCACGATGTCGCCGATCCGGCGACGGGCCGGGGCCAGGGCGCTGTCCAGGCCGGCGGGCCGGTCCACCGGTTCGACGATGACCTTGCGCCGGTCGGCCGGATCCGGCGCCCGGCGTACGTAACCGCCCTGTTCCAGGCGATCGATCAGGCGGGTGGTGGGCCCGGTGGTGAGCCCTGTGCGGGCGCCGAGTTCGCCCGGCGTCATCGCGCCGCTCAACTCCAGGATGTTGAGCGCGTAGAGGTCGGTGGCGCCGAGCCCGACCGCTTTCGCACCCGCTTGGGCATGGAGCACAACGGAACTCAGATAGCGGCGAAAGACCTGGCTGGGGTCGTTTTCGCGACTCGTCGTTGACACGGGGCACACCTCTCTCGTAATCTCTTCCTCAACGAAGAGACTTCTTCAAAGAAGTAAAATCTTCTAAGCAGAGAATATCACGAGAGGACCCGTCATGACCGCCGCCACCGAGCCCACCGCACCCGCCCGACGGGAGAAATCCCGCCGCCGCACCGTGGCCAAGGCGCTCGGCGCCACCGTGCTGGGCCTCGGCATCGCCGCGGCCGGCGGATACGTCTGGCTGGATCAGACCTCCGACGTGCGCAATACGGGCGTCGCCGACTGCGCGAGTGTGCGAGCCGAGGGCGGCAGCGCCGAGGATCTGCGGGCGGTGTGCTCGACCATCGGCGAGATGACGGCCGCGTGGGATCGCAACGACGCCGACGCCTACGGGACCGCCTTCACCGAGAACGCCACCTACACGACCTTCGTGGGCACCTACTACAGCGGCCGCCGCGATCTCACGGAGGCGCACCGCGCGCTGTTCAGCGGTTTCCTGAAGGGCAGCAAACTGGCCGATTCGTTCCTCGGCGCCCGGTTCTACGGTGGTGACGTCGCGATCGTCACCAGCCGGGGCGACCGGTACGACGGTGATCGCCCGCACGAGTTGTCCAAGACCCAGACCTACACGCTGGTCCGCGAAACCGACGGCCGCTGGCGGATCGCGAGTTTCCACAACACGAAACGCCAGTCGGTGTTCGAGCGGGTGTCCTTTCTGTTCGACCCCGCCACCGAGCCCGAGGCCGAACGGTGAAGGCGCTCGTGACCGGCGCGAGTGCAGGTATCGGCCGCGCCTTCGCCATCGCCCTTGCGACAGAGGGTTTCTCGGTGACCGTCGTGGCCCGGGATGCCGATCGGCTGGCGGCTCTGGTCGGTGAACTCGGGCCCGGCCATGATCATCTCGCCGCGGACCTGGCCACCGCGGCAGGTGTGGCGGCGGTCGCGCGGCTGCTTCATCGGGGCGGATACGCGATGCTGGTCAACAACGCCGGGACCGCCGTGCCCGGCGACTTCACCGAGGTGGCGATCGAATCGTCGCTCGCCACGATCGATCTCAACTGCCGGGCCGTGGTCACCGTCGTACTCACCAGCCCGGCCAACCGGCTCTGGACCACCGCCATGCGGCTGCTGCCGCGCCGAACCGCTCTCACCCTGCTCGCCGATTGAGGAGACGACCATGTCCACCACCACCGCCATCCGCGCACTCATCGAGCGCAGCCGCGACGCCTGGAACCGCGGCGACGGCGCCGCCTACGGCGCCTGCTTCACCGCCGACGCCACCGACGTCACCTATCTGGGCACCGTCTATCACGGTGGCACCGAGATCGGCGGCGCGCATCAGGCCCTGTTCGACAGTGTCCTGAAGGGCACCCGGCTCACCGTCGACATCGTCGAGATCCGCCGCTACGGCAGCGATACCGCCGTCGTCGTCACCCGCGGGGAATCGTCGAAAGGACAGCCGAAGAAGCTGGGCAAGCTGGCCACCTACACCGTGGTCCGCGAATCCGACGGCGAATGGCGGATCGCGGCGGTGCAGAAGACCCAGCGCAGAACCCTCATGGAGGCGCTGACCTTCCGCATGCAGCCCGCCACCCGGCCGGCCGCCGGGTAGCGGCCCCGCGAGACGCCAGTGGCTCCCCGGTCCGAGAACCGGGGAGCCACTGTGCGACCGGAGAACCTACAGGTTCTTGCTGATCACAGGTTCTTGCTGATGTCGATCTGCTGCGTCGGCGCTTCCGAGAACGGCTGCCCCGGCTTGTCGCTCGGCCGGGTGGTCTGCGGCTTCTTGACCAGCCGGCCCGGCTTCGAGGAGCCGTCGCCGCCGCGCAGACCCAGGATCAGACCGGCGATCAGCGAGATCACGCCCAGCACACCGAGAATGATCGGCAGTGTGCGGCTGTAGAGCGAGATCTGGTCCATGTACTTGCGGGCCTCGTCGGCCTGCGAGCGGACGGTGTCCGGATCGAAGGTCAGCGTGGTGTTGATCGCGGTGACCTCGGGCTTGTCCGCGCTGCGCGCGTAGTACTGGTGCAGCTGCTCGGAGCCGCTCACGACGGTGCCGGTCTTCGGCTCCACCCACACGTCGCGGGTGTTGGTGTAGTAGCGGTTCATCGTGACATCGCCCTCGCCCTGCACGCCCCACTTGGCGGCCGGGAAGGTGAGCCGGTTGGTCGGCGCGGAGGTGACCTTGGACAGATCGGTCGGCGGGACCTGCTGGCGGAAGTGGTAGACCTTCAGATCGTTGATCTCGGTCTCTTCCACGAACTTCATATCGAACGACTTGCGCGCGTTGATGTCGAAGTACGGGTACGTGGTCTTCTCGGTGCCGATCGGGAAGCGGTACTGGAGACCGGTGTGCTGCACCGGATCCGGGACGCTGTTGCCCTTGCTGTCGACGGTGGTCGCGATCGAGCCGTTGGGGTCGTCGTCGATCGGCTGACCGGTCTTGCGGTTGATGGTGACGCGGTCGATGATCGCCGACAGCAGGCCGGTGTCACCGGTCTTGTCCTTGCGGCGCAGCGTCTGACCGGCCTGGATCGTCATATTGGTCTTACCCGAGGGATCCTCGACGGTGAGGAAGCGCTGCGAGATGAGCCCGACGTTCTTGTCGATCTGCACCGGGCCCTCACCGGAGGTGAGCGATTTCGCGTCCAGCACCTCGCTCGTGGCGTCCGGCTTGTTGGATGCGATGGTGGTGATCTCGAGGTCGAGGGGAGTTTTGGCCAACTGGCTCACCCCGTAGGTCGGAATCAGTATCGCTGCGACGATCAACAGCGCACCGAGTCCCACGAGCAGGCAGGCCACCGTCCTCTTGGTACCGGCACTGAGTGCCATGCAAACTCTCCTCGTCGTCGAACAAGCCTCGTCCGGGTGCGCTCATAACCGGGTGCGGTCATAACACAAGCACTCGTGAGCCCCGACACTAACAGTCCGGCACCTTAACCCGGCGAGCTGAGTGCGGAAAACACCCCGAAGAAGTACGGGCGTCCGGCGAGGCGCGGTCCACGCTCGCGCCGCGGGGAGCCGCGCGGGGCGCCGGCGAACCCGGCAGGGCACACTGGACCGCGATGACCGCAACGCCCGAAATCGCCACATCCAGCGCCGACGTGCCGGCTGCCCCGGCGTCGCGCCCCGCTCCGGCGGTCCCCGGAACCCGGAAATTCGTTCCCGCGCTGGAGGGTCTGCGCGGACTGGCCGCACTCGGCGTGGTGCTGACCCACGTGGCCTTCCAGACCGGCGCCGCGGGAACGCCGGTGATCGGGCGGGTGTGGGAGCGGTTCGATATGGCCGTCGCCGTATTCTTCGGTCTCTCCGGCTTCCTGCTGTGGCGCCCGCACGCCGCCGCGGCCCGCGGCCTGGGCACCGCGCCGCGGGCCGGGCGCTATCTGCTGCACCGGGCCGCTCGGATCCTGCCCGCCTACTGGGTCGTGGTCTGCGTGGCGCTCACCCTGCTGCCGTCCGCGGCGCACTCGGCCGGGCTGCGCGTGTGGGGGGCGAATCTGGCGTTGGTGCAGGTCTTCGTCCCGCTGACCCTCACCGACGGGCTCACCCAGATGTGGAGTCTGTCGGTGGAGGTGGCCTTCTATCTGGTGCTGCCGCTGCTGGCCTGGGCGCTGGCCGGGTTGCGCGGTTCGGCGGCGCGGCAGCGGGTGTTCGCGGTGACCGCGATCGGACTGCTGTGCCTGGGCTGGAACTTCCTGCCGGTGCCCACTCCGGACGCCATCCACGCCGACAACTGGCTGCCCGGCTATCTGCCGTGGTTCGCGGCGGGCATGGTGCTGGCCGAACTGGCCGAAATCCTGGGCGCGCGTTCGCGGGACGGTGATTCGGCGCCGCGGTGGCAGCGGTGGCTCGGTGATCGCCGGCTGATGTGGTCGGTCGCCGCGGTCGCGTTCGCGCTGTCGGCCACCGATCTGGCCGGACCGGCCGGACTGGCTCGCGCCGCGGCGTGGCAGTACGCGATGAAAATGGGTCTAGGGGCCTTGATCGGTTTCGGCCTGCTCGCCCCGCTCGTCGTCGGTGTAGCGCGGCACCGCTTCTTGGAGAGCCGCCTGGCCCTGACCATCGGACGCTGGTCCTACGGCATCTTCATCTGGCATCTGGTGGTTCTGGCGATGATGTTCCCGATCTTCGGCTTCATCCCGTTCAACGGCGGGTTCCTGCATGTGCTGGCGTTGACGGTCGCCTTCACGATTCCGCTGGCCGCCGCGAGTTACGCGCTGGTCGAAGAACCGGTGCGGCAGTGGGTCAAACGCCGGTTCGGGTAGTGGAACCGGCCCGCCCCCACGGTTTCCGGGCGGGCAGTGCGGCGACGCCCACGGCGACCACGGCCACCAGCGCCGGGAACTGCGCCCACAGCGAGCCACCCATATAGACCTCTCCCGACCGCCACGGCCCCGTGGAGAGCGCGGCTTCGCCCAGGATCGTTCCGGCGCCGGCCAGCACGGCGAGGGCGAGCGGCGCCTGCGGCAGCATCCGCACCGCGACGACACCGATCGCGGCGCACACCGTCGCGATCGGGCCGGCGATGAGCAAGGCGGCGATCAACACACCGGCGGCGCTCAGCCACCAGCTGTTCCAGGTCCGGGGCGGTGGGTCGTAGGACACGGCCGAGGAGGCCGGTGCCAGGACGGCGGTCACGGGATTGTCGGTGTGATCGTCGGATGCGCTCGAAGCACCGTCCGGCCGGGGCGTCGTGCCGCCGCCGACTCCGTGCGCGAGGGCACCGTCCGCCGTCGTCGGTGCACCATCCGCCGGGGCGGGCGAGTCGGCCGCCGACAGGGCGGTGTCGCCGGGTGTTCCGCCTTCCGCCGGGAGCGGCGTGGTCTCGTCCTGCGGCAGTTCGTCCGTGCGGTGGTTTCGATTGTGCCCCAACCATTTACGCAGTCGCCCGGGCACCGGCAAAGCCAGCAGCGCCAGTGGGATCAGCAGGAGCAAGCCGCCGAAGATGGCCACGCGATACCAGCGGTCGATCGGGAATCCCACGGTCACCGGGCCGTGCGCGGCGGCGGGAATCACCCACCCCTGCTTCCACCCGTCGACCACGACGGGCCGCAACGTGTGGCCGTCCCCCGTGTGCGCGGTCCAGCCGACATTGGTACTGAGCGGCACCACCAGCAGGCGATCGCCGGTCGGCGCGTCGATGCCGGCCGGGCGTTCGGCGCCGCCGGCCGACTCCGGCGCGAGGCGGTCGGCGGCGGGCCCAGCCGCGCCGGTTGCTTCGTCACCGTCGTGTGCCGGCCGCGTCGCATCGCCACCGTCCGTAGCCGGTGCCGGGGGAGCGGCGGCGCCGTCGGGCGCGAAAGCCGTATTGTCCAACCGCAATTCGTCGACCGAGAACAGTTCGGTCGGAGCGACGGTGACGTCGACGGAACCGGCCGGGAGGTCGACCGTGGCACCGTCGTTCGCGGTGTCGCCGGGCGCGCATACGGTGGCGGAAACCGGCTTCCCCGTGCGCAATTCATCGGCCGTCGCGGTCACGCTCGTGTGCAGCACCCGCCCCGCGACCGCGAGGGTCGGGCCGTGGTCGCAGTCCACCGTCACCGGCCGGTCGCCGGGAGCGGGCGCCGGATAGTCCGGTCCGAGAACGGACACTTCCGCCAGGCCCGGCGGTTGCTCCTGGGTGAGGCCGAGTGCGGTGCGGTCCAGCACCGGCTTCCAGGTATCGATGCTGATCTCGATGTGGTCGGTGACGTACGGATGCAGCTCCAGCCGGACCGGAGTCGGCGGTGCCGACATCGGCGCCGGGGTGTCGGTCGACTTCGGCTGCGGGGCGGGTGCGTCCCGAGGCGGTGTGGCGGTCGGCGAGGTGCGGCCCGGTGATTCGGCCGTCGCCTCCGGATCGCGCCCCTTCGGTGCGGGCGGAATCTCGCGAACCTGCGGCCCGTCACCGAGATTCACCGCGATCGAGGTCGGCCGCGCGGGCAGTGCGCCCATCGGCGGGGTCACCTCGAGGCCGGTGATCAGTTCCGGGCGCGGCAGCGCAACGGTCAGCGTCGGTTTGGCGCCGGTGCGATTGCGCACGGTGTCCTCGGGGGCGATCCAGCTGGTGCGCGGATCGCCGTCGGTCGCCGCGAAGGCCGAACCGCGCAGATCGCCGACATCGGCCTTGCCCCGGGCGATGGGCCGCTCGGGATCGGTCAGCAGACTTTCCAGCGCCGGGCCCTGCCGGGTGCGCAGGGTCAGCCGCGGTGCGACCGTCACCGGGTCCGGGACATCGAGTGTGCGTTCGAAGGCGCCCGGTTCCTCGGCGGGCAGCGCGAGCCCCTTACTGCAGCGCACGCGATCCGGCGCGTCGAAACATCCGCTGCGACCGGGGAATTCCTGTCCCAGATTCCAGCCGCGCACCGGCGTTCCGGCCGGAACGGGCGGCAGCACCGTGCGGTGGCGAATGGCAACCGGCGTCGGCGCGTCACGATTCGAATAGTCGAACAGCTGTACCTCGCTGATACCGAATTGCCCACCGCCGGTGCCGTTCTCGGTGCGGGTCGCGGTGACGGTGAGCCAGTCGGTGCGCCCCGGAGGCAGCGAAACCGACACCGGCGCTCCGGGTTCCGATATCCGCGCGGCCACCGTGCCGTTGGCGGTGCGCACCTCGATCCACTTCACCGGATCGCCGATCGCGGCGGGACTGGTGGTCACCTGGAGTGCCCCGGCCCGGATCGGATGGTCGAGGCCGAGCCGGAGCCATTGTCCGACAGCGTGTTCGGCACTGGTGCTCAACCACGCGGTACTCGGGTCACCGTCGAAGGCGGCCGCGGTCGAACTTCCCGGGGCAGCGCCGCCGAGCTGAGTGGCATCGGCCGCGGAACTGGAGGCCGTGACGGTGGCGCCGGACCACTGCCCCTCCACCGGCTGAGCGCCGGGTACGGGGTAGTCCGGGACCAGGTTGTGGGTGCGTCGGGCGTCGGTGGGCGCGCGCAACGCCGAATTGTGGTTGTCCACCCGCCCGAAATCGGCCTCGCGATCCATCGGGGTATCGGTGATCGTGGTCGCCGAGGGAGTCAGTCCGGCGCGTGCGGCATCGGCGGCGAGCAGGGTGGGACCGTCCGCGCCGGAACCGGTGCGACGCAGGCGTTCCAGTACTTCCGGACCGCCCTGAACGACCGGCACGGAATGCAGCGGTACGGTCCGCGCCCCGGGGAAGCTGGCGGGAGCGCCGGGACCACTGCGGATGTCGGCCGGTTGCCCGCTGTCGCCGTCGCTCACCCGGTAGATCTCGATCGCGGGATACGTCGGGCGCAGATCACCATCGGCGACCAGTCCGTCGCCGTGGCCCACCTCGATCGGGTTGCCGAATTCGGCGACCTTGGTGATCCCGGGCGAACCCTCGATCGCCTCGTGCGCCAGCATCGGGCGGGTGGAGCGGGAGGTGTCGGGGTCGAGATCGTTGCGCAGCACGAGGATTCCGATGCCCTGATCGATCAGCGTCGGAGCGAGTCCCGTGGAGGGCCGGCCGTCGGCGATCAGCCGCTGCACCGAATCCATCGCCCGGATCGCCCCCGGCGGGGTGAGGGGCACGGCATCGCGGACCGCCCACGGCGTGTGGGCCAGGGCCTGCAGCGGTTCGTCACGGGTCAGACCCCAGATCTGGCTGCCGAACGGCGCTCCGGGCACCACCAGCGCCCGGGTGTCGGAGGCATTGTGCGCCAGCCAGTCCGCGGTCTGCTGCCAGTAGGCCGGCACCTTGTCGTAGGCGCCGCGCGGGGCGAGCTTCCCGGTCCATGCCAGCGAGGTCGACAGGGCCAGCGCCGCCAGTAGCAGCGCCGCCACCGCGACCATCCGGTTGCGTTCCGGATGTGCGAAGGCGCTGCGCCACACCGGCATCGGCACCGAGGCGGGCAGCGGCACCCGGCGCAGCAGATGAGCGAGCCCGATCACCAGCGGGATCCGGATCAGCGGTTCCAGCTTGTGCACATTGCGCAGCGGGGCGCCGCCGGAATCCAGGAAGATCCGCACCGATTCGGCGAACGGCCCGCCGAGCTGCCCGGCGTATCCGGCACAGATGCCGACCAGGCCGACGATCAGAACGAGGGTGAACCGTCCGCGTCCCGGCATGGAACGCAGCGCCAGCCCGGCCATTCCGGCCGCCGCGAGCGCGCCGGTCGCCAGCACCGCCGCGGGCTGGGTGACCAGCACCGCGCCCGCGATCCGCTCCGGTGAGACGTACGGCGTCCAGCTGTCGGTGCCACGCAACACCTCACCCAGCGACGCCCACTGGGTGGTCACGCCGGAGGATTCGATGTAGTCCAGGAACGGCGGACTCACCCTGCCGAGCACCAGCAGCGGCACCACCCACCAGAAGGTGCCCAGAATCAACAGCGGAAGCCATGCCCGGGTGAAGCGCCACCAGGTGCGATTCGGGCGATACGACGCCCACCACAGCGCCGCGGGCAGAAAGGCGGCCACCGTCGCGACCGCGTTGACCGAGCCCATCAGCGCCAGCGCGAGGGCGCTCGCCGCGGGCGAGGTCACACCCCGCATCGAGACCGATTCGGCGGTCGGCCGGTGCGGCAGCAGTCGCCGCCATCCGGACCGGACGGCATGGATCCGCGGCATCCCGACGACGCCCAGCGCGGCCGGTGCGAGCAGCACCCACGGGGCCAGCATCATCGGCAGGGTTTCCGAGGAGATGGATCCGAGCGTGGTCAGCACCCGCGGCGAGAGCGCGAACGCGACCGCCGCGACCACCCGGGAACCGCGGGTGCCGACGCCCAGCACCTCGCACAGCCGGACGATGCCCCAGAAGCCGGCGAGAATCAGCAGCGCCCACCACATCCGCTGGGTCACCCATGCCGGAAGGCCCAGCACATGGCCCAGCGAGAAGAACGCGCCGTGCGGGAAGAAATATCCGTACGCCTGGTTCTGCACCTGGCCCATCGGCGCCTGACTGCTCCACAGGTGGGCGGCGCGCTGCAGGAATCCGACCGGATTCTGGGCGAGATCGTATTTGGTGTCGGCGACGGTAAGGCCGGGTGCCTGCAGAAACGTCAGCAGGAAGGCGGCGAGAACGGTACCGGCGAACCAACGCCGGCCCAATGGTGCGGTGGCCGAGGAACGGGAGTCGGCGGAGGGGGCAGCGGCGGGCGCAGCGTCAGCGCGCGCCGTACTCAACGTTGTTCAGCAGCGACGACGACGCGTCGCCACTGCGATCCACCTCGGGCCGCGAATTCTGCGCTGTCGCCGTCACGACGACGAACACCGCGATCACGCCGAGCAGCGCTCCGGCGACGGCGCTCGCAACCCCCGGGACGGCAAACTTCATCGCGTACTCCCAACATCGACACAGGCGTCTTGCGAGCCAACCTACAACATGGGCGGGCCGCAGGCGGCACGCAGCACGGCAACCCGCCGGTCGGTGGGCCCTCATGCGCCCTCCGAGCAGCCCCGATCAGCTCGGCTGGTCCGGTACCGCGCAGGCCAGCCCGTTCAACAGAGTGCGCAGTTTGGCCGTCGTCTCGTCGAGTTCGGTGCGCGGGTCGGACGCCGCCACGATGCCGCCGCCACCGTAGGCCTGCACGGTGCGCCCGTCCGCGGACACGTCGGCGCAGCGGATCGAGACCACCCATTCACCGTCGCCGCGGGCATCGCACCAGCCGACCGCGCCGCCGTAGAACCCGCGCGGCTCCTCGTATTCGGTGATGGTTCGCAGGGCGAGGTCGGTGGGGGTCCCGCAGACCGCGGGCGTGGGATGCAGCAGCAGAGCCAGGTCGAGCGCGGTGGTGGCGGGGTCACGCAGCCGGCCGGTGATGGGTGTCGCCAGATGCCAGACCTCGGCGGTGTTGATCAGCTCGGGGCCCTCGGGGATCGTGAGTTCGGCGCAGACCGGGGTGAGTTGTTCCCGGATCCACTCGATGACGAAGGCGTGTTCGTCGCGATTCTTGGTACTGGACAACAATTCTCGCGACCGTTCGGCATCGACGGCGGGATCGGCGTGCCGGGGCAGTGTCCCGGCCAGCGGACGCAGCGTGACGGTGTCGCCGTGCCGGGCGACCAGCACTTCCGGTGTGGCGCCGACCAGATGGGCGCCGGTCCGGCCGGCGGGTGTCAGATCGACGGCGAAGACGTTGGCCTGGGGATGGCGAACCAGCAGGTGCGCGGCGATCACCTCGGGTTCGAGCGGCTGCCGCGCCTGCGCGATCAACGAGCGTGCGGCGACCACCTTGCGTAACGGCTGCGCCGGATCCGACAGTTGCTCCACCAGTTTCGTCACCCGGGCCACATGTTCTGCCGGGCTGGGGATTTCCGCGACGACCCGGACCTCGGGCAGCGGTGGCACCGCGGCCGGGCGCCACGGGCCCGCGCTGTGTTGCGCCTGTTCCGGTTCACACAGGGCGGCCGCATCGCCCGGATCGAACGGGATCGCGCCGACGATCAGTTCCGCCGCACCCGCACGCAGGGCCGCCGCCGCACGCCGCGCATCGTCGAATGCGCGCCGGAGGCCGGTCGTACGGACCACGCCCCCCGGTTGTGCGAGCAGAAAGCCGTCCATAGTTTCCCGACCATAGTCGTGTCCGGAACGGGCGGCGCCCGGGTAGCGACGCAGATCTCATGTGGGCAGACTCATGTGCAGGGGAGCGGCACCGTCACAGCTGACCGGCGAGATCGCTGACCGGAATCGGTTCCTTTCCCGGCGGCACCAGCAGAATCGGCCGGTGGCAGTGCTTCAGCACCGCCTCCGCCACACTCGAATGCAGCAGGGCGCGGATGCCGGTGGAGCCGCGCGTACCGGCGACGATGATGTCGACATTCAGCTCGTCGGCCACGTCGACGATCGCATTCCAGATGGTCGAGGTGCATTCGGCGGTGCGTGGCTCCGCATTCAATCCCGCCAATTTCGCCAGCCGGACGCCCTCGGCATTGATCTGTTTGGCGTCGACGTAGGCGATATCCTCGATCTCCTCGTCCGGAAGCCATTCCGGCTGCATCACCCCGGAAAGTCCGGACAGCCGCGCGGCCTGGCGCACCATCGGCTCCCACGCAGTGAGCACGACCGCCCTGGGCGCGGACAAAAAGCGGCCCGCATATTCCACGGCCCGCTTCGCATTCTCGGATCCGTCGTACGCGATGAGCATCAAGTCGCAAGTCATGACGACCTCCCGGACCTCCGTGCCGTGAGTGTGTGGGCGTCCCGCGACTACCCGCGGCCCCGAGACTACTCGCGCGATCAGCGTCGATGCGGGATGTCGATCGGTATTCGCCGATTCGATTCGAAACCGTTCCGTTCCGTCGCCGGATTTCGGTCCGGACCGAATGCGACCATTCGGTCCGGACCGATCGGACTGTGTGCTGAACCTCACTCGTGGCTGACAATTCGCGCGTGATTCACCGAATCACGTGTAACTGCTGTGATTTCCGGTATTCACTGGAACAACCGACGAACGGAGCCGGGGTACGGCGCCGGGAGATGGACAGTGAGTGAGGTGCATCGTGCGATTGAAAGAGATTGCTACGCCACAGGATTGGGCTGACACCTATCGTGAGCTGTTCGGATTACCCTATGTGCGCGTCACCTCGCCGGGATATGTGGTGTTACCGCTGGGCGACTCGGTCGCCGCGGTGAATACGCCGGAACCGCTCGGTGCGCTGGTCCTCGGTGAATTGACCGTGCGCGGCATTCCGGGGCCGGTGCTGGTGCGCGAACATCCACCGCGTCGAACGTTCATCGCGGTATTCGACGGTTATCCGGATGTGGATCGGACCCTGCGATTGGAACGCCACGGCGTCGATATCGGATCCCATCGCAGCAATGTCATTCTGCCCACCGGATTCGGGCGGCACACCCACGAGGGCCGGTGGTGGGCGCGCGCACCTCAGCGTGACGAATCGCTGCCGCTGCTGTCGGAGGTCGTGGCAGCGGTGGAGCGCATCGCCGCGTGAGCCGGGCGCGCCGTGAATCCCGGGCCCGCGTCAGGCGAATGCGACCAGACAGGCCGCCGCCGACGCCAGGACCAGGCACGGCATCGGATACGGCAGATGCGCGTACCAGCGTGCCCGCACGATGGTGATCACCGCACCGACGAAATACAGCACCAGGCCGACGGCCGCGGCCAGGCCGAGCGCCGGGAACACCAGCCCGGCCAGCAGCCCCAGTGCGCCCGCGGCCTTGATCGCCGCCAACGGCATCAACGCCCAGTCCGGTACCCCGTAGCTGCGCATATTGCCGCGCACCCACTCCGGGTTGACGATGTCGACGACGGTCGCCCCGAAGATCACCACGGCGGCGACGATCGTGACGGTCAGATATGCGGTGTGCATGACACCCTCCTGCTCGTTCGGCGCCCTGATCTGCGATCGTGAAGAGGTGGGTCCGAGCCCACGGCGCGGGCGAACAGGGCGAATCCTTCCCACATCCGGTTCGACGTGCGGGGGCCGAGAAAGGTGACCGGTGCGCGATCGGGACGAGCTGGCGCGGCGCTTCGAAGAACACCGCGAGCTGCTGCGCGCTCTCGCCTACCGCATGCTGGGCTCACTGAACGAGGCCGAGGACGCGGTGCAGGAAGCCTGGCTGCGCCTCGACCGGGCCACGGGTACGACCGGGACGCAGCATGGTGAGCGGGGCGCGGCGGGCAAGGGGGCGGCGGACGAAGATCCGGCGGAGGCGCTCGGGATCGGCAATCTCGCGGCGTGGCTCACCACCGTCGTCTCGCGAATCTGCTTGGACCAGTTGCGTTCCCGAGCCGCGCGGCGAGAGGAGCTCGTCGACCCCGCGGACGGATCCGGCGCGCTCGACTCCGCAGGTGCGGGCCCTCCCGTCGTCTTCACCGAACCGGAAGCCGAAGCGGTACTGGCGGATTCGGTCGGCCGCGCGCTGCTGGTGGTGTTGCGCACGCTGAGCCCGGACGAGCGTGTCGCCTTCGTACTGCACGACATGTTCGCCGTCCCGTTCGACGAGATCGCCCCGATCGTGGGCCGGACCGCGGCGACGACGAAGAAGCTGGCCAGTCGCGCCCGCCACCGCGTGCGCGGCGACACCGTGACGCCCACGGCCGAACTCGCCCGCCATCGCGAGGTGGTCACCGCATTCCTGTCGGCGGCACGGGCCGGCGACCTCGGCGCCCTGCTCGCGGTTCTCGCGCCCGATGTCGTACGCACCGCGGACCCCGCGATGCTGCCGCCCGGCATCGCGTCCGTCGTGCGCGGTGCGGCGGCGGTGGCCGAGGAAACGGTGCTGCTGCGCAGTCGTTCTCGCGTGGCGGGCCTCGCCCTGGTCGACGGTCGGCTGGGCCTGGTGGTGGCACCCCACGGGACACTGGCGGCGGTCCTTCTGCTCACCGTGCGGGAGGATCGGGTGGCCGCCTACGACGTCGTCGCCGACCCGGCCCGATTGGACACCCTGACGATCGCGGTCCCGCCGCCCGCGCGATAACTGTCGGTGCGGACACGGATTCGACCGGTTCGCCGCGGCGCCGGTGGCGCAGTCGGCCGCCGCTGTGTCGGATGAGGCGACCGCCGCGGAGGTCGCGCAGCCGGTGGCGGCCGTCGCCGCGCAGGACATCGCCACCAATCCCAATGCGGCCAATCATGATCCGCTCGCCAATGGCGCGGCCGCGGGTGCCGCTGTCGGTGCCGTATTCGGGGCCGTCGTCTGCGCGGCCACCATTGTGGGAATTCCGCTCATTCCGCTGTGCGCTCTCGGGCCCGCATTCCAGGGCGCCCTCGTCGGTTTGCTGGTGGGCGTCCTCGCACCGGATGCCGTGCCGCAGATTCTGCCCTGATCTCGAGCTTCCGGACGTTCTCCGGAAATACGACGACGCCGGCCCGTTCGATACGGGCCGGCGTCGTTTCGTCATACGCGCCGAGCGGCGTCGCGGATCAGCGCTCCAGGATGGCGACCACACCCTGGCCGCCGGCGGCGCAGATGGAGATCAGCGCGCGTCCGGAACCCTTCTCCGCCAACTGCTTCGCGGTCTGGGCGATGATGCGTCCACCGGTCGCGGCGAACGGGTGCCCGGCCGCCAGCGAGGAGCCGTTGACATTGAGTTTGGTGCGGTCGATCGCTCCGAGGGCGCCGTCCAGGCCCAGCCGCTCCTTGCAGTACTGGTCGGATTCCCACGCCTGCAGGGTGGCCAGCACGACCGAGGCGAACGCCTCGTGGATCTCGTAGTAGTCGAAATCCTGCAGGGTGAGGCCGTTGCGGGCGAGCAGGCGCGGCACCGCGTAGGTCGGCGCCATCAGCAGACCGTCCGGACCCCAGACGTAGTCGACCGCCGCCACTTCGCTGTCGACCAGGTAGGCCAGCGGCTTCAGGTTGCGCTCGGCGGCCCACTCCTCGCTGCCCAGCAGTACCGCGGAGGCGCCGTCGGTGAGCGGGGTGGAGTTGCCGGCGGTCATGGTGGCGTCGCCGAGTTTGTTGCCGAAGACCGGCTTCAGGGTGGCCAGTTTCTCCAGCGAGGAGTTCGGGCGCAGGTTGTCGTCACGGGTCAGGCCCAGGAACGGGGTGACCAGGTCGTCGAAGAAGCCGCGGTCGTAGGCGGCGGCCATGTTCTTGTGCGAGAGGTAGGCCAGTTCGTCCTGCGCCTCGCGGGCGATCCCGAACTCCTTGGCGGTGATCGCGGCGTGATCACCCATCGACAGGCCGGTGCGCGGCTCGGCGTTGCGCGGGATCTCGATGCCCACCATGCTCGGGCGCAGCCGGCCGACGAGCTTGACGTAATCCTTGTTGTTGCGGGCCCGGTTGGCGTCGAGCATCCATTCGCGCATGGATTCGCTCACACCGATCGGCGCGTCGGAGGTGGTGTCGGTGCCGCCGCCGATACCGGCCTCGATCCGGCCCAGCGCGATGGCGTCGCCGACGGTGACGATCGACTGCAGGCCGGTGCCGCAGGCCAGTTGCAGATCGTGCGCGGGGGTGTAGGGCGACAGTTCGCTGCCCAGCACGCTCTCCCGGACCATGCCGTGCTCGCCGACCCGCTTGAGCACCGCGCCGCCGACGACCATGCCGAGCCGCTCGCCCTGCAGCCCGAATCGGCTGACCAGGCCGTTCAGCGCGGAGGTGAACATGTCCTGGTTCGAGGCGTGGGCGTACCGGCCGTCGGAGCGAGCGAACGGGATGCGGTTACCGCCGAGGACGGCGACAGGCTTGGCCTGCTTGGCCTTGTCGGCCCGGCTGCTCGATGGTGCGGTCTTCGCCGAACGGGCTTTGGTAGTCACTCGAGTCTCCTTGGTGGACGGTCTGGCCGGCGGAGCTTGCGGAGCCGGCGGGTGGGTAGGCGCTGTCTCGTCAGGTTTTCTCAGTCCGGAGCCGGGAATGCCGCATGGTGGGGATGAAGTCGGTACCAGGGCCGACCGCACTGCCGGCGATTCCGTCGGTTTACATTAAACTTACTCTGGAGTAAGTTAATTGTCGACACCGTACCCCGGAGATGTGGGCTACAACGCGCGGGGTAATGGGGAGATACGGAAACGGCAGACGTCCAGATCGTCCACATTCGACACAAGGAGAAGGTAGGAACAGTGGCAGCCAGCAAGAGCAAGGGCGCTCCCAACCTTTACGGTTCGTTCGTCAATTCCGCCCCCGGCGCCTTCCTGGCCGGCAAATTGGGCCTGCCGCAGCCGGAGAAGCTGCGCCGCTACGCCCCGGGCGAGCCGGCGTTGCCCGGCCCGGTCCTGCTCGGCGGTAAGGGCCGCGTCGCCGACGCCGCGCGCACCCTGCTGTCGGACTACACCTTCGTCGACGCCCCCACCCAGGGCGTGAAGGTCGGCGCACTGGTCTTCGACGCCACCGGCATCGGCACCGTCGAGGAACTGTCGCAGCTGTTCGAGTTCTTCCAGCCGGCCATGCGCTCGATCGCCCCCTCCGGCCGCGTGCTGGTGGTCGGCACCACGCCGGAACTCGCGGGCGGTGTCGACGCGCAGATCGCGCAGCGCGCGCTGGAGGGCTTCTCCCGCAGCGTGGGTAAGGAACTTCTGCGCGGCGCCACCGCCAACCTGGTCTACCTGCACCCGGAGGCCGCCGCGGCCGCCACCGGTCTGGAGTCGACCCTGCGCTTCATCCTCTCGGCCAAGTCGGCGTTCGTCGACGGCCAGGTCTTCCGGGTCGGCAAGGACGACAACGCCGCCGCCGGCATCGACTGGACCAAGCCGCTCGACGGCAAGGTCGCCGTGGTCACCGGCGCCGCCCGCGGTATCGGCGCGACCATCGCCGAGGTGTTCGCCCGCGACGGCGCCACCGTGATCGTCGCCGACATCCCGGCCGCCGGCGAGGCGCTGTCGCAGACCGCCAACAAGGTCAGCGGCACCGCGCTCGCGGTCGACGTCACGGCCGCCGATGCCGCGGACAAGATCGCCGAATTCGCCACCGAGCGCTTCGGCGGCGTCGACATCATCGTCCACAACGCCGGCATCACCCGCGACAAGCTGCTCGCGAACATGGACGCCGCCCGCTGGGATGCCGTGCTCAACGTCAATCTGGCCGCGCCGCACCGCATTACCGAGGGCCTGGTGGCCAAGGGTGCGCTGAAGGAGGGCGGCCGGGTGATCGACGTGTCCTCGATCGCCGGTATCGCCGGCAACCGCGGCCAGACCAACTACGGCGCCTCCAAGGCCGGTGTCATCGGCATGGTGAACGCCGAGGCGCCCAAGCTGGCCGAGAAGGGCATCACCATCAACGCCGTCGCCCCCGGTTTCATCGAGACCGCGATGACCGCCGCCATTCCGGTCGGCACCCGTGAGGCGGGCCGGCTGCTCAGCTCGCTGCTGCAGGGCGGGCAGACCGTGGACGTCGCCGAGACCATCGCCTACTTCGCCAGCCCGGCCTCGAATGCGGTGAACGGCAACATCGTTCGCGTCTGCGGCCAGGCCATGATCGGAGCCTGACGTGGCAACCCAGACCATCTCGCTGAACGAGCCGCCCAAGACCGGCAGCCTGTATCTCAAGGCCGCCCTGGGTGCCGTTCCGCTGCCGCTGGTGTCGGCGCGCAAATCCGAGATTCCGGACCGTGCGGTGGAATGGAACGGCGTCCGCGTCGATCCCGACCACCTCGCCGCCTACTGCCACGCGACCGGGCTGCGCTTCGGCGACTCCCTGCCGCTGACCTATCCGTTCGTGCTCACCTTCCCCGTGGTGATGCAGCTGGTGGTGGCCCGGGACTTCCCGTTCGTCGCGGTCGGCGCGGTGCACGCGGAGAATCTGATCGAGCGCACCCGCGAGATCTCGGTCAGCGAACCGCTCGACATCCGTGCCCACGTGGAGAACCTGCGCGAGCATCCGAAGGGTCTGCTGGTCGACGCGATCAGCGAGATCAGCGTGGGGCGTGAACTGGTGTGGCGGCAGGTCACCACCTTCCTGCACCAGCAGCGCACCTCGCTGTCCGGTGGCCCGAAGGCGGCGCCGAAGCCGGACGAGGTGCCCCCGCCGCCGCTGCGCACGCTGAAGGTCGACCAGGCGATGATCCATCGCTACGCGGCCGCCTCCGGTGACCGCAACCCGATCCACATGTCGGCGCTCGGGGCGAAGGCCTTCGGCTTCCCGCGGTCGATCGCTCACGGCATGTGGTCGGCCGCCGCGATCCTCGGTGTCATCGAGGGCCGGGTGCCCGCGAAGACGGCCTACGCGGTGAAATTCGGCAAGCCGATCCTGCTGCCGTCCACGGTCAACGTCTACGCCGACCAGACCGCAGAGGGCTGGGATCTGTCGCTGAAACATCCGAAGAAGGGCTACCCTCATCTGACCGCGACGCTGCACTGAGCAGCGAACGGCACACGAACAGCCGCCCACCTTCTCGGCGGCCGCATATCGGATCGCATGGGGGATTCGATATGTGGCGAAGGCGAAAAGGTGGGCGGCTGTCGTCGGTCCGGGCCGGCGATCGGCGGCCCGATCAGCAACTGCAGTCGCAGCCGCAGCAATCGCAGTCACAGTCGCCGCAACCGTTGCAGCAACTGCAGCAATCGCCACAGCCCTCGCAGTCACCGCAGTCGCAACAATCGCAATCGCAGTCGCACCGCTGCAGCCAGGCATCCCGGTGTTCCCCGCTGCACGGCCGCCGGTGCCCGGCACAGCAGGCGTATCCGGTGCAGTACGCCCCGCAGATGATCCCGATTCCCTGCCAGAAGGTGGGTCGTCGCGGAGGCTCGTGCGGTGGCTCGTCCGAGGGGGGATACGGATCGCTCGGCGGGCGATCACCGAACGGCGGCGGGATGTCGTAGGGCTGCACCGGGCTCGCGGGATACGGATCCTGACCGGGGTAGGGTGACGGATCCACCTGCGGCCCAGCGGGATTCGGCTGATACGGCGGTGGCGCCGGATAGGGCGCGGGCTGGTAGGGATTCGGCTGATAGGGCTGCTGCGCCGTAACCGCCTCGCCGGTGCGGAAGCGGACTTCGCCGATGCCGGCCGGCGCCGCCGCGGCTGCCGACGGGCGAATGTGCCCGGCTGCCACGGGGTAGCCCAGCAGCTGTACTGCCGCGTCGGCATCGGCGCCGTCGGAAAGTGTTCGGCCGCCGCGCTTTCCGCAGCCGCAGGCAGATGTCGCGTCGCCGCACGCTACGGCCGCGGCTCGGCCCAGCTTCCGGACGACGCCGCGCAACGGATCGAGCAACAGCCAGCGGATGGCGGGAACGTGCGCGAGTTTCGCCCGGTGCAGGGCACGGCGGATTTCGGCATCGGATTCACGCAGCAGGCTGTGCGCCTCTTCGGCGCTCACTCCGGTGGCGAGCAGCGGATTGAAGCGATTCCGGCGGCGATCGTCGTCGAGATCTTCGATGGCGTCGGCCAGGTGAGCGATGCGCCCGAAGTGCCGACCGACCTCTCGCAGGGCCCGCGTATTCTCCGGGCGGCCCGCCAGTACCGCACTATGGGCGAACAACTCCGCGGCACACGTCTGCGTCGGCTCGGTGAGAGTAGCGAGGAGCTCTACCGGCGTGAAAGTTACTGTCGGCGAGCATAATTCGGTGTTATCCGACGGGATGCCGGACGTCGCACCCTGGACGACACGGGTGCGGTACGCGGTGCGAGCGCGTGGTTGCCCCGCCGGCGCGTCGTGTCTGTGCCCATCGGACACAGTGTGCGACTGCACTGCCCGCTCGAGTTCCGCTTGGCGGCCGATCGCGGCGATGAGCGGTTCGATATCCAGCCCGATGTCGGCGGCGTTCGCGCGGGCGGAGGCGAACCAGCGATCGGCCACCTTCCGCATGGGCCGCCGGGCGAGCGGACCCGCGTCGCCGTCGTCGGCATGGTCGCGAATCTTGGCCGCTCCCAGCAACAGTGACGCGGTCGTCGCCAGCCGCACCCCGGGGGATCCGGCCGCGGCGACCGAGGCACGTTGCATACCGCGCAGCGCACACGGCCCGGCCGCGGTCCGCGCGGCGGCACCGGTCTGTGCTTCGGTGAGCACATTCAGCACGATCGCGTCGGTATTGGTCGCGGTGCGGGCCAGCTGCCCGTGCCCGTCGCGCAGGCCCAGGCACAGTCCGCACATATGCGTGCGCCAATCTGCCGCATCCAGGCCGTATTTCGCCGCGCTGTGCGCGCACGGCGTGAGAAGTCCGAACAATTCCGCCCCGTAGAACCCCGGCCGCATCGGCAATCCGGCCATCTGTGCAATCCGCACTCTGGCAGGTGCCGACGGCGCCGCGCAAGTCGGACGGCGCGTTTCGCCGGTGTCTACTCGGCTTTCTTCTTACCGGCCAGACCGCGCCAGGCCAGATTGTCCAGCAGGTCGACAGCGCTGGCGACATCGACCTCACCGCTGGCGATCCGGTCGGCGATCGCCTCGCCCGCACCGATCACCGCCACCGCGACGATGTCGAAATCCATTCCGGGCTCGGCATATTTGGCGCTCGACTCGAGCAGTTTCGCGGTCAGTTCGATGATGCGCTCGCGACTGTTCGCGATCTCGGAGGCGAACGGTTGCTGCCCCAGGGCCTGCCGGTACAGCACCGACCACGACAGCCGGTTGTTGTCGACATAGGACAGGAACGCCTCGAGGCCGGCGCGCAACTGCTCGTGCGGGGTCAGCTTGGGATTGCCGGCCACCGCGACGGCCTCGATGAAGCGCGCGCTCTCGCGCTGAATGCACGCCCGGAACAGTTCGTCCTTGGAGCCGTAGTACAAATACAGCATCGGTTTGGAGATCTTGGCCTCGGCCGCGATGGCATCCATCGACGTGTCGTGGTATCCCTTTCGGGAGAAGACCTCGACGGCGGCGTCCAGCATCTGCTGCTCACGAACCGCCCTGGGAAGCCGCTTCGTTCCGCCTGCCATCCACCACTCCTAGCCCATATCGAAACCCCTATCTTACTCCAAGGTAAGTTTCGGAGAACAACGAATTGCCACCGATTCGCTGAAGCCGGGCTCAGCAGGGGAGCTGGATGCCTTTGTACTTGGCCACCCGCAGGACCGAGTCGTCGACCTGCTTCATGGTCAGTTTCCCGTCGCGAACTTCCTGCTCGAGCCGGTCCAGCACCGAACTGACGGCGTCGGTACTGATCCACAGCGCGTCGTCGGCGCCGGCCTCCAGGGCGGCGGCGACCGCGTCCTCGATGCCCATCCGGGCCGTGATCGCCGCCATGCCGCTCAGGTCGTC
Organism: Nocardia sp. BSTN01; assembly: GCF_015354405.1. Lineage (GTDB taxonomy): Bacteria > Actinomycetota > Actinomycetes > Mycobacteriales > Mycobacteriaceae > Nocardia. The sequence continues at coordinate 4,130 of NZ_JADKYP010000065.1, read as the reverse complement.
GGTGAAGATCGGTCCGTCGTAGGGCTGGGCGTTGTAGCCGGTGCCCTGGCGCAGCAGTGCCATCGCCTCCGGGCTGATGCTCGCGGGAACGTTGGGCGAGGTCAGACCGGGAACGTCGAGATGACCGACCATCACCGCGGCGCCGGAATCGATCAGATTCCGGAACGGCACCAGATCCACCTGCTGCATCTGATCCAGCGGGGGCGTGCGCACCGCACCGGTGTGGGAATCGCCCGATCCGTGTCCGTGGCCGGGGAAGTGCTTCATCACCGCACCGACACCGGCATCGTGCATGGCCCGGATGTAGGCGCCGGCGTATTCGGTGACGACCTGCGGATCCTGGGAGTAGGAGCGGTCGCCGATCACCGCGTCGTCGGGCTCGTCGCTGACGTCCACGTCGGGCGCGAAGTCGACGGTGATGCCCAGCTTCTTCATGGCCTGACCGCGGGTCAGGCTCTGCTGGTAGTACTCCTCGGTCGTCATGGTCTGCGCGGCGACCCGGGCCGAGGGCGCCTGCCCGATCAGGTTCTGTAACCGCGAGACCCGGCCGCCTTCTTCGTCGATCGTCACCATCAGCGGTGTGCGCGCGGCGGCCGTCACCTGGTCGAGGCCCTGGTCGGACAGCATGGACTGGTCGGTCCAGCTGCCGACGAAGATGCCGCCGACCTGTTCCCCGCGCACCACCTGTGCGGCGTCGGCGGCGTTCTTGACGCCCACGGTGAGCAACTGCGCCAGCTTCTGCCGGGTGGTGAACTGCGCGAGATAGCCTGCGGCGCAGTCCTGCTGATTACCGGTCGTGGTGGTCGCGACGGTGCCTCCGGTCGCGCCCGTGGTGCCCGGTGCGGCGCTGGGGCTGGTCGTGGCGGTGGAGCTGGAGCCACCACCGGAGCAGCCCGCGAGGGTGACTGCGGCTACTGCGAGAACGATCCCGGCAACGGTGCGCATGGACCGACCGTAGCCGTTCGGGGCGCCGGAACCTATCCGTGGTCGGCCTCTACTTGCCGGGCAGCTCGTTGTGCCCGCCGAACGCCTTGCGCATGGCCGAGAGCACCTTGTCCGCGTAGAGCGCCTCACCGCGCGAGGAGAACCGCTCGTACAGCGCGGTCGAGAGCACCGGCGCGGGCACGCCCTCGTCGATCGCGGCGTGGATGGTCCAGCGGCCCTCACCCGAATCCGACACCCGCCCACCGAAGCTGGTCAGGTCGGGGTCGGCGTGCAGTGCGGCCGCGGTCAGGTCCAGCAGCCAGGACGCGACCACCGAACCGCGCCGCCACACCTCGGTGACCTCGGGCACGTTGATGTCGAACTGGTAGTACTCGGGGTTTTCCAGCGGGGACACCTCGGCCGAATGCGCGTCGTCGCGTTCCTTGCCGATATTGGCCTTGTGCAGGATGTTCAGCCCCTCGGCGTAGGCCGCCATCGCGCCGTATTCGATGCCGTTGTGCACCATCTTCACGAAATGCCCGGCACCTGCCGGGCCGCAGTGCAGGTAGCCCTGCTCGGCGGGGGAGGGCTCACCGGTGCGACCGGGGGTTCGTTCGGCGGCGTCGACACCCGGGGCGATCGACCGGAACAGCGGCTCCAGGTGGGCGACCTGCTCGGCCTCGCCGCCGATCATCAGGCAGTAGCCGCGGTCCAGACCCCACACGCCGCCGGAGGTGCCGATATCGAGGTAGTGGATCCCCTTGGGCGCCAGCGCCGCCGCCCGCTGGATGTCCTCGTGGTAGCGGCTGTTGCCGCCGTCGATGATGATGTCGCCCGGCTCCAGCAGGTCGGCGACCTGGTCGATGACCGCGCCGGTCGCGCCGGCCGGAATCATCACCCAGACCACGCGCGGCTTCTCGAGCAGAGCGATGAAGGCCGGGTAGTCGGTCGCACCCTGGAAGCTGTCGCCCAGTTCGTCGGTGAATTCCTTGATCTGGTCCTCGTGCCGGGAGTAGCCGACCGCGGTGTGCCCGTCCTTGACGATGCGCCGCACGATATTGGCACCCATTCGGCCGAGCCCGATCATTCCCAGCTGCATACTCTTCTCCTCGAGTCGTCCGAGCTTCGGCGGGTCCGAGCTCGGCTTGCTGCTGCCCCGCGGCGTGAGATCAGCGCCCCGCACCGCACTCGCCCTCGATTGTCCTCGGTGCCACGATCGAGAATTTCTCCGGTGTCGAGACGAATCGTGTAACGCCCGGAGCCCGGCCCCGATAATCAGATCGGCTCCGTGCAGTTGCCAGACCCCCGACCCGGCAACCGCACGGAGCCGTCTACGTATCCTCCGGGCTTGCGCCCGTCGACTCCGGCTCCCGCCGCCTACAGCGGCGTGCGCATGAGTACGACGTTGTACTGGTTGTGCATGGTCAGCAGGAAGTACAGGTCGCTGCCGGTCTGATACGGATAGATCATCGGCGCGTACATGGTCGGCAGATCGCGTACATCGATCAGCACGCGCGGCGCGCTCCACGGGCCCTCCGGGTTCGGCGCGGTCCGCATGACCACCGAATCGAAGGGATCGGTGGTCAGCATCACGTACTGGCCCAGATGCGCGTTCCACTGCACCGACAGCTCGCCCACGCCGCCGACGATCGGCTTGGCGGCATTGGCGTCCTTCGGCTTCCACGCGCCGCCGTCCCAGTACTCGTAGGCGTCGATATTGGCGATATCGGCGTCCTTGACCCGGGAGATGAATCCGGGCTGGTTGCGGCCCGCCGGGGTCCCGTACTTGTAGACGTAGCCGCCGGCCTTCAGGAAGGCGTTCTGCTGGAAGCTCTGGAAGCCGTTCTCGTTGCCGCGGCGGGTGGTCGGCAGCTGCGCCCAGGTCTGGCCGTCGTCACCGGAGACGGCCATCGTGGAGAAGTTGGTGTCCCAGTGGCCGTCGGGACCCCATTCGCGCACCGACATCATCGACATGTACTGCACGCCGTTGACCGAGATGCCCGCGGTCGGAATGAAACTGATCTCGATACCCGGAATCTTCGGGCTGGGCAGCGGATTGTCCACGAAGCTCGTGTAATTCACACCACCCGACGGGTCCGCGCCGGCCGGGCTGCGGAACAGCACGTTCGAGCGCCACGCCCAGATGCTGCCGGCCAGGACGTTCGGCACGCCGAGTCCGGCGGTGTCGCCGTAGGCGGTGATCATCTGTCCGCGCCCGTCGTCCCACATGATGCCGAGGTCGGTGCCGAGCACGTTCTGGTTCTGGGTCCGGTTCGGCGAGGCCATCCCGGTGGCCTGGTAGACCGCCTGCGTCGGGCCCGGGAGCGGCGGCAATCCGTTGATGCCGTTCAGCCCCGGAATCGGATTGATGTTGTTCGGGTCGGCTCCGGCCGGCGATGCCGTCAGGCCCAGCAGCGCGACCGCCGCGCAAGCTCCAGCCAGTGCGGACAGTCGTCTCATACTCCGAATTCCTTCCATGAGTCGCGCCGTGGGTATTGTGCCTGCCCTCGGCCGACGGCGTGCGATATGCCGACGAAACCCTCGTCACATCGGCATGGCACGGCGCTGTCTCGGCACTCCAGTGCCGTCATTATTACCCCGCCTCGATTCCGGTGCAGGACCGGCGGTCCCGGCGTGCCGGGACGACAGCGGCCCCGCCTCCCGAATGCGAGAGGCGGGGCCGCTGTGTTTCACGTGGTGGTCGAGAAGGCGATCAGAAGGCCGCTTCGTCGAGCTCCATCACGTCGTTGTCCAGGTTGGACAGCACCGTGCGGGTTGCGGTCAGCTCCGGCAGGACGTTGCGGGCGAAGAACTGCGCGACCGCGACCTTGCCGGTGTAGAAGGCCTCGTCGGAGCCGGTGGCGCCGTTGTCGAGCGCCTTGATGGCGATCTCGGCCTGACGCAGCAACTGCCAGCCGATCAGCAGGTCACCGACCGCCATCAGGAAGCGGACCGAACCCAGGCCGACCTTGTACAGCTCCTTGGCGTCCTCCTGCGCACCCATCAGGTGACCGGTCAGGGTGGCGGCCATGGCCTGCACATCCTCGAGCGCGGTGGCCAGCAGCTTGCGCTCGCCCTTCAGGCGGCCGTTGCCGGCCTCCGAATCGATGAACTTCTGCACCTGGCCGGCCACATGGGCCAGCGCCACGCCACGGTCGCGGGCGATCTTGCGGAAGAAGAAGTCCTGCGCCTGGATCGCGGTGGTG
>NZ_JADKYP010000064.1 GCF_015354405.1 Nocardia sp. BSTN01 | reverse complement strand
AGCGAGATCAGCAGCACGCCGGCCGCGACGATCAAGGCGGCCCAGACCATCAGGACGAGGACGGCCGACCGGGCGTCCTCGGGTTCGTTCGGCGTGGCCCGGCGGCGACGGTGGGAAGCGGTGATCGAAACGTTCACGAGCTCTCTCCTTCCGCGATCGGTCGGTACTACCGGTCGGCCTACCCCGAACCCGAAGCGCCACAACATTTTCCGCACCTTCGGCGTATGGGGTGTGTCACAGCGTCCGGGAACCCGGTGGCTTCGAACGTCGTCCGGCACGCATCGATCCGATCAGCACCGCGTTCGCACTGGGCATCTGCCTGCTGTTCCTGGTCGGCTTGTCCACCTTGGCTTCCGCGCCGGTGGCGATTCTGGGGAGCGTGGGCTTGGCGGGCGCCATCGTGGTCGCGTTGAGAATGATGGCGCTGCCCGACCCGGAACGGCAGTCCCGCTAGGCAATTCGCGTCCGGCCGCCGTCACCAGCCGTTGACGTGCAGCACCGAATCCAGATCCACGCGCGGGCCGGGCCGGAAGTCGGTGCCCTTGGTGTAGGCGACCGGGAGCAGCACGCCCTGACGGACGTCGTCGGGAAGACCGAGAATTTTTGCCACCTCGCGCTCGTACTGCAAATGCAGTGTCGTCCAGGTGGTTCCGAGGCCGCGTGCGCGCAAGGCCAGCGCCAGACTCCACGCCGCAGGGAGCAGCGACCCCCACAGTCCGGCCTGATTCTCCGGCAGCGCGGCGTTATCGCCGGTGCTGATCGCGCCGATCACCAGTACCGGGACCTCGGCCATCACCTCACGCAGATAATCCGAACTCGTGGCGATGCGGGCGGCGCTCTGGTCGGCCGGTTCGCCTCCGGCTTCCCGGTACGCCAGATGTGAGCGCCGGTAATGCTCGGCGACCTGCGCCTTGATCGCCGGATCGGTGAGCACGATCCAGTGCCAATGCTGCCGGTTGCCTCCCGACGGTGCCTGCAGCGCCACCTCCAGTGCCTCGCGAATCACGTCCAGCGGCACCGGCCGGGTCAGATCCAGACGGCGGCGCACCGCGCGTGTGGTGGTCAGCAATTCGTCCGGCGTGAGCGGAAGCAGTTCGGTCACTACGGGTCTCCTTCTGGATCGGCGTATACCGTCCAAGGATGCCCGACCCACGTTTTGTTCCCGGATGTGCCGAGACGATGCGGTTGGCGCAGACGAACAGCGAAGCGCGCACTTCCACCCCGCGGGGGAAGTACGCGCTCCGGAGAAAGGAATTCGCCGCCGCTAGAAATAATGCGCGCGGCCGGCGACCGGACGTCCGAACGCTCCGAGCAGGGCGAGGATCGCGCCGATGACGACGGCGATGATGCCCAGGGTCCAGAGGATCGGGATGCTGAACACGAACCCGAGAACGAGGAGGATGACTCCCAGAATAATCATGTGAAACTCTCCCTTTGCCTTTTGTTATCCAGGCGCTGCCGCGTTCGGCCGTACTTCGATAACAAATCGCAGATACCCGGCCTCGACGGGCGTAAACAGAACGTATCGGGAGAGAACGCGGCCTCAGGGCGCTCGGGCCAGCCACCGCCAGCGCGGCAGTTCGGTGCCGACCGTCGCTACCGCCAGCACGGTGACGAGGAGGGCAACCCAGGCGGGCCAGGCGAACCAGGCGCCCAGCACCGCCGCGGCGATCAACACGAGCATCATCGCGATGGTGGCCCAGCCAGGAACGGCGACGAGCACCTGCTTCTTGTCACCGCGGGTCGCGAAGATCGACGGCACGCCGATCAGGACGACCACCGCGATCACCGCCGCCGCCACGGACCACGACGCCAGCGCCCACGGCGCGGCGACCCAGGCGATCAGTTCCGTGGCGAATCGCGCGATGGCCGGGCCGCGGCCCTGTTCGGTGAGATTCGGTGAGACATCCGCACGTTCGGACATGTCGCTCAGCCTCGCACGTCGGTATCCCGCACGCACGGCGAATGCGGTGCGACCGGCTCAGTCGGGCGTTCGCGCACCGGGAAACATGACCGGACTGATCAGGTAGGGGCGACGATTCGGTCCGGCACCGTTCCCGGCGACCGAGGCGAGGACGCGGCGGAAACCGTCGAGCATCGTGTTCAGTTCGTCGGGTGAAAGCCACAGCGTGCCTTGGCGATAGCCGACCGAGTCCGCGACCGGATCGGCACCGGGCTCGTCGAGATAGGCGTCGAATTCAGCGATCAGGACGGCCATGGCGGTGGCGAAACCACGGCGGTGGTCGTCGAGGGTCATGGCCGCGGCCGCCTTTTCGTCGATCGCGGGGCGGTCGGCGCGCAGCCGATAGGACCGCTCGACCGCACCGCGGACCCGCCGCTCATCGGCAACCTCCAGGATGCCGCCGTCCACCAGCAGACCGAGGTGCCGGTAGATCGTCGTCCGGGGCACCTCGGGCAGGCGGTCGCACAACTCGCCTGCGTTTCGCGGCGTGTTCCCGGACAACGCGTGCACGATGCGCAACCGCACCGGATGCAGAAGGAGGTCGGCAGGATCCATAGCTTAACTATCCCATTGTTGGTATCATTTCCAAAGTTGGGATTGATGGAGAGGGGGCCCGGATGCGGGACGTGCCCGGCGAACGAATGACGGTGCGCGGCATCGAGTTATATGTCGAGCAGCGTGGTGCGGGGGAGACCTTCGTACTCTTCGAATCCGGCGCCGGCGCCGGGCGGACACTGTGGGATCCGGTGGTGTCCCTGCTCGGCGATACCGTGCGGACCGCCACCTACGATCGGGCCGGTCGCGGCCGCAGTGCCCGGGTGCGGCCGCCGCAAGATATCGACGAGATGGCAGCCACCCTGGTCGCTCTGGTCGAGATGCTGGCGCCGCGTCGGCTGATTCTCGTCGGGCACAGCATGGGCGGGCTGATCGTACGTCGCGCCGCGGAAAGTGTGGTGCCGCAACCGATCGGGTTGGTGCTGGTCGATCCGACTCCGGAAGCGGCTCCCTTCTACGCGGACTGGGCGGCCACGGCGGCGAGGACGGATCGTATTCTCGCGGTGCAACAGTCGCTCGCTCGCTTTCGACCGGTGATGCGGGCGCTGACCGGGTCCTACGGCCGCATGTTCCCGGCCGACACCTACGAGACCATGCTGCGGGAGGATTTCACTCCCGCGGGCATCGCAAGCACGCGAAGCGAATTCGATGCCTTCGCCACCGGTATCGGCCCGTTCCGGGACAACCCGCCGCAGCCGCCGGGCGGCGAGGTCGTCGTCCTCTCCGCGCTGCGGGCCGACCGGTTGCACGCTCGCCGTCACGACACCGTCCGCGAATACCAACGCCGATTCGCAGATCGGGTGAACGGCCGGTTCGAGGACGCGGACTCCGAGCACATCGTGCCGGCCGAATGCCCGGATCAGGTGGCCGCCGCGGTACTGCGGATGGCAGGAGCGCCGGAGCGCGCGGTGTGACGATCGGTGTTCAGGAATCGAACAACCGCGACAGCACCGTCACGACGCCGTCCTCGTCGTCGGCGGGTGCGAGGTAGCGGGCGCGGGCTCGAACGTCGGGGTGGGCGTTGGCCATCGCGAACGACCACCGCGCGGCATCCAGCATTTCGAGGTCGTTGAGGTAGTCGCCGAACACCGCGGTCCGGGCGGGCGGGATGCCGAGTGTTTCCTGCAGCGACCGCACCGCGCGTCCCTTGTCCGCATCCCGGCTCATGATGTCGATCCAGTGTTTACCGGACACCACGACCTGCTCGCGCGCGGCGATGGATCCGAAAACTCGCTCGGCTGTCCGCTCGGCGTCGGTGAAGTCGTAGATCGCCAGTTTCAGGACCTTGTCGGTCACCGCGGTGAGATCGTCGACGCGCTCGAGGCGGGCGTAGTACTTCGCCGCCGCGGCGACGAACGCCGGATCCGTGCGCTCGATATAGGCACTGTCCAGGCCGCACACCACCAAGCCGAGTCCGGTGGCTGCGGGCGCTGTCCGCACCGCCCGCACGACCTCTCGCACGATATCGGCATCGAGGCAGGTCGCGGACACGGTGACGCCGGAATGGACTACCAGACAACCGTTCTCGGCGATGTAGGACACCTCGTCCGCGGCCTGCTCGAACAGTGCGGCGAGTGTCGCGTACTGCCGCCCGCTGGCCGGTACGAAGGTCACTCCGCGCGAACGCATCATCTCGAGCAGCGGCCAGAACGTGTCGGGCACGGCCCCGGACTTCGTGAGCAGGGTGCCGTCCATATCGCAGACGACCAAGCGCACGCCGTGGTCGCCGGGCGGAATCGAGGACCACGATGGTGGTGCCGGGGCGGTCGAACCACTGAGGGGGCCATTGTCTTCCGATAGTTCGTCGCTTGCCGATCCGTTGCGCACCTATCCACTTTCGTCGTCGACGACGCCGCGGGCACGGTTGTCGTCGCCTCTGCTGTGACGTGGCCAGTATGTACGGCGACCCCTGCCGCCAGTCGGATACATCCCCCTGGAGGCGCGCACCGAGCCGCAACGCCGCGCTCCATCTCGGCGGGGGCCGTCAGCGGGCCGGGATATGTGCGCGATAGGCGCGGGCGACGAGCGCGGCCCGGACCTGGAGCAGTCCGGACGGGGAGGTCGGGTCCACTCCGATCAGCCGGCCGATGCGTTTGAGCCGGTAGTCGACCGTATTGGTGTGAACGCGCATCTCGTGTGCGGTGCGCTGCCGATTCAGCTCGTTACCGCAGTGGCGCACCAGGGTCTCGGTCAGTTCCGGATGGTCGTCGAGCGGGTCGAGGAGGGTGCCGAGGATGTCCAGCGCCGGCCCGGGCCGCGTGAGCTGGTATTCGAGAGCGAGGTCGCGCATGCGGTAGAGGCCGGGCCGGCATCGCAGTGCGTGCACGGTGTCCAGCAACTCGTGCGCTTGGGTGGCCGCCGCGGGGACAGCGGCCCGGGCGGCGTGGACCGCCGTGGCGGTGATCGGTGTCCGAGTGGCCGCGGCCAGCGTGTGCACGACGTGATCGAGACAGCGGTCGGAACCGACGACCGGAGAGGGGACCAGTACGGTGCCGCCGCTCGGCGACAACTGGAACAGCACCGCGCCGTTGTTCATCCGTTCCAGGACGGCGCGGGCGCGGCGCATGGTTCGTCGCACCCGCACCGACACGTCGGAACCGGGGCCGTCGCCGCCGGACTCCGTCGGGAACGACATCGCCAGCACGTGATAGCGCTCGGCGAGTTCCACTCCGCATTCCCTGGCCGCCGCGGCGGCGGATCGGCCGCCGAGCAACGCGGAGGTCACCGGATCGCTGCTCGGCCGGTAGTCCTCGGCCGCGTCGGGAACCGCTGCCGAATAGGCGTCCGCGACACCGGTTGTCACGATCTCCAAGGCGTCCAGCACACGATCGACCGACGTCACGACCGTGTCGACGTCGTCGCCGGAGGTCCGCAGCGTGCCCAGGTGCAGCCGGAATGCCTCGAACACCGTGTGCTGAACGGTCTCGAGGCTCACCCCGCACCGGACCCAGCGGTCCGCGGCGGCGGTGAGTCGCGCGGCCGCGCCCGAACAGCTTCCGCCGAAGGACAATTCGTCCAGAACGTCGTGACACCGGCCGGTGATCTCGCCCACCTCGACGGGCAGCTGCTCGACGGACGACGGGGCCGCGGCAATCTCGACACCCATAGCAACCTCCACCTGCGTTCCGGTGCACATCACACGCGACCGGCTCTTCGACTCTGTCGCTGCCGACCCGGTGACCGCCACGTCGGCAACGGCGAGTATGTTACTTCACATTCACATTCTTAGGTAGCTTCGGCAAGCTTCATCAAGCCAGGTGAAGGCGCAATTCGCTTTCTTCTGGGGCGTGGCAAGTTATTATGAACTCGTCCAATTCCGACGCCGGGGACGAATGGTCTCGCCGGTGGAATCCGCCGGGCCGTCGGTCACCGTCCGAGCGGCTCCGGCGCACGAACGGAGGTTCCGATGGGTTCGTTGAGTCCGACCCACTGGCTCATCATCGCACTGGTTGTCGTGGTGTTGTTCGGCGCCAAACGCCTGCCCGACACCGCCCGCGGCCTCGGTCGCTCGCTGCGCATCTTCAAAAGCGAAATGAGCGAGATGCACTCCGAGGATTCCGGCTCGCCGAACACCGCATCCGCGAGTGTCCCGGATGCGGGTCACCGGGCGGCGCCCGCGGCACCGCTGCCGCCCGGGCGACCGGCGACTCCCTCGTCGTCGGCCGTCGAGGATCGTCACCGGAGCTGACACCTGGTCCGGCGCACGCCGGTGACGGGCGCATACCGGGAGCCGAGCTGCCGGCCAGGCGTAGGCGGTCGTTCGCCGCGGCCGGCGGGCGCATTCTCGACAGCACGTTTTCGGCATCCCATTGTGGCCGCGCGACTGCCGGGGAACGCGCATCATTCAAAGATGCGGTTACAGCAGGCGAACGCCGCGGCCACGACCGAAGGGCTCGAACGCCGGTGCGCGACGTCCTGGCCGCACTGACTTCCGTCTGGCGATCCGGTGGCACCGCCGGTGTCGCCACGGTGGTCCGCACCCGGGGATCGGCGCCGCGGCCGGTGGGCGCGGCGATGATCGTGGCCCCCGACGGCACCGTGGCCGGATCGGTCTCCGGCGGCTGCGTGGACGCGGCCGTCTACGAGCTGGCCGCCGAGGTGGCGCGGACCGGGCGGCCCCGGCGGCACAGCTACGGAGTCGATACCGATGAACTGTTCGGCACCGCGCTCACCTGTGGCGGTGAGATCGACATCTTCGCCGAGCCGATATCCCGAACGACGTGCCCACACCTGCCGGTGATGATCGCCGCGGTCGCCGCGGACCGCCCGGTCGCGACCGCCACCGTCGTCGCGAATTCGGACTGCGCGCGGCCGGGCCGGCGGCTGATCATCACCCCGGATACGGTCCACGGCTCGCTCGGATCCGCCCGAGCCGACGCGGCCGTGACCGAGCGGGCCCGCGAACTGCTCGCAGCCGACCATGCCGAGCTGATCGGCTGCGCGCCGCTGGAGGCCGGCGCGGACGTCTTCGTGAACACCTTGGCTCCCCGCCCGCGGCTGCTGATCTTCGGCGCCGTCGACTTCGCCGCCGCGCTGGCACAGCAGGGCGCGCTGATCGGCTACCGGGTGACGGTCTGCGACGCCCGCCCGAGGTTCGCGACCGCGGACCGTTTTCCGGCCGCGGACGAGGTCGTCGTGGACTGGCCGGATCGCTACCTCACCGCGCAGGCGCGGCGAAACACCCTCGACGGCCGGACCGTCGTCTGCGTCCTGACCCACGACCCGAAGTTCGACGTCCCTGTGCTGCGGGTGGCATTGCGGCTTCCGGCACTCGGTTACGTCGGCGCGATGGGATCCCGGCGCACCCACGACGATCGGCTGCGCCGATTGCGCGCGGCCGGACTCACCGAGATCGAATTGTGCCGGTTCGCCAGTCCGCTCGGTCTCGACCTGGGCGCTCGCACCCCACAGGAAACGGCGGTATCGATCGTCGCGGAGATCATCATGCGCACCCACGGCGGCGCCGGTCACCCGCTGACCGAACTCGGAGGACGGATCCATCACGACCACACGCCGTGACGCGGCGCGAATATCGTTGTGTCACAACGATGTACCGCCGTGTCGTTCTCCGAACAGCTTGTACACCTCCACGGCATCGGCACGCGGCAGATAGCGCATCGGCAGCCGCCGCTCATTCCAGGGTTTGGCGAATTCGGCGTAGAAGGTGGCCGGTTCGAAGTACTTGTCCTTCCCGCCCGCCATGTACGGCGCGCAATCCTCCCGCGTGGCCAGGAAGACGACCTCGTCGGGCGCGCAGTGGTACAGCGCCGCCAGGCACATCGGGCACGGGTGGGCGATGGCGTAGACGGTACAGCCGGTCAGATATTCGGTCCCCAATGTCCGGCACGCCTCGCGGATGGCGTGAATCTCCGCGTGATCGGTCGGATCATGAGTACTGGCGACACCATTGCTGCCCTCGGCGAGAATCGCGCCGTCCTTGACGATCACGGTCCCGAACGGCAGTCCGCCCGCTGCGACACTGGTGCGAGCGATGTCGATGGCACGCTGTGCGAAATCCGCGGGACTCGTCACCTCCGGCATCAGCGGACCGGCTCCGGGCGGATCGGGCATCCGACATCCTCCAGCCGTGCCGGTCCGGTGCCCTTGGCGGGGTCGGTCTTCCACGGCCAATCGTCGGAACGGAACGGCGCCAGCGGCGGCAGTATCGGTTCCCTTCCGCGCGCGGCCATTTCGCGTTCGATGGCCGCGCGCCCGCCGCCACCGAGTAGTTCCACGTCCATCAGGTAGTAGTCGCGGAAGAACACCATGCCCAGCGAGCGGTCGGCGACGATGCGGCCGAGCACATCGAGCAACTTCTCGGGTGTGGTCTCGAATTCCGTCGTCTCGACCAGCAGCAACCGGTCGCCCATCGTCTCGGTGCCCATGAATTGGACGAGAACGCTGTAGAGGATGTTGTTCTGCCGCGCGACGTACAGCGAGTTGCTCACCGCGTAGGTGCGCTCCCAGTCCTCGCCGAGGCTCGCCTTCCAGTCATCGAGGACCGACATCCAGTGGCCGACCTGAGCTCTCGAGCCGATGCCGATCGACCGGGCCGAATACGGTTCGGTGTCGCGAATGAATGTTTCGACGTCGTCGTAGCTGTACCCGCCCCGGTCGAGGCATTCGTCCATGAAGGTGAGATTGCGGTGCAGGATCTCGTGCAGCACCGCGCGGTCCTCGTCCGAGATCTCCAGTGCGCCGAGGCCGTCGAAGGCGGTGCGATGCTGTGCCCGGTACATCTCCAGCGGCGGACGCCACAGCTGATTGGCATACGCGTTGGAGATGTACGGTGCGACGATCTCGTAGATCGCCATGGTGCTGTGGCCCACCGACTTCGCCAGCTGGTAGACGATCGGCACCGGCGCTGCGACTTCCGGTTCCCGGCCGGGCCGGTACAGAATCATCTGCCCGCCCGCGCCGGTGAACAGCGCCAGAATGATGGGCACCTGGTCGAGCATGTTCTGTTTGAACTTCTCCAGCGATGTGTCGTACAGCTGCAACATGGCGCCGTTCAGCGCCAGCACCGACTGTTCGGCGACGGTGCGGGCGCTGGCGGGCGGCTCGTCGGCAATCACCGGGCGCATGAAGGCCGGGACCGCGCTGCCGTTGGATTCGGTCATTGTCGTCACTTCTCCTTCTCGGTTGTGGGCCGCTGTCACGGCAGATGCCAGAACACGGTGGTCACCAGCCAGAACAGCACCGTCCAGAACGCCATCACGGCGGTGATGAGCATGGCGCCGCGGATCTCGATCGCCTTGCGCGGCGACCCGGGGGCCGGCTGCAGCCAGCGTTCGAGCAACGGATTCACATAGCGCGGCATCGTCACGAACGTCATGACGAAGCTGGACAACAGATTTCCGACCAGCATGCCCAGCCACAGCGGCATTCCCGCGGGCGCCAACGCCAGCGAGAGCAGCACGACCGTCGGATACAACCCGACCCACACCGCGATCGACGTCTTCGTCTGCGACGGTGCGTGGGCGGGACCCTCCTCGTCGAAGGCGAACCAGCTGCCGAACGAGTTGTCGATCGTGCGTAATCGGAAGTCGCTGAACCGTTTTCCCTCGTCGAGCAGTCGCTGCCGCTCGCCGGAGGTCAGCCAGCGATCCAGGTCGGCGGCGCTGTCGTAGCGGTAGAGCATCGTCCACTCGTCCTGCACGCCCTCGATCGGCCGGAAGATCTCCGAACCGCGGAAGCCGGGAAACCTGTTCTCCGCGTGGCGAAGTCGTTCCTGCCACGCCAGGAACTCGTCGATCTGCTCGGGAACCACTCGATGGGTCACCACCGCCGTGACGAGGGTGTCGGGCGGCGCGGCCGCGCCGGTGACGATCTGCTGCGTGGGCGGGCCGTCGAGATAGCGCCGCCCCTCGGCGAGGCTGTCCTGGCGGGTGGCGCTGTTGATCCACGCGCGCAGATTCGGAATCGAGTCGAAGCGGTAGATCAGCGACCAGTGCGCCTGCGGGTGGGTGGGCGGATCGATCTCCGCGGCAATGAATCCCGGATATTGCGACGCCATGCTGTTGAGCCCGTGCTGCCAGGCCAGGAAAGCCTCCTCACAGCCGGGACGAACCTTCTCACCGATGATGACGGTGGCGGCGTGGCCGACCGGCGTCTCGCGGGGCATCGTGGTCTCCAGGCTCAGCCGGTCGAGGTCAGCCGGGATGTCCGCAGCGCCGGGAAGATCCGGTCGGGCGTCAGCGGTAGCTCGCGGTAGCGGATGCCGGTCGCGTCCTGCACCGCGTTGGCCAGTGCGGGCGCCACGGGATTGACGCAGGATTCGGCGATGCCCTTGGCCCGCACCGGGCCCGCCGAATCGGTCGAGCCGACCAGGATCACCTCGGTGCGCGGAGCGTCGGCGTAGGTGGGGATGCGGTAGTTGCGCAGCGTCGGATTGGTGACGACGCCGTCGGTCATCAGATGGTGTTCGGTCAGCACGAAACCGACGCCCTGGACCACACCGCCTTCGATCTGTCCGCGGACCTGTTCCGGGTTGATCACCACCCCGGCGTCGATCGCCTGCACGCTGTAGAGGATCCGGATCTCGCCGGTCACGCGGTGCACCGCGATCCGGAATCCGTGTGCGTTGCAGGACAGGCTGCGCGGCGAGCCGTACGCCTTGCGCGATTCGGTCAATCGCGCGCCCCGGCTCCGGGCGGCCACCGCGAGGTCGGCCAGCGGGACGCGAGTGTCACCGCAACGCACGGCGTCGTCGTCCATGGCACACGATTCCAGGGCGGCACCGGTGTGGGCGGAGGCGAAGCGCAGGATCCGGTCGCGCAATGCCGCCGCGGATCGCGCAACGGCGTTGCCGGCCACGAAAAGCCCGGCGCTGGCGAAGGCGCCGGTGTCGAAACCGGTCCTGTCGGTATCGGATTGGACGAGCCGGATCCGCGCCGGCGTGGTTCCCAGCTCGGCTGCCGCGATCTGGACGTGCGCGGTGGAGGTGCCCTCCCCGAATTCGACTGTGCCCACCGCGATTTCGTAGAATCCGTCGTCACCGAGTGTGGCGAGCCCGACCGAGATGTGTTCGGTCGGCGGTGCGGTCTCGTGTATCGAGGCGGCGGTGCCGACGCCGATCGACCAGTCCGGGCCCAGCGCCTGCCCATCCGGGTGCGCGCGCAGGGCGGCGTCGACGCGGTCGATACACGTGCCCAGCCCGTCCTCGGTGAAGGCGACGTCGTCGGCCTCGTCGTCGATGGACAGCAGCGCGTCGCCCGGACGAACGATGTTGCGGCGCCGCAATTCCAGTGGATCCATGCCGAGGGCGACGGCCAGTTCGTGCATCGCCGATTCCATCGCGAAGACCGGCTGGGTCATGCCGTAGCCGCGCAAGCCGCCACTGGGCAGGGTGTTGGTGTAGACCACGTAGCCGTCGAACTTCTTGTTTGGGCAGCGGTAGGCGGCGACGGCCGAGCCCCCGGCGAACAGCGTCTCGCCGCCGTGATTGCCGTACGCGCCGGTATTGGAGATGTTGCGGAACTGGATCGCGGTCAGGGTGCCGTCGGCGCGCGCTCCCAGCTTCACGGTGATCTTCATCGGATGCCGCGTCGTGGCGCTGGTGAACTCCTCCTCACGGGTGTACTCCAGGCAGGTCGGGCGACCGGTGTCCAAGGTTGCCAGCGCGACCAGGTCTTCGCTGAGCACCTCCTGTTTGCCGCCGAAACCGCCGCCGACGCGTTCGCAGAAGACCCGGATCTGGTCGGGGCGCAGGTCGAACAGGTGGGCCAGTTTGCCCTTGGCGACCCACGGAGATTGCGAACTGGTCCGCACATGCAGCCGGCCCGCGTCCATCCAGGCGATCGATCCGTGCGTCTCCAGATGCACGTGCTGCACCCGCGGTGAGAAGTACGTGCCTTCGTGAACGACATCGGCCTCGGCGAAACCCTGTGTGGTATCACCGATTTCGCCGTGCAGCTCGATGAGGATGTTGTGGACCGGGTCCTGGACGAACGGATCGTCGGAGCCGTGCAGTTGGGGCGCGCCGAAGGCCATCGCCTGCTCGGGATCGAACACCGCGGGCAGCACCTCGTACTCGACGACGACCCGGCGGCAGCCCTCTTCCGCCGCGGCGATCGAATCGGCGAGGACCGCGACGACCCGCTGGCCGACGAAACGCACGACGTCGTCCAGGATGTAGGTGTCGTCGGGGTCGACGAGATGGTCGGTGTGGACGGCGGTGGTGAACAGCTTGCGCGGCACGTCTTCCCAGGTGTAGACGCGTTGTACGCCCGGCACGGCCAGCGCCGCGGACTTGTCGACGGAGACGATGCGCGCGTGGGCGTGGGGGGAGTGCAGCACTTTCAGATGAAGCATGCCCTCGGGTTCGGTATCCATCGTGTACTCGGCGCGGCCGGTCACCACGCCGGTGGCGGCCGGTGCGGCGACGCTGGTGCCGATCACCGCGCCCGGTTCCGCCACCTCGATCGCGCAGACGCCGTTGATCGCGTCCTCGACGGCCCGATAACCGGTGCAGCGGCAGAGGTTTCCCTTCAGCGCATGCGGCAGGTCCTGCTTCTGTTCGTCGGTCAGGGCCGCCGCGGTCATGATCATGCCGGCGGTGCAGAAGCCGCACTGGAATCCGGGGGCGTCGCGGAACTGCCGCTGCATCGGATGCGGATTCTCGGGCGTTCCGAGCCCCTCGATGGTCGTCACCTCGTGTCCCTCGGCGCGGAACGCGGGTGTGATGCAACTGTGCACGGGACGCCCGTCGAGCCAGACGGTGCAGGCGCCGCAATCGCCGGCGTCGCAGCCCTTCTTGACCCCGAACCAGCCCAGGTGCCGCAGGAAGGTCCGCAGGCACTGTCCGGGCCGCGGCTGCTGGGAAAACGTCTTGCCGTTGACGACGAAGCTCATCTCGCGCCTCCGAGTTCAGCCCGGAGTTCCTCGGCGTAGTGCCGGGCGAGGTGTCTGCGGTGCTCCGGTGTGCCGTTGGCGTCGGCGAACCATACGTCCGCCGGGATCGCATCGATACGGTCCCGCACGGCGTCGGCGTCGGGTGCGGAATCGAAATGCAGGACAATCGGATACGCGGTTGCCGCTGTGATGCTGAGAGACAGGTCGTCGGTATCCGGCGTCCGGGTGGCGACCATGAATATCGTGGACCGGCCCAGCTTGGTCAGCGTGAATCGCCGGTGTGCGTACGATTTGTGTAACGCGTCGGCAGGGATATGAATGCTGCGCAGTATTTCGCCCGGTCCCAGCGCATTCAGATGATCGCCGCCCACGAAATTCTCGGCCGCGATCGTTCGTTCCGTCCCGTCCGTGGCCCACAACCGATAGGTCGCCTCGAGTGCCACGCTCAGGGTGATCATCGGACCGGCGGGCAGCGACATGCAGATGTTGCCGCCCACTGTCGCGGCGTTCCATATCTTGAACGACGCCAGGAACGCCTCGCAGCTGGTTCGCAGCAGACTGCCTGCGGACCAGTGTTGCGGCGGCGCGAACTCGTGCAGCTCCCTGATCGTGCACGTCGCGCCGATTTCCAGGCCCTGGTCGGTGGGCACCAGGGTGGGCCAGTCGAGCGCGGTGAGATCGACGAGCCGGCGCACCGTGGGCTGCGGTTCGGAGAACAACCACGTCCCCCCGGCCAGCCACGCATCTCCGGCGTGCCAGTCGGAACCCGGTCGGGCCGAGGGCCGGCGAATGACGTCCTCGACGGTGTTCAGATCCATACGAGCCTCCAAGACCCGCGACCGGCTCTGCTGGACATATCGACTGTAGAGTTTTACTCCGATACCGGAGGCGTTTCGCAATATTTCGCATTTGCCGATAAATTGCTCGATATTTTCTCGCATATCCGATCAGTGGTCTGTCGCGATGGACAGCCGAAGATCGCTCGCGATTCCGCCGGCCGGCCCGAGGGGCGACCGTCGTGCCCCATCCCTCGCCGGTGGCGCCGGGAGTATGGCGCACGCGGTTGTGTCGAGGGCCCGCACTGGGCTCCGGCCTCATCCGAAAGTGGCTGAGCTGGGCCGGTTCCGGCGACCGGGCGGAGCCGCGTGTTCGAAGTGTCCTGCCGAGACTGTTGTTTGACGATCCGAAAGCCGGTTATTTCCGAACTACAACAGTCCATCGATGTTGAGAATCGGTAGTAGCCATGATCGTATTCATCGGGTTGATCATTCTGTTCGCCGCAGTGGTGGTCGGAATCGCCGCAGCGCTGGCCAATTCTGGCGACACGCACGTGCTGGCGACCGAATTCACCGTCTTCGGCGCCCATTTCACTCCTACTCAGAACGAACTGTTCGCCGCCGGTGCCGCCGTCGGCGCGGTCGGCATGCTCGGCCTGGGCATCGCCCTCACCGGGGCGTTCTCCTCGGCGCGCCGCCATGCCGAGATCCGGCGCGAACTACGGCACTCCCGCCGCGAAATGACCGCCACCCGTAAGGATCTCGCGAAGACACCGCCGGCCCAACCGACCGTCGCGAAGACGGCGCCCGCGCAACCGGCGGCCGCCACGAAGCCGCGCCTGCGCAATCCGTTCGCGCGCCGCGGCACCGGAATGTCGCGTACCGCGCAACCGCAACCCTGACGCCGACTCGCCCCGGCAGTCGGCGAACGACGGAACCGGCCTGGGATACGCTGCGTGCCAGCGTATCCCAGGCTTTCGTCGGCGTCCGGCGACTTGCTCCTGCGCTACGGACGCTTCGAAGAGGCGAGTGTGTTCGTCTCCGATATCGCCCGCCGCGTTACGAACGCTGCACGAACCTGAGATAGAACGCGGCGAACACCAGCACGATCCCGACATTCACCAGCAGCCGTTCCCAGAAATAATGCCTGAAGAACAGGACGTCCACGCTCACCACGACGGCCACCAGGGCGAGCACGTAGATTACGGCGGCTGTCGGCCTTTCCATGAACTCTTTCTACGCCTGGTCGCCGCCGCCGCGCGAGGAAATTTCGGGGGAGGCCCGGCCGCGGAACGGACCGCGACTGCTCGGTGGCGGTGTTCCTGTGCCCGGGCTGCGGCTGCGGCGGTGTGAGTCGCCCGGACGGTGGGCGGCTGACAGCCACCCACCGTCCGGTGGCTAATCGGCGGCATAGGTGGCGATACTCCACCCTGGGCTGTGCGGATGTGTTGTGCGTCGCGCGCCTCCTGCGGACTGCCGTGAATTTGCCGAAATCTCGTAGGCGACTGCGCCCGCAGCTCGTATTCGAGGGTTAGACATCGGAAATCGTCATTCGATCGACGCACGTGAATTCGCCGTTTCTCCGATGTCCGGCACCGACGGGCGCTTAAACTACCTCAGCCGCAACGTACACGCATGCGAGAGGGTCGGGAACAACTCAGAGATATCCACCCGGGAGGTGTGAAATGCCGAAGGTCGGTCATCGGCGCATGTCACGTCCGATGTTGATTGCGGGCATGTTGCCGCTCGCGGTCATTTTAGGTACGGGAGTGGCTACCGCATCTCCCGGCGATCTCGTTCTCGTTCCGGTCGACGCCGCGCAGGCGCCCGCCGCACCGCCGCTGGCAGTGGACTGGCAAACGCTGGCACATGATGTGCAGGGGTTGATTCCGTTCCCGGTGCCGCTGCCGCCCGCAGACGGTCCTGTGGTCCAGGACAATTCGGCCGCCGGCCCGCAGAACGTGCCCGTCGACGACGCTTCGGCCCCGGCCGTGACGGATGACGCACTGCCCGCCGACACCGCGACCGCGCTACCCGTCGATCCTGTGGCCGCCACACCGGCCCCGGTCGCGGATGCGCTGCCCGTCGAGGATCAGCATCCGATCGAGACGTTCTGCGAACAGGTTCCGGCCGATCCCGATCGCTGCGCCGCGACGGTCGTAGACGCGGGCGTCGGCGCGGCCATCGGCGCCGGCATCGGTGCGGCGGTATCCGCGCCGCTCGCGATCCCGGCCGCGGCACTCGGCGCGGCCGCCGGATTCGTCGTCGGTCTCCCGTTCCTGCCGACCGGCGTGGTGGTCGGTCCACTGGTCGGCGCTGCCGTCGGCGCCGCGATCGTCGCCGGTCCCGCGGCCGCGCTCGGCGGCGCACTCGGCGCGGCGGTCGGCGCGATCGTCGGGCTCACCGCGCCCCTGCCGCAGAACCCCGCTCCCACCGATGCGCCCGTTCCCGCCGATGCGGCCGGTCCTGCGGCGATATAGCGCACGGTTACCGCTCCGGTCCCATCCCCTCGTGGTCGTCCCGTCGCGGGGGGATGAGGTATGCAGAGTCGGAAGGGGCAGGTCATGCCAGAGGTCATCGCGGGGTTGAGGATTCCCGATACCGTGGCGGTCGCGGAGGCGACCCGGTTCATTCGGGAGACGACCGGCCCGCTCATCTACCATCACTCCAGGCGGGTATTTCTCTTCGGCCTCCTCAACGCCGAGAGGCTCGCTCTGACGCCCGATCCGGAACTGTTGTACCTGGCGGCCATATTCCACGACAGCGGCCTACTGACCCCTTTTTCCGACGGCGTTCAGCGTTTCGAGGTCGACAGCGCCGACCACGCACGGAAGTTCCTTGCGGCGCATGGCTTTTCGACCACCGCGGCCGACACGGTCTGGACTGCGGTCGCGTTGCACACCACGCCGGGCATTCCGGTTCGGATGGCGGCGGAGATCGCGGCCACGCACCTCGGCGTCTTCCAATGTGGTCGGCTTCGGTATGGACGGACTGGACCACGACCACTTCCGGCGCACGACGACGGTCGAGAACATCCTCGGCTCGCCGTGGCCGAGCTGATCGGCCGCCGCGACGCCGACGCCCCGGAAAGGACTCCCGCATGCGAGCGATCACCGTGCGCGACCGTGATTCCGGTATCGCCGGGCTCACGCTGACCGATATGCCCTACCCGCACGCCGCGGAGAACGATGTCGTCGTGCGGGTGCACGCCGCCGGCTTCACGCCCGGCGAACTCGAGTGGCCGGCGACCTGGTCCGACCGTGCCGGTCGCGACCGGACACCCAGCATCCCCGGGCACGAGCTGGCCGGTGTCGTGGTCGAACTCGGCTACGGAACCGCCGGTCTCACCGTCGGCCAGCGGGTTTTCGGGCCGACCGACTGGGCCCGCGACGGATCGCTGGCCGAATACACCGCGGTCGAGGCTCGCAACCTCGCCCCGCTCGCGGCCGATATCGACTTCACCGTGGCCGCCGCGCTGCCCATTTCGGGCCTGACCGCATGGCAGGGGTTGTTCGACCACGCGGACCTGACCTGTGGCCGTACGGTCCTGATTCACGGCGCCGCGGGTGGGGTCGGCTCGATCGCCGTGCAACTCGCGCGCGAGGTGGGCGCGCACGTGATCGGCACCGGCCGAGCCGGCGACCGGGACATCGTGCTCGGACTCGGCGCCCAGGCGTTTTTCGATCTGGACGGCGACGACCTGCGGGACGTCGGTGCGGTGGACGTGGTATTCGACGTCATCGGCGGCCGAATCCTCGAGCGATCGACCGAATTGGTGCGTCCCGGCGGTACTCTCGTCACCATCGCCATGCCGCCGACCACGCAGCCCAGGGACGGGCGGGCCGTCTTCTTCGTCGTCGAACCCGACCGCGCGCGCCTGGCCGATCTCGCCGAGCGGGTCAGGAACGGGCGGCTCGAGCCTCTCGTCGGCTCCGTGCGACCGCTCGCCGACACGGCGTCCGCGTTCGCTCGCCGCCACCGCACGCCCGGCAGAACGATCATTCGGGTCGCCGACGAATAGCGCGGATGTGCCGAGGACGCGTTGACGTATTGACTGGCCGGTCATTAGTGTTGACTGCATGGTCAATAAGACGTCCGCCGCGTCGATCGAGCTCGATCGTCTGGGCATGCTGGTGTGGGCCTATCTCGTGACCGCGGTCGGGACCGTTGTCGCCCTGGCGATTCTGTCGGCGACGGCCCCGCACGAGGCGCCGCCCGAGGCGTGGGGGCATGCGGTGATCGTGGCGGCGTTCGCCGTGCTGCTGCCGCTGCGCTTCCGGTCGGCACGTCGTGGCAGCGTCGCGGCGCTGCGTGCCGTCGGCCTGATCGCGGCCGCACTGTTCCTGGTGAACGTCGTCGAGGCGCTGCTGCCGGATTTCGTCCCGGGGTGGATGCGAGTGGAGATGTTCGGCACCGCCGTGCTGATGGCGCTGATCATCGGCCTGGTCGTTCGCGAGCGGATATGACGGCCGCGAATCAGCGCACCCGGCAGCGGCTCAGTGCCGAGGCCCGCCGCCACCAATTGGAGACCGCCGCGATCGAGATCGTCGGACGTGACGGGCTCGCCGCGGCCACCGCCGACGCGATCGCGCGCGCCGCCGGGGTGTCGAAAGGCTTGCTCTGGCACTACTTCACCGACTTCGACGACCTGATGGCACATGCCGCCCGGCGTGCGTTCACCTCGCTCGAAGCGGTCGTAGCGGCCGATATCGACCGCGACGCCGATGTCGACGATCTCCTGCGAGCGGCGATTCGGCGCGCGGCGCAACTGCCCGCGACGCACGGCGCCGAGCTGCGAACGATCCGCCAGATCGTGCTCGATCTGGGCGCGTTCGGCGGCGGTGCCGCGCTTCGCGACCGCGAGTACCGCGCCCTGTATGCCCGGCAGGCCACACTCCTGCGGCGCGGTCAGGAACAGGGGCAGCTGCGCGCGGATCTCGATCCGCACCTGCTGGCGGTGACCTATCAGGGGATGGTCGACAGCATGCTCGAATATCTCGACACGAACCCGGACATCGACCCACTGAGCTACGCCGACCACATCGCCGACGTTCTCCTGGCCGGGATCACCCCGACGCGGAAACGATGAGCCGGGCGCGGTCCGCGTCGGATCACGAGACGGCGGCAACTCGGCAGCACCGTCGAAACCCTCTCGGCGCATCGACCTGGCCCGCGTACGCACGCCGATACTATTGGTGCGCTGAACTACGAAGCCGCCACGGCGCTTACGCTGCACCGACCGAGGTCGGCGCTAGGCCCTGACATTCAGCCCGGGTGTTCCGGGCCTCCGAGTTCGAACATCCCCACCGTAGGAGCATTCATGAAAGTCTCCGTCATCGGCACCGGACTGATCGGCTCCCAGGTGATCGAGCGTCTCACCGCTGCGGGAAACGAGGCGACCGGGCACTCTCGCTCGACCGGCCTCGACCTGCTCACCGGGCAGGGCCTCGACGACGCGCTGGGCGGCGCCGAGGTCGTCGTGAACGTGACCAACTCGCCGACCTTCGACGACGCGTCCCTCGACTTCTTCCGCACCACGGTGACCAACCTGCTGACCGCGGCGAAGGCGGCCGGCGTCGGGCACCTCGTGACGCTGTCCATCGTCGGCGTCGACCGGGTGCCCGCCCTTGCCTACTACCGGGCGAAGACCCTGCAGGAGAACCTGGTCGAGGCGGGACCGATCCCGTACTCGATCGTGCGCGCCACCCAGTTCATGGAGTTCATCGCGCCGACGATGGAATCGACCGCCGAGGGTGACGCCGTCCACCTGCCCGCCACCCCGATCCAGCCCATCAGCTCCGCGGAGGTCGCCGCCGAGGTCGCGGCGGTGGCTGTCGGCTCACCACTGCAGGGCATTCGCAACATCGCCGGCCCCGACGTCTTCGCTCTCGACGAACTCGGCCGCCTGACGCTGGAACTCACCGGCGACCACCGCCACGTCGTCACCGACAACAGCGCGGGCCTGTTCGCCGCGGTAGAAGGCGACGAGCTGACAGCGCCCCCCGACGCCCACCTGGCCGCCACCCACTACCGTGACTGGCTGCGCTCGCACTGACCGAGTGGCCGGGCACGGCCGTCGCGACTGCACGATCGGGTCGTCGCGAAAGCGTTGCAGCACAGCCCAGACCGAACTCCTCGCCTCGGCGGGCTTCCTGGACCAAGATGGCGGGCCCCTCGCCACCCGCTCCGGCGAGCAGATAGAACCCGAGCTCCGAAAACGGTGCGGGCACAGTCGGTTCGAGCTCCGCCGGCTATGCGACCCAGAAGTCGATCTCGCGGATCTGAGGGCTGTCGGGTTTCAGATACCAGCTCTGCCAGGAGTCGCTGTCGATCAGGCCCTGCCATCGGAGATTCGGTGGTTGCAGGTGCCGGCGAAAGCGCCACCGGTACTGGTTGTAGACGGACATGATGTTCGTCGCGTACGCGTCGGCCAGACCCGGCGTATCGCGAATGAGGAGCAGATTCTCGTCGTTGGTCCCGCTGGCTTTCGGACCCAGGTTGTGCGAGCCGGTGAGCACGACAGGGTTCGCCCTGAGGGGGTCGATCACGATGACCTTGCTGTGCACCATCGCGAATGCTCGATCCAGCTTCTTCAGTTCTTCCCGGAAGAACATGGTCGGCGCGTCGATGGCCGCGGGGAGGACGACGTCGAAATCGGCCTTCTCCGAGTTCTCCTGATCGAACAGGTGCACCGGGTTGGCCGTGGTGCTCGGGTCCTGGTTGAGGACGCCGCGAATGTAGAGACGCCGGTCGTCGGGTCGTCCCGCGCGAGCCGTGTCGAGGATCGTATTGAGCAGGGTGTCCTTGGGTCCCGGATTGAACATCAGGAAGAGGATGCCGGTCTCCGCGCCCGTGATGAGCGTGCGTGCGTCGTCGAGGTCGACCTGTCCGACGGTCGGGGTGAACCACAGTCGCACCCGGGCCGGATCCACCGCCTCGTCGCGGGGTGTGCTGTTGTCGGCGCGCAGGCTCGCCGGTGTGGCGTCGCCCGCCTGCTCGAGCAGGTCCCACTGGTGCCGATACTGCTCGGCGAGGTCCGGGTCCTCGATCAGGAGTGAGTTGTTGGCCTGGGTGCACAACCCGGTCATGGTCCAATTCTGGCTGCCGGTCCACACCCATCGCGGGGTGGATTCCTGATCGCAGACGACCAGGAACTTGTTGTGTCCCAGAGCACGTGGCGAACACATCCGATCGTGTAGGTCGATCTGCCCACGCAACTTGTCGCGCGCGTCGGCGTTCTGATCGTCGCCCTTCTTCTTCACGCTCCCGTTCGCCAGCACGACGTGCGCGTGGTTGCCCAGCCGGGCCAGGGCGGATTCCAGCTGAGGATCGTCGAGTTCGTACAGCGCCGCGTACACATCGGATCCGTTCCGGGCGGCCGTGTCGAGCAGCGCGAACAACCGCGTGCCCAGTGGTCCGGCGAGGTAGTTGCGGAGTGGATCGCCGGTGGTCTCGAGCACGGTTTCCAGCTTCGCGTTCTGCAGTTCGTGGCCGGTGACGCCCAGTCGGCGCGAGACCCATTGTGCGGCAACGATTCCGCGGTTGAATACCGCCTCGATATCGGGCGATGCCATATGCGTCAGGGTGATCTCGTCGGTCCAGTCGCTCGCGGCGTCCGGGGCGGGGCGCAGGTTCGCCTTGTCGTCGCCGACCATCGGTAGGACCCGATATGCGACCTTGTCACCGGGGTCGGCCATGTAGTCGATCCATTGATATTTCTGAATCGGCCAGTTCGTGGACGCGCGACGTTCGCCGGCGGTGGCCTGGTCGTCGGTGAAGCCGACCCACGTGCTCACGACCTCTTCGATGCCGTTGCGTCGACGCATGAGCGCGAACCCGCGGCACCCCGGAATGAACCCGTCGGGTTTCCATGCGATCAGTGCGTCGTCGCCGTTGTGATGAATTCGTACCAGCATGTCTTTTCGCCCTTCGGAAAAGGATTACCAGGGCGAACGGATAGACGGAGTTCACTCCGGGAGGACGGCGCGCAGGGGCGGCCGAACCCGGCCCCATCACGGCTGGAAGTCTCGGAGAACCGGATCGCCTGGCGATCCAAAAGATTTGGTGCCCTTGAATTCTAATGGTTGCCGCATTGTTCGGGGAGGGTCGTGCATACTCGACTTCGCCTTATGCCCCCAGTTGAAAGAGGGTAGTGTGCTACCCGAGATCGCGACGGTTTTCGCCCGCCATAATAGAAATGGTGCGCCGCCGCGAGTGGCCGGCTCGATGTCCAGGAAAGTACGCGCAATGCACTTCTGCCAATTCCTCGACTGGAATTCCGACGCCGCACGCCGATTCGTTCATCGAGGGGAAGGTAGTTCGAGTACGCGGTTGTCGTAGGGGTTCGTGACGTACAGGTTGTGCGCATCGTCGACGGCGATGGACTGTGGCCAATTGAGTCCGGTCATGTGCACCACCTCGGGCGTAGCCGATCCGGCGCGAAGTTTCATCACTTGGCCGCTCCAGTCGCAGACATAGAGGGTGTCTTCGGAGTCGACGGCGATCCCGCTCGGTTTGTCGAGGCCGTCGAACGGCAGTGCCGTCGGGACAGTCGATCCGAGGGGCAGCTTCAATACGCGATTGCGGCCCGCTTCGTTTGCGTACACGGTCCCCGCGGAGTCGATCGCGACAGCGGTGACATGGTCGAGTCTCGGGAACGGAAGGGCGATCGCGGTCGTCGACCCGGCCGGCAGCTTCCAGACCACACCGGTGCCATTGTCGGAAACATACACATCACCCGATTCGCTGACGTCCAGGCCGATGGGCGCCACCAGTTCGGAGAACGGCAATGTGACCGGGACGATCGATCGAGGACCCAATACGAGAACGTGATGGTTGTCGCGGTCGGCGACGTAGAGGTTGTTCGCTCGGTCGATCGCCAGTGTGAAGGCCAGTCCGAGGTCGGTGAGAGGGAGCATCGACGGTCTCGGCGCACCCTTCTCCCATCGCCACAACCGGCCGAGGGCGGAGGTGTCGTCGACGTGGTTGGCGCTCCTCCCGAACCTCGTGCCGGCCACGTACAGGGTTCCGGCGTGGTCGACCGCGACACCGAGGGGTAGGGAGACGTCGTCGAAGGGGAGTACGGCCGCATTGCTCCGCGCGAGCCACTCCCGGTGTTCGTACGCGTGGTGCACGAGCGCGGCGACGGATGAAAGGACCAGCGCCGCGGCGGCGGCGAGGACGAGTGCGGCGTGCGCGCGACTGTGGCGGAACGGCCGTCGCGCGCCGGCGGCGAGCCGGTCCTGCAGCAGGGCATGCCGGAATTGGTAGACGCTGCCGACCTGCCGGAGCACCCCGCGGCGATGGGCGGTGCGATAGAATTCCATGTCCCGCAACGGCATTCGACCGGCCAGCCACAACCAGACGGATGTGATCGCATGTCTTCCGGAGGCCGTGAGGAAATACGAGATCACGAAGAACGCGACGGCGAAGACGCCGATGTCCTGGGCGCCGAGCGCGGCCGTCGAGCTGATCGCGGCGTGGAGCCAATTGGCCGCGCCGGCGGCGACCGCATAGGCGAGGCTGTAGATGACGGCCGCTCGTCGATCCAGGCGTAGCGATGCCAGTGGTCCCATCGGCCGGTCCAAGGTGACCGGCCGATCCAGCGCGACGGCGAGTATTCCGACGGCGAGGCCGAATGGCGCACCGACGAGCACACAGTCTCGTGCCTTCTGCCCGGCATCGGGAAGGTCTGCCGCGAACCAGAGCGCCGCCGCTCCCACTGTCGCGGCGATCGCGGAAACGATGAGCAAACGCAGAAGCCTGCCTCGCAACCGCAGTTGCAGGCTCATCGGCCGGGTTTCCCATGGCAGGAATGCGAGGATGACCGCAGGGCCGATGCCGAGCCGGATACCGTCCTTCGCGGCGCTCAGTGCCGAGTCCCACACCGCCCTGCCATCACCGAGCATGTCTCTCACGATCGGTAGCAGGAACGCGCCGGCGACTACCCCGACCACGGTGACCGTGACGGCTGCCAGAATCCGCGGCTGGCCCGTCGTCGTGCGTTCGGCGCCGGCTGCGAAAACCGGCCGCAGAATGCGACGGCCGAGCTGCACGCCGAGTGCCGAGCAGATCCCGGCGATCGGTCCCACCGTCAACCACTCGCGCGGCACGTCGAGAACTCCGTCCCGCACGGACTCGTGCCGTACCACAACACCCGCAGCCGACACGCCGATTGCATGGACGAGCCCGAAAACGATCCCGACTACGGTCGCTGTGCCCGCGATCGGCCCGATCCTCGCCCGGAAGCGTCCGGCTGTCGTATCGGCGGTTCGAGGTGATTCTCGGAGGACAGCGGTGGGCGACCGTACCGGGGGTACGCGCAGAAAACCGACGACGAGGGCGATGAGCAAGAAGCTCTCCGCGACGTATTGCGCGGTATCGACTGCGCTGTCGGCAATATCGGACCGATAGCTCGTGTCGATCCACGCCCGGTAGGTCAGCCCGCCGACGGCGAGCGCGGCGATCGAACCGAGTGCCATCACCATGGTGAAGCGCCCAGCCTGGCGGCGGAATGTCGGTCTCTCGCGGTCCAGGTCTGCAAGGGTGAAGAAGCCGATGACGACCGCGGCGAGCGAACCCAGCCGAACGGACCACTCGACACTCTCCCCCCATCTGGTCGATGTGAAGCTGTCGGTCGGCCATGCCGCTGCGAGCGTCACTGCCACCACGAGCATCCCGACCGCGAGTCCCGACACCGCCGCGAACAATGGCGAAGGAATGGCGAGATGCCGCTTCCACCAGGCCAATTCACGATCGCCACAGCGGTCGAGGTCACCGGCGAGGAGCCGCAGTCGGCGTTCGGCGTCGACCACCGCGTCGCCGTTGTGACCCGCGGGCGGGTTTTCGCTCGCATAGCCGGCGGGGATCGCCTGGTCGAGGAGGTGCGTCTCGACGGCCTCCCGGGTATCGAAGGCGGTGGCGTCGAGGAGCTCGCTGGGGTCGGCGCGTCCGTCACTGTAGGCAGCCCGCGCGAGCGAGGTCATGAGCGGTGTCGTCAATACCGAGGCCAGGCGGTCCTGCGGATGCTCGTGGAGATGGGTGAGGACGGGATCCCACTTGTTCAGTCCCCGCCGCGGCGCCGCCGTGACCCGCAGATAGGACGCGACCTCCTCGAGTCCGAGCGGCGTCAATTCGATCACCGCGGCGGCCGTCACGACGTCCCCGGCAGCGTCGACCGCGGCCTCGTACTCCGCCGAGCGGCTGGTCAGCAGGAGCGGGTCGCCCACGGTGAGGGTGCGGTTCAATGCGGTGATCACCTCGGCACGCACCTCTTCGGGGACTTCGTCGAGGCCGTCGAGAACCGGCCAGATCCGGCCCCGGGCGATCAGGTCGTGCGCCAGCGTCGATCCCGAGGCGCCGCGGCCGCCGAGCAGTGGATAGTCCACGCACAACCGCGCTTCCATCCATGCCGCCAGGCTCGCCTCGCCCGGATTCCACGACGCGACCGGCATCAAAACCGGGACCGGATCGCCGGGGCTTCGCCGTCGCACCGTGGTCAGGGTGAATTGCATCGCGAGCACGGATTTGCCCGATCCGGGTTCGCCGAGGACCACCAGCCGCCGTGCCGGGATCCGCTCGAAGACCTCGACGATCTCGCAGAGCCGTCCGCCGAGTTCGATCGGGGTATCGCAGCCCTCGACGCCGCGGATCACTTCCCAGTAATCCATCACCCCGTCTCGGCGGCAGTTGTCCCAGTGCAGTTGCAGCGGCCGCGGGTCGGGCAGCCGGCGCAGTCTCTCCTCCGCCTGCCACTGCTCACGTACCGCGCCGGCCAGCGCCTCCAAGGCGGCGTCGGGATCGACGGTGGTCCGCTGTCCCGGCCATCGTGCCGCCACCGCGGTCAGGACGCCGATGACCGCGGTGATCAGGCCGGCGACCTTTCCGATGGTCTCCCATCCGGATGCGAGCCAGACCCACAGCAGCAGTCCGGTAACTCCGATCAGGGCGATTCCGGCCGGCAGCCGACGCGCCCACGTAATACCCACGACACCATTCCCTCGTTCGGAAAGGCCACCGGTACGTCCGAGCCGGCGGCTCGCCTCGGCGTGAAGGCAATGTGCTCAGCGTGGCTCGGCCGCGTGTGTTCCACACGAGTAGTCCGCTACCTCAATCGATCGGACGGCTCTGCGACCGGGCCCCGGCCACGATCCGTTGTTCCGATGAGTAGGAGACTCAGGTCACAAATGGGGGCCGAGCGGTCAAGCTTGGCCGTATGTCCAACACAGTGATCGGCAGTATCGACAGCATCGCCGAGCAGATTCGCAACGGGGCCGACGAGGGTGATTCGCTGGGCCGGCTGCCCGACGACATGGCCAAAGGGCTGAAGGACGCCGGCGTCATCCGGATGCTGCAGCGCAAGAAGTACAACGGCTACGAGTCGCATCCGCGCGAGTTCGCCGAGACGGTGATGAAGACCGCGAGCCTCTACGGTTCCGCGGGCTGGGTGGCCGGGATCGTCGGCGTGCACCCATGGCAGCTCGCCTTCGCCGATCCGAAGGTGCAGGAGGAGGTTCTCGGCGAGGACACCGACACCTGGATGGCCTCGCCGTATATGCCGGGCGGCGTCGCGGTGCCGACCGCCGGCGGATACGTCATGAGCGGGCGCTGGCAGTTCTCCTCCGGCACCGATCACTGTGACTGGATCTTCCTGGGTGCCCTGGTGGGCGGTGCGGACGGCAAACCGGTCATGCCGCCGCATCCGCTGCATGTGATCCTGCCCCGCTCGGACTACGAGATCGTCGCGGACTCGTGGGATGTGGTCGGGCTGCGCGGCACCGGCAGCAAGGACATCGTGGTGAAGAACGCCTTCATTCCCGATTACCGGGTGATGGATCAGGGCAAGGTCATCGACGGGAGCGCGGCCGCGGAATACGGGGTGACGGAAACGCTGTACAAGATGCCGTGGTCGACCATGTTCCCGCTGGGCATCACCTCGGCGACGATCGGCATCTGTGAGGGCGTGCTGGCCGCCGGAATCGACTATCAGCGAAATCGGGTGGGGGCCACCGGAACTCTGGTCAAGGACGACCCCTACGTCCTGCACGCACTCGGCGAATCGGCCTCCGAGATCGATGCCGCCCGGCAGCAGTTGCTGGCCAATGTCGACCGCATCTGGGATCTGGTCGACGCCGGCAAGGAGATCGATTTCGACATGCGCGCCCGAGTGCGCCGGGATCAGATCCGGTCGGCGTGGCGGGCCGTCCGCGCCGCCGACGACATCTTCGACCGCGCCGGTGGCAACGCGCTGCGCATGGACAATGCGCTGCAACGATTCTGGCGCGATGCCCACGCGGGGCTGCATCACGCCATCCACGTCTCCAGCACGACCTATCACGCCGCGGCCATGTCCTCACTGGGTGTGGAAGTACCGCAGGGTCCCCTGCGCGTGATGATCTGACCGAGCCCGAACAGGACGCGAGTTACTTCATGACCGAAAGCGGTTGTCCATGACTGAAATCAAGGGGCTCGGCTATGTCCGGGTGCTCGCCGCCGATATGGATCGCACAGGCATTGGCCGACCGAGGGGTCACGAATGTTTGCGGGCCAAGCAGATGAAGCAAGCATGAAGGGCCCATCGGTGATGAACTCCAGCGAAAACCACACAGCCGAGCACGAAGTAGATCTGCTGGTCGTGGGATCGGGCACCGGTCTGGCCGCCGCGCTCACCGCCGCCGAGGCGGGATTGTCGGTCCTGGTCGTGGAGAAGTCGGAATATGTCGGCGGTTCCACGGCCCGCTCCGGCGGGGCGTTCTGGGTGCCGGGTAATTTCCTGCTGCGCGAACAGCAGCCCGCCGACGATGCCCGCGCCGCCGCGGCGTATGTCGAAGCGGTAGTGGGTGATTCGGCGCCGCGGGAACGCGGCGCGGCCTTCCTCGAACACGGGCCCGCCGCGGTCGAGATGCTCGCACGGACCACTCCGATGACATTCATGTGGGCCGACGGCTACTCCGACTATCACCCCGAACTGCCGGGCGGATCGGCGGCGGGACGCACCTGCGAGTGCAAGCCGTTCGACGCGTCCCGGCTCGGTGCGCACCGGTCGCGGCTGCGTCCCGGGGTGATGGAGGCATCCGGGCTGCCGATGCCGGTGACCGGCGCGGATTACAAGTGGCTCAACCTGATCGCGCGCACCCCGCGCAAGGCGCTGTGGCGCGGCATGAAGGCCATGGCGATCGGCGTGGGCGGACTCGTCTTCAAACGCGAATACATCGCCGGTGGGCAGGCGCTCGCGGCGGGCCTGTTCGCGGGCGCGCTGCGCGCCGGAATTCCGATCTGGACCGACACCTCGCTGGTGCGCCTGCTGGTGGGGGAGGACGGCGCGGTCACCGGAGCGGTGGTCGACCGCGACGGCGTCCGCACCGAGATCACCGCCCGGCGCGCAGTGGTGCTGGCCGCCGGTGGGTTCGACCACGACACCGAGATGCGGCGAAAGTACCAGTCGGACAGGCTGGTCGAGCATGCGAGCCTCGGCTGCGACACCAATACCGGCGATGCCATCACCGTGGCGCAGCAGGCCGGTGCGGCGATCGGGCTGATGGATCAGGCATGGTGGTTCCCGGCCGTGGCCGCGCTTCCCGGCGGGCAGCCGGCGGTGCTGCTGGCGGAGCGTGCGCTGCCCGGATCGTTCATCGTCGACCAGAGCGGGCGGCGCTTCGTCAACGAGGCAACGGACTACATGTCCTTCGGTCAGCGGGTGCTCGAGCGTGAGCGTGCCGGTGATCCGGTGGAGCAGATGTGGCTCGTTTTCGATCAGCGCTACCGCAACAGCTACATCTTCGCCGCGGGCCTGTTCCCGCGCCAGCCGTTGCCTCAGCCCTGGTACGACAACCGCATCGCGGTGACGGCCACCGATCCGGCAAGCCTGGCACGGGCGATGGGTGTCCCCGCGGACGCGTTCGCCGCGACCTTCGACAGCTTCAACGCCTCCGCGGAGCTGGGTGTCGATCACGAATTCGCCAGGGGCGCAAGCGCCTACGACCGCTACTACGGCGACCCCACGATCGGCCCGAACCCGAATCTGCGGCCGCTGGGCGGGAAGGGAGCCTTGTACGCGGTGAAGCTGGTGCTGTCCGACCTCGGCACGTGCGGCGGTGTGCGCGCGGACGGATCGGCCCGCGTGCTGCGCGAGGACGGCAGCGTCATCGAGGGCCTGTACGCGATCGGCAATACGGCGGCCAATGCCTTCGGCAACACATATCCGGGCGCGGGCGCGACCATCGGCCAGGGACTGGTCTTCGGCTACATCGCCGCGAAAACCGCTGCGGGACATCTCTCTTTTCAAGGACGGTGAACATGACAACGACGCATGACGAGGTTCGCCAGATCGAGGCCGGGACGGTGCCGACGCGATTCGCGCGCGGCTGGCATTGTCTCGGGCTGATCCGAGACTTCGCCGACGGCCGGCCGCATGCGGTCCAGGCCTTCGGCACCAAACTGGTGGTTTTCCGCGGTGAGGACGGCCGGGTCAACGTCCTCGACGCGTTCTGCCGGCATATGGGCGGGGACCTGTCCGACGGCGAGGTCAAGGGCAACGAGATCGCCTGCCCCTTTCACGACTGGCGCTGGGGCGGCAACGGGCGCTGCAAGCAGATCCCGTACGCCCGTCGGGTGCCGCCGCTGGCCCGTACCCGGGCGTGGACCACGCTCGAGCAGGACGGCATGCTGTTCGTCTGGAACGATCCCGAGGGCAATCCGCCGCCGGAGGGAGTGACCATCCCGCGGATCGCGGGCGCGGGCGATCCCAACTGGACCGAATGGCATTGGTACACCACGATCGTCGACACGAATTGCCGCGAAATCATCGACAATGTCGTGGACATGGCGCATTTCTTCTACATCCACGGTTCGCTGCCGACCTTCTTCAAGAACGTCTTCGAGGGACCGGTGGCGACGCAGTATTTCGAAAGTGGCGCCCGCGACGATCTGCCCGGACCGGTCGGGCAGCCGCAGCTGCTCGGTACCTCGTCGGTCGCCTCGTACTATGGGCCATCGTTCATGATCGACGACCTCGTTTATCACTACGAGCACGGTGACTACAAGACGGTGTTGCTCAACTGCCACTATCCGATCGACGAGAATTCGTTCGTCCTGCAGTACGGCATCATCGTCGAGAAGTCCGACACGCTGCCCGAGGATCAGGCGATGGCCACCGCCGTCGCGCTCGGCGACTGGGTCAAACTCGGCTTCGAACAGGACGTCACGATCTGGAAGAGCAAGGCACGCATCGACAATCCGCTGCTCTGCGAGGAGGACGGCCCGGTCTATCAGCTGCGCCGCTGGTATCAGCAGTTCTACGTCGACGTCGCCGATGTCACCCCCGAAATGGTCGACCGGTTCGAATTCGAACTCGACACCACGCGACCGCTGGCCGCCTGGCAGGAGGAGGTCCGCGAGAACGTCGCCCGCAAAGCCGCGGAGGCGACCTCGTGACGCCGATCGACGAACGCATCCGGGAAGTTCCCATGGCGCCGGTCGAGTGTCGGCAGTGCGGTGCGCGCGTGCTCGCTCGCAAGAGCAGCTGGGCGCAGACGAGCATTCAGTGGGATGCGGAGTCGAGTGCCGCGTGCGTGGAACGTCATGTCGCCGGCGCATTCTCGGACGCGGCGATGCGGCACTGCTCACAGCTGCGTGAATCGATCCGGTCCGCTGCGGAACTCGATCGGTTCATCGGACCGGTTCGGTGTGCATCGCCTGTGTGCCCACGACGGTCAGCAGCGCGAGCTTCTCGGCGGTGTCGGTCCCGGCGCGTGGGGTGAACCAGAGCAACCGCTGGCGGCTGTCCTCGCTGAAGAGGCTGAGGCAGGTGAGGTCGAGCATGCCGACGGTGGGGTGCAGGATCCGCTTGCGCTCGTCTCTGCGCACCCCCACGTCCTGGTCGGCCCACAGCTCCCGGAACTCCGGCGACTGCTGCGACAGCTCGTCCACCAGTGCGCTCGCCTCGCTGTCGCCCGGGCCGCGTCGCCCGACTGCCGCGCGCAGGTCGGCGACGAACGAGCGTGACTGCGGAGCGAGGTCCTCCTGCGGGTAGATCCGCCGCGAGGCCGGGTCGGTGAACCATCGGTAGATGAAGCTCGCCGCGCGGCCGTGATGCCCGGCGAGGTCGCCGAGCATCGCGACGGCGAGCGGGTTCTGGATCAGAACGGTGTGCAGGTCGGTGCTCACCATCGCCGGGGTCCCGTCGATCCGGCTCAGCAGGTCGAGCATCGCGGGGTGGACGTGTGCGGCCGTCCCGCCCTGATGCGGGATCGAGCGGTTCGCCAACCGGTACAGATGGTCTCGCTCGTCGCGGCTGAGGCGCAGGGCGCGGGCGAGCGCGGCGAGCATCTGGTCGGAGGGTTGCGAGCCGGCACCGCGCTCGAGTTCGGTGTAGTACTCCACCGAGGCCCCGGCCAGAACGGCGACCTCGTCGCGACGCAGACCGGGGACGCGGCGCCGCGGGCCGGGCGCGAGCCCGACCTCCTCGGGACGGATTCGCTCGCGTCGCGAACGCAGGAAGCCACCGAGTTCGGAGTACCTCGTGTTCGACATGGAACCAGCTTCCCTGGGCGGCGCGGACGGTGCCAGGGGACGGCGTCCCCACCTTCGCGAGCAACTGTCGCGGGCCCGCGCCGCGCTACAGAGTGGACGTCATGAACACCTCACTCACCGACACACTCACTAATTCCGGCGCATCGCCGGTGGCCGGGAAGACGGTCCTGATCACCGGTGGCACGAGCGGAATCGGCGCCGCGACCGCTCGGCTCCTGCTCGCGCGCGGCCACCGGGTCGCCGTCACCGGGCGCGATCCCGGTCGGCTCGAGGCCTTCCTCGACGAAGCCGGCCACGCGGACCGCGTGCTGGGCCTGGTGGCCGACGCCTCCGAGTGGGACTCCACGAACACGGCGGTCACCAGCACGGTGGAGCGCTTCGGGTCGCTCGACGCGGCCGTCGCGAACGCGGGCGGGGCGTCCGCGGATCACTTCCGCAGCGGCGCTGCCGGCGTCGTCGACGGCGGCGATCCGGAGCTGTGGGCGCCGATGGTGCTCGCCAACGTGCTCGGCCCGGCTCTGCTGGCGACAGCGACCCTGCCCCACCTCGAACGGTCCGGCGGCCGGCTGGTGCTCATCGGCAGTGTGGCCGGAATCAAGAACAGTCCGGGCAACCTCTACTCCGCGACGAAGTGGGCCGTGGTCGGCTTCGCCGAGAACCTCCGCCTGCACGCCACGACCCGCGGCATCGGAGTCACGGTCGTGAACCCGGGCATGATCGACACCGCGTTCTGGCACGGACAGGTTCCGCCCCTCGCGATGAGCCCGGATGCGGTGGCCGAGGCGATCGGCTTCGCGCTCGATCAGCCGGCGGGTGTCGACCTCAACACGGTGACGATCCGTCCGATCGGCCAGCCCGCCTGACTTCAGGGGGCGCCGGTGCTCGCTCCTGCGAAAGTGCCTGTGCCGCAAGGTTACTCGTGACGGTCAGACGCGCACCGGCTGCGGGCCCCTCCGCGGCGCCGCCAGCGCCACGCGCCGGATCTCGTTCGCCGCCAGCCGCACGTCCGAGACGACCGCGCTGGTTTTGATCGAGCGCGTCGGACCGCACAGGGACACCGCCACGCGACCTCGGTCGACATCGATGTCGAGCGCGGCCGCGACCACCGTCACGCCCAGCGCGCAGCCCTGCGAGTCCACCGCGACCCCGCTGCGATCGCGAACCTTCTCCAGCTCGCGTTCCAGTTGCCGGCGAGTCCGCACGCTGTAGCAGGTGGGCGCGCCGGCGAACGGCAGGTCGGGCCACTGCTCCGGTTCCATCGCGGCGAGCAGCGCGTGCCCGGCCGCGGTGAGCTCGACGGGCTGGCGAGCGCCGACCGCCCACTGGCGGCCCGGCGTCGGCCAGGCGCCCACACGGTTCAGATGCAGGATCTCCGCGCCGGACAGCAGGCTCAGATGTGCGGTCAGGCCCGTGCGCCGGTGCAGTGCGGTCATGACGGCCATCGCCACGTCGTTGACGCTGCGCTGGCGCACCACCTGCGACCCGAATTCGAACATCCTTATGCCCAAGGCGTATTCGAAGCCGTGGCGTTCCACCCAGCCGAGTTCCACGAGCCGCTGCAGGATCCGATGCGCCGACGAGCGCGGCAGATGGGAACGCCGGGCGATATCGGCCAGCGTCATGGGCCGCTGCCCGACGAAGGCCTCCAGCAGGGACGCCACGCGATCGATCATCGCGTTGGGGGTTTGTTCGAGCCGCACCGTTGCCACCTGTTGCCTCCGACCGCCAGACATTGCAGAATATGACCGTCTGTCAGATTCTGACAGGTCTGAGTGTAAGGAGGGCGCAGATGGATGTAAAGCAGATCACATCGATGTGCTCGAACAGATCGACGGATGCGAACCCCTCCAGGCGTTTTCCCGACCGCGTTACTGTGGACTGCGATCAAGGAGGACAGAGGTCGTGAGCAAGTCGTCCAGGCCGACGCTGACCGAACGCCGCGCGGAGGAGTTGCGCCTGGCCATCGCGAATACCGCGCGCGACATGTTCGTCGCCGACGGTGACACCTCCGCGACCGTGGAGCGCATCTGCGAGACGGTCGGCATCGCGCCGAGGACCTTCCACCGCCACTTCCCGGTGAAGGAAGATGTCATGGGGCCGCTGTTCCGGCGCAGCCAGGCCATCATCATCGACTTCCTGAAGAACGCGCCGGCCGACGCCGACGTCGCCGAAACACTGGCGCGCGCATTCACCACCGAGGTGTACAAGCGCCGGACGCCCGAGTCCGACCGCACATTCATGACGTTGATGATCCATACGCCGCAGTACCGTCTGCGCTGGCTGGAATGGGGCGAGCAACTCTGCGCGCCGATCACGCAATTCCTTTCGGCGAGAGTCGAACTCGGTGACGATCCGTTCCTGCGCAGACTTCCGGCCGAGCTGATCGTGCACACCAGCCGCCAGGCCTACATCCAGTGGGTCGACGAGGAAGTCGGCGGCGATTTCTCCGAGGTGGAGGCGCTGCAACTGCGCGGTATGAAGATGCTGCTCGTCGGTCTGCGCGCGGTGATGGCGCAACCGTCGGTGCCGGTCCCGTAATCGCACGGCGGGTGCGTCGGAACCGGCGCCGATGCGGTGACTAGC
>NZ_JADKYP010000063.1 GCF_015354405.1 Nocardia sp. BSTN01 | reverse complement strand
CCAACAATATGGCGCATTCACTGCTGCTGGGCGGCGTGACCGCCGGGCTGGACGTCACCATCGCCGCGCCGGAGGGTTTCCGGCCCTACGACTGGGTGCTCGAGGCCGCCCGTAAACGGGCGGCCGAAACCGGCGCCACGATCACCCTGACCGACGATCCCGTCGCGGCGGCCACCGGCGCCGATGCCCTGGTCACCGATACCTGGACCTCGATGGGGCAGGAGAACGACGGCCTCGACCGGGTCGGCCCGTTCCGCCCGTTCCAGCTGAACGCCGAACTGCTCGCCCACGCCGCCGCGGATGTGGTTGTGCTGCATTGTCTTCCGGCGCATCGCGGCGAGGAGATCACCGACGAGGTGCTCGACGGGCCGCACAGTGTGGTGTGGGACGAGGCCGAGAATCGGCTGCACGCGCAGAAGGCGCTGCTGGTGTGGTTGCTGGAGCGACGATCGGGCGGTGCGGCGTGAGCACGGCGAGAGCGAACGGGTCGGGCGCCGGATCGGAGGGTCCGCGCACCGGC
Source organism: Nocardia sp. BSTN01 (assembly GCF_015354405.1). GTDB lineage: Bacteria > Actinomycetota > Actinomycetes > Mycobacteriales > Mycobacteriaceae > Nocardia. The sequence goes on along the minus strand of NZ_JADKYP010000063.1, from coordinate 36,018 downwards.
CCGGCCATCGCGCGCACCCGCGCCGGGCGCCAGCAGCGCATCGTGGAACTGTTGTCCGCCAACGCGGTTCGCAGCCAGACCGAGTTGGCGGCGCTGCTCGCCGACGAGGGCATCGAAACCACCCAGGCCACGCTGTCGCGCGATCTGGACGAACTCGGCGCGGTGAAGCTGCGTGCCGCCGACGGTGGCGCCGGCATCTACGTCGTGCCCGAGGACGGCAGCCCCGTGCGTGGTGTCACCGGCGGTACGTCCCGGCTCTCGAAACTGCTCGGCGACCTGCTGGTCTCCACAGATCACAGCGGTAACCTCGCGGTGCTGCGCACGCCGCCGGGCGCGGCGCATTTCCTGGCGAGCGCGCTCGACCGCGCGGCCCTGCCCGAGGTGGTCGGCACCATCGCCGGCGACGACACCATCGCGGTGATCGCCCGCGAACCCATGACGGGTGCGGAACTGGCCGCGAAGATCGAACACCTGGCGTAGCCGGTCCGATTCCGCACGTTCCGCAGACCCGCTCGAGGTCGACCCCGAGCGTGCGATCGTCGTATTCTACGGCGCCGGCGATCATCCAGGCGGAGCCCGCTCCCGGTCGGGTATGTCCCGGCTGAGGTGTGCGGGTTAGGTTCCGGGCCGACGTTCCGTCCGGCCCGCAGAGCGACTCGACGATGACGCCCTCGTCGGCCCGGTCAGTCCAAGGGCCGCTCGAAGTGCCGCCCTCCCGCGTTCGGCGGCACGGGGATCGTCGAGTAGTTGTATTTCCTGGTTGACCGCCATCGTGATGCCGATGACAGTGGTGACCAGTTCGTCCACCGGGCGATGGGGGGCCTCCGATTCCGCTTGGTAGGCAAGGATTTCGGACTCCAGCGCTGCGCGTGCGCTTTCCACGTACGCGCGCAGACGGTCGCGGAGCGCCCCCGGCCGGCCGTCGAGTTCGGTCGAGGCCGCGGTGACGAAACAGCCTCCCGGAAACGGGCATTCGGCCAGATAGTCGATCCAGTTGTCGACCAGACGCGTCAACCGTTCGGTGCCAGGCGGTAACCCGTCCAGCGGGACGATCACCGCCGCTCGAAAGATTTTCCCGGCCTGCTCCAATGCGCTCAGCTGCAATTGTTCCCGCGATCCGAAGGGCCCCACGACCCCGGCCTTGCTCATATCCAGGCTCTCGGCGAGCGATCCGATGGTCACCCCCTCCACGCCGATCAGCGAGGCCTGTTCGACCGCGGCCGAGATGATGCGCTCCCGGGTGTGCGCGGCGTCCGCGGTGGATCGGCGAGGTGACATGAGCCCAGCATAGCGTCCGATCGTTCGCTATAGTCATTTGGCGAACGAGCGTATGCTAAACAATGAAAGGTGTTGTCATGAGCGAACTTTTGCGGTTGGACGCGATGGCTCTGGCCCTGATCGGCCACGATGTGGTCACACTCGAGGACGCGGATCTCACCGCGCCGACGCCGTGCGCGGGATGGAATGTCGCCGACCTGATCACCCATATGAACGAGCGGCACGAGGCGGTCAACTCTTCCGTGCTCGGGACCTCGGTCGACGGCGTGGACGATCCGCGCGAGGTGTTCGCGCAGATCACCGCCCGCTGGATCGCCGCGATGGAGCGTTCGGGCGAGGTGGTGGTCTTGCCGCGGTCCGGTCCGCTGCCCATCGAACAGGTGCTCGGCGTCCATCTGGTGGACATGCTCACCCACCGCTGGGACCTTTCCCGGGCCCTGCGCCGTCCCTGCCCGGTGCCTGCGCGATTGCTGACCGCGGCCCTGCCCGTCGCGCGCTCGAGCACCGCGCCCGGCAGTCCGCTCAACGGCCCGGGCGGCGCCTATGGCCCCCGGCTGGCCGAGGACGAATCCCGCCCGCCACTGGACCGAATCGTCGCCCTCCTCGGCCGCGATCCGGACTGGCGCGGGTGAGCGTGCGGCGCTACGGCTTTCGGGCGACCGCGCCCCAGCAGTTGACCTGCTTGTCGAGCCAGGACGGGGGTTCGATGCCGGGGCGCCAGCGGTTGACCGCGACCACGCCCGGATCCAGTAGTTCGAGGCCGTCGAAGAAGGCGGCGAATTCGTCGCGGGTGCGAGCCTGCGCGTAGACGGCGCTGCGGCGGTACATGTCGAGGGCCCGGTCCATCCCCTCCGGGTCCAGATCGGCGGTGATGTGGGACGCGATCACGAACGAGCCGGGCGCGAGATTGTCGAGCAGGGTCTTCAGTACGCCGGCCGGATTCTGGTCGGCGGACAGGAAATGCAGCACCGCGACCAGGCTCAACGCCACCGGACTGGCCAGATCGAGGGTCTCGCGCAATTCCGGCGCGGCCAGGATCGCCTCGGGATCGGTGAGGTCGGCCTGAATGTAGGCGGTGCGGCCCTCGGGCGATCCCGCGAGCAGGGCGCGCGCGTGCGCCAGCACCACCGGGTCGTTGTCGACGTACACCACGCGGGCCTCCGGCGCCCGTTCCTGCGCCACCTGATGCAGATTGGGTTCGGTCGGGATGCCGGTGCCGATGTCGAGGAACTGTTTCACCCCCGCGTCGGCGAGGGCGTCGACCGCGCGATGCATGAACTGCCGGTTGTGCCGGGCCGCGATCCGCACCGTCGGGAAGCCCTCCATGACCTGCTCGAGGGCGCGGCGGTCGACTTCGTAGTTGTCCTTGCCGCCCAATGCGTAGTCGTAGATGCGGGCACTGCTGGGCACCTCGGCATCGGAGGTCACACTGCTGTCGGATGCGGTCATCACAGTCCTGTCGGCACGGGATCGTCTCGGTCGGATGATATTCGAAACCAAGCGCTCGTGCACGGATTCCCGGCCACCGAACATGTTGGCGATCAATGGGATTGGCGGATCCGGCCGCGGCAGTTCGCCGACATTCCGGACCCGCGGCCCGAATCGGACGGATCAGCCGGCGACCGCCGGGGCGAGCACCTCCTCGCACCATTGCCGGAAACCGGTGGGGGAGTGGGACTCCGGTGTGCGTGGCGCGTCGTAGAGGCCGTCCTCGACCGCGGCCGACATATCCACCAGGCCCTGCGCCCAGGCCACGCTCATCCCGTGTGCCGTCAGCGACGCCGCGTAGTCGGCCGCCGGGATCTGCTGGTAGCCGATCGAGCGGCCGAGCACCTCGGACATGATGCGCGCCATCTCGTTGTGCGACAGATCTTCCGGGCCGCGGATCTCCACGCTGTCCTGTCCGGTCCAGGACTCGTCGAGCAGCAGTCGCGCCGCGACGGCCGCGATATCCCGGGTGGCGCAGCTGGGTGCGCGGAGATCGCCGGAGACGGTGCCGAAGAAGGTACCCAGGTTCCGGATCGGATCGACCTGCCGGAGCATATTCTCCATGAATCCGGGCGGGCACAGGGACCGATAATGCACCCCGCTGCTCTCGATGAGCGCGTCCATGGCGAAGATCGCCGAAATCTGGCCCGCCTTACGGCCGCCTGCGCGGCCGAGGCTCGAGACGGCGACGACGCGGCCGATGCTGTCGAGCGCCTCACACAGCGGCGTCACGAATTCCAGGACGTGCCCGGGGACGCTGGTCGCCGCCGGATTCGGCGGAACCAGCCAGAACACGGTGTCGGCGCCCTTCACCGCGGCGGCGACGACCTCGCGATCGGAGGTCGATCCCTGGACCACCTCGACCCGCTCGCGGATGTGCGGGGCCAGGCGCGCCGGATCGCGAGCGATCACCCGGATCGGCTCGTCGCTGTCGGCGACGAGATCCAGGACCTGGTGCCCGATACTGCCAGTGGGTGTGGATACGACGATCATGAACTACTCCTGAACGAGTACGACGTAAGTAAACTACACCGTACCGTTTACTTTGACGGAAGGGAAGACCGCATGGCGAGGCGTGGTGATCGACTGCGCGAACACATCCTGTGGACGGCCAAGGACGTCTTCCTCGAGGTGGGGTTCGAGCGGACGTCGATGGATGTACTGGCCGCGCGCGCCGAAACCTCGAAGCGAACCCTGTACGCGCATTTCGAGAACAAGGACGCGCTGTTCCTCGCCGTCGTCGACTTCGTGCGCGGCCTGCATCTGAACCGGCTGGGGACTCCCGAGGACTACGGTGACGACCGACTGGACGCGGTGACCGGATACTGCGTCGGATTCCTGTGGTCGGTGGTGTGGATCCAGTCGGTGCGGACCTGCCGGCTGGTGATCGCCGAGGCGGAGCGGGTGCCGGCGGCCGCCGCCGATTTCTACGACGCCATCTTCGCGACCACGCGGCGCAATCTCACCGCATTCGTGGCGGCGAAGTGGCGGTTGCCCGACTCCGAGGCGCTCGCGGCGGTGGACGAAATCTTTTCTTTCGCAATCCATCCGCGCTTCACGGCGGTGCTGTTCGGCATCGAGGAAGCGCCGGACGAATGGCCCGAACGGCAACCGGCCGCGACCGATCCGGACCACGAGCGGATTCGCCGGATCGTCACCGGAGTGCTCGGGGACGCCTGACGCGTCGAGTCCGCGAATCTGTCGGTGCCCGTCCTTAGGGTGTGCGCATGGCGCTGACCTTCGAGCGGTATTGCGATGAGATCGTGGCCCAAACCGAGTTGCTGCGTGCCGCGCTCGTGCACGCAGACACCGCGGTTCCCGTGCCGAGCTGCCCCGGCTGGACCGTGGGCCAGCTGGGGCGTCACCTCGGCGGCGCGCAGCGGTGGGCGCGGGCGGCGGTCGCCGGCCGGGTGCGAGAACCGTTGCCGGAGGACGACTTCGCGTTCCGGGATCTGTCCGGATATCTGGACGAGGACCCCGAAGAACTCCGCGGCTGGCTCGCCGAGGGCGCCGCGGATCTGTCCGCCGAACTGCGCCGGGCCGGGCCCGGACTCGAGCTCTGGACGCCGGTGCCGGTCGTGCCGACCACAGACTTCTACGCCCGCCGCTTCACCCACGAAACGCTGATCCATCGGGCGGACGCCACGCTCGCCCTGGGTGCCGACTATCGCGCCGCGCCGGATGTCGCCGCGGACGCCATCGACGAATGGCTGGAACTGGCCTCGCTGCCGGTCATGTTCGACTACAAACCGGAATCCAGGGCACTGCTGGGCCCCGGCCGCACTCTGCACTTCCATGCGACCGACACCGCCGAGGACCTCCATGCCGAATGGATCGTGGATCTCACCGGCGACACCATCGGCTGGCGGCGGGCTCACGAGCGCGCCGCGGTCGCGGTTCGCGGACCTCTCACCGAACTTCTGCTGGTGATCTACCGTCGCCGGGCGGTCGAGGACGCCGAGATCGAGATTCTGGGCGACCGCGGACTGTTCGACTTCTGGCTCGACCGGGTCAGCTTCGGATGAGAGCCGGGCTCGCACGACTCGGAACGCGAGCCCGGCAGCACGTCCTGCGGCTCAGGCCAGTGGGTACTGTCCGGGCGGGTAGCTTCCGCCGAGGCCGCCGCCCGGCGTGCCCGCGCCGCCCGCGCCGATCAGGTCGGAGATGAGGGTGATCACCGACTGGCCGATCGCCAGCACATCGGAGCCGATCGTGCCGAAATAACCCGCAAACGTGGAGAGCATAGGGTCCGCCTTTCCCGGGGCAGCTGAGGCCGTTCGCTATCAGGGTGACATATCGGTGATACCCGGTTGCGGCAATCTCATTGACGCGCAGAGGTTTCGGGGTGAATGTCCGGAGTTGCCCGATCCGTCAGGCGGGCCGGCGGAGGCGCCGGGGCGCTCGGGCGGTGGTATGCCCACCCCCGGTTATGAATGGGATTGCATCATCATGCATAATCATTTGCAGTTGATGTGAGCCGTCCGAGGGCGGGTAGCGGCGGCGCATCGCACCGGTGACATCGCGCACCCCCTACGCATACGCACGAACCTGAGGAGCATCAGATATGGCCGATCGCGTCGTACTCGCCTATTCCGGCGGGTTGGACACCTCCGTTGCCATCAGCTGGATCGGCAAGGAGACCGGGGCCGAGGTGGTCGCCGTCGCGATCGATCTGGGCCAGGGCGGCGAGGACATGAACGTGGTGCGCCAGCGCGCACTGGACTGCGGCGCGGTCGAGGCCATCGTGGTCGACGCTCGTGACGAATTCGCCGACGAGTACTGCCTGCCGACCGTGCAGGCCAACGCCCTCTACATGGGCCGCTACCCGCTGGTGTCCGCGATCAGCCGCCCGCTGATCGTCAAGCACCTGGTCGAGGCCGCCGAATACCACGGCGCCACCACCGTCGCCCACGGCTGCACCGGTAAGGGCAACGACCAGGTCCGCTTCGAGGTCGGCATCGGCGCGCTCGCGCCGGATCTGAACGTCATCGCCCCCGTGCGCGACTACGCGTGGACCCGCGAGAAGGCCATCGCCTTCGCTGAGGAGAACGCGCTGCCGATCACGGTGAGCAAGAAGTCGCCGTTCTCGATCGATCAGAATCTGTGGGGCCGCGCGGTCGAGACCGGCTTCCTCGAGGATCTGTGGAACGCGCCGACCAAGGACGTCTACGACTACACCGTCGACCCGACCGTCAACTTCGAGGCGCCCGACGAACTGATCGTCACCTTCGACAAGGGTGTGCCGATCGCCATCGACGGCCGCCCGGTCAGCGTGCTCGAGGCCATCAGCGAACTCAACAAGCGCGCCGGTCGTCAGGGCGTGGGCCGGCTGGACATGGTCGAGGACCGCCTCGTCGGCATCAAGAGCCGCGAGATCTACGAGGCCCCGGGCGCGATCGCGCTGATCACCGCGCACCAGGAACTCGAGGCCGTCACCGTCGAGCGCGAACTCGGCCGCTACAAGCGCCAGGTCGAGCAGCGCTGGGGCGAGCTGGTCTACGACGGCCTGTGGTTCTCCCCGCTCAAGCGGGCCCTGGACGCCTTCGTGCGCGACACCCAGCAGCACGTCTCCGGTGAGGTGCGCATGGTGCTGCACGGCGGCAACGTCGTCGTCAACGGCCGCCGCAGCGAGGAGTCGCTCTACGACTTCAACCTGGCCACCTACGACGAGGGCGACAGCTTCGACCAGTCGCTGGCCAAGGGCTTCGTCCAGATCCACGGCCTGTCCTCCAAGGTCGCCGCGCGCCGGGACCTGTCCAAGAAGTAGCAAGCCGGCGGGCTCGGCCGCACGATCGGCCGAGCCGGGCGGCCGGTCGGGAGCAGTGGTAGCCGGTCGTCGCCGCCGAGCAGGGTGTCCGGGTCGGCGCGTGTGTCGAGCCGCAGGTGCGCTGCGATCGCCCCGTGGGGCCGCGGCTGTCGCGAGCGTGACGCTCGGGCGCGAGAGGTTCATGAGTATCCGGTCGGAGGCGCCGACGCACAGCGCCTGCCCCCGGATCGCGAAGACTCGCGGTGGTACACCGAATGCCGTTGCGGTTGACAATCGTCGCCGTGCTGCCGGATCGCCTCCGGCGGGGAGTCGCCGTGATCCGGCCGCACCCACTTCTCGTCGAGCGTGTACATCCGTGATGCGGAGTCCGGCGCCGCACCAGGCGCGGAGTAGCCTGCCACCGGGTGAAACCGCACGACCGCAGGGTGCGCATCGTGTAGAAGGCGACGCAGCCCGAACGGGAGGAGATGTCCGTGCGCAGTGACGACGACAGCTGGGATATCACCGAAAGTGTCGGCGCGACCGCCCTCGGTGTGGCCGCGATGCGGGCGGCCGAAACCCGGCGCCCGGACGCGCTGTTCCGCGACCCCTACGCCGCGCGTCTGGTCGAGGCCGCCGGGTCGGGCTGGAGCCACATCATGCGCGCTCAGGTCGCGGCGACATCGGCCGGTGCGGATCCCGCCGGCGAGGGCGAGCCTGCCTACAGCTCCCTGGCCGCGATGCTCATCGCTCGCACGGTCTACTTCGACGAGTACTTCGCCGCCGCGACGGCCGCCGGTATCCGGCAGGTCGTGATCCTCGCCAGCGGGCTCGATGCCCGCGCCTATCGGCTCGAATGGCCTTCCGGCACCGTGGCTTTCGAAATCGATCAGCCGAAGGTGCTGGAGTTCAAGAACTCCGTGCTCGCCGACGTGCGGCCCGCGGCCGACCGCCGCGCGATCGCCGTGGATCTGCGCCAGGATTGGCCGAAGGAGCTGTGGGACAACGGTTTCGATCCCACCGCACCGACCGCCTGGCTGGCCGAGGGCCTGCTGCGGTACCTGCCCGGCGAGGCGCAGGACCGGCTGTTCGACGACATCGCGGCGCTCAGCGCGCCCGGCAGCCGGATCGCCCTGAACATCGGGCGCGGCCGGCGCGAGGATTCGCCCGCACGACGCGCGATGCGGGAGCGCCGCAAGCGACTGCTCGCCGAGGCCGGGATCACGCTGAACCTCGAAGAACTCTGGTACCCCTGGGAGGGCCGCACCGACCCGCGCGACTGGTTCGCCGCGCACGGCTGGACCGTGACGACCGGCGACCCGGTCTCCCTGCTGACCGACCACGGCCGCGAGCAGCCCGATGTCGCTCGCGCCGAACTGAACCACCACATTCTGATGACCGCCACACGAGGAGACGAGAACCGATGAGCCAAGCCACCAACGAGGGCGCGCTGTGGGGTGGGCGTTTCGCCTCCGGCCCCGCCGCCGCCATGGCGGCGCTGAGCAAATCGACCCATTTCGACTGGGCGCTGGCGCCCTACGATATTCGCGCGTCCAAGGCCCACGCTCGGGTGCTGCACAAAGCCGGACTGCTGTCGGAGGCCGATCTGGCGGGCATGCTGGACGGGCTCGACCGGCTCGCGGCCGATGTCGCCTCCGGCGCGTTCACCCCGGCCGAATCCGACGAGGACGTGCACGGCGCGCTCGAACGTGGTCTGATCGATCGGGTCGGCGCCGAACTCGGCGGCCGGTTGCGTGCCGGCCGTTCGCGCAACGATCAGGTGGCCACCCTGTTCCGCATGTGGTTGCGTGATGCCGTGCGCCGCATCGCCTTCGGTGTGCTCGAGGTCGTCGACGCCCTGGTCGAGCAGGCCGCGGCGCATCCGGACGCGGTGATGCCCGGCAAGACCCATCTGCAGGCGGCCCAGCCGGTGCTGCTGGCCCATCAGCTGCTCGCCCACGCGCATCCGCTGCTGCGCGATGTGGACCGGCTGCGTGATTTCGACAAGCGCGCGGCGATCTCCCCGTACGGTTCGGGCGCACTCGCGGGATCCTCGCTGGGCCTCGATCCCGAAGCGATCGCCGCCGATCTGGATTTCGATGCCGCCGCGGCCAATTCGATCGATGCGACCTCCGCGCGCGACTTCGCCGCCGAGGCCGCCTTCGTTCTCGCGATGATCGGGGTCGATCTGTCGCGCATGGCGGAGGAGATCATCATCTGGAGCACACCGGAATTCGGCTACATCAGCCTCGCCGATGCCTGGTCGACCGGATCGTCGATCATGCCGCAGAAGAAGAACCCCGACGTATCGGAGCTGACCCGCGGTAAGGCCGGGCGCCTGATCGGCAACCTCACCGGTCTGCTCGCCACGCTCAAGGCGCAACCGCTGGCCTACAACCGGGATCTGCAGGAGGACAAGGAGCCGCTGTTCGATTCGGTGGCGCAGCTGGAACTTCTGCTGCCCGCCATCGCCGGGCTGGTCTCCACCCTGACCTTCCACACCGAGCGGATGGCCGAATTGGCGCCCGCCGGATACACCCTCGCCACCGATATCGCGGAATGGCTGGTGCGCCAAGGCGTTCCGTTCCGCGTGGCGCACGAGGCGGCGGGTGCGTGCGTGCGCGCCGCCGAGGCCCGGGGCATCGGCCTGGACGAGTTGACCGATGCCGAGTTCGCCGCCGTGGACCCGGCCTTGACGCCGCAGGTGCGCGAGGTCCTCACGGTGCAGGGCTCGATCGCCTCCCGCAACTCCCGCGGTGGTACCGCCGGCGTGCGGGTCGCCGAGCAACTGGGCGAGGTTCGCACCACTGCCGCCGAAGCCCGCACCTGGCTGAGCTGAGCCGGCGGCCGCGACCTGCCTGTCGACGCGGGCGGGCCGGTTCGGCCACCCGTGTGGCGTCTGTCGGGCTGATCGAGTGGCTGCTTGCGTCGAGTGGGTGCCGCCCTCACGGCTGGGTGTCTGCCGCCGGCCGTCCGGCCCGTGCGGGTGGTTCGGGCATCATGCGCGCCCGATATCGTGCGCGCATGATGTTCCTGTTTCTCGGATTGGCCATCGTGACCGAGGTGTCGGCGACGGTGTCGCTGAAGCTGTCCGAGGGCTTCACCAAACTGGTGCCCTCGATCGTCGTGGTGGTCGGGTATGTGGCGGCGTTCCTCTTCCTGTCGCAGGCCTTGAAGCGGGGGATGTCGGTCGGTGTCGCCTACGGCGTGTGGTCGGCGATCGGGGTGGCGCTGGTCGCCACGATCGGCGTGCTGTTTCTCGACGAACCGCTCTCGGCGGTGCAGATCGGCGGCATCGCGCTGCTGATCGCGGGAGTGCTGGCGCTGGAATTGGGCGGCGCGCACTGACGCGCGCGGCGAATGTGAGCCGGACCGCAAAATCGGCACGAGGCGGGGTAATTGAACCCACAGCGCTGAATGCGCTTTTCAAAGGCGGAATTAAGTAGCCTGGCGGAATGCAGTTGTCGCGATTCACCGATCTGGGGCTGCGGGCGATGATGCGGCTCGCGGTGAGCAGCGGCGCCGAGGAGCGCGTGACCGCGAAGCTGATCGCCCGGCAGGTCAACGCCTCCGAACACTACGTCGCCAAGGCCGTCACCAAACTGTCCGAACTGGGGCTGGTGGCATCGCAGCGGGGTCGCGCCGGCGGCATCTTCCTCACCGACGCCGGTCGCACCGCCACCGTCGGGCAGATCGTGCGCGGCCTCGAAGGCGCGGCCGAGGTGGTCGACTGCGTGGGCGACCATCCCTGCCCGATGGCCGGGGCGTGTCGCCTGCGGCGGATCCTGGCCGAGGCGCAGGAGTCGTTCTATCGCGAACTCGACCGCTATACCCTCAGTGATCTGGTCGATCGGCGGACGCAGCAATTACTGCATCTTTCGGCCTCGCCGGCATTGCCGTTCGGCGGTTTCGCGGTCGATGTCCCCGCCGTGTCCTGACTTCTTGCCTCTTCGTAATGCGCTGTGCACCAACATCTTCGGCGTCACAGCGCATATCTCTGTATCGGGACGAAAATGTGGCGTGGACAACATAATCCGCATTCCGTGCCGTAATTGAACACACGGCCTCGGAATTGGATTCGAAACCCCGGAAATGGTTACCGTGGAATTCGTCCGGTGATTCACCGGAATTGTTGCTCGAAGAGGAGTTTCATCATGACGACCGCGTCGACATCGGCCCTGGACACCATCGCCGAACTGGAACCACACCACGCCGAGATCGTGCGGGCGACCCTGCCGGTGATCGGGGCGCGGATCGACGACATCACCGCCGAGTTCTATCGCCGCCTCTTCGCCGCACACCCCGATCTGCTGCGCAACGTGTTCAATCGCGGCAATCAGGCCCAGGGGGAGCAGCAGCGCGCGCTGGCCGCCTCGATCGCCACATTCGCCACCCACCTCGTCGATCCGGCCCTGCCGCATCCGCGCCAACTGCTGGCCCGCATCGGCCACAAGCACGCCTCGCTCGGGGTGGTGCCCGACCAGTATCCGGTCGTGCACGAGCATCTGTTCGCGGCGATCGCGCACGTGCTGGGCGAGGCCGTCACCGCCGAGGTGGCGGCCGCGTGGGACCGGGTCTACTGGCTGATGGCCGACACCCTGATGGGATTCGAGAACGAGCTGTACTCCGGCGCGGGAGTCGAACCGGGCGCGGTCTTCCGTGAGGTCCGGGTGGTGCGGCGCATCGAGGATTCCGCCGACACCGTCACCTTCGTCGTGGAATCCGCCGACACGGCGGCGCCGCTTCCCGAATTCGTTCCCGGACAATATGTTTCGGTCGGCGCAGACCTGCCCGACGGCGCCCGCCAGCTGCGCCAGTACAGCCTCGTCAACGCGCCCGGCGCGGGCCGGCTGGCCTTCGCGGTGCGTCGTGTCACCGCCGTCGGCGACCGGCCCGAGGGCGAGGTCTCGTCATGGCTGCACACCGATGTCGAGGTGGGCGACCGGCTGCAGATCACCCTGCCGTTCGGCGATCTGACCATCGACACCGCCGCGCGGACACCGCTGGTGCTCATCTCGGCCGGCATCGGCGTCACCCCGATGGTCGGAATCCTGGAATATCTCGCGGCCACCGGATCGCCGCGCCGGGTGCTGGCGTTGCACGCGGACCGGGCCGAGGCCACGCATCCGCTGCGCGGTACCCAGGCCGATCTGGTCGCCGGTCTGCCCGAGGCCGAGCTGCACGTCTGGTACGAGGAGCTCAGTGCCGGCACGCACGCGGGCCTGCTGTCGCTGACCGGCATCGAGCTGCCCGCGGACGCCGAGATCTACCTGTGCGGTGGCACCGGCTTCCTGCAGGCGGCACGGGCGCAGCTGAAAGCCGCCGGTGTGGCCGACGAGCGGGTCCACTTCGAACTGTTCGCCCCCAACGACTGGTTGCTGGATCTGTGAGCCGGTTCAGCGGCCGGTGCGCGCCGTGGCCAGCACACCGTGCAGCCACGGCGTGAAATCCGCTGGGGCGCAAGCGATATCGGCGTCGAGCCGATCGGGATCCGCCCAGCGCAGCGCGGCTACTTCCGCCGGGTCGGGATGTTCGGGCACGCCGGTGAACTCGCCGATCAGTACGTGATCCCATTCGTCCTCGACCCGCCCGGTCGCGGGATCGTCGGCCCGGTAGCGATAGACCCCGACCTCACGCAGTTCCGCGCCGATCCGCAGTTCCTCGCCCAGCCGGACAGCGGCGGCCTCGGCGAGGGACTGGCCCGGCCCCGGGTGTCCGCAGCAGGTGTTGGACCAGCGCAGCGGGAACCGGGTCTTGACCGCGGCCCGCTGCTGCAGCAGCACCCGCCCGTCCGGCCCGAACAGCAGCACCGAGAACGCGCGGTGCAGCCGTCCGGGCGCGGTGTGGGCGTCGGACACCGGGCAGATTCCGGTCGCGCGGCCCTGCTCGTCGACCAGTTCGACGGGCAGGGACTCGCGGTCGACCGTGCTGTCGGTGGAGGTGGTGTGGGTGCCGGTCACCGTCCTACCTTATCGGCGGCTATGACCAGGTACTGGAAACTGCCCTCGCGATAGGACGTGAGAAACGGTTCCTCCACCCCGGTCGCCAGCTCGCACCGCGTACGAAGTTCCCAGTACGGGATGGTCGCGGAGGTCAGGTCGGTGACCGCGATAGGGACCAGGCCGTGGGCCGTCATCGCCCGGAAATACTCGCCGCGCGGATGGATCATGCACCCGTAGTGGGCGTCGATCCAGCTCACCGCGGCCGACCGGCCACCGGTGACGGGCCGATATCGTGCATCTGGGGTTCGGATTTGGTGGTGTGGGCCAATTGATGGGCGGCGGCGGTGGACAGGGATTTGCGGTCGTGATTGTCGGTCCGGTCGGGAAGTTCGAGGGTCATCTGCGGTCCTCACCTCGGGGGGTTGGCGATGGATGCGGACAGCGCCGAACACTGTCGTCGGCACGCGAACACGCGGACACGAAACCGACCGGAATCGGTTTCTGCCACCTGCGGAGAATGGGAGTCGGGACTGGCCTGGCGAACTAGACATCTGATCGAATAGTCATGCGCTACAACGGCTTCCGTGATCCATCGTAGGGCACAGCCGGTGCCGCGCGACCGTATTCGCGAAAACTCTGTGCCGGCGGCCGCGCCCGCACCCCGTCCGTGCGCAACCTGTGATCGCGGATGGGACCGATCACAACGGGGCCGCAGTAGGCTGTCGATGTGGCAGGCTCGACCCGCACGCAGGGGGCGTGAAGGTGTGAGCGCAGGGCACAAGGGCTGGGAGTGGTTGTGAAGTTCGATACGAGAACCCTGACGGGGCCGGCGCGACGGTTGATGGCGACCGCGCAGAACGGTCTCGAGGTCATCCGTTTCGGCGGCCTCGCCCACGACGTGGAGTCCTCGCCCTTCGAGGTCACCGAGCGCAAGCGGATGTACCGGCTGCGCCACTACTTCCCCGACGATCCGGCCGCGGACCGGCCCGTCGCGCTGCTGGTGCCGCCGCTGATGGTCAACGCCGACATCTACGACGTCAATGCCGAGGGCGGCGCGGTCGGTATCCTCCATCGCGCCGGAATCGATTGCTGGGTATTGGATTTCGGCTCGCCGGCCACCGAGGAAGGCGGCTGGCAGCGCGATCTGGCCGACCACGTCCTCGCCCTGTCGAGCGCGATCGACACGGTCAACGAACTGACCGGCCGCGGGGTCCACCTGATGGGGTACTCGCAGGGCGGCATGTTCGCCTACCAGGCCACCGCGTTCCGCTACGGCAAGGGCGTGCAGAGCATCGTCACCTTCGGCAGCCCGGTCGACATCGTGGCGGGCCTGCCGTTCGGGCTGCCCTACGGACTGGTGTCGGAGGTCGCCGATTTCGTCGCCGACCACGTCCTGACCCGGCTGCCGATCACCGATGCCATGGTGCGCGTCGGCTTCCAGTTGCTCGACCCGGTGAAGACGGCGAAGGCCCGGATCGACTTCCTGCGCCAGTTGCACGACCGGGAGGCGTTGCTGCCCAAGGAACGTCAGCGCCGCTTCCTCGAACATGACGGCTGGGTGGGCTATTCCGGACCGGCGGCCGCCGATCTGCTCAAGCAGTTCGTCGCGCACAACCGGATGATGTCCGGCGGCTTCGTCATTCGTGATCAGCCGATCTCGCTGGCCGAGGTCAAATGCCCCATCCTCGCCTTCGTCGGCGAGGTCGACGACATCGGCCAGCCGGCGGCGGTGCGCGGTATCGTGCGCGCGGCGCCCAATGCCGAGGTCTACGAGGCCACACTGGTGGCGGGGCATTTCGGCCTGGTGGCGGGCAGTACCGCCACCAACCAGACCTGGCCGCTGGTGCGCGACTGGGTGAACTGGCTGGGCGGGCACGCCGAACTGCCCGAACAGATCGCGCCCATGCACGAGCACGTGGCCGCCGACCGCCAGGCCACCGCCGCCACCCGGGTCGTGCACACCGCGGCCACCCTGGCCGAGGCCGGCGCGGGAATCGGCGCGGCGTTCGGCAGCCTGGCCGGAAACGCGCTGCGCGGATCGAAGGAGCTGACGGGGGAGGCGGCCCGGGCGCTGCCCCGGCTGACCCGGCTCGGCATGATCCAGTCGCACACCCGGATCTCGCTGGGCCGCTTGCTCGCCGAACAACAGCGCAGCGCGCCGATGCGGGAGTTGTTCCTCTTCGACGACCGGGTACACACCCACGCCGCGGTCGGCGCCCGCATCGACAATGTGGTGCGCGGGCTGATCTCGGCGGGCGTACGCCCCGGCACCCGCGTCGGGGTGCTGATGGAAACCCGCCCGAGTGCGCTGGCCTCGGTCGCGGCGCTCTCGCGGATCGGGGCGGTCGCGGTGTTGCTGGCGCCCGGCGGCGATACCGCGCGGGCGGTCGAATCGACCGGAACCACGGTGATCGTGGCCGATCCGGAGAATCTGCGGACCGCGGCCGCCGCCGGAACCCGGGTCCTGGTGCTCGGGGGCGGCAATGCCCGCACACTCGACATTCCGGACGGCGCCGATGTGGTCGACCTGGAGCAGGTCGACCCGGCGGCGGTGGCGCTGCCGGGCTGGTTCCGCCCCGATCCGGGGGTGGCGCGCGAGCTGGCGTTCATCCTGGTCACCGGCACCGGCGACAAACTCGACCTGAAATACATCACCAACCACCGGTGGGCGCTGTCGGCCTTCGGCACCGCATCGGCGGCCGATCTCGACCGCCGCGATACGGTGTATTGCCTTGCGCCGCTGCATCATTCGTCGGGACTGCTGGTGAGTCTGGGTGGCGCGGTGGCCGGTGGCAGCCGGATCGCGCTGGCCCGGTCGCTGGATCCGCCCAGCTTCGCCGCGGAGGTGCACCGCTACGGGGTCACCGTGGTCACCTACACCTGGACCATGCTGCGCGACATCCTCGACGCCGACACCTTCCCCGCCGGCCATTCGCATCCGATCCGGCTGTTCATCGGCTCCGGTATACCGGCCGGGTTGTGGCGGCGCACCACGGAACGGTTCGCCCCCGCGCGGGTGTTGGAGTTCTACGCCTCCATCGAGGGAGATGTGGTGCTCGCGAACGTGGCGGGCGTGAAGATCGGCTGCAAGGGCCGCCCGGTGCCGGGCACGGCGAAGGTGGAACTGATCTCCTACGATCCGATCGCCGAGCAGATCGTCACCGACACAAGAGGTTTCGCTCGCCGCGCCGCCGACAACGAGGTGGGCCTGCTGATCGGGCGGGCCGCCGACACCGTCGACATCTCCCGCGGCGGCCTGCGCGGGGTCTTCAGCGCCGGTGACGCCTGGATGCCGACGGAGAATCTGTTCCGCCGCGACAGCGACGGCGACTACTGGCTGATGGACCGCCGCGACACCGTCATCGCCACCGCGCGCGGGCCGGTCTACACCCAGCCGATCGTGGACGCGCTCAACGACATCGCGGCCGTCGACATGGAGGTCGCGTTCGGCCGCCGCACCCCGAGCACCACGCTCGCGGTGGCCGTGGTGAGCGTGCGCGCGGGCCACCGCCTGGAACCCGCCGACGTCACCGAGGGCCTGCGCGCCCTCGACCACGCCCAGCGACCCGATGTCGTGCAGGTGGTTGACGAGATTCCGCGCAGCTCCAGCTTCCGCCCCGCCACCCACGCGGTGCGGTCGGCACTTCGCCTCGAACCGAACGAGAACACCTGGTACTACAACCGCGAGGCGGAAGGCTACGAGTTGCTCACGCCCGAGGTCGCGGCCGCTCTGCTGGGGTAGCGGCCAGGAGGTTGCGGCGGAACCGGGCGTATGCGGCGCCCGTTTCGGCCCGTCTACTGCCGGTCCGGCACCGTTGTCGCGGGTGTGGTCTCCGCCCGCTCACACGGTGAAGGCCGTGACCGTCTCGATCACGCGCGCGACCTGCTGATCGCTGAGATCCGGCCACAGCGGCAGGCGGAGCAGGGTCGCCGAGAATTCGTCGGTGCGCGGGCAGGGGACCGTGGTGCGGCCGAGTTTCTGCCCGGCCGGGCTGGAGTGCAGCGGCACGTAGTGGAACGGGGCCGAAATGCCTTGTTCGCGAAGGTATCCGATCAACTCGTCGCGGGCGTCCTCGGTCGGGGTGCGCAGGAAGTACAGATGTGCGGTGTGCTCGCGATCGTCCGGGACCTGCATCAACCGCACGTCGTTGCGCGCGGCCCACTCCGGCAGCGCGGCGGCGTAGGCGTTCCACACCCGCATGCGCCCGGCCTGGATCCGGTCGAATTCGGCCAGCTGCGCATCGAGCACCGCGGCATTCAACTCACTGGGAAGATAACTCGATCCGATGTCCTGCCAGGAGTACTTGTCGACCGCCCCGCGCAGGAACCGCGCCCGGTCGGTGCCCTTCTCGCGGATGATCTCGGCGCGCCCCATGAGGATCTCGTCGGTGAGCAGGATGGCCCCGCCCTCACCGCAGTGCACGTTCTTGGTGTCGTGGAAGCTGAGTGCTCCCACGGTGCCGATCGTGCCCAGCGGCCGCCCGCGCCACCGGCCGCCGAGGCCGTGCGCGGTGTCCTCGACGATGGCCAGGCCGTGCGCCTCGGAGATCTCGAGCAGCCGGTCCATATCGGCACCGACGCCGCCGTAGTGGATGACCACGATCGCCTTGGTGCGTTCGGTGACCGCCGCGGCCACCGACTCCGGGTCGAGGTTGCCGCGCTCGTCGATATCGGCGAAGACGCAGGTGGCCCCGCGCATCGCGACCGCGGTGGCGGTGGAGGTGAAGGCGAAACTGGGGACGATCACCTCGTCGTCGGGACCCAGTTCGAGCAGCAGCCCGGCCATCTCCAGCGCGTGGGTGCACGAGGTGGTCAGCAGGGCGTGCGGAGCGCCGGTGATGGCGCGCAGTTTCGCCGTCGCCGCCGCGGTGAACGGCCCGTCGCCGTGACTGTGGTCGGAGGCCAGGACGGCGGCCAGATTCGTCAGCTCGGCCTGGGCGCGGTAGGGACGGCTGAAGAGGATGCGGTCAGTGCTCACCCGGATCGTGTCCCCCGATTGCTGCGGCCGTGGTCGGAACCCGCGCCTCGGCGTGCGGACGCGGTGTCGGGGAATCTACCGTCAGATACAGCGGTTTGCCCACCAGCACGTGCAACGCCACACCCAGATACTCCGCGATCAGGCCGAGCGAGAACAGGATCGCGCCCGAGACCAGCAGCAGCACCACGATGATCGAGGCCCAGCCCTCGGGGTCGTGACCGCTGCCGAACAGGGCGTTCCCGATCACCACCGCGGCCATCACGGCACCACCGGCGGCCAGGGTCACGCCCAGCATGCTCACCAGGCGCAGGCCGCGAGTTCCGCTGCACAGCACCATCTTCCAGAACAGCGAGAACAGCCGGCGGTAGTTGTAACCGGACTCTTCGCGGCCCTCCGCGCGCAGCACCACCGGCGCCTGCGCGGTATTGTCCACCACCCAGGTCAGCGCCACGTCCAGATACACCCCGTTGGAGGCGACCTCGGCCAGCTGCCGGCCGATGTCGCCGCGGATCAGCCGGTAGCTTTCGAAGCGGGTGGAATCGGGGAAGGCGAAGACCGTCGCCAAGACCACCTTGGCGCCGCGCGAGGTGAGGTTGCGCAGCAGGCCGTGCGGGCGGGTGTTGGTCGGCTTCGAATAGACCAGATCCGCGCGCTGGGCGAGCGCGGTGTCGAGGAAGGCGCCGATGAATCCCGGATCGTGTTGTCCGTCTTCGTCCATCGTGACGATCCACTCGCCGCGGGCGGCGGCCATTCCGGCGATGGTGGCCGCGTCCTGACCGAAGTTGCGGCTCAGCCAGATGGCCCGGACCTGCGGGTATTCGGCGGCCAGTCGCTGCAGCACGACGTCGGAACGGTCGGGGCCGTGGTCGTGGACCAGCACGATCTCCTCGACCGCGAAACGGTTGCCGTCCGGCGTCACCGAGGACTGCGACAATTCGTGCAGTTCGGCGACCAAGCCGGCGATGGTCTGCTCCCCGCGATACACCGGGATCACCACCGAGACCGCATGCACCCGCTGGCCGCCGCCGGTGACCGGTAGGTGAACATCCGGTGTCGGAGCCTGCCCGGCGGCAGGGGAATGTGCGGTTGCGGACGGAATCGGCATCAGCTGGTTCGACTTTCGATGACGGTGCGCACCGGAACTCCTCGCCTGTATCCAGAGCCCGAATCGGGGTGAACTCTAACACGCTGCTGGTCACCGGCTTCGGCTCCGTGAGCGGGCGGCGGTTCCGGGGGCGGTGCCCGCGAGCGCGCGGGCGGGTAGGGTCTGTCAATCGTGGTGGAAAGTGCAGTGTCGACGACGGCGCTCGCGGAGCCCGGGGAGGATCGGCGCGATGTCGCCGTCGATGATGGGCGGTCTGCCGCTCCCCGGCCCGAGCAGAGTGGCGCGGGGCGTCCGCGGCGGATCGTGTTCCGATGGGGAGCGATCACCGCACTCGGGGTAATCGCCGGATATATCGCGGTGCTGCTCGCCAATGCGCGGCACTTCTACACCGACGACACCGAATCCCAGTACGCCCCGCTGTGGGTGATGCTCGGCCGGCATCTGCGCGAGGGCCATCTGCCGCTGATGGTGCCCGAACAGTGGATGACCGGGAACTACACCATGGAAGAGGCGGGCCTGTTCAATCCGCCGCAGTTGCTGATCGATCTGATCGCGCCCTCGGTGGACAATCTCGCGCTGCTGGCGACGGTCGTCAAACTGATCTTCTCGATCATCGCCGCACTCGGCGTGTACCGGGTCTGCCTGGTCTACGGCAGTCGCGCGTCGTGGGCGGCCGTGGCGGGCATCGCGTTTCCGCTCTCGGGCTGGTTCCTGTTCTTCGACGAGGCCAGCTGGGTCACCTCGTTGACCGGGACCGCCTGGATGCTGCACGCCTGGGCCAGTGCCGTGCGCTATGCCCGTGGCCCGGCCGGTGATCGGTCGCGCTACGGCGGCACCCGCGGTTACGGGCCGATTCCGTTGTTCGTCTTCCTGTATCTGGCGATTTCGGTCGAATACGTCTTTCCGGCCGTCGAGGCGGCGCTGATGCTGGTGGCCATCGCGGTGGGAGAGCTTGTCGTCCAACGCGCCTGGCGGCCGGTGCTGCGGGTGGCGGTGGTCGCCGCCGCGGCCGGTATGGCCGGTTTGATGACGTATCTGCCGAGCATGCTGTCGGCGACGGTGAGCTGGCGGGGCAATTCCCAGATCAACAACGACCGGTTCCTGACGGTGCCGTGGTCGGAATCGCTGAACGCCAGCCTGCCGTCGGCGATGCCTGCGTTCACCTCGTGGTGGGGATATGTGCAGCCGCTGCCGGTCACCTATATCGCGTGGTTCCTCATTCCGGCGCTGGCATTCATCGACTGGAACGGCGCGCGCCGGGTCTGGCGGGAACTGATCTCGGTGGCGCTGTTCGCGATCATGTTCCTGATGTGGACGGCGGGACCGGGCACGGTCGGCCCGCTGCGCTGGCCGGCGCGGGTGCTGCCGATGGTGGCGGTCGGCCTGCTGATCCTGGTCTGCGTACTGCTGGGCCGGTTCGGCACGGTGCGCGACTGGCGCCCGCGCGCGGTGGCGGCGGCGGTGCTGATCGGATTGCTCTGGGTGCGAACGTTTTCCGCCGACCCGCACCACATCTGGTGGCATGTGCTCTCCGCGCTCGCGGTCGCGGCGGTGGGCGCCGGCGTGGTGTGGTTGTGGGCGAAGCGTGGAAGCGGGGCGGCCGCGCTGGCGACCGTCGTCGCCATGCTCCCGATCGCCTACCTGCAGGTGTATCTGGTGCAGCCGACGCCGATGGGCTGGAATCTGCCCGTGCATCGCTCCGAGGCGGAGGCGGCGTTCCCGGCCTTCGACGGTGTCACCATCCAGCTCGGCGACCGCGGGCTGCTGCAGCCGCAGGACAAGAGCCTGCAGGGCGCCTACGGATCGCTGGTGTTCGGCAACTTCGCCAAGGACGTGCATCGCAACTACGTCAACGGTTACACACCCAACGGGCACTACTGGTTCGGCGAGATGCTGTGCATGCGCTGGGATTCCAGCGTCTGTCCGGACTCGTTCCGGCGGCTGTTCACCCCCGAGCCTGCTACCGGGGTCGCCCCGGTGGACCTGATGAAACTCGACCGGGTCGTGCTGCAGCGTGCCATGTACCCGGAGCTGGGCAACCAGCCCGCCCCGCCCGGCTGGAAGTGGGTCGACCATCCGGGCCACGAACGCTACATCTGGGTGCTCGAGCGTGAGCAGGGCCTGGTTTCCACCCAGAACGGCCGCATCGCCGACGCACACGACGTGCAGGCGAGCTCGCTGTCGGAATCCGACCGCACCAGCCGGGTACGCGTGAGCTCACCCGACGGCGGCCGTGTGGTCCTCGCGCGGCTGAACTGGCCCGGCTATCGCGCCACCCTGAACGGGCACGAGCTGCCGATCCGTGAAGTCGCGAAATCCATTGTCGCCGTGGATATTCCGGCCGGAACACGCGATGCCACGCTGGAGGTCTCCTGGGAGCCGCCGGGGTGGCGCATCGGTGTCGCCGCCGCGGCCGGCGGCCTGGTGCTGCTGGCGGTGATGCAGTGGCTGTACCTGCGTTCCCGGCGGCGTCCCGGCGAATCCGGCGAACCGGTGACACGGAAAGCCGCGGACGTGGTGTCGTGAGCCTCGGTGCGGACGGAGCGGCCGCGGCGCGGGTGGCGGGGGAGCCGGACACCCCGCCGCCGGGTCTGCTGCTGCGACTGATCCGCCGTCAGGAGATCGCCTTCGCCGCGGTCGGCGCGGCCAACACGCTGCTGGGCATGGTGCTGACGGTGATGTGGCTGAAACTGCTGCCCGGCGGCTGGCCGCCCGCGGTGGCGGTGGCGCTGGCCTACTCGATCAGCATCGTGTTCGCCTTCTTCGCCCATCGCACCCTGGTCTTCCGGGTGCGTGGTCACCTGCTCGCCGACTTCGTGCGCTTCGTCGCCGTCAACTCGGGCGGGCTGATACTGAACATGGCGGGTGTGCAACTGGCGGTCGGGGTGTTCGACCTGCCGGAAACTCCCGCGACGGTCGTGGTGATGGGGCTGGTGGCGGTGCTCAGCTTCTTCGGGCATCGGCACATCTCGTTCCGGCGGGCGGCCCGGCCGGCGGATGAGGTGGGCGGGTAGGTTGTCGGATATGGCGGAGCAAACCCTGGACCCGACGTTGTTGAGCCTGCTGGCCTGTCCGGAGGACAAGGGGCCGTTGTCGCTGGTCCGCGCCGCGGACGGCAACAGCGTGCTCTACAACCCGCGCCTGCGCCGCGCCTACCCGGTAGACAACGGCATCCCGGTGCTGCTGGTGGACGAGGCCCGTGCGGTCGGCGACGCCGAGCACGAGTCCTTCACCGCCCAGGGCTGAGTCCGCCGGCCGGCGGTGCGCAGGCTAGCCGCCGGTGACGGGCAATTCGCCGGTCAGATACCGCTGGATCGTCGGCCCGACCGTCGCGGCCAGCTCGTCCAGCGGCATCGACGCCACGGGCTCGACCTGCAGAATCATGCGCGCGACCAGTAGTCCGACCATCTGCGACACGGCGAGGACCACTCGCGTGGTGCCGGTGCCCGGCGGCGAATCCACTTTCTCCCGAACATCTTTCAGCGCGACCTCCAGCAGGAAGCTGCGCGCGAGCGCGGCATCCCCGCCCGCGAGGATGCCCCGGAAGGCCGCGACCGCGTGCTCTCCCACCGAGGAATCCCACGCGCCGACCACGGTCCGGACCACGGTCTCGCCCAGCCGGTCGAGTTCGGCGGCGCGGATCGGCGCGCGGATCATCTCCGGATCTATCGGCAGATTCAGTGTGGCGGAAAACAATTGCTGTTTGGTGCCGAAGTAGTGATGCACCAGCGCGGGATCGACTCCCGCCGCGCCCGCGATCGAGCGGATCGACGCCTTGTCGAATCCGACCTCGGCGAAGCGGGTGCGCGCCGCGTCCAGAATCGCCTCCCGCGTACCCGATTCACCGGCCCGCCGCCCGCTGCGCCCGCTCACCCGCTCGGTCACGTCGCTCACGTCGTGCGCCTGATCGCTCATGCCGTACGCCGGCGGAGGGTGGCGGCGCCCAAAGCCAGTGCGACAGCGGCGAATGCGGCGACGATGCCCAGATCTCGCCACATCGCGGCGGTCGCGCCCGGGTGCCGGGAGACCTCCTGCAGCGCGTCGACCGCATAGCTGAGCGGCAGCACGTCGCTGATGATCTCCAGCCAGCGCGGCAGTTGATCGCGCGGGACCAGCAGGCCGCAGAGGAAGAACTGCGGGCCCACCACCAGCGGCATGAACTGCACGGCCTGGAATTCGGTGCGCGCGAAGGCACTGGCCAACAGGCCCAGCGCCACACCCAGCACCGCGTCGACCACGGCGATCAGCAGCACCAGCCAGGCGCTGCCCGCGGCCTGTAATCCCAGCAACCAGAACGAGACCAGACACGCCAGGCCCGCCTGCGCCGCCGCGGCGACGGAGAACGCGGTGCCGTATCCGCCCAGCAGATCCAGCTTCGACAGCGGTGTGGTCATCAGCCGCTCCAGCGTGCCCGAGGTCCGCTCGCGCTGCATGGCGATCGCGGTGATCAGGAACATCACGATGAAGGGCAGGATGCCCAGCATGCTGATCCCGACGCGGTCGAACAGCGACGGCACGCCGGGCATCGTCGGCGTCTCGTGATAGACGAAATACAGCAGTGCCATGAGCAGGGTCGGCACCAGCAGCAGCATGGCGACGGTACGCCGGTCCGCGCGCAACTGACGCAGGATGCGCGCCGAGGTCGCGGTGTAGCAGCGCAGCGGCCGGTGTGACGGCGGTGCGAATGTCGTTGTCATCGCGGCTGTCCCATCGTGATCAGGGCGAGAAATGCGTTCTCCAAACTGGTTTCGCCGGTGTCGGCGCGCAGTTTGTCGGGGGTGAGCTGGGCCAGGAGGTGGCCGTCGCGCATGAGCAGCAGCTGGTCGCAATGCTCGGCCTCGTCCATGACATGACTCGACACCACGAGGGTGCGGCCCTGACCGGCGAGTTCGTGGAACTGCTTCCACAGTTCGGCCCGCAGCACCGGATCCAGCCCCACGGTCGGCTCGTCGAGGACCAGCAGTTCCGGATCGGCGACCAGCGCACACGCCAGCGACACCCGGGTCCGCTGTCCGCCGGAGAGCTGATTGCCCCGATGCCGGTCGTGCGGGGTCATGCCGACCTGGTCGATCGCCGCGTGCACCGCCTTCGTGTCGCGGCCGTAGAGCGCCGCGAAATAGGAGACGTTCTCCACCACGCTGAGGTCGTCGTAGATGCTCGGCGCCTGCGTGACGTACCCGATACGGGACCGCAAACCGCGGCTGCCGGCCTCCTCGCCGAGCACCCGCACACTGCCGGCCTGGATCAGCTGAGTGCCGACGATGCTGCGCATCAGTGTGGTCTTACCGCAGCCGGAGGGGCCGAGCAGGCCGGTAATGCTGCCCGTCGGAACGGTCAGCGAAATATCGTGCAGCACTTCATGTCCCCCGCGCCGCACCCGCAGGTGCTCGACGGTGATCGCCGGGGACGAATCGGAGTTCGCCACGGTCCACCTCTCAGCTCGCACGACCGGCGAGATTATTCACCGAGCGTTGAATTCATTGTGTGTTGAATTCTGCCCCGGGTGCGGTCGCGGCGCAAGCCTCGCGGCGAACCGGATATGTCGATCACGGTCGGGGCAGATGATCGTGACCGCTTCGATACCGCTCCTGAGCGGGCTCGGGTTGGTCCCGTTATCCGGGATCACGGCGTATTCGTCGACATTCGGGGAGTTGGATTCGCGCGACGAATGGTGCAGCGCGGCACGGCCTGATCGGTTCTCTCGGTCGCCATCGGGGCGCGGTGTGACAGTGATTGGCGCATGAGGCACGAACATCCGCTTTCTCCACCCGGCTCTGCCGCACCGTCCGGCCCCGCCTTCGTCGGGCGCGGCGACGATGTCGACACCCTCCGCAGGCTCCTCGGTGGGCAATCGATCCGATTGCTGACCCTGATCGGCCGCGCCGGCGTCGGAAAGTCACGATTGGCGCGAGAAGTGCTGTGGTACAGCGAGTTTCGCGGCCGGCTGATCGGCTTCCTGGACGCCGCGCCCGGTACCGTGACGGTCGAGCCGCGGCAGGTGGCGTCCGCGTTCTCCGAGCTCGCGGCGGTGATCGGCGCCGAGGCGCGAATCGTCCTGCTGGACAATTGCGATCCCCTCGCCCGGGAACTGGCGCCCCACGTCGGACAGTTGCTCGAGCGATGTCCGCAGGTGCGGATCGTGGTGACCAGCCGCGAGGCGCTGCGCCTGCCGCAGGAGTACGGGGTCCTGGTGCGGCCGCTGGCGGTCGATACCGGTCTGCTGAACTACGATCCGGGATCCTCGCCGGGCTCGCGTTTGCTGCCGGCGAGTATCGACAGCCACTACCGGCGGATGCACTCCCTGGCCGATCGCCTGGTGCTCGACGAGATCGTGCGGGACCTCGACGGTGTTCCGTTGGCGCTGGAGCTGGCCGCCGCCGAGGTCGCGCGGGTCGGCCCGGTGGTCATCGGGCTGGCGTCGATCGTCACCACCCTGGCGTCGCCGGACCGCGATCAGCCTCGGTCGTCCGCGGCGGGGACGGCACAACCGTCCGGACCGCAGGCGTCGCCGTCGCCGAGGACCTGCAGCGCGGGAGCGTGATCGGCCCACGCGCGTTCCAAGGCCTGGCTGAACACCTCGGGAGGCTGGGCGCCGGAGACGCCGTAGGTGCGGTCGAAGACGAAGAAGGGCACGCCTCGTGCGCCGAGTTGCGCGGCGGTGTTCTCGTCGGCGCGCACCGCGTCGGCGTAGGCCTGCGGATCGTCGAGGGTCGAGCGCACCTCGACCGGGTCCAGTCCCGCTCGCGCCGCCAGTTCGATCAACCGTTCCCGATCGCCGAACACCGGCCGCTCGTCGGCGAAATTGCCCTCGTACAGCGCGTCGAGCACTTCGTCCTGCCGTCCCCGATCCAGCGCGAAGTGCAGCAGCCGGTGCATATCGAAGCTGTTGCCGAAGTCGCGTCCCTCGGTGCGATACGGCAGGCCGGCGGCCTGCGCCTGGGCGGCGATGCCGCGCTCGTTGGCGGCGGCCTGGGCCTCGCTGATGCCATACTTCTCGGCGATATGGGCGACCACCGGACCGCTGTGCCCGGCCGGCAGCGTCGGATCCAGTTCGAAGGACCGGTGCACGACCCGCACCTGGTCGCGGTGCTCGAAGCCGGCCAGCGCCTGCTCGAAGCGCCGCTTGCCCAGATAGCAGAACGGGCAGTTGATATCGGTCCAGATCTCGACCTGCACGGCCATGGTCACCTCATTCGCGTCTTCGGAAAATCCTGACATGTCAACCGAGCGCCTGCCCGGCCTGTTCCTGACGTGTGACTGGCATCACATCGGAGGGTGTCACGAATGCGGCGGCCGACTTGTCCCATCACCGAATCACACAGTCGACCCGCCGCGAAAGGACAGGACCATGAGCGACACCCAGCGCAGCAACCGAGAGATCCAGCGCAACGAAGGGACCGAGCGTGAGCCGGACGTCGGGCGGCCGCACGACATCGTCGTTCTCGGTGCCGGTTACACCGGAATGCTGGCGGCCATCCGGCTCGCGCGCCGCACCCGCAAGCAGCCGGTGCGCATCACGCTGGTCAACCCGTCGGAGCGGTTCACCGAGCGGCTGCGCATGCATCAGGTCGCGGCCGGTGCCGAACTCGCCGACCATCGCATCCCGGACCTGCTGGCCGGCACCGGCGTGACCTTCCATCGCGCCGCCGCCACGGCGATCGATCCGGTCGCGCACCGCGTGCTCTGCGACGATAGCGCCGAACTCGGCTACGACACCCTGGTCTACGCCCTCGGCAGCCGTGCCGACACCACCACCGTGCCGGGTGTGGCCGAGCATGCCCGGACCCTCGACGATCCGCGCGCGGCGCATCGGATGTCGCAGCGCCTGGCCGAACTCGAGGCGAGCGGGGGAACGGTCGCGGTCTGCGGTGGCGGTCTCACCGGCGTCGAAGCCGCCACCGAAATCGCCGAATCCCATCCCGGCCTCACCGTCACCCTGATCAGCACCGGCGAACCCGCCGCCATGCTGGGGGAGCGCCCGCGCGCGTACGTCGAACGTGCCATGGATCGCCTGAACATCGTGCGCCGCAGCGGAACTCGCGTGACCAAGGTGCTGCCGGACGCGGTACGCCTCGACAGTGGCGTGATGGTGCCGGCCGGGCTCACGCTGTGGACCGCCGGAGTGCGCGTGCCCGCCCTGGCCGCCGACGCCGGCATCACCACGGACGCGGCGGGGGCCATCGTCACCGACGCGACGTTGCGGTCGGTGTCGCATCCGGACGTCTACGCGATCGGCGACGCCGCCGCGATCACCCAGCCGTGGGGCCGCATGCACGGCACCTGCCAGAGCGGGATGCCGACCGCGGCCTACGCCGCCGACACCATCGCGCGGCGACTGCGCGGAAAGCCGGTGCGCCCGTTCCGATTCGGCTACTTCCATCAGCCGGTCAGCCTCGGCCGCCGCGACGCCGTCATCGGATTCACCCACGCCGACGACAGCCCTCGGCGCGGATATCTGACGGGCCGGGCCGCGGTGCGGTACAAGGAGTTCGTCAGCAGCAGCCCGGTCCCGACGTTCCGGCTGAGCCGGCGCGCGAGTGTCTCGGTCACCCTGTCGCGCGGTGGACGCGCGACGCGCGCGGCCGGCCGCACCGGGGCCTGAGACGCGATATTGCGACTGCTCGACCGAGCGGGAGAGGATGAGCGCATGAACGGTGATGCCGAGGACGCCGGTGCGATGACCGCGCGGCCCACGGTCCCGCCGGCGAACCCCGGGGATGCGTTCGACACGCATCGCCGGCTGCTGTTCGCCACCGCGTATCAACTGCTCGGCAGTGTGGCCGACGCCGAGGACGTGCTGCAGGACGCCTGGTTGAAATGGCACGAGGCCGACCGGGACCGGGTCCGCCACCCCAAGGCGTATCTGGTGCGGACGGTGACGAACCTGTCGCTGAACCGGCTGACCAGCGCCCGCGCGGTGCGCGAAACCTATGTCGGTCCGTGGCTGCCCGAACCGCTGCTGAGCGAACCCGATGCCACCGAGCGCGTCGAGATCGTCGACACGGTGTCCACGGCGATGCTGGTCGTGCTGGAGACGCTGGGCCCGGTCGAACGTGCGGTGTTCGTCCTGCGCGACGTCTTCGGCTTCTCGCCCGCCGAGATCGCCGGCTTCCTCGATCGGCCCGAGCCGACCGTCCGGCAGATCTCGCATCGCGCCCGTAATCACGTGCAGGCGCGCCGGCCTCGCTACGACACCGATCCCGTTGCGCGGCAGGAGATCACCGAGCAGTTCCTGGCGGCCGCCAACGGGGGCGACGTCAACGCGCTGATGCAACTGCTCGCTCCCGACGTCACCCTCTGGAACGACGGCGGCGGCAAGGTCACCGCGGCCCGGCGCCCGCTGCACGGCCCCGACCACGTCGCCCGCTGGCTGCTCGGCGTGCTGGCCAAGCCCATTTTGACCGG
Organism: Nocardia sp. BSTN01; assembly: GCF_015354405.1. Lineage (GTDB taxonomy): Bacteria > Actinomycetota > Actinomycetes > Mycobacteriales > Mycobacteriaceae > Nocardia. The sequence goes on along the minus strand of NZ_JADKYP010000063.1, from coordinate 7,576 downwards.
CATCCGGATGCGGGCCGCGGTGGTGAACGGTGAGCTGAGCGTGGTCGGCGAGATCGGCGGATTCCCCGTCGGCGCGCTCACCTTCGACATTCTCGACGGCCGCGTGCAGAATCTGCGCTTCCAGGTGAACCCCGACAAACTCGCCGGCCTGCGCTCGCCGCAGGAGACCCGGTACCTCTGATTCGACCGAAATGTCCGGTGCGGCTGCGGGATGCGCTATTTTTGTCATCCGCCGGGACAGTTCCGGCCGAGATCAGAATGGTAGGAGTTTCACAAGTGCACAGCGTAGCGAGCCGCACCCGTCGATCCGGCGCCAGGATTCCGGCCCGTCGAACCACCCTGACCGGCTGGCTGCTCGCCGCCGGTGTCGGCTTCGCCGCCGTCTTCGCCCCCACCGCCGCCACCACCGCGACCGCCGCCCCGGCCTTCGTCTCCTGCCCCGCGGGCGATTACGAGAACGTCGACCACGCCTGCGTCCCGCGTCCCGGATCGGATCCCGACGGCGCGACCGCACAGTGCGGCGACGGCACCTACAGCTACAGCCGCCACCGCAGCGGCACCTGCTCGCATCACGGCGGCGTCGAGCGCTGGCTCTGACCGAGCCGGACGGTCCGCGGCGGGCGTGGCGCCGGTCACCACGGGTGCTCGAGTAAGAATGAGAACCCGTGTCTGCCGAGGAACTCGCCGTGGAACCGCTGGCCTCCGCCCGCCGCGTGCTGGGCGCGACGATGCGGTCCGGCCCGGTCGCCGTACGCATCGTGGAGGTCGAGGCGTACGGCGGTGACCCGGCCGGTCCCTGGTACGACCCGGCGGCCCACTCCGGCCGGGGCCGCACCCCGCGCAATGCCGTCATGTTCGGCCCGCCCGGCATGCTCTATGTCTACTTCAGTTACGGCATGCACACCTGCGTGAACGTCACCAGCGGCCCCGACGGCGTCGCCAGCGCCGTGCTGCTGCGGGCCGGTGAGGTGATCGAGGGACACGAGGTCGCGCGCTCACGGCGTCCCGCGGCCCGCACCGAAGCCGATCTGGCGCGCGGGCCCGGGAACTTCGGCAGTGCCCTCGCAATCACCCTCTCCGACTACGGCACCGCGCTGTTCGATCCGGCGGCGCCGATCCGATTGGAGTTGGGGCCCGAGATCACCGACTCCGCCGCGATCGGCGTGGGCCCCCGGGTCGGCGTGAGCCTGGCCGCCGACCGCCCGTGGCGACTGTGGTTGCGCGACTCCCCGGCGGTCTCGGCCTACCGCCGCAGTCCACGCGCCCCCGAGGTCGGGCGGTCGGCCTGAGCGCTCAGCTCGTCACATCGGCCGGGACCCGTACGCGCTGCGCCGCCGCGGCCGTCGCCGCCAGTTCGGCCGCCGCGACGGTATCGGCGATGCCGAGTGCCCAGCGAGTGTCGCCGCCGATCCGGAACTCGCCGTAGACCACGAATTCCGCATCCGCGCCGGCGGGCAGCCGATGGCCGGTCGAGTGCAGCGACTCGATCGAGATGTCGTGCGCGGCGAGTATCTCGATGAATGTGCGCGCGGCATCGGCGGGCGCCGAGGTGGTCCAGACCTCCCCGTCGGCACTCGGCGCGGTGAACGCGACCTCGCCGGATTCGTTGTGCCGCCATCGAATCCGGCCCGCGGCACAGTCGATACCGTCGCCGGCCGGGCCGTACACCTGCCGCAGCAGATCCCACAGCCACCGCGCGGTCACCTCGGCGCCGCTGTCGTCGGTATGGCGCTGCACGTGCCGGGCGAAGTCGATCTGCCATCGTCGCGGCAGGTCCAGCCCGTAGCCGCTCTGCAGCAGATAGGCGATACCGCCCTTGCCGGACTGTGAATTCACCCGGATCACCGCCTCGTAGCTGCGTCCGACATCCGCCGGATCGATGGGCAGATACGGCACCTGCCATTCGATCTCGGATTCCGGCACCCCGGCGAGTTCGGCCAGCCGGCGATGGTCGGCGAAGCCCTTCCTGATCGCGTCCTGGTGTGTTCCGGAGAACGCGGTGTAGACCAGATCCCCGACGTAGGGGTGTCGTTCGGGCACCGGCATCCGGGTGCAGTACTCGACGGTGCGGCGGATCCCGTCGATATCGGAGAAGTCGATCATCGGATCCACGCCCTGGGCATGCAGATTCAAAGCGAGCGTCGCGATGTCGACGTTGCCGGTGCGCTCACCGTTGCCGAAGACACAGCCCTCCACGCGCTGGGCTCCGGCCAGCATCGCCAGTTCCGCACAGGCGATGCCGGTGCCGCGGTCGTTGTGCGGATGGACCGACAGGATCACCCCGTCGCGGCGGCTCAGATTGCGGTCCATGTATTCGATCTGGTCGGCGTAGACATTGGGCGTGGCGACCTCCACCGTCGCCGGCAGATTCAGCACGACCGGGCGCTGGGCGCAGGCGTCCCACAGCTCTGTCATCGCATCGCACACCTCCAGTACGAAGTCCGGTTCGGTGAGCATGAAAACCTCGGGGGAGAATTGGAATCGCAGATTCGGCCGGTCACCGGCCAGTCGCGCGATCTCGCGTCCACCCGCGGCGATCATCTCCGCCACGTCGGCCCGGGAACGGCCCAGCACCACCTCGCGCCACAGCGGCGCGGTCGCGGTGTACATGTGGATCACCACGTCGTTGGTGATCCCCTCCACCGATTCCAGGGTCCGGGCGATGAGATCGGCACGCGCCGGGGTGAATACGACGAGGGTGACGTCCGCGGGCGCCAGCTCGGCGTCGCGGATGAGGCGGACGAAGTCGAAATCGGTCTGCGAGGCGCTCGGATAGCCGACCTCGATCTCCTTGTAGCCGATCGCGACCAGCATCTCGAAGAATCGGCGCTTGCGCTGCGGATCCATCGGTTCGGCCAGGGCCTGATTGCCGTCGCGCAGGTCGACCGGCACCCACAGCGGGGCGGATTCCAGGCGTTTCGAGGGCCAGCTGCGCTCGGTCAGTGGCACCGAAACCCGGTGGTACACATCGTGATAGCGATGCGAGGGCATGACGGAGGGGCGCTGGCGATTCCAGCGGGAAGTATGGGCGGGCACGGTATCGGCTTTCTGCGTCGGAGATGTCGACCGGCGCAGCCCAGCAACCCGCGGGCAGGGTGCCGGTCGTTCAGACCCCGCCGCGGCGGCCGAGGAGAAGCAGTCCCTGTCCCATGTCGGCTACCATAGCGAGTGACAACTCCTCAGACAAGTAGAGAGGTGAGGGCCGATGGCGACCGTGCAGAGGCAACCGCTCGCGGCCCAGGCCGCCCGGCTCCTGCTCGACCGGATCCGCGCGGGTGAATGGCAACTCGGACACAAACTGCCGGGCGAGACGACCCTCGCGGCCCAGCTGGGTGTCGGACGTTCCACGCTGCGCGAGGCGATCCGGGAACTGTCCGGTCAGGGCGTGCTCGAAAGCCGCCAGGGGGCAGGCGTTTTCGTCACCGCGCTGGAGGTGGCCGAGGACTGGGACGAGGTGTTGCGCCGGGCCGACATCGCCGCCGTCATCGAGGCCCGCATCGCCATCGAGGCCGAGGCCGCGGCGCTGGCCGCACAGCGGCGCACGCCTGCCGACCTGCGGATGATGCGGAAGGCGCTGTCGGTGCGCGCCGGATCCGACGATTCGGTCGAACATCTCGTCGACGCCGACACCGCCTTTCACCGCACCGTGATCGTCGCGGCGCACAACGAGGTGCTGATGCAGTTGTTCGACGCCTTCGTCCCGCGCGTGCACCGCGCGATGACCGAGATGCTGCGAATGCGGCCGATGGCCGATCCCGCCGCAGACCATCACGCCCACGAGGTGTTGTTCGACGCGATCCGCGATCAATCGGCCGACACCGCGGCCACGGCCAGCCGGGTGCACCTGAGCGCCTTGAAATCCGCTTTCTCCTGACTGATGAATTCCTCCGGAGTGCCCCGTCTTCTGTGGTGAGCGCGCTCGAACAGACATCGAGCATCCGGAAGGACACCGAATCATGACCGCAGTGTCAGCCGCCGGCACCGGCGTCGCGTTCCGGTTCCGCCGCAAGGGTTTCGGTGCGCCGATGCATACCCGGGCTCACCCCGTAACGCCGTTTGAACGCGGCACTCAGACTGAACGCCGTCCCGTAACCAACCTGCCGCGCGATCGATTCGATGGTCGCATCGGTGCCGCGCAGCAGGTCCGCCGCCCGCGCCAGCCGCCATTCGGTGAGGTAGGCGATCGGCGGATCCCCCACGAGTTCGGTGAACCGGCGGGCCAGCGCCGCCCGGGACGCCCCGACGGTCGCCGCCAGTTCGGCGACCGTCCAATCGTGGGCGGGATTATGCTCGAGCAGCCGCAACGCCTGTCCCACAACGGGATCGGCGTAGGCGCTGTACCACTGCGGCGCCTCGGCCCGGGCGAACCACGTGCGTAGTGCTGCGATGGTCAGCAGATCCAGCAGCCGGTCGAGAACCGATGCCTGCCCGGGCACATCGCGGCCGGACTCGTCGACCAACAGTCCGAGCAGACGTTCGTCCACCTCGTGACCGTCGAGTACGGCCCGCGGCGGCAGGGCGCGCAACAGGCGGTCGCTCACCGTGCCGGCCACCTCGTAGGTTCCGGTCAGCAGTGCGGTCGTCCCGGCCGCATTCGTCCCCCAGCTGCGCACCCCGAGATCCCATGTCTCACAGAGCAGTTCACCATCCGGAGTGGTCGTGGTCTGCCCGGGGTGAACGATCGCCTGCGGCGGGGTCGAGGGCTCGTCGGCCACCGTGTACGGGTCGGGACCGCGCAGAATCGCGACCGAGCCCTCATCGAGCCGGATCGGATCGTCGCCGTCGGGCACCAGATAGGCATATCCGCGGGTCACCACCACCACCGTGAGCGGCGCCCGGTCCTGGATCCGCAGCGACCACGGCGGGTCCAGCAGTGAGCGCATCACGAACGCACCGCGAGCGCGCGGGCCGTCGAGCAGGTCGGCGAGGGCATCCATCCCACGACGATCGCGCATGGCGGCCGGCACGGCAACCGGGTTCCCAGCCCCGGTGGGGCGGCGCCGTCCCGGGAAATCGCGCATGATCACCGGCACGGCCGATCACTCCCGCGGCGCATCGGACGATGCGCCGCCCGCTACCGGCCAACCGCCCTCGGCCGCGGTCCGCCGGGCATAGTCGGTGAACGATCGCGGCGCCCGCCCCAGCGCGCGCTCGACCCCGTCGGCGACGGCCGTATTGCGACCGTCGAGAACGGTGCCGAACACATAGACCAGCGAGTCGACGCCTCGCGAGGCAGTCCCATCTCCGACATCGCGGCGGCGTACTCGTCCAGGCTCACCGGCTGATACTCGATGTCGCGACCGGTGGCGGCGGCGATCGTGGCGACGGCCTCGGCGAAGGTCAGCGCCCGCGGCCCGGTCAGCTCGTATATCTCACCGGCATGCCCGTCCTCGGTGAGTGCCGCGACGGCCACATCGGCGATGTCCTCGGCGTCGACGAACGGCTCGGCGACCGCGTCGGCCGGCAGTGTCACCTGTCCCGCCGCGATCTCCTCGGCCAGAAAATCCTCGCTGAAATTCTGGGCGAACCAACTGCACCGGACGACGGTCGTGGCCGGCCCACTGCGCAGGGCGATCTCCTCACACCGCTGCGCTTCGGGCTCGCCCCGGCCGGACAGCAGAACCAGTCGCCGCACCCCGGCCCGCCGCGCCGCCTCGGTCAGTGCGCTGATCGCCTCGTCGGCGCCCGGGGCGGCGAGATCCGGCTGGTACGCGAGGTAGACGGATCGGGCGCCGTGCAGGGCGGCGTCCCAGGTCGTCCGGTCGGCCCAGTCGAAGGCGATCGCCGTCGAGCGGGAGGCCGGTCGCACCTCGATCCCGCGCTCGACCAGACGCGCCACGACCCGCCGACCGGTCTTCCCGGCGCCACCCAAGACGACGACAGGGCCCGCATCGGTGTGGTCGAGGCCGCGGGAAGCGGTAGCCGCCACGGCCTGCTGATCGGATTCGGCGGTATCGAAAATTGTTGCGGTGCCGGTGGTTTCGTTCTGGCTGATGTTGTTTTCGGTCATGCTTCGAGTACATCGGGAGCGGAGCCCACCGGCCATGGTCCGGACGCTCGCACACATACGCGCGCGTCCACGCCGGGCCGGCGGGGCCCCGACACCGGACAGCACGCCCATCCGGACAAGGCGACCCAGCGCAGCCGATCGTGCCCGGTGCGGAAAGATGGGAGGGCGTGAGCGCCGACATCATCGACGAACTGACCTGGCGTGGACTGATCGCACAGTCCACGGATCTGGACGCCCTGCGGGCCGATACGGCGAAGGGCCCGATCACGCTGTATGCGGGTTTCGACCCCACGGCGGCGAGTCTGCATGCCGGTCACCTCGTCCCCCTGCTCACGCTCAAGCGGTTCCAGCAGGCCGGACATCGCCCGATCGTCCTGGCCGGCGGCGCCACCGGCCTGATCGGTGACCCCCGCGACGTGGGGGAGCGGGTGATGAACTCGACCGACACCGTCGCCGAGTGGGCCGACCGGATCCGCGGCCAGCTGCAACGCTTCGTCGACTTCGACGAATCGCCGACCGGCGCGATCATCGCCAACAATATGGACTGGACGGGCGACCTCAGCGCCGTCGACTTCCTCCGCGATATCGGCAAGCACTTCTCGGTGAACGTGATGCTCGCGCGCGAGACGGTCAAGCGCCGCCTCGACAGCGACGGTATCTCCTACACCGAATTCAGCTACATGCTGTTGCAGGCCAACGACTTCGTGCAGTTGCGCCGCGCCCACGGCTGCCGGCTGCAGGTCGGCGGCTCCGATCAGTGGGGCAACATCATCGCCGGCGTCGAACTCAACCGGCGTCTCGACGGCGAACAGGTCCACGCCCTCACCACCCCGCTGGTCACCTCCGCCGACGGCAAGAAATTCGGCAAGTCGACCGGCGGCGGCAGCCTCTGGCTCGACCCCGAGATGACCAGCCCGTACGCCTGGTACCAGTACTTCGTGAACACCGGCGACGCCGACGTGATCCGCTACCTGCGCTGGTTCACCTTCCTCGACCGCGAAGAACTGGCCGAACTCGAGACCGCGACCGCCGAGCGTCCGCATGCCCGGGAAGCGCAGCGACGCCTCGCCGCCGAGATGACCACCCTCGTGCACGGGGAAGCGCACACCCGCGCGGTGCAGCTGGCCAGCCAGGCGCTGTTCGGCCGCGGCGATCTGCACGATCTGGACGAGGCGACGCTCGGTTCCGCGCTGGCCGAAGCCGCCGGTGACGGCACCGTGGCGGAGGCCGGTCCCGAAACGACGATCGTGGATCTGCTGGTCGCCTCCGGACTGTCCGACAGTCGCGGCGCGGCTCGCCGCGCGGTGGCCGACGGTGGCGCGTCGGTGAACAACGCGCGCATCTCTGATCCGGAGTGGGTGCCCGCCGATACCGACTACCTGCACGGACGCTGGTTGGTTCTGCGGCGTGGCAAGAAGAACTTCGCCGGCGCGCGCCGAGCCGGGAGCTGATCTGGCCATGACCTGAGTCACATCCGTGTGATTCAGGTCGGCCACCCGCGCATCCGGGGCTCGCTGACCAGCGCAAACGCGAGCCGACGTGGCGATTTGACGTTCCGTTCTCCGC
>NZ_JADKYP010000062.1 GCF_015354405.1 Nocardia sp. BSTN01 | reverse complement strand
CGCAATAGTGGCGAGGTTTGCACGATTAGTTCACGATGCAGCACCGTCCGGGAGAACGTATACCGCTGCTGAGTTACAGCATCAGTCTTCCCGGGCGCGGTGCTGGTTCAATCTCGGATGTGGCCTGCACAGCCGGTGAGAACCCTCTCGGGCGCTCGTCGCGAATGGTTACCGGTTCACAATGGGCGCCAACGGAACTCGCCCCCGTCGCGGAACGCGCCGAACGATTCGGCGAGTTCCCCGGTGGCGCTGCACATCACCTGCGTCCGGTTCTCGATGTCGAGGGCGTGGCGCAGACTCGGCGCGTCCACCGTCTGCCACATCGTCTCCTTGGTCATCCACACCGCGAGCGGGGAGTTGGCGGCGATCTCCTCCGCCTTGGCGATCGCCCGGTCCAGCAGCTCGTCCTCGCCGACGACCTCGAGGACCAGCCCGATTCGCTCGGCCTCGTCGGCATCGAAAACCCTTCCGGTTAGCAGTAATTCGGCCGACCGTGACGCGCCCACCAACCGTGGCAGGTGATAGCTGGTCCCCATATCGCAGGCCGAGATCCCGTGCCGGATGAACACCGCCCCGAAGCGAGCAGTACGACTCGCGTATCGGATATCGCAGGCCAGCGCGAGCGCGAACCCACCACCGACCGCGGCCCCGTTGACCGCCGCGATCACCGGCTGCCGCAGTCGATGGATCTTCTCGAACGCCGAGGCCATCAACTCCTGGCCGGCATAGATCCGCGCGACCGGCGACTGCGCCGCACCCAGCAGCGCCGCGGTCGGACTCGCACCGGTGGCCGTGAAATCCTCCGGTTTCGACTTCAGATCGGCACCGGAGGAGAACCCGGCCCCCGCACCGGTGATGACCAGCGCACGCACCTCCGGCTTGCCGTTCACCTCATCGAGTACCCGATGCAATTCGGCGACGGTCTGATTGTCCAGCGCATTGCGCCGGTGCGGCCGGTCGATGGTCAGCACCACCACACCCGAGGACCGATAGTCGATAGTCAACGCGGACATGCCTGCCTCCTTCGCGATTCAGCGCGCAACGGTGCCGCCGTCGATGACGAACGTCTGTCCCGTGATGAAACTGCCTGCGTCCGAACACAACAGCAGTGCCGGACCGACCAGCTCATCCGGCTCACCGAGCCGCCGCAGCAACGGTGCCGCGGCCATCGCGTCCACCACTTCCTGCGGGTTGTTGCGCACCATATCGGTATCCACCGCACCCGGTGCGATGGCATTCACCCGAATCCCGTCGCCGGCGAATTCGGCGGCCATCGAGCGAGTGAACGACAACAACGCCGCCTTCCCCGCCGAATACATCGCCAGCCCGCCGGAGAACCCGAACGCCCCGATCGACGCGAAGTTCAACACCGCCGCATGCTTGCTCTTCCGCAGATACGGCAGCGCCGCCTGCACCAGAAACAACGGCCCCTGCACATTCACCGCGAACGACTTGTCCACCGCCGCCTTCTGCATGACCTCCAACGGCTGAGCCAGCGCATTCGCGGCGTTGTTGATCACGATGTCGACCCCGCCGAACGTCTCCACCGTCTTCGCGACCAACGCCTGCACCGCGTCGATCTCCCCCAAATTGGTCGGCACCCCGAGAGCCTCGGCCCCCAACTCCCGCAACCGCTCCACCGCCTTCTCACAAGCCTCCGGCTTCCGACTGGCGACAACAACATTCGCCCCCGCACAAGCCATCCCCTCGGCGAGCGCCAACCCGATACCCCGAGTACCGCCGGTGACGATCACGGTCCGTCCGCTGAGGTCGAAGAGTTTCTGGAATGAGCTGCGGTCCACCGGGTTGGCCTCTCTGCTGGGTGTCGCTCTGCCGAGCAGAACTGACGACGGTCGCAGTCAGTTCTATCAGGCGAGTCGAGCGGCGTGTCCCGAACGACGAGGGCTCGCCGCCCCAGGTCCACGTTCTCACGCTGTCGGCCCCGTCCGAGGTTCCGGCACCTTCGGCAGACCGATGCCGGGCGACTCGGTCCCGCGGAGTTGTCGGTGGGTTCGGCAATACTGATCGTGGGGTGAGGCGGGAGGACTCGACATGAACTTCGTAAGTACGCTCGTAGCCTCGGCGATAGCGTCGGGGAGCTCTGAAAACGCTGTGGCACAACAGGTCACGGACACCTACAGTGCTTTGAAGCGATTGATCGCCGACAGATATCCGGACGTCGACGTTTCGGCGGTGGAACGCAAGCCGGATTCTGAAGCCAAGAAGGCGTCGCTGGCCGAGGATCTCGACGATGCCGGTGCGGCCCATGATCACGTGTTGAAGTCAGCGGCCCTGCGCGTTATGCGCGCGGTGCGAAGGGTGGAGGGGGCGCCCCTGAAACCTCCGGGCACAGCGCCTACTGGAGCAGAGGAGTCGACAGCTTCCGCCGCCGCCCTGTTCAGCGGGGCCGTCGCGGCTGAAGACAAGGGGCGTGTCCAGGAGGCTGAAGCCTTGTACCGACGCGCCGCCGACAACGAACACGCCGGCGCGATGAACAACCTCGGGCTGCTTCTGGAAGATACGGGTCGGTCGCCCGAAGCCGAGAGGTGGTTTCGCCGCGCCGCAGACCTCGGGAACGCCACCGCCATGTCGAACCTGGCGGTGAGGTTGCGTGATACAGGGCAGGTGGCGGATGCCGAGAGATGGTTTCGCCGCGCCGCAGACCTCGGCCACCTGACGGCGATGAACAACCTTGCCCTACTCCTCGAGGCGACGGAACGTCCGGAATGTGCCGAGGAGTGGTTCCGCAAGGCCGCCCACGCCGGGCACACCGGCGCGATGACCACGCTGGGAGTTCTGCTGGAGAAGCGGGGACAAGTCGAGCAAGGAGAGGCCTGGTACCGCCGAGCCGCCGACACCGGCGAGCCCATAGCGATGTTCAACCTGGGGTTGCTTCTGGAGGACGCCGGCAAGGTCGAGCCGGCCGCGCTCTGGTTCCGCCGAGCCGCCGACGCCGACCATCCCACTGCGATGTTCAGGCTCGGTGTGCTCGCGGATGACTCGGGCGGGACGGATGAGGCAGAAGCCTGGTGGCGCAAGGCGGCCGATGCCGGGCATCCCAAGGCGATGTTCAATTTGGCGATCACGTTGGAGGAGTCGGGAAGGTCGGAGGACGCCGAAACCTGGTATCGGCGGGCCGCTGGAGTCGGACATCCGGCCTCGATGTTCAACCTGGCCTGCGCAATGCAGCAGGCAGGTAGGCAACGGGAGGCCGAGACCTGGTATCGAAAAGCCGCTGAGGCCGGGAACGTGGCCGCGATGTTCAACCTGGGCTTGTTACTCGAAGCCTCCGGCGAAGTGGGGAAGGCCGAGTCCTGGTACCGCAAAGCCGCTGAGGCGGGCGAAGCGTTTGCGATGACCAACCTGGGCGGACTGTTGATGGAATCGGGCCGGCCCGAGGAGGGCGAGTGGTGGTATCGCAAAGCCGCCGAGGCGGGACGTCCCGTCGCTATGTGCAACTTGGCGGTAGCGATGGAGAAAACCGGCCGCATGATAGAAGCCGAAGCCTGGTACCGCAGCGCCGCCGAGTCCAGCTATCCCAGAGCGATGTTTCTCCTCGGCTGCATCCTTGACCATCGAGGGCAAACCGATGAGGCCGAAATATGGTGGCGCAGAGCCGCCGACGCCGGCCACCCCGGCGCCATGTCCTGCCTGGCCTACGTGCTCGCCATGGCCGGCCGTGTCGACGCGGCCGAAATCTGGAGTGACAGAGCCGCCGCCGCGGTCGACCCCGGCCCTACTCCCGTTCCGGTGACGAGCCCCGTTCCGATCGGCTTTCCCTGATCAGAACAGCAGTCCGGAGCGGCCGCCGACTGGTCTACGGTGGATACCAGCCATTCCACTCGTCACCCGGGAGGTGTCTTGCGCTCCACCCGCATACTGCCGGTCCTGCTCGTCCTCGTCGCCGCGGCACTCCTGCTGCCCACACGCGCAAGCGCCGACGCCGCCATCGACGACACCACCTCCCACCGCATCGACGAACTCGTCGCACTGCGCGCCGGCGCGACCGGAGCCAGCAAAGGTGAACTACTCGACCTGCTGTCCCGCCAATTCCTGGGCACCCCCTACGGCGCGAACACCCTCATCGGCTCGCCAACCCAACCCGAACAGCTCGTCGCCGACTTCCGCCAGGTGGACTGCTTCACCTTCCTCGACTACGTAGAAGCCCTGAGCCGAACCACCGACCGAAACCGCTTCGAAGCCAACCTGATCGACACCCGCTACGCCGCCGCCCAAGTCGACTACACCCACCGCAAACACTTCTTCACCGACTGGGCGCGAGTCGCCGACATCGCCGCCACCGACATCACCGGGAGTTTGACACCCGCCGCAACCACCGTGCCCAAACACCTCAACGCAAAGGGTGACGGAGCTGTCTATTTGCCCGGCATCCCGGTAGTCGACCGCGACATCACCTACATCCCAAGTGCAGCTGTCGACGAGGGTGTCATCAGCGGGCTCCGAACCGGCGACTACATCGGCGCCTACGCCGACCAACCCGGCCTCGACGTCACCCACGTAGGAATCCTCATCAAGACGCCGTCAGGCCCGCTCTTCCGAAACGCGTCGTCCCTCGCCGCCAACAACAAGGTGGTGGACACCCCGCTGGGCGAGTACTTGCAAACCGTCCCCGGCATCGTGGTGCTGCGCCCGCGTTGACTACTTCAGCGTTCGGCGTTGGGCGCGCCAGAGTCCCACGCGATCTCGAACAGTTGACCGTCAGGATCGGCTAAATACCAGGCAAATCCGACTTCCTGACCCCAGAGTTCTCGGGCTATCACTGCCTTCTATCGCCGTACCAGGATGTCCGCTCCACCGACATTGTCCTCGTCGGTGAAGTCCTGTCGCCGTCGAACACGCAATCCGATGTGGAGATCAAGAAACGCCGCTATGCGACCGCAGGCATTAAGTACTGGAAAGTCACGCTAGCCCGAGAGAACAGCGCGATCGCCACGGTTCGTGCTTACGCCCTGGAAACCGGACACGGAAAGCTCCCGGTAGGCGTGCGTCCCCTCCGCTCGACCAATTACCTCCTCGCGGGAGAGTGGACACCAGCAGACGACGACGGAATCCGATTCGAATTCCCCTTGCCGATCATCATCCCGTGGTCAGGACTCGACTTCTGACCGGTTCGGGCCGCTGACAAGTTTCTACGACCGGCAGACGTGGAGGACGGTCGGTGGTGGCGAATCTGCACGGATTGGGGTGCACCGTCTTCGCTTCTTCGAAGGCGGTATTGCCGACTGTCTGACCGACGTGCTGCAGCGAGGTGGGACCGCGAAAGCGATTGGCACCCTCTGTATTTGGTCTCTTCGTCGTCCGCTCGATCGGCTGTGGTGCTCGGAATCGTCCACTGCACAGCGGTTCTCGGTATAGTCTGGACCAGTGGTGAGCCCCGCCCAAGAATGAAATGCGGAGTACGCCTGCCTTGGACCGGGCGTGAGTTTGGCTGGTAGCGGGCATTTTGCAGGATGGCCCGGATGTCTGATCTCCTCGATCTCCCAAGATGGGCACTGGGTCAGGGGTACCGGGTGCTGCCGACCTTGGAGCGCCCTTCCGAGTTCTTCGCTGGATGGCAGTCCGTTCCCACATCGGTCGCTAGTTCTGGTGGCAACGGGTGCGCGCTGTCTGCTGACGAAAAGCGAGTTGTTGATGGCGGCGCAGAATGAAGGCCGCTTACTCAGCGGCTTGAGTGTGGCCTTCGACCGTGCTCGGGATGGCTGCTCGCCCGCTGGCTCCGCAACGTTCGGTTACCGATTCCTAGAGGCGGACGTAACGGTCACAGGAGTTGTGTCGCAGCGCGGGTGGCGCCCCTGCGCACCGCGAAATCATTCTGCTACAAAAGGTTCCGCAGACGAAGACCGCAGCGCATGTGCCATACTATCGGCTTCACCACCAACGAGATCACCGACCTGGTCGCGATCATCCACCGCGGATGCGAAGCGATACGGACGTGGCCACCGAGCCTGGGCTGCGCCGCAGCGTGTGTGTAACCCTGGCCTACCTGCGAAGCAACCGGGTCCAGCATGAACTGAATCCTTCGGCGCCTCGCGGCCCACCGCCAGCCGGGCAATTACGGCGATCACGCCATTTATCGGCACTGCGCTCGCCGAGCAGATACCTGTCGCCGACGATCGACCGGCTGCCAGCTACATCCTCGACGGCACCCTGCTGCAGTGCTGGACCTGGGCCACCATCGGCAATTATTCTCCAGCAAGCACAAGACGACGGGCCTGAACGTGCAGGTCCTCTACGATCTGGAGGGCAACCCAATCTGGATCTCCGGCCCCGTCGATGGCCGCGACCACGACGTGGCGGCACTGGCCGCATCCAGGCTGCTCGACGGACTCGGCCCTCGAAACTGCTGAAGGACAGGGGATATCAAGGCTCCGGGATGATCACACGAGTCAAGAAACCGAAAGGCCGCGACCTGCCCGAATCCGACGCCCACTACGACTCCGACGTCAACGGGCTGCACGGTCGTCGAACGCGTCATCGCCCACCTGGAAACCATGGCGCATCCTCCATACCGACTACCGCCGCCCCCAGGCAACCTTCGAGGAAACCATCACTGACACCACTGGACTGCTATGTCACCGACGCCGCCGAATAAGCCTCATTGGTCCATGACGTACTCATCGACGCCGTCGTCCCGAAGCGCTGCGGCGTTACCGGCTCCGGACCGGATGCGTTCGTGAAGTTCCGCTACAACGGCGGGAAGTTTTTCTGGCTTCTTACATTGCACGTCGGCCCACTCCAATTCGAATATCTTATCGGCCTGCTCTCTGGTGACTTGGCACCCGAGTGCGGCCGAGAGGACATGAAGCCCAAAGATCGGCGGAACGGCGTTGCCGATTTGCTGCGCAACCGCTCCTTCTTGCCATGGGTAGTCCAATGGAAAGCTTTGCAGGCGGCCGGCTTCCGCATCTTTGAACCTATCCGTCTGCCCGTTCGTGACGACCTTGTTCCGGGAGATTTTGCCGGTGACCGTCGCGGACGGTTGATCTGATTTGCGAACGCCACGCAGCTTGGGGTCCCCGCCTGTGCCATAGTTCGAGATCACCCGAAAGGTTTCGCGTCTATCCGGAAGGGCGTCGGCCATGGTTTTCCACTTCGGTAACCGATGGTTGTCTGTGGGCCGCAGCCCAGCTTTACGGTAAATTTGATGGGTCGGCTGTGGCATCGGCCGTGTCCCGTCGATCGAAGCGATGAGAACCGCGCGACGGCGGGTCTGCGGTACTCCGTACATCTCGGTGTGCAGCACTTTGGTCTGGACTCGGTACTGCAGTTTGTCTCGCAGCACTTCTGCCATCGCCTCCCACACCGGGAGGACTGCGGGGACTTGCTCCAGCACGATCGTCCGGTACGGACGACCGAGTTCGGCTGCTCGCAGCGCCCAGCGCAACGGTTCCAGAACCAGGCCGGTGCGTTCGTCTTCCAACTGCGCCAGTTCTTCCTGGACCGATTCTCCGGCCGCCATCGCAATGATGAACTTCAGCACCGTGTCCAGGGCTCGCCGGCCTGCTCCGTTCCCCGCGACAGTGAAGGTTTGGCAGGGCGGACCGCCCATCAACATCGTTGCGGCAGGGAAGTTTTCCGGACCGAGATCGCGCACATCGTGACGTTCGAAGTTGAGGCCTGCGGCCTTTCGGGTGCGGCAGGCGTCGATATCCCATTCGAGACCGTACACCTCGCGGCCGAGCCATCGCGCGGCAACATCGAGACCGCCGGGGCCCGCGAACAGGTCGACAGTGTCGGCACGTTCTTTGGCGTCGGTCAGGTCTTCGCTCGGCACCAATGGAGCATAGCCAGCTGGGCCGAGGTCTTCAGCAACCCAATCCGGTACGCACTGCTCGTCCCAAGGCTTGGGCCGCGGGCGGAGGCGTAGCATTCCCGATCTGACGATAGCGAGCTGTCTTCTGTCCGCAGATCTGCCAGTAGCCAGGGAACGCTTGCAGCTCAGCGATTTGCCCGACCGTAAGGCGCACCTTTCTTTCGGCGAACTGGGGGTTCCATTGGAAGTCGGGCGCAGGAGGGGCATCGGCCAGTGATTTTCCCTCGACACCCAACCGCGCCCAAGCTCGCTGCGACCCCGCAGGGCCCAGATCTGCGCCACCGCGGTCCCAGGAACCACCGACGATGGTCGGGGCGAGCCTATCGGCAAACGTCGCCCATTCATTGGCTTGCAACCAACCTCGAGCGGCCATCGATGTCCGGAGAACGGCGCCGACCGACAAGTGTGGTGTCGGTAGCACTGCATCCAGTCCAGCGTCGAACTCGCTGAGCCCGCCGTCCCGGAAAGCGACGAGTATCCCGAGTTCCCGGTGCTGTGGCACACCGAAATAGCAGGCGTTCACCACACGCCAACTGAACTGGTAGCCAGCCGCGTCGAGATATTTCTCTACATACGAACGGCTTTCGGCATACCCGGAGCGAGATACCAGGTCGGGGACGTTCTCCAACAGCACGGCCCGCGGACGAAGCTTCCCGACCCAACGCCCGACGGTTTCGAGTAGTTCGAGTTCCAGGTTGTCGCCCCTGGTGCGTGACGTTGTTGCCGAAGATCGCACCCTCGGCAAGCCGGCCGACAGCAGGTCCAGATCACCGTCCAGCGGCAGATCGGTCTGCGGATCGATTGTCAGCAGGTCCCTCTCGACAACAACCCATTTCGGTCGGTTCGCCCGCAGTGTGGCGCAGGCGACATTTCGATTGTCCACCAGAGCAACCGGATCGAAACCTGCCTGCTCCAGACCGAGCGCCATCCCGCCTGCTCCGGCACATACTTCCAATGAGCGCAGGCGCTGACCGACGTCTTTCATCGATGCCCCTTCTAACCGCCGTGCGCGTTGAGATTCAGGATAGCGAAGTTCCGGCATCAGATTGGGTCCAACGCATCGTGGAAGTCGTGAACCGTTTGGCGCACAGCTGATTCCGGCACTTGCTCGGCTCTGCATCAACCCGTCGGCCTGTTGCTACCAGGACGCCATTCCATTCCATCCCACGGCCCTGCGTCCGGAGCGGCTGCTTGTCTCCCACCTGGTCGGCCCCGCTTGTAGTTCTTCGAGCGGCGCCACCACTGACGGGCACCACCGGCTCGAGTCGCCGGCACCTCACCACCGGCACTACCGGGCACAGACCGACGTCCAAATGTGTTCCCAGGTTGTGTGTTGCGGAATCGACTCGCTCAACCGAGCCGCTGGCGACCGGCATTGGGATGCGTTGACCTGGTGGAATATGCCGCCCTCGGCCTTTGGGGGTGCGCCGGGTCCCACACAGCGAGAGAGACCGTAACGCAATGCTTCGTTTGTACTATTCCCGTTGGAGAGAGCACCGGAGTACGCGCCCCGCGAGGGACAGCCTGAATCGCCAGCGGGCCGCGTCGGTGGATGCGGCGTGACGTGAGTGGCAGGGAGTGTCGGGTGGACGATCTGATCGATGATCAGTACGACGTGTTCAAGTCGATCTTGGACAAGTACACACCGGCGGAAGCGGTCAAGAAACTGTCGTTGCTGGCGCCGGAGGACATCATCAAGCGGATTCTCGAGCGGTACGACGCCGACATGGTCCGCATCAAGGAGCTGCAGGGGCCTCGAGCGGTCGTTATCGACAACTACGAGACCTGGTATGCCGGTCTGCATCCCGACCACAAGTTGGACTGACGGCGGCCTCGGACCGATGGGCTATGAAGCGGAGGAATACGGTGACAGGCGAGTCTTGGGGAAACCCTGACCAGGCGTTGGTCGGGATGGTGGACGATTTCCACGCGCGCTGTATCGCGGTTTACAAACAGGACTCGAATCGCGTGGAA
Organism: Nocardia sp. BSTN01; assembly: GCF_015354405.1. Taxonomy (GTDB): domain Bacteria; phylum Actinomycetota; class Actinomycetes; order Mycobacteriales; family Mycobacteriaceae; genus Nocardia. The sequence goes on along the minus strand of NZ_JADKYP010000062.1, from coordinate 27,790 downwards.
GAAGACGCCGGCAAAGAACGCGGGATCGCTGAAGGCGGATACGGTCGCAAGCAGATCCAAGAGCTCATTCAGAACGCGGCAGATGCTCTGCAGGGCTCCCCGGGACGCATTCAGGTCGTGCTTACCAGCGATGCGCTCTATGTGGCGAACGAAGGCCGACCGTTCGAGGACACCGGTGTTCGGGCTCTGCTGTACACCCACCTGTCGAACAAGACGGGTGCGGAGATCGGACGATTCGGCTTGGGCTTCAAGTCGATCAGCGGAATCTCAGATGGCCCGCAGATCTTCAGTCGATCCGTTTCTTTCGAGTTCAGCAGGGCGCAGACCGCTACGGAACTCTCCGATGAGCTGGGCCGGCATTTCACGCCCGAAGAGGTGCCCTCACTTCGCCTGGCGTGGGCGATCGTCGACTCGACGAGGGAGTTGCACTCGGACGCTGTTTTGGCTGATCTGTCGAGCTGGGCCACCACAATCGTCAAGATTCCACTCAAGCCGGGCACGTCAGGGCAGCTGGCAGAGGAGATCGCCGAATTCGACGAGTCCTTCAACTTGTTCGCGCCCCACGTCCGCCAGCTCGATTTGCGTAATGACATCGCGGGTGAAGAGCGCCATTTCAAAGCCCGAAAACTGGGTAACCGAGTCACGCTCACGACGGAAGAGGGAGACCGCGAATGGCTGGTGATCTCGTGTGACCACTTGCCATCCGAAGCCGCGTTGGAGTCCGCCGGTCACGCCGCACGGCGCGACTCGGTACAGGTGAGCTGGGCTGTACCGGTCACCGGTCGGGTGGGAATCGGCCAGCTGAGTGCGTTCTTCCCTGTGAAGTCGGACATCACCCTGAGCGGTCGGGTCAATGCGCCCTGGAAGCTCTCCGACGACAGAATCAATGTGATCGAGTGCGCCTTCAACTACGAAATCCTTACTACGGTGTTGCCGAAGTTAGTTGTCGAATCCCGACGAGAACTAGTGGCGGGCGGGAGTTTTGGTCGCTACATCGACGTGCTTCCGGCCCGCGGGAAAGAGAACCGGAGCTGGGCGGATTCGGTGCTCAACGAGCCGGTCTACAACGCGCTACGAGATGCGCGTTGTCTACCGGACCTCGATGGCGTGATGCGTTCACCGAACTCTCTGAAGCGCGTGCCGGACAGCGTTACTGGGCTTACCGACAAATGGACCCAGGTGGTGGGCAACAGGGCCTCATGGGTACACCCGGACTGCACGACGAGTTCTGAGCGGCGGTCGAAGGTTGATCGCCTGATGCAGGAAAACCTGGCAAAGACCGGTCGGGTGCTCAACTGGCTCGAAGACGTCGTCGCCGAGCCGAACCCGGAGGCGTCCGCTGTGGCGATCGAGCTTGCAGCCAGCCTCGTGGCGATGGGTTCCAACATGGAGCTCGACGCACGTGAGGCCAAGATCGTCCTGCTCGAAAACGGGACGTTGCAGCAGCCGGCGCCCGGGCGTTGTTTCATCCGGACGAGCGCCGAACAAGATGGTGCGGTGTTCGTCCACGAGGACGTCGTGACGCGCATCGGTGCGCTCGATGCGCTGAAGCACCTCGGCATCACACCGTTCGAGGACGGTGGCGAAATGCTTCAGCTGCTCGCGGACCTGCGTAAGACCACGGATGTCGATTGGGACCGCATCTGGATTGCCATGCGAGGGTCTGGTGAACGCCGCGTGGGTGAAGCGTTCGAACAGGTGCTGGACGGGCACGCTGCACAACTCGTCCACGTGAAAGACGGCCGCGGGAAATGGGTTCTCCCGGCAGATCTCATGACGGCCGGGGGCAGTCTCAAACCGCTGAAGGAGGACGGCGAGTTTCTGGTCGACAGTGGTTACCACGCGGCCGACGGGGAGATCCTGGCACTGCTCGGGGTGCGGGGTAGGCCGTTCCGCAGCCCGGCGCACGCCCATGAACACTGGGTCGCGAAGTATCGTGCCGCGGTAAAGTCATCGGTCGGTGAGTACATGAAACTCGGTGTACAAGCACGCGAGAACCTTCGGATCGAGTCGATCGATTCTTTGTTGGGCCCGCTCGAGAACCTTCCGCGCCTCAGCCCGACGAACTGTACGGCCTTGACGGTGGCCGTACTCGGGGAGATGCACTCCCCTCGTGTGCGTGTCACGCACTCTTCCGTGGCCACCGGCGCGGCTCAATACGTTGCGCCGGAACTCTGGTGGCTGAGACAACATGGCCGGCTGCCCACCACGCTCGGACCGATGTCGATCGGCCGTGTGTTTGCATCTGACGTCGACAGCGACGAACTCGAGGGGCTTCTGCCCTGTTTGAATCAACTCGTGTTGAGCGGCGACATGGAGTCGGCGCTGCAGCTGAGGCGGGATATCGGGTCGCTGTCGCCGGCTGAGTTCGAAGAGCTGGCAAAGGTACATGCCAGTCGCGGCGACGTCGAGCGAGTCGGTCGTATCTATGCATGGTGGTGTCACACTCATCAGGATTCGGCGCCGGAGGAACTCTGGGTGCTCCGAAACGGAACCTGGTGCACGGCACCGCGTTCGACCGTGGCGATCGTCATGTCGCGTGAGTCCGCCGCCGAGTTGGACTCGTTCGGCATCCCGTGCGTGACGGTCGACAGCGCAGATGACGTCTACAACCTCACAGAACTGTGGGGATGCGTCGCGGGCAATGAACTGCCCGTGGACTATTCGTACGAGACGAGCGCTGAACCGGTGTGCCTGACGGACGTGTTCGACGTGTTCGACGAGTTGGAACTCGACGAGGACCCGGAAGAACTGACCCTGCAGAAGTGCCTGTCCATCAGCAAGGTCGCTGCCGTGCCGGGACAACCCGAGGTGCGTGTGGGCTGCACATGCGCGCGCAACGGCAATGTGCTGCTGGTCACCGGGAACCATGAAAGAGATGTGCTGAAGCAGGTCTTGAGCACGTTGATGTTGGATTCCACGGACAAACGTGTGGATGCGCTTCTCGACCGGATGGAGCGGAAGCGGAACACCAAGCTGATCCGCAGCATCAGAAAGGCCCCGGACGACGCGTCGCGGCTGCTTGCGTTCGCCGGCGACGACCGTTTGAAGACCCTGATACCGAAGGATGCGTTCGATTACCTGGCCCACTCGAGGTCGGGAGAGCCGACGGGGGTAGATCTGGCGCGCCTGTGCATCACCATGCTCGGCATCCGGGCATTGGAGCGTGCCTGCAAGGTGGATCCGCACGGCCTTCCGAGAACGCCGCCGAAGTCGTGGCACGGTTCGTACGACACGCGCAAATGGGTGCAGGACCTGGGTTTCGGCGAAGAGTGGGCTGGGCAGAAGACGCGGAAGCGCAACAAGCCCACCGAGTACGTGGACGGTCCGACACAGTTGAAGCCGCTCCACGATTATCAGGAGACTGTCTCGAAGCGCCTCGGTGCGATGCTGGCCGGCGACGGGCCTTCGAGGGGGATCATCTCGCTTCCCACCGGTGCGGGGAAGACGCGCGTCGCGGTCCAGACGATCATCGAATCGATCGAAAGCGGGTCGCTGGATGGCGCGGACGGCCACTTCTCGGGGCCCGTGTTGTGGCTTGCCGACGGAGAGGAGCTGTGCGAACAGGCGATCGACGCGTGGTCGTACCTGTGGCGTGCGAAGGGGCGGCAGGACACCCAATTGGTGCTGAGCCGGTTCTGGGCGAACTATGAGACCGAAGAGGAGCGCGGCGGGGTCCAGGTCGTGGTGGCCAGTTGGCAGAAGGTGATGAGCCGCGCGGTAGAAAAGGCGGACTATGCCTGGTTGGCCGCCTGCCCCCTGGTGGTCATCGACGAGGCGCACGGCGCGCTCCACGCGTCGTACACGAAGATCCTGGAATGGACGGGACGCGGTCACGCGCAGCGCGACAAGCTCCTGCTCGGGCTGACGGCGACACCGTTCCGCGGGAAGCGTGACAGTGACGAGACACACCGCCTGCTGCGCAGGTTCGACGAGAATCTGCTCGATGAGGGGGTTTTCGGCAACGAACATCCGCAGGTGCGCCTGCAGCGGGATCGGATCCTCGCCCGCGCGAGCATCGAAATCCTCAAAGGCGTGTCGGTCGAGCTGGCGGAGCACGAAATCCAGCACTTCCGCGAAAAGTACTGGCTCCCGGGCGATGCGGCGAGACGACTCGGGCGGGACGAGGATCGGACGCGAACGATCATCGAGTCGATTCTCAGCAAACCTGACGACTGGCCGATCGTCGTCTTCGCGGCTTCTGTCGAGAGTGCGCAGACGATCGCCACCTTGCTCACCCTGTCCGGCAGGCCGGCGGCCTCGATCGACCAGGACACCAGTCCGGAAGACAGGCGGTCGGCGATCGAGCGGTTCAAGTCCGGTGCTCTCCGTGTGCTCACCAACTATGCGGTGCTGTCGCAGGGCTTCGATGCGCCTGCAACCCGTGCCGTCTATATCACCAGACCGACCAGCAGCGAGGTCCGGTACATGCAGATGGTCGGTCGCGGCCTTCGAGGTCCGAAGAACGGTGGTAGTGACGAAGTACTGATCGTCAACGTTCTCGACAACCTCGTCGAGTTCGAGGACAGCATCGTCTTCGACAGTCTCAAGGAGATCATCGAGAGCGAGATCGATACGGAGGGCGCGACCGACACCGCCTGACAGCCCAGCGCCCCGGGGTGGACTCATCGACCGACGAGGGGTGACGTTGTCTTCGATGTGGTGGCATCGAGCGACGTGTAGATCGGTTGAACGACTGCGCTGGCGACGCTGATGTGGCAATGTTCGTGGGCTCGGTGCCCGACGTCAGAGGTGTTCTGCCGCCTCGTTTTACGTGGACACGGAGTCACAGTTGTGCGGCCGACGAGGAGACTGAATGATGCGATCATCTGCCGTGACCGCGGCGCGACGGGGTTGCTTGTCAGCTGAGCGCGCCGCTGTCGCGTCATGCGTCGGGCGTGAGATTGCCCCTCGGATGCGACTTCTGTCGGTGCGTAGGAGAACATATGTGGAATCCGGCGACGAAGGATCGACGGTCGACCTCGGCGGCGTGAGATGCGGCTACACGACCGAGTCCATCTCCCGATCGATCGAGGTGATGGAGACGTCGTGGTGAATGCGCCGTTGGAGCTCGACGATGCTCAGCGGGAGGTCGTCGAGTCCCCTGGTGACCGGCGACTCCTCGTGATCGCGGGAGCCGGACAGGGCAAGACAGAGGTGGTGGCCGCGCGGATCGGTCACCTTGTCGAGGAGGAGTACCTCTCCGCGTCGACGGAGATCCTGGTGCTGAGCTTCTCGCGGGCGGCGGTGACCGCCGTCCGGACGCGTCTCGACCTACGGGAAGTGGCAGCGGCGAACGTACGCACGTTCGACTCCTTCGCGGGTCAAATCCTGATCGGCGCGGACGTGGAACCGGCGGGGAATTTTGAGGCGCGCATCCGACAGGCCACCAAGATCCTGGAGAAAGCGGAGGAGACGCCGTTCGAGGTCGAGGACCTCCGTCATGTCGTGATCGACGAGGTGCAGGACCTCGTCGGCGACCGCGCGGACTTCGTGCTCGCGATCTTGCGCAGGCTGGATCCCGATGCAGGGCTCACGGTGCTCGGGGACCCGCTCCAGGGAATCTACGACTTTCAGTTGGCGGAGTCGCAGAGCAAGACCTCTTCGAGCGACGTCTTCGCCGCATTGAAGGACGAGTTCGGTACCGCGACGCTGAGCTTGGGTCGGAACTACCGCGCACGGGGAAAGCAACCGAAAAAGGTCGTCGAGCTGGGGGACCGGCTACGTGGCCTGACTGATGCGCATGAAGCTCAGCGCGTGCTCGACGAGTTCGTCGAGGACCTGCCACTGTTCGAGGACATCGAAGAATGGGCGGACATGCTCCGTTTCAAGGGCGTGCGCACGGCGGTGCTGTGTACGACGAACGGTGAGGTCCTCCGAGTGTCGAAGTACCTGAACAACAACGGAATCGCGCATGCCGTCCGGCGTCGCGCGCAGGACTTCGGTGCCGCGCGGTGGATCGCACAGGCACTCGGGCCTCTCGACGGTCCGGACGTCCGACGGTCGGAAGCCGAGGAGGCGTTGGAGCAGGTGCTCGGCAAGGAGATCGGCGAGGACGCCTGGTACCTGCTGAAGTCTGCCGAGAACTCACGGCGCTCCACCGGCGACGCCCTCAACATCTCGCGCATCAGGAACCTGGTCACGTCGGGCACCGTTCCCCTGACCTTGACCGAGCCCGATTTGAGCAACGTCATCGTCTCGACCGTCCATCGAGCGAAGGGACTCGAGTTCGACCGAGTGTTCATCGTTGATCGGTCATATGAACGAGACGATGAGGACGCGTGGGCGTCGGTGCGTGCACAGTACGTTGCCTTGAGCAGGGCGCGGGAAAAGATCTTCCTCTGCGAACTGCCGCGCACGTATGCGGTCTACAAGGAGATGCACTGGCTTCCTGGCCGGCTCCTTGAACGCGTGCCGAATCGGAATCCGAAGACGAAACGGACGCGGGCCGTCGAGTTCCAGTACACGGACGTCGCAGTGGACTTCCCGGCTTATGTCGAGGGATTCGATGCGATGACCGTCCAGGAAACGCTCGGTGCGGACGACCTCGTCGGTGCCCGGGTGTTGGCGAGCCTGGACACCGAGCAGTCGACCTCCGAGCTGCCTTCGTATCTCCTCACGACCGAGGACGGACGATCGGTCGGGCGCACCAGCGACTCGTTCAACGAAGCTTTCGTGAAAGCGTTCGGTCTGCGCGGTGGGTCGTGGCCTGCGATCCTGTCGGGAATGTCGTTGGTATCGGTGGAGACCGTGGGCGGAGACCCCCGTAAGTCGCGGGACGCCGACGTGGGTTCGTGTGGGCTCTGGCTCGCACCCCGAATTGTCGGTCTGGCACAGCCGGATTGGTCGATCATGGAGGAGATCTCGTGAACTCTGCTCAGGGGGCGTCGTTGGACGAGAAGTACCGCTTCAGGAACGAGATGGTCGAAGAGCTGGCCCGAGACGTGGTGGGCCCGGGCGACGGAGAACACGAGATCATTTCCGAAGCGCCACTCGATCGCTACATCATCGGCACACTGTGGCCGGGTGATGGCCTGCAGCAGGAGACCCCAGAACCCGACGGTGCCGACGCCGAAGACTCGTCTGCGTCGGATGACAGCCCGGTCGCACAGGCGTTGATGCGGTACCCATCCTCGGTGGGCTTGACGTTCTCCGTCCGGCTCGCGGACGCGAGCGAGGTCTCGGTCCTGGTCGCAGGCGCGAGCTACGTGGTCGTCGACGCCGACGGTGAGCCGATGGAAAACACCAAGAAGAGAGGCCGTTCCAGCGACTGGCGGCGCGTTCCGTTGAACCTGAAGCCGGTGAAGGTGTCCGTCGTGCAGCCGGGAGTGCGCAGTCCGGGTGAGATCGCCGACGGTCTCGAGTTGTACGTGTATGTGCGGCCGCCGCGTGATGGGGTCACCACCGTGTCGATGGCGCTGCGGAACACGCGTGTGCCGGTGAAAGGCGAGCTCCGGGACGACAAGGCGTGGTTCCAGGTGGGGCTCACCGTCTCGACTGCGGTGCCGGCGATCGTCGACCGCTCCGGGCACGTGAACGTCGGACGCGACGAAGACCTCGACACATCGGCGTTGCTGTATCGGAACAAGCGGACGTTCGCGATCGGGCACGGGTGCGCCGTGGACTGGGACACGAGCACCTACTCGGAGGCCGTGGATCGCGTCGCGACGACATTCCTCCCGACGTTGGAGGTCGCCCGCGCCCGCCCGGGTCTCCTGGACGAGTCGGTCGACCTGCGGATGTCTTTCCTGGCGACCGCGACGGACACGGAGGTCGTCGCGAGCCTGCGGGGGTTGACGACGCGCTACCGCGAGTGGATCGAACAGCTTGCGAGCGGCCTGGATTCAGGTGAAGCCGATGTGCGCGACGCCCTGCTCGGCACCGCTCGGCGCCATATCGAGTACGCCCGGACTGCCGCGGGCCGGATCGAATCCGGGATCGACCTGCTGGAGTCGGACCCGATCAGCATGCGCGCATTCCGGCTGGCGAACCAGGCGATGCAGCTACAACGCGCACGCCAGGACTGGGTCCGCAGCGGCGGGAAGGGTGAGGTGGGCGATGGGGTGGGGGACCGTTGGTACCCCTTCCAGATCGCCTACATCCTGCTGAACCTCCCTGGGCTGGTCGACCGGCATCATCCGGACCGCGAGATCGCGGACCTGCTGTGGTTCCCGACAGGTGGTGGCAAGACGGAGGCGTATCTGGGCCTTGTCGCGTTCTCCATCCTGCACCGACGACTGCTCGATCCCGAGGCGCAGGGCGTCGGCGTGATCATGCGGTACACCCTGCGGCTGTTGACGATTCAGCAGTTCGAGCGGGCGACGATGTTGATGTGCTCCCTCGAGACGGTGCGCACGGGCGACTCCGGCATCGGGAGTCGGCCGTTTTCGATCGGGCTGTGGGTGGGACAGGGCGGCACCCCGAACACGCTTGCGGAGGCTCGCAAGTCGCTCCGTGATCTGGCGTCGGGCCGCGAGCTTCAGTCGAAGAACCCGGTCCAGCTGACACAGTGTCCGTGGTGCGGCGCGATGATGGACCACGCCAACTATCGGGTTGTGAGGTCTCCGGAGGAGCAGCTTCAGATCCGTTGCGGCACGGCCGACTGCGACTTCAAGGATGGTCTGCCGGTCCATGTCGTCGACGAGGACGTCTATCGGGCGCGACCGGAACTCATTCTCGGTACCGTCGACAAGTTCGCGGCGATGGCTTGGCGGGAGGACGTCCGCAAGCTTTTCGCTCGTGACGGGATCGGACACCCGCCGAACCTGATCATCCAGGACGAACTGCACCTGATCTCGGGCCCGCTCGGTTCGATGGTTGGGCTGTACGAGACCGCAGTCGACGCCGCATGCTCGTCAGACCCGCTCGAAGAAGTAGCGGATCGCGGCCGGCCCAAGGTGATCGCGTCGACGGCGACGATCCGGCGGGCGGAGAAGCAGATCCGATCGGTGTTCGCACGCAGCGCGGCACAGTTCCCACCGCCTGGGATCAACCCCGACGAGTCGTTCTTCGCTGAGCCTGCACCGCCCGAGACGCAGGGCACCCGCCAATACGTAGGCGTCATGTCGCCGGGGTCGAGCCACGCGACCCTGCTGGTGCGCGTCTACGCGGCTCTTCTACAGGCGGCGAAGGACATCGACGGCGATGACGACACGCGGGACCCCTACTGGACACTGCTCGGCTACTTCAACAGCCTACGGGTCCTCGGCAGTGCGAATCTGCAGGTCGAGGGCGACGTACGTGAACGGCTGCAGGTAGTGGCCAACAGGAAGGGCACGGAGACGAGAAAGCTCGAACCGGTCAATGAGCTGACCAGCCGCGTCCCGTCATCGGAGATTCCCGAACGCCTCAAGAAGCTCGAAGTGGCGCTGTCGACGGGGAAACCGGACGACGTGGTGCTGGCCACGAACATGATCTCGGTAGGTGTCGATATCGACCGGCTCGGTCTCATGGCCGTGATGGGACAGCCGCAGTCGAGCTCCGAATATATTCAGGCGACCAGCCGCGTGGGCCGTAAGTTCCCCGGTCTCGTGGTCACGATCTTCAATGCCGCCCGTTCCCGAGACCGCTCGCACTACGAGAGCTTCGTCCCGTATCACCAGGCGCTGTACCGGGCGGTCGAAGCTACTAGCGCGACGCCGTTCGCGGCCAGGGCGCGCGACCGCGGGTTGCACGGGGTGCTGGTCTCGCTCGCACGGTTGCTCGTACCGGAGCTCGCTCCGGACACCGCCGCGTATCTCGCCGCCGACAACTGGGACGACCTGTGTAAGGTCGCCGACATCATCGGCGAGCGGGCGAAGGCGGTGCTTACGAACCCGGCGGTTCCTTTGGATGAGGATGCCGAGCAGGAGCGCGAGGGCACGGTCGAGCAGGTGCACGAGTTGTTGGACGTGTGGTCGGAGGCGGGTGAGGCGCGGCCGAACATGCGGTACAGCAACGCGAAGAACCTCGAAGCCTCGTTGCTCGTCGATCCGTCGGTCGCGTTGACCGACGAGGACATCGAGTACTCCCAGCAGGACGTTCCTTGGCCAACGATGATGAGCATGCGTGAGGTCGACGCCGAGAGTGGGCTCTACGCGATTCCAATGAAGAGGAAGCGATGACGACCGGAGCGAAGGCCCGCAGGGGTCAACTTCTCAGCACCTACGGGATCGGCGGGCTCTTCCCGTCGGAGACGACGAGCTACATGATCGTGGGCCTCGACTACTGGAACGAGCAGCGCGCGAACACCGTCAGCGAGCCGCGCCTAGCCCGTTCGCTGCGCGTTGCCGAGTTGAAGGTGCCGCCGGCAGGCACGCCGCGGGACGTCCCGGTCATCCGATTCCCGGTGACCCAGGTGTGTCCCTCGTGCCGCCGGATCGGCTCGCTGTATGACCTAGCGAAGGACTGGAACGTCGCGAAGTGTGCGCAGTGCAAGGAGAAGTCGCTGCTCTCGCCGTTCAGGCTCATCACCGCCTGCACGAAGGGGCACATCGATGAATTCCCCTACTACCGTTGGCTCCACAAGGGCACTGTGGCACCGGCCGCGACCAAGCACGCGATGAAGCTGCAGTCGCGCGGCCGCACATCCTCGCTCGCAGACCTGGTGCTCGAGTGCAGCTGTGGGGTGAGCCCGAAGTCGTTGGACGGTGCGGTGGCGCCGAAGGCATTGGCCGAGTTCGGGACCTGTCAGGGCGCACGCCCGTGGTTGGGGCCCGACGCGACGGAAGACTGTTCGCTGGTTCCGCGAGTGTTGCAGCGCGGTGCGTCGAACGTCTGGTTCCCCGCAGTGCGCTCGGCGATCTCGATCCCGCCGTACTCGGAGGCGCTGGCGAAGTTCGTCGATCGACACTGGGAGCTCCTGGGAGACCCGGAGGCCTACACGGCCAAGATGCTCGAGAACCTCGCGAAGAAGTCGAAAGGACGGTTCTCCGTCGAGAACATCACCCGCGAGATCGAGCGGCGTCGTGAGACCGAGGAGGCGTCCGACCTCGGCGAGGAGGCCCTGCGCCGTGACGAGTTCGCCGCTTTGATCTCCGGTCAGGAGGAGACTGGGATCGACTCAGACTTCGTCTGTCTGCCGATGGCGAAGGACGCATCGGTACCGGGACTGATCACCGAGATCCGCAAGGTCACCCGGCTGCGCGAGGTCCGGGCGCTCTTCGGGTTCTCTCGACTGGATGGGGCGCGCGAACCGGGATCCGAGGGACTCTGCACTTTGTCCGCTGACAGCCGGAACTGGCTTCCCGCAATCGAAGTGATCGGTGAGGGAGTCTTCCTCGCACTCGATCGGCACAAGCTGGCGGACTGGGCGAAGCAGCCCTTCGCCGCAGGCCGACGATGTTCGCTGCAGGCCGCGGCGGATCGTCGTGCCGAGGTCTTCGGCCGCAGCGAGGCGCCAGCCGTCGACATCGTCCAGGTGGCGGTCCACACCCTCGCACACGTTCTGATCGACCAGCTCTCGTTGGATGCGGGGTACCCCGCATCGGCGCTGCGCGAGCGGCTCTACGTCGATGACGACATGGCGGGCATCCTCGTCTACACGGCGAGTTCGGACTCGGCCGGCAGCCTCGGGGGCGTGGCCTCGCAGGCCTCGCCCGAGACGTTCGCGACCATGCTGCGCGAGGGGCTGGTCCGCTTGTCGTGGTGCTCCTCCGACCCGGTGTGCATCGAGTCGAAGGCCTCGGGGGCCGACGCGTTGAACCTCGCCGCGTGTCACGCATGTGTGCTGGTGCCGGAGACCTCGTGCGAGCTGAACAACACGTACCTCGACCGCGCATTGCTGTTCGGGACGCACCAACAGGATGAGGAGTTCGCAGGACTCTTCAGCGCGTTCGTCGCACAGTCGTGAATAATGCGCCGGGGTAGATGCCGGGCCGGATCGGCTCGCCCCCCACTGTCCTCGGAGCGGATGCTCTAGGTCGACAGTGCACCGGATCCGCCGCGACGCAGTCGATCTCGAGGAGTGCACCAGGCCCTTCCGCGGATCTGAGCGGGTCTGTCGGCAGCCCACCGTCAGGAGGTTGGAACTTGATTCGCGCGGTCGTTTTCGACGTCGGCGAGACCCTGATCGACGACACCTGCGAGTTTGGGGCTTGGGCCGACTGGATCGGGGTTCCGCGCCATACCTTTTCGGCCGTGCTCGGGGCGCTGACGGCTGCCGGCCGCAACAATGCCGAGACGTTTGAGTACTTCCGACCGGGGTTCGATCTCGATCGTGAGCGGCGACTTCGTGAGCCAGCTGGGTGTGCGGAGCGTATCGGGGAGCGGGATCTTTATCCCGACGTGCGACCTGCGTTGTCGGTCTTGCAGAAGCGTGGGATTTGGGTGGGTATCGCCGGCAATCAGACGGCGCGGGCGGCCGAGTTGCTTCGCGCGCTCGATCTTCCCTGTGACGCGATAGCGACCTCGGGGGAGTGGGGAATTGCGAAGCCGGACTCTTCGTTCTTTGACCGCGTTGCCGAGTTTGCGCCCGGCCGCCGGGACGAGATCCTGTACGTGGGTGATCACCGAGACAACGATCTGATCCCGGCTCGTCGTGCCGGCCTGCGGTGTGCCCTGATCCGGCGCGGGCCGTGGGGATATCTGTGGGCAGACGACGTCATTGCGGCGGAGGAGGCCGACTGGGTTGTCGGCTCACTCACCGAGTTGGTGGAAGCGATCGGCTAAACACTTAGGCGCGCAAGTATTTCCTTCACGCGCGGATGACAGTTGGTGTGTTGGGGCGCGATGGACCGGGCAGCCTGGATTGATTGCATGGCGCCGTCCCGATCTCCAGCTTGCATGCGTGCCCGTGCGAGGTCGATGTGAAAGTGCGAGCGACGCTCGGCGGGGATTTCGTCGGGTGGCGTTTTCAGCGGCTGTGAGCGCCCCACCGATGTCACCAAGTTCGACGCCGAGGGAGATCTGGTGAATGCGGACGGACGAGCGGCCGAATGCTGTACCCAAATAGGTCGATTCCGGGACCATTTGCGCTGCGCGTGTTGCTTCCACGATGTGGTCCTGGGCCGTGTCTGCGTGGAACTCGCAGCCGGCGACGACAGCGGCGCGCATGTGTAGCGAGCCGTAGGTTGCGGCCGCGCGGAACGATTGGGACGGGTCGATTCGATCTGCTGCACGTTCGAGTAGCTTCCGCCCGGTCGCGAGGTCCATGTTGTTGAAGAAGAGTTCGGTGCGGACGTAGGCGGTCGTCGCGGCGAGCAGCGGGTCGTCGCTGTCCCGCGCGGTGGTCTCCATCATGCCGATGATGCGGGCGGACAGATCCGCGAATCCATACTTGTCCGCGATCGCGTCGGCCGCCCGGTAAGCCTGGACGAGAAGGCTATTCATATCAATTCGGAGTAGTCCGCAGACAGGCGGGCTCGATGTAGTTCGTCCAGCAGGGACGGGAGCTCGATGGCGAGGCGGAGGTAGTTCGAATCGAGGCGATCGCGGACTGTCGACGTCACAGCCGCGTGCAGCAGATCGAGCGAACGGATCGGTCCATCGGGCGGGGCGTCCTGAGTGTCGAGGGCCTTCCGTAGATCAGGAAGGCGGATCTGTACTGCTTTTGCCGCAGTGTCTATCGCACCGGCTACAGGCGGACGGGTCAGCAGCGCGTCGTGGAAGCGAGCGGCTTGGTTGTGGTCGAGACGCCGAAAGACGGTGTCCATGGCTTCTGCGAACTGCCGAACGAGAGTGATTGTCTCTCCACGGCTTTCCCATTTCCGGACGGCAGCTTCACTGAAGCCCAGCCGCTCGGCGAATTCGCGCTGAGTAATCCGCAGCGCCTCGGTACGCAGGGCGCGTACCTCCCGTCTTCGTCACGCTCATTGCGATCCCCCTCGCTTGGCTCGACGGTCCGTACCTGCAGCGTAGCGGCGTCGTAGCGGTTCCATGCCTTCGGTTGGTGGCGTTTCTCCGTGAAGCTCGAATCGGCCCCGCCGCCGGGTCGATGTCCGGATATCTGTGACGCCATCCACGACCGGCGGTGATCCTCGGCGGCGGGTGCTTACCAACGAAAACCGAAGGAGCCGAATGTATCTCATTGTGACGATCGGGAGCCCGGTATGACGCTGCCTACCGCTTATGTGGCGTCGGGTGAGCTGCCGAAGGGGCCGCCTCGGGCGCTCGGGTATATCGACCGGACGTTGCCGGGGTGGCCGGCGAATGAGCAGCGGGTGCTCGCACATGCGGTGAAGTTGGGGTACTCGTTGGTGCGGGTGGTGTTTCGGACGGCTGGGGATATCGATGATCCGATCATGCGGCTGCTCGATCGGATCGGTGGGTACAACGTTGCGGCGGTTTTGGTTCCGAGTGTGGAGCATCTCGGGGAGCGGCTTCGGATTGTCTGCGCGGCATGCGATGTGGAGCCGGTTGAGCCGGAGGTTACCTATGCGCGGGCGCGGCCCACGATTTCGTCGGAGCCGGCCTCTGCTTCGCGTGATTCGCGGGTCGAGCCCGGTGATTGAGATGTCGGTGTTGATCGTCTCGGTTGTGACGGTTGTCGGTGTGGCCTCGTTGGCGGTTGCCGGGGTTTCCTGCGCTTGGCCGGATGTCGGGGGCGGTCGGAGGTTCGGTGAAGCCACTTGTCCCACTGTGAAAGCCGTTGTGCGTCCTGACATCCTGTGGTTCTCGTTGACGCACGCCGCTCGGTCGCCGGTGCCGACGGTGGTGGAGGCGCACGAGGATATGCAGCTGCACTTGGAATGTGATCCCACTTTGTGCGCCGCGAAGGCGGTGGCGATGAGGACCCTGGTGGCTGCCGGGCGGGTGCGGCCGGACCGATCCCGGCGGTTGTGAGTGTCAGCGACCTGCTTCGCGCACGGCAGTTTCCCCGGCCGGTGGTCGGGGGTCAGGCCGCGCTGGTGTCGGGTGGTCGCGAGCGCGATTGCAGCCAACGCTGGTGTTGTTCGCGATCGTGTCGGCGGCGTTGCTCCCGTTCGCGTTCGTCGCGCAGGTGGATGCGCGTGAGTATCGCGGCCAGTAGTTCGTCGGGGTGGTGACGGTGGTTGATCCGCGGCGTCCGGCTGGGGTCGATGTGTTCGGGGGCGATCCATGCGGTTCGACCCGGGAACGGGGAAAGCTCGTCCTGTGCAATGGTTTTCCAGCCACCCGGACCGTCGTGGATCAACGAGTGGCAGGCGTCGCAGGCCAGGACGAGGTTGGTGATGTCGGTAGGGCCGCCTTTGGCGTAGTCGCGGATGTGGTGGGCGGCGCAGAGGCCGGCGGGGGCGTCGCATCCGGGGCGGGAGCAGCCGCGGAGGGCGGCGATCAGTGCCAGGCGCTGGGTTGGGGAGGCGAGTCGTTTCATGCGGCCGAGGTGCAGGGGGAGTCCGGCGTGGTCGAAGATCGCCAGATAGGGGCGGGATCGTTCGGCCAGGCGCAGCGCTTCGCGGATCGGGACGATGCCGCCGGTGGCTGTGGTCGCGGCGCCCGAATCTTTTTCCAGGTCTTCGAGTTTCATCGTCAGCACGGTGGTCACCGGCATGCCGCGGTGGCGGCCGAGGTCTGCGGCGATCAGGCCGGAGCGCAGGATGGCGGTGAGTGCGTCGTGGTTGCGCTGGGCGGTGCTGCGGTGATCGGCTCGGGCTGCCTCGGCCAGCGCCGCCGGGTCGGCGGTGTCGATGTCGACGGCAGGGCTGTTCGGGTCGTCCGGGTTGCAGACGCCGGGGCGTGCGTACTTGGCCAGCAGTGGGTCCAGTAGGGCGCGCAGCACCGGGTCGATGTCGCCGCGTACGGGGGACATGCCGTCCGGGCGTTGCCGGCCTACGACGATGCCTCGCATTCGGGCGCGGTCCTGCTCGGTGGTGAGGCGGCCGTCGGGATCCAGGTAGGCCAGGATTCGGTCGCCGACCTTGCCGATGTCGTCCGGTGAGCCGGACCGTGCGAACTCCGCCAGCAGTTGTTCGGCGGCTTCGCGATCCGCGTCGGCTACGCCTCGCGGCACTCGGTTCATGACCTGCGCGATCCCGCGGACGTGGTCGGCGGAAATCTCGCCGTGGGCCAAAGCGGCTGCGGTGCGGGGCAATTGCGGGTCGCGGAGCTCGCCGTCGAGATCGTGGAACGTTCCTACCCAGCGCGCCGAATTCACGCGGCTGCCCGCGTCGGCGCTCGAGATGCGCAGTGTCTCCATCAGGAACCGCTTGACCGTCTTCGCGCCGGTGCGTGACGGCAGGGATCGCTCCTCGGCCTCGATCAGCAGTCGATGCTGCATCGCGGTTAGTCGGCGCGTGCAACTCTCCACATCCCGCATGGCTTCTGTCAGTTGCTCATCCGACAGCGGTGTCAGCGATCGTTCGAACAGCTCGGCGACCGCGGCGAGCAGCGGTCCCGCAACCTGCTCCGCGTCCTCCCCGGCGTTCGAATGCATGTTCGAATTCTATCAAGAATGAGGGGTGGTGTGCACCCCTTCGACCTGTTCGAACCCGGAAACTCCTCCTGAACAAATGACCGAAAGGAATTGTGTCCCAGAAGATTTCACCCGCGCAGACCGGGACAAGCCCGGGTGTTGAGCAAACCCGGCCGAGTGCGACGTTGCTCAGAGCGGAATCGCGCGGCAGTCGTTACCGCAACCGCCATCGCCGAATTCCTGCCCGGGCGCGAGGACACGGTGCAGGATCGCTCGCGTGGGGGCGATGACGAGCCGGTCGTTTTCCAGCGTGCCGAGACCGTCCACGATCAACGAGTAACCCGTCGGTTCGCGCGGCGCCCACACCAGACTGACCGCCGGGCGGGCCGCGACGTTGTCCCGGGTATGGCTGCCGGGCGCGGTCACGTGCAGGCGACCGGAGTGCGGGACCGGGTGCACCGGGACGATGCGCGGAAGGGAATTGTCGCCGATGCTGATGAGGTGGGCGAGGTCGTAGTCGGCGATCACCCGCGCGAGCTCATCCGATTTCACCTCGGAATTCATGTATCGAGCGTACTGCGGCACAAGTAGCGCACCGCTCGGCGAAGCGAGGCCCGTTCCTCGAGCAAGCTGCATCATCAGCACCACCCCCAGCACGAACATCGTCGCCGCCACGAAGACGTCGAGCACTCGCCACGCCGCGGGCAGCGCCAGGACCGGCGCGAGCAGCCGAGCCCCGTATCCCAGTCCGGCGAACCACACCCCGCTCGCGACCATCGCGCCGACGCCGAAGGCCCAGCGCAGCGATCCGTGGCCGGCGGCGACCGAGCCGAGCAGCAGTACGGTGTCGAGGTAGACGTGGGGGTTGAGCCAGGTCATCGCCAGGCAGACCAGGATCGCGGTGCGGAGGGACGCGGTGGCGTCGCCGGTGGTCGCGAGGGCGGCGGTGGCGGGGCGCAGTGCGCGGCGGGCCGCGACGGCGCCGCAGCCGATCAGAAAGCAGCCACCGGCGAGTCCGACGACGGTCAGGGCGGCGGGATAGGTACTGACCAGCGCGCCGAGTCCGCCGACACCGCACATGATCAGAATGGCGTCGGAGCCGACGCAGATGGCGACCACCGCCGCAACGGCTTGCCTGCGTGCGCCTTGGCGCAGCACGAAGGCGTTCTGCGCGCCGATCGCGACGATCAGGGATAAGCCGGCGCCGAATCCGGCGAGAGCCGCCGAGAAGATACCGCTGTGCACCGCGGCCGACGGTATGGGTCTTGACAAGATCAGTACAGCTAAACTTCCTTACCTATCATTAGCAATCGTGATGTCCGAGCTTCCGGTTGATCAAGTCCGCACGCTGCTCGCCGTCGTGGACGAGGGCACATTCGACGCCGCCGCGGCCGCGATGCATCTGACGCCCTCGGCGGTGAGCCAGCGCATCAAGGCACTCGAACAGCGCACCGGCCGCGTGCTGCTGATGCGCACGAAACCGGTGCGGCCCACCGAATCCGGCCGAGCGGTCGTACGTTTCGCGCGGCAACTGGCCGCGTTGCAGGAGGCGGCGCAACGAGAGCTGGGAATCGCCGGCGATTCCGAGCCCACCACGCTGTCGATCGCGGTCAACGCCGATTCGCTGGCGACCTGGTTTCTGCCCGCGCTGTCGCGGGTGCCGCAGGATCCGCCGGTCTGCTTCGACCTGCATCGTGAGGACGAATCCCACACCGCCGCACTGCTGCGGGAGGGCACGGTGATGGCGGCGGTGACGTCGCTGGCCGAGCCGGTGACCGGATGTACCGCACGGCTGCTGGGTCTGGCGCGGTACCTGCCGGTCGCGAGTCCGGAATTCGTCGAGCGTCATTTCGCGGCCGGACCTCTGGAACGGTCGCTTTCCGACGCGCCGGTGATCGTCTTCGATCGCCGGGACGAATTGCAGGATCGCTATGTCCGCACTGTCACCTCCGGTAAGGCAGGTGCGAGCCGGCTCCGCCATTACGTACCCACCTCGGAAGGTTTCCGCGACACCATCGTCGCCGGGCTCGGGTGGGGGCTGGTGCCCGAAACGCACGCCGACCCACTGCTGCGGACGGGCGCGTTGCGGAATTTCGCGCCGGAGCAGTGGGTCGATGTGCCGCTCTACTGGCAGCAGTGGAAGTTGGATGTACCGGCCCTCGCGCTCGTCGCGCAGACGATCGGTGTTGCGGCGGCCGACTATCTCCGGCAGTGAAAAAGCGTCTCCCGCAGCGTATATCGATGTAGAGCCGATCCGGGTGTATCGGCGGTCGTCAGTCGATCAACTGGGGTGTCATCGCTCGGGGACTGCCGGGAACCGCTCGCGGCGACGCTGAGGTTAGCAGCGCGATTCCCGCCGCGAGCAACCAGATGATCGTGAAACCGGAAACCGTTGCGGTAGTGCCCCATCCGTTCGCCGCGTAGAAGTTCGCCGGAGTGTTCCCGAAGAACATCGACGGTGCGAACGCCACGTTCACCACCGCCAGGACCGCCGCCGAGCGCCCCGCCCACGCGGGCAGAATCCGCGTCCGCAGGATCGTGACAGCGGCCGTGGTCATGAACAGGGCGGTCAGGAGCCGGCTGACCGTTCCGTACAGCACATAGGTGCCGGACACGGTGACAGTGGGATCGATCGGCTCCGGCGCCTGGATCGTGGCGCCGATCTCGAGGCCCATGGAGACGAAAGCGACTGTGGCCCACATCAAACCGGCGGTCGAGGCCAGTGAACCGAGCCATTCGTAGCGTCGGTCCGCGGCCTTCACCAGCTGCCCGAAGGCCGACATGAACACCACCACCCCGAGGAGTCCGGCAAGGCCGATCAGGCCTCGGGTCAGGATGTTCCAGTCCGGGGGCGGGCCCTCGTAGACGAAGTAGAGCGGCAGTTCGACGAGCATGAGCGCGGCGCCGCAGACCGCGGCGATACCCGCGGTGCGGCGGAGGGTTTCGGTGTGCACGGATCGTCCTTCCGATCGGCGACAGTAAGTATATGCCTTATACTATATCGACCATACTAAACTCCCGGAGCAAGAATTGTCGACGACGGGATGTGTGCTGATGACCGATCGGGAGGTACCCGACCATCTGGCCCGGCTCTGGCGGTTGCCGGTGGACGCCAAACTGGGCCGTCCGGCCGCACTCGATGTCGATCGGGTGGTCACGACGGCGGTCGAGCTGGCCGACCGCGACGGCCTCGCCGCCGCGACACTGCCGAAAATCGCTGCGGCTCTCGGTGTTACGCCGATGTCGCTCTATCGTCACATCGGATCGAAGGACGAACTACTGGTCCTGATGTCCGATGCCGGCATGGGTGCGCCACCCGAATTGCCCAGCGGCTCATGGCGTTCGATGCTGCGCGCCTGGGCACTCGCACAACTCGACGTACATCGCGCCCGCCCCTGGCTGACCCAGTTGCCGGTCACCGGGCCGCCGAGTGGGCCGAATACCGTGGCCTGGATGGACGCGGGGCTGCGCGCAGTGCGGGAAACGTCCCTGGACTGGCCGGCGAAGGTCGAAGTCATCATGGTGGTCAGCGGATACGTCCGTGAGGCGTTCGTCACCGCCCGCCAACTCGAACACGCCATGGCGGCAGCCGAACTCGACCCCGCCGGCGCCCTGCACGACTACAGCCGTCATCTGCGTGCGCTGGTGGATCGAGAGCGGCTGCCGGATATGGCCGCACTGCTGGCCTCGGGACTGTTCGACGCCATCGAACCCGCCGAGGCGGAACCCGACTCGGACTTCGCTTTCGGCCTCGACCTGATCCTCGACGGCGTGGCGGCGACGATAGCCGCGGCCGGTTGAGCGCCCGTCGCTACCGACGACAAGCGGCCCGGTGCCGTGGAGGCGCCGGGCCGTGAGCAGCGTCGGATCAGCTGCTGCCGAACCAGCCCGGAGGAACGACCTGGCGGAAACCGTTCCAGCCGTTGCCGTGCCGGTCCCACGGGTTGCAGTCGTTGCCGCGGTGGTGGCGATCCCAGTCGCCGCGGTGGTCCCAGCCTCCGCGCCGGTCCCAGTCGCCGCGGCCGTCCCACGGGCCGTGCCCGTGACCCGGGTGCGCGATGTCGGTGGCCGCCGGGGCGCTCACCACGTCGGCCTGGGCCGGAATGGCAAGCGCGGCAAGCGGCGCCGCGACGATGGCGCCGGCGACGGCGATGCGCGCCGCCGTGCGCTTGGTGCGATGTTCGGTTCTGGCAATCACGGTGAATCCTTCCAATCAGTTACACCGAACGCAGTCTCTCGCGAATCGGACACCGCGTCACGGGTGGCGGCACGAGGTTCAGGGCCGAATCGGCCGCGGGGATGACGGGAACTCGGGGTTGCCCCTGAGTCCTGCGAGTCAGCTGCTGCCGAACCACCCCGGCGGGTAAACGGGCCTATACCAGGAGTAGTACGGCCGATACCACGAATTCCAGCCGTACAGGTAGTCCAGCGGTATCGGATCGAACGGTGTCACTTCCGGGTAGTACCAGCCGACCGAACTCGGCTCGCTCGCCGGCGCCTGCGCCGAACCTTGCCCGGCGGTCGCGGTGACCATCCCGATCAGGATCAGTCCCGCTATCGCCGTCCTCGCCAGGATTCGGCGTACCCGGACGGATGCGGCAGTCGCGAACACGACCAGCCCCTTTCAACTCGCCTGTCCCGCAACCCTCGCCGATTTCGGCGCGAACGTCACGGCCGCGATACGCCCAGGGCTGAGAAGAGGCTCAGCTCACATCCCGCGCCTCGCCGTCCGGATTCGCGGGATCGATATGCGAGCTGCGGTGACAGTCATGCCGCCACGCTAAGAGCTCGAGTGCGGTTGAGGTCAAACGCCGCTCCGTCCGGTCAGGCGGCCACTTTCGAGAGGTGAATATGGGTGACGTTGTCGCCCGGACGGGCGGGGGCAACGGCGTAGCCGGGAAGGGCGCCGAGGTCGTCGTAGAGGCGCTCGCCCGTGCCGAGAAGGGTGGGGACGAGGGCCAAGTGGAGGTCGTCGACGAGGCCGGCGCGGAGGAAGCGGCGGACGGTCGCGGCTCCGCCGCCGAGGCGGACGTCCTTGCCGCCGGCGGCGGAGAAGGCTTGTTCGAGAACATTGTCGGAAGTGCCGTCGACGAAATGAAAGGTGGTGCCGCCGTCCATCTCGAGCGACGGGCGCGGGTGGTGGGTGAGCACGAAGACCGGGTGGTGGTAGGGCGGGTTGGAGCCCCACCAGCCGGTCCAGAAATGGTCGGGCCATTCCCCGCGCACGGGCCCGAACATGTTGCGGCCCATGATGGTCGCGCCGATATTGGTTTCACCGGCGGCGAGGTATTCGTCGTCGATGCCGGTGCTGCCGCCGTCCTGGCCGATCATCCGCCGGCCGAAGCGGGTGGCGAAAACCCATTCGTGCAGGCGCTCACCGCCGACACCGAGCGGATGATCGGGACCTTGGCCGGGACCCGCGACGTACCCGTCCAGCGAGATCGAGAAATTGTGGACGCGGAGACGGGGCATGGCGGGTCCTCTCACGGAGTGCTTGCTTTTTGCAATTGCTCAGCACACTAACAATGGTGCTTTCGAATTGCAATCAGTTGTCACGTCGTGTGCTGCCCCGCCGACCAGGCGAATGCGGTCAGGGTGGGATCCAACGGCGCCGCGGTGAGTCGATTGCCCAGTGTGGACAGCGTGTAGGTGCCGATGCCCAGCACCACCTCGAGGGCCTGTTCGGGGGTGTAGCCGTGGGACAGGAAATCGCTCGCACGCTCGTCGGGGACGTTGCCGGCGGTTTCGACGACGGTGAGGGTGAATTCCTGGAGTGCGGCCAGGCGGCGGTCGGGGAGGGGGCGCTGGTCACGCAATGCGGCGACCAGTTCCGGGTCGGCGCCGATCGCGGTCAGCTTCGCGGTGTGCATGGCGACGCACAGGTGGCATTCGTTGCGTGTGGCGATCGTCATGACCAGTACTTCGCGCGACAGTTCGTCGAGTGTGCCGCCTTCGAACAGGCCGTTGAGTTTCATGAATCCGTCGAGCAGTCGTGGTGACGTCGCCAATTTTCCCACCGCGGCGGGGAGGTAGCCGAAGTGCGCGGCGGTCGCGGTCATCGTGCGACGGGCCGCGGCGGGTGCGGAGTCGGGGGTGTGAGTGGGGAAATGCATGGGGCGATCCGTTCGAGGTAGACAACCAAGTTGTCTAAACAGTAAATCTGGTTGTCGAATAGGGCAAGCCTCGGGATCGCTGGGACGGAGCGGGTCAGCCTCCGAACCATCCTGCGACATCGAGCCGGAACGATTCCGGCGGGACCATCGTGCGCAACGCGGACTCCATATCCCGCACGCGCTGGGCGCCGAGCTCCTTTACCCAGCGGCGTCGCAGTCGCTCGAAGATTTCGGCCGACTGCCGGAGCGCGTCGATCCCGCGCGGGGTCAGGCAGACGATCTTGCGACGGGCGTCCTCGGGATCCTCGACGCGTTCGGCATAACCCAGCGCGGTCAGCCGCTCGACCGTCTTACCCGCCGCCTGTTTGGATACGCCCAGCTTGCGGCCGATATCGCTGGCCGTCGCGCCCTGCATACCGATCGCCTGCATCGCGAATCCGTGGGCCGGGCGCATGTCGGGATGTCCCTGCTGCGCCAGTTCGGCGTGCAATTCGTCGATGAGCGAGCGGAACCCCGCGAACAGCAGCAACGGCAGCTCGAATCCGGGGCTGTCGATCGGGGCCCTCCCGCGCTTTCCGACAACCATGTTGACGAGGGTAGTCCAGCAGCGGAGACGGATACGCCGGCGCCGCCCGTGGGCGCGTGTCAGCGGTCGCGGCCGGTCGGGTGGTGTTCAATACACCTGGAGTGCTCGGAAACGGGCACGCCTTGTTCTGTCGAATGCCCGGAGGCGCGATGACCACACGGCCACACCGGATTCTCGACCAACCTCGCGCGCCGCGACGTCGTCGCGGCATCGTGCCTCGGCTCGCGCCGTGGCTGGCTCTCACCGCGATGCTGGCGGCGTGCAGTGGTCCCGGCGCCGACGTTACCGAATCACACGCTCCCGCAACGGTTTCGACCGCTCCGCTGGGCTCGGTCGCCGTGGTCACGCACGGCAGCCCGGGCGACGCGTTCTGGAATGTGGTGAAGAACGGTGCCGAGGCGGCCGGGAAGGATCTGGGAATCCGGGTCGACTACAACTCGTCGGGCGACCCGGGGGAGCAGGCCAAGCTGGTGGACAACGCGGTCGCCCAGCATGTGGACGGCCTCGTCGTCTCGATGGCCAATCCGCAAGCGCTGCGCCCGTCCATCGAGCACGCCGTCGCGGCGGGAATTCCGGTCGTCACGATCAATTCCGGTGAAGCCGACAGTGTGGCCGCCGGCGCGATCGGGCACGTCGGGCAGAGTGAGCGCCAGGCCGGGGCGGCTGCCGGCAAGCGCCTGCGCGATGCCGGCAAGACCAGGATGCTCTGCGTCATTCACGAGGCCGGCAATATCGGCGCCAACGACCGCTGCGCCGGCGCGATCGACGGATTCGGCGGCAACGCCACCACCCTGCAGGTCGACATCAACAATCCGGCCGATGCGCAGTCGCGGATCAAGGGAGCCCTCGAGGCCGATCGCTCGATCGACGCCGTGCTGACCCTCAATTCGCAGATCGCCGCCCGCGCCGTCGACGGGGTCCGCGAATCCCACTCCCGCGCCGCCGTCGCCACCTTCGACCTCAATTCCGATGTGGTGGACGCGATTCGGGCCGGGACCCTGCTCTTCGCGGTCGATCAACAACAGTACGAACAGGGATATCTGCCGGTGGTGATGCTCCAGCTGTATCGGCGCAATCTCAACACGGTCGGTGGCGGGATGCCGGTGCAGACCGGGCCGGCCTTCGTGGACAAGAACAACGTCGACGCCATCGCCGCCCTGGTGGCGCAGGGCACGCGCTGAGCAGGGAGCTGTCATGACCGACACCGCAACGGTTTCCGAATCCACCGCACCCGCCGCGATCAAGCCGTCTCTACTCAACCGGCTGATCGTCCGGCCCGAGATCGGCGCCGGTCTGGGCGCGCTGATGGTTTTCGTCTTCTTCGCCGTGATCACCGATCGGTTCCTCAGTCCCCTCGGCGTGGCCACCTGGCTCGACGACGCCTCGACACTCGGCATCATGGCCGTCGCGGTGGCACTACTGATGATCGGCGGCGAATTCGACCTGTCCGCGGGCGTGATGACCGCGTCGACGGCGTTGGTGACCGCCATGCTCGCGGTGCACGCGGGATGGAACGTGTGGTTCGCGCTGGGTGTCTCGCTGCTCTTCGCCCTCGCGGTCGGCGCGCTGAACGGATGGGTGGTCATGCGAACGGGCCTGCCCAGCTTCATCGTCACCCTGGGCACGTTCCTGGCTCTGCAAGGTCTCAACCTCGGCGTCACCCGGCTGGTCACGGGAACCGTGCAGGTGTCGGGCATCCGGTCGGCGCCCGGATACGCCTCGGCCGGCTGGGTTTTCGCGGCGACGACGAATCTCGGTGACGCCCGCATCCAGGCCTCGGTGCTGTGGTGGATCGCGGTCACCGCGGTGGCGACGCTCGTGCTGGTGCGCACCCGCTTCGGCAACTGGATCTACGCGGTCGGCGGTTCGCTGCCCAGCGCTCGTGCGGTCGGCGTACCGGCGGCGCGGACCAAGATCCTGCTGTTCATGGGCACCGCCTTCGCGGGCTGGATCGTCGGCTCGTGCAATCTGCTGCGGTTCGCGAGCGTGCAGGCGAATCAGGGTGTGGGACTGGAATTTCAGTACATCATCGCCGCGGTCGTCGGTGGCTGCCTGCTCACCGGCGGATTCGGATCGGTGCTGGGCGCGGCCATCGGCGCGCTGATCTTCGGCATGGCCCGGCAGGGAATCGTGTTCGCACGCTGGGACAGCGACTGGTTCATGCTGTTCCTCGGTGTACTGCTGCTCGCCGCGGTACTGGTCAACAACGCCTTCGCCAAGCGCGCGGAAAGGTTGCGCCGATGACTACGGAGCACAGCGAAGCCGCTCGGCCCGCCTCCGCGCCGCTGATCGAAACGGTCGGCATCGGAAAGAGCTACGGCGGCGTCGTCGCCCTCGCCGACATCTCGATGGTCGTCCGGGCAGGGGAGGTCACCTGCGTGCTCGGCGACAACGGCGCCGGGAAGTCGACGCTGATCAAGATTCTCGCCGGCGTTCACCGCCACGACACCGGTGAGCTGCGCATCGACGGTGAACCGACCCGGTTCTCCTCGCCACGCGAGGCGTTGGACCTCGGCATCGCCACCGTCTACCAGGACCTGGCGGTCGTGCCGCTGATGAGCGTGTGGCGCAATTTCGTCCTCGGTTCGGAACCGACCAGGGGCGCCGGACCCCTTCGTCTGCTGGACCGTGCGACCGCGCGCGACATCACGCGGACGGCGTTGTCGGACATGGGAATCGAGATTCGCGATCTGGAACAGCCCGTCGGCACGCTGTCGGGTGGGCAGCGCCAATGTGTCGCGATCGCCCGCGCGGTCCACTACGGCGCGAAGGTCCTCATTCTCGACGAACCGACCGCCGCGCTCGGCGTCAAGCAGTCCGGCGTGGTGCTGCGCTACGTCGCGCAGGCCCGGGATCGCGGTCTCGGAGTCGTGCTGATCACGCACAACCCGCATCACGCGTACCCCGTCGGCGACCGATTCCTGCTGCTGCGGCGGGGCCGCGCACTCGGCGGCTACGACAAGTCGCAGATCGATCTTCCCGAACTCACCCGGCAGATGGCCGGCGGCGCGGAACTGGAAGCGCTGCAACATGAATTGCGTCGTCCGCCGGCCGAGTGAGCGCCGGTGGGCGAGACGGCCGCCAGCGGTGGACGGACGGTGGGGGTCCGGTTACCCTCTGCCTGGCCCGACGTCGAGAAGTGAGTGAGAAGCGTAGTTGCACGGCACGGTGAAGTGGTTCGACAGTGAGAAAGGCTTCGGTTTCATAATTCCGGATGGCGGCGGAGCCGAAGTTTTCGTCGAATACACCGAGGTTCACGGCGACGGTTTCCGGCGATTGGTCCAGGGCCAGCGGGTCCAGTTCGACGTACGCCATACCAAGGCGGGCCCGGAAGCCGAGGGCGTCCGAATCGAGCCGATGCGCCGACTGTGGCCCGACCCACACAAACTGTGACCTGTCGGGCAGATCACTTTTCCGGAAATCGGGTTAACGCGCCTTTATGGGCCCTCGATATGTTGATCGTCAGTTTGTACGACTGAATTGAAACAACGAAGAGGTATTTATGATCCCCGTTATCATCGACACCGGTAGTGCTGCTGTGAACGGCCTGTTCGACACCCTGGGTGCGGCCTTCCACGGCCTGGTCAACACCCTGTGGACCGGCTCTTTCAGTGGCTGATCACTGATTTCGGTCGCTCGACGCGACCTCGGGTCGACCCCGGACCGTGGTGTCCGGGGTCGACCCATTTCTCTGGCCGAACGGCCCCGCTCACACGATTCCGGGCGCCCGCGGCGGCGCGACGAGCGGCGGCGTCCGCGCTATCACGGGACAATCACGGCGAGCACCGCTCGAAAAGCGATATTTCCGGTTCGGGCGCGGTTTCCAGCCTGCGGGAGGACCGCTGTGGTGGCGCGAGGGCGCGGTCCGTGGCAGGCTTGAACATCGAGACCGGCCCGATCGTGAAGTTGGTCGGTTCGGCTCGTCTACAGAAGGTATGAAATGGCGCAAGGCGTAGTGAAGTGGTTCAACAGCGAGAAGGGCTTCGGGTTCATCGCTCAGGATGACGGTGGTCCCGATGTGTTCGTGCACTACTCGGCTGTGAGCGGTAGTGGATTCCGGTCCCTCGACGAGGGGCAGCGCGTGGAGTTCGAGATCGGGCAGGGCCAGAAGGGTCCGCAGGCTCAGAACGTCAGCGTTATCTGATCGAGTCCGCTGACTGCGCGCCACTTTACGTAGCGTGAACTGTCCGCGACTTACAGTGGGGCCCCGCATCTTTCGAGATGCGGGGCCCTTCCGCGTCCGGGCCCGCATGTGGTGCGGCGGAGGTCCGGACTCGGTGTGAGGGCGCCTGCCTACCGGGCGGTACACCGGCGCCGAAGCGCGACCATTAAGCTGATCCGCGGTAAATGCCGACCTCTTTCCCCAGGAGTGCCCCACAGTGAGCCAAAATGGCCGTCCTGTTGTTCTGATCGCCGACAAGCTCGCCCAGTCGACCGTCGATGCGCTCGGTGACGGTGTCGAGGTTCGCTGGGTCGACGGCCCCAATCGACCCGAGCTGCTGGCCGCCGTGCCCGAGGCCGACGCGCTGCTGGTCCGTTCGGCCACCACCGTCGACGCCGAGGTGCTCGAGGCCGGTAAGAACCTCAAGATCGTCGCCCGCGCCGGCGTCGGCCTCGACAACGTCGACGTGCCCGCGGCCACCGAGCGCGGTGTCATGGTCGTCAACGCGCCGACCTCCAACATCCACACCGCCGCCGAGCATGCCGTCACCCTGCTGCTCTCGGCCGCCCGCCAGATCCCGGCCGCCGACGCCACCCTGCGCGAGCACACCTGGCAGCGCA
>NZ_JADKYP010000061.1 GCF_015354405.1 Nocardia sp. BSTN01 | reverse complement strand
CCCGAGTTTCTGATAGCGGGCTCGGCGATTCCGGACGACAGGTCACAACGGGGCGCGGAATTCGCTCGGGCCGAGCTAATTTCCGGTCCGTCCGGCAGCGGACGTAGGTGTCGGCGTAACGGATGAGCGCGGTGTCGTTGCGGCGGAAGGTTCGCGCGGCAAGTTCCAGCAAGCCGGAACGCCACCGATGTACGTTGGTATTGATGGTCAGGGGTCGTCGCTGTGCAGGGTATGTGCCAGCATCGCGAGGAGATCCACCGCCCGGGAGACCTTTGGGCCGACGACCGGACAGACGCACACGGCCACCGCCGACGGCGCGACCGCGCCGCGTCCTCGCGGCCGGTGACCGGATGGTCGCCGAGGTGGCGGATGTACGCGGTCAGGTATTCGGAGCCGCTCAGCAGCGGCCGGAGGGAGATCGCGGATTCGCGGCAGATCGTCGAGGAGGTCCTAGCCGATATTCACACAGCCGTCGACGCGGACATTGTGCCCGGCTAGTTCGGACAGCTCCCACTCGCCGATCGGCCAACGCGCGAGACTGCGGGTTATCTCGCACATTGTTGTAGGTCGCCCGAGTGTCGATCCCTCCCATGCGGGAAATGGTGGGATCGAACGTAGGTATCCCTGTAACACCAGCTGCGACGAACGGGTTGGATCCTTTCCGGTCCGGGCGGCGTCGATGAACGCGCTGTAAGGCTCATCGGGACTGAACGGCGTGTTCTTACCCACCAGGTCAGGAAAAGTAGCCGGTACGGCGGCATACCCGGCGCTTGGACGCCCTCGCCCCGCCTCCCTAGCAGGCCCCCACAGACGCCGACAACAGGGCCCGTGCGCAAACACGGTCTCAACAGCGGCGACGATACCGCAGCGGGTGGAATGCCGAATCGTTTCGATTCTAGTTCAAACCCGCCGCTGGGAATAGTCCGACGATGGAGACCGCTGTGATCACGACACCGGACCCATCTCGGCCGTTAGTGTTGTTTGTTCTCCGGGTCGGATGACGGCTGTATGAAGACCGAATCATCTTTGCTGGTTGCTGTGTGGGTGCTTGCGTAGGCGGCCAGTGCGCACATCGCGGCGAGCATTATCCCTCGCGTAGGTACGATCCCGGCCGTGGCGAGTAGGTAGCCTGCGGCCAGTGCACCGAGTGCGACCGCTCCCTCGCACACGAGCGTCATCGCCGCGACAGCGCGCAGGAGCGTGTGCTCGGGTATTGCCTCGACTCGGTAGATGGTTAGCGCCACATTGGTCAGCACGCCTACCCCACCGATTCCGCACCAGCATGCTGCCAGGACGAAAGGGCTGGTGCTCAGCTCGATCGGCAAAAGCAGGACTGTCCATGCCCACAGCGACGCCCGATAGAGGCGTTGAGGAGAAACGTGCGCGGTGAGTCGCGAGGCGGCCGCCGCGCCGAGGACTCCACCGACACCTGCCATGCCGAGTACCAGCCCAGCCGTCCATGCGGGATACAGGCTGCTGTGTAGTTCCACCAGGATCAGCAGCAGGACGACCTGGATGACGATGTTCGACAACCCGCTGATCAACGTCGATGTTCGCAAGAACGGTTGGGTCCACACAACGCGTATACCGTCGACGATGTTGGCACTGCTGCCGGTCTCGACAGGTGCAGGTGCAGGCACGTTCGAACGGATCATTCTCAGCGTGACCAGGCAGTACAGAGACGATGCGGCGTTGGCGAGGAACGGTAGCCAGGGGGCTACACCGAAAATCGCCGCACCGGTGGCTCGCCCGATCAGGATTGCTATCGGTTGTTCGGCTTCGAGGAAGGAGAATGCGGAGGGGCGCTGTGCGGTGGACACCACATCGCGGATCGCGCCGAGTTCGCACAGACCGCCGAAGACATAGACGCTGCCCTCGATGAACGCGGCGGCCAGGAGTATCAGCCACAGACGGGGCAGGTGCGCTCCGATCGCAATAGCTGCGACGCCGGTCGCGGCCAACCCGATGTACTGGCACCGAATCAGCGTGTGTATGCGATGGGAACTGTCCGCGACCGCCCCGGCGGCCAGTTGAAAGAGCAGCCCGGGCAGGTTCAAGGCGAACCCGATCCACCCTGCCGCCGTCGGCGAGCCGGTATCAGCGAGAACTAGCAACGGATAGGCGATCCGGACCCCGTGGAACCCCACCAGCGATGCCGCATTACCGGACCACAGCAGAATGAAGTTCCGGTTGGCGAGCAGCCTGGAGCTATTCATCACGCCCCATAGGTATCGAGCAACCCCAAATCCGCACTGACGGCCGATTCGATGTGCTCGATCAGCTTTTTCAGATCGGCGCAGTACACCGATGGATTACGGAATCCGGTGGCCTCGCGATAGCGGTGGACGTAGTGCCCACCGCCACATACGGAATGCACCGGGCAAGACAGGCAGGTGTCGCTCAACGCGGCAGCACCGATCTGGCGAGCGGCGATCGAGGGCTCCTGTAGAGCCAGATCGAGCGGGTTACCCACACCTGTTGGCGAGAGTTCGGTCGCACCCGCGAATGTCGACTTCAATTCGTCGACCTGCTCTAAGGTGCCGTTTGTCTCGATCACGGCGAGTCGAACCGGTGCCAGTCCTACCGTCTCCGATACCGCGTCACCGCCGAGTAGGAGGTCGATGATGTCATCGAAGAGACGTACTCGGGTTTCCAGCACCGGCGCTTTGTACCACCGATCGAATATCTTGATCAGCCAGTCGGCGTATGGTGTGGTGTTGTCGTGGATACCTGATGCTGGTGGCGGTGTCACCCAATTGCCGTGC
Organism: Nocardia sp. BSTN01; assembly: GCF_015354405.1. Taxonomy (GTDB): domain Bacteria; phylum Actinomycetota; class Actinomycetes; order Mycobacteriales; family Mycobacteriaceae; genus Nocardia. The sequence goes on along the minus strand of NZ_JADKYP010000061.1, from coordinate 34,986 downwards.
GGCATAAGGAAGTCGACAGCTGGCGGATCGAACTTCGTGAGCGCCTCGTAGGTCTGTGCCGGGTCGTTGTCGATGTCGATCGTGCACAGTAGTCCGGAGAATAGGTGACGCCAGTTGCTGGTAGTCAGCTTCGCCAACCCGTCGGCGACCCGGGAGTAGCTTTCCGAACCCCGCCGATCACGGCGGTGCCGATCGTTCGCCTTTTCGTCACCATCAATACTGACTCCGATCCGGATACGCCATCGATCACAAATGCGAAGGAATTCTTCATCGAGCAGGACACCATTGGTTTGCATCCCAACTCGCACCTCAGCGATCGGCTCTATCAGCTCTCGCGCTCGCCGGGCAAAGTACTCCAGATCTCGATGTCCGACAAGTAACGGTTCACCACCGTGTAACACGAGATCGACAGCGGGCAAACCGAAGACGCGAGCGTGTTCACCGATCATTCGGCAGGCATCATCGAAAACCTGTCGAGACATCGTCTTCGGCTGCTCACGCCAACTCTGATCGGCCATTTCGTAGACATAGCAGTAGTCACACGCCAAGTTGCACCGGCTGTGGATCTTGATGATGAACTCCTTGAACGGCAACGGTTCCCAACCGCCGCGACGGAGTTCAGCAACATCTAATCCAACGGCGGGCCACAGAACTCGCTCTCGGAAATGACTCAACGACAGCGAAACCGATCCCATTTCCCACTCCTCGGGCAGTGCGGCCTACCCGGTGGGCTCGGCTCGCCGAGCCCACCGGTGGCCGACGCTTCGCAGCCGATTACTTACCGGAGCCGATGAACGAATTGAACCCCCCGGGTCGCTCAGTCTGATTCAGGCGACGCTCGAGCGCGGCACGCAGCGCGGGACTCGCCCCCTCCGGCAGCCGCTCCGAGTTGGCCATGGCGAGCTCGGGAAGATTTCCCATGGTGATACCTCCTGACACAACCCCCGCATTTCAGCATGAAGGCAGCCTCAGACGAACCCTGGCCGACGATGCATGAAATGGACGGAGGATATAACCTGATACCGTGACTTGTCGTCACCTGGCCTCTGAAGTGTATTGCGTCACAACTCATTACCAATCTCCAAAGGTGGGAAATCCAGAGGCCATCCTGGACGCGACGCCCCGCTAAGCACGTGGGGCCACCGGGGCGTCGACCGTTCACGCTGAAGAAGTTGAAGTTCGACCCCGGCACGAGTATCCACGGCGCGCCGCTGGACGGGTGGATGAAGATCCACGGCTACACCAGTGACGAGAGCGGTATCCGGCATGGCAACGAGCAATGATCAAAACCTGTGGTTGACCGGGAAGAAGTACCTTCCCGGATGAGCTTCGAATCCAGGATCTGATCAGTTCGGCGCGCCAACATCGGGCGGGAAGGTACCTCCCTTGTTCGGGTCAGCGCTCGCGTCCGCCGGGGCAGTGGTGACCGGCATCGGGCTCGCGGCGCGAGCGTGCCCCGTTGGTCGAGCCGGGCCCCGTCGATTAGCATTTCACGACGTCCGGTATTAGCCGATCGAAGGGTGTTGCATGGCGAAGAGGGTCATCGTCGAGCTGGTGGACGACTACGACGGGAAGTCCAAAGCCGATGAGACGGTTCACTTCAGTATCGACGGCGTGGAATACGAGATCGATCTGTCGCTGAAGAACGCTGGCAAGCTACGAGCGGCGTTGGAGCCCTGGACCCTGCCTGCCCGAAGGGTAGGACGCATCCCGCGCGGTAAGACTAAGGCCATCGAAACCCGCACCACGGCCAACAAGCAACAGACCGCGGTGATCCGGGATTGGGCACGCGACAGCGGATACCAGGTATCCAGCCGCGGACGAATTCATAAAAACATCATTGAGGCTTACAACAACACCCACTAATCTGACCTGCCCCATCTCTCGGGTTCCAGTGTTGGTGGCTAACCGGCAGCGGTTGCGAGTGTCTTCTCGGAGAGTAGTTCGTACTCGATCGGGGTGCGGTAGCCGAGGGACGAGTGGCGGCGTTGGCGGTTGTAGAAGACCTCGATGTAGTCGAAGATCGCGTTCGCGGGTTCGAGGCGGGTCTTTCACTTCTTGCGGTCGGGCAGTTCGATCTGCATCGAGGACCAGAACGATTCGATCATCGCGTTGTCCAGACCTTATCTGGCTGATTTCTGGATGTCGGTGATGGCGGCGTCGAGGCGGCGATGAGTTGGTAGTGGCATTCGGCTTCGGTGATCCAGCCGCGGCGTTGAGCGTCGTAGGCGAGTTCGCGAGCGTCGGTGCGTTGGACGGCGAGGATAGGCAGGTAGGTGGCATCGGTGCGGAAGTTCGGGCAGTGCTCGCAGATGTTGGCGTAAGGTGACTGGATGGATGCCCAGCTCGACAGCTGTCTGCTTGGCGGGTTGCCTGCTCGGACCAAAGCGATTGCCCGGGTTCGGAACTCAGTGGGATAGGCGTGTGGCACGCGGGTCAGCCTTTCGGTAAGGCTGTCAGTTAGCAACCGGAGTTGGAACCCAACCGGTGGGGCAGGTCAAGTTGTCACCGATCCGTGCAGCAGCCCCTACTTCGAGTTCTGCGCATCGCGTCCTCGACCTGATACGGATGGTTAAGGCAGGCCGACCAGGAGCTACTGGCTGAGATCGTTGACATCCATACCAGCTCCGGCGGGGCCTACGGGTCACCGCGGGTCCAGGCGAAGCTGCGCCGGCGCGGGATCTCGGTCGGCCACAAACGAGTCGAGCGGCTGATGCGAGGTGCTGGGTTGCAGGGCGATTCCTGCGCAAGAAGTGGCGGCTGGGCTCGACATGGAGTGGGGCCAGGGACTGACACATATCGGAAGATCTGAAAGTTGCTGCGGTACAGCACGCTTCAACAAGAAGACACACGGCGCGAACGGTGGCGTCAACCTGTCTGTAGGGTCGCAAATTACTGGCCACCTTCGACCTGCGTTTTTCGGCATTCTCGCGCCATGGCCACCGGCGGGCAGTCTCAATTCCGTGGCCATTGCTCAACACCTTCACGACGGCGGAAGGACTCACCGAGCTTTGACGTGACCAGCCGAGTCTTGCGTGTCACCTGAAATGGCCCGATCGCCCGCAGCCGGAGTGTCGACCCGACGTGCGGGGCTACGACGTCTCAGGCAAGGATGGGTCGTCCGGACGCATCCGCGACATCGATCAAGGAGCCGAAGATGAAATACGTGATCATGATTCACTCCAACCCACAGCCGTGGGGGCATCCGACCTCCGACTACCTGCCCGAGTATCGAGACCTGCCGCAGGCGGAGCGGGACCGTCTGGGATCCGAGTTCGAGAAGCTGCTCGAAGAGTTACAGGAAAAGGGGGAGATGATATCGGGCGAAGCGTTGGGAGCACCCGAGTCATCGCGGCTGTACCGGTGGGGTGACGGAAAGCCGCTTGTCACCGACGGTCCGTAGTCGGAGGCCAAGGAGCATCTGGCCGGGTTCTTCCTGATCGATGTAGACAACCAGACCCGTGCCGAGGAGATCGCCGCGCGGTTCGCGGGTCCGGGCGAAACAGTCGAGCTGCGGCCCGCCATGTGGCCGGGCGGCGACGACCAGTGAGTACACGGGTGGTGGAGGACGTGTGGCGGCGCGAATCCTCACACGTCCTCGCCGCCCTGCTGCGCAGGCATGGCGACCTCGGCTACTGCGAAGACGCGGCGCAGGAGGCGGCCGAAGCCGCAGCGCGGCAATGGGATCGCGACGGCGTGCCCGACAACCCTCGCGGGTGGCTGATTCGAGTCGCCTCGCGACGACTGATCGACAGGCTACGTGCCGATCGCGCAAGGTCAGGTCGGGAAGAAGCAGTAGCCACGGCGCAGCCTGGCGATACGTACCTCGCGTTACCGGCCGATCACCAGCATCCCGACGAGGGCGACGACACGTTGCGGCTGTTTCTGCTGTGTTGCCACCCGAGCCTGAGTCGTTCCTCGCAGGTCGCCCTGACTGTGCACGCTGTCGGCGGCCTCAGCACCGCCCAGATCGCCGCTGCGTATTTGGTGCCGGAACGCACGATGGCGCAACGTTTGACGCGCGCGCGATCCACGTTGCGGGCGGCGGGCGCGGTGTTCGCCCTCCCGACCGCGGCCGATCTGCCAGCGCGTATCGCGTCGGCACTGGACGTCTGCCATCTGCTGTTCACCGAGGGACATACGCGCTCCGACGGTGGTGAGCTGGTGGATTCGGGCTTGGCCGAAGACGCCATCCGCCTCACCCGGCAGTTACACGCGGTGATCCCGGACCACGACGAGGCCGCGGGCGCATTGGCCTTGATGCTGCTTACTCACGCCCGCGCTGCCGCGCGCACCGACGGTGGCAATCTGGTGCCGCTGGCCGAGCAGGACCGTTCGCGGTGGGATCATCAGCTGATCGCGGAGGGAGTGTGCATCCTCGAGCGAGTACTGCCTCGTGGGCATGTGGGTAGGTTCCAATTGCAAGCCGCGATCGCGGCCGTGCACGCGGAGGCTGCGACCTGGGAAAGTACCGACTGGCCGCAGATCAGTCTGCTCTACGCCATGCTGGCCAGGGTGGCGCCGAGCTCGGTCGTGACGCTCAACCGGGCGGTCGCAGTCGGGATGGCCCTCCGTCCCGAGGATGGTTTGGCCCTGGTCGAGCCGTTGCTCGACGATCCCGTGATGCGGCGCCACCACCGGACCCACGCCGTGCGTGCCCACCTTCTGGAAATGGCCGGCGACCCGACGGGAGCGGTCGAAAGCTACCGTCAGGCCGCACAGCTCACCGCAAGCCTGCTCGAGCAGCGTTATCTCAACGCCCGCATACATCGCCTCGACCCGATCTGATCCGAACCTCCTGCTCCGAACCGCAACCGGCGAAGATCATCTACCAACTGGCCAGCGGAGGAACGAATCTCAAAATCATGGCCACGCTACGGCCGATCATTCTGAGATTGGGCCATGGCTTTTAAGACCCTACACTGCCGGCGGGCCGCATTCGCATGATCAAGCTGGTTGCCGGGAGACTGAACTGGTCAACACGATCAGGGACTCCATCGCAGAAATCGGCCGAAATACGCACAACCTGCCACTGCTGGGCATCGCCCCCGCTGGATTGCCCGGCGTCGTCGTCACCGCACAACTCCAAAGACCACGTCGACGTCGAACGCTAGATCGCAGCGCGTCCTTACCCGGTCGCGCCTATATAGTCGGCGATGCACCGCGTACGCCCTGGCGGCATCATCGACATCGACATCGACGCATCATCTCCTCAGCAGTGTGGGGGTCAACAGGCTGTGAGGCACTGGTGCAGTGGGAAGATCCGCCTGCGAAGCCGGCGATGCTCTGCTCGAAATAGTTGCGTGCCCCTCGCTTGCGGGTCTGAGCAGTGAAGGAGTCTCACGCACGGTCTTTCGTTACAGCGAGAGGACCTGCCAGTTTCCGTGACGACAATGGTAGCGAATCATGAGGTGGAGTTTGCTGATCGCCTCCGGTACCGCCATCAGCTCTACCTCCACTCGATATCCGGCCTCCTGGAAGACAGTGGCGAAAGCGTTCGCATCGTCAGGAAGGTTAGTCCCGACCTCGAGTAACACATCGCTGTGGTGCTGGATCGCGAGTTCGACTGCCATGGCTGCCCAGCCCAGCGCATCTCCCATGACGATGTCACCAGCCTGGGCGTCGTCCGCGAGTACGAGATCCCAGCTGCGCGGATGGTACGCCAAGTACAACTCTGGGTCGATGAAGGCCGGAGCAGCACCGTCCCAGTTGCGGTACAAGTGGCGAAGCGTCGTTGTCTTCCCGGACCCGGGCTGGCCTGCAACGATCACAGCTATAGGTTGCTCACTGGTTTGGAGCCTGGCAAGAGTCTCCGGGGCAATACGGTTTTCGAAAACAGTCGCATGTTCCTCGTAACCGAGCCGACAGTGTCCGGCGTCGGGCGGCGCCGACAGTTGTAGCCGCGAGGCTTCGATAACATGCGCTAGTCTCGTCCCGTTGTCCCGAACTACCCTGGCCACCGCGGCTCTGTTGTCCGGAGCCAGTTTGGACAGTTCAGCGAGGTATGCCCGGCGCAGGAAGCCCATATCGTCTCGGACGACGGAGTCATCCGCCCGCTCGGCCAGCGTTTCAACCGCCGTGCATTGCGCCATGAGACTTGTGACGATGTCCACAGCAGACTCGTAGTGCAGCGTCTCGTCCCACTCCGACGACTCCCCCCACACCCCAGCCGGATCAACGAACACAACGCCCTACCATACTGCTCACGACCCCGACTGGGTTACATGATCGGCAGGTAGGCAGTCGAAGCGAAAACCCATGTTACATGTGCGGTCTCAAAACCGCAGCCGCTGACCCGATTTCCGGGCTCGCCACCGAAATGCTCGGTGCCCGAACGCGGATCAACGAGAGCGGCAAAGGCATCGATGCCACACCCGCGCTGCAATGTAACCGATTCCAGTACCGAACCAATGCACATCTCGACCGCTGGCGACATCCTCGGTTCGATCATGAGCGTTTCGGCTCGGTCGGATTTACAGCTGGAGGCCGGGACGGGCAAGGCCTTCAACTTGGTCGGCTTCGTCTGACAATCGGTTCCATACCTTCTCCTCACCGGGGTATAGGCGTCGTCCGGCATCGATTCCATCCCGAAGGCCCTGTAGTTTATCGGCGTATGCGCGCTCCTCCGCAGGCGTCAATGGCCGGTTCCGTTCATGCTGCATTGCTTCCCAACCCTCTGGCTGTTTGTTCCACTCACCCGACGGTAGGCAATGGCTTTCGAACAGCACACCGGTCCTGGAACGCACACGCACCACGTCGACCGCCACCGGTGGGGTCTTGGACTCGAGTGAGCGAACCAACTCGGCTGATCCTGTGAAACACATATCATGTGCCTTGGTCGGCACATAGCGACCCACGCCAGACCTGGTCCGCTCGTCCAGGAAACGAGTCGGAATGGATAGACGGCTCTCTACCTCGGACACGGCCACTGCCTCGGCGCGCAAGCCGTAGGTGTTGCGCTGAAAGCGCCGCATAACATCAACGGCACGGTGGATATTGCCCGCTCCCTCTTCGAGAATGACATGTTCATGATTGGCGATAATATGATCAATGGCCATATCGAGCCATTTTTATGCTACCGGATAAATATGGTCGCCAGCCGTAAAATCATCGAGGTCATGTAATTCATTGAACTGCGGATGATATTTCATATAGTCGTCGGCAATCAGCGGAACTGCACCACCTCGACTTTGGAAGGAGTCTTCGATGTCGCGGACGGCAGTCGACTTCCCTGCTGCAGGCTGAGCAAGCACGACTACGAGTTCTGGGCGCTCCCCGGAGGGAAGGCTGCGTGCTCTGCCTTCCAATTCATCTGCAACGATTCTTCTCTCGAAAATTCTGCGCATCTCCGCATCGGAAAGCATAAAATCTCGCCGGGCACGCCTTATCGCGCTCGCGTAATTGCGCCCAGTAGAGCTCAGCGTTTCACACCCCTCGACCAACGCGATACGGAGCCGACGAGCCCCCGCCTGTAGAGCCTCAGCGGCAGATAATCCTAAATCTTCCACGGCAGAATTATGCCGGAGCCGACCACAGCAAAACAATCGGCCTAGTCGATGGCCCGAGGCTGCTATTGCTACGGTAAGTCGCATACGAGCGGTTGCTCGAGGTCCCCGACTAGGCGGCGGCAAGCCAGTCCGCCAACGGCTCGCCGCCGACACCAACACGCCCGCAAAGCTCGCTCAGCCAGGCTGCTGCCGTCAGGACCGACTGCCGCGCTGCGGCCAACACGTTCTAGCACGTATTGATCGTGATGGATCCCGGCTGATACGAGGTTCACTGACCGATAACAGGTTGCATCCCCACACCGGAGCAATGAACAAAACCTGCGGATGCCCCAGGAGGGACGTACATGGTTTGATCAGTCTGGACCGTCAACACCGGGGGTGAACGGTCCGGTCATCCAGCTGCCGGCATCCTTCCGAACGCCTTACCTTCTCGGTGTCCCACCTGGAGTTCCCACTGGCGAGAACAGCTTAACCTAAAGCATACCGACCGAACAGTATTGGTGTGTCATGGATGATATTTCGCAGGCAGTGCGGGTGGTAGCCGCAGCCGACGTCACAGAGAAGATCGGACGCCAGGGGCAACATCTGATCCCCTGCATCACCCGGGAAACATGTGGGAGCAAAGGTATTTCGGCGGGAATGGTCAACATGGCGCCGGGGAAGATATCTCAGGCCCACTACCACGCGGACAGCGAAATCATCGTCGTATGTGTGCGAGGTAGAGCGGCGACGCTGATCGGACCGGAATTGGTGCCATACCTACATGGGCCGGGCGAATTCCTCTACATCCCTCAGGGAGTGGTGCACGTGGCGGTGAACCTCAGCGATACGGACGATCTGGTCGCGGTGGAAATGCGCACCGATCCCATGTTCAACGACGACGTGATACTGACTCCGGAATACGACGCCCAAGTGGCCGACGCTGTCTCTCGGCTGCGCCACCAGCTCGCGCCGGTAAGTGTCCGACTGTGATGGCCGGACCCAGCCAGGGCGCTACCGCGGTGAGCAGTGGACCGATAGACGATATGTTCGCGGCCCTGTCCCGCCGCCCCGACGTGATCTCGTTCGCCGTCGGCGCGCCGGATCCGGCGTTGCTACCCGGTCAACTTGTCGCCTCGCTGGCGGCTGACGCATTTGCCGAGTATGGGAATTCGATGCTGCAGTACGGACAGACTCGGGGGTTTGCACCGCTGCTCGAGAAGGCGCATTCGCTGCTCGCAGGACGTGGGATCACCTGTTCGCCGGAACGCCTGCACATTGCGACGGGCGGCTCGGGCGCATTGCACAGCGTTTGCATGGCGCTACTCGATAAGGGTGCCGTGGTGCTGGTGGAGACCCCGACCTACGGTCCCGCGGTGAAGGTGTTCCGCAGTCACGGAGCGATCGTCGTGGGAGTCGAGTCCGATCAGTGTGGCATCCGGCCCGAGGCATTGGATGCCGCACTGGCGCAATACGATGTCGCGTTGGTCTATTTGCTCCCGACGTTCCAGAACCCGACCGGACGCACCATGTCGGCCGACCGACGCCGACATGTGGCCGATGTGATCATCCGGCACGGCGTCATGGTGGTGGAGGACGACGTGTATGTCGATCTGCGATACCGGGGTGAGCCACTGCCCGCCTTTTGGGCATTCGCGCCGCAGAACACCGTGTACATCACGTCGTTGTCCAAAACCCTTGCCCCAGCCCTGCGAATCGGCATCGCGGCGATGCCGGTCGATCTGCTGCAAGACGTCCTTGCTCTGAAGCAAGGCATCGACATGCAGACCTCGACCTTCAATCAGGCTGTCGCTGCCACCTTTCTCGGCAGTGAGGCAGAAACTGCGCACGTGACGCGAATTGTGGAAAGCTATGCGCTGAAGCTCGCGACGCTCACCGCGGCGCTCGAGAAACATCTGCCGCCCGGCTTCTCCTGGATCGAGCCCGAAGGCGGAATGTTCGTGTGGCTCGAGGGCCCAAGCGATTTCGCGGCCGATACACTAGCGGCCAGGGGTTTGGAGGCCGGCGTGGCGTTCCTTCCCGGCACGCTGTTCTACGCAGACGCCAACCCGCCGCGCAACAGGATCCGCCTTAGTTTTGCGAACGTACCGAACTCCGAGATCGACCGTGGCATCGAATTGTTGGCTGCTCTATGTGAGGCATCATGAGCATCGTGGGGGTCTGGGAAGTTCATGCCGAGGGAGCGCCCTTCGGGTACCACGTGATGACGTTTCACGCGGATGGCACTATGCTGCAGTCCAATCCGGACCTCGGAAATCGTGATACTAGCGACAGTAATGGCATGGGTAGCTGGCGCGCTGAAGGCGCGCAAGTAGCGGGAGCGTTCCTGGAGTTCACCGTCGACCGGCAGGACCTGGATTCAGCACGCAAAGGAATCGTTCATTTCGAGCTGACTGTGAACGACGACGAATTCACTGGCTCGGCAAGCGCAATTTTCTACGACCTGAACGGAACACCGCGTCGAGGCCCGCTTGTCACACGCATTAGCGGAAAAAGGTTCGATTTCCAACATTTGCCAAGCGTATAATTCTACCGAACCCATTAGAGTCCTCTCCAGGCCGGGGTGCCGTTGAAACGGCTACATGTTCGAGTTGCTTCGTCCATACGGTGACCTTCTCGGATGCCTTATGATCACCCGATCCCTTCCTGCTTACCGCTCCCAATCATGGGAGATCACAAAACCAATAGGTACCGTCTGGTATCGCAGCGGCAAATACGTCGATAGATGTCGCTTACACGCTCCAACAGGTAGGTTATCCATGGAATTGACCAACAGCGGACGCTGTACAGATGGGTCCGGCGGGACATTCGAGTTCACCCACCCCCCGCATACGGCGTCAAACTCGTTCTCCTTTTTCGACCTTGCATACGAGTCCAAGGCGGCAAGTTGGGTAATCGGTGAACCGCAGCCCGCGATCACCGCACTGGAGCGCGAAGGATGGATTCGCGGTACAGTCCTGGACATCGGTTGTGGCACAGGAGAACACACCATTCACCTCGCCCGCCTCGGCTACGAGATCACCGGCATCGACTCTTCACGCGCTGCAATCAAGCGGTCCAAGGAGAACGCACTCATACACAACGTCACAGTTCGTTTCCACGTCGCCGACGCGCTGCGGCTCATCCCTGGCACCTGCAGCTTCGACACGATCATAGACAGCGCACTGTTCCACGAATTCGATCCAGGGGACCGAAGCACGTATGTACGGAATTTGTACAGTGCATGCCGTCCGGGCGGTTACGTACATGTGCTGGCGATGTCCGATATCGGACCACGATTCGGGCCGCAGATCAGCGACACTGCCATCCGGGAGGCGTTCAGCCCAGGCTGGATCGTGGAGGAGATAAAAGAGAGTCGATACCGTGTGTTCGTCGACTCCCAGGCCAGCTCGCTACACGGCATCCCCGAGGGGAAGATTATCGACGCCAGCGCCTGGCTTGCGAGAATACGCCAGACAGGAGTAAGTCTCTAGCGGTCCGCCGGGGAGTGGGAAAGAATGGCGCGACAAGCCCGAGCCCGAGACGCCATCTTACGCTGGGATGACAGTGTTGAGCGGGTTGCACCGAAGGCCCGATGTCATTCACGGTCGTTCACAGACCAGCCACCGGCCCTCGGCGCTCGCCTTGCGCGGGCATTCGAGGGCACAGCAATTCAATGGCTGCTGCTGCATGATCGGCCGCGCCGACCCGGCCGGTGCGCGGATGCTCCAGCGGCGAGTGTTCGGGATCAGCGATGCCCCGCAAGGCCGTTGAGGTCAGACCGTTTCGAGATCGAACATCTGGCAGAGCCGGCTCGGCTCTCGACGACGACCTCCTGGTCATAGACGACATCACGTCGACATTCAGGCCGGCAGCTAGTTCCTCGCGCGGCGGACCGCATCGGCGGCTTCAGCCAGCGGCCTCGCTTTGTACAGATTGAGGTCGCCAAGATGCCCGAGTGGCCCTGCGCTCCCATCGCGTGCCGCGGGGAGTCGGGTCCGATGACTTCTACGCGTATGGGACATTATCCGCGGGGTTCTGGTTCGGCCCGGCGGCGGGGCGGGCTCTCGCCGCCAATCCGACGAAGATCGAGATCTGGGGCGCAGATTCGAGTGTGATCGGAGAGCGTGGATACCGGTAGGGCAACTTCTCCTTGTAAGTAGGTGCTCCGAGTTGCAGGGTGCCGTCGAGCGCCACCGTCTGAATAGATGTGGAAAGCATCGGCAGGGCGGAAGAACCACCAGCTCGAAGCGCTGATCGAACTTCGAGACTGAAAACGGCGCGAAGTAGCCGACCGGATCAAAACGGTTAACGAGCCGATCGCCGGCAAACAAGACGCTCGCTCGGTCAGGGCCCGATCCAGTTGCGTTCGCAGGGCATTCGAGCATGAGGGCCGTGACTTTTCTCCGAACACAGTGACACCGAGTCAGAAGGATGAGTCGCGTTGAATGCAAGTGCAAACCGCCGCGCGGCAGATTCCTTTGCGCGGTAAGAGAGCACAAGCCCGTTGTGCCACCAAACATTGACAATCATCTCGGGCTCCTCTACTCGAGACCGCGGTGCGGCGTATGTTGGTTCATTGCGTCCGTTTTCGGACGCGTCCGCGTTGGTCGGGAGATGTGCGGTATTCATTCGGTTCCTTGGGTGGTAGATACTTGTGTAGGCCGGAGGTTTCCTCCTGTCGGAGCCGACCTCTCCCGACGGCAGTCGGGCTGCGTATGAAGTCGGCATGCTCGCTAGCGAGCCTTGAACTGCCGCAGCAGGTTTGGGGTCATTGGCGTCCTAACGCACCGGTCATCGGCGCCTCAGGAGCCCCCGTCGTGACTCGCAGCCGGCCGAGCTGGAAGGCACGGGCATATCGGCCACGGAACCGACAATCATTTGCGCTCCTTGACGACCGGCCGGATCGAAATGCAGGTCACAATTCCAGCCGAATGGCATCAAATGAACGTTTTCGCCGTACTCTTCAAGCCTTTCGACCAGTTCGTCCAGCAGGTCCAATGTATCGGCGAGTTCAACAAGGATGTCGAAGACCGGCGGCATTCTGTTGTCCGCGCGGGCGAGGGCCTGCCCGTTCGGCGGCAGACCCTCCACCACAACCTGCGCGGCGCCGGTGTCTTCCATCAGACGCCGGATCGTCTGCACCGCGTCTGTAATCAGCGGCCGATCGCCGGAGTCTATTCCGATGGTGACGGCAAGACAATCGAAGAATGCTCTCCGCTTCCCGATGGCGCTCGGTTCAATGTCTACCGCCCACGGGTTCATTATCCGAACGGTGTACTCGAGCAGACGACAGCGCCTTGTATACAGATGCACGCGCCTACCTACCCGTCTTCTGGCGGCGTGGAGGCCCGCCGCGGGGCCGCGAGTTCGAGGTGGATCCCGTCGGGGTCCGTGAACGAGAGTATGACGATCCCGAACGACTCCAGGTCAGTGATCTCGCCGTGCTCGATGCCCGCCGATGTTAGTCGATCTGCGATCGCATACAAGTCATCGATTGTTGGTACGGAGAAGCTGAGATGGTCGAGACCGACTCGGGTGGAGTCGAACCGGTCTGAACGGTCGGCCACTGGCCGGAGCCCGAACAACATGCCGTTCGTTTCGAAGACTACCCCGCCGTACAGCTGCGCCGGATCGCTGCGAACCGGCAAGTCATCGGGGCGCCCGGCTGATTCGGCCGCAACTTTGAATCCCAGCACGTTCTCGTAGAACGCACGCGAACCATCGATATCGGTGACGGTCAGGCGTATGTGGTGAACGCCGGTTGCGGAAATAAGACTCATGAACGGCTCCAAGTGGGTTTGAGACGCTGTACGAGCGACGAGAGGATGTCGGTGCCTGATGGCACCGCACTGGCGACTCGAAGGATCCTATGGCCGCGCCCGCCGGCCTAGATAGCGTCGCATCAGACAACTTAGACACTGTTTGCGACACCCGGCTCCGGTGGTCGATTCGTCCACTGCCGCCGTATCAGTGCTATGGCACGCCGATTAGGACCCGCCGACCAGCCCAGCAGCACCGACCTAAGACTTCTGTGGTCAGTTCGGGCCGGCTCCCGCGTCTTCTTCTAGTTGAACGTTCTGTTCGGACTCGGGAGCATGAGATGGAACCTACTCGGATTTATGCTGTGACTGCTGCCACCGGCCATGTGGGCGGCCATACAGTACGCGAGCTTCTGCGATCCGGACACAAGGTCCGGGCAATGGGGCGCGACCATGTCCGCCTGAAGGAACTCGAAGCGGCCGGCGCTGATCTCTTCATCGGCGACCTTCACGACGAGGAATATCTGGAACGCGCTTTCACGGGCGTACACGGCGCCATGCTCATCGTCCCTCCGCACCCTGCGGCAACCGATTTCCTTCAGTACCAGATCGACATCGCGCGCGGATACGCGACTGCTGCCAGAAAAGCCAGACTCCGTCACGTCGTAGTCGTGAGCGTGATGGGTGCCAACGACAATCGGGCGGGCGGGTTGATCGAAGGACACGCAAACGTCGAGGCGCAATTGAATGCAGTGTCCGGCCTGAATATCACGCATCTCCACCCAACCAGCTTTTTCGAAATTCTGTATTATTTTCTCGAGCCCCTCCGTGAGGAGGCCATCTTGCGCACTCCATTGGGTCCTGACGCTCAGTTGGGATTGGTCGCGGCGCGAGATGTCGGTATTGCAGGGGCTGAAATCCTGAGCGGTCTTCAGTTCAGAGGAATCAGTTCTTTTGCACTGCCCCCTGTCAGGAAAATCACTTTGCGTGAAGTGAGCGGTCTCATCTCAGCGTATATCGGCCGCCGAATTTCGGTGGAACAGATAAGCGCCGAAGCGGATATCGAAGATCTCATCGCTGCCGGTACCGGCCGCTCTTTCGCGACTCTTCTCAACGAAACATGGGCACTGACCACAGTAATGGGACAGATGCCGCCAACCGACCCCGCTCCTTCTACTACCGCCAGATACCGAATCGAGGACTTCATTCGAGACGAACTGGTGCCGGCAGTGTTGGACACCGGACCGATCTCCGACTATTCAACCGCGATCCGCCCGCGAAGGGCCGGTTGAGCAGAACCACACAAACGGCCCCAGCTATTCCACCAACCCTCACGATCGGCCCCAATCCGCACACACCGACCTTCGTGACAGATGGAGGACAGCGATCGATAATTCTTGATCAATGAGAAATCTCAGCATGCGAGCTCATTTGACAGGCGAAATTCGACTCACAATTATCACACAGAAAGGTAATTTCTTTATGGGTAAGCTGATCGCACAGATGCAAATGTCGGTGGATGGCCGTGTTTCCGCGTCCGATCCGTCACTGAGTTGGCAACTGTGGGAGTGGGACGAGAACTGGGATTGGGACGTCGACTTGAAGCTGGTGTTCAATGCCATCTTCGCGTCCATCGGCGCCATACTTTTGAGTCGACCGATGATCGAAGAAGGCTATCTCGATCATTGGACCGGCACGGCCCGACGGTTCGAACATGATCCGAGCTATGACTTCGCACGTCGGATTGTCGAGGTCCCCAAAATCGTCCTTACCGACAAGCTGAGCGTTTCACGATGGGAACGCACAACGATCGCGCGGGGCGGCATACCTTCCGCGATCGAGAGGCTCAAGAGTGAATCTACGGACGATATAATCACCTTTGGCGGCACAGGCTTCGTGTCGACACTTATAGCATCGGGAGTCGTGGACGAGTTGCAGTTGTTCATAAATCCGGTTGCAGTCGGAAACGGTGGCTCAATTTTCGCCGACAGGGACAGCATCGCTCTCCGCTTGCTCCAGTCGGACAGCTTTTCCTGCGGAATGGTCGTGAACCGCTACGCGTTGGGGTGACGAGTCCTCGCCCATCCTTACCTTGTCGATCAGCCAACAGATTGAAGTCGAACATTGCCGGAGCCGATCAATGCCGTTGCACATGAGCTACTCGGCGTGGCCACCAGCTTCAAGAACGATTCCGAAGTCATCGGCGCTAAGTGGGCCGCGTTCTCCCGGAAATCCGGGCAGGAGGTTGTCAATTCTGCCGAAGCAGCAAGCGGCCAAGATCTCTTAGCAGGCCGCGGTATCCACAATCGATCGACTGCCCTCCGCGAAGAAGGGGAGGCCGAAACTGAACGCGCAGCCGACAGCGAAATCAAGCGCAGTAGTCAAAGAGTTTCCCGTAGACCCCAGAAAACACTGTCCGAAGACGAAGCCTGCACTCTGCTTCACCGGTCTATGTCGACCCATGAAAACGCCCTTCGAAGCAACCATAGTGAATTAAGAGTAGTGGAAACGAGCCTGGGACGTGGCGTCGTACGGGTCGACAGCGAGAACGATAAGCGGACCGAGACTTTCCTACGAAAGCAGATGCCTCTGAAGGATGCCATGCAGATGGCGGATGACTGTGGCCTCGAAGGTGCTAAGATCCTCTATGCTGGAACCGATCCCGTGAGTGGCAGAGAATTCATGATAAGCGGCTGGGTTCCCGGAGAGGCGAGACCGCTCCGAGATCCGAATTTCATGACATGGTTCCCGGATATTGTAGATCAAATGGAGTTGCTTGCGAAACGAGGCCGGCTGCCGCCAGAGCTCCAGGGGAGTGTCGCCGAGTGGCAGCGAGCAAATATCTCCTACGCCGATCGAGCGTTCCGCAATATGCCGGCCCATATGCGGGCAAACGCGGAAGAACTCGGGCTAGGGCCACCGTCGCAGTATATGAAAGCCGACGTGACCCGCACTGATCCTGCAGTGCCAAGTCATAATGACATACATTTTGCAAACGCAATTTCGAGATCTCCTACGAAATCCACAGTAATTGATTGGGAGTTCGCCGGTGCTGGCGATCTCGTGCACGGCATTCGCGCGGCAACCAATCGCCAACTGGGAATTCCGCCTGAGGTTCGTGCCGCTGCCGACCGCATGGCACATAAGCGCCTGACCTCATTTGTTCCCGCGAATCCAGAGAGTAGCTTACAACATTACCGCCAGATGGAGCATTGGAGAGCATTAGCTTTGGTGTGCAATCCTAGAGATCCACAGCCGATCGGAAACGCCGTCGAGCGACTTCATCCAATGATGCGTCTATGGCATGAGCCCGGCAATGGCTGGCCACTCGTGTCAAAAGAAGAATTCGGCGAAATGTTGGCCAGGTGGCGGGCCTGATTTCTCCGGCACTTACACCCAGGGCCGTCGTATTATCGGCCGACTTTCGGGCACACGTCGGGAAGAGGGCTCGCTAGAGCAGGTTTCGCTTTCGAGCTGGACCGTGGTGTGGCTGTGAACCGATATGCTTGCCCCGGATAACAGCCGTTATCCGGGGCAAGATGAAATCCGGTCTGCCGCGATATGTTGCGACTCTGTTTCTGAGCGAAGGGGAGAGACGGACTCGATGGCGCGACCGCGACCCGGATCCGCACTGCTGCACGAACACTCTCTGCGGATCGACCGAGCCGGTCCTGGAAACCATCCCCACCCGGCGTGCCCGCGTCTACTGCATTCGCGCTCGTCAACGCCGCCGACCGGCTCGACCGCCTGCCTCAGACACGAAAGCAGTTGATTGCGACCAAAGCCGCTGCCACAGCGGCTATCAGCAGCGGTGCGGCCGACGTAGCGTAGTCACGAACCCGTAGATGAGACCCGGTCGCGCCGAGCATCAACAGGGCCAACGAGCCGGCTGCGGCAATGCCGAAGGGCGCGAAGGCCATTCCGGCCGCGAGACCGACAGAACCGAGTATTTCAAGGTATCCGACCCCATACATCATCGCGACAGGCACGTCCAGATGCTGGGCGGTAACGCTGACCGACTCAGATCTGCGAATCTTTGGCAGTGCCGACCGTACGAATACCACGATCAACAGCGCCGACACCACGATGCCAGCGACGGTCATGACTTCTCGCCGTCCTCGGCACCTTCGTCGAGCGCTCCTGCCGGTGGATTCGCTTGTGGCTGCAGGACAGCGCTGGACAGAAACTGCGCACGCTGTTGACTTCCTTCCAGATGTGGGCGGTTGTCATGGTGTTGCGCATGGCGCCAGATCTGGCTGTCGGTGAAGTAGTTGTCGAATCGTTCTTGAGTATCGAGAATTTCGGTCGGACTCGCTTCGCCTCGGCGTATGCGTTCGCCGAGGCGAAAATACTCGAACCGCTCTATGCCTGGGGTGAAAACGATCAGTACGTCAGCCGACGAGTCCGCTGGCGCCGCCCAGGCGTGCACCATGTGAGGAGGGATGAGAAGGAAGTCGCCGTCACCCACGGTTACGATTTCTTCTCCAGCGAGTACCCGTAGCTTGCCGTCGAGTACGTAGAACAACTCCGCTGAGGTGGTGTGGTAGTGCGGCGGCGGTCCTTCCACCCCAGGAGCGAGGAATGTGCGGTTAGCGCTCATCGTGCCGCCGGTTGTTGTGTGGTCGGCGTACAGTCGCACTCCCATCGTGTCCAGCCTCTCAGCTTCGTCGTGGCGCACGAGCAGAGCGCGCTCGGGCATGTTCGTCTCGGTCACTGTGTCCTCCGATCTAGGCCCTGCAATGTCGACCGTTCTGATTCATCCGCAGAATCATTCGGCGACAACACAGAGCGGTTCGATGCGCGCAGCCGTGACACCAAAGCTCGAATTGTGATACGCATCACAAAATGACGGTTGGATGTCACACACGCGGGATCGACAGACTCCCTGGAAGGGAACAAGGAGGTAGCCGATGTCGCCACTACATCCGGATGAAGTCACCGCGCAATTCCTCGACCACCATGAGCTGCTGTTCTCGGTGGTCTACAACATGCTGGGAAGCGTCAGTGACACCGAAGACGTTCTCCAGGAGGTATGGCTCGCCTGGGCGGCCAGATGCCGCGGCGCAGATGCGGCTCCGGTGGAGAACCGTCGCGCGTATCTCATTCGAATAGCGGCCAACAAGGCGCTTGCTCGCCGTGCGGAACTCAGCCGGAGCCGGGAGACCTATGTCGGCCCATGGCTTCCGGAGCCACTGCTGGCCGGCACCGAGGATGCCTCCGATTCGATCGAGCGCGTGCAGTCGCTGAGTACGGCCGTGCTGGTCGTATTGGAAACCGTATCGCCACTCGAGCGCGCGGTATTCGTTCTGCACGAGGTATTCGGATTCAGCCACCCCGAAATCGGCGACATGATCGGCCGCCGCCCTGAGGCCGTGCGACAGCTCTCCAGTCGCGCCCGCAAACACGTGCAAGCTCGCCGACCGCGGCGTCGCGTCGCCCCAGAAGTGGGGCTTGAAGTTGCGGAGCGGTTCGTAGCCGCCGCAGTCGGTGGCGACATGGAAGCCCTTTTCCAGCTACTCGCACCGGATGTGACGCTATGGACCGACAGTGGAGGGGTTGGCCCTGCTTACAGTCTGCAGCCGGTGCGCGGGCGTGACGCGGTCTTGGCCGCGTTCGCTGCGATTACAGCCAACTATCGACACGAAATGAGTGTCCAGTATCGATCGGTCTCCGGAGACGGATGCGCATTGGTGTTCTCCGGCGGCATCCCCGTGGCGGCGGTGGTATTCGATCTCTCACCTGACCGGAGCGAGATAGCTGGGATTTATTCGGTGACCAACCCCAGCAAGATAACCGGCGCAGCCGAGCCGTATCCCGGTGGTGTGGACGACGATCCACGCCACCGGTAAGAAATCGCAACAGCTATCTACCGGCAGCTATCTACCGGCTCGGAAAGCGGCCACGACCGATTCGGGCGCCACAGCGGGAAACCGCTCCCGAAAATCCAAAACCGCGACCCAGGTCGGGCGTAGACCGATCCGGACCATCCGGAGCCCCGGCTGATCGATCGCCTCGATGTAGG
This sequence comes from Nocardia sp. BSTN01, assembly GCF_015354405.1. GTDB lineage: Bacteria > Actinomycetota > Actinomycetes > Mycobacteriales > Mycobacteriaceae > Nocardia. The sequence goes on along the minus strand of NZ_JADKYP010000061.1, from coordinate 15,715 downwards.
CGTCACCCGCCTCGTCGCCCATCTCTCGGCGCTGCATGGTGACGTACTCCGGCAACACACCTTCGACCTCCGTCAGGGTGACCGGCCCGCGCAGCATCAGTACCCGCGGCGGCTTATCGGCAGTGTCGATGGTGATCGCGACATCCGGGCGAGCGCGCAGGTCGCGGATCTTGTAGGTATCACCGAACGCGCCGACGACCACCTCGTGGCCGTCCCACAAGAAGTTGACCGGGATCAAGCGCGGGGTGCCGTCCTTACCGATATAGGCCAGTCGCGCGAGGGAGGTGCTGGTGAGCAGTTCCTGAGCTACGGGGGTGTCAAGCAGGCTCACATCGCCCTGCGGCAAGCGTCCGGCCTGGGTGGGGGAGAGACTCATGATCTCAAGGTAGACTTCTTCACTCCTAAAAAACAAGTATTAATCCTTGAATAGGAGGCGATAACCTGACCGCATGCGTAGCTATCGGGATCCGTGCGGTGTTGCGCGGGCGCTGGACATAGTCGGCGAGCGATGGGCCTTATTGGTGGTCCGGGACCTCCTGCTCGGACCTAAACGTTTCAACGATCTTCTTGACGGCCTGCCAGGCGTGAGCCCGAACGTATTGAGCCAGCGGCTACGCGAACTGACCGAGTGTGGGGTGGTGCAGCGGCGGGATCTGCCACCCCCGGTTCGTGTGCGTCTGTACGAACTGACGGAGTGGGGTCTCGGCCTCGAGCCCATCCTCCTGAACCTGGGGCGCTGGGGAAGTCGGGCTCCCGCACAGCCGGAGGGCGACCTCGGCGTAGATTCGCTGCTGCTCAGCATCAAGGCGAGCTTCGAGTCGGCGCGATGCGGCGAACTCGGAGACGTCTATGAGATGCGCATCGACAACACCACCTATCTCGCCGAAATTACGCACGGTTCGATCCGCATCAGTCGCAATGCGGCGAGCGAAACACCCGACGCAACCTTGACGGCCACCCTGGAAACCCTTCGTGCCATCTGGGACGGGCGGATCACTCCGAGTACCGCATTGCGCTCCGGCGCTCTGCATTTGGATGGCGACGAGCAGGCGGGGCAACGTCTGTTCGAACTGATATCGGCTTCGATCGGGACGGCACCGTCCGACCGAACCACCTCCGGAGACAAAGATCCGTCACACCAGTGACACCTCAACTCGACTCCGGAATACCGTCTGCGGCTGCGCTGCATAGATTGACGAGAGCCATTCTGGAGCAGAAGACTTTTAACTGGTGTCGTCGTGTGTTCAACTTTCGCGGCTTGCCGGAAGCGAGGGCAGTGGCGTAGCGACCCAGGTCCCCACGGCTCTGCGGCAAGATTGGCTGTCGCGAGGCGGTGACAATCGACCACGACGGCGACTGCGCAGACATCCGCTGAATGCGCTGGCGCATGGCCGGGGCCGTTCAGGCGTTGAGAACGCCAGGATACTCTCAGCAGATCTGCTTTGGCCACGCGCAGATAGCATGATCCTCCGCCCTGCAATCTGTTCCAGGACAAAGACGGCTGCGTCAATCGGTGTCACGTCTGGGACGCCGGCGAGAGATTTCCGGGGCGCTTTGGCCCGTAGTGGGGCAGCAGGTGCCACCAGCCGAACCGGTTGTTGCTGGCCACCGTTAGGCTTGCAGGCTCGAAGTGGATCCAGACCAGTTGGAACAACAGGTTCGCAACTTCGGATTCGAGCGGGAGATAGCCGACCTCGTCCACAGCGGTCAACGGGTATCCGCCCGAGCTGTATCTGCTCTTCATGCAGGTCCGGCGTGGGCGGAATTCAAGCAGTCAGTGCTACCGTCGATGCCCCCTTGAATGCGGCGAGCTTCGGCACAATATATGGAATGTGGGCTTGTCCATAGGCAGTAAAGGTCGCACGCCCCGCCGCCTGAAATTTTCCCAACAATTCTTGCGCGACATCGTGTCGTGTCCGATCGACCGCTACTGCTGTTCTTTCCAACTCGGTTTGAGCACCTTGCGGAACAACTAGCTTGCCCAATTGCTGCTTACTTATCCATTCGACATCCTCGGAGGTGAATTTGCGAGGAAATCCCATGTCTGGATAATGTGTAGCCATAATATTTTGGAACGCGTTTACCGCATCGTCAGCAGTCATTCCTTCGGTTCGCATAAAATGCAAACCTCGAAATATCGACGGAATCTGAGAATTGAAGTCCTCACCCCGTCGAGCCGCCTGCGGTGCCATGCGTAGTACATGATGCAGGGCAAGGCTCTGCGGCGGAATTCCTGCCCGCAGGAGACGTGCCTCTTGTAACCCCGGTTCTCCCTCCAGAGAGATCTTGCGGATGCCATGGATATCCGCCAAATACTCCAGCATCGCCATCTCGCCATCTTCGGCAGCGTGCTCAATGCTGCTATAGGACTTTCTTTGCGTGCGCCCGACCCGCCCCTCGATAAACATTACGCGATTATCTCCGTAACTTTCTGTTCTGCCAATCCAATCCTCGGCTTGCCGAAGCAGCGCTATCGTCTGAGGATGCTCTGGGGCAGAGCGATGAACCGTACCTACTAGAACATGTTGACGGTCAGGTCCGCCGTAGGTGATCCAATGGGGCGCCGCGCTCTTCGCATCGAGCGGTAGCCCTTTTCTGAACTCCGGTGGATTTGGATAACCCCGGAAGCCGAGAGACCCATTGCCTTCACGTTCGAGGGCCGGTAGCCGAAGCTCTTCCGACCAGGGCGAAGCTCGATCCACTTCCCGAACGGCCACATCTGGGAGGGCGGAGTGAATGGCTTCCGCGGTTACGGCATCCGTCTCCACAGTTACCTCAGCCGCTTCGCGCAGCACTGAACCAGCTTTCGGGTAGTTACGACCGAATTCGTGAAGCCACCTCCCCATTTCTCTAGCCGCCTTACGCAGCATCGAAGCCGCTTCTTCTCCTAACAGTCGATTATCCTTATCTATTCTGAAAATCGGTTCACGGGTTGCCCTCGTCAAGCGGGCTGTTCCCAGCGCACCTGCAAACCGGATTGGACATGATCTGTTCGAGGAATAGTCTGAATGATCTCCTGAACGACGCTTAGACTACGGAGCCCATCTACGTCCTACACTGGATGGTCACAGCCCCGGTAGGTTTTCGAGGCTTAGTTCTGGACGTTTATCGCCAGAGATCGACGGCGCCACGACTGTCGGACGCTCCTGATGTGCCGATTTCGGCGCTTGCACTGCGCCGGCCTGGCCCAAGCTCTCCTCCAAAATAGGGTCGGCGTCCGGAGCGTTTGCTCCGACACCATTTTTCGGAGCCTTCGCCGACTCTTCGGCCGGTCGGGGCGTCGATCGTCCATCCTGTCGCGAGACCGTCGCAGGCTCTGTTCTCGGTGAAGTACCACCTCCGGTCCATGGTGTCGGACCACTCGGTTTAGCCTTGCGGACGGACTCTGCTCGGGTGCGATGTCGACTAGTACGCCGACGCCAGGGCGTGATGCTTTGACCGGATTTCCTTTCGGGAGACACTCCAGGTTTCAACTCGGCACGCGCCGGGTGGCCTTCGACGCTACCTGGCTCCCCGGCAGGACCACCCGGCCGATCCTGTCCGGTCGACCACGGGAGTCCCCCCAACTGGTCCGTAGTCGATGCTGCCCTCAGATCAGCCATCGGCCACTGTTCTGCATTACGCGCCGACGTATCGCCGTGGCCCGGCTGTGTGGTATCGGGTGGGTTCGCCATCACCTGCCCGATAGACTCTGCACTTGCCACGACATCTCCGGAGCTGGAGGCACCACCAGGATTTGCTGTCGCCGGCCCGATGCGTCTGTCGGATGTGTCACCGGTCGTCGCCGAATTCGGGCGCACATCATCGAAATTGCCGTTCGATGGAACCTCCGAACGCGCCGTAGGGGCGACGGCTCGAGGATGATGAACCTGGGACTGGGAGGCGTCGGTCTCCCTGTGGGCCGTGCCCGCGCCAACGTGGTCGCGCGGAGATTCGGAAGCGTTCGAGTCCGTGTTCAGCGCATTGGGCGGAGCTGTGTGGAGAGCAGAGCTCGTGAGCGCAGTGGGACGGGAGTGCGGAATCTGCTGGGATGTGGCGTGTCCGGACGGATCCAGGACGGCGGGTCCAACATCCGCGCTATCGTCAAACGCGCGGGATGTGAAGTCGAGCGCCGCAACCTTCTTAGCAAAATTCGACGCGTGTTGTAGCATGTCGTCCGCCAACATCTCGAGGGTTTGAGCGTGGTTGATGACCTCGTCGGGCTCGATATACAGCACGTGTTCGGCCTGACCCGGCGGAGGCTCAAGCAAGTGCCCCGCTGCCTCGTCCACTATTCCGCGAACGATACGGTCGATTACATCCCGGAGCGGCTCCATCGCCTTCTCGATGACTTCGAACAGAATGTACGCGATCAGCGCCTGTTCCATGACCTCGCAAATCTTGCGTGCAGCTGTAACAATCGCCTGTTCGATTGCAGCCGACAGACCGCCGGTTACGATTGATCCGGCCGTCGCAGCCGCGAAACTCGCTGCCAATCCAGCAAGTTCGGCAAGGACCGCGATCTTGGTCACCCTGATGACCACAGCAGCCGCATCCAGAGCGTCAGCAACCACCCGACATGCCGCGTCGAGATCGGCCATATGAGACTTCGACATCTGCGCCCATGCCGCAACTAGCGCCCGGTAGGAGTAGCCAGAGTAGACGTTACCCATATCTTTGATAACGCCGGTTGCGCTGGCGTGAGTGTCGGCCACGCTATTCGCGAAGGTCCTTACATGTTTGCCCAGCGCGCGCACTTGGTCCTCGTTTATATCGGGATAGGGCACCCCAGCGAAATTGAGAAACAACGCTACCTTGTGAGGAATCTCTATTGCCATGGATCTCGCACCCTCCGATCAGGCTGCAGGATGCGAACGCCGTGTATTGAGGAGCACGCGATGCGTGGGCAACCGCCGACACACCGCCGTTGCCCAAGGGTGGGCGGCGGTAGACCGCGAGGGGTCGGCACCGCGTCTCATCGGTCGCCTACTTCGACTGACCCCGGATGTTTCCCTCCACGAACTCCTCCGATACACCCGGCTACGGCGACTTGACCACCGCGTTTCGAAATGCAACTCTGCGCCCTCCGTCCCTTGGTCAAACATGCCGACGAGTGCGCCCCATCAGACTGACCAGAGTGTGGTGCACCTCACAGGTGTGGGAGTGGTGATGCCCGGGGCAACGCGACCAAACCGCGTGTCGCGCGCGAGGTTTCATTGAACAGGCCGCGTCGCGGGCACCCGTCGCTCCGGCCTCTCAAGCTCCCTGGGGAGGCAGGTAGCTGGACCATCTCCTTCAACCTGCTGATGGTCCGTTTCGACGACGTCTAACTTGAGCTCAGGACCTCGGGTACCTCATCAGGGATACCCTGTGCCAGGGCATGCGACCCAACAATTCTGCTGCCGCTTTGCCCGCCCTGATACCTCGCAACGCCCGCGTTCGCGACATCGTGACACGCGGCCGGCGTCGATTCTCGAGCAGCACCCCATTGTCCCTTCGCGCTGCGGGGACCCGCTGCAGATGAGTCGACATGTGTGGCCCGGCGCCTCCAGGTTTCGCCGCAGGAAATCCGGACGCATCTCGTCCACGCTCGACAGTCAGCCGATGCCGCCCGCCGGCCCTTAGCGGCCGACCTATCAGGACTGGAACTTCGTGATCGCACCGTCGCCCGAACTCCCGGACCACTGTCGACCGCCGCGCCGATCCCGGCCGGGCACCCCGAGCAGCCCGCATGACCTCGCGATGGGATCGGCTGGCGCCTTCGAAATACTCTCCAGTACAACAGTTTTCGCGTGTACGGTGAAACCAGATCGCGAATGCTGTTGCGGGAGCCGGTTCGGTGCGATTGCCGGCGCAGCGCAATTTGACGACCGACAAGTGGGAGAAGTCGATTCGCTACGGCGGTGGTCGGCTCGGGCGGGACATGACGCTGGCTGCGATTCGGTCGTGGGCGCCGTGGGATCAGTCGGTATCGGCGCGGGAGGAGGCGCTGGCCGAGTGGCGGCGCATCACGGTCGGCTCGGGGGCGCGGCCGAAGGCGGTGGAGCCGCGGTCGGAGAAGGAGGCGATCGAGGAGCTGCGGCAGTTGAGCGACATGGTCTCCCGGATCCCGGTCACCGATCGCGCCGGCCGGGCGCAGGTGGCATCTCAGACGTCGGGTCTGTTCGCTGCGGCGTCGGCGCGGACCGAACGCAAACCTGGGCCGCTGGACCGGTTGTCGCGGCAGCTGGCTCGCGCAGGCCGGATCCCGGCCCGCGAACGTCGCCGCCACACCGGTACGGAGAAGGGGAACATCCGGTCGGTGGCGCGGATGTTGTGGGCGGCGTCGAATCCGGAGGCGGCCGGTCTGGCGCTGATCTACGCGCTGACCGAGTTGATGATGACCGTGCAGGCGAGCCTGGACACGGCCGGCCGGGCGGGCGGCGGCCGCGGCGGCGATGGCCAGCCAGGCCCGCAAGGCGCTGACCGAGATCCACATGCGTCGCGACGGCATCGATCCCGACCAGCCCTACGACAAGACTGAGGGCTCCCCGGCGTGGGCGGCCGCGATGCGGTCTGCGGCCGTCGTCGACGGTCATGACCGCGGCACCATCGAGAACCAGATCCGCATCGCCCGCGCGCAGCGAGCCACACAGCCCACACCCGGGAAGACCACCGGCCCACAGCAGCCGTCGCCGAAGCGGCCGCAGCGCGGGCCACAGCAGCGCCGCGAACGCGGCCGCGATGGCGGCATCGACCGATAGAAGGGCACCAACTCCTCGTCCAGGAGGCCGCAATGCGTTATCGAGGCGGTCCGGAGCCTGAGCGTCGGAAAGTGGTCACAGGCTCAACACACTGCTTCCGAGGCTGAGAACACTGCTGCCCGCACTGAGCAGCAAGCTGATGATGCCTTGAATGTCCATGCTCGATCTCTTCCATCGATGGCGCGGCGGCCCGGCCGTGGCGGCGGCTCCCCCAGTAGCGAAATGTGGGGGCGGGGGAGCCGCTTCTCCACGGTCTCGCTCCGTCGGGGGCGGGACCGGAGTGGTGAGCCGGAGATTCGGTCCGATCTCCTTCGGGCGCCAGCGAACACGGGGGTATCCGGTAGGCGGGCCCGGGGCCTATCTCACGGGCCCGATCCGAGACGATAGGCGACCGTCTTGCACAACGGGTTGTGAGCGGCCTCCCCTGGTTGGGAAGCGAGCTGGCATGTGCTGCGGTGCCGGAAAATGATCGCGCACTCTGCCTGGGGTGCTGGTAAGAATCACGCCCTATGCGGAACCCCGCAGCTTGGGATTTGGGTGGCAAGGCTCCCCGTGAGGGGAGGCGCACAGCGCTTCGGAACTGGGGAACGGTTACAGGTTGAGCCCGTGATCGTGGCTGGTGCCGTGGTTCATGCCGAGGTACCGCGATCGGGTGATGGCGCTCGTTGATTTTCCTCAGTGCTGCTAGCTGAAATTCCCCAGGCGGTTTCCCTGTCCTGTTGGTGTCCGGTGCATTTCGTGTGCTGGTTGCTGCGGCGTCGCTCATCATCCGCGGAGTCGTTCGTGGTGCTGATGAGGGAAGGCTGTGGATGCTGTCGCTGGAGGGCGATGTGGAAGTGCATGCACTTCGTGATCAGGGGTGGTCGATATCGGCGATCGCTCGGCATACGGGGTTGGACCGCAAGACGGTTCGCGCTTATCTGAATGGTGAGCGTGTGCCGGGCTAGCGGGTCCGGACGGCACCGTTGCTGATCGATCCGTTCATCGACTACTGCCGGATCCGGTTGGCCGACGACCCGCATTTGTGGGCGTCGACGCTGTTCGACGAGATCGTGGCGCTGGGGTTCACCGGCTCGTATCAATCGTTGACCACGGCGATCCGGAAGCTGGAGCTTCGCCCGCACTGCGAGCCCTGCCACGCAGCCCGGGGCCGTGATGTCGCGATCATCGCGCACCCTCCCGGTGAGGAAACACAGTGGGATTGGGTGGAGTTGCCGGATCCACCGGCGCGCTGGGGATCCGGGCGGCATGCGCATCTGCTGGTCGGCGCGTTGGCTCATTCGAGTTTGTGGCGCGGCGTCTTGGCGCCGGCCGAGGACTTCGCCCACCTGGTCGAAGCGCTCGACCAGGTCACTATCCGATTGGGTGGGGTGACGAGACGGTGGCGATTCGACCGGATGTCCACGGTCTGTTACCCGGAGTCGGGGCGGATCACCCCGGCGTTTTCCGGTGTCGCGAAACACTATTCGGTCGGTATCGATATCTGCCCACCTCGCCACGGCAACCGCAAAGGAGTGGTGGAGAAGTCCAATCATGCTGCAGCGCAACGATGGTGGCGCACCATCGGCGATGACGTCTCGATCGCCGAGGCCCAGGTTGCGCTGGATCGGCTCTGCGCGCGTCTGGACAGCCGCAAACGCGTCCGCGACGGACACCGCACCACCGTCGGTGAGCTGGCCGCGGCCGAATCGCTGCGTCCAGCACCATCGGCCTATCCCGCTGAGGTCCGTGAACAGCGCAAGGTCACCGCGCAAGGGTTGGTCGCCTGGCGCGGCAACCAGTACTCGGTTCCACCCGGCATGCCCGGCGCGCTGGTGACGGTGATCCACCGGCTCGGCGCCGAGCACCTGCACCTGGCCACTTCTTCCGGCGCTATCGTCGCCGCGCACCTGCGCGCTCCCGACGGCGCCGGGCGAGTGGTCCGCGACGAGGGCCATGTCGTGGCCATGGAGCGCTCGGTGCTGGCCGCGTTCGATGCGAGCAAACCCTGCACCCACAAGACCCGGCGTCCGATATCGGAGGCCGCTCTGGCCGAGTCCGCGCGGCTGCGCGGCCACTCGGGCTCTGCAGATCCCGCCCAGAAGGTGGTGATCGATCTCGCCGTCTATGCGGCCACCGCCGCACGGCTTTCCGTTGCCCCGCAACGTGTTCCGATTGAACAACAAGAACAGTAAGGACGAAATCCCGTTGGAGAAAACGATCCCGCAGATGAGCGAAGCACGTCGCTATCAGCAGCTGCGCGCTCACCTGTCCTACCTGAAACTCGGCGATGCCGCCGAGGCCCTTCCCCGCATCCTCGACGCCGCGCGGTCGGAGAACATCTCGATCACCGCGGCCCTGGAGAGGCTGCTCGAGATCGAGGTCACCGCCACCGAATCACGCCGGCTCACCTCTCGGCTGCGGTTCGCTTGCCTTCCCGAACCCTGGACACTCAACGACTTCGACTTCTCCGCCCAGCCCGGCGTCGACGAGATACTCATCCGCGACCTGGCCAGCCTGCGGTTCCTCGACGACGCCGCGAACGTGTTGTTCGTCGGCCCGCCCGGAGTCGGCAAGACCATGCTCACCGTCGCCCTGGCCCGCGGCGCGGTCGAAGCCGGTCACCGTGTCTACTTCACCACCGCCGCAGAACTCGCCGCCAAATGCCACAAGGCCGCCCTCGAGGGCCGCTGGCACACCTGCATGCGGTTCTTCGCCGGACCCAAACTTCTCGTCATCGATGAACTCGGCTACCTCCCGCTGCCCGGCGACGGCGCCTCGGCACTGTTCCAGGTGATCAACCAGCGCTACCTCAAATCGTCCACGATCTTGACCACGAATGTCGGAATCGCTGATTGGGCAACCGCGTTCGGAGACGCGACAGTCGCGGCGGCCATGCTGGACAGACTGTTGCACAGGGCAACCGTTGTCGGCATCGACGGACCCAGCTACCGACTGCGCCACCACCGCGAAACCGCCGAGAATCTGCGAAAGGCGGTGAACGCCCGTGTCTCCTGAAACAGCGCCGGTCACTCGAAACTGCCAGGTCTGCTGGACAGAGTTCACCGCAACCCACCCTCGCCGCATCTACTGCAGCGCCCGATGCAAAAGCGCCGCTCAATACCGACGCAACCAACGCCCTGTCAACATCCCCGCCGAGCCGGCCCGTGAGCCCCTGCCCGCACCCCAGCCGGCAGCCACTCGCAGCTGTCCACACTGCGGAGAAGCCATCACCATCGTCGCGCTCCTCACCACCCCCGAAGCCGCCCGGCCTAGCATCCCCACAGACACCACAATCGTCCCGCTACACCGCACCTAACTGCTAACCTCAAACCCCAACCGCCTGGGGAATTTCCGTTGTCCCCGTTGGGGATTCTTCTCGAGCACCATCAGCACGCGACGGCGGGATGAACGCGCTCGGGCTGCCAGGCAGCCCGCGTGAGCTGCTGGCCGACCTCGGCGACGACCTGGACGCCGCCTACCGGGAGCTGGCGGCCCGGCTCGGCGACGACACCCCGGCGTCGGTGGACGAGGACGGGAAACTGCACGTGGCCGCGCTGGCGGCGCTGCCGGACCCGCCCGGCCTGATCGACCTGCGGCACCGGGTCACGGCAATGATGCCGCAGGCGGATCTGCCGGAGATGGTGCTGGAGATGATGAGCTGGCTACCGGAGTTCGCCGAGTCGTTCACCCACGTCGCCAGCACCAGCGCCCGGGTCGCCGATCTCGGGGTGTCGGTGCGTGAGTTCACCAAGGCTTGTCGGGACCCCATATCGGCCGGGCCATTTCGGCCGGGTCGCCGGATCCGAATCCGGTCAATCCCGGCCCGGTGCCGGTCAATTCGGCGACGAGCAACTCGGTGAGGGTGCGGGCCAACACCTCGCCGGTGTAGACGTCGAGCACGGGCCAGGCGTCGATGTCGGGGCCGCTGGTGTCCCAACCTACGATCTGTCGGCCTTCGGTACTGGCACACGCCAGTCTGCCCCCCTGGCGTCCCGAGCCGACCTCATACCACATGTAGTCATCTTCGAACGTCGGTTCGTAGCCTTCGTGCTCTGAGGCGAGCTCGTTCGGATCGGCCACGAAGATGCCATTGAGTTCCACACCGAGAAAGGGTGGAAATCCAGCAGGGCCGCCGTAGGACTCGGCGAGACGCTTGTAGTCGGTGGGCAGCGGGAGCCCCAGTTCCTGTTCGATGTGCGACCAGTCGTAGGTTCGCGCGACTCCGGGACCAATGATGGTCGCCAACTGCGCCAGCGGATCTCGACCGACCGAGGGCAAGTCGGGGACCGTGACCGGCTGCCCGGCGGGTTCCACCGTCCATGTGCGGGCCACCGGTGGCAACGAGAGGACCGGCAGATCCAGCTCGCCCGCGACCCAGCGGCGCAGGAATTCGGTCGTGCTGATGTTGAGTTGCTGAAATCCCTTGCCCGCCACAATGACCAGCCATTGACTCGGCGTGTCGCGTATGGGCAGCCACCAACAGGTCTCTCCGCTGTCGAAGACGCCCCACAACAGCGCCTTCGGTTCCTCCCACTCCAGTGGGTCCGGATCCGGCTGTGGATGCCGCTGTTGCTCTGAACGCATATCGAAACCCTCGGGGCCATCCGGCGCGAGCAGACGCAGCACGCCGGCGAGAGTCCCCGGCCCGCTCTCGGCCAGCAATCGGCGGTAATCCTCGGGCATGTGCTCGCGCGGCGGGCTCTGCCACTGCTCCGCAGGGGAAGGGCGATCACACAGCGTCACCGAGTCGGCGACCTCGTCGCCCTGGGCGACCAGCAATCGCGCGAACACCTGCCAGTCGCCGAATGCCGGTGCCGGAACCAGGAATTCGTCTGCTGGGGCAGATGTGCTTTCCTCGCCCTGTCTTGACCTGTACTGATCCGCGTCGGCATACTCCCACCGCGTCTCGCGACCGATGCGCAACCATCCCTCGGAGTGCGGCTCCAACTCGAGCAGCCGCACCTCGAAGGACCTGTCGTCGAACAGAAACACCCGCCACGGCTGCCGCGCCGCCCAGTCCTTCCCCCAGTACTCGGCCCGCAGCAGCGGACGTTCGTGCGCGGCCAGCAACACCGCGTAGGAGTCGCCGAGATCGTGTCTGCGCGCCGCGACCGTCGATGACATCGGCGTCGGATGAGCGGTCCCGCGCCACGAACCCCACTGTTCGCCATACGACACCTCGAGCTGGTCGATTATCATGACCCCGTCTCTTCTCCACACAACAAGTGCCCGAACTGTAGCGGCGGCACCCTGGAGTCCTGCTCCCACCGATGGCGGGTGTGTCAGTTAATGGCTCTGTCCCACTTTCGGCCCTCGAGTTCGAAAAACTTCAGCAGCAAGCTGAAACCCAGGCGAGTCGCACCCGACTTGTTGCCCACCAGCCGCCAGTCCTCCCGACCAGCGTCCACCACCCGATCAAATCCTCGGTCGACCACTCCTGACGCACGCCCGGCAACAGTAGACGAATCACACTGAGCGCGAACCTACTTTGGGGCCGGGGCCAGCTTCAGGATTCCGGGGCCAGATTCGAGGCTGCGCCGATCTCGTCGTCGGTGACCGAGTCCAGGGCCCGGCTGGGGTCGGGCAGTCCGTCTGGATCGCGGCCGTCGAGGTGGTCGGCGGTCTTGACGACCGCGATGCCGTAGGCGCGGCGGGTGTTGCCGGGCTCGATGGTGTCCAGGAACGCCTCGGCCGATCCGCGCACAGTGCGGGGCGCGGCGGTGTGGATCCGGGTCACGGTCGCCGCCATCGGGTCCACCTCTCCGCTTTGCCCCGGATAACGGGGCCGGGTCGTGTCGTCGCCGCGACGGCATCGCCGCAGGCCGGATCTGACGATACTCGTGATAACAGACCGTTATCCGGGGGGTAAGCATCCTGTCGTGGGGGCCAGGCGCGCGGCGTGTGCTCAAAGATCTGAAACGCTCGTGGCGATGGATCACCCGCTCCTAGTCGCGGTCTTTCCGCGATGTCGGTCTGCGCTCTTACGATCACCTCACCCGTTAGGCGCTGACCCGGATGTGAGAGATGGCGACACAGAACTACGACCCCCGCGACGCCGCAAAGGCCCTGGAAGCGCAGATGCGCGACAACCTTCAGGCCGCGGCCGATAAGGTCTACCGCCGGTCCGCCCGGCAACCCGTGGAAGTCGTGAAACGCCTTCTCGTGCGGGAAATCGACGGCATCGGCGAACCACAGCTGACGCAGATGGCGGAAGCGATCAGCCGAGGAGAGCAGCCGCGCGTTCGATGAACGCCGACGTGGAACGCTGCGTAGCTTCCCGCGATCAGCAAGACATCTGGAACGGGTAGCAAGGCGGCGCCGGTGCCTCTGTCGGGGCAGGTTCCGGCGCCACCAGGCGTGCGGTGGTCGCCTGCGTCGTCGGCGCGTTGTCCGTGCGGGGGACGTGAGCGTGGGTGACGACCAATGCGATCACGATGAGGGCCGGCACACCCACGATCGCCGCGAGAGCGGCCAGGATCGGCCCCGGCGACAGACTGTGGAGCCGTGGACGTGCATGGACCGGTAGCGCCCAGGCCGCGCGCGGCCGCGCCGGGCGCTCACCAGCCGGACCCGTCTACGTGATGCGCTACTGGCGCGTTTCCCCCGACAGCCTCGATCCCCATGCCGGAAGTATCCCAGCGGGCACCGACACCGCGGGACGAGAATGCCAGTGCCATCCCGAAATTCGGCACAACACTGTTTTCTGGGCGCGGCCGAGTTCGATCATGGCCTGATAGGTCGGGTGCGTGGAGTTGGCCTTCATGAACCGGCGTAGGACCGACAAACAAGATCACAGGTGTGACCCGTCTCCGATAACTCGCATCGAGGCGACGCTCGAAGGTTGCCTGACGTGGCACTAGGCCCGGATATCCGGGCCGACGGGGCCTGGAATCCGCAGGTCGGGCGGTGACGCTATGGGCGACTCACCGGACGACACGCCCGCTACTTTGCGGCTGGGGCCAGCTTCAGGATTCACGGGGCCAAGTAAACGGTATTGAGGCTAACTGTATGAGGCCTGGACGTTGGTGACGCCAGCGTGGAGTCGCTTTGCTGGTGGCTGGTTTCCGGCGGCCGAATGCGGTCGATGATAGTTGTAGTGGATGTTCCAGATCTGCAGCGCCTGCTGGCGCTGCAGATCTGAGGTCCACTCGCGGGCGTAGAGGAATTCCTCGGCCAGGATCCGGTTATAGCGCTCGACTTTCCCGTTGTGCCGAGGCGTGTAGGGCGTGATCCGCTGGTGACGGGCACCGAGTAGCACTTTCGCGAAATCGCCGGCCCTGTAGCAGGAGCCGTTGAGTTCCTAACGGATGTCAACTCGCTGGAAGGCTCGTAGCCTTGGTTGTTGACGGGCCGATCGGTGGAGCGCTGTGCGACTCCTGGTGTCGTCGGCCCGTCCTCGCACTGGTGGTGCGTCGCGCGGCGCGGATGTCGGCGGGGACTGTGTATCGGTCGGCGACGATCCTGCGGCCCTGTTCCGAGGTGAGCGGGCTGCCGTCGACATCGCGGATCACGTAGTGCTCGCCGCGGCGCCAGCAGGCGGCGATGCGAGTGAGCAGGGTCGTGGAGAGGTGGCAGACCGCGGAGTTGTGGTGTTTGCCGCTGTCGGTCATGAGTCGGTGGTATTTCGCGGCCAGCGAGGGATCGCTGCGCCGTGCCTGCTCAGCGGCCATGAACAGCGCTTCGCGCAGGCACGCGTCTCCGGATTTCGTTGGTCCACCGTGCCTTCCGCTCAATCCGGAAGATTCGAGTTTGGGCACCAGGCCGCTGAAGGAACGGATCGCGGCCAGGGAGTCGAAGCGGTTGGGATCGCCCAAGCGGCCCAGGATCTGGGCTGCGAGAATCGGGCCGACCCCGGGCGCCGAGCTGACGATGCCATCCGGGTCGGCCTTGTCCAGCAGTGCCGCGATGCGGGTTTCGAGTTCCTTGATCTCCTCGGTGAGCTGCAAGGCCAGCCGGGCCTCGATCGCGATGTCATCGGCCAACTCCGGGAAGTCCAATTCATCAGACCAGAGCTCGAGCGTTTCACGGGCCGCGGCGAGGAGTTGGTCGGCTTTCTCCTCGCGCCAGCTGCCGCGAGAATGCCGGGCGAGGAATCGTGTCAGCCGGGCCCGGCCCAACCGGATCACGATGTGTGGGTCCGCGTAATGCGCCAGGAACCGCAAGGGCGTCTTGTTGGCCAGGTCCGCGCCGAGCGCGGCATGCCAGCCGGGCCCGAGGAGTTCGAGCAGTGCATCCAATCGCGCGAGGATGCTGGTGCGGCGTTTGACCAGATTGGAGCGCAGCTTGACCGCCCTGCGCATCGTGTCACCGGGGCCGAGCCCGGTCGCGGTGTGCATGCCCTCGGGATGCAGAAGTGGGATCCGGGCAAGGACTTTCGAGTCCAAGCGGTCGGACTTGGTGTGCTTGCAGTAGTAGTCACGCAGGTCGGCAGATTGTTCGGGTGGCACCAGAATCACGGTGGCGCCCTGCCGACGGAACCAGGCCGCTAACGGCACCCAGGCGTTGCGCGTGGGCTCCATGATGACGGTGACCGACGAGGGGGCGGTCCCGGCCGGCAGCATCGACCACAGCCGCTGCAGATCACCGGTCGTGGTGCGGAACTTGCGACCTGACCATAGAAATTTGCCTTGCTCATCGGCCAGGCTGGCCTGGTGCGCTGCCCGGCAAGCGACATCGATACCCAGCCGCAACTCCAACGATCCAACTCCCGTCTGCTCGACAATGCTTCACCCAGATCCGGCGTGAGCGTTCTCGTCGCGGGAGTCGATGCAGTACCAGACATTCACCAACAGGGATCTCCGCATCGCGCCGCGTGGCGGCGGATGCCGAAGTCGCCGGGTTCCTAACAGGACGCATCTCACCCGGCGATGGCCCTGCTCACTCCGCGATCAACAGGCAAGGAGTACAACCCCACTCGGTCATTGAGCGGTAGCAAGCAGGCGCCGGAGCCTCGAATTCTCACCCAACCGGCCGTGTCCGGTGAGAGCTTCGAGGCCATCACCGAGTTTGAA
>NZ_JADKYP010000060.1 GCF_015354405.1 Nocardia sp. BSTN01 | reverse complement strand
CCACTACTCCGAGATTCAGGGTTCGGGCTTCCGCACCCTCGAGGAGAACCAGAAGGTCGAATTCGAGGTCGGCCAGGGCACCAAGGGCCCGCAGGCCACCGGAGTTCGCGCGCTCAGCTGAGCGAGTAACCCAACAAGGTCTGATCTCGTCCCTCACCGCGAGCACGCGGTGAGGGACGAGTCATTTGCGGGGGAAGTAGACTCGATCGAAAACCGGGGCTTTTCGATCTGATCGAGTTGCCCACAAGGGGGTTTTTCTGCAGTTCGCAGCCATTTCGGTTCGGACGGTACCGACGGTGAAGTGCCGCGCAGAACAGCCGAGACTCCTGGGTCGCGGGTCCGCAGTGCGGACTCCACGACAGCGAAACACGGTATAAACGTCTCTGGCGGGAGACATTTGTCTCTCCCTCTTGCCCCAGCCGCGCGCCGCGCGCCTGCGCCGCGCGGGTCGACAGGAAAGGTGTGTTCGCCGGTGGCAACACGAGACCGCGGTGCATCGCCGACTCCCGATGCGGCCTCCGCCGGGCCCGATGCGGCCGCAGTCGGCCGGGGGCGTCCCCTGCGTCGTCTCGTCATCGTCGAGTCGCCGACCAAGGCACGCAAGATCGCGCCCTATCTGGGCCGCGGTTATACGGTCGAGGCGTCCGTCGGCCATATCCGGGATCTTCCGCGCGGTGCCGCGGATGTGCCGGCCAAATACAAAGGCCAGTCCTGGGCCCGGCTGGGTGTCGACGTCGACAACGATTTCGAGCCGATCTATGTCGTCAGTCCGGACAAGAAGGCCAAGGTCTCGGAGCTGAAGACGCTCCTGCGCGACGCCGACGAGCTCTATCTGGCCACCGACCCCGACCGGGAGGGCGAGGCCATCGCCTGGCACCTGCTCGAGACGCTGAAGCCGAAGATTCCGGTCCGGCGCATGGTGTTCCACGAAATCACCGAGCCGGCCATCCGCGCCGCCGCGGCCGATACCCGCGAACTCGACAACGACCTGGTCGACGCGCAGGAAACCCGGCGCATCCTCGACCGCCTCTACGGCTACGAGGTCAGCCCCGTGCTGTGGAAGAAGGTCATGCCGCGGCTGTCGGCGGGCCGGGTGCAGTCGGTGGCGACCCGGATCGTCGTGCAGCGCGAGCGGGAGCGCATCGCGTTCCGTTCCGCGGAGTACTGGGATATCGCGGCGAAATTCGACGCCGGCGGCCGGGAGAGCGACGAGGCCAATCCGCGGATCTTCGGTGCGCGACTGGTCACCGTCGACGGTTCCCGCGTCGCGGGCGGCCGGGATTTCGGATCCGACGGTCAGCTCAAGACCCGCAACGGTGTCACCATCCTCGACGAAGCCGCGGCACGGCGGCTGGCCGCCGCGCTGGAGAAGGCGGATTTCCAGGTCACCTCGGTCGAGTCCAAGCCGTACACCCGGCGGCCCTATGCGCCCTTCATGACCTCGACGCTGCAGCAGGAGGCCGCGCGCAAACTCCGGTTCGGTTCCGAGCGGACGATGCGGGTGGCGCAGCGGCTGTACGAGAACGGCTACATCACCTATATGCGTACCGACTCCACGACGCTGTCGGAGTCGGCGATCAGCGCGGCGCGGGCGCAGGCGACCCAGTTGTACGGACCGGAGTTCGTGCATCCGACGCCCCGGCAATACACCCGCAAGGTCAAGAACGCGCAGGAGGCGCACGAGGCGATTCGGCCCGCCGGTGACACCTTCGCCACGCCGGGCCAGCTGCACGCCCGGCTGGATCAGGACGAATTCCGGCTCTACGAGCTGATCTGGCAGCGCACGGTCGCCTCGCAAATGGCCGACGCGCGCGGCACCACGCTGACGGTCCGGATCACCGGCCGCGCCGGCACCGGCGAGGAATGCGTGTTCTCCGCGTCCGGACGCACCATCACCTTCGCGGGCTTCCTCAAGGCCTACGTGGAAAGTGTCGACGAGGACGCGGGCGGTCAGTCCGACGATGCGGAATCGCGGCTGCCCGCGCTGACCGAGGGCCAGAACGTCAACGCCACCGAGCTGACGCCCGACGGGCACACCACCAACCCGCCCCCGCGCTACAACGAGGCCTCGTTGATCAAGGCGCTGGAGGAACTGGGCATCGGTCGTCCGTCGACCTACGCCTCGATCATCAAGACCATCCTGGACCGCGGCTACGTCTACAAACGCGGTAGCGCGCTGGTGCCGTCCTGGGTGGCCTTCGCGGTGGTCGGGCTGTTGGAGGAATATTTCGGCCGCCTGGTCGACTTCGACTTCACCGCGGCGATGGAAGACGACCTCGACGCCATCGCCGGCGGTCGCGAGCAGCGCGGAAACTGGCTGACCAGCTTCTACTTCGGTGGTGACCACGGCGCCGAGGGGTCGGTGGCGCGCTCCGGTGGTCTGAAGCGGATGGTCGGTGAGCGGCTCGACGATATCGATGCCCGCGAGGTCAACTCGATCAAGATGTTCACCGACGATCAGGACCGCGACATCGTGGTCCGAGTCGGGCGCTTCGGTCCGTATCTGGAGCGCATGGTCCAGAACCCGGACGATCCGGATGGCGATCCGGTTTCCCAGCGCGCCAATCTGCCCGACGATCTGCCGCCGGACGAGTTGACGCCCGAGGTGGCGGAGAAGCTGTTCGCGACCCCACAGGAGGGGCGCTCGCTCGGTGTGGATCCCGAAACGGGGCATCGGATCGTGGCCAAGGAGGGCCGCTTCGGGCCGTATGTCACCGAAATCCTGCCCGAGCCGGAGGCCGATCTCGACGCCAAGAAAGGCGCCAAGAAGGCAGCCGCGCCCAAACCGCGGACCGGCTCGCTGCTCAAGTCGATGGATCTGTCGACCATCACCCTCGAGGACGCGTTGAAACTGCTGTCGCTGCCTCGCGTGGTCGGCAAGGATCCCGAATCGGGCGACGAGATCACCGCGCAGAACGGCCGCTACGGCCCGTATCTGAAGAAGGGCACGGACTCTCGCTCCCTCGCCACCGAGGATCAGATCTTCACCGTGACCTTGGACGAGGCATTGAAGATCTACGCCGAACCGAAGCGGCGCGGACGCCAGGCGGCGAGTGCGGCGCCGCTGCGTGAGATGGGCAACGATTCCGCCACCGGCAAGCCGATGGTGATCAAGGACGGGCGGTTCGGTCCGTATGTCACCGACGGCGAAACCAATGCCAGCCTGCGCAAGGGTGACGAGGTGGAGTCGATCACCGATGAGCGGGCCTCCGAGCTCCTCGCCGATCGCCGGGCCAAGGGGCCGGTGAAGAAGGCGGCCAAGAAGACCGCGAAGAAGGCGCCTGCCAAGAAGACCGCGGCGAAGTCGACGGCCAAGAAGACCACCGCGACCGCGAAGAAGACCACCGCGAAGAAGACCGCGGCCAAGAAGGCACCCGCGAAGAAGGCCGCGGCGAAGTCGACGGCCGAGTCGTAGCGGGCGTCGTCGTAGCGGGTGGCGTCGCAGCAGGCGGCTGCTCGGTGCCGGTCGGCTTGTCGGTGCGGCCGATTAGGGTGTAGCGCGTGGCAGGTGTCTTCGATCGGCTCGTGGGCCAGGACGCGGTCGAGTCCGAGTTGACCGCTGCCGCCGTGGCGGCGCGCACCGGGATCGCGTCCTCGGCGATGACGCACTCCTGGCTGTTCACCGGTCCGCCCGGATCCGGCAGATCCGTTGCGGCACTGTGCTTTGCGGCCGCCCTGCAATGTACGGCCGAGGGCACGCCGGGCTGCGGTCACTGCCATGCCTGCACCACCACCATGGCCGGTACCCACGGCGATGTCCGCCGGGTGATTCCGGAGGGGCTGAGCATCGGCACCAAGGAAATGCGTGAGATCGTGCAGGTCGCGGCCCGCCGTCCCAGCACCGGGCGGTGGCAGGTGGTGGTGATCGAGGATGCCGACCGATTGACCGAGGCCGCGGGCAACGTACTGCTGAAGGTGGTCGAGGAACCGCCCGAACGGACCGTATTCCTGCTGTGCGCACCGTCGGTGGACCCGGAAGACATCTCGGTCACGCTGCGATCCCGCTGCCGGCATGTCCACCTGGTCACGCCGTCCGTGGACGCCATCGCGCAGGTATTGCGCGAGCGCGACGGGCTGAGTCCGGACCAGGCGGCATGGGCGGCCTCGGTGAGCGGCGGTCATGTCGGCCGCGCCCGCCGGCTCGCGACCGACGAGCAGGCCCGCACCCGCCGGACCCGTGCACTGTCGCTGGTCTCGGCGGTCACTCGTCCGGCGGCCGCCTATGCCGCCGGTGACGAGCTGGTCAAATCCGCCGAGGAGGAGGCCAAGCAGGTCAGCGCGGAACGCGACGAGCGCGAACGCGACGAGCTGGCGACCGCGCTGGGCGCCGGCGGCACCGGGAAGGGCGCCGCCTCGGCGACCCGCGGTTCCGCGGGTGTGCTGAAGGACCTCGAGCGCCGGCAGAAATCCCGTGCGACCCGTACCAGCCGCGACGCCCTCGACCGGGCGCTGATCGATGTCGCGGGCCTGTACCGCGACGCGCTGGCCCTGCGTTTCGGCACCTCCGCCACGAATCCGTCCCCGGCGATCACTCTGACCCACCCCGACCTGTCGGATCAGATCCGCGATCTGGCCGACGAGGTGCGACCCGAGGGGCTGTTGCGTTCCATCGAGGCCGTCCTCGCCTGCCGCGAGGCTCTCGACCTGAACGTCAAGCCGCGCTTCGCCATCGCGGCGATGGTCGCGGGTCTCATCGCGGCCCGCTCCGCCTGATCGACCGGCACGACAGACGCCGCCTGGGCCGACTGGCTCGACGGACACCACACCGCCGACGGCGGCGCCTGGCTGATGATCGCCCGCAAGGGTTCGTCCGCGCCCCTGATCACCATCGACGAGGCGGCCGAGGTGGCCCTGTGCTACGGCTGGATCGACGGTCACCGGCGCGCTCACGACGACCGCTCGTTCCTGCAGCGCTACTCGCCCCGGCGTCCCGGCAGCACCTGGTCCCAGGTGAACGTCGCGCGAGCCGAGGCGTTGATCGCCACGGGCCGGATGCGTCCACCCGGCCTCCGCGCGATCGAGGCCGCCCGCGCCGACGGGCGCTGGGACGCCGCGTACGCGCCCCAGCGCTCGGCACCCGTCCCGCCCGAGCTGGCCGAGGCACTGGCCGCGGATACCGCGACGGCCGATCGCTTCGCCGCTCTGGACCGAACCGCCCGCTACCTACTGGTCCTACCCCTGCTGAAGGCCCGGACACCGACCACCAAGTCCCGCCGCTTGGCCGAGATCATGTCGACGCTGCAGCGATGACCTGCCGTTTTCGTGTTCGGTCACCGAAGACGATAGACTCGCACCGCCGAAAGGCACGCCGCCTTAGCTCAGTCGGTAGAGCGCTTCACTCGTAATGAAAAGGTCGGGGGTTCGATTCCCCCAGGCGGCTCCACCTTTTTCTCGCGCAGAGAGCCGTTGACGACAGTTGTCGACGACAATCCAGGCGTCGCCACCGAACAATCCATCCATGCCGGCGACCGCATCCCGCTGCACCTTCTCGATCACTTCCAAGTAGAACCGCGTGGTGGTCGTGATCGAGGCATGGCGCAGAATCCGCTGCACCGTCGCGATGTCCGCGCCCTGAGTGAACAGCAGGGGCGCGCAGGAGTGACGAAGATCATGGAAGCGGATCGGCCGCAGGTCGGCCCGCTTCACTAATGCCGTGAATGCCCGGTTGACGTTCCACGGTTCCAGCGGTGCGTGCTCGGGTGTCTTCGTCGCCGGCGGCGTTGTCGTCGTGGAAGACGCGTAGCGCGGTCACGGCGGCGGGAAAAATATGGGATGTGTCGGAATTCCGGCGCGATGAATGAATGGGAATATTCAGCTTCGACATTCTGCTCGGGTTCGATCGAATTGATATTTCCGATCCCCGCCACGGTGATTTCCGCGGCTGGTTCGGTCGGGTGTCGGTGCAGCGGCTGTACTGCCTCGTCAGCGGCTGCCGGGTGGTGGTGGCTCTCCACTCGCAGGTCGTTCTCGCTGGTCAGCGGGGGTTAGGGCGGCGCGAAAATGGAGCAGAGCGGACACTGCCAGGGAATTCCCGGTCGCCGGCTTTTGCGGCGGCAGGGCGTGTCAAGTCGTATACTCCCGTTATGGCGGATGATCAGTCCTCCACAGAATTTCCCGAGGCGCCCGTTCTGGTGGTGCAAACGCGAGAGCGCGTCTATCGGCTGCACGCGGGAGGTTCATACAATGTCGGCCGCGATCTGGCGGCCGACGTCGTGGTGACCGATCCGCGGGTATCTTCCGTGCACGCCGTCTTGGAGCGCGGGTCGGACGGTTGGGAAATCGAGGACGCGCACAGCCTCAACGGCACCTTTTTCGACGGTCGGCGCGTCGATCGGATGCTGATCGATCATGACGAGACGTTCCAGCTCGGCCACGCCGTGAACGGCGAGCAGTTGGCCTGTTCGGTGGAGGGGCGACAAGGACAGCACGGCCGCGAGTCGTCCGGCGATATCGGCGGCGACACGATGCTCGTCCCCGATCCCGGCTACCAGCTCGACGATGAAGCCACGGTGACGACGCCCCATCCGGGGGGCCGCCCCCGGCGGATTGCGCGGTCGTCGCCTCCGGCGGCTCACCCCAGCGCGGTCGTCCCGATCGTCTCGGACACACTCCGGATCGGGCGGGCCTCCGACAACGACATCGTCGTGCCCGACCTCATGGTCTCCCGTCATCACGCCGAACTGCGAGTGACCGGCGCAGGCCGGTATCGGGTCGTCGACCTCGACAGTCACAACGGCACCTACGTCAACGGCGCCCGGGTCGATTCGGCGGACCTGTCCGAATCCGACCTGATCGGCATGGGGCATACCACCTACCGGCTGGTCGGCGATGAACTGCGGGAGTACGTCGACACCGGTGACGTGTCGGTCTCGGTGCAGAACCTCATCGTGCGGACACCGGAAGGCAAGGTTCTCCTCGACGAGGTGAGTTTCCCGATTCCGCAGCGCTCGCTCGTCGGGGTCATCGGACCCAGCGGAGCGGGCAAATCGACGTTGCTCGGCGCGGTGACCGGGTTGCGTCCGGCGACAGAGGGGACGGTTCGTTACGACGGACGTGACCTCTACACCGACTACGACGAACTCCGCCACCGCATCGGACTGGTTCCGCAAGAAGACATCCTGCACAGCCAACTTCCGACCCGGCGTGCGCTACTGTACGCGGCTGAACTCCGCTTCCCCGGTGACACGCGCCCCGAGGAGCGCGAGCAGCGGGTCGATGAGGTCCTCGCCGAGCTCGGCTTGTCCCGGCATGCCGACACCCGCATCGACAGGCTCTCCGGTGGCCAGCGCAAACGGGTGAGCGTCGCACTGGAGTTGCTGACCAAACCGTCCCTGCTGTTCCTCGACGAGCCGACCTCCGGCCTCGACCCGGGCCTGGACAAGACGGTCATGGAAATGCTGTCCGAACTGGCCCACGACGGGCGCACCGTGATCGTCGTCACCCATAGTGTCGCGAACCTCGATTCCTGCGACCGCCTCCTCGTGCTGGTACCCGGCGGTCGGCTGGCCTATTACGGACCGCCCGCGGAGGGGTTGCAGCAGTTCGGGCAGCGCGGTTGGGCCGAGGTGTTTCAGTCCTTCGACCGCGAGGAGGACCGCGACTGGGCTGCTGAATTCCGGGAATCGCCACGCTTCGAGCAGTACGTGGAGGTCGGGCCGACCGACGATGTCGGCCCGGCGGACGTACACGCACCGGCACCCCCGCCCGCGTCGCAGTCCAAGCTCAGCCAGCTCAGTACGGTGTGCCGGCGATACGTGGCGGTCATCGCCTCGGACCGAAGTTACCTGGCGCTGCTCGGCGTGATGCCACTGATTCTCGGTGGCTTGATCGCCGCGGTGCCGTCGGGCGAGGGTTTCACCGGGGCGCCCGGAACCAACAGCGATGCCCCCACCAAGCTCATGATCTTGGCATTCGGTGCCTGTTTCATCGGCACCGGCAACTCGATTCGCGAGATCGTCAAGGAGCGGACGATCTACCGCAGAGAACGCGCGGCCGGACTGTCCGCAGGGGTTTACCTGATGTCGAAGCTCCTGGTCTTGGGCGTGATCACCATCCTGCAGGCGGTGGTGCTGTTCGTGATCGGCACCATCGGGGTGAGCATGCCGGCGGAAGGCGTATTCACCTCGGTCCCGCTGGAGTTGATCCTGGCGATGGCGATGCTCGGCATCGCCTCGCTGGCGTTGGGCTTGCTGGTCTCGGTGTCGGTCAACACCTCGGAGAAGACGCTGCCACTGCTGATTGTGCTGTCCATGGCGCAACTGGTGTTCACCGGCGGTATGGTACGGCTGCCCGGCGTCCCGGTTCTGCAACAGCTGTCCTACCTGTCGCCGTCCCGCTGGGGCTACGCTGCGACAGCGGCCACCCTCGACCTGGACACCCTGTCGCCGCACGAGGGCGCACCCGACCCGCTGTGGCGACATGCCCTGGGCACGTGGCTGCTCGACATGGGGGTCGTCGCCGGCCTGGGGGCCGTCTTCCTCGCGCTGGCCGGATACCGGCTGTATCAGCTGCGTCCACGGCGGCGCGGCGCCCGCCCCGCGCGGATTTGACGCCGACAAAACCGATTACGGCACGACCTCGAAGACGTCGCCCGGATCGACGTAGTCATAGAAGGCCTCGGCGCCCCGAGGGGCGCCCGGAGGCAGCCGTGCGATTTCTCCTCGATCGGACCGCCTCTCGGGGATGATGGTGTTGGGTGTGGCGGATTGCATCCGACCGGCCACTGTGCGGTTCGGATTCGACAGGAGCGGATATGACCGACGGCTCCGGCTCAGACAGCGGCTTCGGACGATCAACGGCCGGACTCGGCTCCGGCGCGGTGGCCGCCTTCGCAGCCGCGTGGGAATCGGCTGCCCCCGCCCCGGCCATCAGCGATTACCTGCCCGACGCGGAGACCTTGCGCTTGGACGCGTTGATCGAACTGATCCGCGTCGACCTGCGCCAGCGCTGGCTGCGCCGGCCCGCGCTCACGCCGTCCGGCGGACCCGAGCCGCCCCGCAAGCGGCTGCGGAACTACTGCGCGGAATTCGCCGAGCTGTCGCCGGACCGCGTTCCGGCCAGCCTGGTCTATGAGGAGTTCGTGATCCGCCGGCACAGCGGCGAGCGGGTCGACCCGCGCGAATATCTGCGCGAATATCCCGCGCAAGCGCCCGAGCTGAGCGAGTTGCTCAATGCCGACGACGAGGATCGGACCACTCAACGCGCCGGTGCGGACCCGACTGTCGTCGCCTCGACCATGGTCTCCCCCGAAGGCACCCGCACCACGGGCGACCTGTTCGCCGAACAGGAGACGACGGGATCGCAGGTCGCTCGGCTGGACAGCATCCGGGTAGGCGATTGCATCGATGATTTCGATCTGCTCACCGGTCTGGGGAGCGGAGCCTTCGCGCGGGTGTTCCTGGCCCGGCAGCGCTCGCTGCAGCGGCTGGTGGCGGTGAAGGTCTCCGCCGACCGCGGCACCGAACCGCAGACGCTGGCCCAGCTCGACCACGACTACATCGTCCGGATCTTCGACCAGCGGCTGCTGGGCGAACCGGACCCGCACGGCGATTCCCGCAGCCGCCGACTGCGGCTGCTGTACATGCAGTTTCTGCCTGGTGGCACTCTGCTGGATGTGTTGCGCCGGGTCCGGTCCACCCCTGCCGACCAGCGCAGCGGTCGGTTGCTGCTGGCCGCGGTCGACGCCGCGATGGAGGAGAAGGGTGAGATCCGCCCGACCGATTCCAGCGTGCGCGCCGAGATCGCGGCGCTGTCGTGGCCGGAAACCGTGGCCTGGCTGGGCCGCCGGCTCGCCGAGGCGCTGGCCTACGCCGACGAGCACGGCGTGCTGCATCGCGACGTCAAACCGGCGAACGTGCTGCTCACCGCGGAGGCGGTGCCGAAACTCGCCGATTTCAACATCAGTTTCAGCCGTGAGGTTGCCGGCGCCAATCCGGTGGCGTACTTCGGTGGGTCGCTGTCGTACATGTCGCCGGAACAGTTGGAGGCCTGCCATCCCGGCTACCGCCGTTCCGCCGACGATCTGGATACCCGTTCCGACATCTACTCGCTGGGTGTGGTGCTGTGGGAGCTGTTGACCGGTGCCAAGCCGTTCGACGACAGCACCGCGGGTGAGCGTAGCGACTCCACCGCGCTGGGGGCGATGCTCGCACGTCGTCGTGCCGGTGTGGATTCGGCTGCGCTGCAACGAGTTCCGCCCGATTGTCCGGCGACACTGTGCAGGGTGTTGCGGACCTGCCTGGCGCCCACGCGTGACAAGCGGTGGTCCAACGGCAACGAACTGGCCCAGCAGTTCGAACTGTGCCTGGACGCGCGGGCCCGCGAACTGGTGGATCCGGCGCCCACCAGCTGGCGTTTCCGGGCGCGGAGGTGGCTGGTGCCGCTGGTGCTGCTGGCCTATGGCACCCCGAATGTGCTTGCGGCCGTGTACAACACGGTGCACAATCGAACCCTGATAATCGACCGGATGAGTGAGCCCGCCCAACATACATGGTGGATTTTCACCAGCACGGTGAACGCGGTCTTCTTCCCGGTGGGCATCGTGACCGTGATGTACTTGTCGCGCTATCTACTCACCGTTCCGCGCGGTATGCGGCGCGGACGCGACTATGACTCCCGGATACTCGCCCGAGCCAGATCCGATGCCCTGCTGTTCGGTGATCGGTGTGTGGTGGTGGCGTTCTCGCTCTGGAGCCTGTCGGCGATTCTGTTCCCGCTCGTGCTGCACTTCGCGACCCACGAGCTCACCGGACAGGAGATGGTGCACTTCGTGGGCGGGCTGCTGGTGTGCGGCGCGATGGCGGTGGCATATCCGTTCTTCCTGGTGACGTTCTACATGGTCCGCTGCGTCTACCCGCTGTTTCTCCGGCACGGCGACATCAGCCCCGAGGATGCGGTGCACCTGCGCCGGCTCGATCGCCGCTGCAACGGATATCTCGCGGTGGCGGCGTCGGTGCCCCTGCTGGCGGTGGCCGGGGTGACATTCCTGCCGCTGAGCGATACTCCGAAGATCATCGTCGCGGTGCGGGTGTTGTGCGTGGGGTCCATCGTCGCCTTCGTGGTCGCCTATGTGCTGTTCCGGGCGCTCGAGGCCGATCTGCGCGCACTGGAGCGAGTGGTGGATCCCGAACATCAGGCGGCTGCCGGTCGGCGATGAGTTCCCGGAACTCGCCGACTTCTCGACGCTCCGGTCAGCGAATCGCCCACGTGATGAAGAGAGTTCGTTTCACTCCCGGATATGCGGGTATCGGATGGTTCGAGCCACCGCTGATCGCAGCCGGTCGCCGGATCGGTGCGAGGTGAGCGAAAGTGAGGAGATTGCTGTGATCACTCTCGGGGTTGTGCTTCTGGTTCTCGGTTTCCTGCTCGGGATTCCGATCCTGTGGACACTGGGCATCATCGCGCTGGTCGTGGGGGCGGCGCTGGCTCTGCTGGGAGCGCTGGGCCGCCCGGTGGCCGGCCGCGCGCACTACTACTGACGCACTCGTCCGCCGCGGACCGTGCGCGGCAGCGGCGTGACAACGCGACCGCCCCGGAAGCCGATTTCCGGGGCGGTTTCACATCTGTGGTGGGTCTCAGCGCAGCAGGAATTCCGTGGTGATCCGCTCGAACGCCTCCTTGGCCTCGATCATCACCCAGTGCCCGCAGTTCGGGAAGATGTGCAGTTCGGCGTTGGGAATCAGGCGCATGGGAATCATCGGCATATCGGGTGGGCACTGGCGGTCGTCGCGACCCCAGGTCAGCAGGGTGGGGCACTGCACCGTGCCCAGCATGGACCAGTACGGCGGCACTCCGGAGGTTCTCCCGCGCGGTCCCCTCGTAACTCACATCCATGCCGCCACACTAGAACAGGTTTCAGTTCGGTGGCGGCGTCCGTCATGCCAGCAGGACGTGCTGGCGGACGTCGATGTAGCCGTCGCGGAAGAGGTCGGCGCAGCCGGTCAGGTAGCGGATATAGCGGTCGTAGACGGCGGGGGAGGTGAGGGCGACGGCTTCGGGCCGGTGGTCTCGGAGGGCCTGTCCCCAGAGGTCGAGGGTGTGGGCGTAGTGCGGCTGCAGCGATTGGACGTCGTCCAGGGTGAAGCCGGCCCGTCCGGCGTATTCGCCGATCCATTGGGGCTGCGGAAGTTGACCGCCGGGGAAGATCTCGTCGATGACGAACTTGCTGAATGCCAGATATTCGTGGGTGACGGGGATGCCCATCTCACGGAGCTGGTGGCGGTGGAAGCCGATGATGGTGTGCAGCATCATGCGGCCGTCCGGGGGCAGCAGGTGGTTACAGCGGTCGAAGAACGCGTCGTAGCGTTCGCGCCGGAAATGTTCGAAGGCTCCGATCGAGACGATCCGGTCGACCGGATGGTCGAATTCCTCCCAGCCGCGCAGATACACCTCGCCGGTGCCGGGCGGCAGCCGGTCCAGCAGCTCCCGCACGTGCTCGAACTGGTTGCGGCTCAGCGTCAGGCCGATCACGCGCACGTCGTATTTCTCGACGGCGCGCAGCATGGTCGAACCCCAGCCGCAGCCGATGTCGAGCAGGGTCATCCCCGGATACAGATCGCATTTGCCGAGCGACAGGTCGATCTTGGCGAGCTGTGCCTGTTCCAGGGTGAGGTCCGGTTCGCGGAAGTACGCGCAACTGTAGGTGCGCGTGGGATCCAGGAAGAGGGCGAAGAAATCGTCGGACAGGTCGTAGTGGGCCTGCACGTCGGCGTAGAACGGTGACAGATCGGTCATGGTGACCTCTGATGGTCGGTTTCGGGAAACGTCCTGTCTCTGATACGAGGTACCCCGGCGGTGGGTTCGACCCGGCCGCCGCACCATGTGCGCTCGACCAGTATGCGCCTCTCGCTCCTGCGCAGGGACGCGATCGGCGGATCGGCCGAGGTCCGGGCATGTGGCCGCCGAGTCTGTCAGTCGCTCCCGCGCGCCGTCCCGCTGTCCCACGCGCGGCGTCGAAGCAGGCGCAGACCGTTGAGTCCGACGACGACCGTGGAACCCTCGTGACCGGCCACGCCCAGCGGGAGCGGAAGATGGCCGACGAGATCCCAGGTGATCAGGACGGCTATGAAGGTCGCGGCGATGATCAGATTGGCTATCACGGTGCGGCGCGCGCGGCGCGAGAGGGCGATGACTGCGGGGACGGTGGTCAGGTCGTCGCGGATGACGACCGCGTCGGCGGTGTGCAGGGTGAGGTCGGATCCGTTGCCGCCCATGGCGATTCCGGCATGCGCGGCGGCGAGCGCGGGGGCGTCGTTGATGCCGTCGCCCACGGCGGTGACCCGGTCGCCCGCGGCTTCCAGTGCTTCGATCGCGGCGACCTTACCTTCCGGCAGCAGCTCCGCCCGCACATCGGTGAGTCCGAGCCGGCCGGCGAGCTGCCGGGCGGCGGCGAGATTGTCTCCGGTGAGCAGAACCGGTGCGGCACCGGTGATTTCGGCGAGCGCCGCGACGGAGTCGGCCGCTTCGGGACGCGCCTGATCGGTGAGGCCGAGAATCGCGATCGGCCTGCGCTCGCGCCGCACGATCACCGCGGTATGTCCCGCGCCTTGTATCTCGGCAACGACCGCCGCGGCGTCCGTGTCACCCGAATTCAGCAGTGCCGCAGGCGATCCCACTTCGATGACCGGACCTTCCACGGTGGCGGTGACACCGCGCCCGGGGTGCGCGGTGAAGTGGTCGACCGCAGGCACGGCGAGCCCGCGTTCGTGACAGGCGCGCACGACCGCGCTGGCCAGCGGATGCTCGCTGGAGTATTCCGCGCCCGCCGCCCAGCGCAGGACCTCCTCGGCCGTACCCGGGCAATCGGGCAGCACTCGGATATCGGTGAGTTCCGGGACGCCGCGGGTGAGCGTGCCGGTCTTGTCGAAGGCCACGCGAGTGGTGCTGCCCAGCCGTTCCATCACGACCGCGGATTTCACCAGCACGCCGTGCCTGCCGGCGTTGGCGATCGCGGCGAGCAGCGGCGGCATGGTGGACAGCACCACCGCGCACGGTGAGGCGACGATCATGAACGTCATGGCCCGAAGCAGCGAATCGCGCAGCGCCGCACCGAAGATCAACGGCACGGCGAAGACGGCGAGCGTCACCGCGACCATGCCCACCGAATAGCGCTGCTCGATTTTCTCGATGAACAGCTGCGCCCGCGCCTTGGTCCGGCCGGCCTGTTCGACCAGGGCGGCGATCCGGGCCACCACCGAATCCTCGGCCCGGCGCCCGACCCGCACGCGCAGTACGCCGGTGCCGTTCGAGGTTCCGGCGAACACCTCGTCACCGGGTGTTTTGTCCACCGGCATGGGCTCGCCGGTGATGGTCGCCTGGTCGACCTCGCTCGCGCCCGCCACGACCGCGCCGTCGGCCGCGATGCGATCTCCGGGACGGACCAGGATCATATCGCCCACCTCCAGATCCGCTGCCCTGACGGTTGTTTCGCCGCCGTCGTCGATCCGGGTGGCGGTGTCGGGCGCCAGATCGAGCAGGCCGCGTACCGAATCCTCGGTGCGCGCGGTCGCGAACGCCTCCAGTGCGCCCGAGGTGGCGAAGATGACGATCAGCAGTGCGCCGTCGGTGATCTGCCCGATCGCGGCGGCGCCGATCGCGGCCACCACCATCAGCAGATCGACGTCCAGCGTCCTTTCACGCAGGGCGCGCACTCCGGCCAGGGCGGGTTCCCAGCCGCCGGTGAGATAGCAGGCCAGATAGAGCGACCACCACACCTCGGGAGGCGTGTGCAGGAGCCGGGCCACCGAGCCGGCCGCGAAGAATAGGAGAGCCGCTGCGGCCCAACGTATTTCGGGAAGCGTGAACAATCGTGTCCGCCGTGCGGGTATCGCCGTGAGCGCGGCGGGACGCGTGGCGGCCGGTGCGGACACGAGGAACCTCCGAAGGTCGGGAGCGGACAACCCGAGAATAACAGAACACGTGAAGAGGTCTTCATATATACCTGGTCGGCTAAACTCCACGGTTATGGGACATGGCGTCGAGGGCCGCGATCGGCCGATTGCCCGGCTGGACAGTGAGTCCGCCGCGCATGTGGCGACCACCCTGCAGGCCCTGGCCACGCCGAGCCGGCTGCTGATCCTCAGTGAATTGCGCCAGGGGCCGCGGCCGGTCTCCGAACTCGCCGAGGCTGTGGGGATGGAACAGTCCGCGGTCTCTCATCAGCTTCGTCTGCTGCGCAACCTCGGGCTCGTCACCGGAACGCGCGCCGGGCGCAGCATCGTCTACAGCCTCTACGACACGCACGTCGCGCAATTGCTGGACGAGGCGGTGTATCACAGCGAGCATCTGCGTCTCGGCCTGTCCGATCGACCGCGAACGGTCGGCTGAGGACGCCTTCGTGGGCCTTCGGTCCCGTGGCGAGCCGGCTCGCGGTGTCTCCGATTTAATTGCGCCGGCAGCAACCGGCCTGCTGTGGCGTCGGTAGATGCGAGCCCTCTGCGCGGCCGTCGACCCGGTTCGTCCGATGTCGCGCCGCTAGCGCGGCCTCCCGTGCGCGATCCATCCCCGTTTCTGTTGACAACACTGCCACCTCTCGCGCACACTGCTCTTATTAGAGAGCGCTGCTCTCAAGTAAGCGAGAGGGCAGTCATGCAGGAACTGTGGAAGTGGGCCAACCTGACCGTCGCGTTCGCCGTGGAACTGGGCGCGCTGGTGGTGCTGGGACTGTGGGGATGGCGCGCCGGTGACAGCACCGTGGTGAAAGTGGTTCTGGCGCTGGGCATCCCGCTGGCCGCCGCGGTGGCGTGGGGAATGTTCGCGGCGCCGAAGGCGAGTTTCGATATTCCGCTGCTCGCGGTGATCACCAAGGTCGTGGTCTTCGGTGGCGCCGCGGCCGCACTGTGGGGACTGGGCCATCGGGTGGCGGCCGTCGTTTTCGCCGGCGTCGTGATCGCGAATCTGCTGGCGATCGAACTGGGCCACCTGAATTCGTAGGTGCGACGGCCCGGCGTCCGAATTCGTAGCGCGCCGGGCCGGCGTCTGAATTCGTTGCGCGCCGGGCCGGCGTCCGAATTCGTCGCGCGCCGGGCCGGCGCCCATGCTCACGGCACGACTTCGAAGACGTCACCCGGATTGACGTAGTCGTAGAAGGCCTTGGCTCCCTCGGGAGTCATCCGGATGCAGCCGTGGGACTGCTCCTCGATGGGCCCGATATGGGTGGCGATATCGCCGTTGAAGAAGACGGCCCACCGCATTTCGGCGTTGTGCATGGTGCTCCAGTGATACGGCTCCTTGAACGCGACGTGGAAGGTGCCGGGCGGTGTTTCGTACCCGGGCCGCCCGTGCGAGATGGGGGTCGGGCCGTAGACCACGCGGCCGTTGTCCATCAGCCAGCCCTCATTGGTCGACAGGCGCAGGCAGGCGCGCGCGGCGGCCGAACACGGAGCCGATATCTGGCCGGGCGGGGAAGGTACGAGTTGCGGAACGCCGGGGATGTCGGGGCCGCCGGGCCACACCGGATCGGCGCCCGCGGGCACCGTGACAGCGAATCCGGCGGCCGCGATCGCGGTTGCGGCCGCCGCTCGGATCGTCCATCGGGTGATGCTCGTGCAGTTCATATGCGTCCGACCTCTCTACCCGGCCCGCTGTCCGGCCGAGCCGGGCGGCGGGCACATTCGTCGACAAGCTGGGACGGCACCGTCAGCGATCGCTGTGTGCTCGATCACAGTGCATAGTTGATCATTGTGACCCGCCGCGGGCCCCGATGGTGCCGAAGAATCCGCCTTGTTATCACAAATCGGGCAGACCGAGTTCCAGGTTGGGTGCGGCGATACCGCCGTCGATCTCGAGAATCTTGCCGGTGAGATAACTGCCCGCGGGGGAGCACAGGTAGACGATGCCGGCCGCGATATCGGTCGGATCGCCCAGCCGATGCAGCGGCGTATCGGCCTCCATCTTCGCCTTGACCTCGGGATTCTGTGCCACGACCTCGAGTGCGGAGGTCAGCACCGAACCGACCGCGATGCCGTTGACCCGGATCCGCGGCGACAGATCCGCGGCGGCCAGCCGGGTCCAGTGCGCGAGCGCCGCCTTGGCCGTGCCGTAGGCGAGGAAGCCGCGCCCGGGCGCCCGGCCCATCATCGAGGAGATGTTGACCACCGAGCCGCCCTCGCCGGCGAGCATATGCGGGACCGCCGCGCGGGTCAGGGCGTGCGCGGTGGAGACATTGAAGCGAAAGGCCTCCTCGAGGAATTCCGGCGAGGTGGTCAGGAAGGTGTTCGGCATGGTGCCGCCGACATTGTTGACCACGATGTCGATGCGGCCGAATTCGGTGGCGGCGGCGTCGGCCAGTGCCGTGACGGCGTCGAGGTCCGACAGATCGCAGGCCACGGGGAGGGCGCGCCGGCCCGCCGCGCGGATCTGCTCGGCGACCGCGTCCAGTTGAGACTGCGTGCGCGCGGCGATCGCGACATCGGCGCCCGCCTCGGCCAGGGCGAGGGCGGTGGCGGCGCCGATACCGCGGCCGGCGCCGGTGACGACGGCGGCGCGGCCGTCGAGTCGGAATTTGTCCAGGATCATCGCTAGTCCTCTCGGTTGTGGTCCTCGCAGTGTTAAGAATTAGCTCTTAACTGTCAAGGACTAGTGCTCAATCCCCTGGTAGGACGTATCGTGCTCAGCGTGGAAGCAGTGAGTGCCCGGGAGCGATTGATGGTGGCGGGGGAGCGGCTGATCGCCGAGCGGGGATATCTGGTGCCGCTGCGCGATATCGCCGCCGCGGCCGGGCAGCGCAACAACTCGGCGATCCCGTATCACTTCGGCTCGCGCGACGGACTCGTCGAGGCGGTGGTGCAGCAGCGGCTGGCGACCCTGGAGGTGCGCCGGTTGGAGTTGCTGGCGCAGCGCCCGGCCGCCGACGATGTGCACACTCTGCTCGACGCGCTGGTCATCCCCATGTTCGAACTGGGAGCGCGTGACGAAAGTTCGCATTACGCAAGGTTTCTCGAACAGATCCGCACCCATCCCGCGGTATCGGACGCGGCGAATCTGGACAGCGCCGAACGGACCTCGGTGCGAGTGATCGTGGGCGGGCTCGACCGCGCCCTCTCGGACCTGCCGCCGCGCCTGCGGCATCGCCGGCTGCGCAGCCTCACCACGGTGCTGTTCGCCCTGCTGGCCGACCACGAACGGGCCGTCGAGGCGGGGCGGATCGCCGCCGACGACCGCGAGGCCTGGCACCAGGTCATCGACATGCTCGCCGGCACCCTCACCGCCCCGGTCACCAGCCGAACCCGCTGAAACCGGGCGGCGCCGCCGTCCACCGAGGCTGGCGGCTCACCGCGCCCGCCGATTACCGTGAACCCTGTGGATATCGCGCGCGAACTGCCCGGCGAACGGTCGGCGCCGCGCACCGGATGGCGTAGTCAGGGCGGGCCGCTACTGGCGGCCGGTGCGGTGGTCGCCGCGGCCGCGGTGCTGCACTTCCACGATCCGCACAGCCAGGGGGCATACGGGATATGCCCGTTCTATGCGCTGACCGGATGGTGGTGTCCGGGCTGCGGCGGATTGCGCGCTGTGCACAATCTCACCGAAGGCCGGGTGCTCGATGCGCTGCACAGCAACGTGTTCATGCTTCCGCTGCTGCTCACCCTGGCACTGTGGTGGGGACGGTGGGCTCTGAGCCGCTGGCGCGGCCGAGCCGACACCGCCTTCCCGTTCACCCTTCGTGGCCAGGCGCAATGGTGGTTGATCGGGCTGCTCGCGTTGTTCACCGTGGTCCGGAATACCCCGTGGGGTACATGGTTGGCCCCGGTGTAGGCGGGCATGCTGGGAGTATGACCCAGGAAATCGCTGATTCACTAAAGGCTCGGGTGCGTGAGAAGATGCTGCGCCAATTGAACGAGGACGGCGCGCCCGACGCCGAGCAGGACGATCCGCGCCAGATCGCGATCGAGAACGATCTCGAGGCCATCGATTCCGTTCCCGACGGCGATCCGCTGATCGAAGAATTGGCCGCCCGCTACCTGGTGCCGTGAATCGGATCGTGCCGAATCAGATCGTGCAGGGTGCCGCGCCCTGTCCCGCCTCGGTCAAGCCGGGCCGGGTCTCCGGCAGCGGGGACCACTGACCACCGGAATACGTGTAGTTCCACGACGCGCCGTCTCGAATCAGTCGGCTCAGCGCCTCGAGCAGGCGCTCCACATCCGCGACCGACGTGCCCAGACCGACGCTCGCGCGCACCGCGCCGTCGACACCGAGTCGCCGCAGCAGGGGATGCGCGCAGAATCGCCCGTCGCGCACGCCGATACCGAATTCGGCCGACAGATACGCCGCCACCCGGCCGGGCTCGAACCCGTCGACGGTGAACGCCACGATGCCCACACTGTCGGCGCTGTCGGAGAAGATTCGCAGTTGCCGTACGCCCGCAACGGCTTTCAGTCCGTCGCGCAGGCGGCGGATCAGATGGTGTTCGTGCTCGACCACGGCCTGTTCGTCGAGGGCGTACAACGTTTCACAGGCCGCCGCGACGGCCGCCGCGCCCAAGACGTTCGGTGATCCCGCCTCGTGCCGCTGCTGTGCGGGCGCCCAGTGGGCCTGCTCGGTGGTGACGGCGGTGACCGCTCCGCCGCCGGCCAGATACGGCGGCGCCGCGTCCAGCC
The DNA here is from genome assembly GCF_015354405.1 of Nocardia sp. BSTN01. Lineage (GTDB taxonomy): Bacteria > Actinomycetota > Actinomycetes > Mycobacteriales > Mycobacteriaceae > Nocardia. Next base: position 18,470 of record NZ_JADKYP010000060.1, on the reverse strand, counting down.
AGTCCCGGCGTCCCACCAGCACACCGGCGCCGAAGGGCGCGTACAACTTGTGCCCGGAGAAGGCCAGGTAGTCGATGCCCGTCCCGCCGGATTCCGCGAACGACTGCAGGTCGATTCGGCGATGCGGGGCCAGCTGTGCGGCATCGACCAGGATGCGTGCGCCGTGGCGATGCGCGATCGCGGTCAGGTCCGCCAGCGGTAGCACCTCACCGGTCACGTTCGACGCGCCCGTCACCGCAAGCAGCGCAGCGGGTTCGGCGCACAGCTCGGCCTCGATCCGCCGCAGCGTCTGCGCGATCGTCTCGGCGGCGGGGACCACCCGGCGGCCGCGCCGCGTCCAGGGCAGGAAATTCGCGTGGTGTTCGATATCGAGCACCACGGTGTCGCCGGGAACGCAGCAGGCCAGCAGATTCAGCGAGTCGGTGGTGTTGCGGGTGAACACCACCACCTGGTCGTCGGCGCAGTTCACCGCCCGGGCCACCGCACCACGCGCTGCCTCGTAGCGATCGGTGCTGATGCGGGAGGCGTATCCGGCGCCGCGATGCACGCTGGCGTAGTAGGGGAGCAGCTCGTTCACGCGGTCGGTGACCTGGGCCAGGGCGGGGGCGCTGGCGGCGTAGTCGAAGTTGGCGTAGGTGCGGAAACCGCCCTGTACCAACGGAACTCGCAGATCGCACCCGGAGACGCGCGCGATCGGTTCACCGGTGCGGCAGGAACGGGTGGCATTGCCGGCGCAGTCCGACGCCGAGCAGGCGCAGCCGGCGCCGGAGCGGGAGGCGCAGCCCCGGTGAGAGCAAACCTGTTGCGGGACAACGGTTTCGGCGGCGGCAATGGTCGAGACAGCAGTACGCATCGGGGCGATCCCTTTGTTCAGGGACTCCGGATGTGGAGGGGTGATCGGAGTCCGCGCTTGCCGTGCTCGGTCGAGCATCGGCCAGGTCGTCACCCGGAGCACCCCACCGCGGAGGAGGGTTGCCGACCAGCTAGCCGGGGCTTGACGCTGGTACTCGTGACCTGAGCCGAGAGTGGCAGAACCGGCCCCGCATTGTCAAGCGCCGAACTCGAGCGAGCAGTGGCGCCGCGCCGACCCCGAAATCGAGGGCCGCGTGAAAGAGATTGTGGCTCAGTCCAATCCGGCCGGGCGATGATAGGTGCCGTTGTAGTACAGCAGCGGGTTGCGCATCGGCTCGCCACCGGTGTCGTCGTGCACCCGGGTGACCAATCCGACCACCAGGGTGTGGTCGCCGATGGGAATCAACCGGTGCACGGTGGCCCGCACCCAGATCGGGGTGCCGTGCAGCACCGGCTCGCCCGTGTCCAGCGTCGACCACAACTCCGGGTCGGCGAAACGCTGTTCGGCGGCGCGCGAAAACCGTTGCGCCAGATGCTGTTGATGTTCGCCGAGGAAGTGCACGACGATCGAATCGGCCTCGCTCATCGCGTCGATGGACGAGGAGGTGTGCGCGATGTTGAACGAGATCAACGGCGGATCCAGCGACAGCGAGGCGAAGGAGGTGGCGGTGAACCCCACGGGGCGTTCCGGCCGGCTCAGAGTGACGATCGTCACTCCCGCGGGATAGTGGCGCATGGCCGCCCGGTACTGCGCTGCGGTGACGCCGTCGTGCTGAGATTCGAGATGCTGAGGGTCGAGATCGGCCAGCTCGGCGTCGGGTCGCTGGGAACTGCTCACGCCTCCAACCTACGTCGTACCCGCCCTCCCGCAATCCCGACGCCGTCCCGGCGCCGCAGAACTGCCCCGATACGCTGGACAAATGAGTGATTGGAAGGCTTTCGACGTCGAGCGCACCGGTCACGTCGCGCGAGTGACGCTGACCGGACCCGGCAAGGGCAATGCCATGGGCCCGGATTTCTGGAGTGAACTGCCGCTGATCTTCGGCGAGCTGGACGCCGACCCGGAGATCCGCGCGATCGTGCTCACCGGTTCCGGTAAGCACTTCTCCTACGGCCTCGATCTGCCCGCGATGAGCCCGACCTTCGGTCCGCTGCTGGGGGAGAAGGCCCTGGCCGCACCGCGCACCGATTTCCTCTACGAGATCCGCCGCATGCAGGCCTCGGTGACCGCGGTCGCCGACTGCCGCAAACCCGTGATCGCCGCGATCTCCGGCTGGTGCGTGGGTGGCGGACTCGATCTGATCGCGGCCGCGGATATCCGCCTGGCCAGCGCGGAGGCCAGTTTCAGCCTGCGCGAGGCCAAGGTCGCCATCGTCGCCGATATCGGGTCGCTGCACCGGCTGCCGGGCATCATCGGCGAGGGCCATGTGCGTGAGCTCGCCTACACCGGCAAGGACATCGACGCCGCGCGTGCGGAGAAGATCGGCCTGGTCAACGACGTCTACCCCGACCAGGAGGCGGTGCTGGCCGCCGCGCACACGCTGGCGGAGGAGATCGCCGCGAATCCGCCGCTGGTCGTGCAGGGCATCAAGGACGTGCTGGATCAGCCCAAGGCCGGGAAGGTGGCCGACGGGCTGCGGTACGTCTCGGCGTGGAACGCGGCCTTCCTGCCCTCGGAGGATCTGACCGAGGCGATTCAGGCCGTCTTCGAGAAGCGCAAGCCGAACTTCCAGGGCAAGTAGCGGCGCTCCGGGACGGTTGAAGCGAATCGGCGAGGCGCTCGCGGGACGCATACGCCCGCGAGCGCCCTCGCTCGATATAGTTTCTACCGGTGGTCCGCCTGTGCGGGCGCCGGCCGCGCTCAGTGGCCGCCCTGCTCCTGCAGCCGCTTGAAGGCTTCATCGGCGAGAGTCTCGGCCTTGGCCCGGCCGTCCCAGCCGTCGACCTTGACCCACTTGCCGGGCTCGAGGTCCTTGTAGTGCTCGAAGAAGTGCTCGATGGCCTTGCGCTCGAACTCCGGGATGTCGTCGACGTCCTGGATGTGATCCCAACGCTTGTCACCGGCCGGCACCGCGACGACCTTCTCGTCGCCGCCCGCCTCGTCGCTCATCAGCAGCACGCCGACCGGGCGAGCCTCGACGATCACTCCGGGGAACACCGACTCGGGCAGCAGCACCAGGCAGTCCAGCGGGTCGCCGTCGGAGCCGAGAGTGTTCTCGATGTAGCCGTAGTCGGCCGGGTAGACCATCGGGGTGTAGAGGTAGCGGTCCAGCCGCACCCGACCCGTCTCGTGGTCGACCTCGTACTTGTTGCGCTGCCCCTTGGGGATCTCGATGGTGACGTCGAACTCCACGTCATCTCCTTCGTCCGATGCGTATGCGTTGATGCGGTACGGCTGCTCGCCGGCGTGTGCCGCGGCCGACTCGCCGACCGGTTTCGGTGGGCTGCCGACGCGCCAGCTCGTTCGGTGGAACGCCGGCGAGGTGAGGATAGTGTGGTCGATGCGCGCATGGGTGCGGCAGGGAGCGTCCGCCTCACACGGGTGAATAGGGAGACAGCTGTCACGTGGTAGGTCGAGGTAGGAAGAACATCGGTGGGCTGGCCGCTCGCCGACGCCGCAATATGTGGGTCGCGGTGCTGGTCGCAACCGTTGTCGCCGTCGTCGTGGCCACGGTCGCTCTGGTGACGGTGCGGCCGTGGACCGAGGAATTCCGGCACGGGGGTTTGACGATAGCCGCACCCCCGGCCCCCGTGAAGCCCTTTCCCCAGCTGAATCCCGTCTCGGCGAGTGCGCCCGAACCCAGCCGCCAGGGCCTGGCCACTGCCTTGGCCCAGGTGGCGACCAGTCCGGACCTGGGCAATTTCGCCGGTTCGATCTCCGATCCCGACACCCGCGCCATGCTCTGGAGCGCCGATCCGGACAAGCCGATGATCCCGGCGTCCACCCTGAAGGTCATGACCACGGCGGCGGCGCTGCTGGTGTTGCCGCCGGACCATCGGCTCACCACGCGGGTGGTGGCCGGTTCGGCGCCCGGTGAGGTGGTGCTGGTCGGCGCCGGCGATCCGACCCTGACCGCGCAGGCCGACGGCAAGGGCTACTACCCGAACGGGCCCAAGTTGTCGGATCTGGTCGCTCAGATTCGTGCCGCCGGGCATCCGGTCGACACGGTCGTGGTCGACACCTCGCTGTATTCGGGTCCGACTTCGCCGGCCGGCTGGGATCCGGCCGATATCGCGGGTGGTTCGTGGGCGCCGATCGAACCGGTGATGATCGATGGCGGCCGCCTCGACCCGCTGGTCGAATATTCGCCGCGCTCGGCCACGCCCGCCCTCGACGCGGGTCGCCGGCTGGCGCTGGAACTGGGCGCCGACCCGGCGAAGGTACGGCTCGGCAAGGCCGCACCCGGCGCCGCCGAATTGGCCCACGTGGATTCCGCGGAACTGCGGGACCGCTTGCGGGACATGATGATTCACTCCGACGACGTGCTCGCCGAGACGATCGGCCGGGAGATCGCGGCGGCGACCGGTGGCGAGCAGTCGTTCGCCGGTGCCGCCTCCGCCACCCTGACGGCGTTGAAGGCGGCGGGTTTCGACACCGCGGGCGTCACCCAGATCGACAACAGCGGACTGTCCACCGACGACCGGGTTCCGGCGCGACTGCTCGACCGGATCATCGCCGAATCGGCCGCGTCCGCGCAGCCGGGCGGTGCGGACCCGGGCGGCACCACACCGCCCGCGGTCGTGAACACCGGCGACGCCGCCGCGGTCGCCTCCCCGCTGGCGCCGCTGCTGGACTATCTGCCGGTCGCCGGCGGCACGGGCTCGCTGGCGGTGCGGTTTGTCGACGGCGGCCCCGAACGCGCCGGAGCGGGCTGGGTGCGTGCCAAGACCGGAACTCTGTCGGTGTCGAGTGCGTTGGCTGGATATGTGTTGGATCGCGACGGCCGCGTCATGACCTTCGCGCTGATGTCGAACGACCGGCCCCCCGAGGCCAGCCGCCCGGCATTGGACGCCGTCGCCACCACGCTTCGCAACTGTGGATGCTCCTGACGGGTGGAAATGCGATGACCGGATCCGGTGACCCCGCCGATGGCCGTACCGCCGACGACGCCGTGGTCGCCGGTCGCGAAGCCACGGACGTGGTGAAGAACGCGTCCGCGAAACGTTCGGTGCTGGCCGGCTCGGTCGATTGGCAGCTGGCCGCACGGGCCGGTAGCGCCGTCGTACCGTCCGGTCCGCGCACCACGCGGTATTCCGCCGAACAGGTCGTCGAGGAACTGTCCGAGGCGTCCGTGCGGGCCGAGGGCCCGGTGCGCGAGGTGAGTCTGCTCCTCGACGACCAGCCCGTCCCGCAGGCCACGATCGTGGATCGCCGCGGCTGGATCCGCGCGGCCGCCGAATCCATGTCCGAACTCACCGGATCCGCCGACGACGACCGCGGCCGCTTCGCCGGGAAACCGGCCGGCGTCCAGGCCGGAGCGATGCTGGCCTTCCTGTCCACCGCGATTCTCGGCCAATACGATCCGTTCAGCGGGCCGGACGGCACCCTGCTGCTGGTCGCGCCCAACATCATGGCCGTGGAACGCGCACTGGGCGTCTCGCCCAGCGATTTCCGGCTGTGGGTGTGCCTGCACGAGGTGACGCATCGGGTGCAATTCTCGTCCGCACCCTGGCTGGCCGACTATATGAAGCAGAACGTCGACACCCTCGGCGCCGTCGGCGACGAATCGGTGAACGAGGTACTCACCCGGCTGCTGGAGGAGATGCGTCGCCGGCGCGACAACGGGGTGAGCGACGATCCCGCCGATCGCGGCATCCTCGGCCTGCTGCGCGCCACCCAGCCGCCGCCGCAGCGCGATGCGCTGGACCGGTTGCTGATGCTCGGGACGCTGCTGGAGGGCCATGCCGACCACGTGATGGACGCCGTCGGCCCGGCCGTGATCCCCACCGTCGCGCAGATCCGCGAGGCCTTCGATCAGCGTCGCCGTCGCCCGGCCAATCCGATCCAGCGTCTGTTGCGTGCGCTGCTCGGGGTCGACGCGAAGGTCGCGCAGTACGTGCGCGGCAAGGCGTTCGTCGACGAGGTCGTCGGCAAGGTCGGCATGCAGCGGTTCAACACCGTGTGGACCGACGCGGACACCCTGCCGCGGCCCGACGAGATCAGCACCCCGCAGCGATGGATCGACCGAGTCCTGGGGTGAACCCGGGTCCTGGGGTGAACCCGGCGGATCTGCCCGCGAAGGCGCCGGGAACGGATCCGGTGTCGGCGGCGCGGATCCGATCGCCCGACCATGCGCAATCGCCGTCGGCGTCCGGGCCGGTTCGGCTGGGCGCGGCGCAGGCGCGGGCAGCGGACCCGGCGCGGTTGCCCGAGACCCGTGCCGTCTTGGTCATGCGGCACGCGGTGCGGGAGTGGCTTGTGCGCTACGCGCCGGACGGAGTGGTTGCCGTCGCGCTCTCCGGCGGGGCGGATTCGCTCGCACTGACGGCTGCGGCGGTGGCCGAGGCCGCGGCGGTCGACGCGCTCATCGTGGATCACGGGCTGCAGGATGGGTCGGCGGAGGTCGCCGCCGAGGCGGCCGCCGTCGCCCGGCGACTGGGATGCCGATCCGCGCGGGTGTGCCGGGTGCGGGTGAGCGGCGCGGGTGGCCCGGAAGCCGCCGCCCGGGAGGCGCGCTATCGGGCCCTGGACGCGGCGCGCGACGGGCTCCCGGTGCTGGTCGGGCACACCCTCGACGATCAGGCGGAAACCGTGCTGCTCGGATTGGCGCGCGGATCGGGTCCGCGTTCGATTCGGGGGATGACGGAATTCGACCAGCCCTGGGGCCGGCCGCTGCTGGGCGTGCGGCGCGCGGTCACTCGGGAGATGTGCCGGGATCTGGGCCTGGTGCCGCACGAGGATCCGCACAACGCCGCCCCCGAATTCACCCGTGTCCGGCTGCGGACCGAGGTGCTCCCGCTGCTGGAAGAGGTCCTGGGTGGGGGTGTGGCGCAGGCGCTGGCTCGCACGGCCGCGCACCTGCGCGAGGACGGCGAGGCGCTCGATGCGATTGCCGATCGATTGCTGATCGACGCGCGTGATGGTTCGTCGCTGTCGGTCGAGATACTCGCCACGGTTCCGCCCGCGATCCGTCGGCGTGTCATCCGGGCCTGGCTCCTCGATGGCGGCGCAAAGGCATTGACGGACAAGCATTTACGTGCGGTGGAGTCCTTGATCACCGATTGGCGCGGACAGGGCGGTGTCGCGGTCGGCGGAGGAATGCCGGGGATCAGGTTGGTTGCCAGGCGCGAACGTGGCAGGCTGACGTTGGCGTTCGCACGATAACGACCCGAAGGGAAGCCAGCACACGTGTACGGGGACGACATAGCGTCGGTGCTGATCACCGAGGAGCAGATCCGAGCCAAGGTCGACGAGCTGGCCGAACTCATCGCGAAGCGATATCCCCCGGACGCGCCCGAGGGTGATCTGCTGCTGGTCGGCGTGCTCAAGGGTGCGATCTTCTTCATGACCGAGCTGGCGCAGGCGCTGCCGATTCCGACGCAGATGGAGTTCATGGCCGTCTCGTCCTACGGGTCGTCCACCTCGTCCTCGGGCGTGGTCCGGATTCTGAAGGATCTGGACAAGGACATCGCCGGGCGCAACGTGCTGATCGTCGAGGACATCATCGACTCCGGTCTCACGCTGTCGTGGCTGATGCGCAACCTCTCCAGCCGCAACCCCGCCTCGCTGGAGGTGGTGACGCTGCTGCGCAAGCCCGATGCGCTGCGCACCCACATCGACGTCGCGCACGTCGGATTCGACATCCCGAACGAATTCGTCGTCGGGTACGGACTGGACTACGCCGAGCGTTACCGCGATCTGCCCTACATCGGCACTCTGAACCCGCGGGTCTACAGCGCCTGAACTGGGCACATGACCGAATTGGTGACCGAATTCCGCCGGAGTGTGGCGGAAATCACCGTTTGACGATGTTCCCTGCGCAATCGCTATCGATGGAAGTTGCTGATCGGCCGCGATGACGGGCCGGATCGGCGGTGGAACTCTCCGCGTCGGTCTGGATGTGACATCACCGCTGGTCGACGCATGCTCTGAAGTCGTTTCCTCGGCTTTTCGCGACGGGTGTCGCGTTCGCTGAAAATTGTCCGAGGCGATTGTGCTGGAGTTATGGCGGAGCCCTATGCTGTCGGTAACAAACCGTTTGGCTGTTTATGACCCTCTATTCGGACTGGAAGGTCTAAAGCGGCTGGATTTCCCTGACCGATTCTGATAGCAAGGTGCTATGGACCCGCATTTGCGCGACCTGCGGTACTTCGTCGCCGTCGCTGAGGAACTGCACTTCACCAATGCCGCGCAGCGGCTGCACATCGCTCAACCCACCCTCTCGCGGCAGATCCGCCAGCTCGAGCGTCAGCTCGACGTGGTCCTGTTCGATCGCAACCAGCGCAGTGTCGCGCTGACCGTCGCCGGTAAAGAACTGCTCGAGGGCGCCCGTCGCATCCTGGAGCTGTGGGAGGTCACCAACGTGGCCCTCCAGGAAGCCGGTGAGGTGTTGCGGGTCGGTATCCAGAGCTCGATCGGACGCGGTCTGATCGCCGAACTGGAAAGTGCCAGCGGACATCGGCTGGCCCTGCATTCGGCATCGTGGACCGATCCGTCCAGCGGCCTCGCGGGCCGGCAGGCCGATCTGGCGTTGATGTGGTTGCCGGTGCCCGATTCCGGGCGCTACCGCTGGCAGGTGCTGCGGACCGAGGCGAGGTGGGTGCTGCTCCCCGAGAACCACCGGCGGGCCGATCAGGAGGCCATCGAATTCGCCGATCTGATCGACGAGCCGTTCATCGCGATGCCCGCCGAAGCCGGTGCGGCACGTGACTTCTGGCTCGGCGGCGACGCCCGCGGCGGGCGGCAGGCCAAGATCGGCGGCGAGGCCGCCACCGCCGAGGAACGGCTCGAGGCCGTCAGCCTCGGACTCGGCGTCTGCCTGCTGGCCGAGAACAACGTGCCGATGTATCGGTGGCCCGGGCTCACCGCCCGCCCGGTCGCCGGCCTCGCACCGTGTGAACTCGCCATGGTGTGGCGCGCGGACGACGACCGGCCGACCATTCTCGATTTCGCCAATCGCGTTGTGGCCGGAGGGTTTTCCGTCGTCGAAGACGACGGGTAACGCAGTCGGAGATCGGTCGGCCGGAGCTCGCGGTCCGTGGCGAACCGCGGGTTCGAGGGACGTTCAGGCGGTGCGTTGCCAGGGTTGGGCCGCCTCGAGTTGGGCGGCCAGGCGTAGCAGCGTCGATTCACTGCCGGGTGGCCCGGCCAGCTGCGCGGCCACCGGCGTCCCGGTGCGCGGGTGCAGTCCCATCGGGACGCTCACCGCGGGCCAGCCGACCAGATTCCACAGCGGCGTGAACGGCGAGAAGCGAAGGTTGGCAACGACATTGGCCAGCCAGCCCCGGGCGTGCCAATTGCGTGCCGCGGGGGCGGGCGTGGCCAGCGTCGGGGTGATCACCACATCGTGCTGCTCGAAGAAGTCGAGCAGCCGCGCCTCGATCCGGTCGACCTGATTCGGCCGGACCAGACCGGCCTTCAGCACCGCGCGGCCCAGCGCGATATGCACGCGGCTACGACGTTGCAGCAGTTCCGGATTCGCGACCGCACCGGCCTCGCGCGCCGCATTGGCCAGCCAGCGCCACGCCAGCGCGGTCGTCGCGCCCTGGTACGGCAGTGCGGCGGGCATGACGCCGTGACCGGCCTCCCCGGCGAGCCGGGCGGCGGTCTGCGCGGCCGCGGCCCAGTGCTTGTCCACCCGGATCAGCGGGGACGGCGAGCCGGGCGCGATCGCGATGCGCAGCGGCGTCGGCGGTTCCAGATCGGCCAGGGCCGGCCGGTCGGCCAGCACCGACAGCATGAGCGCCGCATCGGCGACCGTGGTCGCGAGCACCCCGTTCTCGGTCATGCCGCTCCACGAGTCGACACCGACCTGGGCCGGGACCACGCCGCGCCCCGGCTTGATGCCGACCACACCGCAGCAGGCGGCGGGTATGCGCACCGATCCGAGTCCGTCGTTACCGTGGGCCACCGGTACGAGTCCGGCGCCGACCGCGGCGCCCGATCCACCCGAGGAGCCACCGGCGCTGTAGCGAATATTCCACGGGGAACGAGCAATCCGCTCGGGCGTGTCGGAGGTGCCCCACAGCGCGCCCTCCGGCATCTCGGTCAGCCCGACCACGACCGCGCCCGCGGCCCGCAACCGCCGAACCACCGGATGATCCGCGGCGGCCGGGACGCCCGACCCCGCGCGCGAACCCGCGTCGGTGATCTCACCGGCCACATCGATGTTGTTCTTCACCGCGACGGGGACGCCGGCCAACGGCAGGATGTCGAGGTCGGCGCGGTCGGCGAGGGCGCGGCTCTCGTCCCGTGCCCGCTCCGCGCGGACGGTGTGGAAGGCGCCCACCCGCGTATCACCCCGGGCGATACGATCCAGCGCGGCGTCGACGACCTGCCCGGCCGTGACCAGACCATCGCGCACCGCGGCGGCGATCGCGACGGCGGTCGTCAACTTCGCCGGATTCGGGACGGTGTCGGCGGCGTCCGCGGCACCGCCGACGGGGAGCGGCTCGTTCTCCGCCGGCTGCCCTGTGCCGGCGGGGTGCTCGGGGGCTGTGGCGTCTCGCACCGTGGTTGCGTCCCCCGCCGGTACCGCGGTGGACGGTTGCGACGAGTCGTGCGGTGCGGTCGTCTCGGTGTCGGCGGTGGAATTCCGCTGGGGCGCATCGGTTTCTGATTCGGGGCCGGAGGCCGGATCCATTGATCCCGAGCCGGTGGTTTCGTCTGCGTCCACTGCTACCTCCCGGGTGGCGCGCGAGACGGCGTTCGATGTCGCGTCGGCCAGTGCGGTGCCCTCGTTGTGCATATGTCAAAGCCCCCGTCGCGTTGTGGTCGATATGGGCTGTTTCGATGTTGTCGCGCAAGTTATCACTTTCGGCGACGCACACCGTTGATGATCACGGGGCGTGGCGGATGGTGCCACGAAACCACGACCGTGCCGGTACCGGACGCACGGGGGCCGCGGTATCCACTGGACACCGCGGCCGGACAGCTGATTTCGCTGGTACCGCGCTATTCGGTGCCGTTGCGGACCCGCTCCTCGTAGGCCTTGCGGGCGGCCGAATCGACGTCGCCGAGGAAGGTCTGCTGCGCGCCCAGGGCGCGCCCGATTGCATCGCCCACCGACTCCGGCAGCAGTCCGACCACCTGCGAGATGGCGCCGGCCACCCTGGTCACGCGGACCTTCGACTTCGGCGCCACCAGAAGTTTCGCGATGGCCTCGGCGATCTCCTCCGGCTCGGCCGGGCGCATCAGCTTCGGCGCCGAAACACCCGATCCCAGTTCGGTATTCGTCAGCGTCGGCAGCACCGAGGAGAACGACACGCCCGTATCGCGATACTCCTCCCGCAGCGTGTCGGTGAAGCCCAGGACCGCGTGCTTGGTGGCGTTGTAGGTCGCCAGACCCGGGATGTGGGTCTCACCGGCGAGGGAGGCGATATTGATGACGTGGCCGCTGCGCCGCGGCAACATCCGGGCCAGTGCCAGTTTCGAGCCCAGGATGACGCCGTAGACATTGATATCGATGATGCGGCGGGTCAACGCATCCGGTTCGTCGACCACCTTGCCGGTGGGCATGATGCCGGCGTTGTTGATCAGCACATCGATCGGTCCCAGCGCCCGTTCCACCTCGTCGAGGAAACTGCTGAACGACTGCTGATCGGTGACGTCCACCCGGCCGTAGTGATCGAAATCGTGGTCGGTGCCGGACTGTTTGACGGCCGTCTCGTCCACATCGCCGATGGCGATCTTCGCGCCGAGTTGCTGCAGCCGCGTCGCGGTCGCCAGCCCGATACCGCGGGCGCCGCCCGTGATGACGACGACCTTGCCGTTGATCTTGCCGAAGTCGGTCACTTCTTCCCTCCGACCGTGTCGAGCACGTCCTTGATGCCCAACCGGCGCATGCCGCGCGCACCCGCGGCGCGCATCGCTGCCAGCGCGAAACCGAGTTTGGTGGTGTTGTACGGGAACCACATGAGTTCTTTGTCCTGCGTGGGCAAAATCGGCACGGTGATGGCCTGTTTGCGGCAGTACTTGCGCACGCCGTCGGCGCCGCCCCAGCGCGCGCCCACACCGGACTGCTGCCAGCCGCCCATCGGCAGCGCGAAACTGAACATGTTGGCGAAGACGTCGTTGATGTTCACCGCGCCCGCATTCAGCTGGCGCGCAACGCGTTCCCCGCGAGCCTTGTCGCCGGTCCACACCGACGCGGACAGGCCGTAGATCGAATCATTGGCCAGCCGAACGGCTTCGGCCTCGTCGGCGACCTTCATCACCGGGATGGTCGGGCCGAAGGTCTCCTCGGTCATACAGCTCATCGAGTGGTCGACGTCGGCCAGCACGGTGGGCTGGTAGAAGGTACCCACACCCGTCGCCTTGCCGCCGGTCACCGCCCGCGCGCCCTTGGCGATCGCATCCTCGACGTGGCTGGAGACGATGGATTTCTGCGCGTCGTTGGCCAGCGCGCCGACATCGTATTTCGGCTCCCGGCCGTCCGCGCCCTGCCGCAGTTCGCGCACGTGCGCGGCCAGCTTCTCGACGAAGGTGTCGTAGACCGGCGCCTCGACATAGACCCGCTCGACCGAGATGCACACCTGCCCGGCGTTGAACAGACCGCCGAAGGCGACGCCGTAGGCCGCGCGGTCGATATCGGCGTCGGCCAGCACGATCGCCGGATCCTTGCCGCCGAGTTCCAGACTGTAGGGGATGAGCCGCTCCACGCAGGCGGCGGCGATCCGCTTACCGGTCTTGGTCGAGCCCGTGAACTGCACGTAGTCGACGTTGTCGACGACCGCCGCACCCGTCTCGCCGGCCCCGGTCACCACGGCCAGTACCGGCGGCGCGCCGATTTCGGCCCAGCCGCGCGCCAATTCCAGCGCGGACAGCGGAGTCACCTCGGATGGCTTGAGGACGACCGCCGCACCGGCGGCCAGCGCCGGAATCACGTCGATCACCGGCATCGCCAGCGGGAAGTTCCACGGTGTGATGACGCCGACCACCGGATAGGGCCGGTAGGCGGTGGTCAACTTCTTGACCCGGGCCAGCGGGCTGTGCGGGGAGGGATGTCCGTCGGAGAGGAACTTACCGGCGCGCCGGGCGTAATAGCCGGTGAGGTCGACCGAGAAGCTCGGATCGATCAGCGCGTCGACGCGGGCCTTGCCGGTTTCGGACTGCAGCACATCGGCGAGATGATCGGTGTGATCGATGATCCAGTCCTGCAGCTTCAGCAGCCATTCCTTGCGGCCCTCCGGCCCGATGGCTTCCCATTCGGGCTGGTAGAGACGCAATTCGCGCACCTTGGCGGCCACCGCGTCGGCCGATTCGGCGGGGACGGTACCCACCAGCTCACCGGTCGCGGGGTTGCGCACCTCGATCTCGGTGACCACCGCGGTCGCCTGCCGCGCGGGCGCGGGATCCTTCCGCGCGGTTGCCGCCGGGGCCGATTTCGTCGCCGCCGACGTGCTCGACTTCGCGGCCGGGGCGGACTTCGCCGCCTTCGCGGGCGTCTTCTTGGCCGCGGTCCGGCCCGCGGTCTTCCGGGCGGCCGGCTTGTTTGCGCCGGTCGATTTCCCGGCCGTGGATTCGCCGGGTGACGGTTCGGTATTCGGCACGATGCTGTCTCTCCCCACGTGCGCTGCGCTGCGAACGGTTGACATTGTGAATCACTTCACTGATCTATGATCGTGTCACAATGATTCGCGCGCTGCTTGGTCTTTGCGGTCAAGGACTCGACCGGAATTTGGCACCAGAGCACAAAAAATCCGCGGCCACCGGCGGGCTGCGATACGAGATCGGGTGAACGAGGGGGATCGGTGATGGCGACAGCCCCGTCCGATGTGGCGGTCCGGCAGTGGATGGCCGATTTCGTCGCCGAGACACTGCGCGGCGAGACCCTCGAGCAGATGGTGGCCCGGCTCGACGCGCAGATCATCGGCCGCGTCCAGGAACTGACCGATCGCGATCTGCGCCGCGATCTGGAATCCAGCACCCGGGCCCACGCCCTGGCCGTCCTCAGCGGTCTCACCCAGGACGCGATGGAGTACGCGGTCCCCGAACAGGCGCACGCCTTCGCCCGCACGCTGGCCCGCCGCGGCTACGACCTGCGGTTGCTGCTGCGCGTCTACCACGCCGGCCAGGAGGCCGCGATCGACTACATGACCGAGGTGATCGACGAGCGCCGGCTACCCGAGCAGTTCGAACGCTCGGCGCTGATCCGGCTGTTCGAACGCTCCACCCGCTGGGTGAACACCTCCGTCGAGGCGCTGACCGACACCTACATGCAGGAGCGGGAGCGCGGCCTGCGCGCGGCGCTCAACCAGCGCACCGAGATCGTGCGGACCCTGCTGTCGGAGGAGGAGGTCGACGCGGACTACGCCTCGGCGCGCCTGGGATTCCGTCTCGCGCAACGCCAGGTCGCGATCGTGCTGTGGACCGATTCCGCCGCGCGCGGTGCCGGTGCGCTCCTGTCCGCCGCGGCGGACAGGTTCGCCGGTGCCGGGAGACAGTTCGAACTCCCCGGCACGGACGACGGCCGGCGGGAAGGCGACCCCGTGACCGGACCGCTGGGCGACGGTATCGCCGGAACCGACGGCGTCGCGGCGGACCTCGGCGCGGACGACCGGCTGGCGGCCGGCAGCGACGAACTCGGCCGGCTGGAACGGACGGCCACGCGGCTGGCCACCGCGCTCGGCGGGGTGGGCGTGCTCACCGTCCCGGCGGGATCGGCGGCGCTGTGGGCGTGGCTCGCTGCCGACGCCGAGGCGGTCGCCGCGGTCGCCGCCGATATCGTCGCCGCGCCGATGCGCCTCGCGCTGGGGTCGTCCGCGACGGGTGTGGCGGGGTTCCGGCAGAGCCATCGCGATGCGATCGCGGCCAGACAGGTGGCCGAGCGGGCGGCCGTCGATCTCGGCCGGGTGCTCCCGTACGCGCGGGTCGAACCCGCCTATCTGGCCGGTGCGGACGTCGCGGCGATGCGCGCGCTGATCCGGCGGGAACTCGGACCGCTGGCCGCGCCGGATGCGAATTCGGCGCGGCTGCGCGAGACGCTGCTCGCCTATCTGCGCTGTCACCGCAGCCCGGAGGGCGCGGCGGCGCGCCTGGGCGTGCACAAGAACACGGTCCGCTACCGCATTCAGCGCATCGAGGAAACGCTCGGGCGGCGTATCGAGGAATGCGGCCTGCGGCTCGAGCTAGCGCTGGAATGCGTCGCGGTCTACGGGGTGTGAGCGCTCAGACGCGGTCGGTCGCGCGCAGCGGCGGTTCCGCGGCCGCGGTCACCGGATGGTCGGGCAGTTCGGCCAGCAGCGTCGTCGTCGCCGCGGCCACCGCGGCCACCGCCTTGTCGAAGGCCGGTTTCGTGACATACGACAGACCGGTCAGGCCACCCACCTTCCGCACGTATTCCTGTGCGGCAGCGAAGATTTCCTGGTCGGTGGCGCGGGGTTCGAGCCCGCGCAGCACGGTGATGTTGCTACCCATGGCGCCGAGAGTAGCCCTAGGTAGGGGCTTACGGCGCCCGATGAAACGGCAAATGTGAAAAATGTATGTATCGGACTGCGGCGGTATGTCCAGAAGCGCCGGAATCCGGCCTTCCAGGTCACAGTCGACACGGCATCGGGAGATAACCGAACCCCCGGATGGCCGATGCGACACAATCGGAACCATGGCTGCCCGCGACATGCCGACCCTGACCACATTCCCCTATCCGGAACTGGACGAGCGCGAGGACGACCACTGGTCCGGCGCTCAGGTTTCCGACGACGAATTGCGCGCGCTGTCCCTGGGGGCGTTCTACTCCGCCCGCTGGGACGCCTTCCACGATGCCCTGCTGCTGGGACCCGAACGGGAACATCCGCTCGGCGACCGCCGCGAACTGGCCATCGACACCCTGACCGGGGCCTGGGGGATCACCGACGGGACCGAGGCGATGGCGTCGATGGAACAGCTGCTCGACGGGATGCACGCACCGCTGTACGCGCTGGTCCATCCGCTGGTGAACGCGGCCCTCAATTCGCCCGAACGAGACCGCTTCGGTGAGCGCGCCGATCGGCATCGCGCCTTCCTGCGGCAGGTCGGGGCGTTTCGGGGAATGGACAACCCGGAGGCGCTGGTCCGCGACTACGACATCTGGTCCCAGGCGATCAAACTCGATCTGACCGGCCATCTGGTGCAGCCGCTGCCCGCCGATATCCAGGCCTGGGATCTGGCCCGGGTGGTGGCGGTGGCGCGGATGGCCTTCACCGCCGGTTACCTCGAGGCCGATACGGCCTGGGATTACGTGATGCGCGCGCTGCCGCCGGCGCAGAAGCGTTACCGCAATTGGCGGCAGTTCGGCGACGCCTATCTCACCGGCTGGACCTACTGGCAGGCCTGTGAGGATCTGGCCGTGCTCAAGTCCGGCGGCACCGATCGCCGGCTCGAACTGGTCCGACTATGGATGCGGCCGACCAGTCCGTGGCGGCGCATCGCGCTGCAGGGCGAGTAGCGCCTCAGTCGGGGAGCGAGCGCAGGATCCCGCGGCCGTAGCGCTGGAACTGCGCATCGTCCACCATCGCCAGCGAATGCCGCTCGACCAGCAGTTCCCACTCCGAATACAGCTGTGAAACGCCCGGATCCGGCGGCGCCACGGCGCCGTCGGCGGATTCGCGCTGAATCGCGAAGTTCACCGCGCCGACGATCCGATCGGTATCGGCCCGGTCGGTCCCGAGAAAACTCAGCGTCGTATTGCCGTCGGTCAGGTCGATGCCGTAATCGCCACCCGGCTCGTCGCCCGAACCCTTGCCGACCTCGGCCGAGATCAGCGCCGAGACCGGCATCTCGTGCGCGTAGCGCGGGGTGGAACCGATCGAGAGCAACAGCACCCGCCCGGTGGTCACGGCCAGCAGCCCGCGCCCGCGTCCGGCCGGCGGGACCGCGGTGACCATCGCCGTCTCCAGCATGAACTCGTCGGGCGTGACCATCGTGTGCAGCGCTCCGGCGGCCGAGCGGGTCTCCCGCCGCGGCGCCATCCGCCGGATCGCGCGGTCCACGTCGGCCCGGGTCGGACCGGACTTACCCCAGACCGGTGCGGGTGGCACCAGATCGGGCGCCGACATATCGATGCGCTGGGTGGCCAGGATCTGGGAGTTGATCCGTTCTACGATCACGGTCGCGGCCGGCACGTCGTGTTCGGCGATCAGCACCGGGAGCGGGGTGCGGTCGGCCGGGACGCCGGTGAGGACCGGACTCGGATAGCGCAGGTAGATCTCGATCACGACGGCGTCGTCGGCGCGCCGGTTCAGCCGGACCTTCAGCAGGTCCGACACCGGAACGTCGAGCACCCGCTCGCCATCGGTGCCCGGCCGCAGAACCTGGAGTCGCCCGCCGCCGTGGCGCAGTATCGCTGTGGGTGTCCGTAGCTCGACTATGTCCATACCCCCTGCGTTCGTCCTGTGTTGTCGCTCACAATAGGTCGTGCATGCCATGATTGGGACCACTTGGACGGACACCGCGAGGTGATCGCCCGATAGATCGGGAACCACCAGCGTTCTCCGACCGTTTACCTGTTGAACTGCACCAGCTGCCGAACTGCGCGATGTATCGAGTAGACCGTACGCGGTAACGTGGCTTGTCCGCATCCGTTCTGCCCGACCCGGTCGGTGCCGGTATGGATACGGCCCCGCCCGACGCATAGTAGGCATACACCGGAAACACCGGAAAGGACTGGCCCGCCGGCCGACGCTCTATGAACCGCAAGACAGTGTTTCGCAACCTGGCCATAGTCGCGGGCATCCTGCTCGTGATCTATCTGGTCAGCTACTTCAGCAACGACACGCGCGGCTGGAAGAACGTCGATACCTCGGTGGCGCTCACCCAGCTTGCCGACAAGCAGAACGTCAAGCAGGTCCAGATCGATGACAAAGAACAGCAGCTGCGCATCACCCTGAAACAGGGCAACGACGCCACCGGCGGCCAGACCCAGATCATGGCCAAGTACCCCGGCGGCAGCGAGGTCTCCGCGCAGATCCTGCGCGACGTGCAGCAATCCGGAGCGCCGTTCAACACCGCGGTCAAGCAGGACTCCTGGTTCACCCAGGTACTGCTGTTCGTGCTGCCGATGGTGATTCTGCTGGGCCTGTTCGTCTTCGTGATGGCCCGCATGCAGGGTGGTGGCCGCGGCGGCATGATGGGCTTCGGCAAATCCAAGGCCAAACAGCTGTCGAAGGATATGCCGAAGACCACATTCGCCGATGTGGCCGGCGCCGACGAGGCCGTCGAAGAGCTGTACGAGATCAAGGATTTCCTGCAGAATCCGGCTCGCTACCAGGCGCTGGGCGCCAAGATCCCCAAGGGCGTGCTGCTCTACGGCCCGCCCGGAACCGGTAAGACGCTGCTGGCCCGCGCGGTCGCGGGTGAGGCCGGGGTGCCGTTCTTCACCATCTCCGGTTCCGACTTCGTCGAGATGTTCGTCGGTGTCGGCGCCTCGCGCGTGCGCGACCTGTTCGACCAGGCCAAGCAGAACAGCCCCTGCATCATCTTC
>NZ_JADKYP010000006.1 GCF_015354405.1 Nocardia sp. BSTN01 | reverse complement strand
CCGAGACAGGTCTGCTCGTCACCCGAATCCGTAGCCACGTAGGCTATTTCGACTACCTGTCCCCCAACGGTAAACCGGTCCGCCGCCTGCACTTCGCCGTCGACGTCGCCGCCACGTATCCCATCCGCCTGTCCGCCCACACCGCCTACACCTGGGCGCCACTGGACGGCGACCTCCGCGTGACTCCCTCCATTCGCCGCATCCTCCAGGACTACCGCGAGCTTGCCCGAGCGCGAAACGCGCTACCGGAAACCCTGGGGTGAGGATGACCCCAGCGCCTCGCCCCGGTCATCAGCGGATACGGGCGACGTACTTGCCCGTGCCGTGTCCGGACGCCAGCAGGTCATGCGCGGTGATCACCTCCTCCAGCGACGCCACTTCGGTGACCGGAAGCGAGAGTGCGCCTCCGGCAAGGTAATCCAGCACCCGGCGGGTAGCGGCGGCGACCTTCGACGGCGCGCCGGCGACGAGGCCGCGGTGGCTGAAACCGGTGAGGGTGAGGTTGCCGCCCAGCAGGCGACCGAACGGCGGGAGCGGGGCGGGGGCGCCGCCACCTGCGTTGCCGAACAAGACGATTCGGCCGGTGGGGCGGGTGACCTCGAGATCCAGATCGAGTGCCTCGGTGCCGAGCGGGTCGAGCACGAGGCCCACCCCGCGGCCATCGGTCGCCGCGCGGATCTCGTCGGCCAGGCCGGCACCGCGGACGAGGACGGTGTCATAGCCGGGTACCGGCCCGCGGTCGCGGCTCAGCGTCCCCAGGAGACGGCCGCCGCCGAGCAGCGCCACCAGCTGTGCCACCGCGCCGCCGACACCGCCGGCGGCGGAGTGCACCAGAACCGTATCCCCCGCGGTGAAGCGGCCGGCGTCGGTGAGCAGAAGCAGGGCGGTCGCCACACCGAGCGGGGTGGCGGCGGCCCAGCTCGACACCTACTCGGCCGGCTTCACCGCAATCCACTGCGCCACCGGCAGATGCGGGCGCCAAGCGGTGAATCCGCCGAGCGGCTCGCCCCGGTAGATCTGGAATTTCCGCAGGTCGCCGCCGTGCGCCGCGGCCCAGCGCAGCAGCAGCGCCTCCGATTCGGCGGTGACGGCGTTGGCGACCAGTCGTCCGGCCGGCCGCAGCCGATCCCAGCACGCCTCGAACAGACCCTCCTGGGTGAGGCCGCCGCCGAGGAAGATCGCGTCGGGCGCCGGATCCCCTGCCGCGGGCAGATCGGCCGGCGCCTCGCCACGCACGACGATCGTGGGCACCCCGAGCGCCGCGGCGTTGGCGGCGATCTGTGCGCGGCGCGGGGCACTGCGTTCGAAAGTGATTGCGCGACAGTCGGAATGGGTGCGACACCACTCGATAGCGATGGTGCCCGATCCCCCGCCCACATCCCACAGCAGTTCGCCGGGCGCGGGGGCGAGCGCGGCGATCGACAGGGTGCGGACCTCGGCCTTGGTCAGCTGTCCGTCGCCGCCGTAGGAGGCATCGGGCAGGCCCGGCAACCGGGTGAGCCGGGGTGAGGCGGGATCACGGACCGCCTCGACGGCGACGATGTTCAGCGGATCCCCGGGAGGTCGCGACCACTGTGCCGCCGTCGCGGCGACGATCCGTTCGCCAGGTCCGCCGAGCTGTTCCAGCACGGTCAGCCGCGACTCACCGAAGCCGTTGCGCCGCAAGAGTTCCGCGACCCGCGCCGGAGAATGCTGGTCGGCGCTGAGCACCAACAACCGCCGGCCGTCGGCGAGTTCGGCCAGCACCGTTTCGAGGGGGCGGCCGACGACGCTCACCACCGGTGTGTGCGCGCTCGCCCAGCCCAGCCGGGCACAGGCCAGCGTGGCCGACGACGGCTGCGGATAGACCCGGATGGCTTGCGGTCCGAGCAGTTTCGCCAGCGTGACGCCGATGCCGTAGAACATGGGGTCACCGCTGGCGAGAACGCAGATCCGCGAATCGCGATGCGCGGCAAGCAGCTCCGGCAGCGCGGGCAGCAACGGGGTCGGCCACGCTCGGCGCTCCGCGGTGCTCGCGTCGGCGGGAACCAGATCCAGCTGGCGGCGCGATCCGAAAAGCACCTGAGCCGTGGCGATCTCGTCGCGCACGCGCGGGCTCAGTCCCGCCCAGCCGTCCGCGCCGATGCCCACCACCGCGATCGCGTGCCTGATTTCCGGTGCGTGCTGGGTGTCACCGGGCGCGGGACCGAGTTTTTCGTGTTCGCCTGTCATATCGTCACCGGCCGCTGTCGCACAGGTTCGGCACTGAGCCAGCCTTTCGGCCGCGCAGACCGGGTGGGCACGCGCATCAGCGGGGCATCCGGCGCCAGATCGCCTGCGGCAGGAGCCGGGCCACCGCAGCGCCGAACCCGAGAGCCCGCGGCACCCAGATCCGGGCGGTACGTCGGTGCAGGGCGGCGACCACGGCATCGGCCACCTGCTGCGGCGTGCTCGACAGGGGCGCCGGGCTCATCCCCTCGGTCATCCGCCCCATCACGAAACCCGGCCGGACGAGCAACAGGTGAACCCCACTGCCGTGCAACGCATCCGACAGTCCCGAGGCGAATCCGTCCAACCCTGCCTTACCCGACCCGTAGACGTAGTTGGCACGCCGCACCCGCGCTCCGGCGATCGAACTGAACACCACCAGCTGCCCGCTGCCCTGGGCGCGGAGCAGATTCGCCAGTACGGTCAGCAGGCTCACCTGAGCGATGAAATCGGTGTGCAGCACCGCCACCGCTGCGGCCGGGTCCTGTTCGGCACGAGCCTGATCACCCAGCACACCGAAGGCGAGGACCACCGCCCCGAGCCGGCCGTGATCGGCGACCAGCTTCTCCAGCAGCGGCTGATGGCTGCTCAGCTCGTCGGCGTCGAACTCCACCGGGTGGACTCCGCGCGCACCGGCCGCGCGCACCATCGCGGTCTCCTCCGTCAACTGTTCACTGCGGCGCGCCGCGAGCACGACCTCGCGGCCCGCGCAGATCCGGCGGACGACCTCGAGTCCCATCTCGCTGCGCCCGCCGAACAGCACGATCACCCCGTCGTCTACCTCACGCACACCCATGGCGCATAGTCTGCCATCGGCGCCGGTTGCTAGCGTCGCAGCCATGACGAGTACCGCGGCCGCGCGCATCGACCTGTCCCCCAGCGCGCTGGAATTCGTGACCGAACGGCATCTGGCCACGCTGACCACCCTGCGCGCGGACGGTACACCGCACGTCGTCGCGGTCGGCTTCACCTGGGATCCCGACGCCGGTATCGCGCGGGTGATCACCGGCGGTCCCACCACCAAGGCCCGCAACGCGGACCGGCGCGGATACGCCGCGCTGAGTCAGGTCGACGGCCCGCGCTGGCTCACCCTCGAAGGCCCGGCCGAGGTCTGGACCGACCGCGACCGGGTCGCCGAGGCGGAAGCCCGCTACGCCGGGCGCTACCGCACCCCGCGCGAGAACCCGCAGCGCGTGGTCATCGCGGTACGCGTCGCGCGGGTGCTGTCGAGCAGCACCCTGCGCGGCTGAGCCGGCCGGTCAGCCGCCCGGGACACTCACAGCACCGTCAAACCGTGCGGACGCTGATTCATCGACTCGCCGCCGCCCTCGGTGACGACCACGATGTCCTCGATGCGGGCTCCCCATTCACCGCCGAAGTAGATGCCCGGCTCGATGCTGAACGCCATCCCCGGCCGCAGCACGGTCTCGTTGCCCGCCACGATGTAGGGCTCCTCGTGCACCGACAGCCCGATGCCGTGGCCGGTGCGGTGAATGAACGCCTCACCGAAACCGGCCTCCGACAACAGGTTTCGAGCCGCGGCGTCGACCGATTCGGCGGTGACGCCCGGGCGAACGGCGGCCACCGCGGCGGCCTGCGCGCGTTCGAGCGCGACGTAGCGTTCGGCGATCTCCGGATCGGGCTCGCCCAGCACGTACGTGCGGGTGGAATCGGAGAAATATCCGGGTTCGACGGGACCGCCGATATCGATGACCACCACGTCACCGGCTTCGATGATCCGGTCGGAATGGCTGTGGTGCGGGTTGGCGCCGTTGGGCCCACTGCCGACGATCACGAAATCGGCCCGGTCGTGCCCCTCCGCTACGATCGCGGCGGTGATGTCGGCGGCGACCTCGGCCTCGGTGCGGCCCGGCTGCAACCACTCACCCATCCGGGCGTGCACGCGATCGATGGCGGCACCCGCGCGCCGCAACGCGTCGATCTCGGCGGCATCCTTGATCATGCGCAACTCCCGGATGATCGGGGTCGCCGACACCGGCAGGGCGGTCAGCGCGTCGGCGATCGGGAGCAGATGCAGGGCGGGCATGGCATCGTCGACCGCCACCCGGGCGCCCGCGTTCAGCGTCGATTTCACCACCCCGTACGGGTCCACGCCGTCCACCCACGACACCATGTGCAATCCGAGCTCACCGGCGGCCGAGCCGTCCAGCGCGGCCAACTCCAGTTTCGGCACCACCACCGACGGGGTTTCGCCGCTGGCCGGGATGACCAGGCAGGTGAGCCGCTCGAAGGATTGCGCGGCCGACCCCAGCAGATATCGCAGATCCGGTCCGGGCGTGATCAGCAGCGCGTCCAGATGTGCCGCGCGGGTCAGCTCCGCCGCCCGCTCCAGCCGCTTGCCGTAGATCTCGGCACCGAATCGTGACTCCGTATGCGCGCTCATGCGATACGACGTTACCCGTCACCGCGGACACGGTCCCGACGATCACGACGTTCGCGACCGGGTCGTGGCCGGATTGTCGGTGCGGCCCGGTAGCGTCTGCGCCATGCTCACCTCCAGTGCGAGTGACCGGCCACTGTTGCTGCTCGACGGCGCGAGCCTGTGGTTCCGGGCGTTCTATGCCATCCCGGAAAAGATCACCGCGCCCGACGGCCGCCCGGTGAACGCACTGCGCGGCTTCACCGATATGGTCGCCGCGCTGATCACCCGCCACAATCCGGGCCGCCTCGTGGTGTGCCTGGATCTCGACTGGCGCCCGGCCTTCCGGGTCGATCTGGTGCCCTCCTACAAGGCCCACCGGCTCGACACCACCGCCGACGCCCAGCCCGGCGCCGAGGAGGTGCCCGACACCCTCACCCCGCAGGTCGACATGATCGCCGAGGTGCTCGCGGCGGCCGGGATCGCGACCGCGGGTGCGGCCGGCCTGGAGGCCGACGATGTGATCGGCACCCTCGCCGCCCGCGAACGCGACAACGAGGTGATCGTGGTCAGCGGTGATCGCGATCTGCTGCAGGTGGTGCGCGCCGACGCACCGCCCGTCCACGTCTTCTACGTGGGCCGCGGGCTGGCCAAGGCCGAACTCTGGGGCCCCGCCGAGGTAGCCGCCAAATACGGTGTGCCGCAAGAGAATGCGGGCCCGGCCTACGCCGATATGGCGACGCTGCGGGGCGATGCGTCCGACGGCCTGCCCGGCGTCGCCGGGATCGGTGACAAGTCCGCCGCCACGCTGATCTCACGGTACGGCTCGCTCGAAGCGCTCGTGGCCGCCGTCGCCGACCCCGCCTCCGATCTGGCGCGCGGCGTGCGCGCGAAACTGGTTGCGGCCGAAGACTATCTGAAGGCGGCAGCGCCCGTGGTGCGGGTCGTCCGCGATGCGGAGGTCGAACTGTCCGGACCTGACCTACTGCGCGCCGAACCGGCCGACCCGGACGGGCTGCACGCGCTCGCCACCGCCTACAACGCCGAAAGCCCCGTCAAGCGACTGACCGCGGCCCTCGCTGCGAACGCCTGACGCCCGGTGTTCGTCACCGTCGCGAAAAGTACTGGCTGTCGAACGCTCCCGTGACTGTGAGGTCCCGGCGGCCGTCGAACACGATGGCATTCGCGCGGCCGTCGGTCTGTATCACGCGCACGGCACTCAGTTGGGGCGGCCGACCTCGTAGGTGCCGTCGTCCTTGGTGATCTTGACGGTGACCTTCTTCTGCTCGCCGCCGACCTTCAGGGTGCAGTCGAAGGTGCCACCGACCTCGACCTTCTGACCCGAGGGGCAGCTGACGCTCTGGACGTCGTCGATGCCGTAGGAATCCTTGAGGACCTTCTGCACACCGTCCTGCACGGCCTTGTTGTCCAGTTTGTCGCTGCCCAGGAAGACGAAGGCGAGGACCACGGCGACAACCACCACGACCAGCACGCCGATACCGCCGAAGAGCAGGCCCTTCTTCGACTTCTTGGCAGGCGTGGTGCTCAGCTGCGGTTCCTGCATCCCCCACTGCTGCTGCGACTGGTCGGGCTGCGGCGCCCAACCCTGCTGAGTGGGCTGCTGCTGCGCCCATTGCTGCTGCGACGGCTGCGGCGGCTGACCCCACTGCTGCTGGGTCGGTTCCCACGGCTGCGCCTGCGCCGGCGGTTGCTGCGGCCAGGACGGCTGACTCTGACCACCCCACTGCGGCTGCTGCGGTTGGGGCTGCCACTGCTGCTGCGACGGTGCGGGCTGGCCCCACTGCGGCTGCTGCGGCTGCTGGCCACCCCACTGCGGCGCCGGTCCGGACTGGCCGGGCTGCGGCTGGCCCGACCACTGCTGGGTCGGATCGCTGCTGTGGCCCTCCCCTGGGCCAGGGGTCTCGTTCGGTCCGTACGGGCCGCTCATGTGCCTGCCTCCACTCGCACTCGTCGTCTCACATCCCCCCGCGTGAGGTGATCAGGCCCTCACCACGGTCGGTACCGGTAGTCATCCAATCACAGCCGGGCACGCTACGCGGCGTCCACCGCCACAACGCCACGCCGGATGGCACGCACCGACTTGGCGGCGGTGGCGGCGATTTCGGTGTCGTCGGCGGTCTGGTGGATCTGGTCGAGCAGATCGATCACCTGCCGGCACCAGCGCACGAAGTCACCCGCGGACAACGCACTGCCCTGATCACCACTGGCCAGCAACGATTCGGCCAATCCGTCGCCGCGGGCCCATTTGTAGATGCCGGTGACGAAGCCCAGATCCGGTTCCCGGGTCGGCGGCAGCTTGTGCCGTGCCTCGTCGGTGCGCAGCTGGCTCCACACGCCGATGGTGGCGCCGACCGCGCGCCGCACCGGTTCGGTCGGCCCGGCCGGGCCGAGGTAGCCGCCCTCCTGCCGCGATTCGAAGACCAGCACCGACACCACGCCCGCGAGTTCGGCGGCACCGAGCCCGCGCCACAGGCCCTGCCGAAGGCATTCGGCCACAACGAGATCCGCTTCGGTGTAGATCCGGGCGAGCCGCCGGCCGTCGGCGGTGACCTCCCCGCCGTCGACATAGCCGCGCTCACTCAGCAGCGCGACGATCCGATCGAAGGTGCGCGCCAGCGAATTCGTTGTCGCAGCGACCTTCTGGCGCATCGACTCGGTCTCGCGCTCGAGCCGGTTGTAGCGCTCCCCCAGCCGGGCCAGCTGCTCCCGGTCGGGCCGGGTGTGGGCGGGATGGGCGCGCAGCGCACGCCGCAGCGTCGCCAGTTCCCGATCGTCGGCCGCGCGCGCCCGACCCCCGCGCCGGCCTCGTCCGGGGACCGCGATTCCGGTGCTGCGCAACGCCGATGCCAGATCGCGGCGCGCCCGCGCGGTGCGGTGGTCGACGTGGCGGGGCAGCCGCATCCGGCCCAGCGGCTGAGCGGGAGTCGGGAAATCGGCGGCCGAGACCCGACCGGCCCAGGTGTCGGCGGTCAGCACCAGCGGGCGGGGATCGCCCGGACTCGCGTCCGGTTCGAGGATCACCGCGAGTCCCTGGCGGCGCCCGGTCGGGATGGCCACCACGTCACCGCGGCGCAGCGAAGTCAGCGACTCGACCGACGCCCCGCGCCGATCGGCCCGCCCCTGCCGTTCCAGTTCGCGTTCGCGCTGTTTGATCCGCTCGCGCAGCGACAGATATTCGAGGAATCCGTCGTCACCGATCTGCGATCGCAGTTTCCGCACCTGTGCCTCGTTGCGCTCGATGCCACGGACCAGGCCCACCACCGATCGGTCGGCCTGGAACTGCGCGAACGAGCGCTCCAGCAGTTCCCGCGACTGCGCGGCGCCCATCCGGTCGATCAGGTTGATCGACATGTTGTAACCGGGCCGGAACGAGCTGCGCAGCGGATAGGTGCGGGTCGAGGCCAGGCCCGCGACGGCGCTGGTGTCGACGTCGGGATGCCACATCACCACCGCGTGGCCCTCGATGTCGATACCGCGGCGTCCGGCGCGGCCGGTCAGCTGTGTGTATTCGCCGGGAGTCAGCTCGGCATGGGTTTCGCCGTTGAACTTCACCAGCCGTTCCAGCACCACCGTGCGTGCCGGCATGTTGATGCCGAGAGCCAGTGTCTCCGTGGCGAATACGGCCCGCACCAGCCCGCGGACGAACAACTCCTCCACGGTGTGGCGGAACGCGGGCAGCATACCGGCGTGATGGGCGGCCAGGCCGCGGAAGAGCGCCTCACGCCATTCCCAGTAGCCGAGCACATCCAGATCGGCGCGCGGCAGATCACCGGTGTGGCGCTCGATCACCGCCTCGATCTCCACCGCGTCGTCGGGACGGCTCAGATCCAGGCGTGAGCGCAAGCATTGGGCGAGGGCGCCGTCGCAGCCGGCCCGGCTGAAGATGAACGTGATCGCCGGCAGCAGCCCTTCCTCGTCGAGGCGGGCGAGCATCTCCGGGCGCGGCAGCGGGCGGAAGTCGCGACGCGGGCCACCGCGGTGGCGCGGTGCGGACCAGCCGTTCATCCGGTCGGCGGCCTCGCGGTGTTTGATGTAGCGCACCAGATCCTCGTCGACGAGGATCTTCTGATCACTGGACTTGGTGTCGAACAGATCGAACAGCCGCCGCCCGACCATGACGTGCTGCCACAGCGGCACCGGCCGCGTCTCGTCGACGATGACCGCGGTGTCGCCGCGCACGGTCTCCATCCACGCACCGAACTCCTCGGCATTGCTGACCGTCGCCGACAGGCTCACCAGGCGCACCTCCGGCGGCAGATGCAGAATGACCTCTTCCCACACCGCACCGCGGAACCGGTCGGCCAGATAGTGCACCTCGTCCATGACGACGAACGACAACCCGTGCAGCGCGTCCGAGCCCGCGTAGAGCATGTTGCGCAGCACTTCGGTGGTCATGACCACGACCCGGGCGTCCGGATTGATCGACTGGTCACCGGTCAGCAGTCCGACCGCGTCGCGGCCGTAGCGGTCCACCAGATCGGAGTACTTCTGATTCGACAGCGCCTTGATCGGGGTGGTGTAGAAGCACTTCCCACCGGCCGCACGGGCCAGGTGCACGGCGAATTCCCCGACGACGGTCTTACCGGCGCCGGTCGGCGCGCACACCAGCACACTGTGCCCGTTCTCCAGCGCCGCGCAGGCCTGCTGTTGGAACGGGTCCAGGGAGAATTTCAGGTCGGCGGCGAATGCCGCGAGTTCGCCAGTCAGCGACGGTTGTCCCACGCTCAGAGGGTATCGGAGTAGTCCGACACCGGGCGCGGAGTTTTCGCCGCGGGCTCGGCCGAGACCGGTCCGCTCGCCGTCACCGGCCGGGCGGGCTCCACCGGGCTCACCCCGTCCAGATCGTCCGGTCCGCCGAGCGGGGAGGCCTCGTCATCCGACAGCGCACCCCAGTTGTCGCCCCGGCGAGCGCGGCGCCGGTCGTTGAGCCGGGCGACCTGCACAGCCACCTCGAACAACACGGTGAGCGCGGCGGCCAGCGCCAGCATCGAGAAGGGATCCTGGGGGGTGACGATCGCGGCGAAGACGAACAGCCCGAAGATCATGCCGCGACGCCACTTCTTGAGCCGCTCGTAGGTCAGCACGCCGACCATGTTCAGCCCGATGATCAGCAGCGGTGTCTCGAAGCTCACCCCGAAGATGATCAGCAGCTTGATGATGAACCCGAAGTACTGACTACCGCTCAACGCGGTGATCTGCACATTGCTGCCGATCCCCATCAGGAAGCTCAGCGCATGCGCCACCACCCAGTACGCCAGCACCGCGCCCGTGACGAACAGCACCACACCGGAGGCGACGAAGCTGACCGCGTACTTGCGCTCCTTGGCGTAGAGGCCGGGCGTCACGAACGCCCACAGCTGGTAGAGCCAGATCGGGCAGGCCATCACCACGCCCGCGGTGAAGGCGACCTTGAACCGCAGCATGAACTGTTCGAACGGCGCGGTGGCCAGCAGCCGGCAGGCGCCGTCGGTGGTCAGTTGCGCACGATGTTCCGGCGGCAGCGAACAGTACGGCCCACGCAGCAGATCGCCCAGGCTTTCGATGCCCAGGAACGAATGCGAGTACCAGAGGAAGCCGAGCACCGTGGTCAGCGCCACCGCCAGCAGCGACTTCAACAGTCGCGAACGCAACTCGTGCAGATGTTCGACCAACGACATGGTGCCGTCGGGATTCGTCCTGCGCCGGCTACGGCGGGGGTCGAACGGAATGCGCATGGATGTGACTGCCTCGCTGATCACCTGGCCGGATCCGGATGCAACGCCCAACCGCCATCGCACCGCCACCCCGCGGGCGTTACCGGGGTGGCGGCCTCGAGACGGGCCGGATCAGGCCGTGTGACGATCCTTGTCGGCCTGCGGCGCCGGATTCACCGGCTGAGCAGGCGGCAGCTCGGCCGCGGGCGCCGACTGCTGTGCGGTGCCGGACACGCTCGGCGACCCCGTGTTCGCAGAACCCGCGTTCGCCGAGCCCTCGGACTGCATCTCGCTCATCTCGCTCTTGAAGATGCGCAACGAACGTCCGAGACCCCGGGCGGCGTCGGGCAGCCGCTTGGCGCCGAACAGCAGCAGGATCACCAACGCAATGATGAGCCAGTGCGTCGGGCTCAATGAACCCATCGAAAACCTCCCAAGACTGTGGTATGTCCGATGCTACCGGACCCCGATCCGGCGACGACGCGCGTCGTCACCCGGGAATCGGCGAGACGGTGCCGCAGGTCAGCTCGACACCGGCCGCGTCGCATCGCGAGCGACCGCTCCGCGCAGCTCCGCGAGCAGGTCGGGGCCGGTCCAGCGGCGTTCGTCGCCGTTCTCCGCGGCCCGGATCAGGTCGACCAGCCGTGCGTTCACCGGGGTAGGCACCGTCACCATCCGGCCCAGCTCGACGATTTCCCCACAGAGCCAATCGATTTCGGTGCGCCGGCCCAGGGCCAGATCGTCGGCCATCGACGAGCGCGCCATCGGGTCCACCGCGAGCACCCGGCCGGCCACCCGCTCGAAGACGGCATCGGGAACCGTCAGCAGGCGGGCCATCACGCGCGGTGGCAGCACGGTCAGCCGCGCGGGACGGATCCGGGCGCGCCGCATCGCCGCGAGCGCCTCGTCCTGCGCCAGCGCCAGACACCGCCGGTAGTCGCGGGTGGCCAGCTCCTCGCGCAGCGGCCGGCCCGACAGCGCGTTGATCGCGTTGTTGAGGTTGAGCAGCAGTTTGGCCCACTGCACCGAGCGCAGATCCGGATGCCGGTCCAGGGGCAGCCCGGCCCGTTCGAACAGCGGCGCGAATCGGGACAGCGCCGGGTCGTCGGCCACCGCGACGGTGCCGTCGGTGCCGCGATGGAAATGGCCGGGACCGCTGTGCACGACGTTGAACATCACCATGCCGGCCGAGACCACCGCGGTCGGCAGCACCTCCCGGATCGCCGCATCGTTGCCGATGCCGTTCTGCAGGCTGACCACCACGGTGTCCGCGCGCACCCGATGGCGCAGTTGCGCGGCGGCCTGGGCGGTCTGCGCCGACTTCACGGTGACCAGCACCAGATCGGCGGTGGCGGCGCTGTCCGGTTCGGTCTCGGTGCGGAAACCGCCCGCCGCGACGCGATCGTCGCCGCCGTCCAGATCGGTCAGCCGCAGCCCGTGCGCGCCGATCTCGTCCAGCAACCGCGGGCGCCCGACGAAGGTCACCTCGGCACCGGCGGCGGCCAGTTTGCCGCCGACGAACAGACCGATACTTCCGGCGCCCAGCACCGTCACCCGGAACGTCACGCGGGCCCGACCTCCTCGACCATGTTCCGGTCGTAACCGAGGTCGCCGACCTCGTCGTAGGCGGCCAGTGCCGCGGCCGACCGTTCCCGCACCGCGCTCACCAGCTCCGGCGGCCCCAGCACGGTGACACCGGAACCGAAGCCGAGCAGCAGTCGCGCGATCCAGCCCAGCGTGGCGAACCGCATCGTCGCCTCGACGCTGCCGTCGGGATGGACCACCACCGGATGCATCGGATACTGATCCAGCACCCACCCGTAGTCGCCACGAATGCGCAAGCGCGCCAAGGCAACCGCCGGATCGTCGGAGAACAGGTCGAGCCCCGCGGACTCCTCGGTGGCGTGGCGGGGCGGGTTCGCCGGCTCGTCGAGTTCGGTGGCCTCCTCGATCCGGTCGAACCGGAACAGCCGCACCCCCTCCGCCTGCCGGCACCACGCCTGCAGATAGGAGTTGTTGTCCACCAGCACGATTCGGATCGGATCGACGACACGCTCGGACACCACATCCCGGCTCGCCGAGTAGTACACCAGCCGCAGCGCACGCCCGTCGGCCAGTGCGGAACGCACCGTGGTCACCGCCGGCGCCTCGACCGGCTCCGCGGTGTCGGGTTCGCTGCGATGCCCGGCCTCACCGGAGATGGCCGATTCGATCTTGGCGGTCGCCGACCGGGCGGCGGTCGGATCGACCATGCCTGGCAGATCCGCGATCGAGCGCAGGGCCACCAGCAGCGCCGTCGCCTCGATCGAGGTCAGCCGCAGCGGACGGTCGATACCGGCGGAGAAGGTGACCTCGATGCTCTCCTCGGAGAACGACAGGTCGATCAGATCGCCTGGACCGTAACCGGGCAGACCGCACATCCAGAGCTGATTCAGGTCGCTCATCAGCTGTTTGGTGCTGACCCCGAGTTCCGCGGCCGCCTCGGGCGCGCTGATCCCCGGATTCGCGAGGAAGTACGGAACCATATTCAGCAACCGGGACAGCCGCGTCGACAATCGGCTGCTCATCGCCGCACCCCCGCCCGGGCCGTTGCGACGCTCGCGCGTCTCATGCCGACACCTCCGTCCGTTCCAGTACCGACCGCAACCGCGCGATCACATCGGCCCGCAGATCCTCCGGGGCCAGCACCAGCGCATCCGGGCCGAGACCGGTGATCAGCCGCGCCAGCCAGTCCCGCGACCGCACCGGCACCTCCACCACCGAACCCGGGCGACCGGCGACCGTCTCCTCGGCGATCACCACGCCCAGCCGGCGGATCTCCTGCCCGCGCTCCTGCGCCACCCATACCGTCGCCGATCCGGTCACCGGCGCCGCACCCGTCACCCGCGCCACGATCTGACGCAGATCCACATCCGCCGGTTTGTGCACCACGTTCTCGGGCCCGTACACCTCGACGTCGGCCCCGATCCGCGACAACCGGAAGGTCCGCACGGCGTCCCGGTCGCGGTCGTGGCCCACCAGATACCAGCGTCCGTGCCGGGTCACCACACCCCACGGCTCCACATCGCGTGTGGCGTAGGGCGCGTTGTGCGTGACGCGATGTTCGAATCGCACCGCCCGCCCCGCGTCGATGGCCGCCAGCAGCTTGCCCAGCGCGGCCTCCGAGCCCCGGGTGCGGGCCGGAACCGCGGGCACCGACGCCGAGGCCGCGTCCGCGTCGACATGCACCCCGGCGGCCCGCAGCTTGAGCACCGCACTCTCCGCGGCGCTGGCCAGCTCCGGGGACTCCCACAACTGCACCGCCACCGCGACCGCCGCCGCTTCCGCGCTGGTCAGATCGATATCGGGCAGTTCGTAGGCATCGCGATTGATGCGATAGCCCTCCTGCCCGGAGAACCGGCCCACCGGGCCGACCTCGAGCGGGATCCCCAGATCCCGCAGTTCGTTCTTGTCGCGCTCGAACATCCGGCTGAACGCCTCGTCGCTGGCCGACTCCTCGTAGCCGGCAACGCTGTCGCGAATGCGCTCCGCGGTCAGGAACTGCCGGGTCGACAGCAGCGCGATCACCAGATTCATCAGCCGCTCGACCTTGGAAATCGCCACCCGACACAGAGTAATCGGACTCCCGGAACGACGGTGCACCACCGCACCGATCCGCGCCGGGATATCGCCGCCGGCAGCCGGATCGACCGGCCCCGCGAACCGCCGCGGGGCCGTCGGCCCTCACATCGAGGCGATCAACCGATCCACGCGCTCGTCCACGGACCGGAACGGGTCCTTGCACAAGACCGTGCGCTGCGCCTGATCGTTCAGCTTCAGGTGCACCCAGTCGACGGTGAAATCGCGGCCCGCCTCCTGCGCCGCGGTGATGAAATCACCGCGCAGTTTAGCCCGTGTCGTCTGCGGCGGAGTTGTCACCGCGGCATCGACCGCCTCGTCCTCGGTGATCCGCTTGACCAGACCCTTGCGCTGCAGCAGATCGAACACTCCACGGCCGCGCTTGATGTCGTGATAGGCCAGATCCAGCTGGGCGATCTTCGGATCCGACAACTCCATCGAGTACCGATCCTGGTAGCGCTGGAACAGCTTGCGCTTGATCACCCAGTCGATCTCGGTGTCGACCTTCGCGAAGTCCTGCGCCTCGACCGCGTCGAGCGTGCGACCCCACAGGTCCACCACGGCGTCCACCTGCGGATCGCGCTCGCGATTACGCAGATGCTCGACCGCGCGGGCGTAGTACTCGCGCTGGATGTCGAGCGCGCTGGCCTGCCGGCCGCCCGCCAGCCGCACCGGTCGGCGGCCGGTCAGGTCGTGGCTGACCTCGCGGATCGCGCGGATCGGATTGTCGAGCGCGAAATCGCGGAACGACACCCCGGCCTCGATCATCTCCAGCACCAGCGCCGCGGTACCCACCTTCAGCATCGTGGTGGGTTCGGCCATGTTCGAGTCGCCGACGATCACATGCAGGCGGCGGTACTTCTCCGCGTCGGCATGCGGCTCGTCGCGCGTGTTGATGATCGGCCGCGACCGCGTGGTCGCCGACGACACCCCTTCCCAGATGTGCTCGGCCCGCTGTGACAGGCAGAACGTGGCCGCCTTCGGCGTCTGCAGGATCTTTCCGGCACCGCAGATCAGCTGCCTGGTCACCAGGAACGGCAACAGCACATCCGAGATCCGGGAGAACTCGCCGGCCCGCACCACGAGGAAGTTCTCGTGGCAGCCGTAGGAGTTACCCGCCGAATCGGTGTTGTTCTTGAACAGATAGATGTCACCGCCGATCCCCTCCTCGGCCAAGCGCTGCTCGGCATCGATCAGCAACTCCTCGAGCACCCGCTCACCCGCGCGATCGTGGGTGACCAGCTGAACCAGCGAGTCACATTCGGCCGTCGCATACTCCGGATGGGAACCGACATCGAGATAGAGCCGCGCTCCGTTGCGGAGAAATACGTTCGAACTACGGCCCCAGGACACCACCCGGCGGAACAGATACCGGGCCACCTCGTCAGGACTCAACCGACGGTGACCGTGGAACGTGCACGTCACCCCGAACTCGGTCTCGATCCCCATAATTCGTCGCTGCACACCATCGACATTACGGCAAAGCGAACGGCGAAAGTGGCTGTGCGAGCAAGCGGTTGCATACGGGTTCACAACAATATGGGCTCTACCGGCCGCGACGCCGCCGGCAGCACCGGGTTCGTGGTGCGGGTACTCCCCGCAGACGACAGCCGCCCGGCCCCATCCTCACGATCACAGGATGGGGCCGGGCGGCTGATTCGAGCCCGCTACCAGCGGTTACGGGTTGGAGGGATCTCCGGCGGAGGGAGTCTCCGGCTCGGCGTTCTCCTCCCCCGCACTCGCCGCGCCGTCGGCGGAGAGCAGCGTCTCCAGCGAGGCGTGCGGAATGCGGCGGAAAGCCCGGCGCGGGCGGGCCTGCTCCAGCGTCGCCACCTCCAGCGAGGACACCGCGATACCGCGCTTGTCCTTGTCGCTGTTGTCGGGCGAACCCTTCTGCAGGGCGTCCACGGCGGTGCGGATCGCGGCCCGCAACTCCAGGCCCGGCTGGAAGGTGTCCTTGAGCGCGGTGCTGATCGGGTCGGTATTGCCGCCCATCACCACGAAGTCGCGCTCGTCGACGATGGAGCCGTCGAAGTTGATCCGGTACAGGACCGAATTCGACTCCTGCTCCGGATAGCCGACCTCACCGATGCAGATCTCGACCTCGTAGGGCTTGAGCTGGTCGGTGAAGATCGTGCCCAGGGTGGAGGCGTACATGTTCGCCAGCGCCCGCCCGGTCACGTCGCGCCGGTCGTACTGGTATCCACGCAGGTCGGCCTGCAGGATTCCACCACGACGCAGACTTTCGAACTCGTTGTACTTGCCGACCGCGGCGAATCCGATGCGGTCGTAGAGCTCGCTCACCTTGTGCAGCGTCGCCGAGGGATTCTCGGCGACGAACAGCACACCCTTGTCGTACACCAGCACCACGACACTGCGTCCCCGGGCGATGCCTTTGCGCGCAAGTTCGGTCTTGTCGCGCATGATCTGTTCGGCCGACGCGTAGTACGGCAGTGTCATGGACGCGCACTCCCTTCTTCGGCCACCCGCTCGTCGACGATCGAGCGCGCGATCTGCTCGAGCCGCTCGTCCGAAACCTCCAGCGCCCCTTCGGCATTGATGACGATCGCCGTCGGGAAGATACCGCGCTGCAGATCCGGGCCGCCGGTGGCGGTGTCGTCGTCCGAGGCGTCCAGCAGCGATTCGACGGCGATGCGCAGTGCGCGGTCCTCGTCCATATCGCGGCTGTAGGTCTTCTTCAACGACGACTTGGCGAACATCGAGCCCGAACCGGTGGCGGTGTAGCCGAAGCGCTCTTCACTGCGGCCGCCGACCACGTCGTAGGACACGATGCGGCCGGCCCGCTCCGGATCGGTGGCCTCGAGGTCGTAACCGACCAGGATCGGCACCACCGCCAAACCCTGCAGTGCCGCGGGCAGATTGTCGCGGACCATCTTCGACAGCTTGTTGGCCTTGCCGTCGAAGGTCAGCGGCACGCCCTCGATCTTCTCGTAGTACTCCAGCTCCACCGCGAACAGGCGGATCATCTCGACCGCCACGCCCGCGGTGCCGGCGATACCGGCCGCGGAGAAGGTGTCGGTGATGTACACCTTCTCCATATCGCGGCTGGCCAGCAGGTTGCCCTGAGTGGCCCGGCGGTCACCGGCGATCAGCACACCGCCGCGGTAGGTCACCGCGACGATCGTGGTGCCGTGCGGCGCCAGATCCCCGGCCGAGCCGTTACCGCCGGCGGCGCGCCCGAAACCGTTGCCCGGCAACAGTTCCGGCGCGTTTTCCCGCAGATATTCGGAGAATGACGAGAGGGCGTACCCCATGTGGAGCCGCAAGGGGTCACCTTTTGTCACTGGCCGCCTTTCTGGACGTAGGCACGCACGAAGTCCTCCGCGTTCTCCTCGAGCACGTCATCGATCTCGTCGAGCAGGTCGTCGGTCTCCTCGGCCAGCTTTTCGCGGCGCTCCTGTCCCGCGGCCTCGACACCGGCCGCGTCGTCGTCCTCGTCGCCACCACCGGCGCGCTTGGTCTGCTCTTGTGCCATAGCAGCCGACCTCCTCTGTACTGATCATCGGCGAGCATCGGAAACCTCCGATGCTCGTCCCTCAACACTACCCAGCGACGGTGACAACATGCCGGATTACCTCGCAATGTGCCCCCGCCGCAACGTCACAGCACGCCGGGCCACCCCGGCACGAGCGCGCCGCCGGCGGCCCGGCCACCCGCTCAGGAGGTGAGCTGCTTGACCAGTTCGGCGGCCGTACCCGCGCCCTCGAGCAACTTGCCGACGTGGGATTTCGTCCCACGGCGCGGCTCCAGGGTGGGAATGCGGACCAGCGAGTCACCGCCGAGATCGAAGATCACCGAATCCCAGCTCGCCGCCGCGATATCGGCGCCGAAGCGGCGCAGGCATTCGCCCCGGAAGTAGGCGCGGGTGTCGGTCGGCGGGTTGGTCATCGCGTCGGTGACCTGCTGTTCGGAGACCAGGCGCTCCATCGAACCGCGGGCCACCAGGCGGTTGTAGAGCCCCTTGTCCAGGCGCACGTCGGAGTACTGCAGATCCATCAGATGCAGTTTCGGCGCCGCCCAGCCCAGGCCCTCGCGGCTGCGCATACCCTCGAGCAGGCGCAGTTTGGCCGGCCAGTCGAGCAGGTGCGCGCAGTCCATGGGGTCGCGTTCGAGCAGGTCGAGCACATGCGCCCACTTCTCCAGCACATCGGTCACGCGGGCGTCGTCGGTGCCCTCGCGGTCGTGGAACTTCTCCACCCGGTCGAGGTAGATCCGTTGCAGCGCAAGGCCGGTCAATTCGCGGCCGTCGACCAGCGCGACGGTGGCGCGCAGGCTGGGATCGTGGCTGATGGTGTGCACGGCGGTGACCGGACGCGCCAGCTGCAGGTCCGACAGGTCCTCGCCGGCCTCGATCAGATCCAGCACCAGCGCGGTAGTGCCGACCTTGAGGTAGGTCGACCATTCCGCCAGGTTGGCGTCGCCGATGATCACGTGCAGCCGCCGGTACTTGTCCGCGTCGGCGTGCGGTTCGTCGCGGGTGTTGATGATGCCGCGCTTGAGGGTGGTCTCCAGGCCCACCTCGACCTCGATGTAATCCGAGCGCTGCGACAGCTGGAAACCCGCGTGGTCGCCGGACTGCCCGATGCCGACCCGCCCCGACCCGGTGACGACCTGGCGGGAGACGAAGAACGGCGTCAGGCCGACGATGATCTGGTTGAACGGCGTATCGCGGTTCATCAGATAGTTCTCATGGGTGCCGTAGGAGGCACCCTTGCCGTCGACGTTGTTCTTGTAGAGCTGCATACGCGGCGCACCCGGCACACTGGAGGCATAGCGGGCGGCGGCCTCCATGACCCGCTCACCCGCCTTGTCCCAGATCACCGCGTCCAGCGGGTCCACGACCTCGGGAGCCGAATATTCGGGGTGCGCGTGGTCGACGTAGAGGCGGGCGCCGTTGGTGAGGATCATGTTCGCCGCGCCGACCTCGTCGGCGTCGATCACCGGCGCCGGCCCGTTGAGCCGGCCCAGGTCGAAGCCGCGGGCATCGCGCAGCGGCGACTCCACCTCGTAGTCCCAGCGCGTGCGCTTGGCCCGGGGTACGCCCTCGGCCGCCGCGTAGGCCAGCACCGCCTGGGTGGACGTGAGAATCGGGTTCGCCGAAGGTTCCGTCGGTGTCGAGATGCCGTACTCGACCTCGATTCCGATGATGCGCTGCATGGGTCGAGCCTAGGCGACGCGCACGATCCCCGGGGCCGCCCGGGTGCGGTGGCCCGTCACCGCGCCGTGCGGCGTCGCGAATTCAGTTGACGGCCAGTGGGTCCGGGGCCGCCGCCTCGGACCGTGCGACCAGGTCGGCGACGGTGGCGTCGCGGTCCAGCGGAACCCCCAGACTGCGTGCATTGCTCTCCAGCAGCCCGAGCACCGATTCGGTCACGATCGCCTCGATCTGCTCCGACCCCAGCGCCGAGGCGGTGTCGGCGCGCCAGCTGTTGACCACCCC
The DNA here is from genome assembly GCF_015354405.1 of Nocardia sp. BSTN01. Lineage (GTDB taxonomy): Bacteria > Actinomycetota > Actinomycetes > Mycobacteriales > Mycobacteriaceae > Nocardia. The sequence continues at coordinate 218,432 of NZ_JADKYP010000006.1, read as the reverse complement.
GTCGACGAATCCGACGATCCCGAAGGCCATCGGCCGGGCCCGCACCGGGTCGATGCCGACGCGTGCGGCGGCGGTGGCGAACAGATCCGCGAGCCGGGCGCCGATGCGGTCGCGTGCCCCGGCCAGCGCGAGCGACGAATCCCCTTGCGGGGCACTCGCCGCCAGGAATCGGTGCAGCTGCGGATGCGAGTCCACCCAGCCGACATAGGTGCCGACCGCTCCGCGCACCGCGTCCTTGACGGTTCCGTCCGCCCGGAGCGTCGGAAGTAGTTGAGTCAGCAGCGATTCCAGGATGCGGCCGCGAATCTGCTCGTCCAGATCGGTCCGCCCGTCGAAATGGCGGTACACCACCGGACGCGGCAGGCCCAGCCGGTCGGCGATCTGCTGGACCGACACCTCGGCGCCGTTCTCCTCGATCACCGCGACCGCGGCCTCGATCACCTCGGCACGCCGCCGCTGTTTGTGCCCGTTCCAGCGGGTACTGCGACCGTCCACACCGGCCGCCACGGACCGTTCCGCACGCCGCGGGGGCCGTTGTCCACCGGTTTCACTCACATGTCAACAATACTCATGCGGTATTGACCGATACACCTCGTCTCACTAACCTTGATGTTACAGCCTGTCTCGGTAATTCGATTCGTTTGGAGCGCAGTCATGGGCAACGACGCCACCCTGCTCCCGCGGGATACCTTCGCGCAGCGCCTGCTGCTCGGTTCGGTCCGCAAGTCCTACGACCCGGTCGTCGATCTGGACTGGGACGCCCCGCTGGATCCGGACAAATTCTTCCTGCCACCGGAGGTGGTCTCCCTCTACGGCACCGACCTGTGGAACGCGATGTCACCCGAGCAGCGGCGCGAGCTGTCGCGGCAGGAACTCGCGAACATCCTGTCGGTGGGCATCTGGTTCGAGAACATCCTGAACCGGCTGTTGTTGCGGGAGTTGATGAACGGCGATCCCACCTCGCACCGCTCGCACTACACGCTGACCGAAATGGGCGACGAATGCCGCCACATGACCATGTTCGGCAAACTGATCGACCGCATCGACGCCCGGCCCTACTGGCCCAAAGCCCCTGCCCGGCTGGCGATCTCGTCGTTGCAACTGCTTCTGCACGGACCGATGGTGTGGGTGGGAGCGCTGGTGGGCGAGGAGATCTTCGACGCGCTGCAACGCCGCACGATCGACGATCCGCAGTTGCAGCCGGTGGTGGCGCGCACGTTCCGCGTGCACGTCACCGAGGAGGCGCGCCACATCGGCTTCGCCCGCGACGCCCTCGCCCGGCGCGTACCGGCGATGTCGCGCGCGGAACGCGCCTACGTGCGGACGTGTGTCGCGGTGGCCGCTCCGCTGTTCGTCCGGCTGATCACCAACCGGCACATGTACATTCGCGCCGGATTGGACGGGCGCGCGGCCGTGCGCGCGGCGCTGGCCAATCCGCACGCGCACCGCATGCTCGCGGCCGGGGGCGCCGACCTGGGTGCGTTCCTGGACGAGAACGGGCTGCTCGGCCCGATCGGCAAGCTACTCTGGCGGCGGCGGGGGTTGCTCGCATGAGGCCGGACCGGCACGGCGCGGGCGGCGTGGCTGTCGTCGCGGCCCGGCCGTCGGCGCCGGTCGTCGCGGCGACGCTGCGGCGCAACGGAATTCGCGACATCGCCGTCCTGGGCTCGACCGCGCTCGCGGCCGATCGGCCACCGGCCGCGGTGCACACCATGGAATTCGACGGCGCACACGACCGCTGGCGGCTGCGCTCGGACGACGGCACGACCACGGCGTCGGTGGTGATCCTGGCCGATGCCGACCTCGATACCCGCCGCATCACCGGAATCGGCGCCGACCTGCACACGCTGCTGAGCGACGGCCGGGTGGCCCATCTCGGCACGACGATGCACGAGATGCCCAACCTGTTCTGGACACACTCCCCCGCCGGCGCGCACTGGCCGCACCATCCGGTGCAGGTCCGCGCCGAATACGCCGCGCGCTGCATCGTGGCGATGTGCCGAACCGGCGCTACCCGAATCCAGCTGCGACGTGCCGTGCAGCACGAATCGGCACGTCGCTGGGCAGCGAATCCCCGCCTCGGCCGGAGGTTGCCGCGACCGGATCGCCGTCACTTCGATACGACCGTCGCCGCCGATCGCGCGCCCGCTTGCGAGTACGCCGGTCCCGCGGTACTCGACGGACCGGGCGCCGAACTCGCGGTGACGGTCGCGCTGAACGGGCATCCGGACCCGATCGACGGTCACTACCACTGGTACGGCCGTCTCACCGCGACGGAGGCGGACCTGCTGCCCGACCCCGGACGCGGTGCGGTGTCGCTGCGGATCGCGGGCGGCGAGCCCGCCGCGGGCCGGCTGCAGGAGCGCGACCCGTGGGGAAATCTGCGGATCGCCGGAATTGGGCGGCCGCCTTTTCCCCTGGCGGACAACGGCATTCATTGACACTGCGGACGGTCAGCCCGGAATCTTGTCCAGGAATCCGTGCACGCGGGCAATGCGATCACCGTCGAGAACGACCACGTCGAAGCCGACGATCAGCGGCTCGGCGCCGGGAGTCCCCAGCGTCCGTCGGGTAATGCCGCGGCACACCGAAGTGGTTGCCGCGCAGCCGGTCGTTCTCCGGCCCCGCACCGGATGGAGGTCTACAGCACCGATTTCAGCGATTGTTCGTCCCGCGCGACGACGGCCCGGCCGTCGGGGGTGACCACGATCGGTCGCTGAATCAGCTTCGGATTGCTCGCCAGTGTCTCGATCCACTGCTCGCGGTCGGCCTCCGTACGCGACCAGCCCGGCATGCCGAGCTCCTTGGCGTCCGGTTCACCGGTGCGGGTGATGTCCCACGGCTCAAGGCCGAGCTGTGCCAGCACCTTCCGCAGATCATCGGCGGTCGGCGGATCATCGAGATATCGCAGCTCGACGTAGTCCACACCGGCCTCGTCCAGCGCGGCTTTGGCCGCGCGGCTCTTCGAGCAGCGGGGGTTGTGCCAGATCTGCGTCTGTCCGGATGTCATAGCCGAACCCTAGCGCGCCCGGCCGATAGCGGCGGGGTAATATTTTTGCCTGAAAGGCAAAGTTTCTCGTCGTGCACTATTGAAGTGTCTCCCACTTTCCTCGATACTGAGATCATGACCAGGGACCCGGCTCGGGGGCTGCGGGAACGCAAGAAGCTCGATACCCGGCGTGCGCTCAGCGATGCGGCACTGGAGCTGATGTTCGAACGCGGTCTGGACCAGGTGCTGCGTGAGGATATCGCCGCCCGCGCGGGCGTATCGGTGCGCACGTTCACCAACTACTTCGCCAGCAAATACGAGGCGCTGGCGTACCGGCAGATCGACCGCATCCACCGGGGGATCGAACTGTTGCGGGCCCGGCCCGCCGGCGAGCCGCTGTGGACCGCGATCACCGAGGCGATGCTGGAACCGTTGCGGGTCGACGGGCTCGACGCCGATCCCCCGCCGCGCGACCGGCAGGCCGAGGTGCGCAAGCTCATCGCCAGCCCCGAGGCGCAGGCAGTGCTGACCCGCACCACCGCCGACGCCTTCGCCGAGGTGATCGCCGAACGCACCGGCACCGACCCCGGCACGCTCTACCCACGGCTGGTCGCCGAAGCCGTGCTCGCGGCGCTGGTGTCGGCGATCGAGGTCTATCCCCGGTGCGATCCTCCGACCTCGATCACCGCGCTCACGAGCCAGGCATTGGAACTGGTCGCGGCCGGCCTGCCCGAACCCCACTGAACTTTTCTCCCTCCCTCGAAACCGCTTATCCGACAAGGGGTCTGATTCGTCATGTCCGAAAACACCTGTGATGTCCTGATTTCCGGTGCCGGGCCGAACGGGCTGATGCTGGCCTGCGAACTCGCTCTTGGCGGGATCACGGCGGCGGTCCTGGACAAGCTGCCCGAACCCAGCACCGAACCCAAGGCCAACGGTCTCATCGGGCAGGTGGTGCGGCTGATGGATATGCGCGGGTTGTACCAGCCCGCCGTCGGCGACCGTGCGCCCACGAGCCCCGCACCGCTGCCGGGATATTCGTTCAGCGGCTTGCGGCTGGACCTGGCCGGACTGGCGGACAATCCGATATACGGCCTGCCCATTCCGCAACCGTACCTGCTCGCGCTGCTCGCCGCCCGCGCGCGGGAACTGGGCGTGGCGGTGCGGTGGGGGCACAGCCTGCGCGATCTCGAATCCCATCCCGACCATGTCGTAGCGACCGTCGACGGTCCCGACGGCGGCTATCGTATCCGCACCCGCTACCTGGTCGCCGCGGACGGCGGGAAGAGTACGGTGCGCAAGCTGGCCGGCATCGACTTCCCCGGCTGCACCGTGACCGACCGCGTGTCCCGATTCGGCCATGCCACCGTCCCGGACCGGCTGCGCACACCCGACGGCGGCATCGACATTCCCGACGTGGGGCGGTTCCACTTCGGCCACAACCGCGTGGAGAAGGGCATGTTCCTCTTCGCCGAGCTGATGCCCGGGCGGCCGATGATCGGGGTGAGCGAATACGGCACCGACCACTGTCCGGCCGAGGACGAACCCGTTACCTTCACGGAGCTACGGGAGAGCGTCGAGCGGGTGCTGGGAGCCGACGTGCCGATCGAACCGCCGGCCGGCGCCGGTCCGCATGCGTTGCGCCGCAACGTCGGTCAGAACACCCGGGTGGCGCAGCGGTATCGCGACGGCCGGATCTTCCTGCTCGGAGACGCCGCGCACGTCCACTCCGCGATGGGTGGCCCGGGACTGAATCTCGGACTGCAGGACGCGGTCAACCTGGGCTGGAAACTGGCGGCGGAGGTCAACGGCTGGTCACCGGCCGGACTGCTGGACACCTACGAAAGCGAACGCCGCCCGGTGGCCGAGCGAGTGATGATGCACAGTCTCGCGCAAAGCGCGTTGATGGCACCGGGGCCCGAGGTCACCGGATTGCGCGACCTCTTCGGGGAGCTGGTACGGATCCCGGAGGTCGCTTTACACCTCGCCCAGCTCCTGGCCGGATCCGACATCCGCTACGACGTCGGCGACGACCATCGCCTGTCCGGATATCTGGTGCCCGACTACACGGTCACCACCGACGGCGGCACCACCCGGGTTGCCGAGCTGCTGCACCCCGCGCGGCCATTGCTGATCGACGCCACGGGCACAGCGGCCGCCTCGGCGCACGGGTGGCGTGCGCGGGTCGACATCGTCTCCGGCACACTCACTCTCGATCCGGGTCCCTCCTCGAACCAGGCCGTCGACACCGCGGCCGCAGCAAGTACACCGGCAGCGATTCTGCTGCGTCCCGATGGGTACGTCGCATGGGCTACCGACGATGCAACAGCCGGCGGTCTGCCTCGCGCGCTCACCCGCTGGTTCGGTCCCGCGCCGATCCCGGCCCACACCCAGTGAGGCCCACCCGCGGTGCGGTCGCGCATCGGCGTCACAGGTGCATCCACTCCGGCCATATCCGCGACCACGGCTGCGTCGGGCCGGTGCAGCCGAAGATCGTGACATCGCGCGTGTTGCCGACGAAGCCGAGCCGGGTGTCGACCCGGCCCGGTTTCCGGCCGCCGGGGCGTCGCCCCGCAGACCAATCCGCTGTCCCCCCTCGAGAGGTGTTCCGACCCGTCCGTGCGGCGGATCAGCGCTGCCAGCAACGGAATTCGATCAGCTGGCCGGGCCGGGCCTGACCGAGCAGATCCACGTCGGCGTCGATCACCGTGGCCACCACGGGGTACCCCCCGGTGATCGGCCGGTCCGCCAGCAGGACCACCGGGCGGCCCGCGGGTGGCACTTGAATTGCACCCAAAGCCATTCCCTCGGTGGGCAATTCGGCATCGTTCGCCCGCCGCAGCGGCGGGGCCTCACCGTGGCGGTCCAGGCGTACGCCGATCCGGTCGGTGTCCGTGGAGACCTCCCAGGCGCCGGTGAACAGATCGGCGGGATTGTGGAACCAGTCCGCGCGCGGCCCGAGCCCGGCCCGCACCCGCAGCGTTCCCCCGGTGGGCGGGACGACCGGAGCGAGCTCGACGGTCGGCCAGCCACGCGGCGGAGCGCCGACCGGCAGGGTGTCTCCCCGGCGCAGCGGTTCGGGGCCCAGGCACGCCATCGTGTCCCGGCTGCGAGATCCGAGTACCGGCTCCACCGCGACGCCGCCGCGCACCGCCAGATAGCACCGCAGCCCCGTCTCGGCCGTACCGATCCGCACCCGCTGCCCTGCCGCGACGAACAGCACCGACGCCGGCGGTTCGGCGCGGCGGCCGACGCTGATCGGCACCGGTGCGCCCGTCACGCTCACCACGACCGGGGCGTCGAATTCCACGCTCAGCCCGCCCAGCACGCACTCGATGGCCGCCGCCGATTCGGCATTGCCCACCAGCCTGTTCGCCAGACGCAGCGCCCGGCGGTCCAGGGCCCCGGAGACCCCGACCCCGGCGTGGAACCAGCCCGGCCGCCCGAGATCCTGCACGGTGCTGAGCGCTCCCGGCTCGAGAACGCGCATCCGCGCCGCCCGGGCTCTCACCGATCCACCGCCACGAACCGGACCCGCGTACCCGCGCGCAACAGCGCCGGTTCCGGCCGCGCCGCATCCCACAGGACCAGGTCGGTACGGCCGATGAGCTGCCAGCCGCCCGGCGAACTACGCGGATAGACGGCACTGTATCCCCCCGCCAGCGCGACCGAACCTGCCGGGACCGCGGTGCGGGCCTGCGGGCGTCGTGGCACCGACAGCTCGGCGTCGGGTGCATGCAGATAGCCGAATCCGGGGGCGAAACCGATGAAGGCGCATCGCCACGGCACACCGGTGTGCCGCTCGATCAGTTGCCCGGGTGTGATGCCCAGCAGTTCGGCGGCATCGGCGAGGTCGGGACCGTCGTAGCACACCGGGACGGTGACCGTCTCCGCGGCGGCCAGGCTGTCGGAATCGGCGCCCGGCGCGAGATCCAGTGCGCGCACATGGGATTCGATCACCGCCGGGTCGATACCGGGACACAGCGTGAGCAGGACGGTCCGAGCGGCGGGCAGGAAGTCGGCCACCCCGTCGATCGGCGTGCGCCGAAGGTGGTCGAGCAGCAGCGGCAGCTGGGCGGCGTCGGCCGGTTCGAGGAGCAGCGCGCGGTCGCCCGCGGGCCGCACGGTCACCGCGCTCATGTGAAGCTCCGCAGTTCGACGCCCTTGTCCAGCAGCGACTGCCGGATCGAGTGTGCCATCCGGACGGCATCGGGCGAATCGCCGTGGACGCACAGGCTGCGCACCTCGACGCGCACCGGGTCGCCGGCCACCGTGTGGGCGTGTCCGTCCACGGCGATCGACACCGCCTGTCCCAGCGCCGCTTCCGCGGCCAGCACCGCACCGGCGTGCCCGCGCGGCACCAGCCTGCCTTCGGGGGTGTAGGCGCGGTCGGCGAAACCCTCCGCGTGGAACGGGATTCCGGCCGCCTCCGCCGCGCGAGCGAGCTCCGAATCGGCGGGCCCGAGCAGGCTCAACTGGCCGAAGGCGACCAGCGCCACCACCACTGCCGCGGCCGCAGCGGGATCGGACGCCGCCGAATGATACAGCGCACCATGGGGTTTCACATAGCGCACCCGATCACCGGCCGCCCGGGCGAAGCCGTCGAGCGCGCCGATCTGATAGATCGACTCGGCTGTCAGCTCGGCCGGGGACACCGCCATCTCGCGGCGGCCGAATCCGGCGAGGTCGCGATAGGAGATGTGCGCGCCGATCCGCACCCCGTGCGCGACCGCCAGATCGCACGTGCGCCGCATGATCACCGGATCCCCGGCGTGGAAGCCACAGGCGATATTGGCGCTGGTCACGACGTCGAGAAGCGCCTCGTCGTCGCCCATCGTGTACGGACCGTACCCCTCCCCGAGATCGCTGTTCAGATCGATCACCACGGAGCATCACCTCGCCTCGCCGTTGTCCTACCACCATCGTCCGCGCTGGCCGCCGATGCGCCACCGTGGGCGCATTCTCCCCCGCCCACCGCCTAGGGTGGCGGGAATGGGTGAGGTCATCGCCGTCTACGACGGCCGCGGCAACGAGACCGGCAGTGCCGAACGCGCCGAGGTGTATGCCGAAGGATTGTGGCATGCCAGCGCCGGCGTGCTGGTGCGATCGCTCGACGGGCGCCGCATCTACGTGCATCGGCGTACCGATACGAAGATGGTGTTCGCCGGAATGCACGACTGCCTGGCCGGCGGCGTGCTGGCCCCCGGGGAGGATCCCGCCGCCGCGGCGGCGCGCGAGCTGGGTGAGGAGCTGGGAATCGTTGCGGCTCCGGCGGACCCGCGGCCGCTGGCCCGGGTGTCCTGGGACGGCAGCTGGGCGGGCCGCCCGATGCGGTGCCACCTGTTCGCCTATGAGATCCGCTCCGACGGGCCGATCACCGTGCAGGCGGAGGAGATCGCCGCGGGCTGGTGGTGGACCGACGCCCAGCTGTGGGAGCATCTGAGCGATCCCGGCTGGCCGTTCGTCCCCGACACCCGAGTTCTGATCGGCGACCTGCTGCACCCGCGTAATCGGGCCTAACCGGACGAGGTGACCGCACCGGCCCAGGCCGCGAACGCACCCGGGTTGCGGGTCTGCAGCAGCACCCGGCCCGGACCGGTGAAGTCGAACACCAGCCCCTCGCCGGACGTGATCGATTGCAGCGAACGACCCGAAACCGCCCGGCGGATACCGAATTTCAGTGCGAGGTCGTAGGCCACCACGTGGCCGCAGTCGATGGTCACCGACTCACCCGGCTGCAGATCGATCACGTCGATCGCGCCGAAGACACCGACCACGACCTCGCCCTGCCCCCGGGCGCGCAGGCCGAATCCGCCCTCGCCGCCGAACATGTTCGCGAAACCGCCCCATTTCGCTTCCACCTGCACGCCATGGGAATTGGCGATCCAGCCGCCGCGGCTGATGAAGTACGGGCGGTCCGGCGCGATCGGCAGCGCCAGCATGTCACCGGGTAACGCCGGCGCGACATCGACCCAGCCGCCCTGCGGAGGCGCGGTGAACGTGGACACGAAGAACGACTCACCGGCCAGCACGGAACGCTTCAGCCCCGCCAGAAATCCGCCCTCGGCCTTCGCGGCCAGGCTCACTCCGGCCGAATGGGCCACCATCGCACCGGTTTCCGCACGCAACGGCTCCCCACCGGCGAGAAAACACCGTGCCACCGTGGACGACGGATTATGCCGCAACACCACCTGCATGGCCGCGACGTTAGCAGCGCCGGGGGCGGGATGTTCATTCACCCGCACCCGGCGGCCGGGCATGCGATGATGCCGGGCGACCGAACCGAATCACGAGACGAAACTCGGAGGCCCGCCCCGGTGCGTATCGATATCCCACACTCGCAGTCCGATCTCGACCACTCCGCCCGACGCGACCGCAGATCGCGCAGATTGCCGGTGCGCAGCGGCCTGGCGGCGGCGGGTGCGGCGATCGCGCTGCTGGCCGGCGGCACCACTGCGGTGGCTGCCCCGCTGCCACTGCACACCCAGGCTCCCGGCTGCATGACACCCGGCGACGCTCAGCCCAACGGCAAGCAGTGGCCGGCCGAACCCGCGGTGACCATCGACCCCAACGCCGGTTACACCGCGACGCTGGAAACCAACTGCGGAACCATCACCGTCGCCCTCGACTCCGCACGGGCGACGCATACGGTCAACTCGTTCGCCTTCCTCGCCGGCGAGCAGTACTTCGACCACACCCGCTGCCACCGCCTGACCACCGAGGGCATCTTCGTGCTGCAGTGCGGTGACCCGACCGGCACCGGCACCGGCGGTCCCGGCTACCGGTTCGGAGACGAGAACCTGGCCGGTGCGACCTACCCGGCGGGAACGGTCGCGATGGCCAACTCCGGCCCCAACACCAACGGAAGCCAGTTCTTCCTGGTCTACTCCGACAGCAAACTGCCGCCCAACTACACCCCGTTCGGCCGGATCACCGGCGGTATGGATGTGCTGCAGAACATCGCCGCGGGCGGCGTGAAGGACGGATCCGGCGACGGCGCACCGGCCACCGATATTGTGCTCGACTCGGTGGCCACTGCCCGGCGCTGACACCGGATACGGCGAAGGCCGCGCTCGCGATGCGGGCGCGGCCTTCGTGTGTGTGCGGTACTCCTAGAGGTACTGACCCGTATTGGATTCGGTATCGATCGCCCGGCTCGCCGAAGCGTTCTTACCGGTAACCAGCGTCCGGATGTAGACGATCCGTTCGCCCTTCTTACCCGAAATACGTGCCCAGTCATCCGGATTGGTGGTGTTGGGCAGGTCCTCGTTCTCGGAGAACTCGTCGACTATCGAATCGAACAGGTGCTGGATGCGCAGACCGGGATTGCCGGTCTCCAGCACGGACTTGATCGCGTACTTCTTGGAACGGTCCACGATGTTCTGGATCATGGCGCCGGAGTTGAAGTCCTTGAAGTACAGGACTTCCTTGTCACCGTTGGCGTAGGTGACCTCGAGGAAGCGGTTGTCCTCGCTCTCGGCGTACATCCGGTCCACGACCCGCTCGATCATCGCCTTGACGCACTTGGGCCGATCGCCGGCGAATTCGGCGATGTCGTCGGCATGCAATGGCAGCTGCTCGGTGAGGTACTTGGAGAAGATGTCCTGTGCCGCTTCGGCATCCGGACGCTCGATCTTGATCTTCACGTCCAGACGGCCCGGCCGCAGGATCGCGGGGTCGATCATGTCCTCGCGGTTGGACGCACCGATCACGATGACGTTCTCCAGGCCCTCCACACCGTCGATCTCCGACAGCAGCTGCGGCACGACCGTGGTCTCCACATCCGAGGACACACCCGAACCACGAGTTCGGAAGATCGAGTCCATCTCGTCGAAGAACACGATCACCGGGGTGCCTTCGGAGGCCTTCTCACGAGCCCGCTGGAAGATGATCCGGATGTGGCGCTCGGTCTCGCCGACGAACTTGTTCAGCAGCTCGGGACCCTTGATGTTGAGGAAGAAGGACTTGGCCTCCTTGGCGTCCTCACCGCGCGCCTCGGCAATCTTCTTCGCCAGCGAGTTGGCGACCGCCTTGGCGATCAGGGTCTTACCGCAGCCCGGCGGACCGTAGAGCAGCACACCCTTGGGCGGGCGCAGCGCGTATTCGCGGAACAGATCCTTGTGCAGGAACGGCAGCTCCACCGCGTCGCGGATCTGCTCGATCTGGCGGCCCAGGCCACCGATGTCCTCGTAACCGACATCGGGCACCTCTTCGAGCACCAGATCCTCGACCTCGGCCTTGGGGATGCGCTCGAACGCGAACCCGGCCTTGGTGTCGACGAGCAGCGAATCACCCGGGCGCAACCGCCGCACGGGCGCGTTCGGATCTTCGACGTCGTCCGCGTCGACCAGCGCCGACAGCGGGCCCGACAGCCAGACGACACGTTCTTCGTCGGCATGACCCACGACCAGGGCGCGACGGCCGTCGTCGAGGACCTCACGCAGGGTGCCGATCTCACCGGTCCGGTCGAAGGTGCCGGCCTCGACGACCGTGAGCGCCTCGTTCAGGCGCACGGTCTGTCCGTAGTGCAGTTCCGAGGTGTCGATGTTCGGCGAGCACGTCAGGCGCATCTTGCGTCCGGAAGTGAACACATCGACCGTCTGATCCTCGTACACACCGATCAGCACGCCGTAGCCGCTGGGCGGCTGGCCCAGCCGATCGACCTCCTCACGCAGCGCCACCAACTGCTGACGAGCCTCCTTGAGGGTGTCCATCAGTTTGGTGTTGCGAATCGTCAGCGAATCGATACGAGCTTCCAATTCCCTTGAACGATCCGGCGAGTCGGCGAGTTGCCTACGGAGTGCAGCCGCCTCGGCGCGTACCACCTCGAGTTCTCTCCAGGCCGCCGAATCCGAATTCTCGATGGGGCTCATGATGCTGCTCCTCCCAGTCCCGGTCTATCAACGCTACCGGGCGCGAACCGTTCTCGCTTTCCGACATGGTTTCGTCGTGATCACATCTCAGCTGCGGTCTACCGGCCCGGGCCACCATGTTAGCCTGCCCTAACCTGCATTCGGCGAGCGATTTCGCCGGACCGAACCGAAAGGTCTAGTCGATGCTCCTTCCTACCCGCCACAGCGTTACTCCCTTCGGCGGCAGTACCCGCACCGGGAGCAACGCCACGCGGACCGCCGGTGTTTCCGGTTCGCGCCGGTTGCGTCTTGCTACGGCTACCGCGTTCGCCGCGCTCGCCGTTACCGCTATGACAGCATGCGGGTCCGACAATTCCCAGGACTCCACGCCGACGAACGCCACCACGGCCACCTCGGCCTCGGCCGCCGCGACGAGCGCCGCCGCCGCGCCCGCCCCCACCGCCGAGGAACTGCAGGCCACCCTCAACGGTTTCGTGGATCCGGCCAAGCCGACCACCGAGAAGGAAAAACTGGTGGTCGGAGGGGACAAGCGCGCCGCCAACATCGACACCATGACCAAGGGGCTGGCCAACTACGGCACCATCACCTTCACCGTCGCCGACATCAAGACCGAGGGCGACCAGGCCACCGGCCAGGTCACCATCACCTCCCCGCACGGCCCGGCGGGCCCGATGCCGATGACCTGGCAGCACTCGGCCGCCGGCTGGCAGCTGTCGGACGCCTCCGCGTGCCAGATCCTGGCCATGGGTATGGCGCCCTGCCAGCCCTGATCGAGGCATGACACCGGCCCCGGTTTCGCCAGGCGCGAACCGGGGCCGCATCGTCGGTAGGGGGCTGCCGATCGAGCCGAGCACAGCGAAACGGAGGGACGACGCCTGAGTCGCCCGCTCAGCCCTTGGAGGGCCGCCGCTGCGGTTTGGGTGCCACCACGCCGTCGGCGAGGCGCCGGGCGCTCACCAGGAAGGCCGTATGCCCCTGCATGCGGTGTTCGGGACGCACCGCCAGGCCGACCACATGCCACGGCCGCACCAGCGACTCCCAGGATCGCGGCTCGGTCCAGCACTGTTGCTGACGCAGCGCCTCCACGACCTCCGACAGCTGCGTGACCGTGGCGACGTAGACGATCAGGACCCCGCCGGGGATCAGCGCGCGCGATACCGCGGGTAGCGCGTCCCACGGTTTGAGCATGTCCAGCACCACCCGGTCGACCTGCTCGCCGTCGTGGTCGGCGACGTCGCCGAGGGTCAGCGTCCAGTTGTCGGGGCGTTCGCCGAAGAATCGCTCGACGTTGCGGACGGCGTGCTCGGCATGGTCCTCGCGGATCTCGTAGGAGCGCACACTGCCGTTCGGCCCGACCGCGCGCAGCAGCGAGCAGGTCAGCGCGCCCGATCCGGCGCCGGCCTCGAGCACCCGCGCGCCGGGGAACACGTCACCCTCGTGCACGATCTGCGCGGCGTCCTTGGGATAGATGACGGCCGCACCGCGCGGCATCGACAGCACGTAGTCGACCAGCAGCGGCCGCAGCGCGAGATACGGTGTGCCGTTGGCGGATTGGACCACACAGCCCTCGTCGGCGCCGATCAGCTCGTCGTGGCGGATCGGTCCCTTGTGGGTGTGGAACTCCTTGCCCGGCTCCAGGACGACGGTGTGTTGCCTGCCCTTGGCATCGGTCAGCTGCACCCGGTCCCCCGTGGCGAATGGGCCGGTCCGTCTGGCCGTCATGAATCTCCGTTCTCCTGTGCGTCATTTCCGGCGGCGGTAACGCGCCGCGGAATGTGTCGGTACCCGCCGATAGCCTGCCAGGTATGTCCGCACCACCGACGGCGACCCCGCCCGAATTACCGGCCGTTTCCCGCGGACCGGCGTTGTCGCCCTCGCGGGCAATCGATTTCAAACAATGTCCGCTCAAATACCGATTACGCGCGATCGACCGCATTCCGGAAACTCCCGGCCGCGACGCCGTACGCGGAACGGTGGTACACGCGGTGCTGGAATCGCTGTACCGGCTACCCAGTGGTGAACGCGTTCCGGAGCGGGCCGCGGCGCTGGTGGAGCCGGCCTGGCAGCGTTTGCTGGCAGATCGCCCCGAGATCGAGGTGGTGCTCGAACAAGGCGGTCTCCCACCGTTTCTCGATGAGGTGAGCCGCCTGGTCCGCGGCTACTACCACCTCGAGAACCCCACCGGATTCGACCCGGAATCCTGCGAATCGCTGGTGGAGGTCCGGCTGGCGGACGGATCGCCGCTGCGCGGATATGTCGACCGCATCGATATCGCGCCGGACGGCCGGTTGCGCGTCGTCGACTACAAGACCGGCCGCACTCCCGCGCCCGATGCCGAGCAGAAGGCGCTGTTCCAGCTGAAGTTCTACGCGCTGATCATGTACCGCACCCGCGGCGTGGCGCCGGCCCAGCTGCGGCTGCTGTACCTGCGCGACGGGCAGATCCTGACCTATGCGCCGGACGCGGACGAACTGGTCCGGTTCGAGCGCATCGTGTCGGCCCTGTGGGCGGCGATCACCACCGCCGGCCGCGACGGAGATTTCCCGCCGCGGCCCGGGTGGAGCTGCAAGTTCTGCGAGTACCGCTCCCTGTGCCCGGCCTACGGCGGTACTCCGCCGCCGTATCCGGGCTGGCCGGACGATGCCGCGGCGACGGTGCCGCACCCGTGACCGCGGCGCCGTCCGTCGACGTCAGAAGGCGCGGCAGGAACGGATATCGGTGGCGAGGATCGCCTTGGCGCCGAGTTCGGCGAGCTGATCCATCACGTCGTTGCCCTGATTGCGCGGCACCAGCGCGCGCACGGCGACCCAGTCGGGATCGGTCAGCGGGGAGACGGTCGGCGACTCCAGCCCGGGCGTGATCGCGGCGGCGCGGTCCAGCAGATCCTTCGGGCAGTCGTAGTCCAGCATCAGGTACTGCTGAGCGAAGACCACGCCCTGGACCCGGGCGATGAGCTGGTTGCGGGCCTTGTCGCCGCGATCGGAACCGGTGGCCTCGATCAGCACGGCCTCCGAATCGCACAGCGAATCGCCGAAGGCGACCAGATCGTGCTGGCGCAGGGTGCGGCCGGAGCCCACCACATCGGCGATGGCATCGGCGACGCCGAGCTGGATGGAGATCTCCACCGCACCGTCGAGCCGGATCACCTCGGCCTCGATGCCCCGGCGCTGCAGATCCCGCAGCACCAGATTCGGGTAGCTGGTGGCGATCCGTTTGTCGTAGAGGTCCTCGACCTTCCATTCGCGCCCGGCGGGGGCGGCGTAGCGGAAGGTGGAGCGGCCGAAACCGAGACTGAGGCGTTCCTGCACCGGGGCGCCGGAATCCAGGGCCAGATCGCGGCCGGTGATGCCGAGGTCGAGGCGTCCCGACCCGACGTAGATCGCGATGTCCTTCGGGCGGAGAAAGAAGAATTCGACCTGGTTGGCGTTGTCGATCACCGACAGGTCGCGCGAATCGCTGCGTTTGCGGTAGCCGGCCTCGGTGAGAATTTCGACGGCCGATTCGGACAGTGAGCCCTTGTTGGGGACTGCGACGCGAAGCATGGTGTGTCCTTTCGGGACGGGTGGCGGACAGATGTGTCAGGGAACGGTCGAACCGTGTCGCCCGAGAGCCGTGGCGGCTCGGGCCTCACCCGTCACAGATGTCGGTACACGTCCTCGAGCCGCAGACCGCGGCCCACCATCAGCACCTGCACCCAGTACAGGAGCTGCGAGATCTCTTCGGCCAGCTGTTCGTCGGTCTCGTGTTCGGCGGCGATCCACACCTCACCGGCCTCTTCGATCACCTTCTTGCCCTGCGCATGGACCCCGGCGTCCAATGCCGCCACGGTTGCGGAACCTTCCGGACGGTTGGCCGCACGATCCTGCAGCTCGGCGAACAGGGTTTCGAAAGTCTTCACGGGAGGCCATTCTTTCAGACGACCGCATATGTCCCGCAATCGGTTATCGGCGCGGGCGCCGCGGTTGCCGCGGGTGTGCGCGTGGTCACCGTCCGGCGGTCGTCGATGCCGGAGCCTCGCGGGGACGATCGATGCGATAGATGTAATGCCATCCATCGTCGATCGGGTTGTCCGGCGGCAGCTCTCCTGCCGCGACTCGGCGCAGACCGGCCTTCTCCAGCGCCCGCCAGGACGCGCGGTTGGCGGACGCGACGGGGATGACGATGCAGTCGGCGCGCGGATAGTCGCCCCAACTCGCCGCGACGACCGCGCGCAGCATCGCCGAACCCAGACCGCGGCCCACTCGCCCCGGCTCGCCGATCAAATAGTCCAGCGACACGGCCTCGCCGGGCACGTCGAGGATCGGCCGCATCTGCTCCACGTACTCGGGCCAGTCCGCCCAGCGGATCCGCTGCACCAGCCCGACGGGTTCGCCGTCGGCGCTGACGAGCAGATCCTCGGCGGCCACCTCCCCGCGCGCGGTCGGGCCGAAATCGCGTTCGATCGATGCGGCGTCGAAGTCGTGATGCCACCACCGCCGCACATGCGGTTGCGCCAGCCAATGTCCCAGCAGCGCGAAATCCGCCGGTGTCACCCGACGCCAGGCGAACAGCGGCATCACCGAGTCGGCCACGGGAACGAGACTATCAATCCGAGTGCACGCCCATCTCGGCTCGAGACCGACCCGGCACGGCGCCTGCGCTCCGGTGACGGTACCTGCGGACCGAAACTCGGTGCGGCCGAGACAGTCTCGCGCGACAGCGATTCGCCGCGACCATCCCCCGATACGACCGACACCCGAGCCGCCTGTCTCCCGGTCCGGGTGTCGGTCGGCTCGGGTGTAGTCCACCCATCAGGCCGAGGCGAGCAGCTCCTCCAGCTCCGACACCGCGGTCCGCAGTTCGTCGGCGAACCGATACATCTGCTCCGCCACCGCTTTCGGTGTCGCGAGATAGATGTTCCAGCGATCCGGCAGCAGGACGTAGGCGATGCCGATGCACTTGGGGCTGGTGCAGCCGAAACCGAAGTATTCGATGTTCGCCGAGGGCGCCGAGCTCGTGCTCAGATAGTCGTCTCGGGTGATGATCCAGCCCGGGCTGTCGAAGAACGGCATCGGCTCGGTGGCGCCCAGTTCGGCGCCGCGCCGGCGCTGCACCCACTGCAGCTCCCATAGATGCTGCTCCGGCGCCTCACCGCGCTGGCACTGTTTGGCCCGCTCCACGTGGGCGGTCGCGGCCGCCCGGGCGGCGGCGAGCTTCGTCGCCGCATCGGCCGACGAATCGTCCATGGTGGCAACGAAATCCAGGATCTGCGGGGTGATCACGCGCATGGCCTCGGTGCGGCCGTTGCGATACTGCCGGGTCGCGATCGATTCGTAGGTGGCCCCGACCATTCCCTTGCTGCGCTGATGCGCGAGCTGATAGCTCAACTGCGCGAAGGCGTCCGGCGAAATGCCGAGCTGCTTGGCGCGGCCGGTGCCGAAGTGGTCGAACGACACCGTGGTGGTGGCATTGTCGGCGACGAACTGAGCGAATGCGGCTGCGGCCGAGGAGATCTCACCACGCAACCGATCGTCGAGCCGGAACTCGATCGGCTCCACCGAGGGCAACCCCTGCGGCTGCGCACCCGACTGCGCGGCATGTTCGGCGGCCGGCGTCTCGAGCAGCCGGTCGACGAACGACAGGATGGTGGTGCCGTCGAGCCCGCAGTGCTCCACATTGATACCGGCGCTGCCGTCGGCGAAGACAATCAGCGAGACCGCCTTGTCGAACCACCGGTTACCGCTGTCACCGTGCAGCAGCTGATCACTGGCCGCGAGCTGATCGGCCGGGCTCACATCGTCGAGACAGACGCAGAACAGCGCGGTTTCGATCACCTCGAGCGCCGCCGCGTTCTCCGGATCCTCGAGCAGACGGCCACGCACACCGGCCCATTCGGCCCGCGCCATAGTGGTCAGATGCCCGGCGGAGGAGTCGACCGGCAGCTGATCGGGCGCCGCCTTGAGCACGGCCCGCAGCCCGTCGGCCAGGTCCTCCGGGGCGTGCGGCGCACCGCCGGCGCCGATGACCTCCATCCGGAACATGGCGCCGTGGTGGAAGACCACGATGTGGCGCGCCTGCGACGGTCCGGGCCAGTCGTGGCTGTAGGGCACCCGCACGCTGTCCTGCGGATCGCCCGGAATCCTGGTCTCGGAGAACAGGAATTTGTTCTGCGCCATCGAAAAGTGCGCTCCGCGTTGCACGACCGGCGGGATCTCCTCCCGATCGAGCAGCAGTTTGTAGTTCACCGCGGCGGTGATCAACGCGGCGGCGCGATCGGCCTGCTGGTCCGAGGTGGACTGCGCCAGTGGCGTGTCGTTGCGAAACAGGAAGAAAAAGTTGGCGTTGACCGCGATCCGGTCGCGCCGGCCCAGATAGCGCGAGGGCCAGAACTCGTCGAGCCAGCTGCCGACGCCGGGACTGCTGTCGAACCGCTCCAGATCGGCGTGCAGGATCCGGGCCGGACCGTCGGCGCGCAGCAGATCGGCCACGGCGCGCTCGGTATCGGCGTATTCGTCCTCCGACAGCAGCGGCCGCGACCACTGCAGGAAACGCGCACAGCTGTCGTCGAGCGTGGGCAGCGGCACGCGCGGCAGCTGATCGTCGAAGGCGAAGGTACGGTCGGTCACGGGCGGTCCTCGGGGGTCGGTGTGGATATATACAGTTCGGCGTGCAGCCAGCCGTCGGATTCGTAGCCGGTCGGATCGATTCCGTTGGCGGTCAGCGTATTCGAAACCTGTTGCTGTTCGGCGGCGGAGGCGAAGCGACGCTGCCGGAAGGTGCCGGGACGGCGCTCGGTCCGGTACCCCAGGGCGGCGAGTTCGCGCGCGATCGGTTCGAAGGCGTACATCCGCAGGACGAAGTGTGCCATCCACGGTAGCCGGGTACCGTGCGCGCGGGCCACCCGTGTGAGGGTGCGGCCGGTGACGTAACCGACGCAGCCCGTGGAGATCACCAGATCCGCCGACCCGATGATCTTGCGCTGCGCCTCGGTGGGATCGCCCGCCTCCAGATCGGCGTGGACGGTCTCGTGCAGCAGTCCGGTGGCGGCCGCGTAGTCCAACGCCGGCGCGGAGGCGTCCATGCCGATGAAGCGGATCTCGGGCAGCCGGTCGTCGGCGGCCAGGCGGGCGCGGTCGCGGGCGATGCAGGTGGCGGTGTCGGCGTCACCGTAGTGCTCGGCCAGATCGGCGACGGTGGTGCCGAAGCGCAGCAGCGCCGCGTTCACCCCGTAGGAGCAACCCAGATCCAGGACGGTGGGCGCGGTACCGGTGTGCGCCTCGTAGTCGGCGAACAGTTCGAGGAAAGCGGGCTTCGCCAATTCCGGTATGCAGTAGTCCAATTCGGCCATCCGGCGGCAGTAGGCGCTCGGATCGGGGCGGTCGTAGATGTCGTCGAACGAGGCTTTTCCGGTGCTGTGCATCGAAACCGTCACGGGCGATCCTCCTGAGTCGAACGGGTGATCAGTCGAGAAGTCGGTCGCCGCGTACGGCATTGCCCGCCGCGGCCAGATGGTCCGGCAGAACCCGCCCGAACAGTTGCCGGGTGCGTTCGACCGCGCCCACGATGCCCGGGCGGTCGCTGTAGGCGAAGATCGCGCTGTGACGCTGGGTGGCGCCCTCCACCGGTGAGACCCGGTGCAGGGAGAAACGGCCCTGGAACAATTGCAGATCGCCAGGGCGCAGTGTGAGCCGCCGGACGAGCGGCTCGCCCGATCCGGTGAGCACCGCCCGCACATCGGCCAGATTCTCCGATTCCGGCGTCCGGATGCGCGGGCAGTATTCGAAGACCCCGCCCGCGTCCGGCTCCTGGGTCAGCATCGAGACCGTGAATTCGTTGGTGTCGAAATGCCACGGATGCGACATCCCGGGCGCGACCACATTGAGGCACAACCCCGCCAGCGGATCGGTGTATTCGTGCAATTGCGGCAGACCGAAGCATTCGGCGACCAATCGCTGAAACGCCGCACTCGTGTAGAGCACCTGGATCACCGCGGTCCGGGGAATGAGATCCCGCGCGACGAAGGCGTTTCCGCGCTCGAGCACGATCGTGGCCGGGTGGTCGGGAGGCAGGTCGCTGTCGAGCGGAATGTTGTACGCGTTGACCTTCTCGACCGTGTAGTAGGCGTGCGGGGCGAGTTCGGCGCCCTCGTCGCGCAGCGTGGCCAGCAGGTCCGGGCGCACGAATCCGGGTAGCACGGTGCAGCCGTCGGCGGCGAGGTCGTCGCGCGCTCGGCGCACCACCTCGTCCCACCGCGCGCTGCCGGGCGCGTCGAGCGGATAACGCTCGGTATCGACGACGGCAGCGAGGGAGGGTCCGTCCACCGCGCCGCGAGCCCCTGCCGAAGCCCCTTCTCCCCCAGCCGTTTCGCCGTTCACCCGGACCGTTTCACCCACGTCGCCACAACCCCCTGTCGCCGCCATGAAGATCATTGTGACCTGCCGGACGCCGATCCACAGCGGATTCCCCGATATCGTTGGGAAACCTCACAAACCCTCGAGTAACCGTGTGCGCCAGCGATATTCGCGACCACAACGCCACGACGCACCGCTGCCCGTCCCTCCGGCGCTCACGGGCGGTAGGGTCGCGAGATGGCGCCACTGCGGGTGGGCACCGTCCCGACCACCTCCGACGAATTCATCGGCCGCGAACCCGAACTGGGGCGGCTGGCGACCCTGCTGTCCGGGCCCGCGCGACTGATCACCGTGATCGGTGCGGGTGGTCTGGGTAAGACCCGCCTGGTCACCGAGGCCGTGCACCGGTTGCCGAGGACCGGCGAGCGACGCGTGCACTGGGTGCGCCTGGCGCGCCTGGCGGCGGGGACGGACGCGGCCGGAGTGGCCGAGGAAGTGGTGCGCGCGGTCGCCGACCACGACTTCTCCGGGCGGGATCCCTGGCCGGCCCTGAGCGACACCCTCGCTGCCGCCGCCGCGCCCCCGGTGCTGGTCATGGACAACTGCGAACACGTCACCGACGGCGCGGGGCAGGTGATCGCCGAGTTGATCGAGACGGTGCCGGGCCTGACGGTGCTGGCTACCAGCCGTCGACCCCTCGGCTGGATCGACGAGCAACTCCTGCCGCTCCCGCCGTTGACGCAAGCCCAGGCCGTGGAGTTGTTCCACAAGCGCGCGGCCCTGACCGGTACCGTGCTGAGCCCCGACAGCGCCGGCACCGTGGCCTCCATCTGCCGGCATCTGCACCATTACCCACTGCGCATCCGGCTCGCCGCGGCGCGGCTGCGGCGGCGACCGCCGGCCGTGATCCTGCGCGATCTCGACGGCCGCGCCGGCGACACCCGCCTGCACTGGCCGCCCGCCACTCTGGTCGGCGCGGACACCCGGCATCGCGGTATCACCGACGTGATCGCGTGGTCGTTCGAACTGTGCGACGCGCGCGAACGGCTGCTGTTCGAGCGGATGTCGGTCTTCGCACCCGGATACGACGTCAATCCCGCCGACGCCGAGGACGATTCGGGCCTCGAGGTGGGCGCCGACCTCGACGCGATCGTAGCCGTCTGTGCCGGGCCCGATGGCTCCGACGGTTCCGCGGCGGGGCCGGCCGCCGCGGAGGTCGAGGAACTGCTCGAACGGCTGGCCGACCAATCGCTGGTCACCGTGCATCTGAGCGCCCGTGAGGTGCGTTATTCGCTGCTGGAGAGTCTGCGGCTGTTCGCCCGGGAGCGCCTGGCCGAACGCGATTCGCGGGAGCCGCGGCGGCTGGCGGACCGGCATCGCCGCTATTACCTCGACCGGATCACCAGTTCCGACGACGGCGACGGCCGCTTGCCGCAGTGGGCGCGCGCGTCGTGGGACAACCTGCTGATCGCGATCGACCGCAGCCTGGACTCGCCCGACGACGCGGTGGCGGGGCTGGAGATCGCGCTGGGAATGATCGCGTTGCACGTGCCCTTCTTCCGGGGTTCGTTGCGCGAGTCACGGCGCCGTGCCGAGAAGACACTGGCCGCCGCCAAATCCGCGCCCGAGCCGCTGCGGATCCGCGCGATGGCGACGATCGCCTGGATCTGCCTGTGCCAGGGTCTGCCCGGTGAGGCGGAGGAGTTGCTCGATCGCTGTGTGGCGGCCGCGGTGCCCGATCCGGCGGCACGGGCACGGTTGGCCGCCGACCCCACCGCCGACGTGCCGCTGCCGGCGCCGGTGGTCTTCACCCTGGGCTGCCGGCTGATGCTCGTCGACCAGGATGTGCGCGCGCTGGTACTACTGTCCCGCGCTCGCGAAATGTTCACCACCGCAGCGGATTACGGGCACGCGGCGATCAGCGCGCTGTTCGAGGCACTCGCCGCCGCCTTCCTCGGGACGCCCGAGCAGGCCCTCGCCGTGACCGCCCGCCACCTCGAGGCGGCGGATTCGGGTGCGGACTGGGCGAAGTCGTGGGCCGAGATCGCGCGCATCATCGCCGAAACCTTGCACGGCGACGCGCGGCGGGCCGCGGCGGCCGCGCCCACCACCCTGGCGCGGCAGGTCGCGACCCGCGACACCTGGGGGGTGGTGTGGTCGGTCCACGCGCGGGCGTGGGCACTGGCGCGGCTCACCCTCGACGCGCCACCTGCGGCCGCGCCGCACACCACGGCCGTGGAGATCGCGCGACTGCTCGGCGCCGCCGCGGCGCTGCGCCGCCGGCTCGGCGTCGACATCGCGCAGCTGCGGCCCTTCGTAGCGGAGACCGACCGCGCGGCCGACAGGATCCGCCAGCTCCTGGGCGGGCGCACCTTCGACGCGGCGTATCGCGAGGGCACCGAGGTGTGCACGACGCTGCGGGAGATCAGCCGGCTCGCCTGCGACATCGCCGTGCCGGACGAGGACGCGGTGACACCGCACGCGCCGGAATGGGATCTGCTGACCCGGGCCGAGCAGGAGGTCGCCGCGCTGGCCGCGGCCGGGTGGACCAACAGCGCCATCGCCGCCCATCGCGGCAGTTCGGCGCGCACGGTGGACGCGCAGATCGCGGCCGTCCTGCGGAAGCTCGCGGTCGTCTCGCGCGCCGAGATCGCACCGCGGGTGCCGCGCGAGTCCCGGGACGTCGGCCAACCGCGGCCACGCCGGCTCCGTGCCGTGCCCGCAGCGCGAACTCCGTGACGCGGGTCAGCGCGCGCCGGCGTGAACCAGGGCAAGCTCGTCGACGGTGAGACCCACCAGCGATTCGCGAAATTCCAGTCCGGGCCGCGACGGGACGGCGATCTCACACGGCACCACCAGCACCCGGCAACCAGCGGCCAGCGCGGCGGCCGAACCGGTCGGCGAATCCTCCACGGCCACACAATCTTCCGGGGCGACGCCGAGCAGCCCCGCGGCGCGCAGATAGGGATCGGGCGCGGGTTTGCCGCTGTCGACCTCGTCGCCGCAGACCGAGACGTCGAACATGTGACGGCCCAGCGTTTCCAGGCACAACTCGGTGATCGATCGTTTGGTGTTGGTCACCAGCGCGGCCGGCAGGCCCGCCGCCCGCAGCGTGGCCAGCGCGTCCTGCGCACCGGGCCGCCACGGAATGGGCCCGGCCATCAGTTCGGTGACCCGGCGCTCGAGCCACTGTCCCGCCGCGAGCATCGCCGCCGGGTCGAGTTCCAGGCCGAGCCCGTCGAACAGGATCCGCAGCGCGTTGCGGGCGTCGGCGCCGATCAGCGCGTGCCGGATGGCGTCGGTCATCCGGCCGCCGAGCTCTGCGGCGAGTTCGCGCACACCGATATCCCAGAGCTTCTCCGAATCCAGCAGGGTGCCGTCCATATCCCACAGCACGGCGGCCACGGTCATCCGGAGCTCTCCTTCCGATTCCGCATCAGGTTCCCGACGCGGTGATGAGCATCCGGCCGGTGGCCGTATCCACCGTGAACCAGCGGCTCTCGGAGGTGACGGTCCCGTTCTTCAGGGTATAGGTGAGCGTCGCGACCGCCCGCCCGGGACCGCTCTGCGTCACCCCGCCGACCCGCACCGACGACACCGTCGACCAGAAATTCGAGTACTGCGCGTAGCCGCCGGTCTGGGACTGGTACGACGGTGCCAGTTCGGCCCAGGCGCCGCTGGTGTTACCGGGCAGCATGCCGTAATAGCCGGAGATGAAGCCCGCGACGTCGGCCGACTGGGCCGGGCCGTAGGGAGCGCTGGTTCCGGGCGGGGCCGTCCGGGACGCGCTCGCACCGGGCGCCGGGACGCCGTTCGGCGCCGGGGGCGGGGTCTGTCCGCTGGGCACGGGGCTACCGAGCGATGCGCTGCCACCCGCACCATTGGACGAGGATCCGCCGGGCGCATCCGGGGTCGCGGCGCCGGGCGGTGCGAAGGCGGTCGCCGAGGGCTGCTCCGGCGCCGAGGTGGTGCCGTTCCCCGCCGCCGCGGTGTGGTTGTCATCGGACCCGGACGTCGCCACCAATCCGATGATCACCGCGACCACGAGAACGGCCGCAGCGGCCGCCGCCCAGATCCGCCGGTCGCGCAGCGGGCCCGGTTTCGGTTGCGGCGCGGGCGTTTTCGCGGTGGTCGCGCCTGGGGTGGGGGCGGCAGCGGCCGTGGTCTTCTCGGGCGTGGACAGCACCGTGGTCGCGGCGGCGTCGGCGCCCGGTTGCGGGAGCACATTGGTGGCCGCGGGGACCAACGCGGCCGTTCGGCCGTCGGCGACGGCCTCGAGCGCCTGTTGCGCTTCCCGCATGGTGGGCCGGTCGGCGCCGTCGGCGGCCAGCAGGCTCATCAGCACCGGGCCCAGCGATTCGGCGCGCTTCGGCTCGGGCACCTTGGCACTGACCACCGAATGCAGCACCGCGAGCGGGTTGTCGCCCTCACCGAACGGCGGCGCGCCCTCGACCGCGGCATACAGCGTCGACCCCAGCGCGAACACGTCGGACGACGGTTCCGGATCCTCACCGCGCGCGATCTCCGGCGACAGATACGCCGGGGTGCCGGCCAGGAATCCGGTCGAGGTGACCGTGACGTCGCCGACGGCGCGCGAGATGCCGAAGTCGGTGATCTTCACCGTCCCGTTGTCGGCGACGAGGATGTTCGCGGGCTTCACGTCCCGGTGCACGATGCCGGCGTCGTGCGCGGCCGCGAGCGCCGCGGCGACCTTCGCCCCGATCCGGGCCACTTCGCGCGGTTCGAGCGGGCCTTTGTCGCGCATCAGCGCCGCCAGGCTCTGCGCGTCGACGTACTCCATCACCAGCCAGGGCTGGCCGTCCTCCTCCGCGACGTCGAAGACGGTGACCGCGTTCTGATGGTGCAGCCGTGCCGCGATGCGTCCCTCCCGCATGGCGCGCATCTTCGCTTCGAGCGCCTGCGCCTTGGTCAGTCCGGGCGCCAGCAACAGCTGCTTGACCGCGACGGTGCGTCGCAGCCGAACGTCACTGGCGCGCCACACCACGCCCATGGCTCCGCTGCCGATGGGATCGGCCAGTCGGTACCGCCCGGCGATCAGCCGATCTGAAGTCATGGTGTCGAACCCCTCCTGCGCTCACACGCCGAGCACCCCACCACTATGTGTGACGCACGGAAACGCTCAAAGTTTACGCGTTGAAGTACTTGGCTTCCGGATGCAGCAGAACGAAGGCGTCGGTCGACTGTTCCGGATGCAGCTGCAACTCCTCCGACAGCGATACGCCGATCCGGTCCGCCTCGAGCAGCGACACGAGCTTCGCGCGGTCCTCGAGTTCGGGGCAGGCGCCGTAACCGAAGGAGTAGCGTGCGCCACGGTAGCCGAGTTTGAAGTAATCCGTCACCTCGGCGGGGTCCTCGTCGGCAACCGAATGTCCTTCCAGCACAAGCTCTTCCCGGATCCGGCGATGCCAGTATTCCGCCAGCGCCTCGGTGAGCTGCACCCCGATGCCGTGCACCTCGAGGTAGTCGCGGTAGTTGTTCGCCGCGAACAGCTCATTGGCGAAATCGGCGATCGGCTGCCCCATGGTGACCAGCTGGAAAGGCAGGACGTCGACCTGGCCACGCTCGGTGGCCAGCTTCCGCGAGCGCACGAAGTCGGCGATGCACAGGAACCGGTCGCGCTGCTGACGCGGGAAGGTGAACCGATACCGTTGCGGCGCAGCGGGATCCGGTTCGGTGAGAACGATCACGTCGTCACCTTCGGACACGGCCGGGAAGTAGCCGTAGACCACCGCCGCGTGCTGCAGCACGCCCTCGGTGGACAACCGGTCCAACCAGTACCGCAGCCGCGGGCGGCCGTCGGATTCGACCAGATCCTCGTAACTGGGTCCCTCATCGCCGCGCTGTCCACGCAGACCCCACTGGCCCAGGAACAGCGCGCGCTCGTCGAGCAGGCCCGAGTATTCGCCCACCGCAAGGCCTTTGATCACCCGGGTGCCCCAGAACGGTGGCACCGGCACCGGCAGGTCGGCGGCCACGTCCGAGCGCTCGGGCACCTCGACGGGTACCTCCTTGGCGCGCCGCTCGGCCGCGATGCGCTTGGACCGCTCGTGGCGGGCCTTGCGCTCGGCGGCCTTGGCGCGTTCGGCCTCGGCCTCGGGGCTGTCCGGATCGACCGCGCCGCCACGCTTGCGGGTCATGATGTCGTCCATCAGGCGCAGGCCCTCGAACGCGTCACGGGCATAGTGCACATCGCCGGCGTAGACGTCGGTGAGATCGTTCTCGACGTAGGCGCGGGTCAGCGCCGCGCCGCCCAGCAGCACCGGGAACTGGTCGGCGACCCCGCGGGTGTTCATCTCCTCGAGGTTCTCCTTCATCACCACCGTCGACTTGACCAGCAGGCCGGACATGCCGATCACATCGGCCTTCTTGTCGGTCGCCGCGTCCAGGATCGCCGAAATCGGTTGTTTGATACCGAGATTCACGACCTCGTAGCCGTTGTTGGACAGGATGATGTCGACCAGGTTCTTGCCGATGTCGTGCACATCGCCTTTGACCGTCGCCAGCACGATGCGGCCCTTGCCCGAGTCGTCGGTGGCCTCCATATGCGGTTCCAGGTGCGCCACCGCGGTCTTCATGACCTCCGCGGACTGCAGCACGAACGGCAACTGCATCTGACCCGAGCCGAACAGCTCACCGACGGTCTTCATACCCGCGAGCAGGGTTTCGTTGATGATCTGCAGCGGCGGCACGTCCTGCATCGCCGCGTCCAGATCCTCCTCGAGGCCGTTGCGGTCGCCGTCGACGATGCGCCGCTCCAGGCGTTCGAACAGCGGCAGAGCGGCCAGCTCGTCGGCGCGCGAGGCTTTCGCCGAGGCCGCTGAGACGCCCTCGAACATGGCCATCAGCGTCTGCAGCGGGTCGTAACCCTCGCGGCGCCGGTCGTAGACCAGATCCAGCGCGGCCGTGCGCTGATCCTCCGGGATCCGGCTGATCGGCAGGATCTTCGATGCGTGCACGATCGCCGAATCCAGCCCCGCCTCCACGCATTCGTGCATGAACACCGAGTTCAGCACCTGCCGCGCGGCCGGGTTGAGGCCGAAGGAGATGTTCGACAGGCCGAGGGTGGTCTGCACCTGCGGGTGCCGGCGTTTGAGCTCGCGGATGGCCTCGATGGTCTCGATGCCGTCGCGACGCGATTCCTCCTGTCCGGTACCCAGGGTGAAGGTCAGGCAGTCGACGATGATGTCGCTCTCGGCCAGTCCCCAGTTGCCGGTGATGTCGGCGATCAGCCGCTCGGCGATCTCCACCTTATGCTCCGCCGTGCGGGCCTGGCCGTTCTCGTCGATGGTCAGCGCGACCACGGCGGCGCCGTGCTCGGCGACCAGGCGCATGATCTGCTGGAAGCGCGAATCGGGCCCGGCGCCGTCCTCGTAGTTCACCGAGTTGACCGCGCACCGCCCGCCCAGATGTTCCAGACCGGCCTGCAGCACCGGCGGCTCGGTGGAGTCGAGCATGATCGGCAGCGTCGAGGCGGTGGCGAGCCGGCCCGCCAGCTCCGCCATGTCGACGCTGCCGTCGCGGCCGACGTAGTCGACACACAGATCCAGCATGTGCGCGCCGTCGCGGGTCTGATCCTTGGCGATGTCGAGGCATTTCTGCCAATCACCGGCCAGCATCGCCTCACGAAAAGCCTTGGAGCCGTTGGCGTTGGTGCGCTCGCCGATCATCATGATCGAGGCGTCCTGTTCGAACGGCACCGAGGTGTACATCGAGGACACACTCGGCTCGTGCTCCGGATTGCGCTGGGCCGGAGCCACATTCGCGACCGCGTCGGCGACCTCGCGGATGTGCTGCGGGGTGGTGCCACAGCAGCCGCCGACCAGCGCGAGGCCGAATTCGGTGACGAAGCCGTGCAGGGCGCTCGCCAATTCGCCCGGGGTGAGCGGATATTCGGCGCCGTTGGCCCCCAGCACCGGCAGCCCCGCGTTCGGCATCACCGATACCGGCAGCTGGGCGTGCTTGGACAGATGGCGCAGATGTTCGCTCATCTCGTCCGGGCCGGTGGCGCAATTGAGACCGATCATGTCGACACCGAGCGGTTCGATCGCGGTCAGCGCCGCGCCGATCTCACTGCCGACCAGCATGGTTCCGGTGGTCTCGACCGTGACGTGGGTGATGATCGGAATGCGCCGCCCGGCCCGCTCCATCGCCCGGCGGCTGCCGGTGACCGCGGCCTTCACCTGCAGCAGGTCCTGGCATGTCTCGATCAGGATGGCATCCGCGCCGCCGTCGAGCATGCCCAGCGCGGCCTCGGTGTAGGCATCGCGCAGCGCGACGAAGGGAGCGTGGCCCAGGGTGGGCAGTTTGGTGCCGGGGCCCATCGATCCCAGCACGTAGCGGGGCGTGCCGTCGCCGGAAGGGCCCATCTCGTCGGCCACCTCGCGGGCGAGCCGGGTGCCGCGTTCGGACAGATCGCGGATCCGGTCGGCGATGTCGTAGTCGGCCAGGTTGGGCAGATTGCAGCCGAAGGTATTGGTCTCGACCGCGTCGGCGCCGGCCTCGTAATAGGCGCGGTGGATGCCGCGCAGCACGTCCGGGCGGGTCTCGTTCAGGATCTCGTTGCATCCTTCGAGGCCGCGGAAGTCGTCGAGCGTCAGATCCGCGGCCTGCAACATGGTGCCCATCGCACCGTCGCCGATCACGACACGCCGGGCAAGCGTGTCGAGCAACGTGGTATCGAACTCGGCGCGGGAGGACACAGACATGTACCCCAGAGTAGTGGGCGGCCCCGACAATCCTGACCACCGGACCGGGCGGCCACACCACATCGCCCTCGACACGCGATATCCCGCAATATGCGGTGAACGATACCGCCGCCACGCCGTAGGCTGACCGGGTGAACCCCAGTGCCTCATCCGATCCGGCAATGCCGACGTTGCGTGATCCGGTTCTCGTCGCCGCCTTCGAAGGCTGGAACGACGCGGCCGACGCCGCCAGCGGCGCCGTCGAACATCTGGAACTGATCTGGGACGCCGAACCGCTGGCCGAACTGGATTCCGAAGACTACTACGACTACCAGGTCAATCGGCCGACCGTACGCCAGGTCGACGGCGTGACCCGCGAGATCCAGTGGCCCTCGACCACCCTGTCGGTGTGCTCACCTCCCGGTAGCGAGCGCGACATCGTGTTGCTGCACGGCATCGAGCCGAATATGCGCTGGCGAGCGTTCTGCTCCGACATCATCGAGCTGATCGAGCAACTGCAGGTGACGACGGTGGTGATTCTGGGAGCACTGCTCGCGGACACCCCGCACACCCGGCCGGTCCCGGTCACCGGCACCGCCTACAGCAAGGAAGCGGCCGAACAGTTCAGTCTGGAACAAACCCGCTACGAGGGACCGACCGGCATCACCGGCGTGTTGCAGGACGCATGTGTGCGAGCGGGCGTGCCGGCCATCTCGTTCTGGGCGGCGGTTCCCCACTACGTCTCCCAGCCGCCGAATCCGAAGGCGACCATCGCGCTGCTGCGCCGGGTCGAGGACGTGCTCGATATCGAGGTGCCGCTGGGCGAGCTGCCCGCGCAGGCCGAGGACTGGGAGTCCGCGGTCGACGAGATGACCGAGGGTGACGAGGAGGTCACCGAATACGTGCGATCGCTGGAGGAGCGCGGCGATGCCGCGGTCGACCTCGACGACGCGATGGCCAAGATCGACGGCGACGCGATCGCAGCGGAATTCGAGAAGTATCTGCGCCGGCGTGGCGGCGGCAAGGGCGGATTCGGCCTGTAACCGGTGGCGGCGCCGGACACTCGGCCGGCGGGCGAGGCCCGCGGAGGCGTGTCCGGCGACCGGCCACCCTCGGTCAGGTCTCGATGGTCAGCACCTGGGCTTCCGCGTCGTGGGCCAGCTTCGCGATCAGCACGTCGCGCGGAATGGTCTGGCCCGCAAGATGATCGAGCGACGGAACCACCACATGGTGTGCCTCGGCCCGCTTCAGCTCGGCCGTGAGCTCGGCGAACGCGGCGCCGTCACCCTGGGTCGATTCATGGAACGTCGCGGCGAAGCAGAGGCCGACTTCGCTGGCCAGGGTGCACATCGCATCCTCCAGCTCGGCGGCGTGACCGTCGGCTAAGTCGTCACGCACGTATCCATAGATCAACGCTTCCACCCGAACCTCCGTTTGGATGTGTAAGGGACTCGCTGTTCTGTTGTGGATCACCTGCTTGCGGATCACCTGCTGTGGACGGGAAAACCGCCCGAATCGAGCATCCGTCATCTGCAAATGCAATTGCAGATGTCAATGACGGACAACCGCGTGCCCTATCGGGTCCACCGGCGTTAACTGGTGGGATACTACAGACGTGGCCGTGAGTGACGATCGACCCGTCTGGGCTGTCAGGATGCGCTCCGAACGAGACGCGCGGGGGTGGTCCCAAGCGGATGCCGTCCGCGCGATGCGCGCGAAGTCATCCCACAACCTGCCGACAGACAGTACCCTCCTACGCAATTGGCGCCGTTGGGAATCGGGCGAGTCGCGCCCGGACGATTTCTACGCGCCGATCATCGCCGCGGCATTCGACACCGTCACCGCGGCGTTTTTCCCCAAGGCGCGCCCCAATCGGGACGACGAACTTCTGTCGTCAACGGGAATGGACACGCTGGAGTTCATCGGCCGGCTGCGGATGTCCGACATCTCTTCGGCCACATTGGATGCCATTCGCATCACCGCCGAGCGGCTGTGCTGCGAATATCCCTTCGCCGACCCGCACGAACTGCATACCGAGGGCACCGCGTGGCTGCGGCGCATCACCTCGCTGCTCGACGGGCGGCTGACCCTGGCGCAGCATCGCGAAGTGCTGGTCCTCGCCGGCTGGGTGGCGTTGCTGGTCGGATGCGTCGACTACGACCTGGGCCGGCGCACCGCCGCGGAGGCGACCCGCCGCGCGGCGCTGTCGCTGGGCCAGGAGGCCGAACATCCCGAAATCGTCGGCTGGGGTGCGGAAATGGCGGCGTGGTTCGCCATCACCCAGGGCAATTACCGCGGCGCGATCGAGGTGGCCGAGTCCGCCCTCGACAATTGCCGCGGTATGGGTGTCGGCGTGCAACTGGCCGCGCAGCAGGCCAAGGCGTGGGCGCGCATCGGCGATCGCGAGGCGATGGAACGCGCGCTCGAACGCGGCCGAGATATCTTGCGACAATTGGACAATCCGGCAAATTTGGACAACCATTTCGTCGTCGACGCGCAGAAATTCGATTTCTACGCCATGGATTGCTCCCGGGTCGCCGGTGACAATCGCCCGGCGGAAGCCTATGCCCGCCAGGTGATCCGCAGCGCCACGGGCCTCGACGGTTCGGTCCGTCAGCCGATGCGCGTCTCCGAGGCACAGCTGACCCTGGCCGTGGTGGCGGTTCGCGATCGCGATCTGGAGCTCGCGGTCGACGAGGCGATGCGCGCGTTCGAGGGCAAGCGCCGCTCGCTGCCGTCGCTGCTGTGGATCGCGGGCGAGGCGGCGCGGGAGATGATCGAACGCTATCCGTCCGATCCCCGCACCCGCACCTATCTCGAGCAGTTGCGGGTGCTGTCGATGAGCTGAGCGGATGGCGTTGCGCCGCTGAATTGCGCCGCTGAATTGCAGGGTGCCGCCGGGGTTGTACGCTGCGACGAATGGACTTCAGTCTGCGCAGCTGCTCGTGGCACGGGCACGCCACCTACGCCCCCGACGAAGCGGAACTGGCTGCGCGCCTGCATGTTTCGACGGCCGCCGGTGAGGCCTGGCGGTGTCTGCGCTGCGGGAATTTCGTGATCGGCGAGCCGCGCGGGCGCGGCCCGGCCGATGCGGCGCCCGAGGTGCCGCGTGGGCGGCTGCTGCGCGACCGGCTGATCATGCGGTTGCTGGCCGCCGAACGGGTGATCCGCGGGCTGGTGTTCGTGGTGCTGGCCGCCGGGGTGTTCAAGGTACGCAATTCGCAGGAGCAACTGCATGCCGCATTCGATCGGGAGCTGCCGCTGATCCGCCCGCTCGCCGACCAGATCGGCTGGAATCCCGACAATTCCAAGATCGTCGCGTTCATCGAGAAGGGCTGGACGCTGTCACCGACCGTGCTCACCTGGATCGCGGTGGGGTTGCTGGCGTATGCCGTCATCGAATTCGTGGAGGCCGTGGGCCTGTGGTACGTGCAGCGCTGGGGTGAGTATTTCGCGGTGATCGCCACCTCGCTGTTCCTGCCGCTCGAGATCTATGAGCTCACCGAGCGCATCACCGTCGTCCGCGCCGGTGCCCTGGTGATCAATGTCGCCGCGGTGCTCTGGTTGCTGTGGTCGAAGCGGTTGTTCGGCCTCAACGGCGGTGGCGCCGCCTACCACCGCGAGCACAGCGAGGAGAGCCTGCTGACCGTGGAACGCTCCGCGGTCGCCACCGAGGCGGGGTGACGGCACGCCGAGGCCCGGGTGCGCCGCCGCGGCGCGCGGGCAGGTATTACGCTCGTGCCGGTGACCGAGTCCGCTGACCGATTGCTGCCGGCCGAACCCGCACTGTTCGACGGCGTCTCCCCCACCCGGGGTGAGACCGTGATCGAGGGCGCGGACCGGCTGCGGTTGTTCTCCTTCGCCACCGCCGACAAACGCAACGACTATCTGTGGGTGCTGCGCGCATTCGACCACGCCCGCGCCGCCTATGTGGTGCTGCTGCACGCCTCCGATGTGGCCGACACCCTGGCTCGGATGCCGGATGCCCCGCATTCCACCGCCACCGAGATCGGTCCGCTGCTCGAGCAGTTGCACACCTGGGGTGTGCTGGAACGCAGTTACGACGGCACCCGCGCGGCGACGCTCGCCGAATATCGCAACCGGCACTACGTCTATCAGTTCTCGCAGGCCGGATTTCAGGCGTATCGGGCGGTGAACGAGGTACTGGGCGCGCGCCTGGACGAGGCCTCACTCTCGCGGCTGGTGCTTCCGGAACTGCTGGCCGATCTGCAGGCGCTGGCGCAGGCCAATCGCGACGGCGACGCCGAGCGGGTGTATCGGATCCTGAAGCGGCTCGACACCGCGCTGTCCGAATTGGCCGACCGCGCGGCGCATTTCTATCTGACCCTCGGCGATCTGGTCCGCACGACCGAGGCCACGCCGGAAGCCTTTCTGGCACACAAGGATGCGCTGCTGGCGCATATGCGCGAATTCAGTATGGATCTGGCTCGCTACGCGCCCCGGCTGGCGGCCGCGATCGCCGAGGTCGACGACACCGGCGCCGAGTCGCTGATCAGCCGGGCCGCGTCCTGTGACGAGCGGGTGTTGCTCGACGTCGCGGCGCGCGAGGCGGATTGGCGGGCCCGCTGGCAGGGGCTGCGCGGATGGTTCGTCGCGGTCCGCGATCGCGGTGCGCCCGACCCCGGCGCCGAATCCGCGCCGGCGACCGAGGCCGAACGGTTGCGGGAGGCGACCATGAGCGCGATCGCCGCGGTGCTGTCGCTGCTGCGCCGCGTGACCGAAACGCGCAAGGGCGGGGTGAGCCGGGAGTCGGCGCTGCGGCATCTGGCCGGCTGGTTCGCCGCCGCGCCCACCACCGACAGCGCGCACGCCCTGTTCGACGTCGTATTCGGATTGGGCAAACCGCGGCATCTGTCGATGGAGCATCCCGACGCCGACATCATTCCCGCTCACCGATCCTGGTGGGAGGCAGCGCCGCTGGAGATCGCGCGCACGCTCGCCGAAACCGGCCGCCAGCCCACTCCGGGCGCGCCCGCGCGGCTCGTGCGCAACGACGCCGGGGTGCGGCGGCTGCGCCAGGCACAACTGGAGACGCAGCGGGCCCGCGCGGCGGCCGCGATGTCGCTGGCCGCCGCCAACGTGCACGATCGGGTCCTGGACGAACGTGAAACCGAAGTTTTGCTGCGACTGCTCGACGCCGCCTCCACCGCCTGGGTTCCGGTGAGCGGCCGGGTGAGCACGACCGGCTCCGACAGCGGCGTCACGCTGACGGTCCGCGAACATCCCGGGTCCACGGTGGTGCGTACCGCCCAGGGTCTGCTGTATCTCGATCACCGCCGGCTCGAGGTGCGCGAGAATTCCCGCGCCCGTACCGCCTCCGGGCGGTCGTGATGCACGCGACAACCATCGACCCGCTGGCCTTGGACAGCTACCAGCGCGCCGCCCGGGTAATGCTGGCCAATCATCTGGTGACGCGGACCTTCCCGGATCGCATTGCGCTGCCGCTGATTCGGCGCTGGGCCACCGAACTGCGCGAGGATATGGCCGAACTGCTCGGCTACCGGCTCGAGGTCACCGAGACCACGGCGCGGCTGTTCCCGATCTCCGACCGGCTCGACACCGGCCGGCCCGCCCGCACCCCCGCCGATCGCGTCTTCGACCGGCGCCGCTACGCCTATCTGTCGCTCGCCCTGGCCGCGCTCGGTCGCGCCGGTGACCAGATCACGCTGTCGGAGTTGGCCGATCAGGTCGCCGCCTACGCCGTGCGGGTGGAGGGGCTGGAACTGTCGACCGAACGGGCCGCCGACCGGGACGCGTTCGTGGACGCGGTGGCGTGGCTGGCCGCCCGCGGCGCGTTGTCCCTCGCCGACGGCGACGCCGGCGGCTGGGCGGCCGACCCGGAAGCGGGTGAGGCCCTCTACGACATCGACCGCTCGGTGGTGTTCGCGATCTTCCGGCCACCGCGCGCGTTGCAGCATCTGCACAGTGTGCGTACGCTGCTCGCCGACGACACCGATTCCGCCGCAACGACTTCCGTGCCGTCGCGGGCCGCGGCCGCGCGCCGGGTACGGCGGGCGCTGATCGAACTGCCGGTCGTCTATACCGAAACCCTCGGTGCGGCCGAGCAATCCGCGCTGGGCAGCGAGAAGATCGTGGCGGAGGTGGAGTTGCTGACCGGGCTGCGCGCCGAACGCCGCGGTGAGGGCGTGGCCCTGATCGACACCTCGGGGCGGTTCTCCGATGTGCGCTTCCCCGGCACCGGAACGCTCGCGCAGGTGGCGCTGCTGCTGATCGGTGAGATCGCCGACCGGGTCCTCGACATCGATGATCCGCTGCCACGCCGACCGCGCCCGCCCGCCGCCACCGGCATCGCCGACGGCCTCGATGCCGCCATTCCGGCGGCCACGGTCTTCGCGCCCCTGGTCACGGCGCCGCAGGAACCCGTCGACGCCGAAGATCCGGCCGACGACGAAGAAGGCCCCGAGCCGATCACCCATCCGTTCGTCGACGACGAGTGGATTCGCGCGACGGTGCACGCGCTCACCGAGCGGTACGGTTCGACCTTCGCCGCCCAGTGGCAGGCCGATGTGGGCGGGCTCACCACCGAGGTGGTCGGTCTGCTGGCGCGGTTGTCCCTCGTGGAGACGGTCGACGGCGGTGTCCTGGCCCTGCCCGCGCTCGCTCGCTACCGTGGCGCGGTGGTCACCGTGCGCACGCGGGCCGAATCCGAATTGTTCGCCTCGGCGCGATCGCTGGGCGCGCACGCCACCGGGGAACCGGCGACCGCATCGGCCGGCGCGGCGGGATCCAGGACCTCAGGAAAGGGGACGGAGTAACCCATGGACCTCATTCACGGTGGTGTCCGCTTCATTCCCACCCGCGCCGGGATCGTCAACCTGTGGGACTACCGGGATCAGGAATTCTGCTTCGCGGACGGACGGCTGGTGCTGCGCGGGCCGAACGGCTCCGGCAAGACCAAGGCGCTGGAGGTGTTGTTCCCCTTCGTCTTCGACGGCCGCATCGAGCCGCGCCGGTTGAATCCGTTCGCCGGTGAAGAGCGCACGATGAAGTCGAATCTGCTGTATCGCAAACAGGATTCGGCCTATTCCTACGTCTGGATGGAATTCGCGCGCGGGCGCTGGTCGGAGCCCGAGGTGGTGACCGTCGGCATCGGGATGCGTGCCACCCGGTCCTCGGACAAGGTGACGCGGTGGTATTTCGTGGCCGACGGCCGGGTGGGCGTGGACTTCTCGCTGATCGGTCCCGACGATCGGCCCTTCACCCGCAAACAGCTGGCCGAGCAGATCGGCACCGACGCGATCGTGGACCGCCCGGTCGACTATCGCGCCGCGATCGACGCGCGCATGTTCGGTCTCGGTGTGCAGCGCTACGACCAGTTGATCAATCTGATTCTGACCCTGCGCCGCCCGCAGCTGGCCAAGAACCTCGATCCGCGCGGACTGTCGCAGGCGCTGACCGACGGTCTGCGTCCGCTCGACGATCAGCTGATCCTCGACGCCGCCCGCTCGTTCAGCGATATGGAGGAGGTCGGCCGCACGCTCGAGGGGTTGGTCGCCGCCGATTCCGCCACTCGCACCTTCGTCGACGTCTATCGTAAATACCTTGCGGTGCAGGCAAAGTCGGATGTGGACCAGGTGCGCTCAAGGTTGGACGCGGTGACCCACGGCAGCACGGCGCTGTTCGCGGCCGCGGCACTGCGGCAGCGACGCGAGACCGAGCGCACCGCGGCCGAGCATCGAGCCGAGGAGGCCGATCGCGCCTACGAGCAGGCCCTGACCGATCGGGAGACGCTGCAGCGTTCCAACGCCTACGAGGGCAAGCAGCAGCTCGACGATCTGGCCGATGCGGTGCGGCGGCTGGAGACCTCGGCGGCGGTCCACCGCGACAAGGCGACCAAGGCCCAGCAGGCGGCCGACCAGCGCGGCGACGAATACGAACGCGCCGCCGCCGCGGTCACCACCGCCGCCGCGGCTCTGGCCCGAGGTGAGGACGAACTGCGCGCGGCCGCCGAGGAAGCCGGAATCGCCTGGGCCGCGCTGCCGGAACAGGCCCGCACCGAACAGCTCACCACTACCGTGCGCAGTCACGCCGAGGAACGCGACGCCGATGTGCGCGCGGTGCGCCAGGCGCTGACGGTGGCCGATGCCGCCGCGGCCGACCGCACCCGCGCGGAACGCGCCGTCGAACGCGCGGGCCGCCACCGTGATACCGCCACCGCCGAACTGGCCGAGGCGGAGGCCGCGGTGGCGTTGGCGCGCGCGAATACCGCCGCGTCCCTGCGTAATTGGTGGGACATCCATCGCGACCTGCACTCCCCCGTGGCCGCCGGATTGTTCGAGGCGCTCGACGCCGCACTCGCAGAGTCCGGCGGTGACGATGCGCCGCCGCTGCCGCAGGTGCTGGCCGAGCACAGCGAATCGCTCACCGAAACGCTGCGGGACCGCCGCCGTCAGGCTCGCGCGGCCGCCGATCAGGCGCGCGACCGCGCCGCGGCGCTGCGTGCCGAACGCCAGCGGGTCGCGGCCGAACAGGACGACGCGCCCCCGGCACCGCAGAGCCGCACCGACTCCCGGGCCACCCGTGCCGGTGCGCCACTGTGGCGGCTGGTGCGCTTCGCCGACGACGTCGACGCCGAGCGCGCCGCTGGGATCGAGGCCGCCGTGCAGGCCGCGGGCTTGCTCGACGCCTGGGTCGCGGCGAACGACCAAGCGCCGCAGACTGATTCGGACGTCTTCCTGACGCCGCTCCCGCCCAGTGCACGGCCCGTCGGTCCCACGCTCGCGCAACTGCTGGTCGTCGAGGACGGTGTCGGCGACGATTCCGATTCGCCGATCGCCGCGGTCTCGCGCATCCATCTCGCCGACATCCTGGCCTCGATCGCGCTGAGCGACAACGACTCTCATGTGTCCGAGAACCTCGTCGCGGTCGGTGGCGACGGGAGTTTCCGGCAGGGTGTGCAACTCGGCCGCCACCACAAGCCGCAGGCGGAATTCATCGGCGCCACCGCGCGGGCCCGGCGCCGGGAACGGCGCCTGGCCGAGCTGACCGAGGAGATCACCGCCGCCGAACAGGCCGAACAGAGCGCCCGCGCGGACGCCGACGAGGCCTCCGGCGAATTGGCCCGGCTGGCGGCCGCCGCGAAGGAGTTGCCGCGCAGCAGTGCGGTGATCGCGGCGCTGCGGTCGGTCTCCGAGGCGGCGGGGGTGCTGCGCTCGCATACCGAGGCGGCCGCGCAGGCCGAACATGATCTGGACCAGGCCGTCTCGGCGTTCACCGCGGCCGACAAGAAGGTGCGCGCGGTCGCCGCCGCCCGCAACGCGCCTCGCGACCCCGCGGAACTGGACGCGCTCGCCGCGGCGGTCCGCCATTTCGAGAACACCGGCACCGCGCTGCTGCGGCTGCGCGGCGACCAGCAGCGTGAGGCCGAACGCGCCCGTGAGGCGAACGACCGGCTCGCCGAATCCCGGGATCTGGCCGAGGCTTTCGCCGAGGAGGCCGAGGCCGCCCGAGCCGGCTACGAGGAGCAGTCGCGCAAACTCGAGACGCTGCGCGAGGCGTTGGGCGCCGACGCCGCCGATATCGACCGCGAACTCGAGCAGGCCCGCGAGCGCATCGACGCCGCCCGCGCCGAACAGCGCGCCGCCCGCAAGGCCGCCGCCGAGGCGATCGAAGCGGTCGGATCGGCCGAGGGCGCCTATCGCGCCGCTCACGAGTCCCTCGGCACGGCGCTGACCGAATTGCTCAGCGACGTCCGCCAACTCGCCCCCTACGCGCGGGCCGATCTGCTCTCGCTGCTGGGCGCGCCCACCGAGAGCCGGTGGCCGAGTTCACCGGCGGCCTGGTCGACCGCCGATCAGCTGCTGTATCGCATCGAATCCGGCGGGCCGGAGGGTGAGACCGCTGTCCTGCCCGTCGAGGTGCACGAGTTGTTCGACAACCTCCGCGCCGCCACCGCTTCCGTGCGCGCCGGGGAGTCGGCCCGCAAGTCGACCCGCAGCGCGGTGACCGCGGCACTGCAGGAATTCGACGCCGCACTGGCCTCCGCGCGCCAGGACTACCGCCTGCAGTGGGATGCCGCCGACGGCCTGACCGTGGTGCAGGTGCACGACGACAACGGGATGGCGGCGCTGGCCGACTTCGCCGACCGCATCGCCGCGGCCCGCGCCGATCAGGAACTGTTGCTCACCGATGCCGAGCGCCGCATTCTCGAGGACGCGCTGCTGACCGGACTCGCGCAGCAGATCCACGAACGCACCTGCGATGCCCGCGATCTCATCGCCCGGATGGGCGCGGAGATGAAGCAGCGGCGCATGTCCTCGGGTAACACCATCGGCGTGCACTGGGTGCTGGCCGACAATCTGTCGGAGTCGGCGCGCGCGGTGTGCAAGCTGCTCGACCGGGCCGCTGCCGACCTGGGACCCGGCGAATTGGCCACGGTGCGTGCGCATTTCGCCGCCGAGATCCGTGCGGCGCGCGCGGCCCATCCGGAACGGTCCTATCCGGAGATCCTGGCGACCACCCTGGACTATCGCACCTGGCGGGTGTTCTCGTTCACCCTGGTGACCGCCGACGGCTCCGAGGATCGGCTCACCGTGGCGCGGCACAGCGCGCTCTCGGGTGGCGAACAGTCGGTGTCGCTGCATCTTCCGCTGTTCGCCGCCGCGCACGTGATGCTGGATTCGGCCGATCCGCAGGCGCCGCGACTGCTCGCGCTGGACGAGGCGTTCGCCGGCGTCGACGACAACGGTCGCAGCGAATTGCTCGGCCTTTCGGTCGATTTCGATCTGGACCTGTTCATGACCGGCTACGACCTGTGGATCACCTACGATCACGTGCCCGCGTGCGCGCACTACGATCTCGCCCATTCGGCGGCCGAGAACACCGTCAGCGCGACCCTGCTGGTCTGGGATTCCTCGGCGCTGCTTGCCGAGCACGACGGCTCCGATCTGACCACCGCCCTGGGCTCGCCCAACCGGCGCCGCACCCCGCACACCGTCGAGGGAGGCATCACCTTCGACGAGGCACTGGAACCGACCAGCTGAGCGTAACCGGTTGCGCGCCGGGCATATTCGCTCCCGGCGCGGCTCACCGATCGCCGAAGGTGACCGACAACGAATCCCGGTCGCCGGGTGCGACCACGACGGTCAGCGGCGGATCGGGAATCGGCCGGTCGGAGGCGGCGTAGCCGACCCAGCCGGTGCCGACGAAGACCGCGATGAGCAGTGCGGTGGGCAGTTCCGGCAGCAGCCATCCGCACGGAATCGAGGCCAGACCGGTCTCGGGGATCAGCTGGACCGTGGGTATCTCCGGCCCGGTCTCGCTGTGCACCGCATTGCCACGTATCGCACCGCTCCGCCGTACCGGAACCCGCCCTCGCACCCGAACCTCCATCGCTTCGAGCGTCCCGGCCCGTCTGCCGGGAAACCGCCAGACATTTACAGTGCCCCATCCGCGAGTGCGCCACACCGGTATTGGACAGGACAATCGGCGTGTCTCCGAAAGTTTGCTGAATACCGGTTGGTAGCTATCCGATTCGCGAGTTTCGCGCTATCGGTGCGGACGGACACTGGCGTCAGGCCACCGGGGCGGGCAGGCGGCGCCGGGGAAGGTCTGCAACTCGAAGTGCCACCACTCGTTGTCGAATGTCCGGCACAACCCCCACCGATTTCCGTTGTCCTGCAACCACTGCGCCCCCTGCTGCGGGCCGACGTCGATCGCCTTGCCGCTCACGTGCGTGGATTCGTCCGGCGGCAGCACCCACCGCCGCGCGGCGTCGGGGCCGCCGTAGGTGGCGATGCCCTGCTCCCACAGCTGTTCCTGCTCGTCGCGCGTGCGGTGACCGGACACGATCTCGAGCGGCACGCCCTGCTGATGAGCCTGGCGTTCGGCCATCGTGTAGGCGGCGGCCAGCAGCGGATCCAGTCCTTCGGTGCCGGCGGCGAATGCGGTGGGGGTGGGTTCGGCCAGCCCCGGCCCCGCGGCCCCGGCCAGAGCCACACCGACCACCACGGCTGTACCAGCAAGTCCTCGCAGCATGAAAACGATCGTAACCAGCGCCGATCCGCACACCGCGCAACCAGGTCCCGACCCACCGTCGCGACCGCGAGCCGCCGGGCACACCCACCGCCTGACATTCCGGGCGGCTGCGTCGTCGGAAGGACGTACAGGTTTTCAGCCATCCAGGAGTTCCGGAAATGACCAGAATCGGCATCATCCTCGGCAGTACCCGCCCCAACCGCAACGGTGCCCAGATCGCGCAGTGGGTTCTGGACTCGGCATCGCGTCGCGGCGACGCCGAGTTCGACCTGATCGATCTGCGCGATCACCCGCTGCCGCATCTGGACGAGCCGGTGCCGCCGATGTTCGGCCCCTCGGTGCATGCGCACACCCGGGCCTGGGCAGAACGGATCGCACCGTTCGACGGTTTCGTCCTGGTGACGCCCGAATACAACGGTGGAATGCCGGGGGTGCTGAAGAACGCCCTCGATCACGCGTTCGCCGAGTGGGTCGACAAGGCGGTCGGATTCGTCTCCTACGGCGCGAACGGCGGCGCCCGCGCGGTCGTGCAACTGCGGGCCGTCTGCGGGTCGCTGGGCATGGCCGATGTGGGTTATCAGGTCGCCATCTCGGTGCTCACCGATTTCGAGAACCACACCACCTTCACCCCGCGTGACCATCACGGCGCCGCGCTGGACAAGACACTGGGCCAAGTCATCGCCTGGAGCACCGCGCTGGCCTCGCTGCGGGCCGGCGCCGAAACCACTCTCGCCAATTCCTGAGGAGTCGAAACATGACCGTATCCAACGACTTTCAGTCCCGCGCCGACCGCATCGCGGCCGAGGAAGCCGAGATCCGCCGGCAGATCGACCGGGTGATCGACGGACTGCGCGCCAAGGATCTCGACGCGGTGCGGCAGGCGTACGCGACCGACGTCGTGTCCTTCGATGTCGAGCCGCCACTCCAGCACGTCGGCATCGCGGCGAAACTGGACAACTGGGCCAAGGTGTTCCTGTTCTTCGAGGACGTGAACTACGAGATTCGCGACCTGACGTTCACCGTGGGCGAGGACGTGGCATTCGGGCACGGGTTCGCGCGACTGCACGGCACGATGAAGAACGGGGTGGCCACCAGCGGTATGTGGGTCCGCGTCACCTACGGAATGCGAAAGATCGACGGCGTCTGGCTGATCGCGCACGACCAGGTGTCGGTGCCGTTCGACATCGCCCGCGGCACAGGCGTCGTCGATCTCGAACCCTGACCGGGCTTCCGCGGTGTCAGCCGGCTGAGACGGCTTCCTCGTAGGCGCGCAGTGTCGTGATGACCAGGGCCCGCTGCTCCGCGGTCAGCGGGCCCAGCGCGGCGCGCCACCCCCGATCCGCACCGCCGAGCCAGTCCGCCACGGCCGTTCGGTGCGCGTCGGCGATCGCGACGAGGGTGCGCCGCCGGTCGTTGTCGTCGGTGCGGCGCTCCAGGACACCTTGGCGGCTGAGGTCGCCGATCATCAGGCTCACGGTGGTCGGCGCCACCTCCAGTCGCCTCGCCAGTTCGTTGACCGGGAGCGGCCCGTCGAACAGCACATATGTCAACAACGACAGGTGGCGCGGTGCCAGATCGAATGATCGCAGGGCTTCGGGAACCGGCAGGCGTTTGGCCCGGCCGACCAGTCGCGGCATGAGTAGCACCATCGCCCGGACGCTGTCGTCCAGGGACAGGCCGTCGTTCTCCGTTGACATACCTTTCTCCCTCAAATACCTTTGCTTTCAAAGCTAAATCGCCGAGCAGGCCCATCGTCCCACGTGCACAAGCTCTCATTCCCTTTCCCAGAGGAGACACGATGACCGATCCCGCCGCCCGCCTCCGCGCACTGACCATCGGACTGCATCCACGAGCGCTGGACTACAGTCGCTTTCCCGATCTGGACGAGGAGCAACTCACAGCCCGGGTCGACGCCGCCAACGCCGCCCTCCGGGACACCGAATTCGACATCACACCGTGCCTGGTCTCCGCCTCGCCCGACGAAGCCGAGAACGACCTCCGCGCGGTGCTGGCGGACCGATCGTTCGACCTCGTCATGGTGGGCGGGGCGGTGCGAGCCGTCCCCGAGCACACCCTGTTGTTCGAACGCGTCGTCAATCTCGTCGCCGCGGCAGCGCCGGGAATCCGGTTCTGCTTCAACACTTCACCCGAAACCACCCTCGACGCCCTCCGCAGAGCGGCCGCATTCGCCTGAATCCGCGAGACCCCGGAGATATCAGAGGCAATCGTAGACGGCGGCGACCAGCTCGTAGGCTCGCCGGTCACCGGCGAGCCAGTCACGGCGCAGATTCGGCACGAAGGCGATCGCGACCCGGTTGTCGAGATCGCCCATGCCGATCGAGCCACCCGCGCCGGGATGCCCGAACGCGGTGGGTGCCGCGGTATCCGGCAGCACGAAATTCTGCGACGGCAGCATGTATCCCCAGCCCAAGGCCGTCTCGAGTTGCAGCACCGCGTCCACCCCGCGCACCCGCTCTCGTGTGGCCTCCGCGAGGACCGCCCGCGGTAGCAGCGTTCCCGCGACGAGGTCGCGATAGAAGCCGGCGAGAGCACGAGCCGTGACGACCAGACCGGACGCCGGCCACCCGCCCGCCAGGACCTCCGAATTGTTGTATGCGGCAGCAGGATTGGACGAGGAGCGCATCAGCAGCGAATCCGGATCGCGATACGCCTCCACCAACCGGGCCGCCGCGGCCGCATCGATCGGCCCGCTGTCGTCCGTCCAC
This sequence comes from Nocardia sp. BSTN01, assembly GCF_015354405.1. GTDB lineage: Bacteria > Actinomycetota > Actinomycetes > Mycobacteriales > Mycobacteriaceae > Nocardia. The sequence goes on along the minus strand of NZ_JADKYP010000006.1, from coordinate 174,791 downwards.
ACCATCTCGGCAGCGGGCGGGCGGGCCAGACGCGCCGCCTGCGCGGCCGCCTCCGCGGAGACGCCGATGCGCAGATCCGCGCCGAAGTGGCCGCGCACATACTCGCCGACCGTCGAATGCGCGTGGCGGCGAACGAATTCGCCCACGAGCCAGCCGAAAGTCAATGCGTGATAACCGTGTTCGTCGCCCGGCCGCCAGATCGGGCGCTGCGCCGCGAGAGTGCGTGCCATCAGTTCCGGATCGGCGGCCTCGGCGACGGTGATGGGCCGCTCGAAGACGGGCAGTCCGGCCCGGTGGGTCAGCATGTCGGTGAGTGTCGTGGATTCCTTACCGGCGACCGCGTATTCGGGCCACCACCGCGCGACCGGCTCATCCGGGTCGATGCCGACGTCCTGCGCGACGGCGAGGGCCGCCGTCGCGGTGAGCGCTTTCGTGCACGAGAAGACCACGCATGCCGTGTCCTGCTCCCACGGTCGCCCAGTGCGTTCGTCCGCGACGCCGCCCCACAGATCCACCACGGGTCGTCCGTCCACACACACCGCCACCGAGGCGCCCAGATCACGTCCCTCGGCCAGGTTGGCCGCGAACACCTCCCGGACCGCCTCGAAGGCCGGATCCACCCATCCCTGCACGTCGGTCATGCCGAAATTAGAACACGTTACAGAGAGCATGGCCGGTGTTCGCCGCGGAACCTCGGCGCGCCGGGCGAAATGCGCGGCGGCGTGTCGCCCTGCCGTGAGCCTCGATCACCCGATAACGTGCGAAGCGGTCGTGTGCTCTGTCGACCCGACGACGAGGAGGCAGTCATGGCCCTTCCGCTGACCGCGAACGCCCTGGTGCCGCTGGCCGCCGCGCTGGGGGCGAGCGCACTGGTCGCAGTCGCCTCCCTCGCGCCGGGACGAACGCGACGAATCCCCGCCCAGGCCGACGAGGTGACCCGGCGGCGCATGGTGCGCCAAGGCGGCGTCGCACCCACCGGCCGGCACCGCGCGAAACGGTCGCGGTGGGCAACGGCCACATCGACGTTTCGCTGACTGCCGGTGACCGAGCCCGTCCACCGCACCGTATTCACGTCACCCGCTGCCGCATCCCCCTCGCGACGTCGTAGCAGTGCGGATCACGAATCGAGCCATTGTTCGATCGCGTCGAGTTCGTCGGCACGGAAGACCTCTTCCCCGCTTTCCCTGTCCAGCAGTTTCCATTCCGGTTGCGGACGGAGGCTGCGGAGGAGAACGTAGTCGGCGGTTTCGGCGCGCGCGGTAAGCTCGCGAATTCGTTCCGGCATCGAATCTGCCTGCGCTGCCGAGGTATTCGTCTCGCTTTCACTCATCGTCTTCGCTCCTGAGGGTGTTCGGGCGAGTGGAATCGGGACGAATGCGACCGGCCGCGACCAGCGCGGCGAAGGCCGCACGCTTGCGCGGGCAGTCGTGATCGCGATGGATCTGCATCCAGTGGTGGGCCTCGGCCGTAGTGAAGGACCGGACGGGCGGGGCACAACTCCAGTCCGTGAGCCGCGCGATCGGCGGCCCTGGGTTCGCGCCGTCCCATCGATCGACGTGGCGCGTACGCGGAGGATCATCGCCGGGCCAGAAGCATCCGACGGCGAGCAGCACGACGCCGCACCCGGACAGCACCGTGATAACGCTCGACAGGACGTTCCATGTCCCCATTGGTTACCGGTCACGAATGACGTTCGGGTGCATGTTATTTGCCAGTTCCGTCAGCCCGGCGAGCACCTGCTGGAACGTCTCGATCGGCACGACGTTCTGACGTGACGAATCGGAAACGCCACTGCCGACCAGGAATTCGACGCCGCGCCGGTGCGCACGCTCGCGCGGACTCAACCGCGGCGGCTCGACCCTCCGGAAATGCACCAGCGTCCGGTAGGCCACCTGTTTCCACGCGCACTGCTCGATTCGGCAGGTCCGATGATGCTGCATCAGATCGTGAGCCAGTTCGATCTGCGACAGATCGCAGATACCCGGTAGCGCGAGGAGAGCATCCTCGTCGATCGGCGAGTACGGCACTGGTGGCATCTCCTTCGATGACGTTGGGCTGGAAGGCAATTCACGACCGACACTCGCCGCGCCGGTACAACTCGGCTATCATGTGCGGTAGCCGTGGCACAGGTGGCGCACTCCACCTGTAGCCGCACTAGCGATTCGTCAGGTTCCTCTGTTTGCGCCGACCGCAGGGGCGGTCATGGCTTCGCGTCGGTCGTGGTCGCAGCACCAGAAGACCATCGACCGGCCTGGTCCGGGTACGCGACATGAAATCCCGCCGGAAGTGCCGCAAAGCGCCAGGACGGATTACAGGAATCAAGAGGCACCATTTCACTTCGCAATGCATAGAAAGGGGGCATTCGATGGCCGAACGCGGGGAACCGCTGTCTCTGCCGAAACGCCAGCTCGGCTACTACCTCAGGCAGGCCCGCGAGGAAACCGGCATGAGCCTGGCCGAGGCCGCGGCACATATCGGACGCTCAGCGCCCACGTTGATGCGTATCGAGAAGGGGCTCACGCAGAAGCTGTCGGTTCCCGAGATCGAGGCGTACTGCCGGTTGTACGAGTTCGATCCGGAGAAGATCGAGGCGATGAAAGGACTTGCCCAGCAAGCTGATACGGAGAACTGGTGGCACGAATGGGACGACCTGATTCCCGCCGACTTCGACATCTACGTGGGGCTGGAGACGGGAGCGCAGGAGGTCGCCACATACCAACCAGACCTGATTCCCGGTCTACTCCAGATCCCGGACTACGCCCGAGCACTGATTCGCACTGCGCTGCCCGAAGCCGCCGAGGAAGAAGTCGACCGTCGCCTGCGGCTGAAGCTCCGGCGACAGCTTCTCATCACCCGTAAGGTGCGTCCCGCCGGACTCCAGGTGGTGATTCATGAGGGGGCGCTTCGGCGAATCGTCGGAAGCGCCAAAGTTATGGGCTCTCAGATTCGCCACGTCGCGGACATGAGCACCCGCGCGAACGTCGAGGTCCGAGTCCTTCCGTTCAGCTCCGGAGTCCCCCTGGGTGATCCGGTCGGCGCCTTCGTCGTTCTGCGGTTCAACGATCGCGCGCGCACTGTCGTCTATGTTGAAACCTTCACCGGCAATTTGTATTTGGAAAAATCTGCTTCCGTCCGCCGGTACGCTGGAGTATACGAGGAGATGCAGCTCGCCTCCCTGGATGCGACGGCCAGCAGGGCCTTGTTGCGACAGGTAGCGAAGGAGTATTTGCGATGACGGTTGATCTATCCGGCGCGAAGTGGTTCAAGAGCAGCCGAAGCACCGCCACAAGAGAATGCGTCGAAATCGCATTCCTCGACAGGGGCGACGTCGGCGTTCGTGATTCCAAGAATCCGGGCGGCCCCGCCCTCGTTTTCACCGCCGATGAGTGGGACGCCTTCACCGGCACGATGCTGAACGGCGGGTTCTCCCAACCGCAGGCGTAGTCGGCCGGCGCAGCGAGTCGGCCGGGCGGCTCGCAGTCGGTGATTCCGCACTACTCCGGTTCCAGAAACAGCTGAGGACGAAAAGTGTTGCGCCACAGTCCTGCCCGGCGCAGCGGCGCGGCTCGCCACCGGCGCCGGATCTCGGCGTGCCGGCCCGGTTAATGGGCGAGGTGGGCGTGTTCCGGAGCGATGATGCGTGGATGGTCGAATCGGGAGTTGTCGATGACGATGTCGGCTCGTGCCCACGGCTGCGAACGCTCGAAATACAGTCGCTGTCCGTCGACGTATCGACGCATCGTCTCGTGCTCTGGGTCCAGGTGAGTGCCGTCGCGTTCGGCCATCCGCTGGGCCGTCACCTCGAACGGCACGTCCAGAAAAACCGACATATCCCAGATGTCGACGAGTTCGTCTCGATGCAGGAACAGTCCCTCGACCACCACCACCGCTTTACGCGGTGCGAGACGCGCGGCCGGACGGACGACGGTGTCGGAGCCGGGATCGTAAGAAGCGGTGCGATACCAACCATCACCGCCGGACCGCAGTGGGTCGAGTGCGTCACTCCGCAGTGCGCGGTAGTTGTAGGAATCGAGCCAGAAACCCTGCGGTGATCGTCGGCCCCGCGCATGCCGGACCACGGACGGGTTCAGGAAATCATCGACATGCAGCACGATCACGGGCCGAGTGTGAAGCCGCTTCACGAGTTCGGTGGTGAATGTGGTCTTCCCGCTGCCATCGACGCCGTCAACAGCGACAAAGGCACGGCCGAGTGCAGCGCCTTCCAATATCCGTGCGGCGATCGTCTGGAAAACATCGACCATCGAACAAGTATCGCCATACGGGCGCGCTCCGTCGGTGACATCGAACCGCGAATTCAACACGCGCGGGCCATGCCCGACGCCCAGGTGGAGCGACTGGCCGACATCACCGGCCGCGGCACCGACCAGATCCGCCACGACCTCCAGCAGCAACGCACACTCACCACCGCCGACGCTATCGACTACGGCACTCTCCTGCGAAACCGGCACGAACCTGTCAGTGAACAAGCCGTACGGGGATGTCAGTCGGCCTTCCGTGCCTCGGACGAAGCTGCGGAAGTTCACCGCGGATCGGACCTGCTCTGCCGCAACAGTGCCTCGAGCGTCGAGATAGTCACCGCATTACTCGTGTGAAGGATGGCGGTCATGCCTACCGACTCAGCTCCGGATACCGCCATCTCGGAGTCATCGACGAATATCGCCTCGCCGGGCTCGACCCCGAGTCGCTCACATGCGAGGAGGTAGATCCCGGGATTGGGCTTGGCCATCCCGACCTCGTGGGAGTACACGATGTCATCGACGAGTTCCTCGAACCCGTAAGCGGCGCTCTCGCGTTGGCGTGCACCCACGAAGCTGTTACTCAACAGCCCCGTCCGGAATCGAGGCCGCAACATGGCCACATAATCGATGAGTTCTGTGTTCGCGGCCCCGAGGTACTGCTCCCACATGTCTGCGATCACCGCATCCGCCACCTGCTGATCAACCGACAAACCGGTGCAGATCGCCTCTCGCACTTGCGATTCGGTGACAGCACCGAGCTCACCCGCGCCCCAGATCTCGACCAGCTCCGGCCCGATTTCATCGAGCGCCAACCCCAGCCGGTCGAGCCATTCCCCGATGAACGTCATCTCCGAGGTCACCTCGAGAACTCCACCGATATCGAGTATGACCGCTCGTACCCCCATAGCCGCGAGTCTAACGCTGTGCTGCTCGGCAACGGATCGATCACCTGGCGAACATCGCCTCGTGCCTCGCGCTCACTCCCGCCTACTCGCGTCGTAGGGTGGCTCGGCGAGCGACCGCTGAAACAGCACAACCCCGCGAGAGCCCCCCAAGCCTCGGCGACCAACCCGAACAAACCCCGCAGCGCGGTAGTACGCACACAGCGCAACGTTGGTATCGACGCAGTCCAACCGCAACAAGTTCGCCCCCGCCTCGCAAGAAGTCCGGGCTGCCCAGCCGAGCAATGCACGGCCGATCCCGCGGCCGGCATGACCACGGTCGACGACCAGCCCATGAACATATCCAGCGAAGACGCCGTCCTGCCACATCACCGGATCGCTCCACAGCAGCCGGAACGCACCCACAATCGATGGCCGGCCGTCGATGCGCGCGACGTAGTACTCACCGGCGGCGACCTGACCATAGAACACGGACTCCGGTATCTCGCGCGGGGCCCACTGCACAATCCGGCGACTCGCGAGCCAATCTTCAACGGCGTGACGCAAATTGATCACTTGGTCGACATCGCAGATCTGGGCACGGGCGATCTCCAGCACACAGGCTCCCGTCATCGAAGCGATGGAGCACCCAGGCGGTCGATGTCCCTACTCACGCTCCCCGGTGGTCACCCACCCGACGCCAGTCGCGTTGCCACCAAGGCTACTGACATTTTCGTGCGGCCTCGCACTACCGATCCGCTAAGTACCGGAATCGGGCAGCAGCTCGAAAGAAACTGGGCAAGAGCGCGTTTCACTACAGGCGAGTAGGTCCTCGCATCCGGCGGCCAGCGCGGCGCGCAGGGTGTCGCGGACCGCGCCGAGTTCGGCCAGCTTGGCATCGACCTCCGCGAGCTTGGCCCGTGCACGGGCGCGCAATCCGGCATCGCGCCGATGGTGGCCGGTGCTGGAGAGCAGGTTTGCGACCTCGGCGAGGCTGAATCCGAGCCGCTGGGCAGCCTTGATCACCCGCAGCACCGTCACCGCCTCCTCTGGATACAGGCGGTGCCCGCCGAGGGTGCGCTGCGGTTCTGCCAGCAGGCCGCGGCGTTCGTAGTAGCGCAGAGTCTGGATGTTCACTCCGGCCGCGGCCGCGAGCTCGCCGGTGCGCAACGCGGTCACCGTGCACCGCCGGTGGCGCGCGCGGCGAATGCATCGAGCACCGCCGAATAGGCCGGTGGCACACCGATACTCAGCACCGGCCCTTCTTCGGTGGCGCCGAAGTCGAACACGAAGAACGAACAGCAGCTGGTCTCCCGCGCCGCGAGGTCCCGGGCCCGCGGCTCGGCGTCGGAGGCGAGAATCAGTTCGAGCCGGTGCGGGTCCGGTCGACGGACAGCACGGACCGCATCAGCGAAGAAGCGATCGAACTCGGCCACACGGATCGGCTGCTCGACCGTGGGCAGGGTGCAGGCCGACGGCACCCAGCTGTTCCGAGCCGGCGAAATCGTCATGGATCGACGGTAAACCTGTACCCCGGTACCGGATGCAACTCGAGATTCAGCCGAGGACGACAATGCAGAACCATTCATAATTTTCTGTATACAGATTTCGATGTACCGTACGGGTATGCAGACTCTGCCCGTGGCCCATACCGATGCGCTGGCCCGTTTCGGGCACGCCCTCTCGGATGCGACCCGCACCCGGATTCTGCTGAGCCTGCGCACCGGCCCGGCCTATCCGTCGGAGATGGCCGAGCAGATCGGGGTCTCCCGGCAGATTCTGTCCAATCATCTCGCGTGCCTGCGCGGATGCGGTTTGGTCGTGGCGGTCCCCGAAGGCAGGCGTAGCCGTTACGAACTCGCCGACCGCCGCATCGCCGCCGCTCTCGGGGACCTGCTCGGGCTGGTGCTCGCGGTCGATCCGGCCTGCTGCCCCGCCGCCGAGAGCGAGGGCTGCTGCTGATGTCGCGGTCGCTGGGCATGCCGGGCACACCGTCGGCCGTGGCGGCCGGTCCGTCGTCGCAGCGGCGCGCAGTGCTGGCCCGGCGGATCCGCTGGTTCGTGGCCGCGACCATCTCCTACAACGTCCTCGAGGCGATCATCGCCCTCACCGAGGGCAGCCGGGCGTCGTCGACCGCGCTGATCGGATTCGGACTGGATTCGGTGATCGAGGTGTCCTCCGCCGCCGCGGTGGCGTGGCAGTTCGCCGGACCGAACCCGGAGGCCCGGGAGAAGATCGCGCTGCGCATCATCGCGTTCTCGTTCTTCGCTCTCGCGCTCTACGTCACCGCCGACTCGATCCGCGGCCTGCTCGGACTCGATGAAGCGCACCGCTCCCCCATCGGAATCGGGCTGGCCGCAGTCAGTTTGGTGATCATGCCGATCCTGTCGGCCGGGCAGCGACGCACCGGTCGCGAACTGGGCTCCGCCAGCGCGGTTGCCGACTCCAAACAGACCCTGCTCTGCACCTACCTGTCCGCGGTACTACTCGTCGGCCTACTACTCAATGCCCTGTTCGGATGGTCGTGGGCCGATCCGATCGCCGCACTGGTCATCGCCCTGATCGCGGTGAAGGAGGGAGTGAACGCCTGGCGCGGCGACACCTGCTGCCCCACCCCAGCGGCACAGCAGACCGACGACCACGCCTGCGACTGCTGCGACCACCAGCACCCTTGATCCCGCGTGAGTCTTGCGTCAAGATCCTGCCAGGACCTCGCTGGTCATGAGGTTTACGCTGGCGATGGAGCGACCGCGCTCAACGTGCGGTAATGCCGATTCCAGGTCGTCGGCGTGTCGAGCCAGTGCGATGACGTCCGCTCATGACGCGGCAAGTGCCTCATATGTCTGCTCAGGTGAGGTAGACGGCCACACCGACTGTTGCGACACACCCCAGGGCCAATGACTGCAGAATGCGGTCGCCCAGCACGATCTCTTCTGGTTCACCAGCTCCGGCCCCATCAACGTCGACCGCGTAACGCAGGATGCTGATCGTAAAAGGAATCATCGAGATCGCGAACCACGGGTTGTCCTTGTGATCGGCCTCGAACGCCCACAGCCCATAGAAGACCACCACCGCCGTGCCCGACAAAGTCCACACGAAACGGAGATAGGTGGGCGTGTAGTACTGCAGCGACTTACGAATCTTGGCGCCGGTGTCCATCGCGATTTTCAACTCGGCATAGCGCTTGCCCGCGGCCATGAACAGCGAACCGAAGGCCGCGATCAGCAAAAACCATTGCGACAGATGAATACTCGCCGCCGCACCACCGGCAACCGTACGCAACAGGAAGCCCGATGACACGACGCAGATATCGAGGACCGGTTGATGCTTGAGACCGAAGCAGTAGGCCAGCTGGATGCAGACGTAAGCACCCATCACCGCGGCCAGCTGCCAAGTCGCCACGAACGAGATCAGGATCGAGGCGGTCAGCAGCACCACCGACAGCGCGTAGGCCACACGCACCGGAACCACGCCGGCGGCGATCGGGCGGAAGCGTTTGGTCGGATGCGCTCGATCGGCTTCCACGTCGAGCGAGTCGTTGACCAGGTAGATGCCCGACGCTGCCAGGCAGAACACCACGAACGCGATACCGATGTGCAGATCGCGGGTGAGATCGGAGACGGCAAAGGTGTCGGTACCCGGAATCGTGCCCGCGGCCACAGGCGCGGCCAGCACCAGAACATTCTTCACCCACTGACGTGGCCGCAAGGCTTTGACCAGCCCGCTGGCCAGGGTTTTGGGCGGTCCGGTGAAGACGGCCTCGTCGAGTTCGATGGTGGTCGGTTCTTCGCTCATATCAACCTGGCTACTTCCTGTGGCGGGGCGGAGGAATCTCTTCCGTGCGGCGAGACTGTCGCTTCGACGGCTACGCGATTGTGTCGACCCGCGACACCGCCGACGACATACTCCCAAACACTCACCTGAATGTCTTGGGTCAATCTTTTGCCTGCCAAGAAGTTTGACGCGCTAGACGTGTAAGTAGCCGTAAATCGGTACGAAAACCTGTTGCCGGGCAACTGGGACCGCTGCTACCTTTCCCGGGACCGTGCAAGAGAACGAGGAGGTGGTACCCGTGAACGCAGTATCGACATGGGTGCTCCCCTCCGGGGTCACGGTCGGGCGATAGGTCGTCCGGGAGCGCCGCGAGAGCACTCCCGAAAGGCACGACCATGAACTTCACTTCCGAACAGCGTCTCGGCGACGACGTCCTCGAACACGAGTTCACCCTCGGCGAGATCCCCGGCATCCTGTGGACGCCTGTTTCCGCCTCCGCACCGACACCGCTGATCCTGCTCGGCCATCCCGGCGGACTGCGCAGGATGTATCCGCGGCTGGCGGGCCGGGCCCGGCATGCCGTGGCGGAAGGCTACGCCGCAGCCACCATCGAACTCCCTGGCAGCGGTGACCGGCCCCCTTCCGCCGCCGCCGAACAAGCCCGCGCCGACCTGCGCCGAGCCGTGCAGGCCGGCGAGCCGGTCGACGACGAGATCGTGGACCGGCTCATCCTTCCGCTGGCCGACAAGGCGGTACCGGAATGGCAGGCGACCCTGGACGCCCTCCTGTCGCTGCCCGGAATCACCGGCCCGGTCGGGTTCTCGGGAGGGGTGATCGGCATCGGAGTCCGGCTGGCGGTCGTCGAGCCGCGCATCGCGGCCGCCGTTCTGTTCGCCGGAAGTTACGTGCCCCGCAGCATGTTCGAGGAGGCCCGGCAGGTCACCATTCCGCTGCTGGTCCTGCTGCAGTGGGACGACGAAGGAAACGACCGGCAGCAGGCCCTGGACCTGTTCGACGCCCTCGGCTCGAAGGAGAAGACGCTGCACGCCAATATGGGCGGCCACACGGGCGTCCCGCAGTTCGAGGGAGACGACGGAAGTCGTTTCTTCGCACGGCATTTGAAGTGAGAACGGGCGGTCCGGCCGACAGCAGCGAGGAGCTGCCGGCCGGACCGTCGATCAGTTCTCGAGCCCGGTTCGGACGACATCGTCGATCGTGCGCGTCAAACGCGGCGCCGCCTCGTCGATGTCGTGAGCCGACAAGGCCTGGTTGACAATCAGCCAATCCTCGATGTCGTCACCGCGGGCGTACTTGCGAAAACAGTTGTAGATCGCGTAGTAAGCGAACTCGACCGGATCGGGGAAGACGAGATCATCGTCTTGCATCGCGCAAATGGGCTCGAGATAGCGATCGCGCACCCCCGCGAGATCCACCCCGGCCCGAGCGGAGCGAAGGGCATCGGCCGGAAGCTCGACCTCCACGAGATGCCGCATCCCGACAACCGAGTCGCGATAGCGCAGCTCGCGGGGCTCCCCCCGGACGTAATCGACCCAAATCGACAGCGCATCCTCGCACAGCGACAGATGAACCTGTCGTCTGCGCTCAGCTCCCAGCTGGAAGAAGAGATCGCTCGGCGTCATGAACAACAGCCTGCCAAGTGCCGGAGGGATATTCGAGCAGCCCGTGCCGATCGGCACTACCGCGCGAAGAGGGTGAGTCACTGGCCAGTCGTTCCACCCACTTTGTGAAGCCGGCCTGCGCGTCGACCTCGTCGGCGGGCGTCAACCCGAACCCGTCTTCATGGAAGCCAGGGCCCCACTCGGCATGCGCATCGAGCCAGGCGCGGTGAAGGCGTGCGGTCGGCGCGATCAACTCGGGCATGTGCTGACTCTATCGAGCGGCTGCTCAGGCAGCTTTCACACTCGAATCACGACAGAACTTCTTTGATTTTTCAGCCGATTGCCCGAAATGGTTGGCCGACAAAGCTTTACACCGCGCACCTCTGATTGCATGTCAGGATGGGGCATGACTCCAGTTCCGGAAGGCCAGGCACGTCCCGCCGATCCGATGCGGGTGAGCGGCTACGACAGCATCGCCGAGGGCTACGCGGCAGAAAACGAGACCGGCCTTGTGCACGCCTACTACAACCGGCCCGCGATCCTGGAACTCGCCGGGGACGTCTCAGGGCGGCGAATCCTCGATGTCGGCTGCGGTCCGGGTCCCCTGTTCGCCGCGCTGCGCGACCGTGGCGCCGTCGTGACCGGCATCGACTCGAGTGCCCGGATTCTGGAGCAGGCCCGACAACACCTCGGCGCCGACGCGGACCTGCGAGTCGCCGATCTGGCCGACCCGCTGCCCTTTCCCGACAGCGGGTTCGACGACGTCGTCGCGTCTCTGGTGTTGCATTACCTGCGGGACTGGGGACCGGCTCTCGCCGAACTGCGACGCGTGCTGGTCCCCGGCGGCAGGCTCATCGTCTCGGTCGAGCATCCTTTCGCCAACTTCCTCGGACAACGTCTGGCCGGGGATTCGACCGACTATTTCCGGACCCGCAACCGGATCGACGAATGGAGCATGGGCGGGCAGACCGCCCGACTGAGTTTCTGGGACCGGCCATTACACGCGATGACCGACGCCTTCACCGCAGCCGGCTTCCGCATCGGCGTCATCAGCGAACCGCCGGCCCTGCCCGCCGCTCGCGATCTGATTCCCGAGGTGCTCGGAGAGAGCACCGACAACAGATTCCTGTGCTTCCTGTTCTTCGTCCTGTACGCCCCGACACTCGCGGTCAGTCGTGAGCCGCGAAGGGCAGGATGTGCGACGAGCAGTCGACCCGTCCGATGTGAAGGGACCTGAGATGACCGGACGCCCGTTGTCGGTCCAGGAATGCGACCGCCTCTGGAAAGCTTGGACGCCCAGTGAAGTCGCCGAACGACTGTCGGGTATCCCTACATGTTGGTACATCGCGGCGGGGTGGGCGCTGGATCTGTTCGTCGGCGGCCTCGGTCGTACGCATTCCGATCTCGAAATCGGTATTCCCCGTGAGCGGTTCGACGACATCGCGGAGGCGTTCCCCGGCTACGAATGGGACGTCATCGGCGACGGGCACGCCTGGCCGTACCCGGAGCAAGCCGGCAACCACCATCAGACGTGGCTGCGCGAACCCGCGACGGGGCTCTATCGCCTCGACGTATTCCGCGAGCCACACTGCGGGGACCGGTGGGTGTGCCGCCGCGACGCCTCGATCACCCTGTCCCACGAGGAGCTGATTCTCCACACCGCCGACGGCATCCCCTACGTGATCCCCGAGGTCGTACTCCTGTTCAAGGCGAAAGCCCGGCGAGCCAAGGACGAGGCCGACTTCCTGCACGCGCTCCCCGCGTTGGACACATCGCGGCGATCCCGATTGTCCGGGTGGCTGTCGCGAGTGCACTCGGGCCATCCGTGGCTGGAAGCACTCTCGGATCAAGGCGCCCCAAAACCGGAGTTGCACGTATCAAAAACAGAGTCTTTATGAGACGTTGGGGCGATCGCGGGAAGTTGTGAGATTCCGGTAGACGGTTGCGCGGGATACGCCCAGGGTCGCGGCGATCTCGTCGACGGTGTATTCGCCGGAATCCCGCATGCGGCGAGCGGACTCGACCATGTCCGGGGTCATCGCGCCCGGGCGGCCGCGGCCCGCTCGGGGTCGTGCGGTGTCGACGGGCCGCTCCGGCCGACTGACAGTCTCACGAGGCGGTGGCCCACCCAACAGTCGGTGCACGCCGTCGAGAATCGCTGCGCGCACCTGCCTTTCGGGCTGGTCGGCGAAGAACACCACAGGGTCGCTGAGCGCCGCGTAGATCTGCGCGGCCCGTACTCGCGCGGTGAAATCGGCGTCGGGGCCGGCGAGCAGTCCCTGCGCGGTCAGGGCGATGTCACGCAGCCGCCGATAGGTCGCGGTATCGGCCGACAGCGCCTGGTCCTGCATGTGGATCCGCAGCACTGACCGATGCCGGAGCCAGGTGTCGAGGAGCCCTTCGGCCACCGCCCACCGTCGTGCGTCCGCATTCCGGATGGACCGGACGGATTCGAGCATGGCCTCGGTGTCTGCCAGCAATGGTTCGACCAGAGCGACGACGATGTCGATCTTGCTCGAAAAGTGATAGAGCACAGCGGTTTTGGTCAGACCGACCTGCTCGGAGATTTCCCGCACGGATACCGCATGGTAGCCACGTTCGGCGAACATCTCCAGCGCGGTGCGCAGGATTCGAGTACGCGAATCGTCAGTCACGGTTCTCGATCCTAACCCCTTGACTGACCGGCGGTCAGCACCCTATCGTGTAGCCACTGACCATTGGTCAGTAATTATGAAACAAGGAGGACGCGGTGAAGAACGAGCGGATTCTGATTTCCGGTGCCGGTATCGCCGGCCAGGTGTTGGCGTACTGGCTTGCGCGACACGGGTTCCGGCCCACGGTGGTCGAGCGAGCAGCCGGGCTGCGGACCGGCGGGCAAGGGGTGGATATCCGCGATCAGGCGATCGAGGTGGCCGACAAGATGGGAATCATGGCACGGGTGCGGGACTGCGCGGCCGACGTCGCGGGAATGAGGTTCGTCCGTGCCGACGGACGCGACCTCGCCCGGATCGATATGCAGGGCATCAAGGACAAGTACGGCAGCACCGAGGCGGAGATCATGCGTGGCGATCTCGTCCGTATCCTGCACGACCTCACCGCCGACAACGTGGAGTACATCTTCGGCGACTCCATCCGCGGGCTCGAGCAGTACGACGACGGTGTCACCGTCACCTTCGAGCACGCGCCGAGGCGACGCTTCGACCTGGTGATCGGAGCCGACGGCCTGCACTCGACGGTCCGGCGACTGGTCTTCGGCCCGGAGTCCGACTACGTCCGGCACATGGACCACTACTTCGCCTTCGGGAACGCCGACTCGGCGCTGGGACCCGATCGGTGGATGACGGTCTTCAATACGCCAGGACGCTTTGCCGGGATCTACCGCTCGGGCAATCACACTCGAGCCAAGGCGTATCTCATGTTCCGCAGTCCACGACGCGATATCGATCCGCGCGACCAGGAGGCGGCGCGGGCGCTGCTCGCCTCCGAGTTCCGTGACGAAAACGCCTGGCACGTGCCCGAATTGCTGAAAAGTGTACTCGCCGATCCGGACGCCTACATCGACACCCTCGGCCAGGTCCACATGCGGTCATGGTCGATCGGCAGGGTCGTCCTGGTGGGCGACGCCGCCTACTGCGCGTCTCCGGCCTCCGGCGCGGGGGCCGAGCTGGCGTTGATCGGGGCCTACCGGCTCGCCGGTGAGCTCGCAGCCGCCGCCGGGGACCATCGCCTCGCCTTCCGTCGCTATGAGCAGGCCCACCGGCCGTTGGTCGACCGCAAACAACAGATCGGCCCCAACCTGCGGCTCATGGCACCGAAAACACGGGTCGGCATCGCGGTGCGCAATCTCATCGCTCGCCTGCCGCTGCTGGAATCGATGGCCGGAATGGAACGCATCATGGCTCCCCGGGCCACCGAGCAGCTTCCCGATTACGACCTGCCGGCAGCTTCGATCGCGGAATGAGCCGAATCGGCTACGGACCGGCTCGCCGTCGATGTCGGTCGACGTCGTCCGAAATCAGGAATCCTTGTCCTTGCGCAGTTCGTCCGGCGGTTTGTTCTCGGTGATCTGTTCGTCGACCGAGTCGGCGAAGGCGGTGCCCGCGACCATGCCGTCGGTCCCGGGTACGACGACACTCGCGCGTGCACCCGGCTCGTAGATTTCGTCCAGCTTGCCGGCTTCCTCCTTGGCCCGCTCGCGGGTTTCCTCATCCGGCTCGGGCGTGACCGTCTCGGCGGGTTTCGTGGTTGAATCCGATGTGTTCTCCGTCATACCGCAGTGGTTCCCGCCCGTCCCGCTCTTACACGAGCCGCGAGATCATCGAGGGGCGGCGTTCGATATGCGGGACTATTCGGCCTTGCGACTGGTGAAGTCGAAGGATCCGCTGTCGATGCCCCAGGAGACGATCCGGTCGGGGTGGATGCGGATGACCGCGCGTTCCTGGGGCGGGAACGGGGGCTCCTCGTCGTCGAGCGCGACGGCCGTACCGCGTACCTCGATGCCGCGAATTTCGTACGGCTCCAACGAAACCTGCTGGTCGACGACGAACGACACGCGGCTTCCCGCCTCGACGTTGCGATACTTCCGGCTGGCGCGCATCCGCATACCCCCGATGTCGATGGTGCCGTCGGCGTTCACCCGATAGTTGGTCGGATTGTTCTGCACGACGCCGTCGGGCGACACCGTGGCCAAGCGGCCGATGCCGGCCTCGGCGAGGAACTTCTGCTCGTTGATGGTGAAGGTCATGTCGATCACTCCTCAATGAAATCTACCAACGCTAGCGACTAGAGCGACAGTAACCTAGATGCCGATAGATTGTCTAGTGTTGCTAGATTTTCCGCTTCGGGACTGCGGATGGCTCCCGAATCAGCACGCTGCACAGACCGTTCCAGCCGAGCAGGCACAGCGATCCCGGCGGCACCGATGAATTCTTTGCGATGCCGCCGTCGACACCTCTGGATACACCGACAGCGCTGGGCCCGTTCCAGCGCGGGGACAAGCGCAGGGAGGCAACGATGGGCACCGACGGACCCGAGCGGGAGCAGATGAGTTCGGTAATCGGCACGGATGAGCAGGGGGCGCTGTGAGCGGCACGAGAGTGTTGGTGGCGGGGGCGAGCATCGCCGGGCCCGCGCTGGCCCACTGGCTTGTCCGAAGGGGCGCCGAGGTGACCGTGGTGGAGCGGGCGCCCGGACTGCGACCCGGCGGTCAGGCCGTGGACGCGCGCGGAGTGACCAGAGAGGTCATCCGGCGGATGGGACTCGACGCGGCGGTGCGCGCCGCGCGCACCGAGACCGCCGGCGCGTACACCGTGGACGCGAACGGCACAGTGCTGGAGACCTTTCGCGCGGACGACGACGGCGGCGACGGATACATCTCCGAAATCGAGATCCTGCGCGGGGACCTGTCCCGGGTGCTCTACGACGACACCCACGACGGTGCCGAGTACCTGTTCGGCGATCGGATCGCCGAAATCACCCAGGACGCGGACGGGGTCGACGTCGTCTTCGCGGGCGGCGATCGGCGGCGCTTCGACCTGGTGATCGGGGCGGACGGGCTGCACTCGGCTTTGCGCGCGATGGTTTTCGGCCCGCGCGAGCAGTTCATCCGTCACCTCGGGCAGGCACTGGCCTTCTACACCGTGCCCAACGAGTTCGGGCTCGAGCGCTGGCTGATCGATTACCAGGAGTCCGGGCGGTCCGCCGGTCTGCGACCCATCCCCGACGCCACCAAGGCCATGGCCATGTTCTCCTTCACCGCCGCCGACCTCGACGTCGACTACCGCGACGTCGAGGCCCAGAAGCGCCTGCTCCGAGAGCGGATGGCCGGCATGGGCTGGTTGACTCCGCGCATTCTCGCGCACCTGGACGACACTCCGGACTTCTATCTCGATCAGGTCGCCCAGGTCGTGATGGACCGATGGTCCAGCGGCCGGGTGGGATTGCTCGGGGACGCGGCGTTCAGCTCCTCACCGCTGTCCGGACAGGGCACCGGGCTGGCCCTGGTCGGTGCCTACCTGCTGGCCGGAGAACTGGCCGCCGCCGACTGGGACCCGAAAATCGGATTCGCCCGCTACGAGGAACAGATGCGCCCCTACGTCGAGGCCAACCAGGAGATCGGCCGATTGCACGCGCGCAGCCGCGAGGTCCCCGGCACCGACTCGGAGCCGAGCCCCGATTTCACCGGCGAGTGGTTCGCCGAGTTGATCGAACGCGCGCTCAACGGTGTCGAGCTGCCCGACTACGCGGGGGTTCCCGACTCCAGGAGCACAGCCGCGCCGACCACGTCATCGGCCGCCGTGCGGTAGACCACCGCCGGGCCGCAGTTCAGAACATCCCGTTCGGAATCCGATCGGCTTCCGGAACGGGCTGGACCACATCCCAGTGTTCGATGATCCGCCCGTCCTCGAGCCGCCAGATATCCACCACGGCGACGTCGGGCTCATCGCCGCCGGGAGACATGCGGTAATGCAGCACCACGTAGTCGTCCTCGGCGATGACCCGCGCGAGGTCGAGAGCTGCGCCGGCGACCGGGGCGGTGGTGATGAACTCGATGAATTCGTCACGCCCGCTCTTGTTTCCGGGGCTGTGCTCGATGAAGTTCTCGTGCAGCAGGGTGCGGAGTACGTCGATATTTCCTGCCGCGAACTCTCGGAATCCGTCGACGACGAGTTGCTTGTCGGTTCTGTCCATGGGGCGACTGTTGCGGATATGCGCGGGGCGCGTCGATTACATGCCATGTAATGGCGGCGGCGCGCGGTGACAGAGCAGACGCCGAGCATGACGAGCGACCGGCCGATCGGGGAACTGTTGCGCGAATGGCGGCACCGCAGCCGGTTGAGTCAGCTGGATCTGGCCATTCAGGCGGAGGTGTCGCCTCGGCACATCAGTTTCGTCGAGACGGGACGCACGATTCCCAGCAGCGCGATGATCCTGCACCTGGCCGAGCAGCTGCGGGTGCCGTTGCGGGAACGCAATCGACTACTGGTCGCCGCCGGGCACGCGCCGGTTTTCCGGGAGCATCCCCTGCACGACCCCGATCTGGCCCGAGCTCGGGAGACCGTCCAGCAGGTGCTGCTGGGGCACGAGCCGTATCCGGCGCTCGCGGTGGACCGTCGCTGGAATCTGTTGCTGGCCAACAGCGCCGTCGACGTATTCCTGCAAGGAGCCGACCCGGCGCTGCTGGGACCGCCGATCAACATGATGCGCGTCGGACTGCATCCGGACGGGCTGGCGCCGAGACTCCGCAACCTGGACCAGGTGCGCGGATATCTGCTGCCCCGGCTCGCCCACCAGGCCGCACGCACGGGAGATCCGCGGCTGCACGCGTTGTACGCGGAACTGGCGCAGTTCGGCCCCGCGCACGAGCCCCCGCCTCCGGACCCCACCGAGATCGCGCTGCACATCCGGCTCGCACATCGCGGAACCGAGCTGTGCTTGATCAACACCGTGACAACGTTCGGCGCGGCGTTCGACATCACGCTGGACGAGATCGCCATCGAAGCCTATTTCCCCGCCGATCTCACGACCCGGCGGTTCTTCCAGACGAGCGGAACGACCGACGATCCGCGATAGCCGACCCCACCCGAGACGCGGGCCGCCCATCGAGGCCGGCTGCTACCCTCCGCGTTATGCCTGTGATCGTTGCCACCATCACCCCGAAGCCCGACAAATTCGACGAGGTCGCGCAAGTCCTCACCCGCCTCATCCCGGAAGTCCACAACGAGGACGGGTGTGAGCGCTACGCCCTGCACCGGGGCAAGGACCGTTTCGTATTCGTCGAGAAGTGGCGGGACATGGCGGCGCTGGGCGCCCACGGCGGCTCCCCCAACCTCAAAGCCTTGAACGAAGGACTCCAAGGGCTGGTCACCGGCTCGCTGGACGTTCAGGTCCTCGAAGCCGTCCCCGCGGGCGACCCGGACAAGGGCGCCCTCTAGTCCCTTTCAGCCGCGGGTGATCCCGGGCCGCTGTCGACAGCGGCCCGGGCCGAACCTCAGACCCGTTCCTTGGAGCGCGTCCGCACGCGCAGCGCGATCGGCTTCTGGGTTTCGGCGAAGAAGTCGTTGCCCTTGTCGTCGACCACGATGAAGGCGGGGAAGTCTTCGACGTCGATCTTCCAGACCGCTTCCATACCGAGTTCCGGATATTCGAGGACCTCGACGTTCTTGATGCAGTCCAGGGCCAGGCGGGCGGCGGGGCCGCCGATGGAGCCGAGGTAGAAACCGCCGTGCTCCTTGCACGCCTTGGTCACCTGCGCCGAGCGGTTGCCCTTGGCGAGCATCACGAACGAACCGCCCGCGGCCTGGAACTGGTCGACGTAGGAGTCCATGCGGCCCGCGGTGGTCGGGCCGAACGAGCCGGACGCGTAACCCTCGGGAGTCTTGGCGGGGCCGGCGTAGTAGACGGCCATATCGCGCAGGTACTGCGGCATCGGCTCGCCGGCGTCGAGGCGCTCCTTGATCTTGGCGTGCGCGATGTCGCGGGCCACCACCAGCGGACCGGTGAGCGAAAGCCTCGTCTTCACCGGATACTTCGACAGTTCGGCGCGGATCTCCGACATCGGCCGGTTGAGGTCGACCTTCACCACGTCACCGCCGAGGATCTCGTCGGTCTGCTCCGGAAGATATTGCGCCGGTTCGCGTTCCAGCTGCTCGAGGAATACGCCCTCGGGGGTGATCTTGGCCAGCGCCTGCCGGTCGGCCGAACACGACACCGCGATCGCGACCGGGCAGCTCGCACCGTGGCGCGGCAGGCGGATCACGCGCACGTCGTGGCAGAAGTACTTGCCGCCGAATTGTGCGCCGATACCGAAGGACTGGGTCAGCTTGAAGACCTCCTCCTCCAGCTCCAGATCCCGGAAGCCGTGCGCGGCCATCGACCCCTCGGTGGGCATGGCGTCGAGATAGTGCGCGGAGGCGTATTTCGCTGTCTTCAACGCGAATTCGGCGCTGGTGCCGCCGATGACCACGGCCAGGTGGTACGGCGGGCAGGCGGCGGTGCCCAGCGAGCGGATCTTCTCGTCGAGGAATTCCAGCATCCGGGTGGGGTTCAGGATGGCCTTGGTTTCCTGGTAGAGGAACGACTTGTTCGCCGAGCCGCCACCCTTGGCCATGAACAGGAACTTGTAGGCCGGATGCGTGGGATCGCCTGCGGTGGAATACAACTCCACCTGCGCCGGCAGGTTCGAGCCGGTGTTCTTCTCGTCCCACATGGTGATCGGCGCCAGCTGCGAATACCGCAGGTTCAGCTTGGTGTAGGCGTCGAACACACCGCGCGAGATCCATTCCGCGTCGTCGGCGCCGGTGAGCACGCCCTCGGACTTCTTGCCCATCACGATCGCGGTGCCGGTGTCCTGGCACATCGGCAGGATGCCGCCCGCGGAGATGTTGACGTTCTTGAGCAGATCCAGCGCGACGAAGCGGTCGTTACCGGAGGATTCCGGATCGTCGATGATTTTGCGCAGCTGGGCCAGGTGCGCCGGGCGCAGATAGTGGCTGATGTCGTGCATCGCCTCGGCGGTCAGCATCCGCAGTACGTCGGGGTCGACCTGCAGGAACGTGCGTCCGCCCGCTTCGAATGTGCTGATGCCGTCGGTGGTCAGCAACCGGTAGGGGGTCTCGTCGGCTCCGGTGGGAAGCAGATCCGAATAGCGGAACTCAGGCGCGGTCACGAATCGCACTCCTTGTGTGTCTGCGGGTGCACTCGGCCGGCGGGAGAACCGCTCTCGGCCGAAACAACGCTCCGACTCTAATCAGCACACCGCGTCACACCGAGGTCAGGCCAGCCTAATCTTCATTGCGGAGCACAAAGGTTGCACCTTCAAGGTGGTGGGTGTAGGTGTCGATCCGATACCGCGAGTTCGGGTATCGCCGGCAGCGGGAAGGCAATACCATGACCGACGCAGAACCCTGGAGAGGAATCGTGACCGAACCCCGTTGGCTCGACGATCTCGAAACGCGAGCGTGGCTCGGCTTCGTCTTCACCCGTGATCTCATCGCCGCCGCCGTCGGCCGCGACTCCCTGCGCGCCTCGAATCTCACCTACGTCGAGTACACGGTGCTGGCCCGGCTGGCCGACGCCACCGACCACCGGCGCAGCTTCGCCGAACTGGCCTCGGTGCTGGAATGGTCGCAGAGCCGGCTCTCCCACCAGATCACCCGCATGGAGAAGCGCGGGCTGGTCGCCCGCGAGGCCATCCCCGACGATGCCCGCCGCACCGCCGCCGTCCTCACTCCGAAGGGCGCCGAAGTCCTGGCCACCGCCGCTCCCGCCCACGTCGAGAGCGTGCGCCGGCACATGATCGACGTCCTCGACCGCGACCAGCTGGCCGCCCTCGCCGATATCTACGACACGTTGCTGACCCATCATCGCGCGCCGGACCCGGGCGGCGCGGCCTGCATCGACCACAGCGGCGCCGTACCTCGCGAGCCCAGTCCGCAGCCCGGCTGATGGGGTGGCCGAGCACACACCTTCGCGACATGTTTCGATTGGTCGCCAGCGGGTATCGAGTGAGACTAGGCTCGACTGCGGCTTCTCGACGGCAGCCACGTACGAGCGACCCCGACGAACCGACCTCCCTTAGGAAAGGGGCACGAGTTTTCATGTCCGACGTGTCCATCGGCCTCTCTCCGGATTCCATACCGGCAGGTCCGGTCGAGAATCTGCTGCCACAACTGGTCGAACATCTGCGCCAAAACCGCACGGAACTACGTGAGGAATGGGCACGTCGTATCGGGGACGCCGCACTGCTGACCGCGATGACCCCGGAGGAGATCTTCTCCGAGGCCACCTCCATCTACGACAACTACGTCGAGGCGCTGCAGACCGGTAGCGTCGAGGCACTGCAGGCCTACGCCCGCGACCTGTCCGAACGCATCATCCCGCGAGGCGTCGAAACCGACGAGGTCGTCGGCATCGTGCTGCTGCTGCGAGATGTGCTCGCGCGCAGCCTGTTCGAGAAGTACCAGTCCGACTTCGAACTGCTCAAGCGGGTACTGGACGCCTACGAGCCCGCGGCCAACCGGATCGCCAACACCGTGGCCATCTCGTTCGTGCAGGAGCGCGAGCGCGTCATCCGCCAGCAGCAGGAAGCCATCCGCGAGCTCTCGACGCCGGTACTGCAGGTGCGCGAGCAGCTGCTGATTCTGCCGATCATCGGCGTGCTGGACAGCCAGCGCGCCCGGCAGCTCACCGAACAGCTGCTGCGCGCGATCCGCGCCAACCGCGCCAAGGTGGTCGTCATCGACATCACCGGTGTTCCGATGATCGACTCCACGGTCGCCAACCACCTGGTACAGACCGTCGACGCGTCGAATCTGATGGGTGCCAACGTCATCATCACCGGCCTCTCGTCGGAGATCGCGCTCGCGCTGGTCACCATCGGCCTCGATCTGACGAAGATGAACGCGGTCGGTGACCTACAGGGTGGTATCGAGGAGGCCGAGCGACTGCTCGGCTACGAGATCTCGAGACTCACCGACCGCGACGGACGGTAGTCAAGGCCCCTCATGCCGGTACCCATTCTGAAGCAGGGCACCTACCTGATCGCGTCCGTGCAATCGGCGCTCACCGATGCCGATACCGAACGCCTGCAGGACGACTTGATGACCTACGTCAGCAAGTATCGTGCCCAGGGAATCATCGTCGACGTCACGGCGATCGACGTCATGGACTCCTTCGCCGCGCGCTCCCTGCGTACCATCGCGCACATGACCAAACTGCGGGGTGCGGAGACGGTAATCGTCGGTCTGCAGCCCGAAGTGGCGTTCGCGATGGTCCAGCTGGGTCTCACCTTCGAGGGCATGCATACGGCTCTGGACCTCGAGGAGGGGCTGGCCTGGCTCAACAGACAGTTGCCCAACGGCCGGCGAAGCGGTCGGTGATCGTGGCCTCCGACAACATGGTGATAGCGGTGAAGGTGTCGGGCGACATTGTGACCGCGCGACAGGCAGGGCGGGAGCTGGCTGCCGAGCTGGGTTTCACGTTGACCGACATCACCATGATTTCCACGGCCATCTCCGAAATCGCCCGAAATATCACGAGTTACGCCGGAACCGGTGAGATCCGGGTCGCGGTGCAGGAGCGCGACGGCCGCCGCGCCCTGGTCGTACAGGCCCAGGACCAGGGTCCGGGTATCCGGGACATCCCCCGGGCTCTGGAAGACGGCTACTCCACCGGCCGCGGACTCGGGCTGGGATTACCCGGCGCGCGACGGCTGATGGACGGATTGATCGTGGAGTCGGCGCCCGGACAGGGAACGCTGGTGGAGATGTGGAAGTGGGTACCCACCGGTGCATGAGGACGGATCGGTCGGCACTGTCGAATGGGCGGTGGCGGGCCGGCCCCTGCCGGGTCAGCGCGTCTCCGGCGACCGGTCGGTGGTACTCGACGCCGGCGACGGATCGGTGCTGTTCGCGGTGCTCGACGGATTGGGACACGGGGCCGCGGCCGCCGATGCCGCCGACCGGGCCGCGCAGGTCCTGGCCGACAATCGCGCCGAACCGCTCGACGTGCTGATGGTGCTGTGTCATCGCGCGATGGCCGACACCCGGGGCGCGGCGGTCTCGCTGGTGCTGTTCACCGGCGACGACGAACTGCACTGGCTCGGGGTCGGCAACGTCGAATCGCGGGTGGTCGCCATCGGTCCCGGCAAGCCCGCGGTCCGCGCGACGGCGCTGCTGACCGGCGGAATCGTCGGCTATCTGCTGCCGCCGAATCTGCAGACCCAGACCGTGGCGATCCGGCCCGGCGATGTGCTGGTGATGTCGACCGACGGCATCGTCAGCGATTTCGTCGACACCCTGGATCTGGCGCGGCCGACCACCGATATCGCCGACGACATCCTGCGCCATCACGTCAAGGACACCGACGACGCGCTGGTGCTGGCCGCGCGTCACCGCGGTCCGATCGCGGGTGCGTCGTGAGCCGGTCGGGCCGGCCGACGAGCGCAGCCCGGATGCGGCGATGAGCGCGGTGCTGGCCGCGTTCCGCGAGGCGTATGCGAATGCGCTTCGGCTGCACATGGATTCACCCACGCAGAACACGCTCGCCGAAGGGTACGAACTCGGCCGGCGCGCACTGGTCGAGGGGGTGAGCATTCTGGATCTGACCGAGCACCACTTCCGGTTGCTCGACGAACAAGGTCTGATCGCCGGCCCCGCGGCGCAGCAACTCGACGGTGATGCCGCGCAGCGCGCGCAGGCGGCGCTCGAATTCCTGCTGCAAACCCTCGCCGCGCTCGATGTCGCCACCCGCGGCTTTCTCGACAGCACCCGCAGCTACGAATTGCAGCGGCTGCGCGCCGAGGATCTCGAGGGCCGCGACGCCTTCCGCACCGCCCTGGTGGAGTCGCTGCAGGACGGCTTCTTCGTCGCCGCCGACGACGGAACCATCACCGAGGTCAACTCGGCCTTCGGAGCGCTGACCGGCTACGGGCCCGACTCTGTCCCCTACCCACTGCCGCATCCGTGGACCGACGACGAATCGGCCACGCACTATCCGGCGCTGGGCACCGAGGCCGCCCGATTCGTGATGCCGGCCCGCCACCGAGACGGGCGGCGGGTGTGGCTGGCGGTGAGTACGTCGTCGCTGCGCAATCCGGAAGACGACGAGCGGCTCTTCGTCGGCACCATCCGCGACGTGACCGCCGAACACGACGCCCAGGCCCGCGACCAGGCGGTATCGCTGCTGGCCACCGCCGTCGGCGCCGCCACCACGGTGGCCGAGGTGCTGTCGGTGGGCCTCGAGGAACTGCGCCGGGCCATCGGCGCGGAAACCGCGGTGGTGTCGATGTGGGCGAATCGCCAGACCGCACCCGAGTTGTACGTCTCGGGCCCGGTGGCCGGCGGCGACGCCGTCTCCCGTCAGGTGATCGACGCGCGGGCGCGGGCGCTGCTGGACCGCACCCGGATGCGGCCGCATCGCGCCATGTTCGCCATCCCCGAAGGCGCGGCGAGTTCCGAGGGCATCGTGGCGCCGCTGGGCGAAACCGGTGACGCCGCACTGTGGGTGCGCTTCGCGGCGCCGCGGGCGATCAGCTCCGGTGACTGGGCGCTGTTCTCGCTGCTGGTCGGCCACCTCAGCCTCGCCGTGCAGCGCGCCCGCAACTTCGACCAGGCCCGCTCGACCTCGCTGACGTTGCAGCGGGCCATGCTGGGGCCGCTCGAACTGCCGCCCGGATTCGCGGTGCACTACGAACCGGCACTCCCCCCGCTCGAGATCGGCGGCGACTGGTACGACGTGGTGCAGTTGCGCGACGGAACCCTGGGCATCGTGGTCGGCGACTGTGTCGGCCGCGGCCTGTCGGCGGCAGTGGTGATGGGCCAATTGCGCACCGCCGCACAGGCTCTGCTGCTGCGCGGCGCCGGGCCGGCCCAGCTGCTGGCCGAACTGGACGCGGTGGCCGCCCGCATCCCCGGCGCCATGTGCACGACGGTCTGCGCCGCCATCCTCGATCCCGCGCGCGGGCTGGTGCGGTACTCCAGTGCCGGGCATATGCCGCCCGTACTCGCGTCGCCCCGGCAGACCGGCCGGCTGCTCGAAGGCGGGCGCGCGGTCCCGCTGGCCACCTTCGACACCCCGAACCGGCCCGAGGCGACCACCGCGATCGAACCCGGTTCGACGCTGGTGTTGTTCACCGACGGCCTGGTCGAGCAGCGCGGAATCGACATCGACATCCGGTTCGAGCAGATCGCCGACGAATTGTCCGGCGCCGCAACGCATCTGCCGCGCGAGGTGGCCGACGCGGTGCTGTCGCGGCTGCGCCCGGAAGCAGGCTACGACGACGATATCGCGATGGTGGTCTATCGCCAGCCGCCGCAGCCGCTGCACCTGGACATCCCCGCCGAACCCGCACGGTTGTCGGGTGTGCGCCGCGCGCTGACGTCGTGGCTGTCCGCGGCCGCCGTCGGCCACGACCTCGCCGCCGATCTGGTCGCCGCCGCCAACGAGGCCTGCACGAACAGTATCGAGCACGCGTATGCCCCGGACGCTTCCGGCCACGTGACACTCACCGCCGCCCATGTGCGCGGCGCGGTGTGCCTCGAGATCGTCGACACCGGGGCGTGGCGGCCGCAGCCCGAGGATCCGGGCACCCGCGGGCGCGGACTGTCCATGATGCGCGCCCTCGCCGATGAGGTGGAGATCGAGCAGACCGATGCCGGCACGCGGGTGCGGTTGACCGCGAAGTTGCCGCTGGTGACGTTTTCGGCGGCGAGCAGGGTCTGAGCTCAGTTCGTCGCCCGCACCGGGTTTCGCGTCTCGATGCCGAGGAGGCCGAGGGCGAAATCGGCGTACTCGGTGGCGATCTGCTCGGGAGTCGCGGGCCCGTCGAGCCGGAACCACTGCGGCAGCGACGTGCACATCGTGGCGATGGCCCGGCCCGCGACACGCGCGTGCGCGGCGGGCAGGTTCGCCTCGGCCAGGGCGGTGTCGATGTCCGCGTCGAGCAGATACTGGATCTCGTTGCGGGATGCGGTGATTCGCCGGCGATTGTCCGGCATGAGGCTGCGCATCTCACTCGCGCCGATGAAGGCCAGTTCGCGGCGGTGGGTGTGGAACAGGGCGAGGGCCTCGACCACGCGGATCAGGCGCTCGCGGCCACCGATCGCCTCGCCGCGCGCCGCCCTTGTGCGCCAATGCAATTCGTCCATGGTGAGGTCGAGCGCGTGGACGAGAAGTTCCT
This sequence comes from Nocardia sp. BSTN01, assembly GCF_015354405.1. GTDB lineage: Bacteria > Actinomycetota > Actinomycetes > Mycobacteriales > Mycobacteriaceae > Nocardia. The sequence continues at coordinate 148,579 of NZ_JADKYP010000006.1, read as the reverse complement.
GTTTGTCGCGGTAGTGGTGATAAACGCCGGGCACGCTCATCCCGGCGCGGTGGGCGATCGACCGCATGGTCGCGCCGTGATATCCGGTCTCGACGAAGGAATCGATGGCGGCGGCCAGGACCGGATCGATGTCCAGCGGCGGGAACTCGCGCCAGGCACGGGCGGTGTCGCCCTCGGGCGTACCGCTCGTTCGTGGGCGCGGACGGGCCGGCCGCGGCGCGGGTGATTCGTCGATCAGCCATGCGACCGTGGTGCCGAGCGCCGCGGCCAGGGCACGCAGCCGGGCGATCGAGACGCCGGTCTTGTCGTTCTCGATCGCGCTGAGGGTGGCCGGGCTGACACCGATGCGTTCCGCGGTCGCGCGCAGCGACAGCCCGGCATCGGTTCTCGCCTGCCGCACCCGGCTGCCCACATTGTGTCGATCCTGCTCCGCACCGTCCATAATGTTCAGAATACCTGAACACTCTGGGCGGGCGCAGAACACCGAATTGACAGGCTTTATCGAGACATGCGAGTCTGCATGACAGGTGATCGCCGAGCGATCGTTCGGCGACTGAGATCGAGGAGTGGACGTGGCGATCGAGCTGTCCCTGCCGCCCGAGGTACACGAACTGACCGAACGTACCCGCGACTTCATCCGCGACCGGGTGCTGCCGCTCGAGGATGCGCACGACGGCGACATCACCGCGGCCGGTGGCGACGCGTTCCGCGTCGAACTCCAGCAGGCCGGGCGCGAGGCGGGTGTCTTCGCGCCGCACGCGCCGGTCGAATACGGCGGCCACGGTCTCGGGATGTCGGACCGCGCGCCGGTCTTCGAGGAGGCCGGTTATTCGCTGTTCGGCCCGACGGCACTGAATATCGCCGCCCCCGACGAGGGCAATGTGCACATGCTCGCGCATATCGCGAACCCGGAGCAGAAGCAGCAGTATCTCGCGCCGCTCGCACACGGCGACGTGCGGTCCGCCTTCGCGATGACCGAACCGGCGCCCGGCGCGGGATCGGATCCGTCGGCGCTGGCCACCCGCGCGGTCCGCGCCGAGGGAGGATGGCGGATCAACGGACGCAAATGGTTCATCACCGGCGCCGACGGCGCGGGCTTCTTCATCATCATGGCCCGCACCTCGGGAGAACCGGGACAGCGCGGCGGCGCGACCATGTTCCTGGCACCGGCCGACACTCCCGGCATCCGGGTCGGACGCCACCTCGACACGCTGGATCGCTCGATGGTCGGCGGGCACTGCGAGGTCTTCTTCGAGGACCTGCTGGTTCCGGACGCGGCCGTCCTCGGCGAGGTCGACCGCGGCTTCGAATACGCGCAGGTCCGCCTCGGCCCGGCCCGCATGACGCATGTGATGCGCTGGCTCGGTGCCGCCCGCCGCGGACACGACGTCGCGGTCGCGCACGTGGCCCGGCGCGAGGGTTTCGGTTCGCGCCTCGGCGACCTCGGCATGGTGCAGAAGATGATCGCCGACAACGAGATCGATATCGCCGCCACCCGCGCGCTGCTGACCCGCGCCTGCTGGGAACTCGACTGCGGCGAACCGGCCGCCAACGCCACCTCGATCGCGAAAACCTTTGCCGCCGAGGCCATTTTCCGGATCGTCGACCGCAGTATGCAGATGTGCGGCGGCCTCGGCGTGTCCGGCGACCTGCCGCTGGCGCGGCTGTCGCGTGAGGTGCGGCCCTTCCGAATCTACGACGGACCGTCCGAGGTCCATCGGTGGGCGATCGCCAAGCGCGCGGTCGGCGCCGCGAAGCGCGCATTGCGAGAAGCCGAATGAGCCTGCCCGGAATGGACGTCGCCGCGCTCGAGCGGTTCCTGCGGGAGCAGGGCGTCAACATGCGCGGTGAACTGCGCGTGGAGCTCATCAGCGGCGGCCGGTCGAATCTGACCTTCGTCGCCGCCGACGAGGTGTCGCGATGGGTCGTGCGCCGCCCGCCGGTCGCCGGGCTGACCCCGTCCGCGCACGATATGGCCCGCGAGTTCACGGTGACCCATGCCTTGCGCGAATCGGCGGTGCCCGTGGCGAAGACGGTCGCCTTCGACGCCGACGGCGCCACACTCGGCGCGCCGATGACCGTCGTGGAGTTCGTCGACGGCACCGTGATCCGCGATCAGGACGATCTCGCCGCACTCACCGACACCCAGATCGACACCGCCGTCGATGAACTGGTCCGGGTACTGGCCGAGCTGCATGCCGTGGATCCGGTCGCGGTCGGACTCGAAAAGTTCGGTCGCCCGGACGGATTCGTGACCCGGCAGGTGAATCTGTGGGCCTCCCAATGGGAACGGGTGAAGACCCGCGAACTTCCCGACGTAGCGGCCTTGCACGCCGCGCTGGCCGAGGCGGTGCCGGACCGGTCGGCGGCCTCGATCGTGCACGGCGACTTCCGCATCGACAACACCATTCTCGATGCGCGCGATCCCGGCCGGGTCCGCGCCGTCGTCGACTGGGAGCTGTCCACCCTCGGTGATCCGCTCACCGATGTGGCGTTGATGTGCGTGTACCGGGCACCGATCTTCGATCTGGTGCTCGGATCGCCGGCCGCGTGGACCAGCGACCGCATGCCCGGCGCCGACGATCTCGCCCAGGCCTACGCCACGGCGTCGGGCCGCGATCTCGGTGACTGGGGTTTCTACCTCGCATTGGCCAATTTCAAGCTCGGCGTCATCGGCGAGGGCATCACCCACCGCGCGCTGCGGGGCTCGGACGCGGGCTCCGCCGCCGAACGCGCGGCCGAGGCGACACCGGAGTTCATGGCCGCCGGGCTGCGCGCGCTGAAAGGAGTCCGGAAGTGACCGGAAATCACAAGTCCGCCCTGATCAGCGGGGCGTCCCGCGGCATCGGGCTCGGGATCGCGAATCGCCTTGCCGAACAAGGCTATTCGCTCACCGTCACCGCCCGAGATGCCGCACGCCTCGACGAGGTCGCCGCGCAACTGCGGTCGGCCGGCGCGGCGGACGTCATCGCCGTGGCCGCCGACATGTCCGATACCGACGGCGTCGAGCGGGTGGTGGCCGAGCACGCGAACCGGTTCGGCACCCTGTCGGCGCTGATCCTCAACGCAGGTGTCGGCACCGCCGGTCCGCTCGCCGACACTTCCGTGCGGCGCTTCGACAAGACCCTCGCGGTCAATCTGCGCGCGCCGCTGCAGCTCATCCAGGGCGCACTGCCGATGCTGCGCGCCGCGGCCGCGGCCGCACCCGACCGCGGCGCGAAAGTGATCGCGCTGTCGTCGATCACGGGCGTCTACGCCGAAGCCGGACTCGCCGTCTACGGCGCGGCCAAGGCAGCGCTCATCTCCCTGATCGCCACCCTCAACGCCGAGGAATCGGGTAACGGCATCAGCGCCACCACCCTCGCTCCCGGATATGTCGACACCGATATGAGCGCCTGGATCCACGATCGCATCCCGCCGGAGCAGATGCTCACCGTCGGCGACATCGTCGAAATAGTCGATGCCCTGCTGCGGTTGTCGTCGCGGGCGGTTGTCCCGAACATCGTGCTGTCCCGCGCGGGAACCGACGCCTACCGCGCCTAGCGACCTCGCTGCCGCCGGATTCCGGTCCGGCGGCAGAATGCGACGGATGGAGCGCACTTTCGAGGAATTGCTCGATGCCGCCGCGGCCGCACCGGTGGACGGCTGGGATTTCGAGTGGCTGAGCGGGCGGGCCACCGAACAGCGGCCGTCGTGGGGCTATCAGCGATCGATGAGCGCGCGTCTGGCGACCGCGACGGCGGCACTCGACCTCGAGACCGGCGGTGGCGAAGTGCTCGCCGAGGCCGACACGTTCCCGCCGACGATGGCGGCGACCGAATCGTGGCCGCCGAACGCCGCCGCGGCGACCGCGCGCTTGCATCCGCGCGGGGCCGTGGTGGTCGCCACCGCCGACGACGCACCGCTCCCGTTCGCCGACGCCGCCTTCGATCTCGTGACCAGCCGGCATCCGGCCGTGGTCCGGTGGGCCGAGATTGCCCGGGTGTTGCGGCCCGGCGGCACCACGACGACGAAGCCGCCGTGGCGCGCGCCGCGGGGCTGCGGATCGTCGACCTGCGCCACGAACGGCTGCGGATGGAATTCTTCGATATCGGAGCGGTCGTATACCTCCTGCGCAAGGTGATCTGGCTCGTCCCCGGATTCACCGTCGAGCGCTATCGCGACCGGCTGCGCGAACTGGACGACCGGATCCGGCGGGAGGGGCCGTTCGTCGCTCACTCCTCGCGCACGCTGTTCGACGCCGTCAAGATCTGAACCGGCGGGCAGCTGTCGGGCTCCACTGGCGCCGTTTCCGCAAGTTAGCTGCGAATTTGCTGCGGCCGATTCGAGAAGGAACGGCATTCCACGCGGGAGCGCGCCCGCACTCGCCGTCGCTAGCGGGTGTTCGCTTCACCGGGGAGCGGACACGATGAGGCGATGCAGATGACCTCACTACCCCTCCCGGGGCGACGCCGCCGTTCCCAAGATCAACGGAAAACCCGCCTTCACGTCGAGAATGACCCGGCAGATCCCAGCAAACCGCACCGGACGAACGCAGGCGTCAACCCCCGGACAGGGGTTTGCCCGCTTTCACGATCGGGAAATACCTTCTGAGTTTGCTAGGTATTCGCGGGTCTGTCCGCGAGAGGTACAGCGGCGGAACCGAACGGCGGGCGCACACCACGTCGCCGGTGGTTCCGGATTGCGGACGACGCGAGGAGGACTGCCATGACTTTTCTGGCACTCGGCTTTCTGCGCACGGAAGTCTCACGCCTGCACCAGGAATGGGATGCGGCGCAGATCCGCTGTCTGGCAAGACGTCTGGGATACACCCTCGCGGAAACGGTCACCTTCGGCGATCGCACCGACAATCCGGTGCAGTTCCTGATCGGCGCGGCGATCACCCAGGATGCCGAAGCGGTGATCGTGCCGAGTCTCGACCACTTCCCGGGCGCCATCGTCCCCGCCGAACTCATCGAGGTGACCGATGTGATCACTGTCCGGCCGGAACGCACCTACGCGCGCTGGCCCCTCGGGGAGCCGCCCGGCGCCGGCGGCGCGGTCTGACCCGTCACGACCGCTTCCGCCGCACCAGCCACACCGCGGCGACCGCGCCCGCCGCGCCCAGACCGATCGCCGGTAGCGGGATCTGCTTGACGACCTGCGCGGCCCGGTCCGCATTGTCCTGGGCGGATCGGGCACCGCGGTGCAGCCGCTCGCGGGTGCGACCGGGCACGTCGAGCTTGTCGCTGAGCGCCTGCACGGTGCGGCCCAGCTCCTCGCGCGTCAGATCGCGGTCGTAACGCAACGCTTCCGGATCGGAAGGGATGTTCATCGCCGAGTCCTCTCCTTGATGACGGCCACGTCTTCGCGGACGTTCGCGGCGGCCCGCTCGGGTATCGGCGGACTCCCCTTGCGGATGCTCGTCCGCCCGAGGAGGCCGAGGACGGCGGCGACCACGGCCAGCGCCGCGGCCACGATCAACGCGGAAGCCCAGACGGACAGCACCAGCGCCAGGGCCGTGATCGCGGCCGCGACCAGGGCGCCGAGGACGGCCAGCCCCAGCACGGCGGCGGCGCCGAGCATCCCCGCACCGGCGCCCAGCCGCTTGGCCTTGCCCTGCGCCTCGACGACCGCCAGTTTCGCCTCTTCGCGGACCAACCGGCTCAATTGCTCCGTGGTGGTGCCGACCAATTCGGCCACCGACGCCGTCTCCGGCGCTCGGCCGTTCTCGATATGCGACATCTGACAACCACTCCTCCGGGCACCGATCGAATCGGGCGAGCTCGCTCCGCCCGCGAGCGAACCGCCTGTCCCGTTGTCGGTCGCGATACCCGCGAAATCCGTGACGACACCTCCTCCGGTGCGCGGGGGCGACGGATTTAGCGTGCGGCGGGCGGTTAACTCCTTGCGCCGGAAAGCAATTGCCCGGCCGGAGAGAGTCCCGAGTACCCAGCAGGTAGATTGACAACCGTGACCAATACTTCCGGAGACGCGTATCCCCTCGCCGACGCGATGACCACCTCGGTCAGCGTGCACGACGATGCGACCGTGCTCACGGTGGCCGGCGAGGTCGACCTTGCGACCGCTCCCGCACTGGAGAGTGCGATCGAGGCGACCCTCGGCGGTAAACCCGCGGCACTGATCATCGACCTGTTGCAGGTGAGTTTCCTGGCCTCGGCCGGAATGGCCGCGCTGGTGGCCGCCCATCAGCGGGCCGGCTCCGAGACGCGCATCGTCCTGGTCGCCGAGGGACCGGCCACCAGCAGACAGCTCAAACTGACCAATCTCGATCAGGTGTTCGCCCTGCATCCCACGCTCGACGCCGCGCTCGCGGCGCTGCACCAGGGCTGAGCGCAGACGGCCGGCAGACCGGGAACGGACTGCCGGCCGGACCGATCAGACCAGCTCGCGCAGCTGTTCGATCAGTTTCACCCGTTCCCCCGCGGTCGCGGCCAGCGGCACCACGTTCAGCACCGTGACACCGGCCTCCCGGAACGCCGCCACCCGCTCCGCGACGAAGCTCGCCGAACCGATCAGCGAGATGTCGCGCACCAGCTCGTCGGGGACGACCTTGGCGGCCTCATCCTTCTTACCGGCCAGATACAGCTCCTGGATCCGGTCGGCCTCGGCGCCGTAACCGTACTGCGTGGCCAGCGAGTGGTAGAAGTTCTTGCTCTTAGCGCCCATACCGCCGATGTAGAGCGCCAGATGCGGTTTGACGAACTCCCGCAGTGGCTCCACGTTGTCGCCGATCGCCAGCGCCGGTCCGGCGTAGATGTCGAGCTCGCCGAGTTCCGGATCGCGTTTCGCCTTTCCGGCGGCCAGCGCCTCACCCCACACGTCGCAGGCCTTCTCCGGCAGGAAGAAGATCGGCTGCCAGCCCTCGGCCAGTTCCGCGGCCAACTGCACGTTCTTCGGCCCCAGCGCGGCCAGCAGTACCGGGATGCGGTCACGCACCGGATGGTTGATCAGCTTCAGTGGCTTGCCCAGTCCGGTGCCGCGTTCGGCGGGCAGCGGAATCGTGTAGTACTTGCCCTGGTATTCCAGGCGTTCGCGCCGCCACACCTTGCGGCAGATCTCCACGACCTCGCGGGTGCGGCCGATCGGCGCGTCGTAGGGCACGCCGTGGAATCCCTCGATGACCTGCGGACCCGAGGCGCCCAGGCCGAGGACGTAGCGGCCGTCGGAGACGTAGTCCAGACCCGCCGCGGTCATCGCGGTCAGCGTGGGAGTGCGGGTGTAGAGCTGCAGAATGCCCGAGGCCAGCTGCACCCGCTCGGTCTTGGCCGCCAGATAGCCCAGTCCGCTGACCGCGTCGTAGGAGTAGGCCTCGGGCACGAAGACGATGTCCAGGCCGGCTCGTTCCAGGTCGGCGACCTCGGCCGCGACCTCCTTGAACCCCCCCGCATAGTTGATGCCCAACCCGATCCGCATCTTATGCAACTCCGTTCATATGCAACTAGTTGCAGTGACGTTATCGCACTGCACCGCCCGCCACAAACCGCGATCCGCGATCGCGGCCGGGGTGGCCTCGGGTTCCATCCTGCACACCGCCCGCACGCCGTCAGCGACAGGGCGGCGCGGCCCGCTCGATGACCGGTCGCGCGGCCCGGTACGGTTATCGGCGTACGCACGCCGATTCCTCGAAACGGGAGGCCCCGCAGCATGTCTCAGGACACCGCATCGTCGCCGGACACCACGACGTTCGGAGAGTCGACGATCGGCCGCTACCTGGACGATCTCGCCGCCAAGATCCCCGCCCCCGGCGGCGGTGCGGTCGCGGCCCTGCATGCCGCCCAGGGAGCCGCCCTGGTGGCGATGGTGGCCCGCTACACCACCCGCGCCAAGGATGCCGACAACCGCCCGGCGATCGATCGGATCATCGCGGCGGCCGACGCCGCCCGTGAGCGCGCACTCGCCCTGGCCGATGCCGACGCCACCGCCTTCACCGCGGTCGGGGCGGCCTACAAACTGCCCAAGGACACCGACGAGCAGATCGCGGCCCGCAAGGAGGCGGTCGCCTCGGCGCTGTTGCAGGCCGCGCGGGTGCCGGCCGCGGTGGTCGCCGAAGCCGACGAGGTGCTCTCGCTGGCCGCGGATCTGCTGCCGATCGGCAATCCGAACGTGGTCACCGACATCGGCGCCGCCGCCGATGCCGCCCGTGCCGCCGCCGCCAGTTCACAATTGAATATCGCCATCAACGTCGGCTCGCTCGGCGACCACGAGGCCGAGGAGTTCGCGCCCGCGCTGCAGCGCATCGAGGAGATCTTCGCCCGCGCGGACGCGCTGCACACGGACGTTCTCGCTGCCGTCGTCGGCTGATCGCGCTACCACACCCCTCAGCTAAACCTCATTTGCCACACCGTAACTGTCGTTACGAAGCGAAAACTATTCCGGCGACCATGATCATCCGGAACTAGGATCGAGGTCCTGATACGCAAACCACCTGAGGGGGTGGAGCCATGAGGAACATGATGCGTCATGTGTTCCTGGCGACAGTCATCGCAGTACTGGCCGCAGTCACCACGGGCACCGCGGCAGCGGTGCTGGCCACACCGCAGACCACATCCGTGGCGTCGATTTCACCGGGCAACGGCGCCGTCGTCGGAATCGCCCATCCGATCACCGTCCGATTCACCGCACCCGTCACCGATCGCGCCCGCGCCGAACGGTCCGTGCACGTCGGCGCCCAGGCCGGAACGTTCTCCTGGACCAACGACAGAGAACTGGTCTGGAACTCCACCGGATACCTGCCGGCCGACGCGCGATTCACGGTGACCGCGGGCAACGCCCGATCCGAATTCCGGACCGACGGCGGGACCAGCGCCGATGCCGACATGTCCGCGCACACGTTCACCGTGTTCATTCCCGGACAGGCGCCGCGGGTCATGCCCGCCTCGATGGGTAAGCCGGGGCGCGAGACACCGGTCGGCACCTTCCCCGTGATGGAGAAGGACCGCACCATCATCTTCGACTCGCGCACCATCGGCATTCCGCTCGACGATCCGGAGGGCTACTACCTGACCGGCGAATTCGCCGAACGGCTCACCTCGGGCGGCGTCTTCGTGCATTCGGCGCCGTGGTCGGTCGGCCAGCAGGGTAATTCCAATGTCAGCCACGGCTGCATCAACCTGGCCCCTGCCGACGCCGAGTGGTACTACGACAACGTGAGTGTGGGCGATCCGGTGACCACCCACTGGTGATCAGCGCGTCGCTTCGGCCGCCTCCACCACGTGCCGCATCAGCAGCGCGGTGGTGACCGGCCCGACACCGCCGGGCACCGGACTCAGTGCCGCTGCCCGGCCTTCCACCGAGCCGGCGTCGACATCGCCGACGATGCCACCGTCAGGACCCTCGTTGGTTCCCACGTCGATGACCACCGCGCCCTCGCGCACGTGGTCACCACCGATCAGTCCGGCTCGCCCGGCCGCCGCGACCACGATATCGGCGGCCGAGGTGACCGCCGGCAGGTCGGTGGTCCGCGAATGACACACCGTCACCGTCGCATTCTCCGCCAGCAGCAGCTGTGCCAAAGGTTTGCCGACCACGTTCGACCGGCCGACGACCGCGACATGCCGGCCCGACAGCGCGATGTCGTGATGCTTGGCCAGCTCCACCACCGCCTGTGAGGTGGCCGGCGGGAAGCCGGGCAGTCCGGCGGCGAGCAGTCCCAGCGACAGCGGGCTGACGCCGTCGACGTCCTTGGCCGCGGCGATGGCGGAACTGACGTCGTTGAGTTCCACACCGGCGGGCAGCGGTGTCTGCAACATCACCGCGTGCACCGCCGGATCCTCGCTGAGTTTCGCCAGCGCTCCGCGAATCTCCGCGGCACTCGCCTGTGCACCGAGATCGTTTGTCTCGCAGTCGATTCCGAGTCGTCCGGCCGCACGCTGCAACGAGTTGACATACCACCCGCTGGCCGGATCGTCGTTGGCCACCACCAGCACCAGGCGGGGGGCGGCCCCGGCTTCGGCCAGTGCGGCGGCGCGGTTCTTCGTCTCTGCGTTGAGGTCGGCGGCGAGTTGTTTGCCGGTCAGCGGTATGGTGTCCACCCGGCCACCCTATCGGGCCGCGCACCTGCGCCGACGGCCACCGCCACCCCCCGCGAATGCCGACTCGAGCGGGGGCAAATCCGGGGCCCGCACCGATTCGGGTCGTATGGTGGGCACGGCTGTGCCCACGCCCCACCCCACCCACGCGGGATCCCGCTCGCCCGGAAAGGTGACAACTGCAGTGAACATCGCCAGACGTATAAAACATCTGCTCGTCGCGGCCTCGGCGGCCGCGCTGCTGGCCGGACCGCTCACCACGACGGCCACGGCCGCCGACGGACCCGCGCCGCTGTACAACTCCGCGCAGGAGAACTTCGTCAACGGCAACGACGCGGCAGGTCTCGCCGACCTGCGCTCGCTGCTGGACAGCACTCCCGACGACGCGCAGGCGCTCGCCCTGCAGGGCATCTGGTCCGACTACACCGGCGATCTGCTCACCCGCGAAACCGCGTTCAACCGGCTGGCGACCATCGACCCCGGCATGGCTCAGGGAGCCCGCAACCTCATCGGCGCCATCGGCGCGGCCGTGGGCACCCTGCCCAATCCGCTGCCGGCGCTGGTCGGCCCGCAGACCGGCATCGTGGTGCTCGGCTACGGGCTGCTCCCCGACGGCAGTCTGCGCCCCGAACTGGTCAACCGGCTCACCGCCGCGTGGTTGCAGGCGGTCGCGGCGCCGATGTCGCCGATCGTGGTGACCGGCGGCAATCCGCAGAACGGCGTGCCGGAGGCGGCCGCGATGGCGGGCTGGCTGATCGGCCACGGCATTCCGGCCTCCCGTGTGCTGGTCGAGGACCGCGCCAATTCGACCGTGCAGAACGCGCTGTTCAGCACCCAGATGCTGCGAGACGCCGGAGCGACCAGTGCGGTCGTGGTGACCTCGCCGAACCACATCCGCCGCGCGGTGGCCGATTTCATCGTCGCCGGCACCCGTGTGGTCGGGGCGATGACCTCGCTCGACCAGCTGGTGTCGCAGCTGCCGCCGCCGAGCAGGACCGCTCAACGCGGTATCTATCTCGACGCGACCCGCACCTTCCTGCTGCCGTCGGCCCGCTAGCCCGGCGCTCGCGCACGGAAGAATGTGGTTGACGCCGTGCCGACAATGATGGGGTGATCGACCCCGAAGCCGAAGAATCCGGCACCGACCCGATCGTGGCGGATCTGCGTCGCGCCGGATGCGTCTTCGCCGAGGAGGAGGCGGCCCTGCTCCGGCAGGCCGCATCCGCACCCGGCGAGCTCTCCGCCCTCGTCGCCCGCCGCGTCGACGGCATCCCGCTCGAATATCTGGTGGGCTGGGCCGATTTTCGCGGCGTACGGGTGGCGCTCGACCCAGGCGTCTTCGTGCCGCGGCAGCGCAGCGCGTTCCTGATCGACGAGGCACTCGAACGCACCGCCGCCCGGCCGGGTGAACGGCGCACCGTGGTCGACATGTGTTGTGGCTCCGGTGCATTGGGCCTGGCGGCGACGACCGCCCTGCGCGCCGGCGGGGTGGACGTCGAACTGGTCGCCGCCGATATCGACACCGTCGCGGTGGCGTGCGCGCGGCGCAATCTGGAACCGCTGGGCGCGCAGGTGTTCCAGGGCGACCTGTTCGCCGCCCTGCCCGGCGAACTGATCGGACGCGTGGATCTGCTCCTGGCCAACACCCCGTATGTGCCGACGGCGATGATCGCCCGGTTGCCGCCGGAAGCCCGCGACCACGAACCCCGCACCGCCCTCGACGGCGGCGAGGACGGACTCGACGTGCTGCGCCGCGTCGCCGATGCCGCCGGGCGGTGGCTGACGGTCGGCGGCTGGATGCTGGTCGAGATCGGCACCGTCCAGATCGACACCGCGACCGCGATCGTCGCGGCAGCGGGGCTGCGGCCCGCGATCGCGGAATCGTCCGACTACGGCGCGACCGTGGTGTGCGGAACCAGGACACCCGCCGGCTGAGCGGCGGGAGCTAGCTGCCGATGCCGCGGCGGAGTTCGTCGGCCGTGCGCAACCGCGCCCGCACTCCCGCCAGATCCGACTCGAGCGCACCGAGATCCGGCCGGGTTGCCGCCGTGGCATAGTCGGCGACACCCGCCTCGACCGCCGCGACCGCACGTTCGGCCTGTGCCCGCTGCGCGGTCCGCGCGTCGGGACGCAGCATCGAGATCGCGACCAGGTGGTCGTCGAGCGCCAGTGCCGACTGCTCCAGATCGGCCCGGAGGGTCACCGTTGCCGCCGTGTCGTACGCGGTCACCGCGCGCAACGCCGCCATCGCATCGCGCAGGCGCCGGTGCAGGCGGGCCTCCGGGTCGTGGGATCGCGCCCACGCGGACGGGGCGCGGGTGGCCGTGCCCGGCACCACCTGGTTCTCGGCGGCGATACGGCGGCGCTGATGCGCCAGGGCCACCGCGCCGACCGCGACCGCCCCGCCCACGATCACCAGGAAGACCAGCACGAGCAGTAGCAGCACGAACATGTCAGCTCCCGTGATGAACGACGGTGGTGTGGCCGGTGCTGTGATAGTGGGTTCCGCCGCCGTGCCACATCGAGAAGGCGACGACCGCGCCGATGATCAGCAGCGTGACAACCGTGACGAAGGCGGCGAGTTTGACCTTGCTCCACGGCCGCTGCCCGACCACCTCACCGGTCAGGCCGTTGATGTAGACCCGGAACGGGGTGTTCGCGTAGACCACGGTCAGCAGCCAGATCGGCAGCAGAATGTGCTTGTACGCCAGCGAATTCCAGCTCGACCGCAGATCGTGGACGCGCTGGCGGTCGCCGCCGATGTCCGCGCGCACGGTCTGCTCGATGACCTTCTCCATCCGGGTGCGGGCGAGCGGGAACATCTGCTCGGCGTCGCGATCGTAGGTGCGGGCCAGATGCCCGGCGACGTACTCCGGCGAATAGCCGGTGGCGTCGGCGACCGGCCAGGGTTCGAGTTCGGCCACGCGGGCGCTGTCGTCGATGTCGTTGGCGAGAATCGGCAGATCGTCGAACCGGTTGCCGACCTCGCCCATCGCCGGATACCAGCGGATTTCGGTGCGGCTCTTCAGCTCTCCGTCGTCCCAGTACCGTTCGGTGTACTCCTCGCCGCGTTCACCGCGATACCACGTGTGCACGTCGGCGTCATAGGTGAAATAGGCGTGGTAGACGCTGGCCAGCGAACCGAGCCGCTTGTACTTCTTGAACGCGGTCGGCGCGAACCACCGTCCGGAGACCCACTTCTCGACGCGTTCGCGCGCGGCCTTTTCGTCGATGCGAAACGGGACGACTCCGTCCACCGGCAACCGGGCGGGAGCGTTGTGCACGTCGTCGCGCTGGATCGGGGTGGCACAGTAGGGGCAGCGGGTCGCGGTCAGACTGCCGACGAATGTGGTGGTGCCACCGCAATTCTGGCACTTTACTTCTCGTTCCCCGGTGACCTCCGGTCCGGTGGTCACGGCCTGCAGCGCACGCAACTCCCCCATCGCCTGCCGCAGATCCCGCGCGACGACCGGTGCCCGCGGCGCCGACAGTGGCGAGTAGTTTCCGCAACTGGGACACCGCAACTGCTGCGAGGCGATATCGAACACCAACTGGCCGCCACAGGCGGCACAGGGGTAGGTCCGGGTGAGCTCGGTCCGGTGCAGCATCGCCGGGTCTGCGGCCGGGCCGCCGCCCAGTCCTGGCCCGCGATTCGTGACCGGTGGCGGTCCGGGACGACCGGCGACCGGCGCAGGATATCCCGCACCGACGCCCACCGGTGGCGGTGTCCCCCGATAACCACCCGGCGCGGGCGGCCGCAACGGAGGCGGCGTCATACCCTCTGCCTGGTGATAGCCGTCGAGCGCAGGTGGGCGCAGCGGGGGCGGCGTCATGCCCTCGGGTTCGCCGTGGCTGCCCAGGAGCGGTGGCGGCACCGGATACGAGTTCGATTGTGGGCGTGGGTCTTTCATCGGTCCCCCGGGTCGGCTGGTGTGCGGCTAGCCTGCGGGAGGCGGCGGGGGCGGCGTGCCGGGCAGCGGCGGCGGACCGCCGAACAACGACTGCAGTGCGGGCACGGTCGAGGCCGCTGCCCACGCGGACATGCCGGTGGTCCAGACGTTGGTCTGCGGGCTGAGACGTCCGGCGGCGACGAACTGGCGCAACTGATCCACCGGGAAGGGACCCGCGGCCTGCCCGTCGAGGTCGATGTGGAACTGCTGGTGCACCGGAAGCGGCGGCGGCTGCTGCCCATGACCCGGCTGGGCGTAACCGGCGGCGGGCTGGGCGAATGCGCCCTGCATCGCGCCCGCCATCTGCCCGCCCAGGGCGACGCCCATCCCGGCCTGCATCGCCGCGCCCATCGCAGCGCCGCCGGGATTCTGTGCGGCGGCGAGCATCGCGTCGGCCGCCTGCACCTGCTGGTACCGGTTCGGATCGCGGACATTGTCGGCGAATCCACTGGCCTCGACACCGCGGGCCACACCGCGGGTCATCGCCTGCTGGATCTCCTCCGGCAGCGAGATGGTCATGGTGACCGCGTCGACGCCCAGTCCGAACGACGCCACCCGCTGCGCCACGAATTCGCGTAGCTTGTCGGACAATTCGACCTGGCGCCCCTGCAGATCGATCGCGCCGAGACCGGTGGCGAGCACCATGTCCGAGAACGCGAGCGCGACGGTGCGCCGCAGCAGATCGGTGATCTGCTCCATGTCGACGACGCTCTCGGTGCCGATCACCTGGCGCAGGAAGACGGCCGGGTCGACCACCTTCACGATGGTGGTGCCGTTGGCGCGGACCTGCACCATGCGGAAGTCGGGATCGCGCACCGTCACCGGTTGCGGTGTGCCCCAGCGGAAATCGGTGACCGGTCGGGTGTTGACGAAATACACCTCCGACCGGAACGGGCTGTTGAACCCGTGTTTCCACCCCTGCAGGGTGGACATGATCGGCATGTTCTCCGTGGTCAGGGCGTAGTGGCCGGGCTCGTAGCGGTCGGCGAGCTGCCCCCGGTAGACGAAGACGGCCTGCTGGCCCTCGCGCACGATCAGTTCGGCGCCGTTCTTGATCTCGTTGTCGTAGCGCGGAAATCGCCACGCCAGCGTGGAATTCGTATCGTCGAGCCATTCGATGATGTCGACGAATTCACCGCGGATCTTGTCCATCAGGCCCATGCGTACTCCCGTCCTCCCTCGGCGCATTCCGCCGCGCAGAGTATGGCACAAACGGATTCGCCGCGGCCGCTAGCATGAGGCTTGTGGAGCAGCGATACGTGCGCAGGTCGGGACGGGTGATCCTCGCGGACGCCGACGACCGGATTCTGCTCATCGCCTATCGCGGCACGCTGGATCCGCTGTACTGGATCACCCCCGGCGGCGGGATCGATGCGGCCGAGTCGCCGGCGGAGGCCGCGGCGCGGGAATTGGGCGAGGAGACCGGATTGCGGGTCAGCGCAGCCGATCTCGGACCGCAGGTCGCGGTGGCGGCCGGGCATCTGGAGATTCCCGGATGGCTGTCGGGCATGTTCCGCGAGGACTATTTCTTCTACCGGCTGCCCGCCGGCGGCGCCGACCTGGACACGAGCGGCCTGCTGGCCTACGAGAGTACGGCCATCGACGAATTCCGCTGGTGGAGTGTCGATGAGCTCGCGAGCACCGATCAGGAGGTGTACCCACTCGGACTCGCCGGGCTCCTCGGCGAGCTGCTGGCGGGGCGGATTCCCCCCGAACCGGTCACGCTCCCGTGGCGCGACCGGCCCGGCGACACCTCGTGAATCGGCGAAGCCACTGGAATCGACTGGGCCTCAGGACTTGCGACCGGTGAATTCGTCCATCGAGTGGTAGACGCCCACCTTGTTCAGGTAGTAGTCGCGCACCTTCAGCGGCAGCAGACCGGAGATGGCGCGGTTGAGCCGGGAGGTCCACGGCAGCACGACCAGCGCCGCACCGTTCTTCATCTCCCGCCACGCGGTGTCGACGACCTCTTCCTGCTCCAGGATCGGCGTGAACAAGAAACCCTTGGCGCCGTCGAACATTCCGGTGTTGATGTAGGTCGGGCACACCGTGGTGACCTTCACGTGCTCGTTGCCGGACTGCTCGAGTTCCAGGCGCACCGAATCCGACCAGCCCAGCGCCGCCCATTTGGACGCGGCGTAGACGCTCATGCGCGGATTGGCGACCAGCGCCGCCGAGGAGGCGATGTTCAGCACTCGCGCCGGGGTCCTGCGGTTCACCATCGCGGGCAGGAATTCCAGCGCGATGTACATCGGCGCCAGTGCATTGATCGCCATCGTCTTGTCGATGTCGGCGCGGTTCCCGGTTTCCCAGAAATAGCCGTTGCCGCGCACGATTCCGGCGTTGTTGACCAGCACGTCGATGTCGCCGACCTCCGAGCGCACCGCGGCGCCGGCTTCGATGATCGACTGCTGGTCGGAGACGTCGACCACGTACTGGTGCACCCGGCTCACCGATCCGGAGGACAGTTCGGCCGCGGTCTGCTTCAGCGCGGTCTCGTTGACATCCCACAGCACCACGTCGGCGGCCTGTTCGCGTACCGCCCGCTGGGCGAAGGATTTGCCCAGGCCCATCGCCGCGCCGGTGATCAGTACCCGCTTGCCCGCGACCGTATCCATATTCGTTCCCTTTCCCGATATGCCCGAGCGGGCGAGATCATTTCTGCCGCAACGCCTTCATCACGCCGAAGTAGAGCGTCATGGTCTTCGCCCACAGCGCTTCCGACATGCCCGGCAGCGGCGCGATCGGCAGCGCGCGCTGGACCGCGATGGTCTGGGTGTCGACGTATTTGAGCAGCCCCTCCGGCCCGTGGCGACGACCGCTGCCGGAGATGCCGAGCCCGCCGGAGGGGGCCGCGACACTGCCCCACGCGGCGATGAAGCCCTCGTTCACATTCACCGATCCGGCGTGGATGCGGGCGGCGATCTCGCGGGCGCGTCCGGTATCGCGGCTCCACACACTGGCGTTGAGACCGTAGGCGGTGTCGTTGGCCTGGTCGACGGCCTCGTCGTCGCTGTGGACGCGGTAGATCGAGACGACCGGGCCGAAGGTCTCCTCGCGGTAGACGGTCATCCCCGGTCGCACCCCGGCCAGGACGGTCGGCTCGTAGAAGTACGGGCCGAGGTCCGGCCGCGCGCGGCCGCCGGCCAGTACGGTCGCGCCCTTGGCGACGGCGTCCCGGACGTGTTCGGTGACCGTGTCGAGCTGGCGCGGGAAGGTCAGCGAACCCATCTCGTAGGAGTAGTCGAGCGCCGAGCCGAGCCGCAAAGCCTGTGTGGCGGAGGTGAATTCGCGGACGAATCGATCGTAGACGCGGTCGTGCACATAGATGCGCTCGATGGATTCGCACAGTTGCCCGGCCGAGGCGAAACAGGCGCGCACCGCGATCTTGGCGGCCGCGCTCACATCGGCGTCGGCGAGTACCAGCAGCGGATTCTTGCCGCCCAGTTCGAGCGAGTAACCGATGAGCCGCTCCCCCGCCTGCCGGGCGATGGTCCGGCCGGTGGCGCTGGAACCGGTGTAGTCGACGTAGTCGGCGCGCGCGATCACGTCACCGCCGATCACCGAGCCGCGGCCCAGTACCGCCTGCCAGAGCCCGGCGGGCAGGCCGGCGCGTTCGGCGGCGTCGATCGCCCACAGTGCGGTGAGCGCGGTCTGGTTGTCGGGTCGCGCGACGACGGCGTTACCGGCCATCAGCGCGGGCAGCGCGTCGGACACGGCGAGGGCCAAGGGGTAGTTCCACGGCGAGATCACCGCGACCACACCCTTGGGCCGATTGCGGACCTCGACCTTGGTGAGCACCGGCAGCACACCGCGCGGGTTGCGCGAGGCGAGCAGCCGTTCGGCCGCGGCGGCGTAGTAGCGAGCGTTGACCACCACATCCCCGACCTCGTCGAAGGCGTGCACGCGGGACTTGCCGGCCTCGGTCTGGACGATGTCGAGGATGGTGTCCTGTTCGGCCAGGACCAGGTCGTGGAAACGGCGCAGCACCGCCACGCGCTCACGCACGGGAACCCGCGCCCACTGCCGCTGCGCGCTGCGGGCGGTCGCGAAGGCGGACTCGATATCGGCGGTGGACGACTGCGGCAGATCGGCGATCTTCGCGCCGGTGGCCGGGGCGGAGACCACTACCGAGGGAGCGCCACCCGCGGTGGCGTGCGCGAGCAGGCGATCCACCAACTCCTGCGGCAGGGCCGCAGCAGCGGCGAGGTCTGGGGCGGTCGTCATTGTCGGCCCTCTCGGTCGGCAGGCGTCAACAATTTGTTGAACACCAGTGTTAGATTAACACCGATGTTAGATTAACGGGGCGATGCCGGGCCATGTCAAGTCCGCACAACCGATCAGGGAGGTACCACGGATGCCGCAGGACGGGGTGGTCACCACTCACAACGGCGCGGCTCGCCGGGGCCGGCCGCCGCAGACGCCCGCACAGGCCGACGAGGTGCGTTCCCGCATCGTCGCCGCCACCGCCGCGGTGTTCACCGAATCCGGTTCGCGCGGACTGAGTGTCGCGCGCATCATCGAACAGGCCGGGATCTCGCGACCCACCTTCTACCGCTATTTCGCCAACGCCACGGCCCCGCTCGACGTGGTCCTCACGCAGTCCAACGAGGGCCTGGTGGGCGGTATCCGCCGGGCCCTGGAGGAGTCCGAGGAGCCGGTGGCACTCGGCATCGGCATCATCGACGCCTACCTGGACTGGGCCCGGGGACACGGGCCGATGCTGCGCCCGGTGTTCGCGGAATTGCACGATCCGGCCTCACCGGTCTCGGCGTACCGGGAGCAGGCCTTCGACGATATCCGCGCGCTGGTGCGGGAGAAGTTCGCGGTGCTGGGACGGCAGTTGCCCGCACCGCTGGACCTCGACACCGCCCTGCAGGTCTGCGCATTCGTGGTCTACCAGGTGTCGCTGGCCACCGCACCGGGCGCGGACCCGGATCCCGAGGCGGTCGCCGAGGCCCGGCTGACGATGATCCGCACGGTGCTGGTCACCCTCGGCCGACGCGAGGATGTCGAACTCGCCCTGACGATTCCGGGCATCTTCCTGCCCGTACAGAGCTGAACCCCGCGACGACGCCCCGGATCAGCCGCGCAACCCGCTCGCCCGCAGCACCCGCCGGGAAATCCCGGCCTCGAGCGCCTCGGCGGTACCGATGATCCGCACCCGCTGCCGGGCGCGAGTGATCGCGGTATAGAGCAGTTCACGGGTCAGCAGCGTCGACTCCGGGCCCGGCAACACGATCGTCACCGCACCGTACTGGCTGCCCTGACTGCGGTGGATGGTCATCGCGTACACCGTGGTGACACCCGGGAACTGCGTGGGATGCACCAGATACGGTTCGCTGCCGCGCTGCAGCGCCGCACGCAGGCCACCGTCGGCGGACCGCACGATGACACCGGTGTCGCCGTTGTAGATGCGGGCCTCGTGGTCGTTGGCGGTCACGAGCAGGGGTTGTCCGGGAAACCACTGTCCGGCAGCGGATTCCGTGCCGATTCCGGCCGCGGCGACCCAGCCGCCGGCCATCCGGTCCCACCGTTCGACACCGAACGGTCCCTGCCGGTGCGCGCACAGCAGGCGATGCGATTCCATCGCCCGCAGCGCCGCCGCGGCGTGCCCGGCCTCGGCGGCGCTGGTGGATTCGCGGGCGGCGCGCACCACGTCGGCGCGCACATCGGCGATGTCGTCGGGTTCGTGCAGCGACAGTTCCGCACCGCCGTCGTGCAGCAGCGCGAGCGCCGTCTCGGCGTCGCCGGCGCGCACCGCTACCGCCAGGTCGGCGATCCGGCCACCGAACCGGCGGCCGCGGGTCAGGCGAATCATGCCGCCGCGCAATCGGTTTTGTTCCCGTTCACTGAGGTCTTCGGCACCGGCCACCGGGCCCGAACCGGTGTCGAGGATCCGCTCGAGGATCGGATTCGGCGGGCCGGCCACCGGGCCCGCGACCAGATCGGCGAGGACGGCACCGGCATCGACCGAGGCGAGCTGGTCCGGATCGCCGACGAGGACCAGGCGGGCGTCCGGGCGCACGGCCGGCAGCAGCCTGCTCATCATGGTCAGCGACACCATGGAGGTTTCGTCGACGACGATGACGTCGTAGGGCAGCCGGTTGTGGGCGTGATGGCGGAAGCGGGTGGTGCCGCCGCGCTGCCAGCCCAGCAGCCGGTGCACGGTGGCCGCGGTCAGCTCCGGCAGGTCGAGATCGCCGGCCTGTTCACGCACCGATTCCTGTAGGCGCGCAGCGGCTTTGCCGGTCGGCGCGGCCAGCGCGATACGCAGCGGCGCGGTGTCGGCGACCGCGCGCTGATGCGCGACCAGCAGTGCCAGGATGCGGGCGATGGTGTGCGTCTTACCGGTGCCGGGCCCACCGGCGACCACCGTGGTCCAGCTGGTGGCGGCGACGGCGGCGGCGATGCGCTGGCGGTCCGGGGCGGCGCCGGGCCCGCCCGTGCCGGGAAACAGCCGGTCCAGTTCCCGGCGCACGGTGTCCGGGTCGACGAGCGGATGCCCGTGCGCACGCTCCGCGAGCACCTCGCGGATCGTCTGCTCCTGCCGGTAGTAGCGGTCCAGATACAGCAGCGGGCCGCCCTCGGAGTCGACCAGCCGCAGCGGGCACAGCGGTCCGGCCGGGCTGCCGCACACCAGCGGGCTCACGCGCAACTGCTCGCACAGGCTGTCGACATCCGGCCAGGGCAGCAGAGCGGGATCGATCGGTTCCGCCTCGCCGAGATCGAAACCCTCACCGTCGACACCGATTTCGTGCATGCGCCGCAATTCCAGGCACACCGATCCCGACCGCACCGCACGCACCGCGAGCGCGGCGGCCAGCAGCACCTGCTCCCCGGATTCACCGCCGAGCCTGCCCAGCCGCAACGCCACGTGCACATCGGCCGCCGACAACACCCCGGCGGTGTTGAAGGTCCGCAGCAGTCCGGTGGCGCGCTGCGCCAAGGCGATCGCGGTCATCGGCCCTCCCGGCCGGCCAGCAGATCCGACAGCTCCACGATCAGTTCGGCCGGTGGATCCCAGTCGAAGACACCGTGGCCGGGCGGGGTGGCGGGGCCGATCATGCCGCGCACGAACAGATAGCGCACCCCGCCGAGGTGGCGAGCCGGGTCGTAGTCGGACAGGCGCCAGCGCAGATAGCGGTGCAGCGCCGCGGAATACAGCAGCGCCTGCAGTGGGTAGTGCGAGCGCATCATCTCCTCGGCCATGCGGTCGCGCCGATAGTGTGCGACGGTGAGCTCACCGGTGCCGAGCCGGTTGGTCTTGTAGTCGACGACGAGGAAGCGGGGGCCGTCGATCCGCAGCACCGCGTCGATACTTCCGGTCAGATATCCGCGCAACGGAATGTCGTCGAGCAGGTCGAGGGCGTCGGCGTAGGTGGCGAACGGATCGTCGGGCCGCAGATGTTCGCGCAGCAGGGCGCCGATGCGCCGGACCGTCACCCGCTCCGCCACCGGATCGTCACCGCCCGCGAGCGGCAGTTCGAATTCCAGTTCGTTCAACCGATCCCGTGACCGGATGTCGGCCAACGCGACCGGATCGCACGGCGTGCGCAGCACCGCGACGAGCGCGCGGGCGAGTTCACCGGGATCGATACCGGCCATGAGTTGCTCGACGGCCTCTTCGCAGCGCAACCGGACCTCGGCGGCCAGATCCGGCGCATCGGTGTCGACCCGCTCGAGCACGCCGTGCACCAGCGTGCCGAATTCGGCGCCGTAGGGCAGGTCGTTCATCAACGACGGTGCCGCACCGGCGAATTCGTCCCCAGCTCCGAGGCCGGGACCGAGTTCCGGCGCCGGGGACAGCGGCTCGTCGGTGCCGCCCTCGACGGTATCCGGCGTCACGAAATCCGTTGCAGCGTGGGCGGTTTCGTGCGCGGAGGCGGTGAGCGCCGAGTACGAGGTACGGCGCCAGTCGTGGTCGACGGAGCGGGTGAACCGCGCGGCCTCGAGTGCCTTGTCGCCGGTGTGACCGCGTTCGGTGCGCAGCTGCGCCTCCACCGCCGCGCGGACGGGCTCGATCTCGATCAGGCCGGGGCCGGCGGCCGCGGCCCATTCGCGCAACTGCTGCAGCACGATCGGATCCGCGGGCACCTCACTGCGGGCCGGCACCTCGGCGCTGCCGGGGTCGCGGCCCAGGATCATCCGGTGCAGCGGCGCGGCGGCCGTACCGTAGGCCGGCGCCCACCACGCCACCACCTGACACTGCGCCCGGGTCACCGCGACATACAACAGCCGCAGTTCCTCCCCCGCTTCCTCGGACTCACAGCGACGGCGGTGCTCGGCGTAACCGGGCGCCTCGGGGCCGCCGACGTCCAGGACCCGTTCCTCGCCGTCGTGGAACAGCAGCGTCGACGGATTGGGGTTCTTCGCGCCGTCCCACGCGAAGGGCAGATAGACGACGGGGAATTCCAGGCCCTTACTGGCGTGCACGGTGGCGATCTGCACCGCGGCGGCATCGCGGTCGAGGCGGCGGCTGCGTCCCGCGACCGCGCCCGAGGCCGGATCGCGCACCCGGTCGGCCAGCCAGCGGGTCAGCGCGGTGAGCCCGAGCGATTCCCGCGCGGCGACCTCGTCGAGCAGTTGCGCGATATGCCGCAGATCGGTCAGGCGCCGTTCGCCGCCGCTCTGGGCCAGCAGTCGCGGCGCGGGCTGGGCCTGGGCGGACAGCCGGTCGAACACCGCCGCGAAACCGGAGCGCGCGAACAGCCGGGCCGCATCGCGCAGTTGAGTGCTGAGCCGGCCCACCAGATCCGCGCCACCGGCGTCGATATCGGCCGCGGACAGTCCGAGCAGTGGGGTGGTGGCCGCCAGCCGCACCCGGTCACCGCGGTGCGGTTGTTCCAGCGCGCGCAGCACCCACAGCCAGTCGGTGGCGCTGCGGGTGGCGAAAACGCTGGCGCCACCGGCGAGTACGGAGGCGACTCCGGCGCGGTCCAGTTCCGCGCGCACCAGGTCGATCTGCGCGCGGGTGCGGACCAGCACGGCGATATCGCCGGGTCCCAGCGCACGGTCGCCGATGCGCGCGCCGGACTCGAGGGTGCGGACGATATCGGCGGCGAGGTCGGTGGCCACCCGATCGCGCTGGCGGCCCACCACCGGGAACCCGCTGCCGTTCAACGCTCCCGCGCCCTGGCGGGGAAAGCACCTGAGCCGCAACGGAACCGCCGCGCCGCCGGGCCCGGTGAGCCGGCTGTGCGGACGCACCGCCGTGACCGGCGGCACCGTGATCTGCGCATGTCCGAGGGCGGCGCCGCCGAGCATGTGGTGCAGTGCCGCCAGCAGACCGGCGTCGCTGCGGCGGTTGGTATCGAGTTCGCGGCGGGTGTCGGCGTGGGCGACGGCGTCCAGGTAACTGAGGACCTCGGCGCCGCGGAAGGCGTAGATCGCCTGTTTCGGATCGCCGACCAGCACCAGGGTGGTGTGGTCGTGGAAGACCCGCCGCAGGATGTCCCATTGCAGGGGGTCGGTGTCCTGGAATTCGTCGACCAGTGTCACGCGGAAGCGGTCGCGGATGCGGCGACACGCGCGCTCGCCGTGCACCGGGTCGGCGAGTACGTCGTGCAGCAGCACCAGCTGGTCGTCGAAGTCGCGGATGCCCGAAAGCCGTTTGCGCCGATCGACTTCCGCGCGCACCGCGGCCGCGAACGCCGCCGCCTCGGCCGCCGGGTGATCGCCGAGCTCCTCCCCCGGCACCAGCCGCGCGCGCCGGTCCGCCACCGCGGCCGCCGCCAGCGACAGTGCCTGGCGCACCGGCATCGGCGCGCCGCCACGGGCGTAACGGGCCAGGTACAGGTCCTCGGCGACCGTGCTCACCAGTTCCTCGATGCCCTCGACCAGCCGCACCCGCGGATCGTGTTCGCCCGCGATGCCGAGTTCGTCGAGCATGCGCTGACAGAACCCGTGCGTGGTGGAGATGGTCCCGGCATCGAAATCCGACAGCGCCGCGACCAGCCGCCGGCGCCGCCGCACCACCTCGGCCGGATCGGCAGCGGCCAGATGGGCGATCAGCTCGTCGGTTCCGGCGCGCGCGGCCTCCGGATCGTCGAGCGCGGCCGCGACCGTGACGAACCGCTCCCGCGTGCGTTCCCGCAACTCCTGGGTCGCCGCCCGGCTGAAGGTCACCAGCAGCAGCTGCGAGATGTCGACCAGCCCCTCGGCGACGAACCGCACCGCGAGCCCGACGATGGCGTAGGTCTTGCCGGTCCCCGCGCTGGCTTCGAGAACCGTTGTCCCCGTGGGCAAGTCACCACACAGATCGAATTGGCCGAACGAGGCGGAACGCCGTGCGGCGACGCCCGCCGAACGCCGCGCGTTCGTGCGCCCGGTATTTCCTGCGGCAGTGTCACGGCCGTTCGACGGCGAGCGGACCGGCGCCGGTTCGGGTTCCACGGCGACGTATCGCACGGCCACACGACCATCCGCATGTGGCACGTCATCGGCACCGCGGCCGGCCGAGCGCTTCTCGGCATTCGCTGTTCCCGGTTCGCAGTCGGCGAGCTCGAATTCACCACCACTGCGCCGCCCGTCGGCATCGGTGTCGGCGGCGCGACCCGATGCGTCCGGGGCCACAGCGAAAGCGTTTCTGTCCGTCTCGGATTGGACCTTCCCTGCATCTGCACGCTCGTCGGTCAGAGCGGCCCCGGCGTTGTCGGCGTCGGGGACACGGCGGGCGACCTCCGAGCCACCGCTGCGCTGGTCTTCGGCACCGCTGTCGGCCCCGGCGCCGGAGGGCTCATCAGCCGTATCGGGAAGGTCCGCACCGTTCCCCGGATCGACCTCGTCGATGGCGAAAAGTTCAGCGGCATCGGCCGATTCATCGGCATCGCGAGTGCGTCGGCGACGGGTGGTGGTGTGCGCCGCCGCTTCCGGGGCGCGCAGATCGGTGACGGGGAACAGTTCCTCGGTCATGGCTGCCCCTGGGATTCGTTGGCCAGCAGCGGATTCCACAGTCGACGGGCCACCGAGCCGAACGTGGTGGTCTCGCCGTAGCGGTCCGGTTCGGGCAGCGGGGTTTCCAGTTGCTCGAAGGTCGGTTCGGGGCCCCGGATGTAGGTCAGGTAGCGGTCGGTGTGGTCACCGAACGGGCGCGGCCCCTTCGGCCCGCCGTAGAACTCCTCTTCCGCGGCGGCGCGAGCGGAGTCGAGATCGGCTCCGCGGCAGCGCCGTTCGGCATACACCGCCGAGGCCGACGGCGCGAACGACAGCGGTTCGGCCAAGCCCTCCTCGCGCAGGTCGGCCAGCTCGCGCAGCAGGTCCGCGGCGAGCGCGGGGGCCGGTGCGGTCAGCGACGAACGCCAGGCCGGGCGGCCGAACTTGCCGCGCCCGATGCTCACGGCCTGCCAGCCCTGATGGCGTTCGGTGGCGGCCAGGCCCAGCAGCCGCACCCACGCCGCCATCCGATGTTTGGGCGCGAGCCGCGAATAGGTGGCGCGCACGACGGCGTCGTCGTGCACATCGGCGACCGTCCCGGTCAGCCGCCGCCCCGACCCCAGGTCCACCGCGATATCGATGGTGCGCGCCGGCGCCTGCTGCAGGGGCGCGGCGACCTGCGCCAGCCGGTCGACGGTGGACTCCACCTCGGCCAGCACCGAAGCGCCGAGACCGAACGGCGGCAGGGTGCCGCGCCGCCATTCCGCGGCGCGCAGGGCGCCCGGATCGGCGCCGGTGAGCCGGGCCGCCAGCATGCGTTCGCCGATGTTCCAGGTGGCCAGCCCGGTCAGTTCGATGGGCAGGCGCTCGTCGATGTCCTCGTCCTCCTCCGGCACCCGGATGCCCAGCCGCTGCCACAGGAAGGCCCGGATCGGATGTTCGGCGAACGACACCAGTTCCGCCAGTTCCACATCCGTGCGCGCCACGGCGGGCAGTGGGCCGGGCAGCCACGGCGGGCTCGGTTGGGCGGGGCGGGCCGCGGCGCGGGCCGCGGCCAGCGCGAGGGTGTCGAAACCGAAGGGGTCGAACGCGTCGAAATTGCGGCCGTCGTAGGCCTGCAGCGGATGCCGGCGCACCACCTCACCGGTCCCGCGGTGGGCGCGCACCACGTCGATCAGTTCCGCGAGCGGTGTCACCGGCGGCCGGGACGTACCGGTCACCGGATCGGCACCGGTGTAGAGCACCACCAGATGCTGTTCGGCGGCGAGAACGGCATCGAGCAGCAGCCCGCGATCCTCGCTGCGCGGATCACGTTCTCCGACAAGCGGTTCCCGCGCGGTGACGTCGTCGCCGTCGATGCCGCCGGTGCGCGGGAACACCTCGTCGTCGAGCCCGAGCAGCACCACCACCCGATGCGGCACCGACCGCATCGGCGCCAGCGCGCAGACGGTGAGCTCACCGGTGCGGTAATTGGAGCGCGGCGCCCGGGCCCGGGACCGCGCCCGCAGGGCGGCGACCACATCGGGCAGCCGCAACTCGGCCGCATCCGCGTGCTCGAAGGCGGCGGCCAGCTCCCGGCGCGCCTGCACTCCCTGCCAGGCCGCGGCGGCCGGTAGATCGGTGAGCAGATCGAGCGCGCGATGCAGGATCTGCAGCCACTGCCGGGCGGGGCGCGGTGTGCCGGCGGGTTCGGCCGGGGTGGGACCGCTCAGATCGCGCACGCACACCGCGAGCCGGTCGACGAATTCGGCGAAACGCCCGGCCAGATCCACATCGCCGGAGTCGACGTCGTCGAGCGGCAGCGCCAGATCCAGCCAGTCCTCCCCCGATTCCCCCGCGGCGACGCCGAGGAGAATGCGATCGACCGCCGCGTTGAGGGTGTTCTGGCCGAATTCGGCGAGTCCGAAGGCCTGCCGCTGCCGTTGCCCGATCCCCCAGCGGGCGCCGGTTTCGGCGGCCCATTCGCGCAGCCGCTCGATATCGTCGTCGTCGAATCCGCAGCGACACCGGACGGGTTCGGTCGCGGCGAGGTCGAGCACCTGGGTGACCCCGACACGTCCCTCGGCCAGCGCCAGCAGATCCTCCAGCACCGCGAGCACCGCATTCGCCGCGCCGGCACTGCGTTCGGCGGGGCGCACCCGTAAGCCGTGGGCGGGGTTCGCGTCGGGGTCGTCGAGAGCGGCGGGACCCTGGCCGAAGGCCGCCCGCACCAGCGGGGCGTAGCCGTCGGGATCGGGGCACAGCACGATCACGTCGCGCGGTTCGAGGGTGGGATCGCGCTGGAAGAGGCCGAGCAGGACATCACGCAACACCTCCACCTGCCGGGCGGGGCCGTGGCAGGCGTGGATCTGCACGCTGTCGTCGGCGTCGCACGCCACCGGCGGCCAGCGGTCCGCGCGGATGGCCTCCTGGACCTCGGAAAGCACTGTGCCCGAACCCTTTTCGACACCGGAGCCCGGCTGGTGGTGCTGGTCGACGAAATCCACGGTCGCCAGCCTGTGCTGCACCTCGCGCACGTCACGGCCCAGCGCCGCCAGCAGCGGATGGCGGGCGATCGGATCGGCCACCACCCGCCGGGGGGCGGCGGAACGGGTTCGCACGATCGTCGCCGCACCCGCGAGCCCGACCGCGCCTGCCGCGGTCTCGTCGTATCCGGCCACGCCACCTGCCGCCGGACGGCCGACCTCGGCACCCTCCGCCGCGGCAGCCGTGCCGGACCGCAACCGCTCCCACAGCGCCGGGCTGGGATGGACCAGCCAGAGGTGCACGTCCCGGTGTTCGGCCACCGCCTCGAGTACCGCGAGCTGCGCGGCCGCGACCCGAGGCAGTCCGAAAACCGAAAGACGCTGCGGCAGATCGATACTCGCGGGGTCGGTGCGCAGCCGGCGGCAGACGGCGTCGAGCCGCTGCGCGGGTGCGGGAATGCCGATCGCCTCGCGCACCCGCCGCCACAGTCGCGGCTGCCACCGCAGATCGTCGGGCAGGTCGGCGCCGCAGCCATCGGTGTCGGCGCCGTCGGCCCAGTCGGCGATCAGGGCGGGGCGGGTGGTGCCATAGGTGTCGAAGAGGGTCGCGATATGCGTCGCGGTGCTCAGCCGCCGCCCCGCCCGGTACGCCTCGGCCGGGCCGGCGCCCACGCCCAGATGCCGCGCCAGCACCGCCGCCCACGGCTCGCCGATCGCGGCGTCCATCGCCGCCAGTACCGGCCACACCAGCCGGTCGGGTGCCCACGGGTCGGCGTCGGCGGTGATATCGGAGGCCGTGGCCGAGATGTCGGCGACCAGCGACGCCGGGGTCGGATAGTCGATGTTGGCGGCCACGCCGTCACCGCTCCGCGCGCCCAGGGTCACCGCGAGCCGCTGGTTGAGCCAGCGTTGCACGCCGTGCGCGCCGACCGCGACGACCTCGGCGGCGAAGGGATCCGGCAGCGGGTGCGACAGCATCGCGGCGAGCGCGTCGGCGAGCGTGCGCGCCGACTCGGCCCGGTGGATGTGCAGCACCTGCGCACCGCCTCTCTGTCCCTCGCGCGCGATCCTTTGTCGCGGTGATGCGGCGCGCCCGATCCTACAAACCCGGCCACCGCTCCCGGCGGCACCGACCCGTCTCGGAGCGCCGCACCGTGCCGATGCGGTGGTACGAGCCATCCGCAACCGATCCGTCACCGCCCGTTACCACCGATTTGCCGCTCTTCGCAGCATGTCACCAAACATTCGGCAACACAATCGAATCCGGCCATCATGACCATTCGGCTATCACGAACGCAATTCGCCACCGCGTGTCACCCGCACACCGGGTCCGTCGTGTGCCACAGTGCTCCGCGGGGAGGTTTCGGGAGAAGCGGTATCGAAAGGCTGGTTCGATTCATGTCTGCGACGGTGGTCCCCCTCGTACCCAGATCCGGGTTCACGGTACGGCGATCGGGCGAGACGTGGGAATTGATCAACTCCCGGCACTACGGCCGCGGCGTGGTGCTGCACAGCTGGGCTCGCGACGAACATTCCGAGGCCTTCGAGCACTGCTATCGGCTCAACGGCCGCAGCGTCGAGGAACTGCTCGCGGCATTCCCCTGACCTGCGCCGTTGCGGTCGATATGGCCGAAATGCGCTGGCCTGCAACGATCTCCGCGTAGCTAGCACATCCGCAGGCCGACCTCAAGACGTGCGTGATCGGCGCATTTGTGGCTATTGTGGCTCACCGTGCGTTATCCCCGGACCGCGTCGCGCGGCATTCGAACCACCCGCCTGGCCGCCGGTGCCTGCGTCGTCGCCGCCGCGCTGATGGCGGGCACCCCCGTGCTGGATCCCGCTCCGGCCGCCGCCGTCCCGCTGCGTATGCAGGGCTGCCGCGACGGCTTCGACTGCGATATGAGCAGCCGGATCGCGGCCGTCGACAACTATCTGGCCTCCCGGCCCGGCGTCACCGGCTATGTGGTGCGCGACCGCGTCACCGGCGGCACCTATGCCAACGGCAACGCCGAGACCCTGTTCTGGACCGCCTCCACCATCAAACTGGCGATCGCCGAGGATCTGCTCAACCGGGCGCGCGTCGGCGCGATCGCGCTGACGCCCGAGGACCGCACCCAGATGGAGTCCATGCTGGCGACCTCCAACGACGCCGCGGCGGACTTCCTGTGGAACAAGTACGCGGGCCCGGACCGGCAGGCGTTCAACAACGCCTTCCGTGCCAACGGGATGACCGGCCTGGTGCCGCGCCCGACCAACGGCAACGGACATCTGTTCCCGGACTGGGGTTTTCAGCAGTGCACGCCGTCGGATCTGGACCGGCTGATGAGCAACGTGCTCGACCACATGCACCCCGACGACCGCGGTTATCTGCTCGATCGGATGCGCAAGGTCGACACCAACCAGCACTGGGGCGTATGGGGCGCCGGCGATGCCAACCACCCCGGCCTCAAGAACGGCTGGTCCGACGAGAACGGCGGCTGGGTGGTCAACTCGGTCGGCTTCGCCGGGCCCGGTGAGCGCTACACCCTCGCGGTGATGAACTCGCTCGGCGACCAGGGCGGCTACACCGACGGCGAGGAGACCACCACCCACGTCGCGCAGCTGCTGTTCGCCGGTCGCTAGTCACAGCCGCGACAGCCGCATCGGCGCCCCGTCGCGCGGGAACGGGATGGTGTTGAAGCCCCACGGCATCAGGTAGTCGTCGGGGATGTGCCAGCGGTAGGCGCGCACCATCGCCGCGATGACCACCTTCACCTCGAGGGTGCCGAAATGCATGCCGATACATTTGTGCGCTCCCGCGCCGAACGGCATCCACGCCAGCCGGTGCGATTTGTCCTCGCGCCGGCCCTCGGTGAATCGCTCCGGATCGAAACGCGCGGGATGCGACCACAATTCGGGGATCAGGTGGTTGACGCCGTAGGCGACGTCGACGTGGGTGCCGGCCGGAATGTAGTGACCGGCCACCTCGGTATCGCGCACGGCGCGGCGCACCAGGCCCGGCACGGGCGGTACCAGCCGCAGGCTCTCCTTGATCACCAGATCCAGATCCCGCAGGCGATCCAGGTCGGCGATCGTCGGCGGCGCGCCGTCGAGTTCGTCGAACAGTGCCTGCGCCTCGGCACGCACCCGCTGCTGCCAGTCGGGGTGGCGGCCCAGATAGTAGGCGACCGAGGTCGCGGTGGTGGTGGTCGTGTCGTGGGCGGCCATGATCAGGAAGATCATGTGGTTGACCACATCGGCGTCGGAGAACATCGCACCGTCCTCAGCGCGCGCGTGACACAGCGCGGAGAAGAAATCCGCACCCTCCTCGCGACGCTTGTGCGGCACCATCGCGGTGAAATACTCCTCGAGCGTCCGGCGGCCGCGCAGGCCGGCACGCCACGCACCGCCGGGCACCGGATAGCGCACCAGGGCCAGCGGTGCGTGGGTGCAGTCGAGGAAGGCCTGTCCGAGCTGATGCCGTTGCGGTCCGGCATCGACGCCCATGAAGGTTTCGGTGGCGATCTCCAGAGTGAGATCTTTCACCGTCGGATACAGCCGCAGGGTGCGCGCACCTGCCGGACTCCAGCGCTCGACCGCGGCCTCGACCACCGGGCTCAATTGCGCCAGATGCGATTCCAGCCGCTCGCGGGTGAACGCCTGCTGCATGATGCGCCGGTGGAACATGTGCTCGGAGAATTCCAGCAGCAGCAGTCCGCGGCGGAAGAACGAGCCGATCAGGAAGTCCCAGCCCTGCCCGAAATCGTTGCGCCGCTTGCCGAGTACCTCGTCGACGGCCTGCGGACCGGCGACCAGGACGCGGTCGATACCGAAGGATTTGTTGTAGCTGACCGGGCCGTAGCGGCGGTAGCGGTCGTACATCTCGGCCGGACCCCAGCGCAGATACTGCAGCGAACGGCCCAGCACCGGCAGTCCGGCGTCGCCGCGCACGGCCGACGCCGCACTGCCCCGCGGCGGTGTCGCCAGGACCTGCTCCCGGGCCGGTAATCGGTGCAGCAGCCGGTCGATGGGATGGCCGTCCGGAATTTCGATGAAGCCGATGTTCTCTCGCTCGGCGGCGGAGGGACGCGGGTCGACGCTGACCATGACTGATGCCTCCCGAACACAGCGGCCGCGCCACGCCGCCCGGCCGCAAGAAAAGTACACCTCGTACATTAGAGGTAGAATCGCGCTGTGACAAGGGACACAGAAATTCGGCGTCCAGGACGGCCGCCCGGGCCACCCCGGGATCCCGGCCGCCGGCGCGCGGAGATCCTGGACGCGGCCGAGCGGGTGGTGGCCGGCTCCGGAGCGCGCATGACGATCGCGCAGGTCGCCGCCGAGGCCGGATACGCGCGCACCGCGGTGTACGCGGTGTTCCCGGACCTCCCGGCGCTGATCGATGCGCTGGCCGAGCGACATATGAACGCGATCATCGCCGCCGCCGACCGCCTGCTGGCCCAGCCGCTACCCGCACAACAGCTGCTGCGGGCGGTGGTGACCCTGATGTGCGATTTCGTCGACGCCAATCCCAACCTGCACCACGTCATGATGCAGCGGCTCGAGCGCGGCGACGCCGAGCACCGGCCGTTCTTCACCCGCGTAACCGATTGGGCGACATCGATTTTCGACATCATCCTGCGCCGCCTCGACGCCGACCCGGCGCTGGCGCGGATCTGGGCGACCGCCACCGTCGGCGCCATTCTGATGTCGGCCGAGGCCTGGATACAGCAGCCGAGCCGCTCCCGCGCCGACTTCGTCGACCAGCTCGCGGCCTTCCTGTGGCCGACCGTGGAGAGCATCGGCGGCGACCGCCTCGTCGGGCCGCTGGTGGGCGCGGCGGAGCCGGTGCCGAAATGAACGCATACCCGCCCCGCGCGGGCCGAAACCGGGGCCCGAGGCGCGGACGCGCCGACATTCGGTGCTCGTCGTGACTGCCTCCGGGCAGCCGACTACCGTTGAGCCTGTCGTAGACCGAACGTCCGGCGAGGAGCGCTGATGGGAACCGAAACTGTCGAGAACCGACGCCACCGCGTGGTGGTGATCGGATCCGGCTTCGGCGGCTTGTTCGCGTGCAAACATCTCGAGCACGACAACGTCGATGTCGTACTGATCTCCAAGACCTCCACGCACCTGTTCCAACCGCTGCTCTACCAGGTCGCCACCGGCATCCTGTCCACCGGTGAGATCGCCCCCGCCACCCGCATCGTGCTGCGTAAACATCACAACACGCGGGTCATCCTGGGCGAGGTCCACGATATCGACCTGGTGAACAAGACCGTGACGTCGAAACTGCTCAACCAGGACACCGTCACCTCCTTCGACAGCCTGATCGTCGCGACCGGCGCCCAGCAGTCCTATTTCGGCAACGACCAGTTCGCCACCTACGCGCCGGGGATGAAGACCATCGACGACGCGCTGGAACTGCGCGCGCGCATCCTCGGCTCGTTCGAGGAGGCCGAACTGGCCAAGACCCAGGAGGAACGCGACCGGTTCCTGACCTTCGTCGTGGTCGGCGCCGGACCGACGGGCGTCGAACTGGCCGGCCAGATCGCCGAACTCGCCGACCGCACCCTCGTCGGCACCTTCCGCAACATCGATCCGCGCGACGCGCGCGTCCTGCTGGTCGAAGGCGCCGGTGCGGTGCTCGCGCCCATGGGACCCAAACTCGGCGGCAAGGCGCAGCGCCGCCTCGAGAAGATGGGCGTGGAAATCCAGCTCAACGCCATGGTCACCGATGTCGACGCCCGCGGCGTGACGGTCAAGGACAAGGACGGCACCGAGCGTCGCATCGAATCGGCGTGCAAGGTGTGGTCGGCCGGAGTGCAGGCCAGCGAACTGGGCAAGATGCTGGCCGAACGGTCCAAGGGCACCGAAACCGACCGCGCCGGGCGGGTCGTGGTCGAACCGGATCTGACCATCAAGGGATATCCGAACGTCTTCGTCGTCGGCGACCTGATGGCGGTGCCCGGCGTCCCCGGCCAGGCGCAGGGCGCCATCCAGGGCGCCACCTACGCGGCCAAGCAGATCAAGGCCGAGGTCGCCGGTAAGCAGACCCCGGATCAGCGCAAGCCGTTCAAGTACTTCAACAAGGGCAGCATGGCGACGGTGTCGCGGTTCAACGCCGTCTGTCAGATCGGCAAGCTGGAGTTCTCCGGCTTCCTCGCGTGGCTCATCTGGCTGGTGCTGCACCTGTACTACCTGATCGGCTACCGCAGCCGGACCGTCACCGTGTTCCAGTGGTTCGTCGCCTTCCTCGGCCGCAACCGCGGGCAGATGGCGGCCACCGAACAGTGGGTCTTCGCCCGGCTGGCACTCGAGGCCATGAACGGCAACGAAACCGACGCCCGGGAAGTGGAGGCCGAGGTCGGTAACACGACGCCTCCCGCCGCACCGGGTGAGCCGCCGGCGAAACCGGCGGCCACTACGCCGGACGGCGAAAAGGCCGCGGGCTCGAGCGAGTCCACTGCGACGAGCCAGTCCGGTGCTTCGAACGAGTCGACTACCTCCGGCTCGTCGCAGCCGAAGGCGGGCTGACGACTCCGCCTGTTCACCAGAGCACTACCGAGGGCCGTAAGCCGAAGCGCTTGCGGCCCTTGTGCATTCGCATCGGCCGCGAAAGCACGATCGATTCCCCGGTTCCCGGAGCGAGCCCGATGTCCCGGCTCACCCCGCTGCGGCGGCGCGACAGCGAAGGTTCGCCGGAGTGTCGGACAGCCGCGCGCCCGTCCACGTCGACAGCGAACCCCCGGCTGCCAGCGGCAGCACCGCGGCGGCCACACCGATGGTGGCGGCGGGGGCGTCGTCGGGATATCGCAGCTCGCTGGACAGCGCGCGGGGGGCCGACAGCAGGTCGTCAGCGGCGGTGCCGGCGCCGAGTTCCAGGCGATGCCGCAGCAGCGGCAGGGTCGACGTGTCGGCGATGAGGTCGCCGCACCAGCCGCCGTGATCCTCGCCGGTGCGGCCGATCTGCACGCGTTCGCGAATACGGACCCGGGCGTCGGCGGCCAGCCGCACCCG
This sequence comes from Nocardia sp. BSTN01, assembly GCF_015354405.1. GTDB lineage: Bacteria > Actinomycetota > Actinomycetes > Mycobacteriales > Mycobacteriaceae > Nocardia. The sequence goes on along the minus strand of NZ_JADKYP010000006.1, from coordinate 114,259 downwards.
GGTGACGGCACGATGGCAGGCTCCCCCGGCGACGACCGTCGGTTCCGGATCGACATCGAGTTCCCCGCCCGCGCCGACGTCGAACGTCCACGATGCCGTGGACGACGGGGTCGTGCGACCGGGGAGCACGATCGTCGCCGCGACCGAGCGAACCATCAGACGCGCACCGGGCTCGACCACGATGCGGATATCGAGTTCGTCCCCGCCGAGCGGCGTGGCCGCGGCACCGATCAGATGCACCGTATCCGGTCCGGTGCAGCGGACCGCCAGCGCGCCGGTGGCCGCCGACCACGGCCGGGCCCCGGCACGCGCGACGATGCGAATCTCAGTGCGCAACAGCGCTTTCCCCGGCGGCCTCGGCGGCCGCCACCGCCCCCAGCTGATCGCGCACCCACGCCAGCACCGGTGTCGCGGCCGGATCCTCGGTCAGCGAGCTGAAGACGAACGGGCGGCCCGCGCGCACCGCCGCGGAATCGCGGCGCATCACCTCGAGGTCGGCGCCCACCATCGGCGCCAGGTCGGTCTTGTTGATCACCAGCAGATCCGAGAACGTCACGCCCGGACCGCCTTTGCGCGGCACCTTGTCGCCGCCGGCCACGTCGACGACGAAGATCTGCACATCGATCAGGCCCGCGGAGAAGGTGGCGGTGAGGTTGTCGCCGCCGGATTCGACCAGAATCAGATCCAGCGGCGGATTCGCCTCGATCAGATCGTCGATGGCGTCGAGATTGGCGGTGATGTCGTCGCGAATGGCGGTGTGCGGGCAGCCGCCGGTCTGCACCGCGCTGATACGTTCGTCGGGAAGGACCGCATGCCGGCGCAGGAAGTCGGCGTCCTCGGTGGTGTAGATGTCGTTGGTCAGCACGGCCAGCGACAGTTCCGCGCGCAGCTGCCGGCACAGCGCCGCGACCAGCGCCGTCTTCCCGGATCCGACCGGCCCGCCGATCCCGATGCGCACCGGCTCCCCCGGCGTCCGCACCCGCTTGGGACGGTCGTGGGCGTGATCGTGCGGTTCGCCGTCGATCAGATGGGGCGGCATGTGCTCTCCTTCGGGCGTCGACTCTCGACGATCATCGTGGCCGATTCATGTGAACCCGGTGTTACCTCCCGGGCGGCGAATGTCCGGCCGGCGGTCGCTCCGCCGCGCGGGCTACGACGCGAACAGCGGCATCTCGCGGTCGAGGTGGCGCTGAGCGAGCACGTCACCGAGCGGATCGGAGAGGGCGGCCGGGCCCATCGTGGCCGTGCGGGCAGTGTCGTCGCACAGTGGAGCCAGCTCCAGCGTGATCGCCGCGACCGCGGCCGGGTCGAGGGCGAGCAGTCGTTGTGCCGCGGTGGCGGCTCCGGTCATCGTCGTATAGACCACGACCCCGGCGATCTCCACCGGCCGCACCCCTGCGGCCAGGCCCACGACACCGAAGACCGTGGACAGATGCGGCCGCATGCCCAGGGCGGGCCAATCATGCTGCGGCCACACCTGTTTCGCTAGCCGCAACAGTCCGCGCCCCTGTGCCCGAGACGCCGTGCGTGCCGCCGGTGCCGGGGTACGGGCATCGGCTTCCGCCTCGGCCGCCGAGGGCCGCAGGGCTTCCGCGCAGACCGCCGCCGACAGCGACGCCGTGACCAGACCCGTGGTGCGGATCCGGCGCCGCAGATAGGCCGCCACCGTGTCGAGGTCACGCACGAGCCCGGAGCTGATGGCCTCCTCGACCCCGCCCGAATGCACATGCCCGCCGATGGGCAGCCGCGAGTCGGCGAGCGACATCACCATCGCGAGACTCATGGACATCTCCTGCGGCCGGGCACGATCTCCGATCCTAGAACCGCGCGGGTCGGCCCGCGGCGGCGAAGTCCGCCGAGGCGCTCACCGCGGCCCACTTCTCGGTTTCCTCGGCCCGGACCTGTCCGGCCGACCTGGCCGCGGCCAGCGCATCACTGCCCAGCAGCAGGCGGCGTGGCGGTTCGTCGGAGGCGGCCACCTCGACGATGATGCGGGCTGCGCGAGCGGGGTCGCCGGGCTGGGATCCGTCGTTGTCGCGGCGGAAACGGTGGACGGCGCCGACGCTCGCCTCGTAGTCGGCGCCCACCGGATGGATGGTCATCGAGGCGCCCTGCCAGTCGGTGCGGAAGGCGCCCGGCTCGACGATCACGACCCGCACCCCGAACGGGGCCACCTCGCTCGCCAGCACTTCGGAGAATCCCTCGACCGCGAATTTCGCTGTCTGATAGGCGCCCAGCCCGGGCGAACCACCGACACGGCCGCCGATCGAGGAAATCTGCACGAAGGTCCCCGAGCGCTGGGCCCGCAGTACCGGGAGCGCGGCGCGGGTGACGTGCACGACGCCGAACAGGCTGGTTTCGACCTGCGCCCGGAAATCGTCGGCGGCCATCTCCTCGATCGGGGCGCTGTCGGCGTATCCGGCGTTGTTGACCACGACATCGAGCGAGCCGAAGGTCTCGGTGGCCGCGCGCACGGCGGCCTCGGCCGCCGCCGGGTCGGTGACGTCCAATCGCACCGGCAGGATCCGCGAACCGTAGCGCTGGACCACCTCGTCGAGTTGTTCGGGGCGACGCGCACCGGCGACGACCCGATGCCCGGCGGCCAGGGCGGCCTCGGTCAGCTCGCGTCCCAGGCCCCGCGACGCACCGGTGATCAGCCATGTTCCGGCCATGTTCTCTTCTCCGTCCTCCGGTCCGGGCGCTGTCGGCGCGACCGGCCAATTTCAACTGCCACATCAATGTAGCACTTATGTCAAGTTTCGCTGCTTCGACGGGGCGATTTTTGGTAGTTCCGCTGCATAGCTGTGTACATTGAAGCCGTGAGAGCTGACGCCGCCCGCAATATCGAACTGGTGCTGACCACCGGCGCCCGGCTGCTCGCCGGCGATCCGTCCGCGAGCCTGTCGGCCATCGCCGCCGAAGCCGGCGTGGACAGGCGCACCGTCTACCGCCGGTTCGCCTCGCGCGACGAACTTCTCGCGGCCGTCTATCAGGCTCGATACGACGCGGTCGAGGAAGCCGTCGCGAGCGCCCGGCTCCGGGAGGCGCCGGTCGCGGTCGCCCTGCACCGGTACGTCGAAGCCGTCATCGGGGTCAACCGCCGCTGGCCGGTGCAGACGGCGAGACTGGTGGCCGACGAGACGATTCGCGCACGCCGCGCACCGCTGATCGCCGAGGTCGACGCCTTTCTGCGCCGGGCCACCGACGAAGGCCTGCTCCGCCCCGGCCTCCCCGAGGGCTGGGTATCGACTCTGCTGGCACAGCTGATGGTCAACGCCGCCGAGAATCTCCCCTACCTCGATCCCGCCCGCGCGGCCGACATCGTGGTCGACACCCTGCTGCGCGGCGTGGGCGCCGAGCGCGACATGTCCGCCCGCACTTGACCTCAACAATGATCGAGGTTGCAGGCTGTGCTCATGAAAGCGATACGCCTGTACGAATTCGGCCCGGCCGAGAACCTGCGGTACGAGACGGTCCCCAACCCACCGCCGGGAGCCGGACAGGTCCGGATCACCGTCGCCGCGGCGGGAATCCACTTGGTGGACACGCAGTTACGCCGCGGCCTGCCGGGCCCCTACCCACGTCCGCCCTTGCCGACGATCCCCGGCCGGGAAGTCGCGGGCGTCGTCGAGTCCGTGGGCTCCGGCGTCGACGCGGAGCTGCTGGGCACTCCGGTCGTCACCCACCTGGGCGCGGCGCCGGGCGGCTACGCCGAACTGGCCGTCGCGGATGCGCAACGGCTGCACCGGATTCCGGACGCACTGGATCCGGCCGCGGCGGTGGCGATGATCGGCACAGGCCGAACCACCCTGGGCATCCTGGGATTCGCCGGCGACATCGAGCCGGGACAGCTCGCGGTGGTGCCGGCCGCGGCGGGCGGAATCGGCACCCTGCTCGTGCAGTATCTGCGCGCCGCCGGACTCACCGTCGTCGGACTGGCCGGCGGGGCGGCCAAGGTCGCCACGGTCGAAGACAACGGCGCCGACCTCGCCCTCGACTACACCGACCCGGGCTGGCCGGACGCGGTGCGCGCACGCTTCGGCGAGCGGCCCGCGCACTGGGTCTTCGACGGGGTCGGCGGCGCGGCCGGCCGGGCCGCGGTGGAGCTGCTCGCACCCGGCGGCGCCCATCTCGTCTTCGGCTGGAGCGATGCCGCACTGGAATTCGCACCCGATGAGCTCGCCGCCCGCGGCATCACCTCACGATCGGTCCTCGGCCCGGAAATGCTCGAACGGGGCGGCGGAATCGCGGCGCTGGAGACGCGCGCCCTGGCCGCCGCCGGATCCGGGCGGTTGCGCCCGGCGGTGCACCGGTTCGCCCTCGCAGACGCCGCGGCCGCGCACCGGGCCCTCGAGGATCGCGCCACCGTCGGCAAGGTCGTCCTCGAGCCGTAACTATCGGTAGCTGACCGATTGCTGGCGTAACCGATTCGTAGCCCTTCGCCTCGGTCGCAGCTCCTACGCTGGAGGTCGCGTCTCGTTCTCACGGCCCGCGACCGAGGCCGGCGGGCGCACGCGGAGGAGGTTTCGTCCATGCCTGTGTGCACGACGCGTGACGAGGTCGACATCTACTACAAGGACTGGGGTTCGGGCCGCCCCGTGGTCTTCATCCACGGCTGGCCGCTCAACGCCGATGCCTGGGACGATCAACTGAAACACGTCGCGGACAACGGTTTTCGCGGTATCGCGCACGATCGCCGCGGACACGGCCGGTCGGCGCAGCCGTGGGGCGGATACGACTTCGACACCTTCGCCGACGATCTCAACGATCTGCTCACCCGGCTGGACCTGCGCGATGTGACGCTGGTGGCGCACTCCATGGGTGGTGGCGAACTGGCCCGCTACATCGGCCGCCACGGCACCGGACGCGTGCGGTCCGCGGTGTTGCTGTCGGCTATCCCGCCGCTGATGGCGCGCACCACCGACAACCCCGAAGGCGTGCCCGACGAGGTGTTCGATCAGATCAAGAAGGGCATTCTCACCGAACGCTCGCAGTTCTGGCGCGACACCTCCGAGGGCTTCTTCAGCGCCAACCGGCCGGGCACCAGAGCCACCCAGGGCAACCGCGACGCGTTCTGGTTCATGGCGATGCACGAGGCGATCGAGGCCGGAGTGCGCTGTGTCGACGCCTTCGCCTACACCGATTTCACCGCCGACCTGCAGAAGTTCGATGTGCCGACGCTCATCGTGCACGGCGACGACGATCAGATCGTGCCCATCGACGCCACCGCCCGCAAGGCGGCGAAGATCATCCCGGACGCGACGCTCACCGTCTACGAGGGCGGTTCGCACGGCATCGCCCTGGTCCCCGGCGACAAGGAGCGTTTCAACGCCGATCTGCTGGCGTTCCTGCAGAGCTGAGCGAGCGGTTCAGGTGAATCGGATGCTGCGGGCCATCAGCCGCTGCATCGGACCGCGGGTCAGATCCGTCCACGCCTGCAGCGGACCGCTCCACCACGGTGAGATCTCCACCGGTTTCGCGACGACGGCGTGACACACCAGATCCGCGGCCTCGGCGGCGGTCAGCCCCGGCATGGAGCCGAAATCGGTGGGCGCGCTCATGCGGGTATGCACCAGCGGCATGTAGATCGATGTGGCGGTCACGCCGTCGGCCGCCACCTCGGTCGCCACCGTGCGCAACCACTGGTCGAACGCCGCCTTCGACGCGCCGTAGGCGGCCCACCGCGGCGCCGGCGGCATGCGCAGCCCCCAGGTGGAGATGTTGACGATATGTCCGCGGCCACGCTGCCGCATCGCCGGCAGCAGGGCCAGCAGCAATCGCACCGGCCCGAGGTAGTTGATATCGATGGTCCGGGTGAAGTCGTGGAAGCGGTCGTAGGACTGCTCGATCGAGCGGTGAATCGAGTGGCCCGCGTTGTTGACCACCACATCCACCCGCCCGTGCGTGGCGAGGATGTCGCGGGCCAAGCTGTCCACCGCGTCCATATCGGTCAGGTCGGTGCTGTAGGTGTGTGCGATGCCGCCGCCCGCGGTGATGTCGTCGGCCACGGCCTCCAGCTCCGCCGCCGAGCGCGCCACCATCACCACCACGGCTCCGGCGGCGGCGAATTTGGCGGCGGCGACCTTCCCGATGCCGTGTGAGGCTCCGGTCACCAGCACGACCCGCCCGGACACGGCGTCACGCAACGCCGCGTCCCGGGGTCGCGACGTGGGATACAACAACCGCGTCGCGACCCGCTCGGCCAGCGGACGGCCCGGTGAGGCGGTATCTGTCACAGCCGAAACTGTATTGGGCCGCTCGGCCCCGCGGGCCGGAATCGTCACCGCGACCGGGAACCGGTCAGCGCCCTGCCGCCGCCGCGGACGCGGCATCCACCGCGACCGCGCGACGTCGCCGCCGGCCCGAGGTCGCCGCCGCCGTCACCGCCATCATGATCAGCAATGCCGCACCGACCGCCAGCGCGGTGTGCATTCCGGTGACGAACGAGCTCTGCGCGGCATGGATCACGGCCGAATCGCCGCTGTGGCGCACGAGCGTCTCGCCGAGCGTGTCGGCGAAATCGCCACCCGATCGGAACACCAGCGCCGCCAGCGAACCCAGCAGCGACAACCCCAGGGCGTTACCCAGTTCGAAACTGGTTTCGGAGATACCGACCGCTGATCCCGCGCGTTCGGCCGGAACCGAGGACACCGCGACCTCCGACACCAGAGTGAACACGATGCCGTAGCCCAGACCCGCGATGGTGGATCCGGCGATGTACCAGCCGATTCCGCCGTCGACGCCGATGCCGAGCAACAGCAGATTGCCGACCGCGGCCGCGCTCAACGCCAGCACGAACGAGCCGCGCGTGCCGAGCCGGCGCGCCACCCGCGCCCCGCCCATCGAGCACACGAACACCGCGATCGCCGCCGGAATACCCAGCAGTGCCGCGCCCAGAACGTCGCGTCCGGCCACCGACTGCAGATACATGCTGGTCAGGTAGCTCATGCCGGCCAGCGACATCATGCCCACCGTGGAGGACCCGATCGCCACCCGGAACAGTCCGCGCCGGAACAGGCTCAGATCCAGCAGCGGTTCGGCGAGGGTGCGCTGGCGCCGCACGAACGCCACCAGGATCGCGATACCGGCGAGTCCGAGCACCACCGAGACCGCGTCGACGCCCTCGGCCGCGGCCCGTTTCACCGCGTACACCAGCGGCAGGATGCCGCCGATGGACATGACCACGCTCACCGGATCGAGCGGTCCGCGACCGACGGAGCGATGTTCGGGCAGCAGCAGCGGTCCCAGCGCCAGCAGCACCAGCAAGACCGGCGTATTGATCAGGAAGATCGAACCCCACCAGAACTTGTGCAGCAGCAGGCCGCCGATCACCGGTCCCACCGCCGAACCGCCCGCGAAGAACGCCGTCCAGATGCCGATCGCGGTGCCGCGGGCCCGGGCATCGGGGAACAGGCTCGAGATCAGCGCCAGGCTCGACGGCAGCAGCGTCGCACCGCCGACACCCATCAGCGCGCGCGCCGCGATCAGCACCCCGGCGCTGGGCGCGAAGGCCGCCAGCAGCGAGGCGATGCCGAAAACCGTTGCGCCGGCGAGCAATATGTTGCGCCGGCCGATGCGGTCACCGAGATTGCCCATGGTGATCAGCAGTCCGGCGATCATGAATCCGTAGATGTCGAGAATCCACAGCTGCTGTTCGGCCGAGGGGTCCAGATGCTCGGTCAGCGTCGGCATCGCCAGGTACAGCACCGACATGTCCATCGACACCAGCAGCACGGGCAGAATCAACACCGCCAGACCCAGCCACGCCCGCCGGGGGGTTGCGCTCGGCGCGGTGTAGCCCGCCGCCGAGGTCTCAATGCCGACCATCACCTATCCTTCATCTCGTGCGTACGTCGTACGCGACCCGGGTACAGCGTACGCATCCGGCCGCAGAAAGGAAAGCGAGTTTCGATGCCGAAACCTTCCCACCCCTCCTCACCGGCACCTTCGGACTCTCCGAGTCGCCCCCAGCCCGAGCGGCTGACGCGAGCGGCGATCGTCGACACCGCCATCGCACTCGCGGATGCGGACGGCATCGACGGACTGTCCATGCGCCGCATCGCCGAGCGGATGGGCGTGGGCGCGATGTCGCTGTATCGGCACGTACCGAACAAGGACGCACTGCTGGCCGATATGACCGACGAGGTCGCGCGCCGCTATCCGTACCCGGCGCCGGACGCGGGCTGGACCTGGCGCGACCGGGTGCGCGCGGCCGCCGACATCGACTGGCAGCTCTACCGGCTCCACCCGTGGGTGCTGTTCACCTTCGCGGTGCCACGCTACAACTTCGGCCCACACAGCCTGGCGTGTCTGGGCTGGCTGACCGAAGGGCTACTCGAACTGACCGATGATCGCCGCGAGGCCACCGCGATGGCTCTCGAGGTCTGGAGTTATATCGCCGGGATCGCTCTCCAGCAGGTCAGCGCCACCATTCTGGCCGCCCGCGAGGACGAGCACGACGAATCCTCCGGCCTGACGGCACTTCTCGAGGGCACCCCGCGCTGGCCGAGCCCGCCCGCGCTGGCGCCCCTCGAAGGCACCGGACTCGGCGATCTGCTCGATCCTGTGCGGCAATTGCATTCGGGCCTGTCGGCGATGTGCGACGGTTTCGCCGCACGCCACAACCGACCCGGAGCTCAGTAGTACGACCGGCCCTCGATCCCGCCGGAGACCGACCAGACCTCCACGATCAGTCCGTCCTGGACGCGCAGGATATCGGTGCCGCTCACGGCGATCTCACCGTCCGCGACCGGCCGGCGCGAACCGTAGGGCCGCGCCACGGTCCCGGTACGGCGGTCGTCGATCTCGACGACCGCCTCGCCCTGGGTTTCGAATCGCTGCCCGGGCGCGGCCGCGCGGAAGGCCGCGATCTGCCGCGCGAACGTCTCCGGATCGTGGATGGTGTCGTATGCCTCCGCGCCCGGTTGGGCGTACCGAAGTGTGAAGTGCGGAGCCATGATTCGATTCGCGAGCTCCAGTTCCCCGTTCCACATCGCCGTCCACCGGTCGAAGAGTTCGATTCCGTACGCACGCATGTCCACTCCAATAGTCTCATTGATACGGTATGGCAGATATGAAGCTATAGTCTCAGTGAGACCGTGTCAATGCCGTTCCGAACCGAGACGTGCCGAACCGAAAGCTGACGACCATGGCGGATCTGGGAGCGCAGGACCATATCGTGCTCGGGCTCATCGCCCGGCACGGCCCGCTCACCCCCTACGAACTCAAAGCGCGCATGGAGGAAAGCGTCGACTACTTCTGGCCGGTGCCGCATGCGCAGCTCTATCGCATTCCGGCCCGGCTGGCCGAGCGTGGCCTACTGCACGAGGACGCCGAGGAGACCGGCCGCCGGCGCCGGGTGTTCCAGCTCACCGACGCCGGACGCGAGGCGTTACGCGCGTGGCTGGCCGACCCCGGGTGCCCGCCGCCGGAGACGCGTGATCCGGCGCAGGTGAAACTGTTCTTCGCCGATCTCGGCGCACCGGAGGACGTGGTCGCCCTCGCGCGCCGCCAGGCGGCCGAGCACCGCCGCTGGCTCGACCGCTACCGCGCCATGCACGCCGAGATCGACCCGGCCGATACCGTGCGCGCCCAATCCCGTTCCCGCATCCTGGAACTCGGCATCGGCCACGAACAGGCGTACGTGGATTTCTGGACCGAACTCGCCGACCGTCCCGACCGGGTCGGGCACGGCGATTCGGCGCCGGTCAGCCGGTGACCACGGCGTAGGCGAATCCGTCCCAGCCCTTACTGCCCACGGTCTGCAGCACGGTGGCCTCGAGCCGCGGCTCGTCGGCGAGCAGTCCCAGCGCTTCCCGGGCCCCGCGGACCGCGGGATCGCCGGGATCGCCGTCGGCCAGGGCACCGCGGCGCACGACATTGTCGACGATGATCACCGAACCGGGCCGGGTCAGCCGCAAGGCCCACCGCACATAGTTGGCGTTGTTGACCTTGTCGGCATCGATGAAGACCAGGTCGAAGGGCTCGCCGTGGTCCTCGGCGACCGCGGGCAGGGTGTCCAGCGCCGCACCGACCCGGATCTCCACCCGCTCCCCCACACCCTTGCGATCGAGGTTGGCTCGGGCCACCTCGGCGTGGTGCGGATCGTATTCCAGGGTCACGACGCTCCCCTGCGGTCCCACCGCACGCGCCAGCCACAAGGTGCTGAACCCGCCGAGCGTGCCGATCTCGAGGACACGCCGTGCCCCGGCCGACAGTGCGAGCAGATACAGGAATTTGCCCTGCGCCGGCGAGACGTCGATGGGCGGCAGCCCCGCCTCGGAGTTCGCCTGCGCCACATCGGAATCGGCGTCCCCGATCAGAGTGTCCACGACGTAGCGGTCGACCGCGCCCCATTCGGCATTCGTCATATCGGCCAGTGTGCCACCGCCATCCGGCCCGTGCAGCGCAGCGCCGTCGGCGGCACCCTCACGGCAGCGCCGCGCGGGCTCAGAACAGGAAGTAGCGCTGCGCCATCGGCAGCTCGCCGGCCGGCTGCTGGTCCCACACCTCGCCGTCGATGCGCACGGTGAAGGTGTCGGGTTCCACCTCGATGCGCGGCATCGCGTCATTGAGCGGCAGATCGCTCTTGGTCCGGCGGCGCACATCGGCCACCGGGACGAGTGTGCGCCGGACCCGCAGCCGCTCGGCGAGTCCGTCCTCGACGGCCTGCGGGGAGACGAAATGCAGCGACGTCCCCGCCGCGACCACCGGCGCGGCGCCGAACATCGGCCGCGGCAGCACCGGCTGCGGAGTCGGGATCGAGGCGTTGGCATCACCCATCGCGGCCCAGGCGATGGCGCCACCCTTGAGCACCGCATGCGGGCGCACACCGAAAAAGGCCGGCTCCCACAGCACCAGATCGGCCAATTTGCCGACTTCCACCGACCCGATCTCGTGGTCCAGACCGTGTGTCACCGCCGGGCAGATCGTGTATTTCCCGATATAGCGACGCACCCGATGATTGTCGGCGGCCCCGTCGCCGGGCAGCGCGCCGCGGCGGACCTTCATCATGTGCGCGGTCTGCCAGGTCCGCATCACCACTTCCCCGATGCGGCCCATCGCCTGGGAATCGGAGCCGATCATCGAGATCGCGCCCAGATCGTGCAACAAATCCTCGGCGGCGATGGTGGAGGGCCGGATCCGGCTCTCGGCGAAGGCGAGATCCTCGGGCACGGCCGGATTGAGATGGTGGCACACCATCAGCATGTCCAGATGTTCGTCGAGAGTGTTGATCGTGTGCGGGCGGGTCGGATTCGTCGAGCTGGGCATCACATTCGGGTGCGAGGCGACGGTGATGATGTCCGGCGCGTGCCCGCCGCCGGCGCCCTCGGTGTGATACGAGTGGATGGCCCGCCCGGCGATCGCGGCGAGAGTGTCCTCGACGAATCCGGCCTCGTTGAGCGTATCGGAATGCAGCGCGACCTGAACTCCGGCGGCATCGGCCACCCGCAGGCAGGCGTCGATCGCTGCCGGGGTGGTCCCCCAGTCCTCGTGCAGCTTGAATCCGCCGGCGCCGCCGCGCAATTGCTCCCACATCGCCTCGGGACGCACGGTGTTGCCCTTGCCGAGCAGCAGGATATTGACCGGCCAGCCGTCGGTGGCCTCCAGCATGCGGCCCAGATGCCACGCGCCGGGAGTGACCGTGGTGGCCTTGGAGCCCTCGGCCGGCCCGGTTCCGCCGCCGATCAGGGTGGTGATACCGCCGCCGAGCGCCTCGTCGAGCAACTGCGGGCAGATGAAGTGGACGTGGCAGTCGATCGCGCCGGCGGTGAGGATGCGGCCGTTGCCGGCGATGATCTCCGTCGACGGGCCCACCACCAGATCCGGATGCACGCCGTCCATGGTCTCCGGATTTCCGGCCTTGCCGATCCCGCAGATGCGGCCGTCGCGAATGCCGATGTCGGCCTTGATGATTCCCCAGTAGTCCACGATCACCGCCCCGGTGATCACGGTGTCCGGCGTGCCCTCGGCGCGGGTGGCACGAGCTTGGCCCATCGATTCGCGCAGGACCTTGCCGCCGCCGAAGACGGCCTCGTCACCGGCCAGGCCGGGTCCGCCGCAGCGGTCTTCGGTGATCTCGATCAGAAGATCGGTGTCGGCCAGGCGAATTCGATCCCCGACCGTGGGGCCGAAGAGTGTGGCGTAACGAGCGCGGGACAGTTCCGTCATCGGTCGACCGGCCTTCCGTCCGTCTCACCGGACCGGTTCACCACCGGGCCGAGCGGCCCCGGCGCCTCCGGGCCGATCCCGTACACCTCGCGGCTGCCGCCCAGCGGCACCAGCGAAACGCGCTGCGCCAGACCCGGTTCGAAGCGCACCGCCGTCCCCGCCGGAATGTCGAGGCGGCGGCCGTGTGCCGCGACCCGGTCGAATTCGAGGGCGGTGTTGGCCTGCGGGAAGTGCACATGACTGCCCACCTGCACCGGCCGGTCGCCGGTGTTGACCACCTCGAGTTCGATCCGGTCGGCGCCGGCGTTGATCTCGATGGGGTCGGCGCCGAGCAGATACTCTCCCGGCACCGGGCCGCTCCCGGCGGATATCGCGCTCATCGGTGCCCCTCAGCCGATCGGGTGATGCACGGTCACCAGTTTCGTGCCATCGGGAAAGGTGGCCTCGACCTGCACGTCGGGGATCATCTCCGGCACACCCGCCATCACGTCGTCGCGGGTGAGCACGGTGCGGCCCGAGGACATCAACTCGGCGACGGTGCGGCCGTCGCGGGCGCCCTCCAGGACGTGGTCGGTGATGATCGCGACGGCTTCGGGATGGTTGAGTTTCAGCCCGCGCGCCTGCCGCCGCCGCGCCAGTTCGGCCGCGTAGCTGAGCATCAGCCGTTCCTGCTCGTGCGGTGACAGACGCACATCGCCTCCTCGGCTGCTCGGACGTACGGTGCTCGATATCTTGGCACGGCCGTACCGGGTGCGCTCGTCGTCGGGTCGGCGCTCGGCTTCGGCGCTAGCTCTTGGCCGCCCCGTCCGCGGTGAGGTTCTGCAGCCGCACCTGCCCGCGCGCGACCACCCGGTCCTGCTCGTCGGTGATCTGCACCTGCCACAGTTGCTGCGATCGGCCCTGGTGAATCGGGGTGGCGACACCGCGCAGACTGCCCTCGCGGACCGCGCGCAGGAAGTCGGTGTTGTTGTTGACGCCGACCACATGTCCGCGGTCGCCGAACCAGACACCGCCGCCGACACTGGCCAGGGTTTCGATGATCGTGCAGTACACCCCGCCGTTGACGATGCCCGCCGGCTGATGCAGCTGCGGCGAGACCACCCACTCCCCGACCACGCGATCGGGCCGGACCTCGGTGTACTTCAGACCGATGAGGTCGGTGAAGGTCCCCTCGCTGTAGCGGGTCATCTGCTCGGGCGTGACATCCGCCAGGGAGCGAGCCTCGAATCGGTCGTGCTGTGTCATGGAAAAACACTTACACCACCTGAGTACCGGCCGGTACGGCGGTGCCGCGCCCCAGGGCGCGCGCGGGCCCGGTAATCGAGCAGCACACCTGGTGATAACATGTGAAAATCGTTGTACCGCAGGGGTATACGCACTCACAGCGATCCGGCTACGGTTGTGATCACGGCGAGCGCAACCCTCGCTCCCGCACCCGCGCGCCCCTACCGTGGCGGCCATGACAGCCGCATCGGACACTCCGCTCAACGATATCGTCGACGCCACCGCACAGGCTGTGGCCGGCGATCCGGCGAAGGCGCAGGTCCTGTTTTCCGCCGCCGGAATCGCGGAGGGCGCCGTCGGCAGCGCCGTCACGGCCGGCACCTATACGGTCCGGGTGGACGAGCCGGCCGCGCTGGGCGGCGCGGGCACGGCGCCCAATCCGGTCGAGTTCTATCTCGCGGCGCTGATCTCGTGTCAGGTGGTGACCTACCGGTTCTGGGCACAGCGGCTGGGCATCGTCGTCGACGGTCTGCGCATCGACGCCGAGGGCGACCTCGACGTGCGCGGCTTCTTCGGCCTCGACGATACCGTGCGCGCCGGATTCCAGCAGGTCCGGGTGACGGTGCACATCGACGGCCCGGAACCGGCGCAGCGTTACGCTGAACTGCAGGCCGCCGTGGACGCCCACTGCCCGGTTCTCGACATCTCCACCGGGCCGACGCCCGTGCTGACCACACTGATCACTGCCGAGTTGGAAAACTCCACAGTTCCCGCCTGATTCTTCGCGAATCGGGCATCCTTGGGGGCGGCGCACCGCCGCCTCATGCGCGACGACCCATCCCATCTACACCTTTTGGAGCTGAAACCCATGACCGACTCCGTCGAGCCGAACGATCCGGCGCAGAACTGGAGCTTCGAAACCAAGCAGGTCCACGTCGGCCAGATTCCCGACGGCACCACCAACGCTCGCGCGCTGCCGATCTACCAGACCACCTCCTACACCTTCCGCGACACCGATCACGCGGCGGCGCTGTTCGGTCTGGCCGAGCCCGGCAACATCTACACCCGCATCATGAACCCCACCCAGGACGCGGTCGAGCAGCGCATCGCCGCCCTCGAGGGTGGTGTGGCGGCGCTGCTGCTGTCCTCGGGCCAGGCCGCCGAAACCTTCGCGATCCTCAACATCGCGGGCGCCGGTGACCACATCGTGTCGAGTCCGCGCCTCTACGGCGGCACCTACAACCTGTTCCACTACACGCTGCCGAAGCTGGGCATCGAGGTGTCGTTCGTCGAAGATCCCGACGATCTGGATCAGTGGCGCGCCGCGATCCGCCCGAACACCAAGGCGATCTACGGCGAGACGGTGTCCAACCCGCAGAACCACATCCTGGACCTGCCGGGCCTGGCCGAGGTCGCGCACACCGCCGGTGTGCCGTTCATCGTGGACAACACCGTGCCGACCCCGTATCTGATCCAGCCGCTGAAGCACGGTGCCGACATCGTCGTGCACTCGGCGACGAAGTACCTGGGCGGCCACGGTGCGGCGATCGCCGGCGTGATCGTCGACGGTGGCACCTTCGACTGGACGGTGACCGACGAACAGGGCAACTCGCGCTTCCCCGGCTTCACCACCCCCGACCCCAGCTACCACGGCGCGGTGTTCGCCGATCTGGGGGCGCCGGCCTACGCGCTGAAGGCGCGGGTGCAGTTGCTGCGTGACCTCGGCTCCGCGGTGGCGCCGTTCAACGCGTTCCTGATCAGCCAGGGTCTCGAGACGCTGAGCCTGCGGGTGGAGCGGCACGTCTCGAACGCGCAGGCGGTCGCGGAATTCCTCACCGAGCAGCCGGAGGTGACCAACGTCTTCTACGCGGGTCTGCCGTCGTCGCCGTGGTACGAGCGCGGCCGCGAGCTGGCCCCGAAGGGCACCGGCGCCATCGTCGGCTTCGAGCTGGCGGGCGGTGTGGACGCCGGTAAGCGGTTCGTCGACGCGCTGACCCTGCACAGCCATGTCGCCAATATCGGCGACGTGCGTTCGCTGGTCATCCACCCGGCCTCGACCACGCATTCACAGTTGACTCCCGAGGAGCAGCTGGCCGCGGGTGTGACGCCGGGCCTGGTCCGGCTCGCGGTGGGTATCGAGGGGATCGAGGACATCCTCGCCGACCTGCGGACCGGTTTCGCCGCCACCCACTAGTTCTCGCCGATGCCCGGTTCGCCGCCATCCCGGCGGTGGGCCGGGCATCGTCGTGTCTGCGAAACACGCACCGGCACATCGGGATCCGCGAGTGGACGCCTCGGAAACGACGCGGCGGACCCTTCCTGACGAAGGGCCCGCCGCGGGCAGTGGACCGGGGAGTCGACCGCAGCCCTCGGGACTCTCGCTCGATCCGGACGCCGAGTTGAGTGTAGGTCAGGCTTACCTAACCAAGCAAGAGCGACGTACCGGCAACCCTCGATCGGCCAGCGCCAGCAGCAGCGCCTGCCCTCGCTCGGTCCCGGCATCCGCGCCGGTCCGCGCCAGTTCCGGCACGTAAGTGGCGGCGCCGACGATGGATTCGCCCACCAGATTCCAAAATCGCGCCCGGCTCAGCCCGGCACAGCGGTACAGGCTTTCGCACACCAGCGTCAGCGCCGCCTCGCAGCGATGGGCCAGCCACACCGACAGCGCCCGATCGCACGGCAGCGTCACCACCCCCGGGCGCCCGGCCAGCGGATCACCCGCCACCACGCGAATCGTGGTGTCGGACAGGCCCGCCCAGTCCAGCCCGCCGTCGTTGTCGGTGTGCACCCACAGATTCTCGAGCCCGGGATCCCAAGCCCGGTTGTCACAGACCGCCAGCGCGACCACCCGGCCGACCACGGCATGGATCAGCGCGGTGGCGACCACCTCGGCGGCGATCCCGGGGCTGACCATCTCCGCGGCATGCCGGCGATACATCAACTCGATGCGACCTTCGCGCACCCCCTCGGCCAATCGCCACCAGCGCCGGCGACCCTGTTCGGCCATCGCCGCCATGGCGTAGACCCGCGGATGACCGGGCTGCAACGCGCGCAGCCGGACGCAGATCTGTTCGAACGCCGGCTCGAGACGGCGAGCCGGGAAAATCGTCACTGGTTCGGACATCGAACCCCCTCAACGTTCGGCATTACGGTCGACAACGGAAGATAGGTTAGGCTTACCAGACTTGTTATCGCCATGAAACGCGTCACCCAGGAGTCGTTCGCCGCCGTGTCCGCCGCAGTCATCACCCCCCGTCGCCGCGCGACCGGCCTGGCACTCCTGGCCGGGGTGCTGCTGCTCGCCGTCGTCGCCGGACTCGCCGTCGGCGCGAAATCCCTGTCCCCCGCCGAGATCTGGCACGCCGTCTCCTGCCCGGACGGCGTGCCGTTCACCTGCCCGGCGGACGGGCAGGCCGATCGGATCGTGCGCGAATTGCGGTTGCCGCGAACGGTTCTCGCGCTGCTGACCGGCGCCGCACTCGGTATCGCCGGCGCGCTGATCCAGGGCTACACGCGCAATCCGCTCGCCGATGCCGGATTGCTGGGCCTCAACGCGGGCGCGGCGTTCCTGGCCGCGCTCGGCATCCATCTGTTCGCGCTCACCCAGCCGAGCCAGTACATCTGGTTCGCCTTCGCCGGGGCGCTGGTGGCGGGTGTGGTGGTGTTCGGCGCCGCGGCGACCGGCGGCAGCCGATCCACCCCGTTGACGCTGGTCCTGGCCGGGGCGGCGGTCACCGCACTGCTACAGGCGCTGACCAACGCGGTGATCCTGCTCGATCCGGCCGCGCTGGACACCTACCGCTTCTGGGTGGTCGGCACACCCGCCGGGCACGAACCCGCGGTGGCGGCGCAGGTGGCGCCGTTCATCCTCGCGGGAGCGGTGCTGGCGATCCTGGCCGCGCCCGGGCTCAACGCGATCGGACTCGGCGAGGACGTGGCGCGCGGACTCGGGGTGAACATCGCGCGCAACCGCGCCATCGGCCTGACCGCGGTGGTGCTGCTGACCGGCGCCGCGACGGCCGCGGTCGGCCCGATCGCCTTTCTCGGATTGGTCGTTCCGCACCTGGGCCGCATGATCACCGGCCCCGATCATCGCTGGCTGATTCCGTATTCGGCGCTGCTCGGCGCGATCGTGCTGCTGCTGGCCGATGTCGTCGGCCGGGTGATCGCACCACCCGGGGAGTTGCAGGCCGGTATCGTGCTCGCCGCGATCGGCGCACCCTGTTTCATCGCCCTCGTGCGCCGGCGGAAGGTGGCCGAACTGTGAACGCGCGCAGCGATATCCGCACTCCGGACTCCACCGGCATGGAATCGAATACCGGGGCGGGGACCACCGGAGACGAACGAACCGTGGACGCCGGCACCGAGGCGGTGTCCGGCTTCGGCGGCGACGGCTCCCCCAGTGCTGTCGAGGCGGCGTCCGGCTCCGTCGGCGATTCGAGCAACGCTCCCGACGTGGGCCGATCCGGCGCGCAGCTGACCCGGGTCCGGCCGGCCGTGCGAATCGCCGGAATGTCTGCGGTCCTTCGTCTTTCGATGCTGCTGACGCTGCTGGCCCTGGCCGCCGCGATCGTGGTGCTGTTCGTGGTCGACATCTCCGTCGGCGACTATCACATCGCGCTCGGGCGGGTGCTCGACGTGCTGACCGGCGGCGGGACCCGCTCGCAGCGCTACGTCGTCATGGAATCGCGACTGCCGCGCGCGGTGACCGCGCTGGTGGCCGGGGCGGCGCTCGGCATCGCGGGCGCGATCACCCAGTCGATCCTGCACAATCCGCTCGCGAGTCCCGACGTCCTCGGCATCACCTCCGGAGCGAGCTTCGCCGCGGTGGCGGTCCTGGCCGGAGCGGGTGGCACCGCCACCGGAATCGTGGCGTCGCTGGGTGTTCCGCTCGCGGCGCTGGCAGGCGGGCTGGGCACCGCCGCACTCATCGGCGTTCTGGCGCTGGGGCGCAACAGCGGCGGCGACACCGGGCTGAGCGGAATGCGATTCATCCTCATCGGGATCGGGGTCAACGCACTGCTGCTGGCCGGTATCAACTGGCTCGTCACGCGGGCGAGCCTCGATGACGCCACCCGGGCGCAACTGTGGCTCACCGGCTCGCTCAACGGCGCGGACTGGAATCGGACCGCGGCCGCGGCCGCCGGACTCGTCGTCGTGGTCGCCATCGCGGCGGGCTCGGCGCGCACTCTCGCCGCGCTGCGCTTCGGCTCCGACACCACCCGCGCGCTCGGTGTGCGCGTGCAGGCGCAGCAGCTGGTGCTGATCGGCGCCGCGGTGGCGGCGGCCGCGCTGGCCACCGCGGCGGTCGGCCCGCTGGCCTTCGTCGGATTGGCCGCGCCGCAGATCGCGCGCCGGCTGCTGCGCACTCCCGGCGAGCCCGTGATCGGCTCGGCCCTGACCGGCGCGCTGATCGTGGTCGCCGCCGATGTCGCGGCCCGCACCGTCGTACCGGTCGATCTGCCGGTCGGCCTGGTCACCGCCGCGTTCGGCGGACCGTTCCTGCTGTTGCTGCTGATACGCGTGAACCGGAAGGCGACATTGTGAGCACCCGAACCCCGCACCGGAGCACCGGCAACGACGACGCGCACCGCCTCGCCGCGGAGAACATCACCCTTGGCTACGGCGGCCGCGTCATCGTCGACGGCCTCAGCGTCGATATCGAGCCCGGCCTCATCACCACCGTGATCGGACCGAACGGCTGCGGCAAATCCACACTCCTGCGCGGGCTGGGCCGCCTGCTGCGGCCGAACGCGGGCCGAGTCCTGTTGGACGGCAAGGCGATCGCCACCATGAAAACCCGCGACGTCGCCCGCATCGTCGGCATGTTGCCCCAGACCCCGGTCGCACCGGAAGGCCTGACCGTGGCCGATCTGGTCGCGCGCGGGCGCCATCCGCATCAGTCCTGGCTGCGCCAGTGGTCGGCCGACGACGAAACCGAGGTCGCGCACGCCCTCGCCCAGACCGGCGTGGCGGAACTGGCCGACCGCACCCTCGACGAACTGTCCGGCGGACAGCGCCAGCGGGCGTGGATTTCCATGGCGCTGGCCCAGGGCACCGACATCCTGCTGCTCGACGAGCCCACCACCTATCTGGATCTGGCCCATTCGCTCGAGGTCCTCGACCTCGTCGACCGGCTGCACGACGATCTGGGCCGGACCGTGGTCATGGTGTTGCACGATCTGAATCTGGCCATCCGCTACAGCGACCGGCTGATCGTCATGCGCGAGGGCCGCATCGTCGCCCAGGGCGCGCCGGGCGAGGTGATCGACACCGAACTGTTGCGGACGGTCTTCGGGCTGCGTGCCGAGGTGCACACCGATCCCGTATCGGAGCGCCCGATGATCGTGCCGATCGGCGCGCGCCACGTAGTCGGCGCGATCGGCGGGCCCCGTGCGGCCGACGCCGAGACGAGTTCCCCGACCGCGCTATGAAAAATCCCACACAGCTACCGACCGGTTACGACGAACTGTAGTACGCATTTGTGTCGTTGCCTCCGTAAGCTGGAGGGATGGCAGGTCTTGGTGAACTCGAGAAAGCGGTCATGGACCAGTTGTGGTCGGCCGATGAACCGCAGACGGTACGGCAGGTCCACGAAGCCCTCGCCGCGCGCCGCGAGCTCGCGTACACCACGGTGATGACGGTGCTACAGCGGCTGGCGAAGAAGAATCTGGTCGTGCAGCAGCGCGACGACCGGGCACATCGATACGCGCCCGTGCACACGCGCGACGAACTCGTGGCCAGTCTGATGGTCGACGCGCTGCAGCAGGCCGACGAAGTCGGTTCCCGGCGCGCCGCGCTCGTGCACTTCGTCGAACAGGTCGGAAAGGACGAGGCTGCCGCACTCCGGGATGCACTCGCTAAGCTCGAAGCAACCGAGACCGCGCGCACCCCGTCCGAGGACGAGAACACCGCGTCCGACGACAACGGAGTCGCCCCGCCGCAGTAGCTGCGTGGTGCTCTCCGCCGCCGCGATCTCGGGCCCCTGGCCCCACAACGCAGTGAGCTGAGTATGAACGCAACCGCGCCGGTCTTCGCCGGTCTCGCCTTGCTTCTCGCGGGACCGGTCCCGGCTCTGCTCAGCCGAGCCACCTGGCCGTACCGGACACCCCGCGCGGCGCTGGTGTTGTGGCAGGCGGTCGCGCTGGCGGCGGTGCTGTCGGCATTCGGATCCGGGCTGGCCATCGCCAGCCTGCTGCTCGTCCCGGGACCCGACGGCCGCCCCACCACCTCCCCGACCAAGGAGATCGACGCGCTCGGTCTGGGGCTCTGGCTGATCTACGTCGTCGTCTTCGCGCTGACCCTGCTGGTCGGCGCGCGCCTGATCTATGCCGCGATCCGGGTCGGCGTGCACACCCGCCGCCGCCGCGCCCGGCACCGGATGCTTGTCGACCTGCTCGACCAGGGTGGCGACCCGACCCACGACGATCTGATCGCGACCTCACCACTGGCCGGTACCCGAGCCGCGGATATCCGCGTCCTCGCCGCCGCCGAACCCATCGCCTACTGCCTGCCCGGTCTGCGCCGGCGCGTGGTGCTGAGCCAGGGCACGTTCGCGAATCTGTCGAAATCCGAGCTGACCGCGATCGTGAGCCACGAGCGTTCGCATCTGCGGGCGCGCCACGACCTGGTGCTGGAGGCGTTCACCGCCGCGCACGAGGCGTTCCCGCGGGTGGTGCGCAGCAAATCCGCACTGGATTCGGCGAAACTGCTGATCGAACTGCTCGCCGACGATTCCGCCGTCAAGGTCACCGGCCCGACACCGCTGGCCCGCGCCCTGGTGACCTGCTCGAATTCCACCGCCCCGCAGGGAGCCATGGCCGCCGGCGGGCCCACGACACTCATCCGGATTCAACGCCTGACCGGTCCGCTCGGCGATCTGCGCGTCGCGACCGCGGCCTATGTGACGGCCGCCGCGATCCTGGTGGTTCCGACCCTCGCGGTGGCGATTCCGTGGCTGGTCGAATTGAACCGGTTGCTGAGTGCCTGAGCGACGGCGTTCACCGGGAGCGCGCGGCCGGCAGTCGAACAACCGCGGCGACAAGCCTTTCGGACGCGGCGGACCTCAGCGCGCGCGATCCTCGGAAAGTTCCCGGCGGACCGCGGGCGGGCGGCCGACGGGCGAGCGCATAGAACGATCGGACCGCACGTCCGGCGCCGAAGACCGGGCACCGAAGGACGGTCGCCGGGCCGCCCGCGTTACCGAAGCGTCGACCTCATCGCCGGGCGAGCACGGTGCTCGGGATCCGGCCGCCTCACGGACCACGCTCGCAGGGCCCGGATTCGCGGACCTCGGCCTGCCGGTCGAACTGGTTCAGGCATTGCGGCGCGGACGTCTCGAGACTGCCTTTCCCATTCAAGCCGCGGCGATTCCGGATGTGCTCGCCGGTCGCGATGTGCTGGGACGCGCCGCCACCGGTTCCGGCAAGACACTGGCCTTCGGCCTGCCGATGCTGGTCCGGCTGCGGCGCGGGGCGTCGGCACCACGTCGTCCTCGGGCCCTCGTCCTCGCCCCGACCCGAGAGCTGGCCGCGCAGATCGAGGCCGCCCTCGACGAGGCGGCGCTGTCGCTGGGCCTGCGAGTGGCGACCGCCGTCGGCGGCGTACCGATCAAACGGCAAGCCGATCGCCTGACCCGCGGCGTGGACCTGCTGGTCGCGACCCCCGGCCGGCTCACCGACCTCATCGACCAGGGCAAGGTCGGCCTGGACGGGGTCCGTGTGGTCGCGGTCGATGAGGCCGACCACATGGCCGAACTGGGCTTCATCGACCAGATTCGCGCGATCCTCGACCTCCTCCCCGCCGACACCCAGCACCTGCTCTTCTCGGCAACCCTGGACGCCGCCGTCGACACGCTGGTCGACACCTATCTGAACGACCCCGTCCACCACGACGTGACGACGACCGCGGCACGGCGCGCGACCGGGGACTCGGCGCGCGCGCCGGGTGCGTCCGAAACCGGCACCGATTCCGGGACGTCCGGGCGGCCGGCCGGATCGGCACAAGGACGAGCCGCACGTGCATCTCGGACCGAATCTCGCCTCGAGGCAAGGGATTCGGCGGCTGCGCCCGAGAAGGCCGACGCTCCGGCTGCCGGTGCGAACACGACTGCCGACCTCCCTCCGGCCGACAGTGCCGACAGTGCCGGTAGCCCGCGCACCGGCAGCGAGTTCGGTGGGTTCTCCCCTTCCGGCACAGCCGAGGTCGCCCACTACCTCGTACAGGTGCGAGCATCCGACAAGCGCGCCGTGGTCACGCAGATCGCCGCACGGGACGGGCGCACCCTGCTTTTCGTGCGCACCCAGTACGGCGCGGACAAACTCGCGCGGCGGCTACGGGAGGTTGGGGTCGGAGCCGTCGCGCTGCACGGCGGGCTGAGTCAGGCGCAGCGCACCCGCACCCTGGCGGCCTTCTCCTCCGGGGTGGCACCGGTGCTGGTCGCCACCGATGTGGCCGCGCGCGGTATCCACGTCGACGACGTCACGCTGGTGGTCCATGTCGATCCCGCCGCCGACGCCAAGGATTATCTGCATCGCTCCGGCCGCACGGGCCGCGCCGGCGCGGCCGGAACAATCATCACGATCAGCACCGATGCGGGCACCGAAACCGTGCTCCGCGACGCCGCGGTGCCGTTCGAGCAGCTGCGCGCGCGGTCGGGCGACTCCCGGCTCGCCGACTTGGCCGGGGCCCGCCCGCCGACCGGACGCCCGCTCCCGGATCCGGCCGCCGCCCCGGCTCGGGCGGTCGACACGCAAGAAGCCGACACACGCGCGAGGCCCCGGCGAAATAACCGGCCGCCACACTCCCGCAACCGCCGCGCCAACTGAATCACCTACCGGGACAACCCCACCCCATCGACTCGGCAGCGTGCCAACCACCGACGTCGGACCCAGTTTCCGACTGCGACTTGCAGAGAACGGCTTTCGACCGTGCAGCGTCACTGCGGCGTCAGCCCTTCGAAATACCTTCCACCACAGCGGATTTCACCGCATCGGCGCCCGACCCGTCCTTCAGGTCCACGCCGGATCGTCCCAGCGCACGCGCACCCGCGACCAGACCCGCGACCACCGCCGCGGCCTGCCGATACCCCAGGCCCTCGGGCGGGTGGATATTCGACACGCAGTTGCGTTCGGCGTCGGTGCGGCCGGGGCGAGGGTGGTGGGTGAGGTAGATGCCGAGACTGTCGGCCACCGACAGGCCGGGGCGTTCGCCGATCAGCACCAGCACGGTGCGTACGCCGAGAGCGGCGCCGAGAGGGTCGCCGATCGCCACCCGCGCCTGCGTCGCGATCACCGGCGGGGCCAGCGCGTAGTGCGGGGCGAGTTCGTCGATCAGGGCAGCGAGCAGATTCGGGCCGTGTGTCGCGAGCGCACGCGGAGACAAACCGTCGGCCAGCACGAATCCCACGTCGAAAGTACTGGGCGACAAGGGCTTTCGTATCTCCGGGGAGTCCTCGGGTTCGCGTCCGAGATCGGGCCTGCGCAGATACTCCGCGCGGTCGCGCGCCCGGCTGCGCACCCGGATCGGCGTCCCGATGTCCAGCGCGGCGATCCGTTCGCTCAACGCATCCACGTCCACGGAGGTGTGCACGGCGTCGCGCGCCACCGAATGCGCGGCCCGGAATTCCAGTACCCGCGCGGTGGGCAGCGCATCACCGGTGCGCCCGAGCCCGATCCGTGCCTGGGTCACCCCACGCAATTCCCGCCAGAAAAGTTCGCTGCCCGCACTCGGCCGACTCCCATCCCGATGCTCCACGCTCATCGAGGCCCCGCCAATTCCCGCAGCGGCGAGCTCAGTGGTTCCACCGCGGCGATACCGCCCGCCGCGTCCAGCATTCCCAGCCCCACCAGCCACTGCTCGAACTCCGGCGCGGGCGCGAGTCCCAGCAGCCGGCGCACGTACAGCGCGTCGTGGAAGCTCAGGCTCTGGTAGCCGAGCATCACGTCGTCGGCCCCGGGCACCGCGATCACGAACGCGACGCCGGCCGCGCCCAGCAGCGTGAGCAGGGTGTCCATATCGTCTTGATCGGCTTCGGCATGGTTGGTGTAGCAGACGTCGACGCCCATCGGCAGGCCGAGCAGTTTGCCGCAGAAGTGATCTTCCAGTCCGGCTCGCACGATCTGTTTGCCGTCGTACAGATATTCCGGGCCGATGAACCCGACGACAGTGTTGACCAGTAACGGCTCCAGTTCCCGCGCGACGGCGTACGCTCGCGCCTCGAGTGTCTGCTGATCGACGGGTCTGCCGCCGGTACCGAGGTGCGCGCCCGCCGACAATGCCGAGCCCTGCCCGGTTTCCAGATACATCACGTTGTCGCCGACGGTTCCGCGACCCAGCGATCGTCCGGCGGCGTCGGCCTCGCGCAGCAGCGACAGATTCACCCCGAAACTCGCATTCGCGGCCTCGGTCCCCGCGACCGACTGGAAGACCAAGTCCACCGGCGCCCCCGCCTCGATCAGCCTCAGCGTGGTGGTCACATGGGCGAGCACGCAGGATTGGACCGGGATGTCGAATCGGGTCCGCACCTCGTCGAGCAGCGTCAGCAGCTCGGTGGCGGCTCGCGGCGAGTCGGTGGCCGGATTCACGCCGATCACCGCATCCCCACAGCCGAGCAGCAATCCGTCGAGTACCGCCGCGGCGATACCGCGCGGATCGTCGGTGGGGTGATTGGGCTGCAACCGGGTGGCCAGCCGCCCCGGCAGTCCGATGGTGGTGCGGAAACCGGAGCGCACCTCGGCGGCCCGCGCGACCGCGATCAGATCCTGATTGCGCATCAGTTTGCTCACCGCCGCCACCATCTCCGGCGTCAATCCCGCTGCCACCGAACGCAATACCGCGGCGGGCTCCGATCCGGCGGCCACCGCGAGCAGCCAGTCCCGCAGCCCGCCGACGGACAGTCGCGCGATCGGCGCGAAGGCGGCACGATCATGGTTGTCGAGAATCAGCCGGGTGACCTCGTCGGTCTCGTACGGCACCACCGGATCGTTCAGGAATTCGCGCAACGGCACCTCGGCCAGCGCCCATTGCGCGGCGGCGCGCTCCGCGTCCGAACTCGCGGCGCACCCGGCCAGTTCGTCGCCGCTGCGCAGCGGTGTCGCCTTCGCCAGCAGGTCGACCAGCCCGTCGAAGGCGTAGGTCCGGCCGTGGAGGGTCTGCTGATACCGCGTCATCGGGTCTCCTCCGGATACGCGCGTCCTGTCCACCCTCACCGCCGGTGGTGGCTGCCAGCGTACCGCCGCGCCCGCACCCTGCGATGTCCGTTATGTCCCAACGCGTTACGATCGGGTAAGCACTCCGACAGTACGGGAGGCGCGCATGACCGAACGCAAACCGGCCCGCATGGGATTCGAATCCTGGATCGACAAGCAGATCCGCGAGGCGACCGAGCGCGGCGAATTCGACAATCTGGCCGGGACCGGCAAACCCCTGCCCGGCATGGGCGAGCCGTACGACGAGAACTGGTGGCTGAACAACTACCTGCGCCGCGAGGGGGTCGGCGGTGAGGCGTTGCTGCCGACCTCGCTGTCACTGCGCCGCGATCTGGAGCGGTTGCCCGAGCGGGTCGCGGAGATGGACTCCGAGGCCGAGGTCCGCGCCTACGTCTCCGATCTCAACCATCGCATCGTGGAATGGATCCGGATGCCGCACGGACCGCACGTCCGCCTCGCACCCGCGCGAGCCGACGAGGTCGTCGCACGCTGGCGCGCCGACCGGCGCATCCGGCAACGGCCGACCTCCGGAAGCGGAAAGACCTCTCCCGCAAGCCCTTCCACCCGGCATCGGGACGGCGGCCGAAACCGCCCGCCGTGGTGGCGCCGACTGCTCCGCCGCGACCGCCCCGGCGCCGCCTAATCCCGCGAAGGCGGGAATCCCCCGGTGGCGACCGGCCCCCACCGCTGCACCTCGATGCGGATCAAGGATTTGTTCTGCCGCGCCATCGCCGCGCGATAGTCGTCCCAATCCGGATGCTCACCCGCGATGCAGCGGTAGTAGTCCACCAGTCCGTCCAGCGCTTCGGGCATGTCGAGCACCTCGGCGCGGCCGTCGATCTGGACGTACGGACCGTCCCAGTCGTCGGACAGCACACAGATCGACACCTGCGGGTCGCGCCGGACGTTGCGGGTCTTGGCCCGCCCCGGATAGGTGGAGATCACGATCCGGCCCGCGTCGTCGACGCCGCAGGTCACCGGCGACATCTGCGGGGCGCCGTCGGCGCGCGTGGTGACCAGGACGCCGCGGTGGCGCGCGCGGGCGAAGTCGAGCAGTTCGGTCCGGTCGACCTCGGTGGCGGTCGCGATCCGTGGCATGGGCGATCCTTTCTCGACGTCCTCTCGCACCCACCCTGCCATGATCGATTCCCCTACAATGGCCGGAGTGCAGTTTCTCCCAGGACACACGCCGCCGTACGACCTCACCTACGACGATCTGTTTCTCGTACCCAATCGCACCGATGTGTCGTCGCGGTTCGATGTGGACCTGTCCACCAGCGACGGAACCGGCACCACCATCCCCATCGTGGTCGCGAACATGACCGCGGTCGCCGGGCGCCGCATGGCCGAAACGGTCGCGCGCCGCGGCGGCATCGTGGTGTTGCCGCAGGATCTGCCGATCACCGCGGCCGCCGACACCATCTCCTTCGTCAAGAGCCGTTCGCTCACCGCCGACACGCCCGTCACGCTCGGGCCGGATCATTCGGTCTCGGACGCGCTGGCGCTGATCCACAAGCGCGCCCACCGCGCCGTGGTGATCGTCGAGAACGACAAGCCGGTCGGTGTCGTCACCGAAGCGGCCTGCGCCGACGTGGACCGGTTCGCACGGCTGCGCACCGTCGCCGACGCCGATTTCGTCAGCGCCGCCGCCACCGCCTCGCCGCGCGAGATCTTCGACCGGCTCGAGGCCGCCCATGCCGGTCTCGCGGTGCTGGTCCACGACGACGGCACCCTCGCCGGTGTGGTGACCCGCACCGGCGCGGTCCGCGACGGCATCTACACCCCTGCCGTGGATCGTCACGGCACACTGCGCATCGCGGCCGCGGTCGGGGTGAACGGCGATATTCCGGGGAAGGCGAAGGCGCTGGTCGACGCCGGCGCCGACGTCCTGGTCATCGACACCGCCCACGGCCATCAGGAGAAGATGCTCGAGGCGCTGCGCGCGGTCGCCGATCTGAAACTGGGTGTGCCGCTGGTGGCGGGCAATGTGGTGTCCGCCGCCGGAACCCGCGACCTGGCCGAGGCCGGGGCCGACATCGTGAAGGTCGGCGTGGGTCCGGGCGCCATGTGCACCACCCGCATGATGACCGGCGTCGGCCGCCCGCAGTTCTCCGCGGTCGCCGAATGTGCCGCGGCGGCAAAGGATCTCGGCGTGCACATCTGGGCCGACGGCGGGGTCCGCCATCCTCGTGACGTGGCGCTGGCACTGGCCGCGGGCGCGTCCAACGTGATGATCGGCTCCTGGTTCGCCGGTACCTACGAATCGCCCGGCGATCTGCGCGTCGACCGCGACGGCAACGCGTACAAGGAGAGCTTCGGCATGGCCTCCAAGCGCGCCGTGGCCGCCCGCACGGCCGCGGACAGCGGATTCGATCGCGCGCGCAAGGCGCTGTTCGAAGAGGGCATCTCCTCCTCGCGGATGCGGCTGGACCCGGAACGACCCGGCGTCGAGGACCTCATCGACCACATCTGCTCCGGCGTGCGCAGCGCCTGCACCTACGCCGGGGCCCGCACGCTCGCCGAACTGCACGAGAAGGCGGTGCTCGGCGTGCAGTCGGCCGCCGGTTTCGCCGAAGGACGCCCGCTGCCCTCGGGGTGGTGAGGCCCGCCACGATCGGCGCCGGAGGGGTCGCGGCGCGCCGTACCGCTCGGTCGCGCCGCGAGGATCCCGGTAACATAGGCTGTGCCGACCGGCGGAGCTCCGCCGACCGGCATTGCGTTGTTGTTTCGGCTCGTCCACTTGCGAAAGGAACCAGTTGTCACCCGCGTCCGAGGGCGCCACACAGGAGGGCTCCTCTACCGAGCCGGGTGACCAACCCGGCGCCTCCGTCTCCGCAGATCCTCCGTTACCCGGTGGGCGGTGCCGATCGTGTCCGTAGTGCTCACCATCGTCAGCCTGCTGGGATTCATCGCGCTCACCGCGGGCACGGCGATCTTCGTCGCTGCCGAATTCTCGCTCACCGCACTCGAGCGCAGCACCGTCGAGGCGCACGCCCGCGAGGGTGACCGTCGCGCCCGTCAGGTTCGCCACGCGCATCGCACCCTGTCGTTCCAGCTGTCGGGCTCGCAGCTCGGCATCACCATCACCACCCTGGTCACCGGTTATATCGCCGAACCGGTGCTGGCCCGGCTCATCGAGCCGATCTGCACCGCGCTCGGCGTCGGCCCCGGGACCGCCCAGGGCATTTCGCTGGTGATCGCGCTCGTGCTGGCGACCTCGCTGTCGATGACCTACGGCGAGCTCGTCCCCAAGAACATCGCGATCGCCAAACCGCTGACCACCGCCCGGTGGACGGCCGGTCCGATGATCGTGTTCACCACGGCCTTCTCCTGGCTGATCAAACTGCTCAACGGCGCCGCCAACTGGGCGGTCCGCCGGCTGGGCATCGAACCGGCCGAGGAATTGCGGTCGGCGCGCTCACCTCAAGAGCTGGGTTCGCTGGTGCGCACCTCCGCCATGCGCGGCTCGCTCGATCAGCGCACCGCCCTCGTGGTGGATCGCTCGCTGCTGTTCGGTGAGCGCAGCGCCGAAGACCTGATGACGCCGCGGGTGAAGATCGAAACGCTGGATCAGAACGACACCATCACCGATCTCATCGCCGCCGCCGGCCGCACCGGACTGTCGCGTTTTCCGGTCATCGACGGCGATCTGGACAACACCCTCGGCATCGTGCACGTCAAACAGGCGTTCCTGTATCCGGGCGCGCAGCGCGGCACGATCGCGCTGTCCTCGATCGCGCGGCCGGTGCCGATCGTGCCCGCCAGCCTCGACGGTGACACCGTGCTCGAGCGGGTGCGCGCCGACGGGATGCAGCTCGCGCTGGTCGTCGACGAATACGGCGGCACCGCGGGCCTGGTGACCATGGAGGACATCATCGAGGAGATCCTCGGCGACGTCCGCGACGAGCACGACGAGGAGGAACTCGACGTGCGCCGCACCGCCCTGGGCTGGAACTGTTCCGGCCTGTTGCGCATCGACGAGGTGTCGCGGGCCACCGGCTACGACGCGCCCGAGGGTGAATACGACACCCTCGGGGGACTGGTCCTGACCACCTTGGGCAGGATTCCGGTGGCCGGCGACGAGGTGTTGCTGCCCACCCCCAGTTCGACCAACGGGCACGCGATGCAACCGCATACCCACGGCGGCTGGCTGGCCCGGGTGGAACGAATGGACGGACGACGCATCGACCGGGTGCTGATGCAGCCGGTGGACGCCGATGCGGTGACGACGTGGGAGCTCAGCCATGGGTGATCTGTTCGGACTGTTGCTGACCGTCGTCCTGCTCGGCGCCAACGCTTTCTTCGTCGGAGCCGAGTTCGCGCTCATCTCCGCCCGCCGCGACCGGCTGGAAACCCTTGCCGCCCAAGGTAAGCGGGGAGCCGGCACGGTGATCGGCGCGGCCGAGCATCTGTCGATGATGCTGGCCGCCGCTCAGCTGGGCATCACCATCTGCTCGCTGCTGCTGGGCCGCATCGGCGAACCGGCGATCGCGCATCTGCTCGAGCGCCCGTTCGATCTGGTCGGTGTGCCGGATCAGCTGCTGCATCCGGTGGGATTCGCACTGGCCCTGGGACTCGTGGTGATCCTGCACATGCTGATGGGCGAGATGATTCCGAAGAACATCGCCCTGGCCGGGCCGGAGCGGGTGGCGTTGCTGCTGGTCCCGATCATGCTGTGGTGGTTGCGCCTGGCCCGCCCGCTGATCGGCCTGTACAACCTGGCCGCCAATCTCACCCTGCGCGCGCTGCGCATCGAACCCAAGGACGAGCTCGACGCCACGGTGTCGTCGGTGGAGCTGGCGGAGATGATCGGCGAATCCCGCTCGGAAGGGCTCATCGACGAGGAGGAGCACCGCCGCCTCACCCAGGCGCTGGGAACCACCGACCGCATCGTCGCCGATGTGATGGTGCCGCTGGCCAAGACGCGGTGTGTGCCGCTGCGCGGTGACGGCACCACCCTCGGCGATATCGAATCCGCGGTCGCCGAAACCGGCTTCTCCCGCTATCCGGTGCGCGCCGGCGACGGCTCGCTGGTGGGCTATCTGCATGTCAAGGACGTGCTGGACAAGGTGGCCGACGATTCGGCCGGACCGTCGACACCGATCCCGCGCACCGATATCCGGCCGCTGCCGACGCTGAGCATGGGCACCACGCTGTACGAGGCGCTGGCCCGGTTGCGCCGCACCAACAGCCATCTGGGCCGGGTCATCGATACCCGCGGCAATACCGTCGGCATCGTCGCGCTCGAGGATCTGGTGGAAGAGTTCGTGGGCACCGTGCGCGATGCCACCCACCGGGTGGCGGAATGACCGTGGACGCGACACCGGCTGCGGCGCAAGCGCTTCGGGTCCTGCCGCCGGACCGGTGGCGGGCCCGCGCGCAGGCGCATCGGGAACGGGTCGACGATATGGTCGGCCCGTACCTGCGCCAACGCGCCCACGGCGGCAAACATCCGGTGATCGACTTCCTGTTCACCTACTACGGTCACAAACCGGCCCAGCTGCGCCGCTGGCATCCCGGTTTCGGCGTGGCGCTCGCCGACGCCGAGGAGTACGCGCAGCGCCGCGGCTACCACCGGGTCGAGACGCCCGGCGGACCGGTCCATACCGCCGACCCGGCCTTTCTCGACCGCCGCCGCGACACCGTGGAATTCGTGGCGGCCCTGCTGTCGGCGACCGCGGACCGGCCGGCGCACCTGTCCTGCTTCGGACTACACGAGTGGGCGATGGTCTACCGCAGCGACGACGTGCGCCACCGGCAGGTCCCGCTGCGGCTCGGACGTGCCGGCACCGATGCCGTGGTCGAGTCGATGTCGTTGCGCTGCACGCACTTCGACGCCTTCCGCTTCTTCACCCCCGAGGCCGCGCCACGCAATACCGAACGACTCACCCGCGAGGACCAGGTCCGCCGGGAACAGCCCGGCTGCCTGCACGCGGGCATGGATCTGTACAAGTGGGCGTTCAAACTGGTGCCGCTGATCGATGCGGATCTGCTGCTGAACTGTTTCGCCCTCGCCTGCGCCGCCCGCGAGATCGATATGCGCGCCAGCCCCTACGATCTCACCGACTACGGCTATCGGCCGATCGCCATCGAAACCCCCGGCGGCCGTGCGGAATACGTCCGCGCTCAATCCGAGCTGGCCCGGCGGGCCGAGCCGCTGCGCACCGAACTGCTCGCCCGCTGCCGGGCCCTGCTCGCGTCGTCCTGACCGCGCGGTGAGCGGTTCAGCTCGCGCGCCGGATACTCAATTCCGCCGTGGCGTCGTAGATCCACGACATATCCGCCGCCGCGAAATCCGTCAGCCAGGTGGACGGCGCCGCCGAGGTGAGCGTCTCGAAGTTCCAGTAGTCCTTCCACAACGAGACGCGCCCGTCGCGCACGCGGTGCACCGAGACGAAGGGCAGTTCGGCGCGCTCGCCGGTCGGCCACACCCAGGTTTCGGAGTGCTCGTAGATCACGTCCGGTCCCTCGGCGACCAGCAGACCGTCGTGATTGGTGTATTCGGCCAGCCCCGCCAGCCCGATGCGCAGGCGCTTGACGGTGTCGGCGGGGCCCTTCGCCGCCAGCGTGGGACCGGTCGGCACGTCGAGGTAGATACAGTCCTCGGTGAGCGATGCGGCCACCGCGTCCCAGTCGCGCCGGGCCAGCGCCGCCCACAGCCGCAGCACTACCGCGCGCGGTTCGTCGTTGTCGGACATACCTTTTCCTCGCTCTCCGGTTGAATTCCGGTGCTTTCCGATCCCGCGCCGCGCGCGGTCACACCACCGGGTCGATGGTGGCGTT
Organism: Nocardia sp. BSTN01; assembly: GCF_015354405.1. Taxonomy (GTDB): domain Bacteria; phylum Actinomycetota; class Actinomycetes; order Mycobacteriales; family Mycobacteriaceae; genus Nocardia. The sequence goes on along the minus strand of NZ_JADKYP010000006.1, from coordinate 81,872 downwards.
GATGGTGTGGATGGTGCCGTCGGGAATGACGAAGGTTTCGGTGATGTCGACGGTCATCAGCCGCACTCCGGCGACACCGGAGTCGAGCAGATACCGTGCGGTCACCACATCACCGCATTCGGTCATCCGCACATCGCGAATGTCCTGAATCACCGAATACTGGACGCCGTGATTCAGCTCCTGAGTCAGCTGCGGCCCCGAATAGCCCGTTTGCAGCCCGGCTTCGACACGGGTGGCGTCCGGCGCGAACGGTACGGCACTCGCATCGTGTGAAACCAGCGCGTCGATATATGCGCGGGCGACGGCCTGCCGGGGCGTATCGGCCGGATTCGGTGCTGCCGCAGCCATTCCCGCTCCGGCGTTCAACGCGGCAGCCACCGCACCCGATATGACTGCAACGTGTTTCATTCCCATGCGCAGAGTTTGTCTCACGTGTTGCTGCGGCGCAACAGCTCGGAGCACCCGGACCGCTTTCTCCGAAAACCGACCCGATGAGAAGGTGGCTGAGCTACCGTTTCGATGCGTTGCCCGCAACCGGTGGTACCGACTATCTCGGCGGCGGTGACGCCCAGCCCGTTTCACTGTGGAAAGTGGGGGTCCCGCAATGGCGCGGAGCTTTGGCAGACGCACGCCCAAACCACTCATCGCGGCGGCCGCGGCCGTACTCGCGGCCGCGATCCTGCCGGTCGGCGGCGCGTCGGCGGATCTGCAATCCGATATCGCCACCCAGGTGCAGGAATTCCTCGATATCGGCAAGGTCGCGGTGCCCCCGGCCGACTGCGGTCCCGGCTCGCGGGCGGAAACCGGTATGCAGGGCGACGTTCCGGCCGCCGACCGCGCCTCCGGTCGCAGCACGCAGGGCTATACCTGCAATATGTCGTTCGTCGGCGGATATGCCGGGCACGGCGCCGGTATCACCTCGACCACCTACGACCACTGCTCCTACACCGGCTCGTTCTTCCCCGGCGATCTGCTCGGTCCCGCTCAGGGTGTGCAGGTGATCGACGCCTCGGACCCGGCGCATCCGGTGTTGAGCACCACCCTCACGGAACCGGCGATGATGGCCGGCACCTGGGAGAGCCTGAAGGTCAACACCGCACGGAAACTGCTGGTGGGCACCGGAGTTCCGTTCCTGGAGGGCACGGGCTACCTGTCGGTCTATGACATTTCCGACTGTGCACATCCGCGGTTGCTCAACCCGGGACCCGGCACCAATCTGGCCATGCCCCTGCCCATCACCACCCACGAGGGCGGCTTCTCCCCCGACGGCCGCACCTACTGGGCCTCGGGTATCGCCCCCGGCTTCGTCAGCGCGGTCGACCTCACCGATCCGGCGAACCCCCACGTGATCTGGCAGGGGCTCACCGGCATCGAGGCGCACGGCTTCGGCATCAGCCCCGACGGCAATCGCATGTATCTGTCGGCACTGGCCGGATTCACCGTGCTCGATATCAGCGCGGTTCAGCGTCGCGATCCGAATCCGCAGGTCAACCACATCGGCCGGGTGTTCTGGACCGACGGCTGGGCGACCCAGCACAGCGTGCCGGTCAGCTACGACGGCACACCGTATCTGTTCACCGTCGACGAGGCGGGAGCCGGCGGGGTGAAACTGGTCGACATCTCCGACGAGAACAATCCCAAGGTCGTCGAGAAGATCAAGTTGCGGATCGATCTGCCGGAGAACCAGGACAGCATGCTCGCCTCCTCGATGGGTGGGTCGGTGTTCTCCTACGATCCGCACTACTGCGCGGCCGACCGTCCCGAGAATCCGACGGCGCTGGCCTGCGGCTGGGAATCGTCGGGCATCCGGGTATTCGATGTGCGCGATCCGTTCCGGGTGCACGAGATCGCCTACTTCAATCCTCCGGCCCGCACGGCGCAGAATCTGCAACTGTGGAATTCCCCGCACGCGCTGGGTTCGCTGATCGGACCGCCTGCGCTGGAGGGCTTTTCGGTGGCGCGCGCCATTCTGGACGGCAAATTCGATCCGGCCCAGGCCTTGTCGCCGCGCACCGGGATGCTGGCCTTCGGTGACGTGTCCTCCGACTGGTGTTTCGCGCCCCCGGAATGGCACGGCAGCCAGCTGTGGACCTCCTGCAACGACAACGGTTTCATGGTGTTGCAACTGGACAACGACGTGTATTCACCCCCCGCCGACCAGCAGTCGATCGTGGGGTCCTAGATGTCGCGGTGGCTACGCTGGGGGTCCTACGCGGCCGCGGCGTTGATCCTGCTGGTGATCGGCGCCGCGTTGCGCCCGGTCGTTCTGCCCGAGAAACACACCGCCGCACCGGTTCTCGATGCCACCGAGATCGGTTTCGCCCAGGATATGACGGCTCATCACCAGCAGGCGATCCAGATGGTGCAACGTCTGGATCCCGGTGTGGACCCCCAGGTATCGCGGCTGGCGCAGCAGATCGACCAGTCACAGCGGGTGGAGATCGGCACGATGCTCGGATGGCTGCGCCTGGCGAACGCCGCTCCGACAGCGGACCGGCCGATGGCCTGGATGACCCCGGATACGACTGCGGCTCATCATCATTCGATGAGCACAACGCCTCCTGCCACCTCACCCGGCATGCCGGGGATGGCGACCATGGCCGAATTGGATCGGCTCTCGGCCGCTCGCGGACGCGATGCGGAAGTGCTGTTCCTGCAATTGATGTACCGCCACCACCAGGGTGGTGTCGCGATGGCTCGCGCCGCCGATCAGCAGATCACCTCGGGTCCGGTGAAGGAGCAGGCCCGGGCCATGCTCATCGCCCAGAGTCAGGAGACCGGTTTGATCGCGCTGATGCTGAACCAGCGCGGCGCACAACCACTGCCCTAGGCTTCCGGCACGGTGGCAGGCACACACGGCTGCGGTGTCCGCCCGCTCGGTGAGCTCGCGAAACGGCCGGTGGGCCGGAGTGACTTCCCGGCCGGCGCAGATATGTCGGTGGGTGCCGCTATGGTCCCTGGGTCGGCACACAATCGAGAGGTTCGGACGCGAATGACTGTCGGTACGGCGATCACCATTCCCACGCATATCCACGGTTATCCGGATCTGGCGTTCGGCGGCTACGTGGCGGGCATGCTCGCCGATCGTGTCGGCGGTGAGGTGCGTGTCGACTTCCGGCGCGGTGTTCCGGTCCGGACGCCGGTGCAGATCACCGATACCGAATCGGGCTGTGTGCTTACCGATTCCGACGGTACGGTCCTCACCGAGGCAAGTCCAGGTTCGGTGGAATTGGCCGTCACGCCGCCACCCACCTGGGAGGATGCGGTCGCCGCGTCGCGCGATTCGTTCGCCGCCGGCCGTGCCGTCGCCGACTGCTACGGCTGCGGCACCACGAATACGCCGGGCCGGGGCCTGCGGCTGTATCCGTGGCGGCTGCGCGACCAGGACCTCGTCGCGGCCGCCTGGGTTCCCGATGCCGAATTGGCCGGGCCCGGTGGACATCTGACCACGGAGAATATCTGGTCGGCCGTCGACTGTCCCGGCGGCTGGGCCGCCATCGAACTGTCCGGAATGTCCCCCGGGGGCCTCACGGCCGCCCTCACCACCCGTCGCATCGGACCGGTGCGCGCCGGGGAGAAATACCTCGTGTGGTCCTGGCCGATCGCCGCGTCGGGACGCAAACACACTGTCGGCGTGGCCATTTCCACGCCGAAGGGCGATCTGCGCGTCCTGGCCGAAGCATTGTGGATCGAGCCCCGGCAGTAGCGTTTCTCCCGTCTCGCGTTCGCCTACTCTCCAGCGCCCGCCAGACTGCGGTAGGCAGCGGCGTAGGCCTTCGGGTGAACGTCGCCCATCAACAGGTACTGCTGCAGAAATCCCATCATCGCGCCGAGCATGACCTGGGCGAGAGCGTCGATATCGGTTGCCGCGGAGAGCAATCCGGCCTCGCAGGCGCGCAGCAGCAACTCCCGCCAGGCGGCCCGGACTTGAGTCAGCCGTTCGCGGACGATCCCGGCAACCGCCTCGTCCCGTCCGGCCTCCGCCCACGCCTGCACCGCGACGCGCGGAATATCGCCGTCGCGGGCGAGTTCCGCTATCTGCCCGAGCACCGACTCCAGCGCGTCGATCGGCGCCACCGGGGTCGCCCCTTCGGTGAGCCGCGCCAGATTCGCGGTCATCCGGCCGAGTACGGAGTCGGCGATCGCGCGGATGATGTCGTTCTTGGAGGCGAAGTAGCCGTAGACCGCACCGGCCGACATCCCCGATTCGGCGATGACCGCGGACATCGTCGTCTTGTGGAATCCCTCGCGGGCCACACACCGCACGGCGGCGGCGATGAGCTGGTCGCGCCGGGCAGTACGACGCTCTTCGGTCAGTCGCGGCATCACCGCATCATAAAAAGAACGTTCGTTCTTGACAATCACTCGTCTGCGCGCGCATGCTCGAACCACAAAAAGAACGTTCCTTCTCTTTGGAGTTGCGATGCGACCGTCGCCCGCCACCGTTCTCGGACCGGTTCTGGCCCTGTCCGCCCTCATCACCGTGCTGGTCACGGCCTTCGCCTGGCCGACCAGCAACCTGGCCCCACGCCACCTCCCGGTCGGCCTGGCCGGCCCGGCCCCCGCCGTCGAACAGGTGCGCCAAGGGCTCGGCGCCCTCGGGGATTCGGCGATCGACACGACGACGTATCCCGACCGCTCGACGGCCGTTCAGGCCATCGAGCATCGCGATATCTACGGCGCCATCGTGATCGGCGCGAACGGACCGGAGGTGCTGACCGCCTCCGCGGCCGGTCCGGCTGTCGCCCAAGCCCTGAGCGAAGCCGCTCGCGGCATGAGCCGAACCGCTGCGCCGCAACAGCTTTCGCCGACTCCGGTGATCACCGATGTGGTCGCGGCACCGGCCGCCGATCCGCGCGGCGCGGTCTTCGGCCTCACCCTGGTTCCGATGGTCATCGGCGGCCTGCTGACCGGCGCCGCCCTGTCACTGCTGACGCTGGACCGAGCGGCCCGGATCGGCGCGGCCGTGGCCGTGGCACTCGTCGCCGGATTCGCGGTCACCGCCGTCCTACAAACCTGGCTCGACGTGCTGACCGGGAACTACCTCGTCAACGCCGGAGTGGTTGCCCTGGCGATCGGCGCGACCGCACTGACACTGCTCGGCCTGCGTGCCGTGCTCGGCCTCGCCGGGATCGGTTTGGGCGCGGCAACCTTTGTCGCACTGGGCATTCCACTCTCCGGCGCCATGTCCGCACCGGAACTGCTGCCGACCGGCTGGGGCACCCTGGGAACCCTGCTCCCGCCCGGCGCGGCCGCCACCGCCCTACGCTCGACCGCCTATTTCGGTGGCTCGGGCTCGGCAGCGGCGCTGGCGGTGCTGAGTTGCTGGGCTGCGGGTGGGCTGTTGCTGGCAATTCTTCCCCGGCGAACCCGCGACCTTCCCGATCAAGCGCACGACGCCACACCCGCGCAGCTCGCCCGGACGGCGTGATTACCCCGCACTCCCCTCGCTGTGCCGCAAGAGCTGAGCAGTTGAACCCGCGGCGGTGGGGCGTCTCGCTCAGGGCTCGAAGGTGACTTCGGTGAGTCGTTCGCTGTCGGCCCACAATCGCGCGCCCAGTTCGGTATCGACGATGCCTTTCGGGAGTTTCACGGGCCTGGGGGTGCCGGAGGTCTGGTCGCGTCCGGCCGGACCGATGAATTCTCCGCCGGTGACATCGGGGCTGGTGGCGGCGTAGAGCGAGGGCCAGGCGGCCCCGGCGGCGGAACCCATCAGCAGGCGCGCTGCGAGCGGAGTGAACAGGCGCGTCAGCGGTCCTGTGCCGTGTTGCTGGAGGCCGGTCATCGCCGCCCCGGGGTGAACGACGACGGCGTCGACGGGGATGTGGGCGGTACGACGGGCGAGTTCGAGGGTATAGACGATGTTGGCGCGCTTGGACTTTGCGTATGCGGCCATGCCACGGTAGCGGTTCTCGCTCATCAGGTCGTCGAGCGTGCCGATGGGCCAGCGTGCGGCGATCGCGCTGACGGTGACGACGCGAGCTCCGGCCGAGCGGCGCAGCGCGGGCCAGACCTGAGCGTTGAAGGCGAAGTGCCCGAGGTGGTTGGTGCCCACGGTCATCTCGAACCCGTCGCGGGTGGTCACCCGGGTGGGCAGGTTCATCACCCCGGCGTTGTTGAACAACAGGTCGACGGTCTCGGTTTCGGCGATTCGCTCGGCCGCGTGGCGCACCGAGGCGAGGTCGGACAGATCCAGGAGCAGGGTGTCGGTCTCGGCCTGCGGTGCCGCGGCGCGCACGATGCCGACCGCCTCATCGAGCTTGGCCTGGTTACGGCCGGCCAGGAGGACCCGCGCGCCGCACCTGGCCAGAACGCGGGCCGTCTCGAGGCCGATCCCACTGCCGGCGCCGGTGACCAGGGCGGTGCGGCCGGTCTGATCAGGGATGTCGTCCGGTGTCCACTGGACCATGCAGATCACATCTTCCTTGTTGAATGAATGTTCATTAGTAGCATCTGACGCTGACCGAGCTTTGTCAAATGAACGTTCAATAACTACCGTTGACGGTGTGCCCACCAGGAATCCCGAAGCGAAACGACAGCAACTGTTCGACGCCGCGCTGACCGAGTTCGCAGAGTTCGGCCTGGCCGGCGCGCGCATCGATCGACTGGCCAAGCGCGCGGGAATCAGCGCGGGTTTGGTGTACTCGTTCTACAAGGGCAAAGACGAACTGTTCGACGCCATCTTCGACATGATCGTGGACACGACGGTGGCATCCGTACCGCTGGACGCCGACCGACTGCCCGAATACGCAGGTCAGCTCTACGATGCCGGACGGGCCCATCCCGAGGTCATGCGGTTCCTGATGTGGTACCACCTGCTGCGCGGCGACTCCGCTCAGCGCGCTTCGGTGGCCGAGTCGATGCGAGCGAAGGTCGAGGCCATCGAACAGGCTCAACAACGCGGGACGGTCACCACAGCACAACCCGCCGCGCACATCCTGGCCTTGGTGTTGACAGTCGCGAACATGTGGCATCAGCCCGCGGAAGACATCGCGCGATTGGTACCCGAATCCCAACGCCGTAGCCTCGTGCTCGACGCGGTCACAACCCTGATCTCACCGCCGATGCGGGGATAAGAGCCGGGCCCGTCCGGTCTGCGAGGTCCCTTCTGTCTCGATCAGGCGGAGCGAAACCGCTGTCGTTGGGCGACATCGAGCCGGCGCCTGGACGAGGCCGCGGAGGCGCTGGTCGAGGAGGCCTGGCTCGCGACCAAGCCGAAATGGACGGATCTGCTCGGCCATCCGTTCAGCATGGCGCTGGTCTGGACGCTGCCTCCCGCGTGACGAACCCGCCGCGTACCTTGGGGCACCCGACCGCAGTTGTGGCCCACGATACAATCGGCCCTGCTCGATCGATGCCGACCGCGACCACGCAACTACCCACGGGTAACATGACAGGCGTACTTTTTCCATCCGGCTTTCTCGAAATGAGGCAGTAGATGACAGAGCGGATTCAGGTCGGCGGGCTCCAGGTGGCCAAGGTTCTTCACGATTTCGTGGAGAACGAGGCGCTCCCCGGCTCCGGCGTAGATTCCGCCGCGTTCTGGACCGGTGCGGAGAGTGTCATCAACGATCTCGCTCCCCGCAACCGCGCCCTGCTGGCCGAACGCGACGAGATCCAGGGCAAGTTGGACGCCTGGCACGCCGAGAACCCCGGCGCCGGCTACGACAAGGCCGCATACAAGCAGTTCCTCACCGAGATCGGTTACCTGCGCGAGCAGCCCGCGCCCTTCGCCATCGACACCCAGAACGTCGACGACGAGATCGCCTCCACCGCCGGCCCGCAGCTGGTGGTGCCCGTGAGCAACGCGCGTTTCGCCATCAACGCCGCCAACGCGCGCTGGGGCTCGCTCTACGACGCGCTCTACGGCACCGACGCCATCTCCGAAGCCAACGGCGCGGAGAAGGGCACCGGCTACAACAAGGTCCGTGGCGACAAGGTCATCGAGTGGGCGCGCAACTTCCTCGACGACGCCGTGCCGCTGATCACCGGTTCGCACGTCGGCTCCAAGGCCTACAAGATCGTCGACGGTGAACTCGAGGTCACCCTCGAGGACGGCACCGACATCGGCCTGGCCGATTCCTCGGCCCTCGTGGGCTACCTGGGCGATCCGTCCGCACCGAGCTCGATCCTGCTGCGCCACAACGGTTTGCACATCGACATCCAGATCGACCCGGAATCGCCGATCGGCAAGACCGACGACGCCGGCGTCAAGGACGTCGTGCTGGAGTCCGCGGTCACCACCATCATGGACTTCGAGGACTCGGTCGCTGCGGTCGACGCCGAGGACAAGGTGCTCTGCTACCACAACTGGCTGGGCCTGATGAAGGGTGATCTGGCCGAAGAGGTCAGCAAGGGCGGTAAGACCTTCACCCGCACCATGAACCCGGACCGCGTCTACACCGGCCTCGACGGCAACGACGTGACGCTGCACGGCCGCTCGCTGCTGTTCGTGCGCAACGTGGGCCACCTGATGACCTCCGACGCGATCCTCGACGCCGAGGGCAACGAGGTTCCCGAGGGCATCCTCGACGGCCTGATCACCTCGCTGATCGCGGTGCATTCGCTCAACGGCAACGCCAAGGTCAGCAACTCGCGCACCGGCTCGGTCTACATCGTGAAGCCGAAGATGCACGGCCCCGACGAGGTCGCCTTCGCGAACGAGCTGTTCAGCCGGGTCGAGGATGTGCTGGGCCTGGCCCGCAACACGCTCAAGGTCGGCATCATGGACGAGGAGCGCCGCACCACGGTCAACCTGGCGGCCTGCATCGCGGCCGCGAAGGACCGCGTGGTCTTCATCAACACCGGCTTCCTCGACCGCACCGGCGACGAGATCCACACCTCCATGGAGGCCGGCGCGATGATCCGCAAGGCCGAGATGAAGAAGCAGCAGTGGATCCTCGCCTACGAGGACTGGAACGTCGACAACGGCCTGGCCGACGGACTGCCGCACAAGGCGCAGATCGGCAAGGGCATGTGGGCCATGCCGGATCTGATGCACGACATGCTCGAGCAGAAGATCGGCCACCCGCGCGCCGGCGCCACCACCGCCTGGGTTCCCTCCCCGACCGCCGCCACCCTGCACGCCACCCACTACCACCTGGTGGACGTGTTCAAGCGCCAGGCCGAGATCGCCAAGGGCGGGGCCCGCGCTACCGTCGACCAGATCCTCGAGATCCCCCTCGCCACCGACACCAACTGGTCGGCCGAGGAGATCCGCAACGAGCTGGACAACAACTCGCAGTCCATCCTCGGCTACGTGGTCCGCTGGATCGACCACGGCGTCGGCTGCTCCAAGGTGCCCGACATCAACGATGTCGCACTCATGGAAGACCGTGCGACCCTGCGTATTTCGAGCCAGCTGATGGCGAACTGGCTGCGCCACGGCATCGTCACCGAAGAGCAGATCGTCGAGAGCCTGGAGCGGATGGCTCCCGTCGTCGACCGGCAGAACGCCGGCGACCCGGCCTACAAGCCGATGGCCCCCGACTTCTCCGGCAGCATCGCCTTCCAGGCCGCCAAGGAACTGATCCTCGAGGGCACCTGCCAGCCCAACGGCTACACCGAGCCCATCCTGCACCGCCGCCGCCGCGAGGCGAAGGCACTCGCCGCGAAGGGCTGATCCGAGACTCGTCGTGACTCTGTCGCGGCGAACTCGCCCGGCATCGCAACCCCGGTCGTCGTCGGCGACCGGGGTTGCGCCGTCTCCGGGATTGCGCGGGAATGCGCGGCGGCGTCGAACCGTTGTCGGCACATATGCGAATTCTGATCGTGTACGCGCATCCCGAACCCGATTCGCTCACCGGAGCTCTCAAAGATGTTGCGGTGCACCACCTTCGCGATGCCGGGCATGAGGTCGTGGTCAGCGATCTGTATGCGATGGGGTGGAAGGCGCAGGCCGATGCCACCGATTTCGGCGAATCCGGTGCGGGCACCTTCATGCAGGCCTCCGGCGAGGCGTACAGCAACGGCACGCTGGCCGCCGATATCAGGGCCGAACAGGACAAACTGCGCTGGGCAGAGGTGGTGCTGATGCACTTCCCGCTGTGGTGGTACTCGATGCCGGCCATCCTCAAGGGCTGGGTGGACCGGGTGTTCACCAACGGCTTCGCCTACGGGTCCGGCAGCACCGCGCTGCCCCGATACGGCGCGGGCGCGCTGAGCGGGAGGCGAGCCATGCTGGTGGTATCCATCGGCGGACGGGAACCGGCCTACTCCGAACGCGGCATCAACGGCCACATCGATGACCTGCTCTTTCCGATCCACCACGGCATCCTCTACTACCCCGGCATGGATGTGCTGCCGCCGTTCCTCGTCCACGGCACCATCCGGGTCGACTCCGGCCGCTTCGCAGATATCGCCGCCGACCTGCGAGAACGACTGAGTCGGATCGAGAAGATCGAACCGATTCCCTACCGCACCCAGGCCGGCGGCGATTACGACCGCAGCCTGCGACTCCGGGACGGCTTGGGCCGCGACACGAGCGGATTCGGGCTGCACCGCGCAGGCCGAGATATGCACCCGGCCGGAGACCGAACCCACTGATCCGGCACCCTGCGGCGGTCACGAAGTGGCCGAACGCACACACACGACCCCGCGAGATCAGGGAATAGTTCGAACACCGCCCGCGCTGTAATCTCCGCGCCGGGGGGTTCGCGTTGCCCGCCGGATCGCCTGCGGCGGCGAAAAAAATGACCCGACAACGGCGGTAACGCTGTGTCACCATGACAACGATGATCAACCGGTCCCGCCGGCACAGCGGGACCACTCGACGAGTAACGGGAAGGAGGAGGTGGCGGATGTATTCGAAGAGTATGCGCGACGAGATGAACAGTTTTGCCGGACAGCGACTTTCGACCGGCGTCGAGCGGTCGCAGCACATGCTGCGGCACGCCGACCGGGAATCCGGCCCCCTCTTCCAGCAAGCCTGACCGGCTCCCGCCTTCCTTCTCGTTCCGCCTTTCACGAAACATGGTGACTCCCATGCTGTCTCGTCACGCCGAAAGACCCCTTACTCCCGACAACTGGATACACGCCCAGGTGCTGGTCCTCAACGCCTCCTACGAGGCGCTGACCGACATCGGCGCCGACCGCGCGGTGGTGCTGGTGATCAGCGGCACCGCCGAGACCGTGGCCGAGCGGCAACCGCATTTCCCGATTCGTTCCAAGCATTTGGAAATCGCTCTGCCGCAGACGATTCGGCTGCTGCGCTACGTCTACCTCGAGCACAGCGTGCTCGTGCACGACGAGAGCCGGGCCACCCTCGCGGGCGTACTGCGGCGCGACGAGCACCGGTGCGGATACTGCGCCGGCTGGGCGCGCACCGTCGACCATATCCGCCCGCGCAGCCGGGGCGGACCCAACACCTGGAACAACCTGATCGCGGCGTGCGGACCGTGCAACACCCGCAAGGCGGACCGCACCCCGGACGAGGCCGGGATGCGGTTGCTCTGGGAACCCAAGGCGCCCACCGACATGCAGCGACGGCAGCGACGGATCTGGAAGGACCTCGTCGCCTCCGGCGCACAGTGAACAGCCTCCGGCACACAGCGAATACCCCCATATCCCGAGAAAGGAGGGATCCGATATGACAACTACGACTCCGGCACTCACCCTGGTGGATCTGCTCCCGGTCTCGGATACACAGACCTGGGACCAGGCGGCCTGCAAGGGTGACCCGAACCACGATGCGTGGTTCCCGTACCCGTCGCAGGACTTCGACTACGCGCGCGGAATCTGCGCCGGCTGCCCCATTCGCCGGCAGTGCGCGGAATTCGCGGCCACCACCGGCCAGTCCGGTGTGTGGGGCGGTCACGAATTCGACCGCGGCAAGCTGCTCCGCGACTGACAACGAGACGTGCGAGTGGTCCACGCCACTCGCACGATCCGCGAGCCGGCGCACGACCGATCCTGGTCGAGCGCCGGTTTTCGCGTGACCATACACTGGAAAATCGTGGGCACACATCGCAGCGCGGACGGATCACGGGGCGTCAGCAAAGGTTTGGTTATCACCGTGGTGGCGGTCCTGCTGCTGATCGCGGCGGTAGCCGGTTGGTTCTGGCTCAGCAATCGCTCGGCATCGGAGAACCGCAGCGCCGCCGGTCAGTGCATCGAGGGTCCGGTCACTCTCGCCGTCACCGTCGATCCCGATATCGCCGCTCCCGTGCGCGCCGCCGCCGACCGCTACAACGCCACGCACCCCCAGGTGCGCGACCACTGCGCGAAGGTGTCCGTCACCGAACGCACCAGCGCCGCGATGGTGACCGGGCTCACCGCACCGAACTGGGACGCCAAGCTCGGCCCGCAACCCGGTCTCTGGATTCCGAGTTCGTCGCGCGCGGTCGAGCAGATGCGGGTGCCGGGACTGGTCCAGGGCACCCCGGCGTCGATCGCTGTCAGCCCGATCGCGGTGGCCGCCCCCGCCCCGCTGGCTCAGGCGATGGAGAAGGCCGACCTCAGCTGGTCGGATCTGGCGCGACTGCAGCGCGGGTCGCTCGGCGATATCGGCCTCGGCAGCTGGGGTCCGCTGCGGATGGCGATGCCTCCGGGTGACGATTCGCTGGCCGCCGCGGTGGCGGTCGGCTCGGCCGTCTCCGGCTCCGATCCGCTGACCGATGAGGCCGCCGCGTCCGGTCAGGTCGTCGCCGCCATCTCCGGATTGGCCGCCGCCGCACCGGAATCCGGCGACACCGCCTCCGCGCTGGCCGCGGTCGCCGATCCCGCACAAGGCCCCAACTCCTCCATCCACGCCGTAGCAGTTACCGAGCAGCAAGCCAAGACGCGGCCGAATGTCGCTCTGTTCCATCCGACCGGTGCGGCGCCGGTCGCCGATCACCCCGCGGCGATGCTCACCGGAAGCTGGGTGGACAAGACCCAGAACCTAGTCGCCGGCGTATTCGCCGACTTCCTGCGTGCTCCCGACCAACAGAAGCTGTTCACCGACAATGGTTTCGGAGCCGCGGCCGCCACACCCGTCGCGGTGCCGGCGAAATCGGTTCTCGATCGCGTGCAGTCGGTCCTCGCGCACCCGGTGCTGGGCGTACAAGCCACGATTCTCATCGACACCTCGGCGTCGATGGCCGCCAACGACGGGTCGATGTCGCGATTGAACAACGCTCTCGCCGCGGTGCAGTCGACCCTCGACACCATGCCGCCGGATTTCGGCGCCGGCGCCTGGATCTACGCCAACCAATTGACCGACGGCAACCCCTATCGGATGGTCGCGCCCACCCAGGCCCTCACCCCGCAGCATCGCAGCGAATTGTCCACGGCCCTGGGCAATGTCACGCTCGCCGGTTCCAGTACCGACCGCACCTACCCCTCGCTCGAGGCCGCCTATCGCAGCGCGGTGAAGAACTACTCCTCGGGTAAGACCAACTCGGTTCTGCTCATCACCGGCGGCCCCAACGACAATTCCCCGATGACCGGGGACCAGCTGATCTCCGATATCACCGGCGCCACCGACGCCGCGCATCCGGTGCGGGTGGACGTGATCGTCATCGGCGGCCAGGGCGGGCAGACCCTGCAGAACCTGGCCCAGAAGACCGGCGGCACCTACACCAAGGTCACCACCTCCGACGACATGACCTTCGGCACCGCCGTCAACCACGCGCTGACCACGCCGTAACGCTCCAGCGCGTTGAGTGCTTGCCATTCGCTAGCACTAGAGAGCAACCACCCCTAGTGCTAGTAGGATGCAAGCAGTTGACGAAGGAGGTGCGGTGTCCGAGGAACAGCTGCCGGCGGAACAGCGGTCGGGCTGCCCGATCAACGCTGCCATCGAGGTGGTCGGTGATCGGTGGACGATGCTGGTCCTGCGCGACATCATGTTCGGCGACCGCCGCCATTTCCGGCAGCTGCAATCACAGTCGGAAGAGGGCATCGCCTCCAACATCCTCGCCGACCGGCTCAAAACCCTCGTCGACGCCGGACTGCTGACCCGCGACGAGGTCCGCCGCGGTCAGCGAGCCACCTACAGCCTCACCGAACCCGCCATCCAGCTGGTTCCGGTACTGGTCGCCCTGGCCTCCTGGGGGTTGCGACATCGTCCGACGACCCACGAACTGCGGGTACGCGCGGAACTGCTCGAGGCGGGCGGCCCGCAGCTGTGGGCGGAATTCATGGACGAACTGCGCGAACGCCATCTCGGCATCGCACGTCCGGACACCGGCCGGCCGACCGCCACCCAACGCCTCGCCGAGGCCTACGCGCAGGCGGTCGCCGCCGGCGAGTGACCGCCCGCGCTCGGCCCCGTATCTCAGTCGGTGTACGCCTCGAGCGGCGGGCACGAGCACACCAGGTTGCGGTCACCGAAGGCTCCGTCGATGCGCCGGACCGCGGGCCACACCTTGGGCCGTCCGGAGTGCACACCCAACGGATAGACAGCGGTTTCCCGGCTGTACGGATAGTTCCAGTCGCCGACGAGGGCGGTGGCGGTGTGCGGGGCGCCGCGCAGCGGGCTCTGCTCCACCGGCCAGGTCCCGGCGGCGACCTCGTCGATCTCGCCCTTGATCGCGATCATCGCGTCGGCGAAAGCGTCGAGCTCGTCGAGGTTTTCGCTCTCGGTGGGCTCGACCATCAGCGTGCCGGCGACGGGGAAGCTCATGGTCGGGGCGTGGAATCCATAGTCGGCCAGGCGTTTGGCCACATCGTCGACGGTCACGCCGGTGCGCTTGGTGATCTCGCGCAGATCCAGAATGCACTCGTGGGCGACCATGCCGTCCTCGCCGGTGTAGAGCACCGGGAAATGCGGATCCAGCCGTCGCGCAAGGTAATTGGCCGAGGCGATCGCGGTCAGGGTGGCCCGGCGCAATCCGTCGGCGCCCATCATCCGGATGTAGGCCCACGTGATCGGCAGGATCGAGGCCGATCCGTACCGCGCCGCGGACACCGCGTGCGAATCCGGCTGCAGCGGATCGCCCGGCAGATACGGCGCCAGATGTTCGCGCACCGCGACCGGACCGACACCGGGACCGCCGCCGCCGTGCGGAATGCAGAAGGTCTTGTGCAGGTTCAGATGCGAGACGTCACCGCCGAAGCGTCCCGGGCGGGCAAGTCCCACAAGAGCATTCAGATTCGCCCCGTCGACATACACCTGTCCGCCCCCATCGTGCACGAGCGCGCACAACTCGGCCACCTCGTGCTCGTACACGCCGTGGGTGGACGGATAGGTGATCATGATGCAGGCCAGCCGGTCGGCGTGATCGGCGATCTTGGCTCGCAGATCGTCCAGATCGACATCGCCGTTGTCCCGGCATTTCACGACTTCCACCCGCAGTCCGGCCATGGCCGCCGAGGCGGCGTTGGTGCCGTGCGCGCTGGAGGGGATCAGGCAGGTGTCGCGGTGGGTGTCGCCGCGGTCGAGGTGATAGCGGCGGATCGCGAGCAATCCCGCGTACTCACCCTGACTGCCGGCATTGGGCTGCAGACTCACTCGGTCGTAACCGGTCACCGCGGCCAGCCAGTGCTCCAGATCCTCGATCACGCGCAGCATCCCGGGCGTGTCCTCCACCGGCGCGTACGGATGCAGCCGCGCGAAACCGGGCCAGGTGATGGGCTCCATCTCGGCGGTGGCGTTGAGCTTCATGGTGCACGAACCGAGCGGAATCATGCTGCGGTCCAAGGCGATATCCTTGTCCGACAGCTGCCGCAGATACCGCAACATCGCGGTTTCGGTGTGATAACGGGTGAACGCCGGATGGGTCAGATAGGCCGAGGTGCGGGTCTCGATCGAGGGCAGCGCGGCCGTCTCCGGCACCGCGTCGGCGCCGAAGCACTCCAGCACGATCGCGACCTGAGCCTCGGTCGTCGCCTCGTCGCAGGCCACCGAGACGTGATCGGCGTCGACCAGGTGCAGATTGATCCCGCGTCCCTTCGCCTTGGCCACCACGGCCTCGGCTCCGCCGGGCACCGAGACCAGCACGGTGTCGAAGAAGCGTTCGTGCACGACCGCGTCGCCGAGCCCGGTGGCGAGCCGCTCGGCATGACCGTGCACCCGCCGGGCGATCGCGCGCAGTCCGTCGTCGCCGTGGTAGGAGGCGTACATCGCGGCCACGATCGCCAGCAGCACTTGCGCGGTGCAGATGTTCGAGGTCGCCTTCTCACGGCGAATGTGCTGTTCGCGGGTCTGCAGCGCGAGCCGGTAGGCGCGGTCGCCGTCGGCGTCCACCGAGACGCCGACCAGGCGGCCGGGCAGTTGCCGCGCGTGCGCTGTGCGCACCGCGAGATATCCGGCGTGCGGACCGCCGAAGCCGAGCGGGACACCGAATCGCTGCGTGGTGCCGAAACAGACATCGGCGCCCAGCTCGCCGGGCGGGGTGATCAGCGTCAGCGCCAGCAGATCGGCGCCGACCGCGACCAGCGCACCCCGATCGTGGGCCGCGGCGATCACCGCGGCCGGGTCCGCGATCCGGCCGGAGGCGCCCGGCGTCTGCAGGACGACGCCGAAGAAATCGCCCTCGGGCAGCTCGCCGGAACTCAGATCCGCCTCGACCAGCGTGATGCCGAGCGGTTCGGCCCGGGTGGTCAGCACGGTGCGGGTCTGCGGGAAGAGGTCGGCATCGACGAGCAGTCGCTGGGAGGTGCTCTTGCGGTTGGCGCGCTGCAGCAGCGTCATCGCCTCGGCGGCGGCGGTCGCCTCGTCCAGCATGGAGGCGCCTGCCACCTCCATCCCGGTCAGATCGGAGACCATGGTCTGAAAGTTCAGCAGCGCCTCGAGCCGGCCCTGGCTGATCTCGGGCTGATACGGCGTGTAGGCGGTGTACCAGGCCGGGTTTTCCAGCAGATTGCGGACCAGCACCGGCGGGGTCAGAGTGTCGTAGTAACCGAGGCCGATCATCGACGTGGCGACGGTGTTCGAATGTGCCAGCGCCGCAAGCTCGGTCAGAGCGTCGTGTTCGGAGACCGCCGGCGGCAGCACGTCCAGCCCGGTCTCGCCGGCGGCATCCAGAATGCTCGCGGGAACGGCACGCGCGGCGAGTTCGTCCATCGACCCGACGCCGACGGTATCGAGGATCCGATCGAGTTCGGTGGTGTCGGGTCCGATGTGGCGGTCGGCGAAACTACGGGTCACGGCAGCTCCAAGGCTCGGGCGGGTCGACCGGCACCCCGGGTGCCACCGTCGACGACTGTCGGCCCTCCCCCTCTGTCGTGGCGCCTGAGAGATTCGGGGTCGCGCGCGATCCCTTTCCCCATGGGCGGGCGGCCCGCATTGTGTGCGGCCGCCGCTTTCCAGAGGCGTCGAACTCCGTACGGTCCCTGATGCCTGAGAGATTGACGGGGAGGTGCTGCTCCTTCGGCGTCCGGGACGAACCCCGGAACTCTCCCGCACGGCGGCGACGCACCCTCAGTCTAAGCGGTGCGCGGTAAACGCCATGTTTCCGACCCAGCTCAGCGCGCAGTCGGCTCCGTCACATTCGGCGGGGGACGATTATCCGGTCTTACGGTTCTCGCGAGCCTTACGGCGGTAGGCCAATTCGTCCTCGGGCCGGTCGCTCGCCTCGTGGGTTTCGGCGCGTTCGGCCGGGAAGTTGGCGATCGCGCCGGTCAGCTCGCGCATGGCTCCGCTGACGGCGATGCCGAACACGCCCTGCCCGCCCTGCAGTAAATCGACGACCTCTTCCGGCGAGGAACATTCGTAGACGGTGGTGCCGTCGGAGAACAGCGTGATCCCGGCCAGATCCTCGACCCCGCGGCTGCGCAGATGATCGACGGCGATGCGGATGTTCTGCAGTGAGATGCCGGCGTCGAGCAGCCGCTTCACGATCTTGAGGACCAGGATGTCCTTGAAGGAGTACAGACGCTGGCTGCCGGAACCGGTGGCGCTGCGGATCGAGGGGACGACGAGCCCGGTGCGGGCCCAGTAGTCGAGCTGCCGGTAGGTGATACCGGCCACCTGGCATGCGCTGGGGACGCGGTAACCGACCAGCTCGTCGGGCACCGTGTCGTCAGGGAACAGCCCTGGCTGCACGACCGCGGTGGGCCGCGGGTCGGGTGCTGGTTGCTGCGGTCGGTCTCCCACTGCTACTCCCTCACTGCATCGCCGAAGAAGAACAACGGCCTAACTGTCGAGGCTACTCTGTCGATTGTCTCGGCAGCACGGGCGTGGAGCCAAACTCCGCGTGCGGCGTGTTTCTCACCCTCTACGTGAGGTATAGAGCACAGTTCGGGATCACCTGACCGCCACGCGCGATAGCCGGTGATCCGGATGAAGGATTCCGGGTTCAGCTGTCGGTGTCTTCCACGACAGCTCAGCTGTCGGTGGCCTTGAAGTCGTCCGGTGACACCGACTCGAGGAACTCCTTGAACTTCTCCACCTCGTCCTCGCGTTCGTCGGGCATCACCAGCCCGGCTTCCTCGAGGACCGGTTCCTCCGCGTAGATCGGGCAACCGACCCGCAAGGCGATAGCTATCGAATCCGACGGACGCGCGGAGATCCGCACGTCGTTGTCGAAGACGAGGTCGGCGTAGAAGGTTCCCTCCTGCAAATCCACGATTCGCACCTCTTTCAAGGTGTGGCCGAGGTCGTGGATCAAGATCTTGATCAGGTCGTGGGTCAGGGGCCGGATCGGGGTCACCCCCTCCTGCTCGAGCACGATGGCGGTCGCCTCGGCCTGACCGATCCAAATGGGCAGATAACGGTCGCCCGACTCTTCACGCAGCAGCAACACGGGCTGGTTCTGGGGCTGCTCGACCCGGATGCCGATCACACGCATTTCACTCATCGCACTGGCCTCCCATACTCGCCGGCCGCCCGCACGAGCCCAGCTGGGCAGGCCGTATCACCGAGTCTAGGCGAAGAATTCAGCCGCCGAGGGAAGCCCGCACCGACGTCTTCACCAAGCTGGTATGCAGCGTCAGCGACAGCGCCGCCAACTCGCGTACCGTCTCCTCCGCGCGGGCCCGGGCATCGGCGTCGCGACTCTTGGCTATCGGCGCGGCGATCTGGGCGATCATCGCCGCCTCCCGGTCCGCTGCCAGCTTGAACGCCCGCAGATGCCGTGCCTCCAAACCGAATTCGCTCATCGCCTGAGCGGTGCGAGCCAAGGTGACAGCCTCGGCGTCGAAGAATCCGGCAGCGCCGGGCGTGATGAGCCCGGCGCGAATCAGTTCGGTGAGAAATTTCTCATCTATCCCGGCCTGCTCCAGCAGATCGGCACGCGTGACGCGCATTTCGTGATCGAGACGCAATTCGTCCGGCGACACCTCACCGGGCACCACGCCCAGCCGCCGGGGCGCCGCGGGAGCACCCACCGTGCGGGTGGACTCGGGCGCACGCCCCGAGCCGTCCACACCGGCGCCGTCGGCCCGGGCCCGCGCTTCGCGCACACCCAGGGTCGCCGCGCCGCGGTCGATCGCTTCGAGTTGCTCCTTGATCACCTTCAACGGCAGATACTGATCCCGCTGCGCGGTCAGCACGAACTTCAGCCGCTCGACATCGGCGACCGAGAATCTGCGATATCCCGAAGGCGTGCGCTCCGGGCGGATCAGCCCCTCCGATTCGAGGAAGCGGATCTTGGAAATGGTGATGTCCGGAAAATCCGGACGCAGCAGGTCCAGCACGGAGCCGATCGACATTCCTCCGCGTGTCCATTGCGCTGCGCCAGTCATCAGTGGAATCCGCCTCGGCCGCTATGCGCTCGGCTCGTTGACCTGCGGCCGCGGCCCGGTCAGGAAGACCAGCCGGAACTTGCCGATCTGCACCTCGTCACCGTTCTGCAGCTCCGAGGAATCCACCGGCTCGCGGTTGACGTAGGTGCCGTTCAGGCTGCCCACGTCGACGACCTGGAAGGTGTCCTCGTCCTGCCGGAACTCCGCGTGCCGACGGGACACGGTGACATCGTCGAGAAAGATGTCGCTGTCGGGGTGACGGCCCGCCGACGTGGTGGGCTGATCCAACAGAAACCGCGACCCCGCGTTGGGACCGCGCTTGACCACCAGCAGGGCGGCACCCGCGGGCAGCCCCTCGACCCCTTGCACCGGCTGTTCGCCGGTCTGCTCACCGGAGCGCGACGCGTCGACCTCGTTGAGGAAGTCAGCGCGGAACACCGAAGTCGTTTCGGCCGCGCTCTCCCCGTATCCCGGGTCTTTGTTCTCGCTCACCCTTGCTCTCCTCCTCGAACCGATTTTCCGTACCGGTATCCGGCGCCAATTCCGAGCGCACTGCCCTCGACCGTCGCCACCCATCGCGACCGGCTGTCGCGCTGTCAGGTGTCACCGGCAAGTTCCGGCAGAGTTCCCGGCACCGGCCGCCGGCACATCTGTTGGCATTGACCGTACCCTGCTGGGCCGCACCCGTGCAGGTAGAACTGGGAAGGCTGACTCAGCCCTCGATAACTCCTTGGTAACCTGCGGCATCGAGCAATGCGCCGAGGGCGGTATCGAGCGCCTCGGCGTCGTCGATCTGCAGCTCGAACATCCAGCCGTCACCGTAGGGGTCGGCGTTCAACGACTCCGGCTCGGAGTCGAGATCCTCGTTCGCCGCAACGACTTTCGCATTTATCGGGGCATAGATCTCCGAGACGCTCTTGGTCGATTCGACCTCGGCGATCGCCTCGCCGGCAGACACCACGGTGTCGACCGCCGGCAGCTGCACGAACACCACATCACCGAGCTGCGACTGCGCGTAGTCGGTGATACCGACCCGGACACGGTTCGGCGCGATCCGCTGCACCCATTCGTGTTCCTCGGTGTAGCGAAGGTCCTCGGGAAGGTTGGTCACAGGCTGATTCCTCTCACGGGGCGTCCTTTCACGGGCGTCGGCCGACCGGCGTTCGGCACAACTCTATCGACCCGGACCGACACGGCGGATCGCCACACCCGCTACGAAGTTGCTCGCGGCGCAACAGGTATGGTTCGAGCGACCGCGAAGGCCTTGCGCAGATACAGCAGACCCGTCCACACGTAGACCGCGATTCCCCACCACAGCAGCGCCCAGCCGAACGCCCGGCCGAAACCGGCCGCCGCCCAATCCATCTGGCCGGCCAGCAACCACGGCAGCGCCGACATCAGCGCGAAAGTGGCCGCCTTGCCGAGATAGATGACCTCCGGCGGATCGAGATTGCGGCGGCGATAGATCGGCAGCGTCGCGCTCAAAATCAGGTCACGCCCGATCAGCACGACCACGAACGGCCACGGCAGAATTCCGCGCACCAGCAGACCGAGCACGGTGGCGATGAGATACAACCGGTCCACCAACGGGTCCAGCAGCGCGCCCAGCCGCGAGTACTGGTCGAGCAGCCGAGCCAGTTTGCCGTCGAGGTAGTCGGTGACGCCGCTGGCGACCAGGAGCGCGAACGCCCAGCCGTCGGCATGCAGGACCAGCAACAGCCACAGGAAGACCGGCACGCCGATCAGCCGCAACACACTCAGCACGTTCGGCACGGTGAGAATGCGGTCGGTCTCCGTGCCGGCCGCGACATCCGCGGGTTCACGCGCGGGCTGCGAACGCTCGGAGGCCTGATGGTCGGGGCCGGACCCGCCGGCCGGTCGGTTGCTCACGCCTGTTGCTTACCCGAACCGATCGCGCCGCGCCATTCGGGCACGCCGCGACGGGTGCGGCGGCACGATAGGTTTATCAGTCGCATCCGGCCGGGTGGCACACTAGCGAGTGACACAATGAGTCGTAAATCGTTTCATTGTGAATGCGGTGACGAGAGGAAGACATGCCCGACTTCGACTACGACGTGGTAGTGATCGGCTCCGGTTTCGGTGGCAGCGTCAGTGCGCTACGCCTCACCGAGAAGGGTTATCGGGTGGCCGTGCTGGAATCCGGCCGGCGCTGGCCCGCGGAGTCCATCCCGAAGTCGAATTGGAATGTGCGCAAGTCGATCTGGGCGCCGCGCCTGGGTCTGACCGGCCCGCAGCGGATCAGCCTGCTCGGCAAGTGCGCGGTGTTCTCCGCCGCGGGCGTCGGCGGCGGCTCGCTGATCTACGGCAACACCCTCTACGAACCGCTGCCGAACTTCTACACCGACAAGCAGTGGGCTCATATCGCCGACTGGCGCAGCGAACTGGCGCCCTATTACGACCAGTCTAAGCGGATGCTGGGCGTGGCGCCCAATCCGCGCGTGACGCCCGCCGACGAGGTGATCCGTTCCATCGCAGACGATCTCGGCGTGGGTGATACCTATCACCCCACCAATGTCGGCGTGTTCTTCAACGAGGAACAGCCCGGCGTCGAGGTCGACGACCCGTACTTCGGTGGCGCCGGCCCGCGCCGCAGCGGCTGCATCCACTGCGCGCGCTGCTTCACCGGCTGCCCGCACAACGCCAAGAACACCACCCCCACCAACTACCTGTACCTCGCCGAACAGGCCGGTGCCAAGGTCTTCGAACTGACCACGGTGACCCGTGTCCGGCCGATGGTGGGCGGCGGCTACGCGATCGAGACGCAGCGTGCGGACCGCTGGGTTCGCAAGGGCCGCAAGACCTTCACCGCCGAGCAGGTCGTCTTCGCCGCCGCGGCGCTGGGCACCCAGAAGCTGTTGCACAAGATGCGCGACGACAAGGTGCTGCCCAACCTCTCGCCCCGGCTGGGTGAGCTCACCCGCAGCAATTCCGAGGCCATCCTCAATGTGGTCAGCCGGCAGCGGCGCGACTTCGCCGAAGGCATCGCCATCACCTCCTCGATCCACCCCGAGCCCGACACCCACATCGAGGTCTGCCACTACGGCAAGGGACAGAACGCGCTGTTCCCGATGTCGGTGCCGATCGTCGACGGCGGCGCGTTCCGATTCCTGCGCTTCCTGCTGGCCATCGTGCTGCACCCGCTGGTGTTCGCGCGCAGCCTCAACGCCCGCCATGCCTCGGAGAAGTCGGTGATCCTGCTGGTGATGCAGTCACTGGACAATTCGCTGACCTCGTTCCGCCGCTGGGGGCAGCTGAAGACCCGACAGGGCACCGGCCAACCGAATCCGACCTGGATTCCGCTCGCGCACGAGGTCGGCCGCCGATTCGGGGAGAAGGTCGACGGCGACGTGCACGGTCTCGTCATGGATGTGTTCGACATCCCCGCCACCGCGCACTACATCGGCGGCTGCGTGATCGGCGAAGGGCCCGAGAGCGGGGTGGTGGACCCGTACCAGCGCGTCTTCGGCCACCCCGGACTGCATATCGCCGACGGATCCGCGGTCACCGCGAATCTCGGGGTGAACCCGTCGCTGACGATCACCGCGCAGGCCGAACGCGCGATGGCGTTCTGGCCCAACAACGGTGAAGCCGATCCGCGGCCGGAACTCGGCGCGGCCTACCGCCGCATCGACCCGGTCGCCCCGTACTACGCCACCGTGCCGGACACCGCGCCCGGCGCGTTGCGACTGCCCATCGCGCCGATCGATCCCGCGCCCGCCGAACACTGACCGCCGACGCCGGCGCGTCGAAGTCTCCCCCGGACCCGTAGTGCCCCTTATGCTTTCCGGTATCGAGTGTCGACGGAAGGGCGGTCGCCAATGCTCGTGCGAGTGCAGAACGCGGCCGGAACCCTGGCCGAGCGGACCCTCATCGACTGGTTGCGCACCTGGAAGGGTCCGGACGACCCGCAGGGCGTGGCAACGGTCAACTGCAGCCTGTTCTACGCCGACCGGTTGCATCAGTTCGATGCGGTGATCTGGACGCCGACCACCTGCGTGGTGATCGAGGCCGAGGCCTTGGTCGAGCGGGTGAGCGGCGACCTCGAGGTCCCGTTGAACGGCCCGTGGCGGGTCGGAGGGCACGTGGTGAGTTTCGAGGGCGGCGACCGCGGCACACCGCTGGACCGCTCCCGCGAGCACACTCACGCGCTGCAGAACTGGCTGGCCGAACGCGGACTGGGCCAGCGCGTGGTGCAGGGCGTGGTCGTGGTGGTGCCGCCGCACGGCGCGAATCCGACGATCCGTCAGCTGTGGAACGATCCCGGCTTCCAGGTGGTGCTCGGCGACGACCCGAGGCGGCTGGCCGACTGCCTGACCGCGCTCACCTCGCAGGGCCGGGCGCAGTGGACGGTGAACGAGGTCGCGCTCACCTTCCGCGGATTGGGCATCCTGCCGTATCTGCCCGCCCCGCAGGATCTCGTCGCTGAAGGTTTCGGCGGACCGGTGGACACCACGCTGTGGTACGGCGGCCCGCAGCAGGCGCAGGCGGAAGCGTTCCTGGAGGAACAGGCCCACGCCGATCAGTCCTACGGGCGCCCGGTCGCGATCACCATGCCCTGGTACAGCCCGTGGAACCTGTATCCGAAGGAGGCCGACCGGATCGATCCCGGCCGGGCGGCGCTGCGCATCCTGCTCGCGATCGGCATGCTCATCGGTGCTGCCTGGGTGGTCTGGTTCGTGATCTCACTGGTCCTGAACTTCGGGCCCGGCTGAGCCGGACCGGATGCGCCCGCCGGCTCAGGCCGCGGGCGAGCCCGCCGCGCGATCGGTGTCCCCGACGACATCGTCGCCACCCGATTTCGCCTGTTCGGCGGCGCCGGTCTCGTCGGCGACCTGTCCGCGAAACCGCCGGTTCTCGTACCGCAGGCGCAACGTCGTCGTCACCGTCCAGCACGCGGTCACCGCCGCGATCGCGAACGCGGTGCCGCCGATTACATCGGTCGGATAGTGATAGCCGCGACCGACCATGCCCACCGCCACGGCCGCCAGCGCGAGCGCGGCGACCACGCCGATGACGATGCGCCAACGCACGGTGGCGGCGACCAGCAGCACACCCGTCGCGATCGCGACGAATTGGACGGTGTGCCCGCTCGGATAGGCGAGATAGTGCTGTAAATGCCTGTCCCACAGTGGTTTCAGTGCCCAGGTGTTGATCGCGACCACCAGCTCGGGGACGACCACCAGAAATCCGGCACCCCACCAGTCGCGCCGCCGGACACAGCAGAGCACGCCGATCAGCAACAGCGGCAACACGATATAGGCGTCGCTCGGCACCACCAGCGCGTCGTAGATACCCCGATGCGCGTCCAGGCTCTCGTGCACCCGATCATCGATCGCGCTGTCGAACGTGGTCGGTCCCCCGCCGGCGGGAAAGCTCAGGGGGACCGTCACGGTGATCAGCAGGCCGATCAGGGTGACGGCGGCGGCGACGAGACGGGCTCGATATCGAGCGACCGGCGGTGGAGCGGACACCTCTCGACCATAGCCGCGGCCGGCTACGGCCCCACTCTCACCGGCCGCCGATATCGAGCCCGGGTTCACGCTCCCTGGTGCACGCTCGCGTCGTCGAGCATCGCCGCGCGCAGCATGGCCTCGGGCACGCCGAGTGCCTCGACCAGGGTGGCCGACTCCGGCCGCAACCGGTCCACGAGTTCGTTGACACCGCGGCGCACCGACTTGGCCCGGTCCACCGACATGAAGCGGTGCATGATGTACCAGGCCTGATTCTGTTCGATGGTGGAGTACACGAACAGATCGCAGACCGTGTCGGCCAGCGCTCGCGCGTCCGGATCCTCGATATCGGCGATGCCCTCGATGAACGCTTCCAGCACCAGCCGGTCGATATGCGCCTCACCGGCGGCGAGGATGTGGTCCTGCGCGTTGTTGAACGCCTCGAACGGGCCGGTCTCCTGGGCCCGCGCGCGCAGCCGGTGCGCGGCGGTGCGGGTCAGATAGTCTTCGCGGTCGGCGAACAGCTGCAGCTGCACCGAACGCCGGGACAGATCACCCTCGTCGACGCCGTCGTCGGAGCGGTCGCGCAGACGCTGGATGAGCTGGCGCACACCCGAGGTCTCGCGCACCACGTCACGGGCCATGGTGGCCGCGAACTTCACCCAGCCGAGCGCGTCGAGATCACGCACCTCGTCGGAGTAGGCGGTGAGCAGTTCCTTCGCCACCAGCTGGGTCAGCACGACGTTGTCACCTTCGAAGGTGGTGAACACGTCGGTGTCGGCCTTCAGGGTGACCAACCGATTCTCGGTGAGATAGCCTGCGCCGCCGCAGCATTCGCGGCATTCCTGGATGGATCGGGTGGCGTGGCGGGTCTGCGCGACCTTCAGGCCGGCCGCCCGCTTCTCCAGCGCGCGCTGCGCCTCCGGGTCCAGATTCTGCCCGGTCTGCACCAGGTGCATGCGCCGCACCAGATCGTTCTGGGCGAACGACAGCGCGAACGCGCGCGCCACATGCGGAAACAGCCGGCGCTGATGGCTGCGATAGTCCAGCAGCAGAGTTTCGCTGCCGTCGTCCGGATCGGAGAACTGGCGGCGCTTGTCGCCGTAGCGCAGCGCGATACTCAACGCCACCCGCGCCCCGGCGGCGGCCGCCCCACCGACACTGACCCGCCCGCGCACCAGCGTGCCCAGGGTGGTGAAGAACCGGCGGCTCGGGTTCTCGATATCGGAGCGGTAGGTCCCGTCGGCGTCGACGTCGGCGTAGCGGTTGAGCAGATTCTCCCGCGGGATCCGGACATGATCGAATTCGATGCGTCCGTTGTCGACACCGGGCAGACCGCCCTTGAGACCGCAATCCGAGGTGGTCACGCCGGGCAGATCGTTGCCCTCCTCGTCGCGGATGGGCACGAGGAAGCAGTGCACGCCCCTGCTTTCGCCGCCGGTGATCAGCTGGGCGAAGACCGCCGCCATCCGGGCGTGTTCGGCGGCGCCGCCGATGTAGTCCTTGCGGGCGGACGCGGTGGGGCTGTGCACCACGAATTCGCCGGTCGCCGGGTCGTAGGTGGCGGTGGTCTCCAGATTCGCCACATCGCTGCCGTGCCCGGATTCGGTCATCGCGAAACAGCCGAGCAGATCCAGCGACAGCAGTCGTTTGACGACGTCGGTGTGGCGGTCGGTGCCGAGATTTTCCACCGCGCCGCCGAACAGGCCCCACTGCACACCGGCTTTCACCCACAGCGACAGATCGGCGTAGGCGAGCATTTCCAGACCGGTGACGGCACCCCCGGGATCGCCGGTCCCCCCGTGTTCCAGGCTGAAACCCTTTTCCGCATAACCGAATTCGGCGATGAGGCGCATCTGTTCCAGCACCCGCGCACGGGCCTGGCGGTAGTCGAGATAGGGATCGCCGAACAACCGGTCGTCGACCAGCTGCCGGCGCGCCTGCTCCCGGACCTCACGCCACGGGCCGTCGAGCGCGGCCCGCAAAT
The DNA here is from genome assembly GCF_015354405.1 of Nocardia sp. BSTN01. Lineage (GTDB taxonomy): Bacteria > Actinomycetota > Actinomycetes > Mycobacteriales > Mycobacteriaceae > Nocardia. The sequence continues at coordinate 54,806 of NZ_JADKYP010000006.1, read as the reverse complement.
GGTCTGCGGTGGACTTCCCGGTCTTCGATGACCCGGTGATCGATGTCCCGGCCTCCGGCTGCGCGGAGTTCGATCTCACGGAATCTGCTGCTTCGGTACCCATAGCCGTATCGGTGCCCATGGTTATCGACTGTAGCGGGAGGGCGGACACGCCGGTGATAACCAGCGAATTGCCCAGCTCGCCACTCCCGCCGGGGAGAGGGAGCTGACCCGCGACCGCGGATCGGCGCCGACTACGGTGTGTCGTGTGACAGATGAGTTGGAGCCCGAACTCGTCCGCACGGGGCCGGAGACCCGGCCGAGTTCGTTGTGGCATCGGGCGATGGGAGCGGTAACCGATCGGCTGGTCGCCCAGCGGCGCGCCACGGTGGACTCGGTGGTCGAGGCACCGGCCCCGCTGAAGCCGATCGATCTCACCGACGACGCCGCGGTAACCGAGGTACTCGACCTGGCCGAACGGGTCGGCGAGGTGGTGCTCGCCTCGGGCACCGCCGTGACCGACACCAGCACGCAGGTCGAATTCATCGCCGCCACATATGGTTTGGCGCAATGCGATATCGACGTGACCTACAACTCGATTCGCATCTCCGCCGACCGGGGTCCGTCGCTGCCACCCGCCAGCACCATGCGCGTGGTGCAGTACCGCTCGCTGGACTTCACTCGCCTGACGGCCGTCGACCGTCTCACCCGGCGGATCCGCCGCGAGGTGGTGCCGCCCCAGGAGGCGCACGCCGCGCTCGACGCGATCACCACCGCGCCGCACCCCTACAACCGGTGGGTCGCCACCTTCGGCTGGTCGCTGCTGGCGGCATCCATCGCGCTGTTGCTGGGCGGTGGCGTGCTGGTCGCGGCCGTGAGTTTCGCCACGACGTTGCTGATCGACCGATGCAACCGCGAGCTGAACAAGCGCGGCCTGCCGTTCTTCTTCCAGAACATGATGGGCGGCATCATCGCCACCCTGCCCGCGATCCTGCTGCAAACCTTCGCCGAGGGTTTGGAAACCAATCCCAGTCTGATCGTCGCGGCCGGAATCACCGTGCTGCTCAGTGGTCTACAACTGGTCGGTGCGGTCGAGGACGCGATCACCGGCGCACCGATCACCGCCGCCGCGCGCATGTTGGAAGTACTGGTCATGACCGGTGCGATCATCGGCGGCGTCGGTCTGGCGCTGCGCGGAGCCCAGGCCTTCGGCGCCCAGGTGCCGCCGATCGACATGTCGCCGTCCTACGACATCACCAATCTGCCGTTGAAGATCACCGCCGGTGCGGTGGCGGCGGCGGCCTTCGCCCTGGCCTGTTATGCCGAGCGCCGGGCCCTCACCGTCGCCGCCATCAGCGGTGCGGGAATCACCGTGTGCTACCTGTTCGTGCAGCACGCCGGTTTCGGACCGGTGATCGCCGCCGCGGTCTCGGCGACCGCGATCGGTCTCGCCGGTGGTCTGCTCGCCCGCCGTGCGGTGACGCCTCCACTGGTCGTCGCCATCGCCGGCATCACTCCGCTGCTTCCCGGTCTCAAGGTCTACCGGGGCCTGTTCGCGCTGATCAACGACGATCTGCTGGTCGGGCTGAATCAGATGTTCGCCGCGCTGGTGGTCGGCTGTGCCCTCGGCGGCGGGATCACGCTCGGTGAGTGGTTCGCCCGGTGGCTGCGCCGGCCGCGGATCCTGCGGCGGGTCACCGGGGTGCGCCCCGACGACTTCACCTGAGACCGACGGGTTCGCGGCCCCGGGCCGGAGGACCGATTTCTCGGTGGATGCCTCAGGCCGCGAATCCGATGGAGCGGGCCAGATCGGCCAGCGTCGCATCGAACAGGGCGTCCGGATTACCCACCGGCATCGGATAGTTGCCGAACACTTCGAGCGTGACGTGTCCGTAGAGCCGCGCCCAGAACTGGATCATCAGATAGGTGACGCCCAGATCCAGCTTCTCGGCCGGGAACTTCTGCCCCGATTCGGCGAGCACGGTGAGCAGTTCGGTCTGGAATCCGACGAGATCTTCGCGCAGCGCGTGCGGAATCACGTCGGTCGGCGGGGTGACGATGTCGTAAGTAGTCAGCAGCCGGCCCGCGGCCTCCAGGAAGATGCGGCCGAACGGCTCGTCGAATTGCCGCATGGCGCTGGCGGAACCACCGGCGGGCGAGGCGAAGACGAGCGTGAACTCGTGGGCGTGAGCCAGGGCCCACTGCCGGAAACCCTTGCAGATGGCGAACAGTTGGACCATGCCGTCCTCGGGCAGCTCGGCCACCTGTTCGGCGAGCTCTTGTGCCAAGTCGGCGCAGATATCGCTGCGCAGCGCACCCACCAGATCATCGCGCGAGGCGTAGTACCGATACAACGCGGGTGCGGTGATACCCAACTCACGCGCGATCGCGCGCAGGGTCACCGCCTCGGGACCCTGCTCCACCAGGAGCGTGCGGGCCACGCGCCGGATATCGGCGTCGCTGACCGCGGGCATCCGGCCCCGTCGTGCGGCTGTCATGCGTCGTCCTTCGTCGCATGCGCACCGGCCTCGACGTCACGGGTACGTCGAGGCCGGTGCGCACACTGTGTCCTGGGCCGCCGGAGACCGGGGTCGCCGAGGACGCTGCCCCCGGCGGCCGCGGCGCTCACTCGTAGGCGACCTGCCAGCTCTTGATTCCGTTCAACCAGCCCGAGCGTAGCCGGACCGGCTCGGAAACCTCACGCAGGTTGGGCATCACGTCGGCGATGGCGTTGAAGATCAGATCCAGCTGCAGCCGGGCCAGGTTGGCACCGACGCAGTAGTGGGTGCCGGTGCCGCCGAATCCCACGTGCGGGTTCGGGTTCCGCATGATGTCGAAGTCGAACGGCTTGTCGAAACGTTCCTCGTCGAAGTTCGCCGAGGAGTAGAACAGGCCGACCCGCTGGCCCTTCTTGATGGCCTGGCCGCCGATTTCGGTGTCCGACAAGGCGGTTCGCTGGAACGCGATCACCGGGGTCGCCCAGCGCACGATCTCGTCGGGCGCGGTGCGCGGCCGCTCGGCCTTGTAGAGCTCCCACTGCGCCGGATTGTCCACGAACGCCTTCATGCCGTGGGTGGTGGCGTTGCGGGTGGTCTCGTTACCGGCCACGGCCAGCAGGATGACGAACCACGCGAACTCCTCCGAGCCCAGCGCCTCACCCTCGATATCGGCGTTGAGCAGCTGGGAGACGATGTCGTCGGCCGGGCATTTGCGCTTCTCCTCGGCGAGGTTCCACGCGTAGCCCATGACCTGGGCGTTGGCCATCTTGTAGCTGTCGGCGTACTCGGGGTCGTCGTAGCCCATCATCTGGTTGGACCACTCGAACAGCTTGCCGCGATCCTCCTGCGGCACGCCGAGCAGTTCGGCGATCGCCTGCAGCGGCAGCTCGCAGGCCACCTGCTGGACGAAGTCGCCGCCGCCGGTCTTCTTCGCCTCGTGCACGATCCGCTCGGCGCGCTCGCGCAGCGCGCCCCGCAGACTCTCCACCGCACGCGGGGTGAAGCCGCGCGAGATGATGCGGCGCAGTTTGTCGTGCGCCGGCGGATCGGTGTTGACCAGCATGGCCCGCTGGATCTCGATCTCCTCGCGGGTGATCTCGCCGTTGAAGCGGATCACCGCGGTGTTCTCCTGCGTGGAGAAGACCTCGGAGTTCTTCGAGATCTCCTTGATGTCGTCGAGCCGGCTCACCACCCAGTAGCCGCCGTCGTCGAAGCCACTCACTCCGTTGGGCTGGTCGACCCACCACACCGGGGCGGTGCGGCGCAGTTCGGCCCATTCGGCCACGGGCAGGCGGTGCGACAGCAGATCGGGATCGGTGAAGTCGAAATCGTGACTGATGGATGGCAGAGACGGCGCGGACACGGTACCTCCTTTGGAACACGTTCCTAGGAGTGAACCACACCACACCCGTTTTGTGAACACCTATTAGTAAATAATGTTCACGAGCTTGTTCCGGCACCCGGGCAAACCTCCGGCACCACCTCTGAACAGCGCGGACAGCGTCCGGGCCGACCCCGACCCGAGGTCGGAGCCGGCCCGGAGGAGCGCTCAATCCAGCTGCAGTTGCGGAGAATACAGCTCCAGCCAGGTGTGCAGATCGATGATGCGGTCCAATCCGGCGCGCACGGCGCTGTCGAGGCCCGCCGGGTCGAGGGCAACCGCCCGCTGCAACCACTGCCGGTCGATGAGGTCGAAGAGCCGTGAATCGCTCTCGGCGAGAACGTGTTTCGCCTGCTGCTGCAGCACCGCCGCGTAGCCCGGGTCCTGCGTCGACGGGTACGGGCTCTTGACCCGCCGCACGACCGATTCCGGCAGCACATGCTCGGCCGCATGCCGCAGCAGGCTCTTCTCCCGGCCATCGAACGTCTTCAGCGACCACGGGGTGTTGTAGACGTATTCGACCAGGCGGTGGTCGCAGAACGGCACTCGCACCTCGAGGCCGACCGCCATCGACGCGCGGTCCTTGCGGTCGAGCAACGTGCGCACGAACCGGGTCAGGTGCAGGTGGCAGACGGTCCGCATCCGGTGTTCGACCTCGGATTCGCCGTCGAGGTGCTCGACCTCGGCCACCGCCGCGCTGTACTGGTCGGCCACGAACTCCTCCAGCCGCAGCCGTTCACGCAGAGCCGGGTTCAGGATCTGCCAGCGTGCGTCGCCGGTCAGGGCGCTGTTGAACGCGAGCCACGGGAAGTTGTCAGCCTTCAGCGCCACCTCGTCGTGGAACCAGCGATACCCGCCGAACACCTCGTCGGCCGACTCCCCCGACAGTGCCACGGTCGACTGCTGCCGGATGGCCGCGAACAGCAGATACAGCGAAGTGTCCATATCGCCGAAACCGACGGGGATGTCGCGGGCGGTGACCACCGCGCGCCGCGCCGCCGGATCGGCCAGATCGGCCGGATTCAGCATCACGTCGCGATGGGCCGAGCGCACCAGCGCCGCCACCTCCCGCACGAACGGTGAATCCGGGGTGTCGCGCATCTCGTCGGGAACGAAGTTCTGCTCCTGGTTGGCGAAATCCACCGAGAACGTGCGCAGTTGTTCGCCGTCGCGGGCGAGCCGTGCGGCGGCCAGTCCGGTGATCGCGCTCGAGTCCAGTCCGCCCGACAGCAGCACGCAGCGCGGCACATCGGAGATCAGCTGACGTTCGACGATATCGGTCAGCAGCTCGCGCACCCGCGCGATGGTCCGGTCCTGACTGTCGGCGTGCTCGACGGCACGCAGCCGCCAGTAGGTGCGCGTGCGAATTCCGTTGCGGTCCACCGTGACCAGCGTGCCGGGCAGCACCTCCGCCATACCCTTCCACAGCGACCAGCCGGGCTGTTTGGTCATGGCGAACAGCTCGCGCAGGCCGTCGAGATCGACCGTCTTCGCCGCGAGCGGGTTGGCGAGGATGGCCTTGGGTTCGGAGCCGAACAGCACGCCGTCGGGGGTCAGGTAGTAGTAGAACGGCTTGATTCCCATCCGGTCGCGCACCATGACCAGCTTCTGGTCGCGCTCGTCCCAGATCGCGAAGGCGTACATGCCGTTGAGGTGGTCGACGACCGACTCGCCCCACTGCAGGTAGCCGTGCAGCACCACTTCGGTGTCGCTGTCGGTGTCGAAGGTGTGCCCGAGAGCGCGCAGTTCGTCGCGCAGCTCCCGGAAGTTGTAGGCCTCGCCCGAGTACACCATGCCGACATCACCCGACGGAGTCGGCACGGTCATCGGCTGCGCCCCGCCCGGCAAGTCGATGATGGCCAGTCGCCGGTGCCCCAGTGCCGCGTGTTCACGCACGAAGGTGCCTCGCCCGTCCGGCCCGCGACAGGCCATGGTTTCGGTCATCGCATCGATAACCCCCTGTTGCCGGGTGAGGTCGTCCGAGAACGCCACCCAGCCCGCGATTCCGCACATTCCGCCGCCTCTCCAAAATTTAGTTAGCTTAGTGAACGATGCGTAAAACCGTTGTAACACAAGGCCTCTCAGCCGTGCCACCCCGCGCCCGACTTGTCCGAACTTGTCCGAACTCGCCGCTTTCGCCCGAATAGTTCTCTTCGCACGCGGCGGGCGAACGTGTGGAAATCGGCCGGTTCCGCCGTACCGGACTGCCCCGGCCGCACGCGCCACCACCCCTATCGTCACCCCGCCCCAACTTCCGCTACCGGTCGGGTTGCCCTGCGGTAGCCCACCGAGCAAAGGAGAGCCGCGGGTTCACGGTCTCGACGTCGGCGACCGCCATCACCGAATTCAGCGCGAGGAAGTCGAAATGTTCTGTCGACGGCGCGATTACGACTTCGGCACCGGCCGCCCGGACCTGATCGGCGAGCGGTATCCGACTCGCCTCCGGCGCCCACACCAGCCGATAGCCCAGCCGCTCCGCCAGCCGGCGCACCTGCGCGATATCCCAGTCGAGACACGGCGACTCCGGATGCACCCACCCCAGCGCGACCGGGAGCGCATCGCTCACGACCGGCGATCCCTGCGACGCACCTCGCCACGCAGCGGAACGCGTACCAGCGCGACAGTCAATACGAGCAATCCCACGGCGAGCAAAAACAATATCCACATCGCACATACCCCTCGCTGTCCGGTTCGGAACGCCGCGGCATCGGGAACCACAGCTCTCGCGGCTGCGACCAGATTCGCGCGGACCACGGCCGCTGGGCGACGACGAAAACGGCGTCAATCGGCACACAAACGGGGCGACATTCAGGCGTCATTGCTTTACGGTGGGCGCATGGGAACGCCGAACGTCGCCTTGCGCGCCGCCCGCACGGCACGACTGCTGAGCCAGGATGATCTCGCCCGCATGCTGCGCGAGGCCGGATGTGCCAGCGCGACGAAACGACTCGTCCAGCGATGGGAATCCGGCGCGACCGCCAATCCCCGCCCGTCGCATGCGCGCGCCTTGGAGCAGGTGATGCGCCTGCCCATCGAAAGCCTCGGATTCGGCGCGGTGATGGCCGGACGCAGCCTGTCCGGGGACGACACGGCCGGCCACGAAGTCCACTCGGCCATCGGCGACGTCCCCCGCGAGCGCCATCCCGGCCAGGCCGCACCGCAGCCCAATGCCGGCACGTACTCCGGAATCTGGTTGTCCCGCTACGAGTTCTACTCCTCCGGCCGCGAACAGACCTTCACCTCGTCGCACTACGTGGTCGTACTCCAGCACGAACAGCGGCTCACCGTCCGCAGCCTGCCGAAGTCGGCCGCGGGCACACTCGAACTCGACCTAACCCTCGACGGGCATATCGCGACGGGCACCTGGTCGGAAACCACCGCGCAGAGCGGCTACTACAAGGGCGCACGGTATTTCGGGGCGATCCAGCTGCTCTCGGAACTCACCGCCACCCGACTTGCGGGCAAGTGGGTGGGCTTCGGCAAGAACTTCGACGTGAACGTGGGCCCGTGGGAGCTGGTCCTGCAGGACCGATCGACATCGAAAGCCACGATCGAGAAGTTCGACCGCCCTCCCCAAAGCGATTGACCTGCAAGGGTTTTACCGCGCCACCGACATCGCATGCTCGCCCTGCTCGAGCAGGAACACCGCGCCCACGAACGATCCGTGTCCACCACCGCGCCCCGATCCGCAGGGAACACGGGGGCGGCGGCAGTTGTGCTGAACTTTTCGTGCAAACCTCCGCGAAAAAGGCGGAAAACTCGCAAAGCCGGTGAGGTTTGCACGATTTGTTCACCGCTCAGCGGCCCGGAATCAAGAGCGGCCAAAGAGGGTGCTTTACGGTGATCGCGGACGCGACGATGGCCGAGTCAGATCATGTCCTGTCGTCCGATCGCAGTTTGGTCGGCCACCTAGAGAAAGACAACCGCGGCGTCACGGTCTCGACATCGGCTACGCACATCACAGCGTGCAGGGTGAGGATGCCGACGTGATCGGTCGACGGAATGATCACCGCTTCGGCGCGCGCTTCACGCGCTTGGTCGGGCAGCGGTATCCGACTCGTCTCCGGCGGCCACACCAACGCGTAGCCCAGGTGGCGCGCCAGGCGCCGAACCTGGGCCATGTCCCAGTCCAGCGCAACCGATTCCGGATGCACCCAGCCCAGCGCGATCGGGCGCGCGTCCCTCACTGTGGGCCCTCCTCGCGGCGCTCTCCGCGAAGCGGAAGCCGGAACAATGCCACAGTGAGCACGAAAAGCCCTGCGGTGAGCAAGAATAGAACCCACATCACACACCCTTCCGCCATCGAGTAGGAAGAACCGACGCCGGGGTTTCGCGGCGCCCGGCGTCGGAGCCACGTCCAGGATCGTGTTGGCGGACGTTGCGGGACAGCGCAAAACAGTGGGCAAATAACGGCGGGCGCTCGTGGGGAACCGATGATGAACGATGTACTGAGATCGCTGCGGCTGGCTCGGGGATGGACTCAGGGCGAGCTGGCTGAGGTGGTGTGTCGGCATATCGAACGTGCCACCGGCCGCGCGTCCGCATTCGACGCGCAGGCGGTATCGCGGATCGAATGCGGCGAAATTTCTTGGCCCAGGGGCGAAACACGCGCAGCACTCATGGCAGTGTTGGGATTAGAAACACCCGATGCGCTGGGTCTGCATCCGAAGCGGACCAGACGCGATGGCGAAAAGGACGATGCTACGAAACGTAGAGATTTCCTGGCACTGGCCGGTGTCGGCGCCGCCGCAGTAACGCTCACCGATGTACCCGGGCGGGTCGGCGCGGCCGATATCGCGGACATGCGGGACAGATTCGCGCGGCTGGTCGACGTCGACAGTTATCTCGGCGGAGCTGACACGTTCCGTGTGTACTTCGCCGAGCTCGCGCGCACCGAACAGACACTCAGCCGCGCAAGCTACTCGCTCGGCACCCAGCGCGAGCTCACCCAGCTCGCCGCCGAGCAAGGCCGGCAGGCCGGGTGGGCCGCGTTCGATGCCGGATTCACCGCGACCGCGGTGGACCTGTTCGAGTACAGCCGCCGCGCCGCCGACGAAGTAGCGAGCAGGGAGCTGGCCGCCAACGCGTTCGTGCACATCACGTACGCCAGTAGCACCAGCGACGCCGTACGGGCCGCAGATTCCGCCTGTGAGGCGATCGGCGCCGACGCCCCGCCCAAGGCTCGCGCGTTGCTGCAATCGCGGCGTGCGTGGTCGCTGGCCACTGCCGGGGACCGCGACGGCGCGGCCCGCGCGCTGGAAACGGCCCGCGACGCGTTGCAGGACAACGACAACGAAACCGACGCCCCGCCCTGGTGTGCGTGGGTCGATCAGTCCGAACTCGACATCATGACCGGGCGCGTGTGGTCGGTACTGCGCCGGCCGGACCAGGCGATCGGTCCGCTCGAGCGCGCCCTTGCCACCTACCCGGACCACTGGGCCCGCGACAAAGCCCTGTATCTGAGTTGGCTGGCCGATGCCTACATCGATGCGGGCGCCGACACCGCCGCCGTGTCGACCACAGAGCAGGCGCTCGCCCTGGCCGGGAGAGTCGCCTCCGCGCGGCCCGTCGCGCGGCTTCGGGACGTGACACAGCGTTGTGTCGTCGCCGGAATCGATGGCGGCGCCGAGCTCGCGCGCCGCACCGCGGCTGTGCGGCCGCCTATTCCGGCGCGCCTGTAGTTCGTTCCACCCACTCGGCGTAGGTATCGAGGCACCATTCCACCGGCGTCGCGGTCACTTCAGGACTGTCCCACGGATGCAACTCTCGGATCCGCCCCGCGAGTCGGTCCCGCGTCGCGGCCGCCGTCCGGAACGTCATCCGCCATTCCTGGCCCTCACCGAGCTCGCCCAGATGCCAGAACACCGACACCGCCGGCCCCGAAATCTCCGCTCCCGCCGCCAGCCGCTCACCGACCACCGCTCGCGCGATCGCTCGCGCATCATGCTCGGTCGGCGTCGTCGATGTCACTGCCCATACCCGCGCTGTCGCCATGCGGCCACCATATCGGCCAGCGTTGCGCCGCTGAGCGATTCACGACGCCAGCCGAGTGCACAAACTGGGCCCGCGGCCAGCCGGCGGGGCGGGCGCGGCAGCACTTCTTCACGTGGAGCGCGAGCCGTTCTGTGTCACCTACATGTCACGAAGCATTCCGTTCGGGCAGGTGCCGCACGGTTCGCCGGAGTGCGGATTGCATGACAGCGGAACCGGGCGGAACCTCGGGGAACCTCCCGGAACCGACCTCTTTCGTCCGAAAGTTTGATTCCGTCGCGCTCGTTGCCCGGTATCGTCGGAGGCGAAGTTAGGTTGCCCATACTTGTCGTCCTACGAAGCGAGGAAATCTCCGATCATGCCGGACGCCACCTCTACCGAGCAGCCCGTGCCGTTCTCCGCGCAGATCCGCTCCGCCACCGCCGAACAGCACGAACGCGCCGAGAACTCCACCTTCATGAGCGACATGCTGGGCGGCGCTCTGGACGTGAGCGCTTTCTATCGCTACACCGGCCAGCTCTGGCACATCTACCAGGCACTCGAGGCGCATTGGGACGTGCTCGCCGACGATCCGGTCGCCGGTCCGTTCATCCGGCCCGAACTCGCGCGCCTGGCCCATCTCGAGGACGATCTGGCACATCTGGGCGGGCCGCAGTGGCGCGACGACATCACCGCCCTGCCCGCGACCGCCGAGTACGCCGCCCGGATCACCGAGTGCGCGCTGCACTGGCCCGCGGGGTATGTGGCCCACCACTACACCCGCTATCTGGGCGATCTGTCAGGCGGTCAGGTCATTCGCGGCACCGCGGCGAAGCTGTGGCAGCTGCCCAAGCGCGGCGACGGGGTGCGCTTCTACGTCTTCGATCAGATCGCGAATCCGGCCGCTTTCAAGCGCGGCTACCGCACCCTGCTCGACGACTTGGCCGTCGACGATCTGGAGAAGCAGCGGGTGCTCGGCGAGTGCCGGCGCGCCTTCGATCTGAACAGTGCCGTATTCGCCGATCTGGCAAGCGAATTCCCGGTCCGCCGCGAGGGCTGAACCCGCCTGCGACATTCTTGGACAACCGACCGGAAGGTTGCTAGTTGGTAGCCAGATGCGTCTCCGAGTTACATCAAAATCGTTGTTACACATACCGATCGGCGCTCCCACGTGGTGACAAGTCCCACACCACAGGGGGCGCCGTTTGGTTGCGGGCACAACTCGGTGCCAGCTAAAGTTACTCACCAGTTAGGCACGCAGGGGTTCCTACAGCGCCCTCGATTCTGATAGAGGCCGCTTCGTTCAGTCCGCATCCACCGATGCATGTCGGACGAACAACGTTGTGCGACAACATGTTCGACATGCAAGGAGGGGTTATGGCCACCTATATCGTGACCGGTGGAACGGGTTTTCTGGGACGGCGCGTGGTGGAAGGACTGCTCTCCGCCGATACCGACGCCGTGGTGCACGTGCTCGTCCGTGAGGCCTCGGCGGCCAAACTGGCCGAACTCGCGGCCCGATGGAACGCCACCGACCGAGTGTTTCCGCTGGTCGGAGACCTGACAGCCAAGGCTCTGGGCCTGGTGGACGAACCGCCGGCCGCACAGCACGTGGTGCATCTGGGTGCGGTCTACGACATGACCGCCGATGAGGAATCCGCCTATGCGGCGAATGTGAACGGCACCCGCGCGGTGATCGCGCTCGCCACCGAACTGGGTGCGATGCTGCACCACGTCTCGTCGGTGGCGGTGGCCGGTGACCACCGCGGAAAATTCTTCGAAGACGATTTCGATCTCGGTCAGAATCTCGAATCTCCTTACCACCGAACGAAATTCGCCGCGGAGCGACTGGTTCGGGAGAGCTCCGGGCTGCGCTGGCGAGTGTATCGCCCGGCCATCGTGGTCGGTGATTCGCGCACCGGTGAGATGGACAAGATCGACGGTCCGTACTACTTCTTCCCCGCCATCGCGCGGCTGGCCGCACTGCCGGGCGGGCTGCCGCTGCCACTGCCGGATCTGGGCGCGACCAATATCGTCCCGGTCGACTACGTCGCCCAGGCGATGGTCGAACTCATCGGCCGCCCGGGTCTGAACAAGCGCACCTTCCACCTGGTCAATCCGCGTCCGCAGCCGTTCACCGAGATCTACAGCGCGCTCTCGCGGGCCGCCGGCGCATCGGGTGGCGTGGGCCCGGTTCCGGGCAGTCACACCGCACTGGCGACGCTGAACCGCCTGCCCGGTGTCACCGCGGCGCGTGATTTCCTGTTGACCCAGTTCGGCATTCCCGCCGAGGTCGCCCCGCACACCTCGTTCGCGTCGGAATTCGTCTCCGATTCCACCCGGGCGCTGCTGCGCCGCACCGATCTCGAGGTCCCCGCCTTCGACACCTACGCCGAGAATCTGTGGCGGTACTGGCGCGCACATCTGGATCCCGACCGGGCACGCCGGCACGGCGGCGGCGACCGGCTGCGCGACCGGATCGTGCTCATCACCGGCGCCTCCTCCGGGATCGGCCTGGCGACCGCCCATGCGGTGGCGCGCCGGGGTGCGACGGTGCTGATGGTGGCGCGCGGGATCGACGAACTCGAGGCAGCGGCCGCCCAGGTGCGCGAGCAGGGCGGTGACGCCTACAGCTATTCGTGCGACATCACCGACGAGAAGGCGGTCGAGCTGCTGGTCAAGCAGGTGCTCGCCGACCATCACCACGTCGACTACGTGGTGAACAACGCCGGGCGTTCGATCCGTCGCTCGGTGCTGAACTCCACCGATCGCATGCACGATTTCGAGCGGACGATGGCCGTCAACTACTTCGGTGCGGTGCGGCTGATCCTGGCCCTGCTGCCGGCCATGCGGGAACGCCGCTTCGGCCACGTCGTCAACATCTCCTCGATCGCGGTGCAGACCAAACTGCCGCGTTTCGCCGCCTATGTGGCGAGCAAATCGGCACTGGACACCTTCAGCGAGATCGCGGCGGTCGAGAACGCCGACGCCGGCATCACGTTCACCTCGGTGCGGATGCCGCTGGTGCGCACACCGATGATCGCGCCGACCGAGGCGTACCGATCGCTGCCGGTGCACAGTCCCGAACAGGCGGCGGCCATCGTGGTGCGCGCCCTCGAGGAGCGGCCCGCGCGCATCGACACACCGATCGGCACCTTCGCCCAGGTCATCGACACGGTGATGCCCTCGGTGAAGAAAGCCATTCTGCACCAGGGCTTCCGGCGGACCGGTGAATCCGCAGCGGCCCGACACGGCCGCACCGCATCGAGCGACACGGCCGAGACCGGTGGCCGCGGCCCGCTGCTGGCGCTCGCACCGGTGGTGCAGCCGCTGATGGGACTGCCGACCCCCGCGGCGCGGATCGTCAACCGGTTGCCCGGCCTGAACTGGTGATCCCGGACCTACCACCGGACCTGGTGTCCGGTGGTAGGTTTCGCCGGTGAAACGCAGGCTTCTGCTCGGCGGCGCGCTCGTCGTCGTCCTCGCGGCGGTGCTGTCGATCGGCACCTACGTCCTGATGAATTCGCGGACCTTCCAAGTCGCCGGCCGCTTGATCGACCGCGTCGACACCGCCGCAAAGGTCGTCGCGCTGACCATCGACGACGGCCCTACCGACCGCACCCCCGCTATTGTGGAAACTCTTGCCGCCGAACATATTCCGGCCACCTTCTATCTCGTCGGCCGTGACCTGGCCGCCCACCGCGACTACGGTGCGCAGATCGCGGCCGCCGGACACGAGCTCGGTAACCACAGCTACACCCATCGACGGCTCGTATTCGTCACTCCCGCCACGGTCCGCGACGAGGTCGAGCGCACCGACGCCGAAATCGAGCGCACCGGATACCACGGCCCCGTGACCTTCCGCCCGCCCTACGGGAAGAAGCTGGTCACCCTGCCCTGGTATCTGTCGCACCACGATCGCACCACCGTGATGTGGGATGTCGAATCCGATTCCACCGGCGGCGCGAGCACCGATGTCATAGTCTCGGACACGGTGAACCGCGCCCGGCCGGGGTCGATCATCTTGTTGCATGCGATGTACCAACCGGCCGCAGCGGCGGCGATTCCGCGCATTGTCGCGGAACTCCGTTCGCGCGGTTACGGTTTCGTGACCGTCTCGCAACTGATCGCTGGCACGAAACCCACCGGAATGTGACCGAACTCCCCGGCCGTTTCGGCCAAAACTAGAACGTGTTCTAATAGTCTATAGGTATGGAGCGATTGACCGGGCTGGATGCCAGCTTTCTGTACCTGGAGACCGACACCCAACTGCTGCACGTGTGCGCGCTGCTGATTCTCGACCCGCCCGCCGACGGGACGGACTACGAGTTCACCGCACTGAAGGAGGAACTGGGGCGCCGCCTGCACCTGATCCCCTCCATGCGCCGCCGCGTCCATCGGGTCCCGTTCGACCTCGATCACCCGGTCTGGGTCACCGACACCGGCTTCGACCTCGACCGCCACGTCCGCCGCCTCGGGCTGCCCTCCCCCGGCGGGCCGAAGGAGCTGGCCGAACTCGTCGGCGACCTCGCCGCGCAGCCGATGGACCGCACCCGGCCGCTGTGGGAGATGTGGGTGATCGAGGGCCTGGCCGACGGCAAGGTCGCCGTGGTGTCGAAATACCATCACGCCGCCGTCGACGGCGTCACCGGCGCCAACATGATGGCGTATCTGTGCGATGCCGAACCGGGTGTGCGCTACCCCGATCCGCCGGCCGAGAGCCACACGGAGTCCGACGAGCCCAACGATCTCGCCCTCGCCGCCGAGGGCCTGGTGCGAATGCCGACGAAACTCGGCGTGGTCGGCATGGTGCCGAAGACATTGGGCAAACTCGGCGGCATGGTGCAGCGCCGGCGCTCCGACAAGCAGGGGATGGCAATTCCGTTCACCGCGCCGCGCACGCCGTTCAACCGCACCATCACCCGTCATCGCAGCGTCGCCTTCACCACCGCCCCGCTCGCCGATATCAAGGAGATCCGGGCGGCGTTCGGTGCGAAGATCAACGACGTGGTCCTCACCGTCATCGCGGGGGCGCTTCGGCAATATCTGAGCGAACACGACGATCTGCCGGAGACCTCGCTGATCGCCTCGGTGCCGGTCTCCACTCACGAGACGACACGGCACGAACGCGGCGTCAACAAGGTGTCGACGCTGTTCGCTCAGCTCTACACCGACGTCGAGGATCCGGTGGAGCGGCTGCGGCTGATCGCGCAGGCCAATGTCGGCGCGAAGGAGGAACACGAGGTTCTGGGCGCGGACTTCCTGCAGGACTGGGCCGAATACGCCCCGCCGAACACCTTCCGGATCGCGGTGCGCGCCTATTCGTCGTTCAAACTCGCCGAACGGCATCCGGTGGTGCACAACCTGGTGATCTCCAATGTGCCCGGACCGCAGCAGCCGCTGTACTTCCTCGGCCACCGCATCGACTCGCTGTTCCCGTTCGGCCCGGTGTTCCACGGCGCGGGCCTCAACGTCACGGTGCTGTCGGCCAACGGCGATCTGGATTTCGGCTTCATCGCCTGCCGTGAACTGGTCCCCGATCCGGACCGGATGGCCGACGCCGTGCACGACAGCATCTCCGCGCTCCTGAAGGCGGCACACGCCCAGCGCTGAGCGCGTCAGCTCTCCCGCCGAGCGGCCACCGCCGCGCAGGCCTCGAGGAGCACCGGGACAAAGGCGTCCGCCTCGAGTACACAGGCCGCATGTCCGGCCGGTACGAGGAAAATCTCCGCTCCGGCAATCATTGTCGCCATTTCCAGCTGCCGATAGACCGGCAGCGCGTGGTCGTGTGTCGTGATCACCACGCCCGTGGGCACATCCAGGCTCGACAGCCACGGCGAGGAATCGAAGCGCCCCAATTCGGCGATCGCCTGAGTCATCGCCCATCCGCTGATGGTGCGCAGCTCGGCCAGCGCCCACCGATCCATTCGCCCTGTCTCCCAAGATATTTCGGGCATATGTGGCAGTTTGGTCGCCGCCTCCGCCACGCGACGCCCCGCCGTCTCGGTCATCACCCCGGCGAGCAGCGCCATCCCGCCGTGGAACAGCCGTTCCCGCCATTTCTCCCGGAAGCGGTAGGTCGTCGCGCACAGCACCAGGCCGCCGACGAGGTCCGGGCGCCGGTGCGCGACCGATTGCGCGACGATGCCGCCCATGGAGTACCCCGCCAGGATCGGGCGATCCACGCCGGTCACCTCCGCGACCGCGACGACGTCGTCGGCCAGATCGTCGAGATCGAAACGCGGCGAACGGATTCCGTGCCCGTGCCACCGCTGGTCGAACAGGACCACCCGATAGTGTTCCGACAACTCCGCCAGGGCCGGGAACCAGTTCAGCATCGCCGTGGTGACCAGCCCGTGCAACAGGATCACCGTCGGCGCGCCCTCGGGCCCGGGAATGTCGACCAGATAGGTCCGTCCGCGCCCGGGCAGATCCACCATCCGGCCGGCCGGCACCGAGTTCGTACCCGATACGCGGGTACCGAAGCGCCCGCCGACCGCCCCGCGACCGTTGCCCGCCGCCTGCCGCTCCGCCGCCATCGCATCCTCCTGCCTCGCCGGCCCGGTCGTGAATTAGAACACGTTCCAATTCGATGGTACCGGGTGCCGGGCGCCCGCCGGTGCGGTCACCGCGCGCCGGGAAGCAGCACCGCCGCACCGGCGAACCGGCCGTGTGCCAGATCGGCCAAAGCCCGGTCGGCGGATTCGAGCGGATAGGGGTTGATGCGAACCCGCATCCGGTGCCGGGCGCAGAACTCCAGGAATTCACGTCCGTCCGCGCGGGTATTGGCGGTGACCGAACGAATCTCGCGCTCCTGGAACAGATGCCGCTGATAGTTCAGCACCGGGATATCGGTCAGGTGGATGCCGGCGATCGACAGCACACCGCCACGATCCAGCCCCGCCAGCGCGGGCAGGACGAGATCACCGACCGGCGCGAACAGAATCGCCGCATCCAGCGGCACCGGCGGCGGATCGGCCGCACCCTGCGCCGACGCCGCGCCCAGCGCCAGCGCCAGCTCCTGCGCGGCGGCGTCGCGGGTCATCACATGCACCTCGGCGCCCTGAGCCAGAGCGACCTGCGCGGCCAGATGCGCGCTGCCGCCGAAACCGTAGATGCCGAGGCGTCCTCCCGGCGGCAGCGACGCACGCCGCAGCGCCCGGTAGCCGATGATGCCGGCACAGAGCAGCGGGGCCAACTCCGCATCGGCGTATCCCGAAGGCAGCGGATACACGTAATCGGCGGGCGCCGTGGCATATTCGGCATAACCACCGTCGGCATCCCATCCGGTGTACTGCGAATTCGGGCACAGATTCTCCGCGCCGCGCCGGCAGTACGCGCACACCCCGCAGGTTCTGCGCAACCACGCGATACCGACCCGGTCACCAGGCGCGACGGCCCCCGCCCCCGCGCCCACCGCGACCACCTCCCCGACAACCTCGTGGCCGGGCACCACCCGCTGCCGATGCACCGCCAGATCACCCTCGGCGACATGCAGATCGGTGCGACACACCCCGCAAGCCAGCACCCGCACCAGCACCTCGCCCGCGGCCGGCTCCGGGATCGGGATCCGGGCGCGGACCGGCGGGGATTCATCGATCGGGCCGGGCCGCACCACCTGCCAGGCGGCCATCGTCGCAGGATTCATCGCACTCCTTCCGACACCGGAACGCCCGCGCCACTGCGGGAAGATCGATGGTAGTCGGGTGCGCCGACGAACCCCGCGGATCCGGCCGCCGAGGCGGTCACGACCACCGGTGCGCGGCGTTGATAGCGTCGCTGCGTGCCCGCGCCGTCGACCGCCTTCACCCTGCCCATCGGACGGGTGCACGCGATCGTCGACCTGGCGCGCCTGCGCGGCTGGGACACCGGGGAACTGCTCGCCGAAGCCGGGATCGCGCCGCAACTGCTGAATCAGGGACGCGCCCGCGTCACCGTCGGACAGGCCGTGCACCTGGTACAGCAGCTGTGGCGCAGCACCGACGACGAACTACTCGGGCTGGGCCGGCATCCGATGCCGCGCGGCACCTTCCGGCTCGTGTGCTTCGCCCTGCTCGGCTCCCGCGATCTCGCCGCCGCGCTGCACCGGTTCCGGATGTTCCAGAAGGCCCTTCCCGGATTTCCGCCGCTGCGGCTCGGCACCGACGCCGGCGAAGCACGAATCGCGTTCGACCTCAGCGATATCCGCCATCCGCACAGCCTGATCATCGACACCATGCTGATGGTCGTCTACCGCTTCCTGGACTGGTCGGCCGGCGGCTCGCTGCGACTGCTGCGCGTCGAAGTCCCCTATCCACCCAACGATCTCGACGACTACGACCTGATCTTCGGTGCGCCGGTGCGCTTTTCGGCACCGAAACCGGCCCTGGTCTTCGATGCCGCCGTCCTCACCGCGCCCCTCGTACGCGACGAGGACGATCTGCTGCGCTTCCTGCGCAACGCACCCGAGGCCGTGATCGGCCGCGGAGACGATTCGGTGTCCACCGCGGCGCAGGTACGCCGGATCCTGGAACGCGGCGGACCACGGCACTGGCCCGGCGTCGAGCAGATCGCCGGCGAACTGGCCGTCAGCCCCGCGACACTGCGCCGCAAACTGAGCGACGAACACACCTCACCCAGTCGCATCCGCGAACAGATCCTGCGCGATGCCGCGATCGCGGCCCTGGTGCGCGGCGAGACGGTGACGGCGGTATCGCGACGGCTCGGCTTCTCCGAACCCAGCGCCTTCTCCCGCGCGTTCCGGCGCTGGACCGGCAGTTCCCCCGGCTCCTATCGCGGCCCCGCCGCACCCTGAGCGATCCGGTCACAAGATCGAGCGCAGCGGTCATTGGCTGCCGCGCGGCGCACCCCTACCTTGGCGAACGAACACTGTATTCGACCAGAGGAGTTCCCCCGTGCCGGTGCATCGGTCCCCGTGGATGGACGAAGATCTCGACGCGCTCACCGATTTGGCGCGCCGATTCTTCGAGAAGGAATGCGCACCGAACGAGGATCGCTGGGGACGCCAGCACCACGTCGACCGCGAAATCTGGAATCGCGCAGGCGAATTGGGCCTGCTGTGCATCTCCATCCCCGAGGAGTACGGCGGTGGCGGCGGCACCTTCGCCCATGAAGCCGTGATCGCGATCGAACAGACCAGGGCCATGGCGCCCAGCCTCGGCAACCCGGTGCATTCCACGATCGTCGCGCATTACGTCAACGCCTACGGCACCGAGGAACAGAAGCAGGCGTGGCTGCCGAAGATGGCCTCCGGCGAGATCGTCGCCGCCATCGCCATGACCGAACCGGGCACCGGCTCCGATCTGCAGGGCATCCGTACCCGCGCGGTGGCCGACGGTGACCACTACGTCATCGACGGCGCCAAGACCTTCATCTCCAACGGCCTGCTCGCCGACCTGGTGATCGTCGCCGCCAAGACCTCCGAAGGCAAAGGCGCGGAATCGGTGTCGCTGATCGCCGTCGAAACCGACCGCGAGGGATTCCGCCGCGGCCGCAACCTGGAGAAGGTCGGCCAGCACGGCCAGGACACCTGCGAACTGTTCTTCGACGCCGTGCGCGTCCCGAAGACCAACCTCCTCGGCGCCACCGAAGGCACCGGCTTCATCCAGCTCATGCAGCAACTCCCCCAGGAACGCCTCATCCTGGCCGTCGCCGCCGCGGCAGCGACCGAGAAGACCGTCGAGATGACCGTCGCCTACACCAAGGAACGCCAGGCCTTCGGCAAACCCATCTTCAACTTCCAGAACACCCAGTTCACCCTCGCCGAATGCGACACCGTCGCCTCGGTCGCCTGGGCCTTCCTCGACGACTGCGTCGCCAAACACCTCCGCGCCGAACTCGACATCCCCACCGCAGCCAAGGCGAAATGGTGGCTGACCGAACAGCAGTGCCGCGTCGCCGACGAATGCCTGCAGTTGTTCGGCGGGTACGGGTATATGGCGGAATATCCGATCTCGCGGGTGTTCACGGACGCTCGGATTCAGAAGATCTATGGGGGGACGAACGAGATTATGAAGCTGATTATCGGGCGTAGCTTGTAGATTGCCTGGTGAGAGGCGGTTTTCGGGGTCAGGGAGCGGCCATCGGCCCGGCTTCGCCCGTCTCTCACCGGAATCGCCATCGGATCAATCGGACACTCCTCGGGGTCGTGCGAAGACCCCGGCAACGAACCGAATGTGTCGGTGCGGCGGATTATCTTCGCCCCATGACAGGTGCCCGGAGCTCGACGTCGCTGCTGGACTCTTTGTTGTCCGACTTCGACGTCTTGGCTGCCGCCTGCTGGTCGGAAATCGAGGGCACCGCGTCACCCGAGACCCTCAGCGCGCTGCACAGCCCGCCCCTTCGGAACGCACGCGCCGACGGCTTGCATTACGCGCAGACCATACTCGAGGGCGAGCTGCAAATCCTCACTCTGTCCCACCAGGTTCGCGGACGCGAGACCGTGGCCCGCGCGTATCAACAAGCCCAGACGTTGCGCGTAGCAGTGATCAAGGAGCTGCGCGCGGAGCGAGGAAATCGGCACCGAGCCACACAACCGCCGCGAGATCTCGACCTCATGTCGGCGTGGCTACTGAAACTGATACTGCCCGAAGACTATTCGCACCATTTCGACCTCGCCATCGCATCCGCCGGCGCCGAACCCGGGCGCGGACGTTTGCCCACACACAACTGGTGGGCATGGGCGGTCGAGCACGGATGGATGACAACCACCGTCTCTGCCGATGCGCAACGGCTGCTCGCACTCCCCGACGACGCATTCGACGGGACCGTACGGCGCTCGCTCACCAAGGAATACATCGCAGGCCTCGACGAGTACCCCGTCATCGAGCGTTGGTGGCGCGCACTCAGCCGCGTCGAGGTCGGTATACGAACAGATATGCAGCGCATCCGCGACCGCGCCCGCCGAGCCGGCCCGAGTCCGAGCCGGGGCCAACTGAGCCGATTGCGGGAATTGTATGAAGAATTCGCGTCACTGCGAGTACACCGCAGCGTCGCGCAGCGCCTGTACAACGAACTCCGCGACGCCGTGGCCGCACAGGTGAACGCCGATGAGGGCGGCCTTGTCGAGCAGTGCCACGCTGATGCGAGGACGGCACTCGCCGAGGCGAATCCGATTCTGTGGCAGAGCATTCGCAGCGTCGTGATCGCCCATCGTGTCCGGTGGGAACGCGAGGACTTCGACTTCAGTGCCGCAGCAGAACTCGCCGAGGAGCTGCTCGCCGAAATACCCTGGGCCGCGCCGCGTTTCATACCTGCAGACCCGGCCACGGGTGGCAGTCCCCTCGACGACACAAGCCATGAGCCACTCGAGGTCGCCGTGGACGCGTCAGGTTATGCGGCCACCGGCGGTTACGGCTGGACCGCCGCCGATGGACGAACCGGAAGCGGCCACTGCACAGCGGCGAACTCGGCCACAGAAGGCGAAGTCATCGCGATCTGCGAAGCCGCACTAGCACTCGAACTCCGCACCCGGCCGCTCCGCATCGTGTCCGATTGCACAGGAGCCGTCGACGCGGTGACCAGCGCACTCACCACCGGCGTCGTGGGCGCGTTTCCCATCTCCCAACCCGCCCGAGACCGCCTCCGAGCCGCCATCCAGCGACCTGTTCCGTTCACCGTGCATTGGATCGCCAGCCGAACCGGTCACCAACTCCACGACCGCGCCCACCGCCTCGCGCGCACGCGCCGCCACCACTGAATCCGACACCCGCGTATGTGGTGGCGACGCGCGCTACTCACAGGAACCTTCCACACGCTCGGGTCCGACGTCGCCTCTCCGTGCAACAGCCCCATGAGCCGTGCCGCACCGCCTTTCAACTGGTCGCACAGTCGGCGCGTCTCGACACACACCGACCTGCCATACCCGATGGCACCCGTCACATCGCCACAAGTTGGCTACGTCGGAAGGATTCGAGCCAGACTCCTCGCGTAGTCCCGAATTCGACTGGCGGGGAAAGCTTCCGGATCGGCGAGGACGAGGCGCCCGGCCTCCCAGAACAGTGCGTAGAGCATGCGAGCGGTGAGCGCGGCGTCGAAACCGGCGGGCTGTCGCGCCGGCGTGCTCGACCGAACGAAGTTCTCGACAGCGCCCAGGAAGCTCTGCCTCGCACGGTCGATGCGCCGACGGAACGCCGGCGTGCTGGCATCGGCGATGAGGAAAATGGCGCGCCACCGGTCGGGCGCGGCCTGAACCTCGGCCAGGAAGGCGTCGAACCCGCCCAGCAGCGCGTCGACGGGGTCCGTGCCGGCCTCGACGGTCGCGACCACCTCGGCAATCTGCGCCAGCGCCCCCGCTTCCTCGCGGTCGAGAGAGGCGCGCAGCAACTGTTCGGAGTCGTCGAACAGTCCGTAGATCACGGGGCGACTGACGTCGGCCGCGCGCGCCACGGTGTCGATGGACACCTTGTGCACGCCCTGTTCCACGATCACCCGCAATACCGCGTCGAGTAGTTGTTCCCGGCGTTGCTCGGGTGCCATACGCGGTGCGTATGTGCGATTTCGTCGCTCGGCCACAGTGTCTTCGCCACCTCTCCGTTCCGGACCGCCGCTTGACAGCGCCTCCGTCGGTCCCAAATACTACAGTCACTGTAGCTACACAGACTGTAGCTTTTGGAAGGAGAGGCCGTGCCATTTCGGTACTGCATCATCGGGGCCGGCTACACCGGGTTGGCCGTGGCGAAGGCATACGCCGATCTCGGGTTGGATTACGACCACGTCGAGGCCACCGATGCCGTCGGCGGCAACTGGTCACACGGGGTCTACGACTCCACCCATCTGATCAGCGCCCGCGATGTCACCGAATATCCGGACTTCCCCATGCCTCGCGACTACCCGGATTTCCCCAGTGCCGCTCAGATGCGTGACTACCTGTGCACGTTCGCGGCCGAGTTCGGACTCGAACGGCGCATCGAATTCGGCATGCTCGTCACCGATGTCGAGCCGGTGAACCAGTCCGGATCGGCCGGGTGGCGGGTGAGTTTCGGCACCGGCGAGACACGCGAGTACACCGGTGTGGTGGTCGCCAACGGCCACTACTGGGACACCCGGATTCCGTCGTACCCGGGCGAATTCGCCGGTAAGCAGATCCATTCCAAGGACTACAAGCGTCCCGCGGATCTGGATGGGCCGCGGGTACTGGTCGTGGGAGCCGGGAACTCCGGCTGCGACCTCGCGGTGGAGTCCGCGCTGACCTTCGGCACCGCGGAGCTGTCGCTGCGCCGAAGCTACTGGTTCATCCCCAAATACGTGATGGGCGTCCCGAGCAGCAAATTCGATGTCGGCTCCATACCGGTGCCGAAAGTGGTGCAGGAGGCGGTATTTCGGACGATCGTCGCACTCGGGATGGGCAGTTACGGCAGTTTCGGCCTGGAGAAGCCGACCCACCGCATCTTCGAGCAGGACCTGGTCGTCAACCAGCAACTGCCGTACTTCCTCAAACACGGGCGTATCGCCATCCGGCCCGAGATCGCCGGGTTCACCGGGAGCACAGTACGTTTCGTCGACGGCACCAGCGCGGAATACGACACCATCGTCTGGGCGACCGGCTTCAAGACCACGTTTCCGTTCCTGCGCGACGGCCTGCTCGAATGGGAGAACGGCCAGCCACGGTTGGTGTCGCACACGTTCGCGCCGGGCCTGGCGAATCTGTACTTCGCCGGACTGGTCGCGCCTCGCTCCGGTGCGGGGATGTTGCTGATGAACAGCTCGCGACTGCTCGCCGAAGCAGCGCTGCTGCAACAGCGCCTGCACGAGCCGGTCGGCAATCTGTATTCGATGGTGTCGAAGCCCTCAGCGCAGATTCTGGCCGGTGGGCCGGAATTGCGCTGGGACGTCGTGCGTGGCCGCCGACTGATCCGCATCGTGTCCACCCTCATGCTGTTGCGTGCACGTCTCGGCATCGCCACCCCACCATCGCCGGGCGCGCGTGCGCGCCCCGAGCTACCGGACATCGAGCGCATCCCACTGTCGCCCTCGCTGCTGCGCCCGCTGCTGGCCGCCGTGCGCCGCAACGCCTGATCTCGTTCTCTCACAGCACAAGGAGACCATCATGTCCACCAGGAACCGACCGGTCACCACGACCGTCGACAGCCCGCTCGGCCTCCCGTGCGGTGTCCGCGTACCCAACCGCATTGCCAAAGCCGCCATGAGCGAGCAACTCGGCCGCCTCGACGGCGCTCCCGGTCACGACCTGATCCGGCTCTACAGCGCATGGGGACGCGGCGGCGCCGGACTACTGATCACCGGCAACGTCATGATCGACCGCCGTGCCTATGTCGAACCCCGCAATGTGACCCTCGAAGACGACGGCAACCTCGAGGCCGTGCGCAACTGGGCCCGCGCCGGCGCCCGCGAAGGCTCGGTGATGGTCATGCAGATCAATCACCCGGGCCGTGTGGCGGTGGGCCCGCTGCATCGGCGACCCGTCGGGCCCTCGGCGCTGCGGCCCCACGCGCCGGGCTTCAATCTGCGCAAGCCGCGTGCCCTGGCGCTCACCGACATCACCGATCTACGCCGACGCTACGCGCGGACGGCGGAACTCGCTGTGGCAGCGGGCTTTTCGGGGGTGCAGGTGCACGCCGCCCACGGCTACCTGCTGTCGCAATTCCTGTCACCGATCGCCAACCGGCGCACCGACCACTACGGCGGCACACCGCAGAATCGACGGCGGCTACTGCTCGAGGTCGTCGCCGACGTGCGCCGCGCCGTCGGCCCCGCCGCGGTGGTGTCGGTGAAGCTCAACTCCGCCGACTTCCAACAGGGCGGTCTCGAACAGGCAGAATCCCTCGAGACAGCCCTCGCCCTGGAACAGGCCGGCATCGACCTGCTCGAGATCTCCGGCGGCAATTACGAAGCGCCCGCCATGACCGGTGTCGTCCAGGACTCCACCCGCACCCGGGAGGCCTACTTCCTGCACTACGCCGAAGCCCTGCGGGCACGGTCATCTGTGCCGCTCATGCTCACCGGCGGAATCCGCACCCTCGATTTCATGAACGAGGTCCTCGCACAGGGCGCTGTCGACATCATCGGACTCGGCCGCCCCTTCGCGGTTCGGCCTGCCATCGCTACCGAATTGCGGAATCGAACCCACCGGCCCGACTCGCTACCCACAGCGCCACGCATCCCGATCCCCGGTGCCACCCCGGTCAACTCCTACCTCCAATTGGCCTGGCACGCAGCCAACTTCCGCCGCATCGCCGCCGGAGACACCAGCCCGTCAAGTCCCGGCGCGGTCCGCACCCTGATCGGCGCCGGGGCCATGGTCACCGCACGCGCTCTCACCCAATTCTGATCGGAACGCGATAATGAGTCTGCCCGACCCCACACCCACCAGCCGCGCCGTCGTCACCGGCGCCTCTTCCGGCATCGGCACCGCACTGGCCGAAATTCTTGCACAGCAAGGACATTCGCTGATTCTCGTGGCACGCCGCGAGGATCGCCTGCGCATGCTGGCGGCCGAATTGCACCGGCGCTTCGCGATCGACGCCGAGATTCGCGCAGTCGACCTGTCCGACCGCGACCGGCGCGCCGAACTCTGTGACGAGCTGGCCACGCGCGAGATCGCGATCCTCTGCAACAACGCCGGGTTCGCCACCTACGGCGAACTGGCCACCGCCGATCCGGCTCGGGAGCGGCAGGAGGTCGAACTGAATGCGGTTGCGGTGCACGAACTCACGCTGGCGGTGCTGCCCGGAATGCTGCGACGAAGGGCAGGCGCGATCCTGATCACCGGCTCCACCGCAGGCAATCAACCCGGACCGAACAACGCCACCTACGCCGCCACCAAGGCCTTTGCCAATACCTTCGCCGAATCCCTGCACACCGAACTCGCCGGCACCGGAGTGCACTGCACACTGCTGGCTCCCGGCCCGGTGCGAACCGAGTACGCCGAAGCCGCGCAGGCCCCGGGCCTCGACGCACTCGTGCCCGCGCCACTGTGGGTGAGCGCGGAACAGGCTGCGACGCAAGGGCTCCGAGGACTGGCAGCCGGACGCCGCCGGGTGGTCCCCGGCTTGTTCGCCAAGATGCAAACCCTCGGCGGCCACTACACCCCGCGCGCCATGGTCGGTCCGGTCCTGCGCGCCGTCTACCGGAAGGTCACCTGATATGAGCTGGGAACCCGCCGTCCGAAGCTCCGGCCGCTCACTCGTCGCCGATCTGCGCAGATCGCTGCTGCTCGGCGATCCACGGCGCAGCCTCTACCGCGACGCCCACTACTTCAGCGCGACGGTCGACATCGACCCCGCACGAATGCGGCAATGGCTGCCCGCCGGTGTGCGCGTGGCCGAACCGGCCCGCGCAGACCTGTTCACCGCCTGGTTTCCCGATTGCAATTACGGCTCGGTCTATCACGAGGCCGGACTGTTCGTACACGTGAAAACTCTGCAGGGCACCGGAATTCACTGTCCCTGGATGATTCTCGACGACGACGTCGCCCTGATCCTCGGCCGCGAACTCCTCGGCTACCCGAAAAAACTCGGCACGATCGACTGGAACCTCACCGGCACTCACATCCACGCCGAAGCCGGCCGCCGCGGACACCCGCTACTGCGCATGAGCGGGCGACTCGGTGAGAACCTCACGGATCCGCCACCGATCCTGGGCCGCCCGCACCGCAACGTCGCCGGCCTCGCCGGGCTCTTCCCCGCCTGGTTGATGGCGTTCACACCACGCGAACGCGTCATCGAAGTACGCCGGATCGACGAGTTCACGCTCGAGTTCGCCGGCTCCGAACGCGACCCACTCGACCAGATGGGAATCGGCCGCGTCGTCGAAGCCCGACTGCACCGCGTCGACCTGCCGGGAGTCTGGATCCCACCCATCCCCGTCCGGCCACTGACCCCACTGTTCATGCTCAGCCGGATGCGGCCCCGAGTCCTGTAACCACACCGTCGAGCAGAAGGAGAGCCCCATGAACCTGTCCGACCGTGTGGTCACCGAACCGGTCCTCATCCCCCTCCCGACGGGAAGAGCACCGTTCCCGAGAATCGACCTGTTCGACAAGGCGCTCGCCGCCCCCGGCGGCTACGGACCACGCCTGCGCGCATGCCGCGACGCGGCTTCGATATTTCGTCGCGAGTTCGCCGCCACCGGCCACCCCACCTCGGTGCGCACTCACGACCTGATCTCATTGCCCTACCCCACCCGATACGGACTGTTTCGGGCCGCGGCGAGTCCGGTACCGTTCGTCACCATCAGTAACCGCATGCTGATCATCCGCTGGACCGACAGCGACGGCGCCGCCACAACCTTGCTGTTCGAACCCAGCGACCACGAACTCGACTCCTACACACCGTATTTCGCCGACATGAACCGCTACGCACCCGGTCCACTGCGTGGCCTGTTCGCCCACGAGCACACCGACGTACTCACCGCCTGCCGTCGCGCCGGCGTCGATCCCGCCCAGGTCGACTACCTGGCCTTCGACCACCTGCACACCCAGGACGTGCGTCGCTGGCTCGGTACCACCCGTCCACAACCGGATATCAGCCCCGAACATCCCGTAGCGCCCGCATTCCCCAATGCCACTCTGCTCGCCCAGCGAGACGAGCTCGAGGCCATGGCGGACCTACACCCCTTCCAACGCCCGTGGTACCAACCGCAGACCTTCGTCGACCTACCCCCGGAAAGAATCCTGCCGCTCGACGGCAGCGTGCTGCTGGGTCCCGGCGTGGCTCTGATCGCCACACCCGGACACGCGATGGGCAATCAAACCCTGGTGCTCAACACCGACACCGGGATCTGGGCGATCAGTGAAACGCCATTGCCGCCGAATGCCTCACGCCCGAACACTCCCGCATCCCCGGCCTCGCGCGGACCACACGATCATGGGGACACGAGGTCGTACTCAACGCCAACACCCTCGAGACCACCTGCGAACAGTACAACTCACTCATCATCGAAAAGACCATCGTCGATGTGTCTCAGAAAGATCCACGCTTCCTGCAATTCTTCCCCTCCAGCGAACTGACAGCGGCGTGGCTCAACCCGGGAACCTCGCCGACGTTCACCCACCGCGCCATCACCCACCGCTGACCCACGCCCCTGTTCCGTCCATCGCGCTGCGGGCGGCTACCAAAGTGGTCGAGTCCCTGCGTGTCCGCCTCGACGCCGCCGCATCCCTGCGTTCGGCCCTCGACGTCAGCCGAGAGATTCTGCGGCGACGTCCGAATTGATCATTCGGACAAGGTGTTTCACCAGTCGCCTGGGTCGCGTGGCGCGAGCCACTGTGTATCCGTGGGGCGTGGCGATTTCGAGAACGCTCCACGGAACAGGCTCGGCCAACTGAAGTCGTCGCGCCATCCGATGATCAGCCCGTCGGCGAGTTCGAAGACGCCGGAAACGTGGAAGCTGGTTTCCACACCGCCGACGCGCAGGTAGTCGGTGCGTTCGTTGCGGACCACCGGCCGGCCCGGCGTCGGTGTGTCGACGGAGCTGTGGTGGGTGACGACACCGAATCCCACGATGCCGCGAAGGGGACTGAAGACGACAGCGGCCAACTTCTTGCCGCGGATGGCCGGCAGCCGAGGGTTTCGCCAGACGATGTCGGGGTGTACGAAGGTGAGCGCTGCGTCGACGTCCCCGTCTTCGAATGCTTTCAGGAAGGCGTTGACGACGGTGGTCGGAGCGGTGGTGGTCACGCGAATCCTTCCTTCGGCTAGGTGGTGAGTGTTTTGTCCGCAGCCCGCAGAAAGCGGGTGATCAGCAGGCGCAGGGCGGGTTCGACGAGGGCGGCGGGCGCGGGCAGTGAGGGCTCCGATTCCATCTGATAGGTGACCGTGGTGCCGCCGGTAGGTGCGTCGGCGAAGGAAATGGTGCCGGTATGCCGGCGAACCGGCATACCGGAGATGACTTCGTAGCGCATGCGCTGGGCGGGAACCAGTTCGATGGTTTCTTCGACCGGTCCGAGCTTGCCGATCCCGAAGCGGTAGCGCGCACCGACTCCGGCCCGTTCTGTGCCGCCGGGCCGGACGAGCGTGAATCCCAGGGGCAGTTGGCCGTTGCCACGTTCGCGGTCGACGAAGAATTCGTAGACGGCCTGGCGTGGGGCGGCGATCACCGCTTCGGCGGTGGCGAGGACACGGGACATCGGATCTCCTTGCTCGAGACGAGAGGGCGCTGAAGTTTCGCGGCCAGGTCACCGCAAAAGCTACAGCTTCTGTAACTTAAGGCTTGATCACTGTAGCTACAGATGCTGTAGCTTTTCAATGCCAGGATCGGTTACACCTTGGACGAGTTCGACACGAGGAGTCGCGACACTTCGAAGCACCCACAGTCCAGCCGACGAGTCGATACGCAGGGCAGGCGGCTGCCCGCTCACGAATCCGTGCCGACGACGATTGGCGACAGACGCGGTTCAGCGCCTCGACCGCTCCTGTCGTCGAAGCGGAGAAGCACCCAAGCGGACCACTCGGATCAGTTCGGGACGAGTACCGGTTTCAGGTCAGTGTCTGCTGGGGGGCGCAGCCGGCGCAGTGTGCCGTCGAATCCGCTCACGTACAGGGCCCAGTGGTCACCGTCGGGAGCGATCCGTACCGAACTGGGGCCGTCCCATCCGGCTGGTAGTCCGGTATCGATCGTGCACATGGCTCCGGTGTTGGGGTCGACCCGGTAGATGAGTCCGGTCAGGTGCGCGGCGGCATAGAGGTCGCCTGAGCGTGACACGGTGAGATCGTCGAGTCCGGGCAGTCCGCCAGAGACTGTCGCGGCCACGGTCCATTGGTCGGGTGCGGCGAGGGGGATGCGGATGATCTGGCCGGTGAAAAGGTCGTCGGTGTAGACGAATTGGTGGTCCGGGCTCAGGGCCAGCCCTTCCGATCGCGGGACCGGTGACCAGTTCGGCTGCACGGTGGCGGTGTCGCGGTGGTACCGCGAGACACCGGTGTCGGGAACGCCGATGTCGGTGCCGACCCATGTGGTGAGGATGTCCCCGTCGGGCAGGCGCAGCAATCCGTTCGGGACGGTCATCGTGGCGAGCGTGGTGAGGCGACCGGTAGGGATGTCGTATCGGGAGACGGCGCCGTCGCGACCGGTCGCCAGATAGAGGTCCGTGCCGTCGACCTGCACACCGCGCGGCACCGGCAGATCATCGAGGACGGTGCGCACCTGTCCGGCCTCGTCGATGTGGTAGAGGCGTGATTCGCCGGAGACGTAGAAGCCGCGGTGACCATCGGGTGCCAGATTCTCCAGCTGCTGCAGACCTGAGGCCACGGTATCGGCTTGCCAGCCACCACAAATCGGCACCGGCGCCGCCTGTGCTGCTGGCGCCGCCGAGCAGATGACCGCAACGATCGCAGCGGCAGCGCACAGGTTCCGCAATGTGTTCCTCCCACCTTCGTCGTCGACTCAACCTACGCTCTAGTTCGGTTGAGCGAGTTGACTAGCGGCTATTCGTCGTCGGGGAGCAGGCCGTGGCGGCGGGCCTCCGCCCGGTACTCGTTCGCCGCATCTCGGTATATGGCAGCGGACAACTACGGCTATCAGGCAAGCGGCGAGCAGACCCGGCGAATCGGAACGGCCGGAATAGTTCCCACCGCGCTGTGCAAGATCCACCGTCGAGCCGGAGGTGACATATGGGGTTAACCGTTTCCTCGCCCGCGGACGTCGCGACGGCGTCACCTTCGGCGCGTGGGCCTCGGCGAACCCGCTTACGGCCGCCGATCTCGGGCAGGGCCGGTGTCGCGTTTCTCCAATCGCGTGCGGAGTCGGTGTTGCAGGCTGATGACAGTAATCATGTAGCGGAGAGGAAAAACCCATGGCGGTTGCCACGTTGAAAATGCTCACTCTGGACAGTGCCGACGCGCGGCGAGACGCGGAGTTCTGGGCGGCGGCGCTCGGTTGGAAAATCACACACGCGCAGGACGAGTACGCCATGCTCACTGGTCCGGATCACGCGCTCGGATTCGGCACTATCCCGGACTATCAGGCGCCGACCTGGCCGAACGAGAATGGCAGCAAACAGTTCCATCTGGATTTGGCGGTCGACGACCTCGAGATCGCCAGTAAACAACTGGTCGAACTGGGTGCCACGGTGCCGGAGTTTCAGCCCGGTGAGAGCTGGCGGGTGCTGCTCGATCCCAGCGGCCACCCGTTCTGCCTCACCCTCGCTACCAACTGGGGCTAGTCGGCCTGGCCAACAGGCGAACCCAAGGCCGTCGGCGCACATTCCGCCATGGCTCACTGTGCAACTACTGGACACCGGCCCGGCCGCGCAACCCGGGCTGGACGGTAGCGAGTAGCGAATACCCGACCCGCCGCCGCGCGAGCTGGCAGAGTGCATCCACGCTGGTGCGGCCTCCCGGGCCCGGCAGGCCGGATCAGCCGCATGAGGTAGTCGGCAGCGATCTCCCCGCCCGCACCCACACGAGACCTACAGCGGCACCGGATTCGCGTCTACCGGTGACCGTGGCCGCCGCCGTGGTGAACATGCCCCTCGTTCTCGCCTCACCACCGTGGTGCGAACATGTCCCGGCGCCGGTGCCCGGACTCGAGGTGCCGTCGTTGCACAGTGTGCCTCCGCCGCTGGAACCATCACTCGAACCGCTCCCAGCAGAGCCCGAGGCGATACCCAGCGGGGCCGCGTTCGCTGTCCCGCACAGCGCTCGAGTAGCAGCCACACTCATCAGCGCAACGCCGAACCATTTGCGAACTTCCCCAGAGATTCCTTTCGAACATCAACGACCGCAAAGTGATTCGGCCGATCACCGGCAGCATTACAAGAGGTTGCGCGTGTCGCTGCCAACTCGCCGACCACGACCCAGGCGGGGCATCCCGCTGTCAGCCGATTGGCCAGCAGGTCCCCTTCACCGTCCACTCCGAGTTCACCGGTTTCACGACAGCATGGCCGCCAGTTCGGCATGCAGATCCAACAGATCCGGGATGTGTTCGGCGGGCCGGCGGCCGAATCCGCATTCGGTGGCGATACCGAAGCCATCGACGATTTCCCGGGCGCCGCGGATGCGGCGCAGGGCCCCGTCGCGGCCGTCGGTGGCGTGCACCAGTCCGAGGTACAGCCGGGTCTGCGGCGGCAGGTGCAGCTCGGCCAGCGGTGCGAAGTACTCGCCGTCGGCGCGCGAGCGCGGAACCGGCATATGCACCCAATCGACCCGGCGCGGCAGTGCCGCCAGCACACCGGACAACACCGCCACCATGCGACCGGTGTCGGCGGGCTCGGCGAAATGACGATGCCCGAAATCGCCGTAGCACAAGTGATATCCGAGTTCGATGTTTCCGGGCACCGCCGCGCCGAGGCGCACCAGCCGGGCGACGATCTCACTCAGCCGAGTGTCGTCGTCGGCGCCGAACCACGACGGGAACACCCCCTCGAAGATGGCGAACTCGACGGGGCAATCCCACTGCACCGCCAGATCGGTGTGCGGGATCTCCGCGGCGATGCGGCCGAGTTCGGCGAGCAGAGCCGCCTCGTAGCGCTGTTCGAGAATGTCCTGCGGATCGCCGACGAAGGCGCCCACCACCGAGATCGGAGTGGGCAGGCAGACCTGGAACCGCACCCCGGCATCGATGTCGCCGCGTTCGCGCAGCTTGCGGAACACACCCCAGGACTCGAGCGCTGCCTGCGCGTAACCCAGCTCACCGAAATCGATCGATGCGGGATCCACGCCCGGTTTGGGCCGCACCCGCTCACTGGGCCCGTATTCCGGGCTCGGCGGCGGCACCGTCTCCAGATCCGGATGCGCGCCCATGCGCGGCAACTGCCAGACCGTGAAGTTGTCCCGCTCGCCGGTCTCACCGTCGGGTATGCGGCTGAGCCACGGTCCCAGCCGCCGCGCGGCGGTATCGAACACGGCCTCCGCATTCGGCAGCGGCACACTTCCACACAGATGAACATCGCCTCGGGTCACCGCGAACTCCTCGTATCCGGCCGCTGGGTCCGGGCGCGGAATTCGGGGACGCAGCGGCAGCTCGATCGACGCGACGAGAGTAGATCCAGCCGCCGTCCACACGATTCCCACGCGCGAAAACGCGCTGCGTACCAGCGGTTTTCGGCGTCCACTCCGCCCAGGAAAGATTCCGGTCCCGAAGTCCGTCGATGTTGGACAGGCGTGCGGGGCCGACGCGCCGGCACTCCAGCCGCGGCGGTGGCCGGCGCGGGCCCTCGGCGCGCTCGCAGATGAGGCGAAGGCCAGCGGCAGCGCACACGCCTACGTTCCATACCTCATCGAGTTCTTCGCCCAACTCACAGCTGCTGGGGCGAATCCGACGACGGTAGTAGAGGGAAGCGGACCGTAGGCGAGACCCGGCGCTGGGGACCATGGCTTTGACTCCGGCTAGGGTACGGCCAATCAATGCATACACCGCTGGTTCTACGGATACCGTTGTCGCACAACACTACTGGCATGAGGGGCATTCGGGATGCCGAAATCGAAGGGGCGCAAGCCGAAAACGAAGACTCGACTGCGGTCTGCGAGGGTGCGGGGGCCGGTGGGACAGGCTGGTGAAGGAGTGGCCGGCGGCGAATCTACTGGCCGGTCGTCATGAGGAGCGTGTGCTCGGGTTGGCGACCTCGACGTGAGGGTGGGCGACCCGAACCGGACGGAGGAGGGGATGCCGCAGTGCTGGCATGCCTGCCATCTGATCGCGATGCTGCTGCGCGCCGCCAGCATCGGTTCGAATCCGCTGACGGTGGAGCTCCAGGTGCTTCGTAACGGGCAGTGTGTGGAGCGGATCGGGTCGCTTAGGCCACGCCACGGCGGCCGAACCTGGACCGTGTACCCCAATCTGACGCACCGACCGAGACATCCTGGGCTGCACCAGAAGATGCACGGTTGCGCCGACGCCTACCGGGGGTCAGAGTAGGACTCGAGGGTGGTGTGGTCCCTGGAACCTGAACCCGTGTGTCGATAGCGTGTAGGCCCTGAACTGCGAGAGGACACCATGCACGCTCCTTCCTTCGTTTCCATCCTCGCTGCCGTCGGTAGCGCTCTTCTGGTCCAGGCCACGCCGGCATCAGCCGAGTCCCACACCGGTATGCCGACACTGACTGCACAGTTCGATGGCGGCCCCTGCGCGACAACCATCAACGCCAAGGCCAACATCTTCGATGACAGCAACCAGGTCTTTATCGGCTACCAGACCGACGACATCGCCGGCACCGGCAGCGCCGGATGCGGGTCGTCGCTGGTCGCGGTCGTCAACTGGCGCAATGTGGACAGCGGTGGGGTGGGTAGCGTGTCCCGGCACATGTTCCACAACGAGACCAACTCGATATCCTTCGCCCCAGGTCCGGGACGGATCGCGATCGAGCTGACCACGCTCAGTACCCACTTCCCCGACGCTTCCCGTCTCGAGGTCGTCATGCACGGCTGACCGCCGCGGTCGCCGCCCGTGTACCGCGAGGCCGGCCTGGAGGATGCGCTGTGCATCGCCCCGTCACGAGGAACGATGGGGCCCATGATGTTCGACGACAACTGGCAACCCGTAGACCGGAACAGAAGCCGAACTCGATGACCTCGGGCCCGAGTTCGATGTCCTCCATATCGGCTGTTCAGGCTTCAGCCGTGCAGCGGACCAAACCTCTTCCCCGAGTTGTGGATTCGCCGAAACGATAGCCCGCGATGATGCACCATGCTCGGCGACGACGCCTGGCGGAAGCTCCCGATCCGCGACGAGCAGCAGCTGCGCGACAGGCTCGCCGCCAGCCTCAGACCTCACGTCTCGCGAACTGGCGGCCCGGTGTCCGCTGGTGCGGGGGCCGTAGCGGTTTATGCGGTGTGCATGGCGGCGGTGATCTTGCGGATCATCTCGGTGGTGACCGGGCTGGGGCGGACGTCGGCGGTGGCGGCCTCGATCGCGACCTGCACGGTGGTGCGGAAGTTGTCGGCCTCGGCGGGATCGGACTGTTCGAGCAGCGCGACCGCGGCCGCCAGAGCGGGCAGAACCTGATCGGCGAGCTCGGCGACCGACTTGCCCGCCAGTGCGATGTCCTTCGACTTCACGGCGAGGACATGTCCGACTGTTCCGGTCGCCGTCAGCAGCGCCGTCGATCCCGCGGTGGCGGCCTTGTGGGGCTTGCTCGATCCGGCGGCCAGCAGACAGACCGCGCCGTAGGCGGCGGTGCGCACGGTGAGCTGGTCCTGGGCGGTCAGGGCGAGAGTAGCGGACATAGTTGGCTCCTTCGAAATCTGTTGTGGCAGTTCCCCGGCTGGTTCGATGGCCTGGGCTGTCTGTGTTCGATGTGCCTACTGTGTCCGGCCTGGCTGACAGCACGCTGACGGCGACCTGACGCGGTCACTGACACCGGGATCGGTCCGCCCACGGTCCCTGATCCTGTCCTGCAGTGACAAACCAAACGCCGCCAGGCGAACCGGGTGGAGCGGTCAGACGGGCAACCCGACATCGCGGAAATCTCGATCTGCGCGCAATCCGGCCCAGCTCGGATGCCGCATCGTGGTGGTGAATTCCCGATAGAACACCCTCGCCACCAGACCGGGCTCGACCCAGTACGCCGACACCGGCCCGAACCGCGGCGCCACCGCGAACGGGCTTGCCTGCGGTTCGCGGAATAGCTCCACCGGAACAGTTTCGACCTGGGACCGAACCTCGCAGGGTGGTGTTCCGTTGGCCGATCGGCTTCCGGAACACCGCTGGTTGATGCGATGGGGCGTTCTCGCGGGACCGGGGCGCCGATGATGAGAGTCGTGGCCGGGATTTGTCAGGCGGCGAAGACGGTGCGGACAACGGATTCCTGGCCGTCGATCTCGACCAGTCCGAGGGTGCGGGCGTCGTCGAGAGTGAGGGCGCCGGCGGCGAGGCCGAGCATGCAGGCGGGCTCCGCGCGGACAGTGGCGTCAAGGTCACCACTGTCATGGAGGCCGACCTGGAAGCCGGCATCGCAGGAGCGCAGCTGGAGTAGTGGGCCGCCGATGTCGAGGCCGATCCTCGCCGATGGGCGGGGCGTGACTCGGTTGTCGAGCAGGGCGGGGACGGCGAGGGCGAGCCATTCGGGGCGGAAGGCATCGCCCTCGGCGCCACGGACCATCAGCGGAGTGGACCAGCGGATCAGGCTCTCGATCGGCTGACGTAGCTCGGCTCCCCACGCGGTGAGCGCATATTCGACCGTGCTGCCCGTCCCGGTCAGTCGTCGCTCGACCACGCCGGACGCCTCGAGGTCGCGCAGCCGATCGGCGAGCAGGTTGGTCGCAATGCCCGGCAGGCCCTCGATGAGCTCCCGATAGCGGGCTGGAGCGATGAGGAGCTGGCGGACGATGAGCAGGTTCCAGCGATCGCCGACGACTTCGAGTGATCGGGCGAGCCCACAGTACTGGCCGTAACTACGCATCAATTCCCTCGTGCTTGATCTTCTCAAGTGAGCGTGAAAAACTCAAGTCCATCGTAGCGCCGAGCCGAGAGAGGGCCGCCATGGCTGAGATCACCGAGGGCGTTCGGCCCGCCTGGGTCGACGACGAACTGTTCCCGTTCGAGAGCCATTTCATCGAAATCGGCGGGCACACAGTGCATTACATCGACGAAGGAGCCGGGCCGACGCTGCTGTTCCTGCACGGCAACCCCACGTGGTCGTTTCTGTGGCGCGAGGTGATCGCCGCGCTGCGCGAGGACTTCCGGTGTATCGCCTTGGACTACCCGGGATTCGGGCTGTCGACGGCCGCACCCGGGTACCGTTACCTGCCCGAGGAACACGCCGACGTGGTCACCGGCTTCGTCGACGCGCTCGACCTCGACGAGATCACGCTGGTCGGTCAGGACTGGGGTGGATTGATCGGTCTGGCGGTCGCGCAGCGGCGACACGGTGTCTTCGAGCGGCTGGTGCTTGCCAACACCTGGGCTTGGCCGGTCAACGGTGTGCTGCACTTCGAGGCCTTCGGTCGCCTCGTCGGCGGAGCGCCCGCGCGGTGGCTGGTCCGGCAGTTCAACCTGCTCGTCAACGGGTTCATCCCCACCGGCCACCGCAGGCGGACACCGACCCCGGCCGAGATGACCCACTACCGGCGGGCACTGGGCACACCCGCGCGGCGCCACGCCGCTGCCGTCCTCCCCGGCCGGGTTCTCGCCAGCCGCGCCTTCTTCGCCGAGGTCGAAGCCGGCCTCCCCGGCTTGGCGCACCTGCCGACCCTGATCGTGTGGGGTGACGCGGACATCGCCTTCCGCCGCCAAGAACGCGATCGCCTGGAAGCGACCTTCCCCGACCACAAGACGGTGATCATCGAGGGCGCGGGCACCTACGTGGAGTCCGACGCGCCGGAGGAATTCGTCGCCGCGATCCGCGACTGGACCGCGCCACCCAAAGCCACCACCTGACTACCCCTCGGCTCAGTCTTCCATGCCGCTGCCATCCGCGCCCGGGCCGGAATATCCGGTCCGGCCGTCTCGAGGGACCCCGCAGAGTTCGGCTGCGAGACGGAAGAGGTGAACGCGCTCCGATGGCCAACTCTCGTACTTGTCGTGGTGATCGCGTGCGCGACGGTACATCTGGTGAATTACGCAGTCGGCGGCATCGGCGGAACCGAGCATGAGTTGACAGAACAGCCGCAGCTGCGCGTGCAGCACGGCGTCGTGTCGGGCGATGTTTCCCTTGTCGGACATGCCGATGCCTGGTCAGAGACCGAACAGCGGAAACAGCCCGGAGCCGTGGAACGCGACGATCCTGCTGACGCCCTCGCCGCTGATGGTCAAGACGTGCAGCGCGTGTCGATCGACGTCCGCTGTTTCGAAGGCGGTGACATACCGGTCGAGCAGGGCTCGCTGCCGCGGTTCGGCGGGTTCGGTCACGTCGTCCTCGCTCAGCGGAACCTGGTCTCGGGCTCGCTGCAGCGCGCCGTTGACGGCGGCTGCCGTCATCTCCAGCAGTGCCGCGACCTCGGTGGTCCGCCATTGCAGCACGTCGCGCAGGATCAGCACGGCCCCTGCGCCGTCCTACCCGCGACCGAGCGGCGCGCTGTCCGGCACGTTCAACGGCGCCGCGCATCGAGGAACTACCATCGACCCGTGCCCGTGGATGTCACCACCACGATCGAGATCGGGCGGTATCGGCAGCAGGTCGCCGACTACGCGATGGATCCGGCCAACGCCACCGCGTGGTATCGGAACATCGACTCGGCCCGGCTGCTCACACCCGGTCCGCTGGCGGTCGGCTCCGCCATGGCCTTCGAAGCCCGTTTCCTCGGCCGATCCCTCGCCTACACCTACACCATCCTCGTTCTGGAGCCGGGCAAGCGGCTCGTGATGGCGACCACCGACGGCCCATTTCCCATGGAGACGACCTACGCGTTCGAAGACACCTCGACCGGCTCGACGATCATGACATTGCGCAATCGTGGCGAGCCCACCGGATTCTCCCGGCTCGTCGCACCGCTGATCGCGCCGGCGATGAGGTCCGCGAACCGCAAAGACTTGCAGCAGTTGAAGGCGGTCATCGAGGCCGCACCCGCCGAATAGCTACGGAGGGCCCACGGTCATGCACCTGTTGCTTCCCGCGAGCCGACGGCGGTCGCTGGACGAGCTCACCGATCGCCTGGACATGTCAGTCGGAGACTCCACCTCCAAGCGGTCCGCGTTCTGGATGATGCTGGCGCTCTCGGCCGTCATCGCCATCTCGGGTGTGGTCGGCGATTCCACCGCCACCGTCATCGGCGCGATGATCGTGGCGCCGTTGTCGATACCGATTCTCGGCATCGGGCTCGGTATCGTCACCGGCCGCGCTCGTCTGCTCGCGCGCAGCGCGGTGCTGGTCGTCGCGGGCGTGGTGCTGGTCGTCGTGCTGGGCTTCTTGTTCGCGCAGTTGCTCCCGAATCCGATCAACGTGCTGTCCAACTCGCAAGTCCAGGGCCGCACCTCGCCCAAACTGATGGATCTGACCGCGGCACTGGCGACCGGGCTGGTGGCGGCCGTGGCGGTCACCCGCCGGGATGTCGGCGACGTGATGCCCGGGGTGGCGATCGCGATCTCGCTGGTGCCGCCGCTCGGTGTGGTCGGTGTCTGCCTCGGATCCGGCGCGCCGGCACTGGCTTTGGGCGCCTTCGTGCTGTTCGCATCCAACGTGCTGGCCATGATCATCACCACCACGGTCGTGCTGGTGGTCGCCGGCTACGGCCGAGAGGAAGGAACCGAGAGCCGCCGCGGTCGCGCCTACGCCGTACTGGCCCTGGCACTGACACTGGTCGCCGTGCCCATGACGGTCAACTCCCTCTCCACGCTGTGGGCCGGGCAGATCTCCGACGCCGCGCGAAACTGGTTGCGCGACAGCCCCGGTGCCGAGGTCACCGATGTCACCCTCCACAGCGAGACCGCGACCGTGTCCATACTCGGGCCGCAACAACTTCCGCCGCTCGCCGATCTGCAACGCGCGGTCGACGACCTCGTACCCTGGGACCCGCAAGTCGTCGTCGTCCACACCGTCGGCAACCGCGTCACCGGACGCTGACCGCGCACCACGCCGAGGGTCGCAGCCTGCCACCAGGGGTGCCGGCCGGCGTCTTCTGGGCGACCACCGCCTACAACATCACCGACGGCACCATGCCCGAAACCGACCAGCTGTTGAAATCGACCAACGGCTATTACGACATCCCGCCCTGCGCCTCTACGGCACCGAGGTCGCCTTCTACGACCAGACGTGGCGTCCCGACGATCGTGTGAAAGTGGTTGACCATCGTATACATTCTGTCCCTGAGATGCGTCCAGATTTCACCGAGCCTCGGCGAGACGGCGTCCGGGCGTAGGGTTCGCGGGCGGCGCGGAGTACTCATCGGACAGCTGCGCGAGGTAGGCATCGCTGCTAAAGCCGGCCCGGTGGTTGTACTCAGCATCAGCCGCACCCTGTTCGCCGCAACAGCCGGACGATGCGTTCGACTGGCCTGCCCGCCAACCGTCGAGCAGTCCGCGCGTTGCGGCTTCATCAGTGGATGGCGTGCTCAGTGCGCGGTCCATCCACCGTCGACCGGCGGTACGGCGCCGGTGAGGTAGGAGGCTGCCGGACTGGCGAGCAAGACCGCGGCACCGACGAGTTCCTCCGGGTCAGCCCACCTGCGCATCGGAACTTGATGGTCGAGAAATTCCTGGACGTAGGGATCGTCGTCGACGTTGTCGTTCAACGGTGTGCGAAATGGGCCGGGCGCCAGTGCGTCTGCTCACAGCAGATCAGCGGGGAACGTTCGTCGGCTCTGGATAGGGTGCGGTGCATGGAGATCGTATCCGTGCTACCGCAGCTGACAGCGCTGCGGTTTTCTCCGGTTAACGACCTGAATGTTTACGTGTGGAGCGATCCCGAGGGGGTGACTCTGATCGACAGCGGTCTGCCAGGTGCCGCCGGGGAGATCGAAAAGGGCCTGCACGCTAGGGGATTCACCCGCGACCAGGTGCGGCGGGTCATTCTCACCCATGCCCACGACGACCACATCGGTTCGGCGGCCGACCTCGCGGAGTGGGGAGCCGAAATCTGGGCGCACCATGCCGACGCCGACATCGTGCGGGGCGAACGTCCACAGCCGGCTCCGGTTCTGCGCGAGTGGGAACGCCCGATCGCCGAGGCTCTCGAACCGGGCGCACCCCCGCGTCCGGCTCCGGTACACCACGAGCTACACGACGGCGAAGTGCTCGATTTCGGCGGCGGCGCAGAGGTTCTGGCAGTTCCCGG
Source organism: Nocardia sp. BSTN01 (assembly GCF_015354405.1). Lineage (GTDB taxonomy): Bacteria > Actinomycetota > Actinomycetes > Mycobacteriales > Mycobacteriaceae > Nocardia. Next base: position 14,374 of record NZ_JADKYP010000006.1, on the reverse strand, counting down.
CCATACCGAGGGCAGTGTGGCGCTACATCTGCCGCAACACCGTGTGCTGTTCACCGGCGACACGCTCGCCAATGTGCGTGGTGTCACCATGCCTGGTGTGTTCAACCTCGACAGCAGCGCCGTCGACGCAGCCACCCGCCGGCTGGCCGAACTCGACGTCGATGTCGTCTGCGTCGGCCACGGTGACGTGCTTACAGGCGCACCCCTGCTCACATGGCGAGGCCACGGATCGGACCGGTGACGCACACATGCATCGGCAGGTCGCCCGATTACCAGCCTGTCGTTCCGTCCGGGACTGTCGACATGGTCAGGATCGTCGCTATGGCCGCTGCGGCCTTCGGGCCTTCTTCCGGATCCAGCACGCCGCGGTTGCGGTCAGGTGATCCGGGTGGGGTCCTCGAGCCGGTGGTGGGCGTGCTGCTGCACAATCACGGGGCTATGAATTCATTGTTCTCGATTGTTCCGCTGGCGGTGGTTGACTCCGCGAATGTTCTGGCGCTGCTTGCGGTTTCCTTTGTGTGGATATCGAGCGCATCGCGGTGGGCGTATGCGAGGACAGCCGCGTCGTTCATGATCGGTGGGATCGGCGGGCTGGCGCTGACCCTGGTGTTCTCGTTCACGGTGATCCTGCAGCTGGTACACCGAGCCCTCGACTCTCTGTCTCCGACGGCTGTCGCCGTGATCGTGGTGATAGTCGCGCTACTGGTCATCGGTATGGCGCTGCACGGATTCCTCCGCCCACCGATGTCGCTGCCGGTGCATCGCGATCTGCATCCGGTCGCGGCCAGCGCGATCGGTCTGATCATCTGGACGGCCCAGTCGCTGACCTCGGCACCGTTCTACGGGGCCATCGCCGTCATGGCCGACGAGACGATTGCCTCACGCCTGGGACTGTCGACGGTCTTCGTCGTGATCGCGGTTGCGCCCGTCGCCGCACTCGTGATCGCGCTGCTGCTCTGTCCCACCGAGGCCGGACATCGCATGCTCGCCCACCTGCAGGCAGCACTGCCGATGACATCGCGGGTCGTCGCGGCAATCCTCATCGTCGCCGCCGTTGTCGCAGCCGCCATCGGACTGACGATCATCCTCAGATAGCCGCGCGGGCTTGCACACCCATCACCGTGGATGTGCTCACGAACAACCCTCGCGCCGGCGTGGTGACCGGCCTCGGTCACCGGGTAGAGCCACACCGATCGAAACCGGCGGTCGCTCCCGCCTCGGGGGTTTGCCGCCCGGTCGGCGCTGCGTCGAGAAAGGTATCGATCACGGCGAAGGTGGCCTCGGGCTGTTCCAGGTGTGGTAGATGCCCTGCGGCGCCGATGATTTCGAGGCGAGCGTTACCGAAGGCGTCGGCATAGGCCGCGCCGTAGGCGGGCGTCACGATCCGGTCGCTTTCACCCCAGATCAGCAACGCCGGGATGTCGACACCTCCGAGCCGCGACGCCAGTCCAGGATCACACATATCTTGCGCGATCAATTGCAGCACAGCCATATTCACTCGCCGAGCGGCCAGCTGCTCGGCCGGCACCAGCGCCGGATCCTGGTAGAACCGGCCGGGATCGTGATACGAGTACTCCGCCACTTCACGCGCATCGAGTGCGAAGAAGTCGACGATCGGCTCGCTCTCGACCCGGATTCCGGTGGCATTGATCAGCACTACACCGCCGACAAGCCCCTCCCGGTCTCGGACCGACATCTCGGCCGCGATCCACCCGCCGATCGACGAACCGACCACAACCACCTCCCGCACGCCCCGGGCCGCCAGCATGCCCAAGTACAACTCGGCCAGCGCGCCGATGCTGGTCACATCCCGCGGCCGTGACGTCCCGTCCCAGCCCGGATGTGTCGGCGCCAGCACATGCGCCCGACCCGCCAGATGTTCGGCCAGACCCGCGACGGTAGCTGGTCCCCCACCGCCATGCAGCACGAGAACCATTGGGCCACTGCCCTTTTCGAACATCCGAAGCTCACTGTCGACACTCATCTCGACCACTCCCTTTCTCTCGCGGGCTCGCCCGCCGCCTCCGACGACTAAATATGTTTATAAAAACCACCTTATACGCGGTGCTACGTTGATGTCCATGCCGATCGACCCCCAAACCCTTGGCCGCGCCGTCAAACAGGCCCAATACCGCCACCACCGCGCCCTCGACACCCAGCTGGCAGCGATCGGCACCAGCCTCGCCCAATGGGACGCCCTCCGAGCGATCGCCCGCAGCCCGGGAGCTTCCGCCCGAGTTCTGGCCGAGGAGACCTTCCAAACCCAGCAAGCCTTCGGAACACTGGCGACCCGCATGCAGGCACGTGGCCTGATCGAACGCACTCCAGGCCACGGCCGCGCGATCGAACACCGCCTCACACCACATGGACAACACATCCTGCGGGCAGCCAACGACGTCGCCGACAAGGTCCTGACCGCGTCGTTCGCCGCACTCTCCGAACACGAGCGAACAGTGCTTCTGGAACTACTCCACCGAATCGGCGACCGACCAGACGCGGTGATCGAGGGCACGCGGGAACGCGCCGGCGAGTAACGGCGCGACCGCACCGGCCGCCACCACTGAACCACACACCCGCGTAGGCGGTGGCTACGTGAGCAGCCTCCGCTGCCGGGCCGCCGCGCCGAAGACACTCCCAAGTCGTCGGCGCGACGAAAATCCGCGGCGACCGGGCGACGTAGCAACGATTTCCCGTTCCGGGGCGCCGGAAACAGATCAATGGCGTGCTTGCCCTGCCGAGTCGGTCGGCGCCGTCATGTCAGGGGCCGCCAGCTCCAGGTCGTAGAGATCTCGAGAGGGTCGACGGGCGTGACCAGTCGCGGGAGGGTGTTGAGGCCGTTCGGTGGCCCCGTCTGCGGTTCGACGCAGACCGCCCGGGGCTGCTGGTCATAGACGACCACCCATTCGGCGGCGCTGGTGACCTTCAGTTCGAGGGCGCCGGGCCAAGTCAGGGTGACATCGACGCCGTCGGGCATCCCGAAGCAGTCGTCCCAGGGACCGGGCAGGGGGTTGATGCGCTCACCGGTCGGCAGATAGTCCCGGCCACGGGATTCCTGCCAGGACGCACGAAAGTCGATCTCGACATCCTCGCCCTTGCCGAGGTTGCGCAGGAACCAGGGATGCCAGCCGGCCTGCGCCGGAAACGAATCCGCCGAGGCTTCGATCCCCAGAGTGAGTGTCAGAGAGTTCCCGCCGAGTTCTACCAGCTGCGTGATGCGGCCGGGGTAGGGCCATGGATCAGCAAGGTCGACGGTGAATGCAGCTGTCGTGTCGTCCGCTCGGGCGGTGTCCCACGCGGAATCCCGGCCGGTGCCGTGGATGGCGTGCGGCGGATGGTTGATGGGCATCTGGTGGACGTCGTCACCGTTGCGGAAGCGGCCGTAAGCGAGGCGGCCGCACCAGGGCACCATCGGAAACGCGCCGTATTCGGTTCCCTGGCGGAGCAATTCGATGCCGTCAACGGTCATGCTGCTGATCCGGCATCCGTTGCCGGGGTCGATGGTGACAGCAGCGTCGCCCTGTGCGAGTCGTACGATCTGCTTGGCATTGGTCACCACCCTGACGATACGGTTCGAAGCCCGATAGCCAGGAGGCCACACCGGGACGCGGTGCGCTGTATTCGGACCTACACGCACAACCTTTCCGTCCCGACGACCGACGACAGGTCAGAGGTTGGGGCGGCGCTGGGCCCAGGGCTGGGCCTGCTCGAGCTGCGCGGCCAGCCGGATGAGTTGTCCTTCCGCCCCGAGGCGGCCGACGAATTGGACGCCGATCGGCAGCCCGTCGGGAGTCCAGTGCAGTGGCACGCTGATGGCGGGGCGGCCGGTGATGTTCGCCAATTGGGTGTAGGGAACCCAGCCCAGGTTGTCGTGGATGAGCTGGTCGACGATCGGTGTCCAGCGCAGTAGCCCGGCGACACGGGCGGTCAGCAACAGTCGCTGGGCGGTGCGCAGCGTCGGTGAGAGGCCGAACGCCCCGATCCGAGGTGGTGGAGTCGCTGTGGTCGGTGTGAGCAGCAAGTCGTAGGACTCGTGAAATTCCGCCAGCCGCCGCACGTACCGGTGCCGCCGCTCGACGGCGCGAGTCAACTCGACGGGCTTGATCGCGCGCCCCAGCGCGGCCATGAGCCGCGTATCGAGTTCGAATCCCCCCTCCCCCACGCCCCCAGTCGCTTTGGCCTCGTCCACCGAGAAGGCACACTCGACGAACCAGGTGGTGAGAAAATCCTTGGCCAAGGCCGCGTCATCGAACGGAGCGCGGGCCAGCTCCACCACGTCATGGCCGAGGCTCACCAGTAGTTCGGCCGCTCGGTTCGCCGCCGCCACGGCCTCGGGATGTGGGGCCGGAGTGACCGAACTGGCTGTGCACACGCCGATCCGAAGGCGCCCAGGATCGCGTTCGACCTCCGCGAGATAGCTCCCTTGCTCGCGTGCCACCAGGTACGGCACGACCCGAGTCGGCCCGGCCAGCACATCGAGCATGGCGGCGGTGTCTCGTACCGAACGAGAGATGACACCATCGGTGGCGGTTCCACCCAGATACTCACCGTGCACGGGACCGGCCGGGATCAGACCGCGAGAAGCTTTGAGCCCGAGCAGCCCACAGGCCGAGGCCGGAATTCGGATCGAACCACCGCCGTCGCCGGCACCCGCGCACGGCACGATGCCCGCGGCCACCGCCGCCGCGGCACCACCGGAGGAACCGCCGGGCGTGTGGCCGGTGTTCCACGGATTGCGCGCCGGACCGAACAACTCCGGTTCGGTGATTCCCTTGGCACCGAATTCGGGGGTATTGGTCTTACCGAAGATGACGAGCCCGGCATCGAGCCACCGCTGCACCACCGTGGCATTCTCGGTCGCGGGAATCGACGCGAGCGCCCGCGAACCGCCGCTGGTGGGATAGCCGGCGAGATGTTGATGCAGGTCCTTGATGAGGAATGGCACCCCGGCGAAAGGCGCGTCGTCCACCTCGACAGCACAGGCCGGATCGACATCGGCGACGATCGCGTTGATCCGCGGATTGACTTGGGCCGCCCGCGCCCGCGCCGCCTCCAGCAATTCGGACGGCTCGGCCTCACCCGACCGCACCAGCGCAGCCAGCGCCATCGCGTCCGAACTCGTGTAGGCATCCACACCGGCACCCTATCGGGAAGCGACTCGGCGCACGGGTGATCGCGCGTCGATTCGGCTGCGCCGCAGCGCTGCACCCGCCCTCCGAGGAGTGGATCGTGTCGGTTCAGGGTGTGGCTTGGACCCGGATCGGTTCATCGCCCGCGAGATCGCCTGCGGGATTGTCGATCTCGTAGTAGGGCGGCTCGCCGTCGAGGTAATGGGCGACATCGAAGTAGTCGTTGCCGGCCAGGTCGAGGCTCCCGGTGGTCCAGGCGAGCAGGAAGTCGGTGACCGGCATGGCGGTGAACAACCACGCGGATTGGTGGACGTTGGTGAGGATGATCGTCCACACCGCCGGATCCGGTCCGGAGTACCACAGCAGATAGTCCCCGCCCTCGTGAGCGCCCCACTGGATCAGCTGTGCCGGTTCGATCGACACCCCGGCCGGCACCGCGGGCTGCCATTGCGGCAGCAATTGTTCCGGTGGCAGCAGGTCGCCGCGGGCTCGGTGGGTGCGGGCGGCGAGATCGTCCCATTCCTCGGGCGCGGGGCCCAGCAGCCGGAATGCGTTGCACCACAGAACATCGCCGTAGGCATCGTAGAGCCGCTTGTATTCGGCCGGCAGCTCGACGCCGAGCTCGGCCTCGGTCGCCTCCCACGCCACCGGCGGCCGTGCCCGTGGCGGCGGGAGGAAGGTGGTGAGCTCGTCGAAGGCGGTCATCGTCTCGATCCTGTGAGAAATTCTGGATCAGCACGGGCCCGGGATTCCATCCCTGGTCGCCGATCGCCCACATCAGGATGTAGTCGGGGATGGCGTTGTCGCCGACGTAGAGCGGAATCTTGCCCAGCGAGACGTTCTGCTGCGGGATCCCGTCGGCAACTCTGGCGCCGCTGACGACCTTGCTGATCTCGACGTCCCAGTCGCGAATGATGCCGGTGTTGATCGCCCCGAGTTCCGGACGGATCGGCAGACCCTACCGGCGCCGCGACCACCAGCATCCCGAAGACGCCGAGGACGACAGCGAGAACAGCTACAGTTTCGCTAACGAAACGTCCTGTCGAAGACGACATTTCACCCCTTAACGTCACCGACTTCGATCGGTCAAGAGTGACCGCCGCCACTGGCGAACACCGACGCGATCGGGGCGCTCAGCCCCAGCGCACAATGAAGGCTCGAGTCATCGCAGAGGAGGGTGGGGGCTCGATGGCAAACATGCGCTGTCAGCCGTCTGCGTGTAGGTCGGCCCTGGCAGCATTGGCGAAGGCCTCCTCGGCTTCTATCAACTCCTTTTCCACATTCGGGTCAAGTGGCTGGAACCGCATCAACGGCGCCTCCAGCCTGTCCAGAAGCCCCCCGATTTTGTCCGTCTCTTTGGTGACTCCGGCGGAAGACAAAAAGTTTATTTTTATCTGAGCTTTCACAGCCGTTTGGTGAGCATCGTGCAGTTCCTTCCACTCGCCCGAGGAGGAGACAGCGCTTCTATCCGGAAGGCTCGGTGAAGACAGGGCCCTTGACACGACGTCAGCTCGTTGTATGAGATCGTTCAAAGCGTTCATGTACTCGGTATACGCCCCCTCTTGTTCCTTTGTCAGAAACTCTTCTCGGGATCGCGTATTTGCACTTTGTATCTGTTCTCTGACGGAGTCGGACGCCGACTGCGCCGTATGAGAAGTCGTCACGATCGCGACCACTCCCGTGACGATCACGGCCGCCAGGGAGGAAATTTGGTTTATGCGAGCAGCTCGGATGGCAGAGTCCGGCTTCTTCCTTTTCTTCTTACGCTTTTTCCGTGCCGCCCGATCGGTTCGACGATGACGCCACCACAGCAGCCCGGCGCCACGGCCGGCGCCGATGGTCGCCACCCTCTCAGGTACCGAGCCACGCTTGTCGTCGGCGATCGCGTCATCCGAATATTCGGTATTCTCCGAGGCCGGCCCGGAGGCAGTAGGTGGTGATTCCAGCAAGAAAATGTCCCCTACCCCGCCGAGCCCGTGTCCGGAAAGCAAACCCAGGTCTGTTGCTGCTGATCCTGCGGCGCGACTCCTCCCGGCAGACCACCGCCGCCACTGCCGACAGGAAAGGCCACAGGGCTACCCCAACAACGTATGTCATCCATGAGCGTGCGGAAGATATCGATCGCCCCAGCTATAACGGGTTGCGCGGGGTCACCGGACACCGAGCTCGGTTCAGCGGAGCAAACTCCGGTGCTGCACAATCCGATTATCAGAGTAGAGCAAGCTGCGATCTTCATCGTGATTTTCATCAAACCCCCGCCTTTCGAGATCTGCCTTATGCGACCGATGAACCATACACCCGAGCAGAGTTGAACAACACTTCTATGCGAAAAAATCGGAAGCGCTGGTTTCGGGCCAGGATCAGTAAATTTATAGGCTAACATGCCAATAATCAGGGATGGAATCATTCAATTGAAGGACAGCCCGGCCCTAATAGGTGAACCAAGCAAGTTCAGCTTCTACCGCATTTGCCGGTCGGCGCATTTCCCTTCCCGACCGACACCGCACTCATCCCACGGAAGATGCCGGTCGGTGTCGGCCGCAATGGCACGGTGGGCATCGCTCGAATATGTTCACCCTCGATAGATTCCGTCGACCAGCACGGGCGCGGCCGTACTGGCGTTCCACTGCGCGGCGAGGTGGACGTCACGAGCCAGCCCCATGTCGGTCAGTTCCCGGCCGGAGATCGCCTCGGCCAGAAGTGCGGGCAATTCGCTTGCCGCGGAGCGGAATCCGATGGCGGCAAGTCGGGCCTCCGGTGAGCCGTCGCCATCGTGCGCGAGTAGTGCGGCGGAAATCGCGCCCGCGCCCAGGTGGTCTTCGAGGCTCGGGCGCAGCGGCCCGTCGACGATTCCCCACCGCTCGCCCGCCGGAATGATGCCGACGGGCCGATCACCGGCGGCGGCGATCGCGGCCGTCGCGACCGCATCGGCATTGCGGAGCGAGCCGGCGAACACAGTCGTATCGAATCGGGCGGCACAGGCCGATAGCGTCGCGCCGTTCGGTGACGGCAACGCCAGCAACGTGCCTGCCGGAAGTTCGACCAGGGACGAGGGACTCAGCGACCATCCACTGTCGTGTTTCGCAGCGGCCAGCACGGCACCGGCTCGCTTGGCTACGACGGCGGCTCGGGGATCGGCGCGCCGCAGCGGTAGCGGCAGTACCCGACCGCCCCGGGAGACCGCGATGTCCACCGATGTCGAGAAGGAAAGAACATCGACGATGATCAGTGCCCCGCACTCCGGGCCGAGCTGCTCGACTCCCTCCCGCCCCCACTCGAGGCGGATGCGGTAGTTCTGCTGCCGGAAGATTCCTGCGTTCACTCCCATGACCTTTCGCTGATGCCAGGGCTGATCGCTGCGCCACACCAACGATCCGCGCTACACCACGGGCGGCCCGACGACTCCGGCGGCCGGACCACATTCGCCGGCTCCGACGAAAGGTCGACACTCACCGTCGCGAATCGTACTGCCGCGGCAGTCGTGTCGTTTGTTTAGTCGACCGTGAGCCGCTGCGGTCCGCGCCGACGCCACCATCACGACGAAGCGGAGCAACCAGCACCGCAGTGCCCCTTGGACCGAGGCAAGACTCGACTCGTCTCGGCCCCAACCTGAACCACAAGCCCAGCGCAATCCCCACCGCGGCAAATTCTGAAACGCGTCCGCTTCGCGCGTCCGGCGTCCGATGAGACACTGGTACCGGGTATCGCCAACTGTCGGCGATACTTTAGGGTCGGCTGATGCCGCTCTTGGTTGGGAGACGTTCGTGCAGTACATGCCTCATTTCGAATCGGATATCGCCGCCATGCACACCGAATACCAGTCACTTCTGCACGGGGATCGATGGTCGCTGCGCGCGCTGTTCAGCACCGACGACTGCGATATCGCCGAATACTGTGACACTTTCGCGCCGAACCGGTTCGGCGCCGAGGCGTGCGAGGCGGTCGAGACGTTCTGTCGCAGACACCGGATCTGGCTGGAAAGCGGTGGTGCCGCCTACAATTCGATGACACCCTACCTGCATCCGCGCACGATAGACCTACCGCGGATGACGACGATCGGTGTCTACAACGCGATCCTGTTCGCGCTCAACGACACGGTGGGACGCGAGAAGTTCAGCCATCTGTCCGAGGACGAACGTGCGCAGGCACAGCGGGAGGTCGACCATCTGTGTCGATTATTCGAGTCCGGCCGGATCCGGCCGGACATCTCCACGCCCATTGTCGAGGCGAGCGTCGAATTCCTGACGACCCTCACCGAGCAAGCCGAGCCCGTATGGTTGCAGCGATTCCGCGCATCGACGATCGACCACCTGCGCTCGGCTATCCGCGATCAGAACGTCGGCGCGCGCGGTGACCTGCTCAGCGTCGACGACTACATCGCCCTGCGAAACGAAGTCTCGGGGATGTACCCCGCCATCCAGCTGTGCGAGTTCGCACGCGACACCACCCTGCCCTGGGATCGGCTCACGGCCGCCGGCCTCGCCGAGGACCTCCGCACGCTGGAACGCCTGACCGCCGAGGTCGGCGCCCTGATGAACGATGTCTTCTCCTTCGAGAAGGAAGTCATCGTGGACCGTTCGGATTTCAACCTCATCTCGATTCTGCTGCTCAATACGCCCGGCGCGACGCTGGCCGACGCCGTGCTCGGCGCGGCGCAGATCGTGCGCGAGCGATTCACACACTTCCGCGCGCTGCGCCAGGACCTCCTGGACCGCTGCGCCGCACTCGGTCCACCGCTGGCCACCGCCGTCACCGCCTATGCCGACGACCTCGACCAATGCGTGCAAGCGAGCTGGGTGTGGCAATGCGCCACCTCGCGCTACAAGGGCCGGTCGATATTCGCCGAAGCCCACCACACCTGAGTAGTCCGCCGATGACGTGACGAATCGGGCATGCAGTACCTTTGATTGCAGCGTCTCGATCAGCAGTACCAGCCAGGGGAGTATCACCGGGCACCCGAAGTAGCAGCACAAGCGCATCGGACATGGGGAGTTGGAGTGGATGATCTGAGCACGGCACTCGCCCAGCAATGGGAGCGCGCGCTCGCGACGATCACCGCCCATCCTTCCTACGCCGACGTAGAAATTTCGTTTCTGCGCGATCTGCTGGAAGAACTGCACGCCGGTCTCACCGCGGAGATCTTCGACGCGGCCGCCGGATCCCGAGCGGGAGCGGCGCTGGCGGGTGCCCGGCTCACCGATCCGGCGGTCCCGGTCGTGTCCGCCCCGGTTCTGCACAGGCTCACGGAATTCAGCGATCACCCCGATACCGACCGGCGCATGGCCGCCCTGCTCGTCGCGTTCGGCCACGGCCACCACTTCCTGGCCGAAGCGATCCGGGCCGACGATGTCGAGGAAGGCCAGCGCCGGTTCCGGCTCGTGTTCGACCACGCCTCCATCGCCATCGCTATCGGTGACACCAACGGTGTTCTGCTGGAAGCCAATCCGCATCTGGCCGACATGATCGGCGTACCGGTCGACTCGCTGCGCGGAATCAGCGTCTACGACTTCGCCCACCCCGACGACCAGGCCGCGATCCGCCAGATGGTCTACGACGACCTGGTACCGGCCAGGGCCGGTACCGCGAAGATCGAACGGCGCCTCCAGCGCGCGGACGGCAGCACAGGATGGGCCACCTTCGCGATCACCTATGTCCGGAGCGCCTTCGGGCCGGACTATCTACTCGCCATCGGTGAGGACGTCACCGAACGCCACCAACTGCAGGAGCAGCTCCACTACCAGGCGCGCCACGACGCCCTCACCGAGCTGCCCAACCGCCGACACCTGCTCGACACGCTCAGAGCGGTGATCTCCGCGGCCGGCGAGAACGATCTGATGGGGCTGTGCTTCACCGATCTGGACCACTTCAAGGAGGTCAACGACCGATACGGTCACGGTGTCGGCGATCAGGTGCTGGCCACCGTCGCTCGTCGCCTGCACGACAGCCTGCAGGACGACGGATGCCTGGTCGCCCGGATCGGCGGCGACGAGTTCGTCACCCTCATCCCGCCCCCGGCCGATACGCGACGGGTCTCCGCTGTCGCCGATCGCCTCCGCGGCGCACTGTCGCACCCCCTCATCGTCGGCGGGCACAGGCTCCACATTTCCGCCAGCATCGGCGCCGTCGTCACACCGGTCGCCGGCAAGGACCCCGAATGGCTGCTCGACGCGGCCGACACCTCGCTGTACGACGCCAAATCCGGCGCCCGCGGCAACTGGATCCTGCACACCGTCCACGCTGCAGAGCCCGCCGGCGAGGGCTTCGACAGCGATTATCCGGCGGCCGGCAACACTCGGTAGACGATCTCCACGCCACCGCCGTCCAACGGCCGCGAACTCTCGAATTCGAGATCGGTCCGCGGGTCCAGCGAATCGGTCAGGCGTACGCCGCTGCCGACGAAGAACGGCAGGATCACGAGCTCGAGTTTGTCGACCACGCCGAGCGCGCGATAGGTCTCGATCGTGGCGGGCCCCCCGATCAGGTGAACATCGCCGCCGCGATTGGTCGCACGGACCTTCTCCAGCAGCCGCACCGGATCGTCGTCGATGGTCACCTCGTCGGGCGTGCCGTCGGGCCGGCGCGAACCCAGCACGAAAACCTCCAGGTCCGGCCACGGCCAGCGATCGGCGGACAGCGCCGGTTCGAACGTCGTGCGTCCCATCAGGGCGGCCTCGCAGGTGCGCAGAAATTCGGCGATGCCGTGACTGCCCGGACCGTGCACCGGGTCCACGACCTGGGGCGGCCAGCCGTCCGGAGTCGTCACGTAACCATCAGCGGTCATGCACAGGCGGGCCAGGATCTGCATCGGTTCATCCATTCTGTCGAGTTCGCAGAAGAGACGACGCGTGCGGCCGAAAATCATCGGCGGTTCGGTGCGTCCACGCCAACCGGTGGTGGCAGGCGGCCCTTCACTCGCCCCGGTAGCGCACCTGGAATTCCTTGATGCCGTTCAACCAGCCCGACCGTAACCGCCGCGGATCGCCCAGCTTGGTGATGTCGGGGAGGTGGTCGGCGACGGCATTGAAGATCAGGTCGATCTCCAGTCTGGCCAGATTGGCCCCGATGCAGAAGTGGGCGCCCGTACCACCGAAGGCCAAGTGCGGATTGGGGTCTCGGGTGATGTCGAAGGTGAACGGAGCGTCGAAGACCTCTTCGTCGAAATTCGCGGATCGGTAGACGATCAGTACCCGCTGCCCCTTCCGGATGCGCACGCCGCCGAGTTCGGTGTCCTCCAGCGCGGTTCGCTGGAACGTACTCACCGGCGTCGCCCAGCGGACGATCTCGTCGACGGCGGTCTTGGGCCGCTGTGTTTTGAAAAGCTCCCATTGGCCGGGATTTTCGAGGAATGCGATCATTCCGTGCGTGATCGCGTTACGGGTGGTCTCATTGCCCGCCACGGCCAGAAGGATGACGAAGAAACCGAATTCCTCCGAGGTCAGCGCTTCCCCGTCGACGTCGGCGTGGACCAGTTCGGTCACGATATCGTCGGCGGGCCACGACTTTCTGTCTTCGGCCATCTGCCAGGCATAGGCCAGGAGTTCGGTAGAGGCGGCCAGCGGGTCCACGCCCGCATACTCCGGGTCGTCGTAGCCGATCATCTCGTTGGACCACCGGAAGATCTTCATCCGGTCCTCCTGCGGCACGCCGATCAATTCCGCGATCGCCTGCAACGGCAGTTCGCATGCCACCTGCGTGACGAAATCACCCGCGCCCGCCTCGGCGGCCGCGGCCACGATGGCCTCGGCGCGGGCGGACAACTCCGCGCGCAGCCCGTTGACGGACCGCGGGGTGAAACCTTTCGAGATCAGCTTGCGCATCCTGGTGTGCTGCGGCGCATCCTGATTGAGCAGGACGAGCCGCTGCATATCCATCCGCTCGGGGGTGAGTTCGACGCCGTAGCGCGGCAGCGCGGTGTTCTCGGCATTGGAGAACACATCGCTGCGCCGAGACACCTCTTTGACGTCGGCGTGTTTGGTCACGACCCAGAATCCGTCGTCCGGAAAACCGTCGCTGTGAGGCGGCTTCGAATTCCACCAGATCGGAGCCGCACGACGCAGTTCCGCCAGCTCTTCGACCGGCACCCGCCGGGCCCACATATCCGGATCCGTGACGTCGAAATTCGCCGGGATATCGGGACGTGTCGCACGCATATCAACCACCGGACCGTCATCGCTGACTGAAACAGGTTCTAGAGGTATTCAAGCACAATCACCGCGCCCTCGGACGCGATCAACGGACCCAGTCCCGCAAGGACTCTCGCCGACCGCCGCACCGGTTTCATGAGGCCTGTGAAGCAGGGAAGGTTCCGGTCTCACCCCCGATCGGCGACCGCTGACCGGGAAATATCGGGAGTGCCGGGTCGCGGCGATGGCAGGCTCGGGATATGACTTCCGTCGATACCCGCTCGGTACCCGAATTACTGGAACTGCCCACCGAACACGGCGTGCTGCGCTACCGCGACAGCGGCGAGGGCCCGCCGCTGCTGATGCTGCACGGGTCGGGGCCCGGTGTCACCGGCTGGCGCAACTTCAGCGGTAATGTGCCGACCTTCGCCCGGCACTACCGCACGCTGGTGCTCGAGTTCCCCGGATTCGGGGTCAGCGACGACTTCGGTGCGGCACATCCGATGATGTCGGCGCAGCTGGCGGTCACCGCGTTCCTGGACGGACTCGGGCTCGAGACCGTCCGGATCATCGGCAACTCGATGGGCGGTTTCGTGGCAACGGAATTCGCTCTCGCCGCGCCGCGGCGAGTCGACCGCCTGGTCACCATCGGCGGCATCGGCACGAACATCTTCAGTCCGCAGCCGGGCGAGGGGATCATCCGGCTCAGCGAATTCGTCGAGAATCCGACCCGCGACAGTTTGGTCGCCTGGCTGCGCTCGATGGTCTACGACCAGACTCTGCTGACCGAGGAGCTGATCGAACAGCGCTGGCAGCAGGCCACCGAACCCGGCGTCCTGGAGAATTCACGGCGGATGTACGGCCGCGCGGCGCTGGCGCGCATGGCAGAGGGAGCGCGCGCCGCCGATGTCACGCCGGGCTGGGCGAATCTGCGCCGGATCGCCGTCCCGACGCTGATCACGTGGGGGCGCGACGACCGGGTGAGCCCGGTCGACATGTCGCTGATCGCGATGCGGACCCTGCCCCACGGCGAGGTGCACATCTTCCCGAACTGCGGACACTGGGTGATGATCGAGCAGAAGCAGGCGTGGGAGGCGACCGTCTCGGCGTTCCTCGCCCGCTAGT
>NZ_JADKYP010000059.1 GCF_015354405.1 Nocardia sp. BSTN01 | reverse complement strand
TGTTCTTACCGGTGGACAGGTCCATGATGGTGTCGGCGCCCCAGCGGGTGGCCCACACCATCTTCTCCACCTCTTCGGCGATCGAGGAGGTGACCGCGGAGTTGCCGATATTGGCGTTGATCTTCACCGCGAACTTCTTGCCGATGATCATCGGCTCACATTCGGGGTGGTTGTGGTTGGCCGGGATCACGGCCCGCCCGGCGGCCACCTCGTCGCGAACCAGTTCCGGCGAAACACCTTCGCGCGCAGCGATATACCGCATCTCGGCGGTGATCGCCCCGGCTCTCGCCCAGGCCAGCTGAGTACGTGGTCCCGGCACGTCCGGTTCGGCCCAGCCGGCGCGGAGCTTCGGCAGTCCAGCCTCCAGGTCGATCGTGGCCGAATCGTCGGTGTACGGGCCGGAGGTGTCGTAGACGTCGAAGTGTTCGCCGTTGGTCAGGTTGATCCGGCGGACCGGGATGCGCAACGTCGTCCCGTCGGCGTCGATCTGCTCGTAGTGCTTTGCGCTGCCCGCGATGGGGCCGGTGGTGACATGGTTCGACGACATGTGAGCTCAATCCTCCCTACGCCGGCATTACCCGGTCAGGTTCGTACGGTCGACGGCCCTGAACCGCCCGAATGGGCTAGCCGTCCTCTCAGCCCGCTGGTGCGAGCCCCCGTTGGCACGATGTGGTACCCGGCCGAGAGTACCGCGCGACTGTCGGGCGCGTCACTGCCCCTCGAACCAGGCGGGCAGGATCTGCCCGCGAACCTCACCCAGTTCGATCCGTCCGCCGGCCGGGCCCGGCGCGGTGGCGGTGATGACGACGGTGTCCCCGTCGGCGAGGAAGGTGCGCGGCGAACCGCCGACATCGACGGGTTCGGTCCCGTCGGCCGATAGTTCGATGAAGGATCCGCTCTGCCGCCGCAGCGGGCCGGAGACGGTGCCCGAGGCGAACAGATCGCCCGGGCGGGTACCGGCGCCGTTGACGGTCAGGTGAGCCAGCATCTGCGCCGGGGACCAGTACATGGTCCGGTAGGGCGGGGCACTGACCTCCACCCCGTTCCAGCACACCCGGATATCGATATCGAGGCCCCAATTCTGCTGTCCCCGAAGATAATCCAGCGGTTCCGGCTCCTGTCCGGGTAGCGGCACCCGTGCCGCCTCCAGGGCGGCGAGCGGCGTGATCCACGCGGCGGCGGAGGTGGCGAACGATTTGCCGAGGAAGGGACCGAGCGGCTGTCCCTCCCAGGCCTGGATATCGCGGGCGGACCAGTCGTTCACCAGCGCGACGCCGAAGACGTGGTCGGCGAAGTCGTCGACCGGGACCGGTATGCCGAGTTCGGATCCCACGCCGACCACGAAGCCGAGTTCGGCCTCGATATCCAGCCGTCGCGAGGGTGCGAAAGTCGGTGTCGCCGTGCCGGTTCGAATCTGTCCGCACGGCCGCCGCACCGGCGTGCCGGAGACCACCACGCTGCCCGCACGTCCGTGATAGCCGACCGGCAGATGACGCCAATTCGGCAGCAGCGCTGCACCGTTCGGCCGCAGGAAGCCGCCCAGCCGGGTGGCGTGGTCGATACTGGCGTAGAAGTCCACGTAGTCGCCGATGGATATCGGCAACGTCAGCCGCACCGAATCCAGCGAATGTATCGCTTCGGTGGGCAGCGGACCGCGCACGGCTTCCCGTAACCGTTCGCGTACGCTGTGCCAGCGGACCGGACCCTGCGCGAGGAAGCCGTTCAGAGTCGGTTGTGTGAAGATCGAATCATCCAGCAGCGCAGCGATATCCAGCACCTGCACGCCGAGCCGGACGCCGACGCGGAACGGCCCGCCGGATGGTGCGAAGACTCCGTACGGCAGGTTGTCCGGTCCGAAGGGGTCGTCGTCGGCCACGTGCAACCGCACCCTCGCGTTCACGCCCGCTCCGAGCTCGGCCCGCGCCCCGACCAGGTCCACGCGTAGTCCGGATCCTCGCAGGCCAGGGCGCCCTCGCCGAGCCCCAGCGGACGGAAGGTATCGACCATCACCGCCAGTTCGTCGAAGAATTCCACGCCGATACTGCGTTCGTAGGCGCCCGGCTGCGGACCGTGCGCATATCCGCCCGGATGCACCGAGATCGAACCCGGTCCGATACCGGAACCGCGGCGGGCTTCGTAGTTTCCACCGCAGTAGAACAGGATCTCGTCGGAGTCGACATTGGAGTGGTAGTAGGGCACCGGAATCGACAGCGGGTGGTAGTCGACCTTGCGGGGAACGAAATCGCAGATCACGAAGTTGGTGCCCGCGAAGGCCTGATGCACCGGGGGTGGCTGATGAACACGGCCGGTGATCGGCTCGAAATCGGCGATATCGAACCGGTACGGGTACAGGCAGCCGTCCCAGCCCACCACGTCGAACGGGTGATCGGCGTACACCATTCGGGTGCCGAGTATTTCGGCGCCGGGCCGATGTTTCACCAGCACCTCGACCTCGGTGCCGGACTCCTGCAGCGGTTCGGCCGGACCGTGCAGATCCCGCTCGCAGTACGGCGAATTCTCCAGGAATTGGCCGAATGCGGACAGATACCGCTTCGGGGCGGTGATGTGTCCGGTCGCCTCGATGACGTAACCGCGCAGCGGTTCCGGTCCCTGCGGCCGCCAGCGATGCGTGGTCGCCCGCGGCAGCAGCACGTGATCGCCCGCGTGCACCGGCAGCCGCCCGAAGACGGTATCCACCACGCCCGATCCGGATTCGACGTAGACCAGTTCGTCACCGATCGCGTTGCGGTACAAGGGGGATTCCCGCAGCGCCGCCACATAGGAGATCCGCACGTCGTCGTTGCCGAGGATCAGACGGCGGCCCGTCACGACATCGGTCTGCGCGAGCACGGACTCGGGGAACAGTTCGTGCAGCCGCAGGTGCCGGTGCCGCAGCGGATGGTTCGGCACGGTCCGCGAATTCGGCGGCCGCCACGCGGAGGAGTCGACGATCGCCGGCGGCAGGTTGCGGTGATACAGCAGCGACGAGTCCCCGGTGAAGCCTTCCTCGCCCATCAGCTCCTCGTAGAGCAGCTGCCCCCGTTCGTCACGATGCTGGGTGTGCCGCTTCGGCGGTAGGAAACCCAGTTGCCGATAGAACGCCATACCGCTCTCCCGCCGGGTCGCTGGTCGAATGGACGCCGATTCCCATTTTAGCTAGACCGATTGCCGGAGAGTGCGGACTTTCATCGGCAGATCAACCAGTCGAGCGGCGGTTTCGCGGCAGTCGCTCAGGCCGAGCGCAGCGCCCGGTAGACCGCCGCGCCGACGAAGGCGCCCAGATCCTGCGGCGTCCACGTGTCGCCCTCGGTCACCAGTGTGCGCACCGCGCCCTCACCGGCGGATACCCACAGCTCCACCAGCGCGGGCAGTTTGCGCTCCGCGTCGACGGTTCCCCACGCCTCCAGGGTGGGCCGCAGCCGGCGGGTGCACCGCTCGACCGCGAAGCTGCGCCCGCGCCCGAACGAACTCGCCACCGCCGGATCGGGATTGCCGTGCAGCAGTTTCCAGGTGTCGGGACGTTTGGAGACGGTCTCCAGCAGGGCGCGGAAGCCCTCGATGAAGACCTCTTCGTCGGCCTCGACCCGGCGCGGTGGCAGGGCATCCATGATCCCGGCCAGCAGCAGCCCCTCCTCGCGCTGGATCAGGGCGTTGATGAGTTCGACGCGGTCGGCGAAGCAGGCGTAGACCACCGGCCGGGTCACGGCCAGGCGTTCGGCCACGGCGGCGATGGTGACGGCCGCGATGCCCTCGTCCGCCGCGATGCGCAGCGCCGCGTCCAGAACCTGCGGGCGTCGGCGTTCGGGGCCGAGATGCTGGGCCCGTTGACGCGGTCGCACCGCGGATTCCGAAGCCATGGCGAACAAGATAGCAGTGGTAGAGGCCGATTATGCCGGTCGCATCGTGCCGCTACCGGGCAGGTGGGCGGGCCGGGTCCGGCCGATCGCGGATATCGGATGCGAGCATATTCCGAGCAAATCTCCGCGACGCGGCGCACGATTGAGGAAAGTGAATCGCGGATGGACTGGTCCGCCCGCATAAGTTACCCCGAATTCTCTAGTCTCGGCCGGTTACGGTTGCGTAAGTGAACCCGGGTACGGCAACCTCCGACGGAGAACATCCCACGACGGCTAGGAGGCCCTGAGCGTGTCGCACTACAAGGCGAACATTCGGGATATCGAGTTCAACTTGTTCGAGGTGTTGGGGATCGGCGCGCTGCTGGAGGCCGGCGCGTACGGCGATCTGGATACCGAAACCGCACGCGGAATGCTCACCGAGGTGCAGCGGTTGGCCGAGGGGCCGGTAGCCGAATCGTTCGTCGACGCCGATCGCAATCCGATCTCGTTCGATGCCGCCGCGCACGAGGTCGTCGTGCCCGACCCGCTGCGCAAGACGGTCGCGGCGGTCAACGAGGCCGGCTGGTCCGGGCTGGGCATGCCCGAGGAGATGGGCGGCGTCGACGCCCCGTCGCCGCTGATCTGGGCGACTCAGGAAATGCTTGTCGCGGCGAACAATTCGGCCAGCTTCTTCAACATGGGCCCGCTCATGCACCAGGTGCTCTATCGCGAGGGCACCGAGGAACAGCGCCGGTGGGCCGAGCACGCCTGGGAAAACCGCTGGGGCGGAACGATGGTGCTCACCGAACCCGATGCCGGATCCGATGTCGGCATGGGCCGCACCAAGGCCGTCCAGCAGCCCGACGGCACCTGGCACATCGAAGGTGTGAAGCGTTTCATCTCCGGCGGTGACGTCGGCGATACCGCCGACAACATCTTCCACCTCACCCTGGCGCGGCCCGAGGGCGCCGGCCCGGGTACCAAGGGCCTGTCGCTGTTCGTGGTGCCGAAGTACCTGTTCGACTCGCAGACAATGGAATTGGGCGAGCGCAACGGCGTGCTGGTGACCAATCTCGAACACAAGATGGGCATCAAGTCCTCGCCCACCTGCGAGTTGACCTACGGCGGCGACAAGCCCGCGATCGGTTACCTGGTCGGCGATGTGCACAACGGCATCGCCCAGATGTTCAAGGTCATCGAGAACGCGCGCATGATGGTCGGCGTGCTGTCGGCGGGCACGCTGTCCACCGGATACCTGAACGCACTGGAGTACGCGAAGTCTCGCGTCCAGGGCGCCGACCTGACCCAGATGGCCGACAAGGCCGCCCCACGCGTCACCATCACCCACCACCCGGACGTGCGGCGCAGCCTGGCGCTGCAGAAGTCCTATGCGGAGGGCCTGCGTGCGCTCTACCTGTACACCGCGGCGTACCAGAACGACGATGTGGCACAGGCGAATTTCGGCGCCGACCCCGATACCGCCGCGCGGGTCAACGACCTGCTGCTGCCGATCGTCAAGGGCGTCGCCTCGGAACGGGCGTACGAAACCCTCACCGAGTCGCTGCAGACCCTCGGCGGATCGGGATATCTGCAGGACTACCCGATCGAGCAGTACATCCGCGACGTGAAGATCGACTCGCTGTACGAGGGTACGACCGCGATCCAGGCGCAGGACTTCTTCTTCCGCAAGATCGTTCGCGACAAGGGCGTGGCGCTGGGGCATGTCGCCGGGCTGATCCAGCAGTTCGCCGAGAGCGAGTCCGACACCCTGAAGGCGGAGAAGACGCTGCTGGGCGCCGCGCTCGCGGATGTGCAGGCGATGGCGACCACGCTCACCGGTTATCTGGTGGCCGCCGCGCAGACGCCGGAGGAGATTTACAAGGTCGGCCTGGGTTCGGTGCGTTTCCTGCATGCCGTGGGCGATCTCGTCATCGGCTGGCGGCTGCTCGCGCAGGCTCAGGTCGCGCAGGCCGCGCTGGCCGGACAGCCGTCGGAGAAGGATCGGCTGTTCTACACCGGAAAGGTCGGTGTCGCATCGTGGTTCGCCAAGAACCAGCTGCCGCTGCTCAGTGGTGTGCGGGCCGTGGTGGAGAACCTCGACACCGACATCATGCAGTTGGAGGAGGGCGCCTTCTAGGCCGAAGAGCTCGCACCGCGCCCACGGCCGGCCGGGAAAACCCGGCCGGCCGTGGCGTCTTCGTGTCCGACTCGCCCGCGTGCGGTACCCGAATGCGGGTACAACTGTCGGCATGGTGTTCCCGATGGCCTTCGGCTGGATCCAGGCATTGCTGGCGGTGCTCTTCGTCGTCGCGATCGCGATGCTGGTCACGGCCGTCATCCGCGCCCGGAAAGCGGGCTGGCGCAGGCATATCGGGCGCGGCGCGAGCGGGCTGGTGGTGCTGCTGGTGGCAGTCGTCCTGCTGTGGGCGGTGACGCTGCTGCAGACCTACCTCGGGCTGACCGGTGAGGTGAAGGCCGCACACGTCGTCGTGAAAAGCGTTGCGGGCCACGACCATACTCTCGATGTGGAGCTCACCCTCTACGGCGACGGCCATCACGACGAGACCCACCAGACCTATCGGATCGAGGGCGATCTGTGGGTACTACAGGCCGATATCGTGGAATTGGAGCCGTGGGTCAACGCGCTCGGCTTCCATTCCGGCTACAAGGTGACCCGGCTCTACGGGCAGCGGCTCGACGGTGCCGCGGTGAGTCAGCACCAGACGATGCTGAACGGTGGCGACGGTGACTTCTTCACCGATATGCGCGATCACAGCTGGTACACCGAACCGTTCATCCGCTCGGCATACGGCAACGCGGTGATCGCGATGCCCGGCAGCTACGACGTCTACATCTCCCACGACGCCATCAAGACCCGGCAGAGCTGACCTCCGGCCCGGTCTGCTGCTCCGAGAATTCGACCACCACGGGCGCGTGATCGCTGGCGCCCTTGCCTTTTCGCTCCTCGCGATCGACCCCGGCGTCGGCGGCGCGGGCGCTCAGCGCGGGTGAGGCGAGGACGAAATCGATGCGCATACCTTCCTTGCGCGGAAAACGAAGCTGGGTGTAGTCCCAGTAGGTGTAGACACCCGGACCGGGGGCGAACGGGCGCATCACATCGGTGAAGCCCGCCGCCACGACGGCCTCGAACGCGGCACGTTCCGGCGCCGAGGTGTGCGTCTTGTGCGCGAAGAATTCCGGCGACCACACGTCGTCGTCGGTGGGGGCGATATTCCAGTCGCCGCACAGCGCGATCTGCGCCGACGGATCGGCCCGCAGCCACGCCTTCCCGGAATCACGCAGGGCCGCAAGCCATTCCAACTTGTAGGTGTAGTGCGGATCGGTCAGCGTGCGCCCGTTGGGTACGTACAGGCTCCACACCCGGACGCCGCCGCAGGTCGCGCCGATCGCCCGGGCCTCCACCACCGGCGCGCTCAGCAGCGAGGCCTCGGCGTCCTTGTCGAATCCGGGCTGGCCCGGGAAGGTGACCTCGACGTCGTCGATACCGACGCGCGAGGCGATCGCCACCCCGTTCCACTGACTGAATCCGGTGTGGACGATCTCGTAGCCGGCTTCCTCGAACCGCTCGGCCGGGAACTGGTCGTCGCGGCATTTGGTTTCCTGCAGGGCCAGCACATCGATATCGGCGCGGTCCAGCCACGACACCACCCGATCCACGCGAGATCGAATCGAATTCACATTCCAGGTGGCCAACCGCATGCAGCGAGATTAGTCGGCCGGTTCACTCCCGCCGGTGGCGGCCCGCGTCGGGATCCGGGGCGGCGTAGCGGTAGGTGTGGTGGTCCACGAAGCCCATGTCCCGGTACATCGCGAGGGCCGCGGCGTTGTTCGCCTCCACCTGGACGTAGGCGTGGGTGGCGCCGCGTTTGTAGCCCCAGTTGATCAGCTCGGCGCAGACGAGGGTGCCCAGGCCGTGGCGGCGGTGTGGTGCGGCGACCGCGAGACAGCTCAGCCCGATCCAGCGCCGGCCGTCGGGGGCGGTGGTGAGGGCGCCGCGGCCGATCGCCAGCGGGGTCGGCAGACCCAACGCGGCGAAACCGAGATCACCGTCGCGGACCGCGGTGAGCACGTCGGTGTCCGGCAGCGGCGCGGCCACGTCGACGGTGTCCTCGCCGCGGTGCCGGTGCAAGTCCAGCCACGCCGGATGCGGACCCTCGTCGATGCGGACCATCGACGGACCCCGCGGCAGGACGAACGTGGAGATATCGACGCCGAGCACCATCGTCTCGCCCCAGGTGAGCCAGCCCGGCGGCACCGGCGCCAGGCGATCGGGGAGCCGAAGTTGCAGCGGCAGGCCGTGTTCGGTGTACCACTCGCCGATACGGTGCAGCGTGCGCATGTCGAGCGCGGCGTTGCGACCCGATTCGCCCAGCGGCACAGCGGAATTCGCGCGATGGGTGTACCCGTTGCCGATGCTGCACAGCCAGCCGTCGAACCAGGCCCGTTCGAGTCCGGGCCAGCCGTCGACGGCCGCCGCTTCCAGCGCGCGGATCTCACCGATCCGAATCGGCCGCGGGCCCAGCGCTTTCACCGCCACCACCCGATCGGTGGCGATGGTCACCACGGTGCCGTCGGCGGTGCGGACCTGCACCGGATCGGGTGCCACGAGTTCGCCGATCACATCCGTGAACTGCTGTGGATAACCCTCGGGCAGGCGGTACCGCACCACCACCCGGCGCCCGGTCGGGATATCGGGACGGTCAGTCGTCATGTCCGAACGGATCCGGCACCTCGCCCGGCACCCAGCTCGAACCCGGTGTGCCCCAGCCGTTGCGCTTGATCGCCTTCTTCGCGGCGCGGGCGTTGCGGCCGATCAGCACGTCCACATAGAGGAACCCGTCGAGGTGGCCGACCTCGTGCTGGAGCATGCGGGCGAAAAAGCCCTTGCCCTCGATGGTGACCGGCTCGCCGTGTTCGTCGGTGCCGGTGACCCGCGCCCACTCCGCGCGGCCGGTGGGGAACTGCTCACCCGGAACGGAGAGGCAGCCCTCCTCGTCGTCGTCGGGATCGGGCATGGTTTCGGGGATCTCGGAGGTCTCCAGCACCGGATTGATCACCGCGCCGCGCCGCCGCCGCACCGAACCGTCGGGCTGCACATCGGGGCAGTCGTAGACGAACAACCGCAGCGATTCACCGACCTGATTGGCGGCGAGCCCGACTCCGTTGGCGGCGTCGAGGGTTTCGTACATGTCCGCGATCAGGCCGGCGAGTTCGGCCGGCGACTGCGACACCTGCTGTGTCGGGTTGTGCAGCACCGGATCGCCGACGATGCGGATCGGGAGAATCGCCATGGTGGCACACTTTACGCGGCGCCGCGTGTACGGCCCGACACGCCGTACGACGCCTCGGTGAACGGGTGTGCCGCGTGGTTGAATGACGACGACTGTCGTCCGTTGTTGATTCGGCGAGGGAGCGATATGGACAGCGCAGCGGCCCGGAATCTATCCGCAAGCGAGGACAGCTCCGCGAGCGAAGAGATCGTGGCAGCGGTCGGAGGCGCCTCCGGCGCGGTGGTCGAGGCGGCCCCCGAGGGTGGCGTGGTCGACGGTCTCACCCGCCGCGAACTGGAGATCCTCGATTTCGAGCGCAAGTGGTGGAAGTACGCGGGCGCCAAGGAAGAAGCCATCCGGGACCTGTTCGCGATGTCGGCCACCCGCTACTACCAGGTCCTGAACGCCGTCGTCGACAAGCCCGAGGCGCTGGCCGCCGATCCGATGCTGGTGAAACGGCTGCGCCGGTTGCGGGCCAGCCGGCAGAAATCGCGGGCGGCGCGGCGGCTGGGCTTCCAGGTCTGACCGGCGGATGTCCGATGCGCGCGCTCGCTCATCCCTGCGACTAGGGTCGACACCGTGAGCAACCCGAATCCGCCCTCCGGTGGACCGCCGCTGCGAGCATTCGCGATGGTGCTGATCGCGCTGGCCATCGTCTTCGCGGGCCTCGGCGCGATGGCGCTGTCGAATTCGACCTCCGATTCCGCTGCCGCGGAGACCTCGTCGGATACCGAGACGACGGCCGCCCCGGTCACCACCACCCGCGCCGCCGCCACGACGCCCTCGACGACGGCGGCCACGACCACCGCGGCACCGGCGACCACGCTCACGACGACCACCGCGGCGCCGACCAGCACCGCGGCCGGTGTGGACAAGACCGTCCCGGTCCGAGTGCTGAACAACAGCACCGTCGCCGGCCTGGCCTCCAAGACCGGGAGCCAGCTCACCGCGGCCGGCTTCGACGTCACCGAGACCGGCAACTACCCCGGCGGTGTGATCGCGAAAACAACTGTCTATTACGGAAATTCCCCGCACGAACGGGAGACGGCCCAGGCGATCGCGAATGAGCTGGGCGTATCGGCCGAGCCGCGTTTCGCCGGAATCGCGGACTCGCCGCCGGGCGTCATCGTCATCGTCACCGGTAACTAGAACCCAACCGAGCCCCACCAGTGCGGTGCACAACGGCTCTGGCATCATCTTGTCCGGTAAGGAATCTGTTCAACCAGCACTACTCGTAAACTCGGTACTCGTAAAGGAGTTCTCCGATGGCCCCCTCCGCAACCCGTCGCCCGTCCTGGCGGACTGTGACCCCGATGCTGGCGATCGCGGCTTTCGGCCTGGTCGCATGCAGCAACAGCCAGGAGTCGAGCGACGTCAAGGGGACCACCCCCGCGGTGTGGACCGGTACCGCCGGTCCGGCGGAGAACTCCGGCACCGGCGCCGAGCAGAACCCGCCCTCCGGCGATTCGGTGTCGGTGCAGTTGAAGGATCCCTCGGGCGCGCAGGTCGGCACCGCCACCATCGCCAAATCGGGCGACAAGTTGCAGATCACCGTCGACGCGCACGGCCTGCAGCCGGGCTTCCACGGCCTGCACATCCACCAGAACGGCAAGTGCGAGCCGAACTCCACCGCCCCGTCCGGCGGCGCGCCGGGCAACTTCCTCTCGGCCGGTGGTCATCTGCAGGTGGGCGAGTCGAACGCCCATCCGTCCAGCGGCGATCTGACCTCGCTCGAGGTCGGCAAGGACGGCACCGCGAAGCTGGTGACCACCACCGACTCCGTGACGCTGGACCAGATCAAGGGCAAGGCGCTGATGATCCACGCCGGCGCCGACAACTTCGGCAACATCCCGAACCGCTACCTGCAGGCCAACGGTGGCGCGCCCGGGCCCGATGCCGAAACTCTGGCAACCGGCGACGCGGGCGGCCGGGTCGCCTGCGGCGTCATCGGGTAAGAGCGGATTCGTCATGGGTGGGGCTGGCTCTCGAACGGTTCCCTGGAACAGCTCGCCCCGCCCGACGCTGGGCGTCGAATGGGAGATCGCGCTCGTCGACAAACAGACGCGCAATCTCTCCAATACGGCCGCCGCGGTCTTCGACCAGGTCGGTGATCTGCGGGCGCCCAACGGTCCGCCGCACGTCACCAAGGAGCTGCTGAAGAACACGGTCGAACTCGTCAGCGGTGTCCACGACACCGTCGGCGAGGTGGTCGACGAGATGCACACCACGATGGACACCGTGCGCGCGGCCGCCGACCGGGTCGGTGTGGATCTGTTCTGCGCGGGCACGCATCCGTTCGCCCAGTGGTCGACCCAACAGCTGACCCGCTCCGAGCACTACGACGAACTGATCAGCCGCACCCAGTGGTGGGGGCGTCAGATGCTGATCTGGGGTGTGCACGTGCACGTGGGAGTCTCGCACCCGGAGAAGGTCTTTCCGATTCTCAACACGCTGCTGCTGTCCTATCCGCATCTGCTGGCGCTGTCGGCGTCCTCACCGATGTGGGCCGGCATCGACACCGGGTACGCGAGCAATCGCGCCCTGATGTTCCAGCAGCTGCCGACCGCCGGATTGCCGTTCCAGTTCGAGAACTGGTCGCAGTTCGAGTCGTTCGTGCACGACCAGATGAAAACCGGTGTGTTCGAACAGCTCGGCGGTATGCACTGGGATATCCGCCCCGCGCCGAAGTGGGGAACCATCGAGGTCCGTGTGTGCGACGGAATCCCCAGTCGCTTCGAACTGTCCGCACTCGTCGCGCTGATCCACTGCCTGATCGTGGATCTGGATCGCCGGGTGGAGGCGGGGGAGACCATGCCCACGCTGCCGCCGTGGCATGTGCAGGAGAACAAGTGGCGCGCAGCGCGTTACGGCCTGGACGCGATCATCATCACCGACTCCGACAGCAACGAGCGGCTGGTCACCGACGACCTGATGGATCTGCTGGACCGTTTGCAGCCCACCGCGAAATTGCTGCAGTGTGAGAACGAACTCGCGCGGGTGCCCGATATCGTCGAACGCGGGGCGTCGTATCAACGGCAGCGGCGAGTGGCCGCGGCCGCGCAGGGCGATCTGGTCGCCGTGGTGGACGCCCTGGTCAAGGAACTGAACAGCTGAGTCGGGCGGGCTGTAGCCGGCTCAGCGGGGCGGCGCGGCGGGGGTGATGGCGGTGCCGGCCAGCAGTAGGGCCGCGATCAACTCCGTGAGATGAGTTCGGGTGCAGCGGAATTCGCCCCGTATCCAGGCGGCCACCAGTTCCAGCGTGCCGCTGACGACGGCGTAGGCGGTCATATCCAGGTCGAGCGGGGCGGTGGCCGGATCGGGTGGGCGTAGTTCCCGCACCACGGCGGCCATGGCGGCGGCGATCTCGCGCTGCGTGCTGAGCCGGCCGCTCTGCAATGCGGCATCGGAGTGGGATGCCAGGACGAGTGCCTGCCGCCGCGGGTCCGCGACGAGGAATCCGAGCGCGGCATCGGCGGCGGCGCGGACCTGTTCGTGCAGATCCGGCCCCGCGGCGAGAGTGGCCGAGATCACGGTCGCGATACCGTCCGCGGTGAGCTGCCCGGCCAGGGCCTGTACCAGGACGTCGCGATCGGCGAAGTGTTCGTAGAAATAGCGGTCGTTCAGGCGGGCCCGGGCGCAGACCGCGCGCTTGGTCACCGCACTCGCGCCGCCCTCGGCGAGCAGGTCCAATGCCGCGTCGAGCAGGGCGGTGCGGCGCCGTTCCCGGCGTTCGGCGGCGCTGATCCCGCCGTATGCGCGCACCGCGCGACCTCGGGACTCCGCATCCGCGTTCATGATCTTGACCACCGCTCTCTTTTGGTGCACTCTGACACCAGAATGATTTGTGGTGCCGCGTGGCACCACACTAGTCGGAACAAGGGAGTTCTGTGATGACCTGCCCCGTGTCTCACGAGACGCCGACGCGGGAGGCCGCGGCGTCCGGGCGCACCTGCGCTGCCACGCACAGCGCCGCCGTGGAACGGTTCGAGCGGGTGGCCGGGTCGGTCTTCCTCGGGCTGTTCGGTGTCGCGCTGTACGACCAGACCATGCTGCCCGCCGTCTCGGCCGCGCTGGAGGTCACCGGCCGGGTCCGCGACGAACCGTGGGGGCGGGCGCGGCGCACCGCGGCGGCCGATCAGATCCTGTACCAGGCGGAGGAGGCCGACCGACTCGCCGAGGCCGAGCGGTTGCTGCGCCTGCACCGCGATGTGAAGGGAGTCGGCTCCGACGGCGTGCGGTATTCGGCGCTGGCGCCGGAGTCGTGGAACTGGATCCTGTACTCCGCCTTCTTCGTTCAGTACCACGCCTACCGGACGGTCACCGGCGACGAGCCCACGGCCGCCGACGATCAGGCGATCTGGGACGCCTTCCGGGCGAGCACCGAGCCGCTGCATTTGCCCGGCCGGTCCACGCCGATCGCCGACTACCGAGAGATGGTCGAGCACTACGACCGCGTGGTCGCCGAGCAGCTGCGCCGCACCCCCACGCTGGCCGCGGCCACGGGCGCGATCGACGCGGCGCCGCGGCCGGATTTCCTGCCGCCGATCGCCGAACCGCTGTGGCGGGTGGCTGCCCCGTTCATCCGGCACGTGATCATCGTGCTCGGATGCGGCATCATGCATCCGCAGGTGCGCGAGCTCATGCCGTATCCGTGGACGCGACGGAAGGAGCTCGAATTCCGGGCTCTTGCCACAACATTGCGTGTGGCCTACCGCGCGTTGCCCGCTGCGGTGACCGATACCGCCTTGGCTCGCAATCGCCGTCGTTACCGCAAGCTGGTCACGAAATACCGAGGGATGGGCCTGAATTCGTTCGCTCCGGACCTGGTGTCGGCGCGGCGCTGAATCGCACGCGACGCCATGGCGTCCAGCCAGGCGGCCGTATCCTCGGCCATCGCCGCATAGGTGATCGGCCCGGGCACATCGGCGGTCCTGCCGTGTCCGCGTCGCTCCGGGACGTACACCCGATAGTGCCGGGCCAGCTCGCCCACCTGCTGTCCCCACGACTCGGCCGTCCCCAGCCCGCCGTGCAACAACACCACCGGCGCACCGTCGCCGTGCACCTCGTAGTAGGTCCGCAACCCGCCCGCGTCGATATATTCACCCATTCGTGCAGTCTGGTCCGAACGCACGGTTCGCGTCGCACGCCTGCTCGGGATGGGACGGAGCTCACCGGATTCTCCGCGCGTCAACGGCTTTCGGTTATCGCTGGTGGCCGGCGCGCTGGAATTCCCGCCAGGCCTTCTGGGTTTCGGTGAGTTTCGGGCGGGGCGTCCGGTTGCGGAAGAAGTTCACCACCATCGTCACCGGAACGATGAACGCGTGAAAGAAGATCAGGTACGAGCCGCCGTCGAAGAGGAAGGCGAGATAGAAGGCGTAGCCCAGGAAGAGGCCGCCGAAGATGCCGTTGAAGGATCGTGACGCGCTGCTCTGACCCTGCTGCACCGACGCCATGGCGATCATGACGATCCCGCTGATCGCGAGCAGGGCGACATACCAAGTGAACATGGTTCGAACTGTGGCAGCGCGGCCCTGGCAATCGCTTACGGAAAAGTTGTCGTGGCGAGCGCCCCATGACAATGGCGCAGATCACATCCGTCGCCGACGTTTCCGCTGTGCGAGGGGCGGCGTTCATCACCTGTTTACGATGATCGGGTGCTGCTCGATGATCCGCGTTCCGACTTCGGTGACGCTCGCCGTGGACGGTTCCGGAAGTGGTCGCCGCACATCGGGGTCCGAGTGCTGGTCATCGCGGTACCGGCGCTGCTGATCGGGTTGCAGATCCTGGCCACGCGCAACAACTTCGAGGGCCCGCTGCACAGCCTCTGGGAGGATTTCGCCGGGACGCCCAAATCGGTCTCCGTGCCGTGGGCGGGCCTGGCCCTGGCGCTGGTCGGATTGTCCTGGCGGTGGCGGTTTCTCGCCGTGGGTGTGGCGGTGATCGTCGATGCCGTCTGCGCGACGATCCGCGTGCTGCTCGGCGGTCCGCTGACCGTCGGCAACGGCGCGGTCATCGCCCTCACCGCGGTGGTGCTGATCGCCTGGCTCGGCTGGGAGGGTAACCGCAAACGCAATGCCCTGCGGGCGGCGGCACTCGGATCGCTACTGATCATCGCCACCAAGATCGGTGACGTGTGGCTGCATTTCACGGTGGTGGCCGGCCCGGACGTCCGCGACCGCTATCTGGTGCTGGCCGATCACGCCTTCGGTGAACCCGCCTGGGTGATGGGCCGGGTGATCGACGCCCTCGGACCCGTGGTCTACGGCGTACTGCATTGGGTCTACATCGAATTGCCGGTGGCCGCGATGGTGGTGGCGGTCTGGCAGTTGCGCAAGGTGGTGCGCACGGGGGTATGGCCCCGGCACTATCTGGTGCGCACCTTCCTGGTGCTGGGACTGGTCGGCCCGGTGATCTACCTGATCTTCCCGGTCGTCGGGCCGATGTTCGCCTTCGGACCGGACGGACACGGCCTGCAGGTCGGCAACTATTGGCCGCATCTGGTGCCGCCCACCGACTACCACCCGAAGCCGATGCCGTTCGACCGCTACACGCCGCGCAACTGCATGCCCTCGATGCACACCGCCTGGGCGACCGCCGTTTTCCTGCACACCCGCCGCGACAACGACGGTGCGCCCGCACCCCGCTGGGTGCGCTGGCCCGGCACGTTCTGGCTGCTCGCGACACTGTCGGCCACCCTGGGTTTCGGCTATCACTACGGCGCCGACCTGCTGGCCGGGGCCGTGCTGGCCCTGACCGTCGAATCGGTGTTGCGCGCACCCGAGCGCGGCTGGGACCGGGCGCGCGCACTGCTGGTGGGCGCCGGATTCACGCTGCTGATCGGGTTGCTGCTCGCCTACCGGTATCTGGCGGTGTGGATGGCCGAATATCCGCTGCCCGCCGGGATCATCGCGCTCGGTGTGTTCGCCGGATTCGTGTCGGCGTTCTATCGCACCTGGTTCGCGCGCACGACCACGGACGTGGCCGAACCGGTCGCGGCGTAAGGATTTCAGTCGTCGGGGAGGTCCTCGTCGCCCATTTCGTTGATCAGCAGCAGTCCGTCGCGGTGGCGTTGCTCGCGGTAGGCCGTCCGGCCGACCAGGTGGGCGATGGCCGGTGCGGTGACGAGGGTGAACAGGCCGACGAGCACCAACATCCAGACATTGGGATGGCCGCGCAGCTGGATCGCCGAACCGATCAGCATCAGGATCAGTCCGACGACCTGAGGTTTCGTCGCCGCATGCATGCGCGAGAGGGTGTCGGGAAAGCGCACGATCGCGACCGCCGCGGTGGCGGCGAGGAATGCCCCGAACAGGATGGTCCCGTACGACAACCAGATCAGCGCGGTATGGAAGAGGCCGCTCATTTGTCGTCCCGCACCCGGAAACGCGTGACCGCGGCCGACCCCAGGAAGCCGACCAGCGACAGCGCGACGATGCCCGGCACCACCGTGGTGTCGTCGCTGTAGGCGGCCCACACCGCCAAACCCGCCGCGGCGATGCCGACCAGCGAATCGATGCCGACCACCCGGTCCAGGGTGCCGGGACCGGCCACCACCCGGAAGGAAGTGAAAGCCGCGGCGGTCGCCAGGAGTATGCCCGCCACGATCGCGACAAAGGTCATGAATCTACCTCCTGTTTGTTGCCTTCGAAGGCCCTGATCAGCAGGCCCTCCAAGCGGCGGGTGATGTAGTAGAACTTCTCGACCGCGTCGTCGCTGCCGACATCGAGCACATGCACCCACGCCACCCCGGCCACCCGGTCCAGCTCCAGCACCATCGTGCCGGGGATCAGATTGAGCACGTCGGCGCACAGCACCATCACCAGATCCGAGTCGATCGCGAGCCGCACCCGCAGCACACCCGAGACCGGCGCACCGGCCGGGCGTACCGCGAACCACGCGATCTGCACACTGGATTCGATCGCGTAATAGGCGGTGAGCGTGATCAATTCGAGCAGTGGCAGCACCCGTAGCCCGCCGTTCACCGGAACCCGCGGCAGCGGCAGCAGCACCATGATCAGAATGCCGACCACCAGCCCGGCGAGCAGATTCGCGACGCTGGCGTTACCCCACAGGGCGGTGTAGACGACGGCGAGCCAGATCAGCACGCCGATGCGGACCAGTCGTTCCCGTGTCATCGGTGGCCTCCCGACTGCCATGTCTCCGGCGGCCCGAGCACGGTGTCCAGATACCGGTGCGGATCGTTGAGATCCTCGGCCGCGCGCTGGCAGATGCCCAGGATCGGGCCGGCGAACACCGTCAACGCGACCCCGACCACGATCAACGCCGCCGTCGGAGCCACCATCAGACGGGGCATGCGGCCGGGGTCGACGCGGTCGTCGAACAGCACATCGGTGGATTCGTCGATGAGCGCCGAGGGAGCGGCATCGGCCAGCTCACCCTCCGGGGCCTGGACGCGCGGCCGCCAGAACGCTTTGCTCCACACCCGCGCCATGACGTACAGCGTGAGCAGGCTGGTCACCACCGCGCCGGCGATCAGCATCCAGGCCAGCACACTTCCGTCGGCGGCACCCGCCTGCAACAGCCGCACCTTGCCGATATATCCGGAAAACGGCGGAATACCACCGAGATTCAGCGCCGGAATGCCGAACAGCAGGGCCAGCGCCGGACTCGCGGCCAGCAGACCGCCCAACCGGCTCAGCGACGCCGATCCGGCCTGCCGCTCGATCAGGCCCACCACCAGGAACAGCGTGGTCTGGACCAGAATGTGATGCACCACGTAGAACACCGTGCCGGTGGTGCCGCCGACGGAATTCAGCCCCACGCCGAACATCAGATAGCCGATATGGCTGACCAGTGTGAACGACAGCAGACGTTTGATATCGCTCTGTGCGATCGCACCCAGGATTCCGATCACCATGGTGAGCAGGCCGCACACCAGCAGCACATCGTCGAAGGTGCCGGTCGGCAGCAGCAGCGCGTGCACCCGGATGATCGCGTACACACCGACTTTCGTCAGCAAACCCGCGAAGACGGCCGTCACGGGCGCGGGCGCGGTGGGATACGAATCCGGCAGCCAGTTCGACAGCGGGAACACCGCGGCCTTGATGCCGAAAGCCACCAGCAGCACCGCGCAGATCGCGCCGCGCACGCCCAGCGGCACCGTGCCCATCCGCACCGACATATCGGCCAGATTGAGAGTGCCCGTCGCCGCGTACGCCAGCGCGATGCCGGTGAGGAAGATCAGCGACGACACCATCGACACCATCACATACGAGACCCCGGCCCGGACCCGGTCGGCGCTGGCGCCCAGCGTGAGCAGGACGAACGAGGCGGCCAGCAGCACCTCGAATCCGACGAACAGATTGAACAGGTCACCGGCCAGGAAGGCGAGCGAAACGCCCGCGCTCAGAATCAGATACGTCGGCTGGAAGATCGAGGTCGGCTGGCGTTCGGTGCCGTCGCTGATGCCCTGCCCGACCGCGAAGATCAACACCGCGAGCAGCACGATCGACGACACCAGCAGCATGCCCGCCGACAGCCGGTCGACCACCAGCGTGATGCCGATCGGGGTCTCCCAGCCGCCGACCTGCACCGCGCCCATGCCGTCGCGGTCGGCCAGGTACAGCAGCGCCCCGGAGATCGCGACCACCGTCGTCAGCGCCGCAACCGAAATCGCCTGCTGCACGCGTGCTTTACGACCCACGATCAGGGTCGCGGCCGCGGTGAGCAGCGGAATCAGCACCGGGAGGGGGCAGAGCGCGGGGAGCAGACCGGGAGACGGGCTCATCGCTCGGGATCCTCGCCCTCGCGCTTCGCCGCGACCTTCACGTCCTCGGGGTCGTCCTCGACCTGTTCCGTGGTGGTCAGCGCGAAGGCCCGATAGGCCAGCGCGAGAACGAATGCGGCCAAACCCATGGTGATGACGATCGAGGTGAGGATCATCGCCTGCGCGAGCGGATCGGCCGGATCGTGATGTCGCCGATCCGATTCGCCGAGGATCGGCGGCCGCCCGTCCGGGCCGCTCATGGTGAGGATCAGCAGGTTCACCGCATTGCCGAACAGGATCAATCCCAGCAGCATCTTCGACACCGCGCGTTCGAGCACCAGATACACCCCGCAGGCGACCATGATCCCGACCAAGGCCAGCATGGTGATGTTCGCGCTCATCGCATCCCTCCCTTCGTCGAAGACGTCGTGCCGTCCAGGAATTCGATATCGAGGCGCGCGCCCAGACTGCGCAGCACATCCAGCACCAGACCCACCACGATCAGATACACGCCCAGGTCGAACAGCATCGCGGTGACGAATTTGATGTGCCCGAGCACCGGCAGCGTGACCTCGATGATGGCCGAGGACAGCGGCGGCGCGCCCAGCAGCAGCGATCCGGTCGCGGTGCCCGCCGACAGCACCAGTCCGGCGCCCAGCACATGTCCGGCGTCGACCGGCAGCGCCTCGGCCAGTTCGTAGCGGCCGCCGGCCAGATAGCGCAGCACCAGCGCCAATCCGGCGGTGAGACCGCCCGCGAATCCGCCGCCCGGGGCGTTGTGCCCGGCGAAGAAGAAATACGCCGAGAGCACCATGATGGTCGGGAACAGCATCCGGGTGGTCATCGCCATCACCATCGACCGGTCCCGCGGCGCGACCAGCGGACTGGCTCGCAACCAGTAGGACCGCTCTGGATCGGGGGTGTAGCCGGGGGCCTCGGAGACGCGCGGGAGGGTGCCGAACCGGCGGCTGCGGAACATCAGCGAGGCGACACCGGTGGCCGCGACCACCAGCACCGAGATCTCGCCGAGGGTGTCCCACGCCCGGATGTCGACGAGCAGCACGTTCACCGCGTTCTTCCCGCCGCCGAAACTGTATGCCGCGGAGGGGATTCGATGCCAGATCGGTTCGGTGCTGCGGGCCGCGGTGGCGAAGGCCGCCACGATCACCACCGCCGCTCCGACCGCCGCGGACAGGATGGCGCGGCGCACCTTCAGGTCGGCGGTGCGGATGGGTTCGATCTCGGCGGAGAACTTTCGCAGTACCAGCACGAAGATCACCAAGGTCAGTGTCTCGACCAGGAATTGGGTGAGGGCGAGATCCGGCGCGCCGTGCAGGGCGAAGATCACACCGCAGCCGTAACCGGTGACACCGACGAGCAGCACGCCGGCGAGCCGGTTGCGCATGACGGTGGCGCCCAGGGCCATCGCCGCCATCACCAACGCGATCACCAGCTGCAGTGACGAATCCCACGCCCGCACCGAGATGCGCGAACGCGCGCCGATGAACAGCACGGCCACCGGCAGCACCACGACCGTGGTCAGGATCAGGCCCTGATTCAGCGGCAGCGAACCGCGCTGGGTGGCACCGGTCATGCGCAGCGACAGCTGATCCATCGCGCGCAGCACGGCGTCGTAGACCCGGTCGGCGTTACCGAGGCGTGGATTCACCGATTCGCCGATCCGGTCGCGGATCTCGAACAGCACCAGACCGCAGGCGATGGCGATCAGGGTCAGAGTCAGCGGGGTGCCCCAGCCGTGCCACAGCGCCAGATGCGCCTCCAGCGGCCCGAGGGTGCGGGCATAAGGCGAGAGCAGCCGGTCCATCCAGGGCGACGCGAGACCCGCGGCCAGCGAGGCCGCGGCCAGTACGGCCGGCGGCGCGACGAACAGCGCGCTCGGCCGATGCCAGGGCGGCTCCGGTTCGGGCACGCCCTCGGTGGCGCGTGCGGTACCGAACGCGCCCCACACCATGCGCGCGCTGTAGCCGACGGTGAACATCGACCCGAGCACGATGCCGATGGCGACGGCGATCCGAACCGGCGCGCTCAGAGTGCCCGCGTCCAGTTCGGCGGCGAAGGCGCTTTCCTTGCCGACGAAGCCGAACAGCGGCGGAATCGCGGCCATACTCAGCGCGGCGACCGTCGCGACCGCGCACAGGACCGGCGCGCGCCGGCCGATGCCGGAGAGCCGGCGCAGATCGCGGGTGCCGGCACTGTGGTCGATGATGCCGACCACCATGAACAGACACCCTTTGAACAGCGCGTGCGCGACCAGCAACGCCGCACCGGCCAGTGCCGCCTGCGGGGTTCCGGTGCCGACCAGCACCAGCATGAATCCGAGCTGGCTCACGGTGCCGAACGCGAGCACCAGTTTCAGGTCGTAGACCTGCAGCGAACGCAAACCGGCCAGCAGCATCGACAGGATCCCGAGCGTGAGCACGATGGGATGCCACACCGGTGCCTCCGACAGCCCCGGGGCCAGTCGCGCGACCAGGTAGATACCGGCCTTCACCATCGCGGCGGCGTGCAGATAGGCGCTCACCGGGGTGGGCGCGATCATCGCGCCGGGCAACCAGAAGTGCAGCGGCACGATCGCCGATTTGCTCAGCGCGCCGATCAGGATCAGCACCACCGCGACATTGGTCGACCAGTCGTGCGGATCGGCCCGCGCCACCACATCGGACAGCAGATAGCTGTCACAGCGCTGCCCGAGCAGGACCAGGCCCACCAGCATCGCCAATCCGCCCGCGGCGGTGACCAGCAGCGCCTGCAATGCCGCGCGACGGCCGGTGCTCTGCTCGGCGTGATGGCCCACCAGCAGGAACGACAGCACCGTGGTGAGCTCCCAGAAGGTGAACAGCACCAGCATGTTGTCGCTGACGACCAACCCGAACATGGCCCCGGCGAAAGCCACCAGATAGCCGGCGAAAATGCCCAGGCGGGCGCGATCATCATCGTCGAAATACTCGGCGCAATAGGCCAATACCAGCGCGCCCACGCCCAGGACCAGCACCGACATGATCGAGGCGAGGCTGTCCAGGCGCAGATCGAGATTCATGTGGATCTCCGGGGCCCAGGTGATGCGGACCTCGGCCCCGCTGTTCCAGTTCGCGATCACCCACACCAGCCCGGCCAGCGGCGCCAGCGCGATCGGGTAGAACCCGCGCCTTCCCCATACGCGCACAGCGGGCGGTGCGAGCAGGGCGGCGCAAGCATGGGCTAGCAGGATGGCGAGCAAACGTCACTCCGTCGGTCGGCGGCGGGGTGGTGGCGTCCCGATCCTACTGCTGACTCCGAACTTCGGTGGCCACGGCCGAATCCGGCGCGGCCCGGAACGCGACCTTCCAGAGACGATGGCTATATATCGGCTACCGAATCCGTGGTGGTCGGTTTGCGCCACGAGCGCAACGCCGTCAGGCCGGCCGCGCAGACGACGGTGATTCCCAGCGCGGTCCAATAGGGCGCCGCCGAACTCATCGCCGGGGCCGGGCACAGATACCACTGGCCGGGATCGGGGACGCACTGCGGCCGGTCGAGGTGATCGCGCAGAGCGGTGACCACCGACGGCACGAAGATGATCGCCACACCGAGCACGCGGGTCGGGTTGTATCGCGGTGCGGCACTGCCGAAGCTGTAGCCTGCCACCGCCGCCAGCAGCCCGCTCAGCACCGCGGCCTGCACGCCACCGTGGATCCGATGCCCGGAGACCAGCGCGCAGTACAGCGCCATCGCCGCCAACGTCGACATGGCGAGCATCGGCATCGGGCGCCGGAAACCCGCTACCAGCCCCAGTGCGATCAACACCACCAGGGGCGCCACCGACCACATCGGCAGCCGGCCCGGTATCAGCGCTCCGCCGACCGCAGACAATGCGACCGCCAGCAAGATCAAGACACCGTCGCGCCGCGGCAGCAGTACCGCCGCCACCACGGCCGCCGCCACGGTCAGTGTCGCGGCGAAGGCGATACCTCCGGCGCTGTCGGCATGCCGGGCAAGCCATTCCGCGCTGAACAGCCGGCCGATCACGAAGATCAGTCCCGCGATGATCGGCGCCATGGGCAATTCGACCGAGCGGCGCTCCACCGTGTCCTGCTTGCGATTGACGACCATGCCGACGATCACGAGGACGAGTGTGACCGCAATCAGCCACAGCGGCGGCAGCGTCGTCGTCGACCAGCCCGGCGCGCTCACCACCCCGCCCCGCACGGTGCCCGTCGAGGTCGAGCCGAGCTGGCCGAAGACCACCGCCGCGAGCGCGCCCAGGGTCCAGCCGAACACCTGGAACCAGCCGCGCAGCACCGCCACCGCGATACCGCCGAGCAGAATTCCGCCCGCGAGCGCTTCCAGATAATTCAATGTGGCCGGCGCGATGCTCTGATCGTCGGTTTCGGCCAGCAGGTGGGCGAGGAACATGGTCACCGCGCCGCACAGCGCCGTACCCCAGGCGACCAGGGCGTGGTTGACGGTGGTGGCGAAGACCGCGACGATCAGCGCCACGATGGCGCCGACGGCGATCGCTCGCGGCTGGCTGGCGGCGAGCATATCCAGTTGCAGCACCGAGGTCTGCGAGGCCCAGCGAAACCCGGTGGGCAGCATCAACGACAGCCCGGCGACCAAGGTGGCCAGGGCCGCCGTGATCATCTCCAGAACCGCGTGGTGCGTGCGCACCAGCCGAAAATACCTGCGAACCGGGTCGAACCGGGGCAGACCTGCCGGATCGGGCGCGCCGGTGAGCGGGCCAGGCGCGGGACGGATCAGGTGGTCGCGCGCCTGCCGGCGTACTGTCGCAGTGATTCGACCTGATCGGCGTCGAGCGAGGGTCGCACACTGCCGCGGGCCGTCGCCAGATCCTCCGCACCGATGGCGGCGGCATCCACATCGCGGCGCATGGCGGCCATCGCGGCCTCGCGCAGCAGCGCCGCGCAATCGGCCGCGGAATAGCCGTCCAGGTCGGCGGCCAATGCGGCCAGATCCACGTCGTCGCCCAGCGGTACCGAACGGCTCGCGGTGCGCAGGATGTCGGTGCGCGCGGCGGCGTCCGGCGGCGGGACGAAGACCAACCGCTCCAGCCGACCCGGCCGCAGCAGCGCGGGGTCGATCAACTCGGGCCGGTTGGTGGCGCCGACGACCACCACATCGCGCAGCGGTTCCACGCCGTCCAGTTCGGTGAGCAGGGCCGCGACCACGCGGTCGCCGACGCCGGAGTCGGTGCTCTGCCCGCGCCGCGGGGCGAGGGCGTCGATCTCGTCGAGGAAGATCAGCGACGGGGCGGAGTCGCGGGCCCGCTGGAACAGTTCGCGCACCGCGCGTTCGGAGGAGCCGACCCATTTGTCCATCAATTCGGCGCCCTTCACTGCATGCACGCTGAGCTGCCCGCTTCCGGCCAGCGCGCGCACCAGGAAGGTCTTACCGCAGCCGGGTGGTCCGTACAGCAGCACTCCGCGCGGTGGGTCGATACCCAGGCGCGCGAACGAATCCGGATGCCGCAGCGGCCACAGCACCGCCTCGGTGAGCGCCTGTTTGGTTTCGGTCATGTCGCCGACGTCGTCGAGGCTCAGGCTGCCGATCGCGAGTTCCTCCGTACCCGACCGTGAGAGCGGCCGGATCACCTCCAGTGCGCCGACCAGATCCGCCTGGGTCAGCTTGGGGTCGGTGTGATCGTGGCTGGCGCGCGAGGCCGCCCGCAGCGCCGCCTCCCGGCACAGCGCCGCGAGGTCGGAGACGACGAAACCCGGTGTGCGAGAGGCGATCACGTCGAGATCGAGATCTTCGGTGGGTACCTTGCGCAGCAGTTGCTGGAGCAGTTCGGCGCGGACCGCCGCGGTCGGCAGTGTCAGCGCCACCTCACGGTCGCAGAGATCCGGTGCGCGCAGCCGGCTGTCGACCGCGGCGGGCCGAGAGGTGGTGGCCAGGAAGGCCACGCCGGCGGTGGCCACCGCGGCGCGCAGTTGATCGAGAATGAGCGTCGCCACCGGCTCCGGCTGCTCCGGAAGCAGTGCGTCGATATCGGTGATCAGCAGGACTCCGCCTGCGCCGGAACATATTTCCGACACCGCGATCCCGACCTCGCGCAACCGGGTGCCGCTCTCGGACGCGCCGACCGTGGGCCCGTCCAGTTCCACGATGCGCCGCGGTGTCGACACCGCGCGGGCCAGTGTCGCCTTACCGGCGCCCGCGGGCCCGGTGATGAGCACGCCGAGATGCGGCGGGGCGCCGAGGGTACGCAGGAGTTCCGGTTCGTCGAGCGCCAGGCTCAGCCATTCCGACAGTTTCGCCGCCGGTGCGCGCACCCCCGCCAGATCCGCCACCGGGACGGCCGACGGACGCTCCCGCACCAGCATCCGGCTGCCGGGACGATTCGGCGCCAGCGCTCCCCGGGGATCGTGCGAGGCATCCGCCGCCGGCGCCGCCGCGCCCCACACCACCGCGCTGTTGGGCTGCACACTGACCGGGCCACCGGTGGGATCGGTGGTGGTCACGGTCAGCAGTTCGGAGGTCCACGCGATCGCGAAGGTGCGCGAAAGCGCTTGTGTCGCAGCGGCGGAACTGGTTCCCGGCCCCAGATCGCGGGGCAGCAGCGATACCGCGTCACCCACGGTGACGACCTTGCCGAGCAGCGCCTGCCGCAGCGTCGATTCCGCGATCGCGCCCATCGCCGCGGCCGAGCCGGTCACCGAGATGTGGCGGGCCCCGTACACCGTCACGGGGGCCACGACGACCGCGCTGTCCTCGCGCACTCCGGCGTTGGACAGCGTCACATCGTCGAGCAGCGCGACTCCGGCGGGCGTATCGTCGGGAGCCCGGCCGACCACCGCGGCCGTGCGCCGGGAACCGATCACGCTGATCCCGTCCCACTCCCGCAATCCGAGCGCCGCGAGCGCTTCGGAATGCAGGCGGACCACGCCCCGGCGGGCATCGGCGGCCGAGCGGTTGAGTCGGGCGGTCAGCGACAATTCAGGCACGTCTGCCATTCTGCCCGCGGCCCGGCGACCGCCGTAGGGATCGAGCTCGACGGATCAGCGCCCGCCCGGCCGGCGCAGCCGCAACCGCGCCGACGATTCGCGAATGCCCGGTGGCCGGCGCAGCCGCAACCGGGCGCCTTCACCGATCGGCGGTATCCGCCGGGCCGCACGCCGCTGCGCGCGGCGTTCGGCCGGTTTGTGGTGCCACGTTTCCGGCCGGGCCGCCACCCAACGCTGCGAGCGCCACGCGAACGGGATGTGCACGAGGTACAGCCCGATCAGCACCATCAGCAGGATCAGCGGATAGGTGACCAGGGCGGCCGCGGCCAGCGCGACGAGCACCAGCAGCAGTGCCGCCGCCTGCGGCGCCACCGACACCGACTTCATCGCCAGCGTGGGGATCGTGCTGACGGCGAGCAGCGCCGCGAACACGGTCCACGCCGCCACCACCGGGAAGTTGTTCCACCATCCCTCACCGAATTGGCTGTGCAGCGCGATCGGCAGCAGCGCGATCAACGCCGCCGCCGGCGCGGGGACGCCGGTGAAGTATTCGCGCTCCCAGTCGGGCCGGGTGTCGTCGTCCATGATCGTGTTGAACCTGGCCAGGCGCAGCACGATGCTCACCGCGTAGATCAGCGCGATGATCCAGCCCGCACTGTCCTGACGCAGGAAGGTCACATACAGCACCAGGGCCGGGGCGACGCCGAAGGAGATGGCGTCGGCCAGCGAATCCAGTTCGGCGCCGATCTTGGTGGTGGCCGACAGCATCCGGGCCAGCCGGCCGTCGAGGGTGTCGAGGACGGCGGCCGCGCCGATCATCGCCAGGGCGATGTCGAGCGAGCCGTCGAGTGCGAATTTCACCGCCGACAGTCCGGCACACAGCGCCAGGATCGTCACGATGCTCGGCAGCAGGCGGATCGTGCGGCGGCGGCGACCCGGTTCGGTCACGGTGTTCTCGATCATGGCAGCAGTTCGGCCAGCACCGTTTCCGCGCCGATCGTGCGCTGCCCGGGCTCGACCAGCAGCCGGGTGCCGGCCGGGAAATAGGTGTCGACCCGCGAGCCGAACCGGATCAGACCGTAGGTTTCGCCGATGCTCAACGCGTCGCCGACCTTCGCGTCGCAGACGATGCGGCGGGCCAGCAGTCCGGCGATCTGCACCACCGTCACCAGCTGACCGGAGGCGGTCTCGAGCACCATGCTGTTGCGCTCGTTCACCGAACTGGCCTCCGGCAGATCCGCCGAGCGGAACTGGCCGCGCTGGTAGGCGATGGTGCGCACGGTGCCCGAAACCGGGGTGCGCTGCACGTGCACGTCGAGTACCGACAGGAAGATGCTCACCCGGGGCAGCGCAGCGTCGCCGAGGTTCAGTTCGGCGGGCGGCACCGCGGTGTCGACGAGCGCGATCTCACCGTCGGCCGGGGCGACGACGATATTCGCCCGATTCGGCGGCACCCGGTGCGGATGCCGGAAGAAGGCCGCCGAGGCCGCGGCCGCGGTGAGTCCGGTGCGGCGCAGCCAGCGCCGGCGCCGCCCGCCGAGGACCGCCACCGCCAGCGGCGCGGCCACGAAGGGCAGGCCGGCGGGATGCAGCGGCGGAATCGCTGCTTTGACCAGGTCGGCGACATGACCGAGTCCGGTACGTTCGGGCGTACCGGGCGGGGTGGGGCGGCGGGCCACGGACTCCTCTTTCGTGCGCGGATGACATTCGGTCCGCAGAGCTTCCGCCGACCGCGCTCACACCTTACGGGACACCGCATCACCGTGGCGTGGCCCCGATTGGACGCACCCCCCGCCGCGGGCGGCTCAGTGGGCGGCTTTACGCCCCGTGGCCAGTCGCACCAGCCACAGCAGGATCACCGCTCCGCCCAGGCAGGTGAGGAAGCTGAAGAAGAATCCGCCGCTGTGCACGTCGACGCCGAACAGCCGCAGGATGAATCCGCCGATCAGGCCGCCGACCACGCCCACCACGATATTGAGCAGGATGCCCTGCTGGGCGTCGGTGCCCATGATCTTGCTGGCGATCCAGCCCGCCAGGCCACCGATGATGATCCAGCCGATGATTCCGAGACCGAGCATCATGTCCTCCAGGGAAACTCGTCGGAAATTGCTGTCTCCGCCTCGCCACGGTTCGGTATCGGAACCAGTCTGCGAGCCGGTTCTCCACGAATCGATTGTGACAATACCCACCCTGGGGATTAGCATTCCTACTAATATGAGGGGGCCTCATGTCTACGCGTTCGTAAAGCATGGACTCGTCGGTGACACCGTCGGTTCACGAACCACGAGCGCGTCGGCCCCCGGGGCCCGATGAAGGAATGTTCGATACGCGGGTGGCGCCCGGACCGGAACCGTCTTCCGGTTCTCCGGCCCGCCGGCAGGTACATAGGAGATGCGCGATGGCTGCTCGACTCGCCCAAGTCACCGGGGTGGAGCACACGGCGATGCTCGGGCTCGGTGTGTACCGCCCCGCCCGGGTCGTGACCAATGACGAGGTCGCCGGACCGATCGATTCCACCGACGAATGGATTCGCACCCGCTCGGGCATCCGGACCCGGCGGTTCGCCTCCGAATCCGAAACCATCATCGCCATGAGCGCCGCTGCGGCGCGCGATGCCATCGCGGCGGCGGGGATCACCGCCGAGCAGGTCGACTGCGTCATCGTCGCGACCTCGACGTGGCTGCTGCTCACCCCGGCGGCCGCTCCGCAGATCGCCACCGAGCTCGGAATGAACAATCCGGCCGCATTCGACATCTCCGCCGGGTGCGCGGGCTTCTGTCATGCGCTGGGCGTGGCCTCGGATCTGGTGAAGGGCGGCACCGCGGGCCATGTGCTGGTGATCGGCGTCGAGCGGCTCACGGACACGTTCAACCCGGCCGACCGCGGCACCGCCTTCCTGTTCGCCGACGGCGCCGGCGCGGTGATCGTGGGACCGTCCGACGAGCCCGGCATCGGCCCGACCGTGTGGGGTTCCGACGGCGAACAGCATCACGCCATCCGCCAGGACAAGGACTGGATGGAGTTCTTCCGGGAGATCGACGAGAAGGGCACCGACGCGGTCCGCCCGTATCTGGCGATGGAGGGCACCGCGGTCTTCCGCTGGGCCGCCCATTCGCTGAAGAAGGTCTGCCTGGACGCGATCGAGCGCGCGGGCCTGACCCCCGGCGATATCGATGCGATGGTGCCGCACCAGGCCAACGGCCGCATCATCGAGATCATGGCGCGTGAGCTGAAGCTGTCGGCCAATTGCGCGCTGGCCAACGACATCGAGGAGACCGGCAACACCTCGGCCGCCTCGGTCCCGCTGGCCATGGAGGCGATGCTGCGTTCGGGTGAGAGCAAACCCGGTGCGGCGGCGCTGCTGGTCGCCTTCGGCGCGGGCCTGTCCTACGCCGCGCAGGTGGCGAAACTGCCCAACTGGAAGTAGCCGGTCGATGCGCTCGGGCCGGATCCCGCACCGGCCCGGCGCTCCGCGGATGTGTCAGCCCATGGTCCACGTGACCGTCACCGTGAAGGTGACCGTCTGCTGACCGGGCTCCAAAGGGACGTCGGGCGCGGCGAATTGGGCCTTGGCCTGCGGTGGCGTCGATTCGCCGCTGCTGGTCTCGTTGATGGTCTTGACGTCCTTCAACTGCAGTCCGGACAGCACGGCGTACTGATTCGCGCGCGCCTTGGCGTCGGCGAAGGCGCCGGCTCGCGCGTCGGCGAGCAGTTTCGAATTGTCGTCGAGCGCGAACGAGACGCCGCGGATGCGGGTGTCGTTACCGCCGGCCTGCACCGCCGACGACAAAACGGCCGAGGCCTTGGGCAGATCGCGGACCACGACGTGCACGGTGTTGGTCGCGGTGTAGCCGGTGACGTTGTGGTCGGGACCGTACTGCGGCTGCACCGACACATCGGTCGTGCGGATGTCCTCGCGTTTCGCGCCCGCGTTCACCATCGCGTCGGTGATCGCCTTCGCCTTGCCGTTCGCGTTCGCGATGGCGGTGGACACATCGGGCGCGGTGACTTCGACACCCACGTCGGCGTTCAGGGTGTCCGGCGCTCCGCGCACCTGCCCGGTGCCGACCACCGTCACCTCGCGCGAGGTCCCCGAATCCGAACTGCCACAACCACTCAGCAGCACGGTGGTCCCCGCGAGCACCGCCATTACGCTCGCAACCCGTCGCATACCGGGCAAACTACGCGGCCGAACCCGGCCCCGCTCGCGGGCGCGCCGAATCAGCGCTCGGCCGCGACCTTGATCTTGCCGAGGGTTTCGTTCATCCCCGCGACCAGATCGGCCTCGAACTGCTGCTCGCCGCCGAGAAGTGCGTCGATCATCACCCGAACCGGTTTGCGCACCCCGTTCGGAACGTCGCGGCGCTCGGTCACCCGGGTGCCCGCCGCGGTGGGTTCGAGGGTGTAGCTCCACACGGTGGCGTTCTCGTTCATCCGGAAGGCGAAGGCCTGATTGGGCTCGTAGCGCACGATGCGCGAGGTGGTCGGGTAGTACTTGCGGCCGACCTTGTTGAGGTTCACCGTCCACGTGCCGGCGCGG
This sequence comes from Nocardia sp. BSTN01, assembly GCF_015354405.1. GTDB lineage: Bacteria > Actinomycetota > Actinomycetes > Mycobacteriales > Mycobacteriaceae > Nocardia. The sequence continues at coordinate 8,755 of NZ_JADKYP010000059.1, read as the reverse complement.
GGCGTGCCCAGCGGAATCATCTTCAGCGTGGTGGGGCTGAATTCCGGCATCCGTCCGAGATCGGAGACGACCGCCCAGACCTTGTCCGGGGCGGCGGAGATGTCGATGGTGGCTTCCAGGGTGTTCGGCAACGCTGCCTCCGGGATCGTGACGGGCGTGGTTATGACGGTCGGTAACGGCAATCCTAGACGTGGCAGCCGGACCCGCGACCCTGTGAGGGAGGCCACTTTTCCGTTGAAGATCAACTAGGTCACATTCTGATGTGATCCGTTTCGCCGGCCGTAATGGGCGACGCACAATGGCGGATAGACGACTACGGCAGGCAACGAAGCAACAGACCGGAGCGCACGCTTCTACGTCCCTGTGAGGTGATCGGCCGTGAATATTCGAACCATCCTCCATCGTCGGCAGGCGGAATCGGTTCCGTTACTTCCCGATTCGGATTCCGGGCCGCTGGCGGCGGCCTTCCGCAACCACGGCCGGCGATCGCGCCGCAACCTGGCCGAGCGGGAGGAAAGGCTCGAACGTTTACTGACGCCGAGCGAACTCGACCTCGTCGAACACCGCTTGGTGTGATCGCTGTGGTGCCCGTAGCGAACATTCTGGGCAACGCGCCCGCCGGGCGCTCATACTTTTCGATGTGACTTCACCAGCTGCCGTCAAACCGGTAATTCTCAGTGTCGACGACGACCCCGGCGTCTCCCGGGCCGTGGTGCGCGACCTGCGGCGGCGCTACGGAGCCGACTATCGCATCATGCGCGCGGAATCCGGTGCCGCGGCACTGGACGTGCTGCGCGAACTGAAATTGCGCGGCCAGCCGGTCGCGGTGCTGATCGCCGATTATCGAATGCCGGGTATGGACGGCATTCAATTCCTGGAGCACGCGATCGACCTGCACCCCTATGCGCGGCGGGTGCTGCTGACCGCCTATGCCGACACCAATGCCGCCATCGACGCCATCAATGTGGTCGACCTCGACCACTATCTGCTCAAACCGTGGGATCCGCCGGAGGAGAAGTTGTATCCGGTGGTCGACGCGCTGCTGGAATCGTGGCGTGGCGACGACCGCCGTCCGGTGCACGAGACGAAGGTGATCGGTCACCGCTGGTCGGCTCGCAGTTCCGAGGTGCGCGAATTCCTGGCCCGCAATCAGCTGCCGTATCGCTGGTATCTCGCCGACGATCCGGAGGGCCTACGTCTGCTCGAGGCCGCCGGCGCCGACGCCGAACAGTGCCCCGTGGTGATCGATCCGAGCGGCAACGTGCTGCTGTCGCCCTCCGACAGCGAACTGGCCGATTGCGTGGGGCTGAATACCGATCCGAGTGGTGAGTTCTACGACCTCATCGTGGTGGGTGGCGGTCCGGCCGGACTCGGCGCGGCCGTATACGGCGCGTCCGAGGGGCTGCGCACGGTGCTGGTGGAGCGCACCGCCACCGGCGGGCAGGCCGGGCAGAGTTCCCGGATCGAGAATTATCTCGGCTTCCCCGACGGGCTTTCGGGTGCCCAGCTGGCCGATCGGGCGCGGCGCCAGGCGGTGAAATTCGGCGCCGAACTGATCACTGCGCGCGAGGTGGTCGGACTGGAGGCGTGCGGTTCCGCCCGGCGGGTGCTGTTCTCCGACGGCTCCTGCGTCAGCGCCCACGCCGTGCTGATCGCCACCGGCGTCAACTACCGGCACCATCCCGCGCCCGGGGTGGACGATTTCACCGGCCGCGGCGTCTACTACGGCTCGGCGATGACCGAGGCGGCCGATTGCGCCGATCGCGAGGTCTACATCGTCGGCGGGGCGAATTCGGCCGGGCAGGCGGCGGTCTTCCTGTCCCGGCACGCCTGCACGGTGCACATCCTGGTACGCGGCAGTTCGCTCGACCAATCGATGTCGCACTATCTGATCCGGCAGATCGAGGCCGTGCCGAATATCAAGGTGCGCACCAACACCGAGGTCGTGGCCGCCGACGGCAGCGATCATCTGGAACGAATCGTGTTGCGCAACAACGCGACCGGCGCGGAAGACAAGGTCGACGCCGAACGGCTGTTCCTGTTCATCGGCGCGGCGCCCGAAACGGACTGGCTGGACGGGCATCTCATCCGCGACGAATCCGGCTACGTGCTGGCCGGACCCGATCTGATGGTCGACGGTACGCGGCCGCCGGGCTGGGAACTGCCCCGCCCACCCCATCATCTCGAAACCAGCATCCCGGGCGTTTTCGTCGCCGGTGATGTGCGTTCGGAGTCGGCGAAGCGGGTCGCGTCCGCGGTCGGCGAGGGCGCGATGGCGGTCATGCTGGTCCACCGATACCTCGCGAAGCAGTAGGAGGCGCACGTGAGCGACGACAACCGCACGGTCACCGGCTCCCGGACCCTGTGTGATCCGGCGGAACTGCGCACCCTGTTCCTCTTCGAGAAGCTCGACGACGAACAGCTGGCCTGGCTCTGCCGGGAGGGCCGGGTCGAACACTTCGAACCGGGTCCGGTCTACCGCGAGGGTGAGCTCGCGACCTGCTTCTACGTCCTGATGGACGGTGAGGTGGTGCTCTCGAAGCTGTCCGCGGGCGAGAATCTCGAACTCGTTCGCACCGATCATCGCGGCTCGTATGCCGGCGCGTGGACGGCGTATATGGGCGAGCGGGCCGACCAGAACTACACGGGTTCGCTCACGGTGACGAAACCGTCGAAGTTCTTCGTCCTGGACGCGGAGACCTTCGCCCGGATGATGCAGGAATGGTTCCCGATGGCCCTGCATCTGCTGGAGGGCGCGTTCTTCGGCAACCGCAACACCAACGAGATCATCGGCCGGCGGGAACGATTGCTGGCCTTGGGTTCGCTGTCGGCCGGGCTCACCCACGAGTTGAACAATCCCGCGGCGGCCGCGGTGCGGGCCACCTCCTCGCTGCGGGATCGGGTCGCCGGTATGCGGCACAAGCTGAAGATGATGGCGCACGGCAAGTTCGACTCCGCCGCGCTCGAGGCGCTGGTGCAGCTCCAGGAGGAGGCGGCCACCCAGGTGGCCAAGGCGCCGACCCTGACCGCGATGGAGGCGGCCGACCGCGAGGACGAACTCGGCGACTGGCTCGCCGATCACAACATCGCCAACGGATGGGATCTGGCACCGAATTTCGTCCAGGCCGGCTTCGACATCGATTGGCTGGAGAAGGTCGCGGGCACTCTCGAACACTGCGACGACGGAGTGTTCGAAGGTGCGATCCGGTGGTTGAACTACACCGTCGAAACCGAACTGCTGATGAACGAGATCACCGATTCGACCGGGCGCATCTCCTCGCTCGTCCATGCGGCCAAGCAGTATTCACAGATGGATCGGGCGCCGTTCCAGGTGGTCGACATCCACGAACTGCTCGACAGCACGCTGGTGATGCTGGCCCGCAAGATCGGCGACGACATCGCCGTGGTCAAGGAGTACGACCGGGCACTGCCCGAAGTTCCTTGCTACGCAGCGGAATTGAACCAGGTGTGGACCAACCTCATCGACAACGCGGTGGCGGCGATGAACGGATCCGGCACGCTCACGGTACGGACCTATCGCGAAAACGACTGTGCCGCAGTGGAGATCGCCGATACCGGACCGGGCGTGCCGGAAGAGTTGCGGGATCGGATCTTCGAGCCCTTCTTCACCACGAAACCCGTCGGTGAGGGCACCGGACTCGGCCTCGACATCTCGTTCCGCATCGTGGTGAACAAGCACGGCGGCGACATCCGGGTCGAGTCCACGCCGGGCGACACCCGATTCGTCGTCCGGTTGCCGCTGGAGGCGGCCTCCGGACGTGGTTCGGACCCCGCTGCCACCGAATCGTAAGGGCCGCAATTCGATCCGAACCCCGCGGTAAGGCCGGGGTTTTCAATCGCCGATGTGGCCGGTACGCTGCGAGCCGCGCCGGAGGCATCCGGCGCGCGCCGGAGGAGATTCGGCGTTGCCGGACCACTCGGGGGTTACGCACGAGATGAAACGACTGACCGTGACGGCCGTCGCCCTGGGCGCGCTGACCGTCGCCCTCACCGGCTGCGGCGACGACCATTCGTCCGCCGATGCCAACGGCCTGCGCAGAAACGGTTCGGCCGTCGCGACCTCGGCCCCCGCTCCCGCGTCGTCGACGACCCCCGCACCGGCGCCGCCGGCCGAGACGCCCGGCACCACCGCGCATCCGGAGCATTCCGGCCTGGGCCCGGCCTCGGCGACCACCTGCGACGAGTTCCGCAAACTCGATATCGAGGGTGAGAAGTCCCTGATGGACCGCATTATCGCGGAGAACCCCGGCTCGAAGTTCGACGGCAGCCCGAATGTGGCGCTGGGGACCGCGAAGCTGGTGTGCCTGTCCAAGAGTGAGGCCGACAAGCCGGTCGCGGTCGCCATCGGAATGGTCACGGAATAACAACCGCGCCCGGCGTGTGCTGGGCTTTTAGGTATCCATACGAGATCGGCAAGTGCTGTGCCGCAGCGTGTTCGCATGCGCCGCGGCAGATGCGGCGCTCGAGCCGGGGAGATCTCGTGAAGAAATTCGTCGTCGCCGCGTTGTCGTCGGCCGCCCTCGCCGTCACCCTGACGGCCTGCGCCCACGACCAGGAGAAGACCTGCTGTGCCGCGCCCGCGAGTTCGGTCACCGCGACTCCGGCGCCCTCCGACGACGGCTCGGGCCTGCGCCGCAATACGTCGCCGAGTCCGGCCCCGCCGCCGGCCGGCGAGTCGCCGCGGCCGCACATCACCCTGCCGCACATCACCTGGCCGAAACGCGACCCGGGTGCCGGCGGCGAGTAACCTCGCCCTCGACTACCGGGCCTGCACTGGAGGGCGCAGCGGATGGACGATACGGGTCTGGCCGAATTCCAACGCCATCGTTCCCGCCTGTTCGCGCTCGCCTATCGCATGCTCGGCTCGGCGAGCGAGGCCGAGGACGCCGTCCAGGAGACCTATCTGCGCTGGGAGGCCACCGAGCGCGCCGAGATCCGGTCCGCCGAGGCCTGGCTGACCACGGTCGTGGTGAATCTGTGCCGGAGCGGGCTGGAGTCGGCGCGCACACGTCGCGAAACCTATGTGGGCCCGTGGTTGCCGGAGCCGGTGCCGACCGGCGGGGGCGAACTCGGTCCGATGGAATCCGCGGAGCAGCGCGAACTGGTCTCGCTGGCGGTGTTGACGCTGCTGGAACGGTTGTCGCCCGCCGAACGCGCCGTTTTCGTCCTGCGCGAGGCGTTCGGTTACTCCCACCGGGAGATCGCCGACATGCTCGAGCTGTCCGAGGCGAATTCGCAGCAGCTCTATCGCCGCGCCCGCCTGCACGTCCGCAGCGAAAACACCCGGTTCGACGCCGAACCCGCCCGTGCCCGGGAACTGTTCCAGCGCTTCCTCGTGGCCGCCCGGGCAGGCGATATCACCGCCCTGGAACAGATGTTCACCGCCGATATCGTGTCGGTCGCCGATGGTGGCGGCAAGATGAGCGCGGCTCGCCGGCCCGTCGTCGGGGCGGGCCGGGTGGCGCGCTATCTGGCCGGACTGTTCCACCGCGAGGTCGAGGATCTGGAACTGAGCATCGAGGAGGTCAACGGCGCACCGGCGGCCGTGGCCCGGGTCCACGGCGAACTGCTGTTGATCGGCGCGGCCGACGTGGCCGACGAGCGTATCTCGGCGATCCGGATCCTGGTCAATCCCGACAAACTCGCGTACTTCGGTCGCTTCCCCGCGCCGGCGGAGGCAGAACGTCTGGGGTGACACGTCTGGGGTGACGCGGAACACAGCCGATCGTTGTCAGGGATCGGCGGGCTGTCCGGTCTGAAGTGTGTCGGCCTCGAGAAGGAGTCACCCATGAGCGCACATCACACCGCATCCCATCGAATCCTCGTGCTGGGTGCCGGCTATGCCGGCCTGGCCGCGGCGGGCAGACTCTGCAAGTCCCGCGGCGCGCAGATCACAGTCGTCGACAGCCGTGCGGAAATGGTCGAGCGGGTGCGGCTGCATCAGCTCGCCGCCGGGCAGACGATCGGGCGCCGGGATCTGCGAACCCTGCTGGAACGCAGGGGCGCCCAGTTCGTCCGCGGCTGGGTCACGGCGATAGATACTGCGGCACAGGAGGTTTCGCTGTCCGACGGTTCGGTGCTGGGTTACGACACGCTGGTGTACACGCTCGGCAGCGCCGCGGATGTCGACAGCGTCGCCGGCGTACGGGATTACGCCCATCCGGTGGCGACCCTGGAGGACATCGCCGCGCTGCCGCCGCTGCGTGGCCGCGTCGCGGTGGTCGGCGGCGGGGCGACCGGTATCGAGACCGCGGCCGAACTCGCCGAATCGCATCCGGAATTGCCGGTGGCGCTGGTGAGTTCGGAACAGCCGGGCTTCTGGCTCTCCGATCGCGCGCAGCGGCATATCGCCGCCACTCTGGAGCGGCTCGGCGTCGAGGTGCACGCGGGCGCCAAGGTGGTCGAGGTGGCGGCGGACGGCGTGCGGCTCGCCGGTGGCGGGCGCATCGATGCCGAAACTATCTTGTGGACAACGGGTTTCACCACGAGCGATCTCGCCGCCCGCGCCGGCCTGGCCGTCGATGCTCGCGGCCGGGTCCTGGTGGATACCACGCTGCGCACGTCCGATCCGCGGGTGTACGCCGCCGGCGATTGCGCCGCGATCGCCGGACCGGGCGGCCGCGAACTGCGGATGGCCTGTGCGACGGCGCTGCCGACCGGATCCCATGCCGCGCGGTCGGCGCTGGCCCGGATGCGCGGTGCGGAACCGGACGACCTGCGTTTCCGCTACGTCCTGCAATGCATCAGCCTCGGGCGTCGCGACGGGGTGGTGCAGTTCGTCCGCGCCGACGACGCCCCGACCCCGCGCGCCCTGACCGGCCGCCCGGCCGCGGTGGTGAAGGAGATGATCGTGCGCGGCGCGGCGATGCAGGCGCGGCCGTGACCTGCCGTCAACTTATGATTGACTAAGATGCGTCAGTCAACCTAGAGTTGACGAATGACCGAACGCATCCGCCTCGACGATCTGATCGAGGGCATCAAACTCGCCCGGCCCGACGACGTCCTGGAACAGCTCTCCGACGCCGTGGTGGTCGCCGGGCATATGAGCGAGGTGGCCGATCACCTGATCGGCCACTTCGTCGACCAGGCCCGCCGGTCGGGCGCCTCCTGGACCGATATCGGCCAGAGCATGGGCGTCTCGAAACAGGCCGCGCAGAAGCGTTTCGTGCCGAAACCGGGTGATCCCGCGATGGATCCGAATGCCGGATTCGCACGCTTCACTCCCCGCGCGCGCAATGTCGTGATGGCGTCCATGGAGGAGGCCCGGCGCGCGGGCAATCCGGAGATCCAGCCCGAACATCTGGTGCTCGGACTGCTCAGCGAGCCGGGCGCCCTGGCGGCACATGCCATCGTCGCGAAGGGGGTGTCGCTGGACGCGGTGCGCCGGGTCGCGACGGCGGCGCTCCCGGCGGCGGTGGACGAGGTCCCCGCCCTCATCCCGTACACCGCGAGTGCCCGCAAGACGCTGGAGTTGACCTTCCGGGAAGCGCTTCGGCTCGGCCACAACTACATCGGCACCGAACATCTGCTGCTCGCGCTGCTCGAGCAGGAGGACGGAAGCGGTGTGCTGTCGGGGCTGGGCTTGACCAAAGCGGATATCGAACGCGATCTCGTCGCCCAGCTCGCCCAGTTCATGCCACCGAATCCGGTGGACCCGCCGCAGCCGCCGGCCGCACCGACGCCGCCCACTCCGCCCACTCCGCCCAGCCCGCCCGCTCCGCCCAGCCCGCTCGCTCCGCCCAGCCCGCCTAATCCGCCCAGCCCGCCCGCTCCGCCCAGCCCGCCCGCTCCGCCCAGCCCGCCCGCTCCGCCGCAGCCGCCGGCCGCGCCGATTGCCTGATCGGTGCTCGTCGGCATCCGGATTCGAGACGCCGGCGCGGTGCCGGAAACGGGTTCGACACGACGCGTCGCGTCGGACCGGTTCGCCGGTTTCGCCGATCCGCCCAGGCCGGGCCCCGGTTCCGGGGCGGTCGCGGTGGACATGATCGCTCGCCGATACAGCTGTGTAGTTGTGGGGCTGATGAGGTGATCGGTGGTCCGGATACGATATTGCTATGGCGGATGGATCGGATTCCGACCTGATCGCGGGGGAACTACGCGCAGACCTGCTGCGCGCGCTGTCCTATGTCGAAACCGAGGACGGCCCGGACGGCAGCTACATCGTCAACGGCGATCTGCCGCCCGAGGTGGCGCCCCCGTTCATCCGGGCGATCATGCGAATCGAGGCGGAACTGCTGCTTCACGACGCCGAGCAGGTGACCGTGGAACGCGGCGAGCCGCGCAGTCCGGAGGAGCGACGCACCGACGCCTTCGTCGCCCTGGCGTTGAGAGTCACCGACGATACGTGAGCGCGCCGACCCGGATACCGCGCCGTCCAGCCGGTATCGCCGATTGCGAACGATGCGGCCGTCGGATCCGTAACCTTGCACTCGATACCTTTGAGTGCTAAAAAGGGTCCTGGCACTCTCGACCAGTGAGTGCTAGGTCGGGCAGGTGAGACCGGGTTCCCAGACACCCTCGGTCGTCCGTCGCGGGCACCGTACCTGGCCAGCGTAATGGGGCGATCCAACCTGCGGTCGCTCTGTGTGTCAGCCCCATATACATGTGGAGGATCTCAACGCAATGGCCAAGACAATTGCGTACGACGAAGAGGCCCGTCGCGGTCTCGAGCGGGGCCTGAACAGCCTCGCCGACGCGGTCAAGGTGACGCTGGGCCCCAAGGGTCGCAACGTTG
>NZ_JADKYP010000058.1 GCF_015354405.1 Nocardia sp. BSTN01 | reverse complement strand
TGTTGGAGTAGCGCTTCTCGTAGAACAGGGTCTGCCACTGCCGGACCATGCCCAGGTTGCCGTTGTTGATCAGCGCCACCTTGATCGGCACGCCCTCGACGGCACAGGTGGCCAACTCCTGATTGGTCATCTGGAAGCAGCCGTCACCGTCGACCGCCCACACCTCTTTGTCCGGCGCGCCCATCTTGGCGCCCATCGCCGCGGGCACGGCGTAGCCCATGGTGCCCAGGCCACCGGAGTTGAGCCAGGTGCGCGGCTTCTCGTACTTGACGAACTGCGCGGCCCACATCTGGTGCTGGCCGACGCCGGCGACGTAGATCGCTTCCGGTCCGGCGAGGCGGCCCAGGGTCTCGATGACGTACTCCGGCGACAGCGAGCCGTCGGAGGTGGGTCCGTAGCCGAGCGGGTACTGCTTACGCACACCGTCGAGGTAGGTCCACCAGGACGTCAGATCCAGCAGCGGAGCCTCGGCGTTGGTGAAGGCCGGATCGGACTTGAGGGTCTCGATCAGTTCGGTGATGACCTCGCGGCAGTCGCCCACGATCGGCACATCGGCGTGGCGGTTCTTGCCGATCTCGGCGGGGTCGATATCGGCGTGGATCACCTTCGCGTGCGGGGCGAAGGAATCCAGCTGGCCGGTGACGCGGTCGTCGAAGCGAGCGCCCAGCGTGATCAGCAGATCCGACTTCTGCAGGGCCGCAACGGCTCCCACGGTGCCGTGCATACCGGGCATACCCATGTTGAGGGTGTGGCTGTCGGGGAACGCGCCGCGCGCCATCAGGGTGGTGACCACCGGGATGCCGGTCAGCTCGGCCAGTTCCAGCAGCTCCGGCGAGGCGTCGGCCTTGATCACGCCGCCGCCGACGTAGAGCACGGGAGCCTTGGCCTCGGCGATCATCCGGGCCGCCTCGCGCACCTGCTTGCCGTGCGGCTTGGTCACCGGGCGATAGCCGGGCAGCCGCATCTCCGGCGGCCAGCTGAAGGTGGTCTGCGCCTGCAGCACATCCTTCGGAATGTCGACCAGCACCGCGCCCGGACGGCCGGACGACGCCAGGTGGAACGCCTCGGCGATGATGCGCGGGATGTCGATGGCGTCGTTGACCAGGAAGTTGTGCTTGGTGCACGCCATGGTGATGCCGGAGATGTCGGCTTCCTGGAAGGCGTCGGTACCGATCAGGCCGCGGCCCACCTGTCCGGTGATCGCCACCAGCGGCACCGAATCCATCTGCGCGTCCGCGATCGGGGTCACCAGGTTGGTCGCACCCGGACCGGATGTAGCCATACACACACCGACCTTGCCGGTGGCCTGGGCGTAACCGGTCGCCGCATGTCCGGCGCCCTGCTCGTGCCGGACCAGGACATGGCGCACGCGCGTGGAGTCGAAGAGCGGGTCGTAGACGGGGAGAATCGCACCACCCGGAATGCCGAATACCGTGTCGACGCCGAGCTCCTCGAGAGAGCGGACGACGGACTGGGCGCCGGTCACCTTCTCGGGCGGGACCTGGCGGCGGTTTCCGGTCGCGGCGGCAGCCGCGGGGGTCGGCTGAGAAGCCGAGGGCGCTGGCCTGCGGGCCGAGGGCCCGGGCCGTGCAGTTGGTGCGCTCACCGTCTTTTTCCTTACTGCTTGTCGTTCACCGCTTCGCTCTCACGCGGCGCCTGCGCGGCGCTCGAGCGAACATCGAAGCCGTGAACACAACTTGTCCGAACACAAAAAAGCCCCCGTCAGCCGATGGCTGAGCGAGGGTGGCGCGTCGCAGTTGCGAGCTGACGTAGTCGACCTCGAGTCGTCAGGCTCAGCGCTGGACGCGCCGGCCGATTACGAGAAGCTCGTTTCGATTCACGCGCTCGACGGTATGCGCGCGAGAGTCGATGAGTCAAATTACTTGACGTGCGGTGTCTCATTATGTGAGACGGGGCGGTTCGAGTGTCGCTTCACCATGATGCGAGGATGGGGGTGTGTCATCGCCGCAGCAGTCCGTGCCACCAGCTCAATCGTCCCACACCGCCGAGGGCGGAACCGATACGGGGCGTGTGATCCGTATCCCCCGGCTGGCGCATCTCGGGGTGTTCATCCTGCTGTTCTGCGCGGCGTTCCCGTTCTTCGGCTGGCCGGCGGTGCTGTGGATCCTGTTCCTCATCCCGATCGCGGCCGCGTGGTGGGTCGAACGTTCCCGCACCACGGTGTCGGCCGGCGGGCTCGATCTGCGGACGATCTTCGGTTCCCGGCACGTCGAATGGTCGCGGATTCAGGGGCTGCGGATCCCCAAGCGCGGCTGGGTGCGCCTACATCTGAGCGACGACTCCGAGGTGGCCCTGCCGGCGGTGAGCTACGACCGGTTGAAGGATCTGGTCGCGGCCTCGGACGGGCGGATTCCGGATCCGTTCGCACGGCCGGAGAAGAGCGCGGCGAGCGCGGACGAGAAGCGCGGCGAGCAGGACGCGGGCGCGGAATCCGGCGCCGCGGACAGTTCGTCGAGCGAAGCGGCCGACAAGCCGGACACGTCCTCGGAGGACTGAGCGAGTTCTCTTCCGAGTGGGATGTTTCACACTCTCGCGCCGACCCCGAACACCGGGAACAAATCCGCGCTTTCGCGGCGCTGCCCTGAGGACGTCCCCACTCGGGGCGCAGTCGCCGCGATCATCGAGTCGCGGTGCGGGTCCGTGGTCGAGACCCCACCCGGTGACGGCCGCTCGGACCGGCTCGATGTGCGTCGTGCGGCCGCGCCACCCCGCGGCCGCACGACCACCCGCCTCCGGTGAGCACACTCCGGTGGCGGGAGTAACGTTGAAGCGCCGAACAGACACTCTGCTCTTGCGAACAGACACCTCTGCCGACGACACCACTCGCCGAAGAGACGCTCCGCACGGCGGCCGACCAGCCCTCGGCCCCGGCCCCGGCGATCCACCGGACGATGAGCACCGACGAGCAGAGCCCTGCCCGAGTAGAGCCGCTCCGGCCACCGCGCCGACCACCGAGGACCGAATTCATGCCACCGCTTCGCTCACGCACCACCACCGCCGGACGCAATGCCGCAGGCGCACGCGCACTCTGGCGGGCCACCGGCCTGACCGACTCCGATTTCGGTAAGCCGATCGTCGCGATCGCGAACTCCTACACCCAATTCGTGCCCGGCCACGTGCATCTCAAGGATGTCGGCGAGATCGTCGCCGACGCGGTGCGCGCCGCCGGCGGTGTGCCGCGCGAATTCCACACCATCGCCGTCGACGACGGGATCGCGATGGGTCACGGCGGCATGCTCTACTCGCTGCCCAGCCGCGAAATCATCGCGGACTCGGTCGAATACATGGTCAACGCGCACACCGCCGACGCGCTGGTGTGTATCTCCAACTGCGACAAGATCACTCCCGGCATGCTCAACGCCGCCATGCGGCTCAACATCCCGACCGTGTTCGTCTCCGGCGGTCCGATGGAGGCCGGTAAGGCCGTGGTCGTCGGCGGTGTGGCCCAGGCGCCCACCGATCTGATCACCGCGATCGCCGCCAGCGCCTCCACCGAGGTCAGCGACGAGGGCCTCAGCGAGGTCGAGCGCAGCGCCTGCCCGACCTGCGGTTCCTGTTCCGGCATGTTCACCGCGAACTCGATGAACTGCCTCACCGAGGCATTGGGCCTGGCGCTGCCCGGCAACGGCTCCACCCTCGCCACCCACGCGGCGCGGCGGGCCCTGTTCGAGCGCGCCGGCAGCACCGTCGTCGACATCGCCAACCGCTGGTACCGCGAGGACGACGATTCCGTCCTGCCGCGAAACGTCGCCAACGCCAAGGCCTTCCGCAACGCGATGGCCCTCGACGTCGCGATGGGCGGTTCCACCAACACGGTGCTGCACACGCTGGCCGCCGCGCAGGAAGGCGAGATCGATTTCGACCTCGCCACCATCGACGAGATCTCGCGCCGGGTGCCCTGCCTGTCGAAGGTCTCCCCCAATTCCGACTACCACATGGAAGATGTGCACCGCGCCGGTGGCATCCCCGCCATCCTGGGCGAACTGCGCCGCGGCGGACTGCTGGAAACCGATGTGACCACCGTGCACACCGCCTCCTTCGACGAGTGGCTCGACACCTGGGACATCCGCTCCGGCAAGGCCTCCGACGAAGCCCTCGAACTGTTCCACGCCGCGCCCGGCGGCGTGCGGACCACCGTGCCGTTCTCCACCGAGAATCGCTGGTCCTCGCTGGACACCGACGCCGCGGGCGGCTGCATCCGCGATATCGCGCACGCCTACACCGTCGAGGGCGGGCTGTGCGTGCTGCGGGGCAATATCGCCCTCGACGGCGCCATCCTGAAAACCGCCGGTATCGACGAGGACCTGTTCACCTTCGAAGGGCCGGCCGTGGTGCTGGAATCGCAGGAAGACGCGGTCTCCGCGATCCTCGGCAAGAAGATCACCCCCGGCGACGTCGTCGTGATCCGGTACGAAGGCCCCGCCGGCGGGCCCGGAATGCAGGAGATGCTGCACCCCACCTCGTTCCTCAAGGGCCTCGGCCTCGGCAAGGTGTGCGCGCTGATCACCGACGGCCGCTTCTCCGGCGGCACCTCCGGCCTGTCCATCGGGCACATCTCCCCCGAGGCGGCCAGCGGCGGCGCCATCGGCCTGATCGAGAACGGCGACCGCATCCGCATCGACGTGCACACCCGCGCGCTGGAACTGCTGGTCGACGACGAGGTGCTCGCCGAGCGCCGCGCCAAGATGGAAGCGCGGGAACGGCCGTGGCAGCCGGTTCAGCGCGACCGGCCGATCACCACCGCGCTGCGGGCCTACGCCGCACTGGCGACCTCCGCCGACAAGGGCGCCGTCCGCCGCGTGCCGTGAGCTGTGCCGCCTCCCCGAGGAAGTGAGTCGCCACCACGATCCGGCGACCGCGAACCGGGATGGCGGAAAAAGGGGGATTCGTGGCGCGCACAGCGGGGCGCACCATGCCCGAATCGAGCAGCATTTACGGGGCGCCGACCGTTCAGAAGCGTCGGCGCCCCAACCGGTTCCGGTCGACGCCTGCGGGCAGCAACCGAGAATCCGATCACGAGGAGTCCCCCATGCCTTTCATTACGACGTCGGACGGCGTCGACATCTTCTACAAGGACTGGGGCAGCGGACAGCCCATCGTCTTCAGCCACGGCTGGCCGCTGTCCTCGGATGACTGGGACGCACAACTGATGTTCTTCCTGTCCCACGGTTTCCGGGTGGTTGCTCACGACCGGCGTGGACACGGGCGTTCCGCTCAGGTCGCCGATGGGCACGATATGGACCACTATGCCGATGACCTGGCCGCCGTCGTCACCCATCTCGATCTGACGAACGCGGTTCATATCGGTCATTCCACCGGCGGTGGGGAGGTCGTGCGTTACCTGACCCGCCACGGACAGGATCGGGCGGCCAAAGCCGTTCTGATCAGTGCGGTGCCGCCGATCATGGTGAAGACCGCCGACAACCCGGGCGGATTGGACAAGTCGGTCTTCGACGACATCCAGGAACAGGTCGCCACCCGCCGGTCGGACTTCTTCCGCACGTTCGCCGAAGGACCGTTCTACGGCTACAACCGGCCCGGCGCACAGCCCTCCGAAGGAGTGATCGCCAACTGGTGGCGCCAAGGCATGGCCGGCGGCGCCAAAGCCCACTACGACGGTGTCGTCGCATTCTCCCAGACCGACTTCGCCGATGAGCTCACGAAGATCACCATCCCCACCCTCGTCATGCACGGGGAGGATGACCAGGTGGTCCCGATCGAGAACACCGGTATCCGCTCCGCCGAACTGTTGCCCAACAGCACCCTGAAGACCTATCCGGGTTTCCCGCACGGTATGCCGACGACCGAAGCCGCGACCATCAACGCCGACCTGCTCGCATTCATTCGTTCCTGAGCGGTCGTTCCGCTTCGGGGCGGGGGTAATCATCGAGTGCGCGAAACGGCCGCTCTCCGACGGGAGCGGCCGTTTTCAGTGGGTTGTGGGCGCGGCTACCTACCTGCGCAGGTGATGGCTGACGTCGCCGATGAGGTCCATGGTGACCGCGCGTTCGGCGAAGGCCCACTGGCCGTCGGGGCTGTGGAAGCGGTCGGCGTAGCGGCCGCTGACGATGGGTTGCAGCGGTAGGTCCGGGGTGGCTTGCAGGACGGTGAAATACGAGCGGGCCACGGCGGTGTCCTCGGCCTCGTCGACCTCGATCACCAGGTTGGTGACCAGGTGTTTCGTGCGGGGAGTGCCGTCGTCGTAGCGGATCACGGTGCCGGACAGCATCTTCTCCACGGCGGTACTGCCCTCGATCATTCCGGCGCTGCCGCCGAACGCGCCCGTGGCGAACAGGGCGCCAACGCTCGCGAAATCGCCCTGGTCGACCAGGAGGGCGTAGTCGGCGATCAAGCGCTCGATCGCCCGGTAACTCGGTATTGCGGAATCAGGCACGGTTCAGAAGATTCCCACGAACGGGTTGCCGCCGTGCAGGAAAATCCACCCAGCGGCCGCCGCCCCGAGCGCCAGGACCAGGCAGACGAACGAACCCCACGACGGGCGGACGGCCCAGCCACGGTTGCGGTCGAACGACAGGCGGCCGGGGCCGGTGAGGATCAGTGAGGCCGCCGCCCCGGCGAGGATCGACTCCAATTCGACCGGGCGGTACTGGAAGTCGGGAGCCATGCCTTGCTTCCACAGCCATGCGGTCGAGATCGAGGCCAGGACCGCGCCGGCCGCCAGCGGGGTGGCCAGGCCGAGGATGATCAGTGCCCCGCCGCCGACCTCGGAGACGGTGAGCATCGCGGTGGACAGTTCGATGTGCTTCCAGCCACCCTGCTCGAGCATGTGGCGGGTGCCGTCCAGACCCGGGCCGTGGAACCAGCCGGCCAGCTTCTGCAGGCCGTGGTACAGGAAGGTGAGGCCGACGGTCAGGCGCAGGCCCAGCAGACCCAGATCCAGTGTGCCGCGGCGATATTCGCGCGGACGACGGAGACGCTCGGTGTCGCCGTTGGCCCGGGCGGGCGGGATCGTGGCGAAGGCGTAGGTGGGCGCTTCCGCCTCCGCGGGCCCGGCGCCGGCCGGTACAGCTCCGGGATGTTCGGCGTCGATGTGCTCGGTGCCGGGATGTTCGGTGCCACGGGCGGCGCCGGGGTGCGCTGCGCTCGCGGCGGCAGCGCCGGCGGCCGCGGTACCGGTGGATCCCTTCGCCGCCTTCGGGGCGCCGGTGTGCTCGGCACCCGCGGCCGGTACGTCCGGGTCCAGGCCCAAATCGTCCTCGGTCCGCGGAACGTCTTTGCCCACCGCGGGTTTCACCGAGGGGAATTCGCCGGTCGGATTGTCGTAGGGGCTGCCCGCCGTCGGTCCGGAGCCCGACGTCCGCCCCGACGGCTGATTCGATTCCGGTGTTTGATTCGGCTTGTCCGTCACGGGCACAGAGTATGACGTCCAAAGAGCGGGCGCGTGGTCTGTTCCCGGCGTGTCAGCCGCGCCCGGCACGTCCTGCGGCGCGCCCCGCCAGCGCGAACCGCATGCGCCGGGACGGCCCGCGCGGTGCGGCCCGGACCCCTGCGAGCGCGCGCGGCGGTATTTCCGTAACGTTTGGACAATGAGTGTGGTTGTCGTCGGCCGTGTCGCGTCGATCCTCGCCGTCACCGCCGGTCTGGTGGTCGGCTGTGCCCGCTTCGACGATTCCGCGTCCAAACCGTTCACTCCCGCGCCGACCATCGAACCCGAGGGGCAGGGCCCGACCAGCGAGCCGAAAACTCCGCCGCCGACCGGGCAGCGCCCCACCGGGCCGTGTATCGATCCCGATCCGGCGGTCGTGGTGTCGTGCCTGGACACCACCGGCGGGCTGACGGTTCTGCCGGACGGGCAGCAGGCACTGGTCACCGAGCGCACCACCGGGCGCGTTCTGAAGGTCACCGCCGTCGATCCGAGTCAGGCGCCGCCGCAGCCGCTCGAGGTCACCCGGGTCGATGTCGACGCGGCCGGCGACGGCGGGCTCAGCGATGTCGCGCTCTCACCGAGTTACGGCGAGGACGGGCTGGTCTACGCCTACATCACGACCGCCTCGGACAATCGCGTCGTGCGCATCGGCGCGGGCGGCGATCCGAAACCGATCCTCACCGGAATTCCCAAGGGCGCCAACGGAAATCACGGGTCGCTCGCCTTCGTCTCGCCGACCAAACTGGCGGTACTGACCGGCGACGCCGGCAATCCGGGCGCGGCGAACGATCCCGGATCGCTGGCCGGCAAGCTGCTCGAGATCGACGATCCGGCGCCGGGCAACGCCAATCCGAAGGTGGTGGCGTCGGGCATCGGCACCGCGGGCGGGGTGTGCCCCGACCACAAGGACACCATCTGGTTCACCGACCGCACCGCCACCGAGGACCGGCTGCAGCGCCTCGGGCCCGACGGCGCCGTCGCGACCGCGTGGACGTGGCCGGACAAGCCGGGTGCGGGTGGCTGTGCGGCCGCCGTGGACGGGGTGGCGATCTCCATGTCGTCGGCCAAGGCGCTGGCCTTCGCCGACGCCGACCCCACCACCCACGCGGTGACCACCGCCCCGACGATGGTGGCCCAGGACAAGTACGGCTCCCTCGGCGGCGCCGCGCTCGGCGCCGACGGCAACGTCTGGGTGGGGACCGTCAACAAGCCCGCCGCCGCGGGCCCGCTGGACGACCGCATCGTGCGCATCCCACCGCCGAAGGGCGGCGCGGGCGGCGGACCGGACTAATCGGGAGGGCCGTCCCGGCCCGGCCGTGCACATCCGACCGATGCGTGTGGCGCTCGGCGTGTGCGGCTGCGCGAACCACGAAGGCCCGGCCGCAGTGGACCGGGCCTCGGGATTCGCGAACTCAGGCGGCGCCGCAGGCGGCGAGGACCAGTTCGCGGACGCGGGCGGCGTCGGCCTGGCCGCGGGTGGCCTTCATGACGTCGCCGACGATCTTGCCGGCGGCCTGGACCTTGCCGGAGCGAATCTTGTCGGCGATGTCCGGGTTGGCGGCCAGCGCCTTGTCGACCTCGGACTGCAGGGCCGAATCGTCGGACACCATGCCCAGCCCCTTGGCCTCGACGATCTGCCCCGGATCGCCCTCACCGGCCAGCACGAAATCGACGACCTGGCGCGCCACCTTGGAGTTGATGGTCTTGGCGTCGACCAGCGCGACCACCTCGGCGACCTGCTTCGGCGTGATCGGCAGGTCCTCGAGGGCGACCTCGCGCTCCTTGGCCTGCTCGGTGAGGTAGTTGACCCACCAGGCGCGGGCGGCGTCGACCGTGGTGCCGGCGTCGACGGTGGCGATGATCAGGTCGAGCGCGCCGGCATTGATCAGATCGCGGAACACCTCGTCGGACAGACCCCATTCGGCCTGGATGCGGGCGCGGCGCAGCCACGGGTATTCGGGGATGGTGCCGCGCAGCTTCTCGACCCAGTCGGCGTCGGGCGCGATCGGCTCGAGGTCCGGCTCCGGGAAGTAGCGGTAGTCCTCGGCGGTTTCCTTGACCCGGCCCGGGGAGGTGGAACCGTCGCCCTCGTGGAAGTGCCGGGTCTCCTGGATCACGGTGCCGCCCGAGCTGAGCACCGCGCCCTGGCGGCGCATCTCGTAACGCACCGCGACCTCGACACTGCGCAGCGAGTTCACGTTCTTGGTTTCGGTGCGGGTGCCGAATTCCTTGGCGCCCTTGGCCATCAGCGACACGTTGGCGTCGCAGCGCAGCGAACCCTGCTCCATCTTCACGTCGGAGACGTCGAGCGCCTTCAGCAGATCGCGCAGTGCGGTGACGTAGGCGCGGGCCACCTCGGGGGCGCGTTCACCGGCGCCGGTGATCGGCTTGGTGACGATCTCGATCAGCGGCACGCCGGCCCGGTTGTAATCCAGCAGCGAATGGCTCGCGCCGTGGATGCGGCCGGTGGCGCCGCCCACGTGCAGCGACTTACCGGTGTCCTCCTCCATGTGGGCACGTTCGATGTCGACCCGGAAGACCGAGCCGTCGTCGAGCACCACATCGAGGTAGCCGTCGGTGGCGATCGGCTCGTCGTACTGGCTGATCTGGTAGTTCTTCGGCTGATCCGGGTAGAAGTAGTTCTTGCGCGCGAACCGGCCCCACGGGGTGATCGAGCAGTTCAGCGCGAGACCGATGCGGATCGCCGACTCCACGGCCTGCTGGTTGACCACCGGCAGCGAACCCGGCAGGCCCAGGCATACCGGGCAGACCTGGGTGTTCGGCTCGGCGCCGAAGGCCGTCGGGCACCCGCAGAACATCTTGGTTTCGGTGCCCAGTTCGACGTGCACCTCCATGCCCAGCACCGGCTCGTACCGGTCGATGACGTCGGCATAGTCCATCAAGTCCACCGTGGGTGCAGTCATGGCCACCAGTTTATGTAAGGGCACCGACGACGCTGCGCCCACCCGAGTCACGTCCGCCAGACCGCGGTGAACTCGTACCACGGCCCGGCGAGGTGCGTCGCCGAGAAATCGTCGAATCCGGCCGGCCTGCCGTTCGGTGAGTAGGCCCACCCGCTGCTCGTGTCCAGTCCGAGCCCGCCCGCCTCGACGAAGTAGACCGCGCCACCCGAATCCGCGCGCGCGTAGGCGATATCGAACCGCCCGATCTCGAAATCGCTCCGGACGGTGTCGGGCCCCGCCACCAGTTCGCGGGCGACGCGTTCGAATTCCGGGCGCATCTCGTCGAATGTCGTTCGCGGCGCGAGGATCACCATCAGACCGGCGGCCAGCACGGTCAGTGGCACGGGCAGCACCCACCACGACCATCGGCGGTCTCGTCCGAGCAGGTACAGGGTGCGGATCATCCACAGCACGCCCGCGGCGGCGAGGAGGACGAGTGCCCCCGCGGCGGCGAGCAAGGGATCGGCCCACCGCATACTGCCGAATCGCGACGGCCACCAGCCGTAGTACAGGCAGACCAGCACGGCGACGGCGAACACGGCGGTGGCGGCGGCGATCGGACCGGGCGGTTTCGCCCCTGTATCCGGCGCAGCCACGGACGGGCCGACGGTATCCGATTCGTCCATTCCGCCAACCTAACGGCCACCAGCCGACTTTCGCCCCGGAAGCGAGTAGTCCCACGCGCCCGGCCGCGTGGGACTTCCCCTCCTGATTCGATCAATCGACGGCGATGGCCTCGACGATCGGCATGCGGGCCGCGCGCAGCGACGGTGGGATCGAGCCGAGCAGCGCCAGCACCAGCGCGGCGACGGCGTAGACCAGCAACATGGGGCTCGGGCGGTACACCACGTCGATGGTCATGGCGTGGCCCATCGCCATGGTGGCCAGGTACTGTACGGCCGCGCCGGTCACCAAACCCAGTGCGGCACCGGCCAATCCGATGCCGGCGGCCTCGGTCAGCACCGTGCGCAACAGGAATCGGCGGCTGGTGCCCATGGCGCGCAGCACGCCGAGTTCGCGGCGGCGTTCCAGGACCGACAGCATCAGCGTGTTCAGCAGCGCCGCGGTGGAGACCAGCACCACGATCCACAGGATCGAACCGGACAGCGACGTCCCCTGCTGCACTCCTTGCGATACCGCCGCGAGCGCCTGCGATCCGGTGTCCACGTGCAGACCGGGCGGCACCACCGCACGGATCGCATCGATCACCTGGGCCTTGTCGGCATCGGGCGCGAAGTTGACACCGAGGATCGTCTCGCCGGGGCGGTCGTACCACTGCCGCAGGACGTCCAGATCCATCAGCACGATGCCCGACAGCGCCGAGAAGTACGGGATCACCCGCAGGACCCGCACGGAATGGATGCCCGTCGGCGTGGGCAGTTCGAGGTGTGCGCCCGGGCCGACGCCCAGGGAGCGAGCCACATCGCGCGACAGCACCACGCCCGCACCGGTCGACATCTGCTGCAACACATCGGGTCCCAGATCCGCGAGGACCGACGACCGGATATTGGACTGATAGGCCTGCAACAACACCCGATCGCTGCCCACGGTGGCGAAGGCCATCTGCGCCGATCCCACATCCGCGACCCCGGGAATCCGCCGCACGGTCTCCTTCAGATCGGCGGGAAGCAATGGCCCCGTGGGGAATTCGGCCAGCGAGGTGGGGCTGATGTAGGCGTCGCGGCGGCCGAGATCGGAGAACGAGTCCGTCGCCGAATCGACCAGATTGCTCGACGCACCGCCCATCGCGACGGTCGCGGTGACGCCGATCATCACCGTCATCGCCGTCGCCCAGACGCGACGCGGGGCCCGCTCGATGGTGGTCGCCCCCAGCGCGCCGGGCGCTCCGAAGATCCGGGCGACCGCGGCCGCCAGGCGCACGATCGGGCCCATCGCGGCGAAACACAACCCGACCGCGCCCGCGATGGACAGCGAGATCGCGGCGAGCGAGGCCCGCCCCAGATCGGCGCGGGCGATGACGATCGCCCCGCCGACCATCGCCAGGCCGCCCACCAGCGCACCCCACCGCAGCCACGGCCCGACCGCATCGGCCTTCGACACTCCGACCGGCGCGAGCGCTTCGATGGGTTGCACCTTGTAGACCTGGCGAGCCGCGATCGCCGAGGCGGCGACGCTGGCGAGCACGCAGGCCGCGATCGCGAAGGGAATCGCGTATCCGGGCACCATGTATTCGGTGCGGGTGTCGACCGCCGCCACCATGGCCGAGGGAATCGTGTCGATCGACATGCGGCCGGCGAAGATTCCGACCACCGAGCCGATCGCACCGCCGATCAGGCCGATGACGGCCGCCTCCACGATGAGATCACGCACCATCGGACGACGCCGCCCGCCGATCGCGCGCAGCAGCGACAGTGTCGGGCGGCGTTGTGCCACCGCCATACTCATCGCGTTGTAGATCAGGAAGCCCGAAACGATCAGCGCCGCAGCCGAAGCCATCGTCGTGGAGAAGCGGACGAGCTGGATCGCGCCGCTCGCCTGGGCGGTGCGCAGACTCGGATCGGCCACCACGGCACGGCCGTTCACCAGCGCGGTCAGCGCCGAACGCAGCTGTCCGACATCGGTTCCCGGCTTCGGCACGATCTGGATGGAGTCGAGCATGCCCGCCCGTCCGGCGAGTTGCTGGGCGACCGGAAGGGTGGCGATGACGATGTGCCCGCTGTTGAGTTTGTGCGAGGTGGCGTCGTCGAGCACCCCGGCCACGGTCACCTGCCGGCTGCCCAGTGTGAAGGTCTCGCCCTCGTGCCAGCCCAGGCCCGCGCCGACGAGAACCCCGCCGGGGACCGACAGCAGTTTCGCCGCCTGCGCGCTCATCGCCCCGTTGAGATCGCTGCCGAGCGCGGAGACCGACGCGTCGGCGCCGATGAGCAGCGTGCGGTCGGCCGCATTGCCGACACCGGTGCGGATCATCGGCACCGCCGCCTCGACGCCGGGGACCGCGCGCACCTGCGGTAGCAGATCCTGTCCGAATCCGCTCTCGGTGACGCCGGAGATCTCGAGTTGCGCCTTACCGCCCAGCGCCGAGGTCAGCCGGTCCACCGAACCGGTCACCGAACCGGAGATGCTGAGCACCGCCACCAGCAGTCCCGCCGAAACCCCCATGACCGCCATCGACATGGCGGTGCGGCCCTTGTGGGTGAACAGCTCACCGATATTGAACAGCCGCAACCGATCCCAGCCGGCTGTGATCACGCGCGCACCACCTCGTCACCGTCGTGCACCTCGCGGCCGCGTGCGGAGACCAGTTCGTCGGAACCGATGCGCCCGTCCCGCAGGGTGATCACGCGATCGCAGTAGTCGACGGCCCCCATGTCGTGGGTGACCATCACCACCGAATTGCCGGCGCCGGAGATGTCGCCGAGCAGCTCCAGAATCGAGGCGCCGGTCTTGGAATCCAGATTGCCGGTGGGTTCGTCGGCCAGGATCAGCGGCGGGTCCATGATCAGCGCGCGAGCGACGGCCACCCGCTGCATCTGGCCGCCGGACAGTTCGGCGGGGCGATGGCCGGCGCGATCGGCCAGGCCCACGCGGTCGAGCAGTTCCAGCGCCCGCGGCTTGGCCTTGCGTAATCCGGTGCCGTCCAGCAGTTTCGGGACCGCGACGTTCTCCCACGCCGAGAGGGTCGGCAGCAGGTTGAAGAACTGGAAGATGAAACCCACCCGGTGGCGGCGGAATTCGGATTGCCGGTTGTCGTCGAGGGAACCGATCTCCTCACCCCGGAAGGTGATGGAACCCGAATCCGGTGAATCCAACGCGCCGAGCAGATGCAGCAGCGTGCTCTTCCCGGAGCCCGACGGGCCGATGATGGAGGTGAATTCACCCGCCTCGATGCGCAGGCTGACGGTGTCGAGGGCGCGAACCCGCTGTTCACCCACCCGGTATTCCTTGACTACGTCGGTCAATTCCAACATGGCGGTCGCCCCACCCTCTTTCTGCTGTCGGTCGCGATGACGGCGCGGGTTCGACTGCGCCGCAACCGGGTCGGATCGTCGCTCAGCGTGCCAGGGCCGGCTCCCGATGCCAATGCCGGACCTCGTGTGCGTCGAGCACGGCACGCAGTACCGGTTGCTCTGCGGCCAATTCCCGATAGGCCTCGCTCGGGGACTGTCCCTGCAGCTGGGCCTGGTCGAGTTTGGCGTGCAGGTGGTTGTCCCACCGATACCGCAGGGCGGCAAGCACTCCGGCGGGCCCGCCGAAGAGCCGATCGCACTCGGGCAGGTCGTAGAACAGGCCCGGCGTGGCCGGATCGACGGCCGCGCGGGCGAGCACCTCGTGCAGGATTTCGGTACGAGCGTGCTGGTCTTGCCAAGTCATCGCACCCATCTCCTCGGGCCGGGTGTCCGAACCTTTCCGCCGGACACTGTGCGACTCACGCTACGGAGACGGCACCGCGGATACGTCGTGCCGCAGACGAGACTTCGCGTCCTACCACGGTAGGAGCGTGGGCCCTTTCCGGGAACGATGCAGCGAGCACCCGTCGGCGACTAGCCTGACTGTCATGGACCTGACCAGCGCCGACGACCGTGCGGAGGTATCGCCGCACGCACCGCGGCGCCCGGGCCGGACACGCCTGGCGCTGGGGCGGGTCGCGCGGCGACTCCTGGATCTCGTGCACGATCCGGCCGGCACGTTGCGGCGACGGGTCGAGGAGATGTCCTACGGCTATCCCGTCTCGGTGGTCGTCACCGCGGATATCGCGGTCGTGGTGTCGGCGGTCGCGGCCGCGGCGCTGCGCAGCCAATACTTCTCGACGGGGGTGCCCTTCCTCGCGGTGGCGTTGCTGTTCGCCTGCTACCCGCTGCTGTTCTTCTTCGATCTGCCCCCGAAGCCGGCGGTGTTCGGACTGTCCGCGCTCACCGCTCAGGCGCTGTTCCTGCTGCAGCCGGTCTCGCCCGACTGTTCGCCCCTGGTGTTGACCGTGATGGTCGGCATGATCGGGGCGATCGCGCCGAAACGGGTCAGCCTGTTCTGGATGATCGCCGCGGTCGCCGAGATCGTCGTCTTCTACGCCCTGGGCTCCGCCGAACTGGTGCAGGTGTACGTCGTCGCGATCGTGCTGGGCTGGATGGTCGGTCTGATGCTGCAGTTCCAGCGGCAGTCGCTGGATCAGGAACGCGAGAATCAGGCCATCCGCTCCGCGCAGGCGGCCGACGACGAACGCCGCCGGATCGCCCGCGAGGTCCACGACGTGATCGCCCATTCCCTCAGCGTCACCCTGCTGCACCTGACCGCGGCCCGGCACGCGCTCGAGACCGATCGCGATGTCGACGAGGCCATCGACGCACTCGGCGATGCCGAACGCCTCGGCCGCCAAGCCATGGCCGATATCCGGCACACCGTCGGCCTGCTCGATCAGCGCCCCTCCGCGATGACGCCCGAACCGGGGCTCGAGGACATCGCCGATCTGGTCTCCGATTTCGTCGGCGCCGGGCTGCCGGTGACCTACCACCTCATCGGCGACACCGCGGCGGTGTCCGCGTCGACCGGCCTGGCGCTGTATCGGATCAGCCAGGAATCGCTGTCGAATATCGCCAAACACGCTCCCGGCGCGCAAGCGTCCCTCGAGATCGCCGTGACTCCGGGCGAAGTGACCGTGCGCGCGCGCAATACGCTGCCACAGGGCCCGGCCCCGCGCACCGGCCGCGGGATGGGAATCAGCGGCATGCGCCAGCGCACGGCCACCCTGAACGGCAACCTGTCGGCCGGCCGATCGGGCGAGTACTGGCAGGTGCGCGCCCGCATCCCCCTCGCTCCCGACGAGGTCTGCCCGGTGAGCGGACTCGACGATCCCTTGACGATGGTGCGCGACGCGATCACCTCGCTCACCCGCAAACGCCAGGAGGACCGGTGAGACACACTCGCGCAGCCGCTCGCCGGTCCGACCGGGTGCGGGTGTCCCGCAGAACACAGGAGGGCTTGTGAACCCGGGTCAGATCCCGCTCACCGAGACCGAGACCGATACCGCCACCACCACCGTGCTCGTCGTCGACGATCAGGAACTCGTGCGCGGCGGGTTGCGCCGGATCCTGCGCCGCCGCGACGGCTTCGTGGTCACCGAATGCGGCGACGGCGACGAGGTGCCGGCCGCCTTGACCGAACACCGTCCGGACGTGGTGCTGATGGATCTGCGGATGAAGCGGGTCGGCGGCATCGATGCGACGCGGCGGCTGCGGACCCGTCCGGACGCGCCGCCGGTGCTGGTCCTCACCACCTTCGACGACGACCATCTGCTCTCGGGTGCGCTGCGGGCCGGTGCGGCGGGATTCATCCTCAAGGACTCCCCCGCCGAGGATCTGATCCGCGCGGTGCGCACCGTGGCCGAGGGCGGCTCCTGGCTCGATCCGTCCGTCACCGGCCGGGTGCTCTCGGCCTATCGGACGGCGCGGCCGGTCCCCGCGGACACCCGCTCGCGCATGGCGGAGCTGACCGCTCGCGAACTCGAGGTGCTCAAACTGATCGGCCGCGGGCGGGTCAACTCCGAGATCGCCGGCGAACTCGGCATCTCCGAAGTAACGGTAAAGAGCCACGTCGGACACATTTTCGGCAAGCTAGGGTTACGGGACAGGGCCGCCGCGATCGTCTTCGCGTTTGACCACGGCGTGGTCGCACCCGGAGAATCGGCGTTCTGAGGGGCAGGCAACCCGGTGCGGCGCCGGGCAGGTTGGCCACCTTGCCCAGGAGTTGGAGGTTCACCGGTGGATGTGCCGAGGTCACGGGTCGGCACCAGATTCGGCCCGTACGAGGTGCGCTCGCTGCTCGGTCGTGGCGGTATGGGCGAGGTGTACGAGGCGTTCGATACCGGTAGGGATCGCGTCGTCGCGCTCAAGATTCTGCCCGAACAGCTCGCGCAGGACGCGATCTATCAGGAACGCTTCCGCCGCGAATCGCAGGCAGCGGCGCGGCTGGCCGAACCGCACATCATCCCGATCCACGACTGGGGCGAGACCGGTGGGTCCCTGTTCCTGGATATGCGGCTGGTGCGCGGTGAGAACCTGCGCACCCTGCTGCGCCGGCAGGGCAAGCTCGATACCGACCGCGCGGTGGCGATCGTCGAGCAGGTGGCCGCCGCGCTGGATGCGGCCCATGCGGCCGGGCTGGTCCATCGGGATGTGAAACCGGCCAATATCCTCGTCACCCCGGCCGACTTCGCGTATCTCACCGACTTCGGCATCGCCCGCGACGAGGGCGACAACCCGCACACCACGGGCAGCCACGCCGCCGGTTCCTACACCTACATGGCGCCGGAGCGATTCGATTCCGGGCCCGTGACCGCCCGCGCCGACATCTATTCGCTGGCCTGTGTCCTGCACGAATGCCTGACCGGTGCGACGCCGTTCCCCGCCGAGAGCGTCAGTGTGCTGATCCGGTCGCATCTGTCGGAACCACCGCCGCGAGCCAGCGCCGTTCGCGCGGGCGTGCCCGAGGCGATCGACGACGTGATCGCGCGCGCGATGGCGAAGGCGCCCGCCGACCGGTACCAGACCGCCGGACAGTTCGCGGCCGCCGCCCGCGCGGCGCTGGGGCTGGGCGGCCGGATGCCCGCCGACTCGAGTACCGCCGGGACGCTATTCGATTCCGGGACACCGAAGGTGTTCGGCGCGGAACTGCTCGCGAACACCCCGCGCGGCGGGAACCCGTCCGACGGTCCGGACCCGGTGTCCGTGGCGGCGGCACGGGACAACGACTACCGCCGCACGCCGGAGCCGACGACGTTCCAGCCGTTCGGACCGGACGGACCGACGATCGCGGCAAACTTCCAGCCACGCAGCTCCGCCGCCGCGGGTGACACTGCCGCGGGCGGGGCCGACGCGTCCACGGACGCCGCGAATGCCGCTGCGGCACAGCCTGTTTCAGCCGCCTCGGGAGCCGGCCCGGTCCAGGACGGCCCGGCCGAAGCGAACCGGCCGGCCGACCCCCCCGCGGCCACGTCTCGCGCGTACGAGACCACGGGCACGCTGCGCATCATCCCGCCGCCGAGCAAGGACGAGCGCGATACGTCCGGCGATCTGCCGATCATCCGGCCCGCCGATCCGACGCTGGTCGATCCGGGCGAATTCCACTTCGAGCTGCCCGCCGAATCCGCTGCGGCGCAGTCGAAGCCGGCGACGCTGCCGAGCCTGCCGATGCGCAAGCCGCCTGCGGCCGGATCGGCACGGCAGGCGGCAGAACCGATCGTGCCTCGCACGGCCGAACCGACCCGCGCGTACGGCGTGATCGGCGGCGAGGAGACTCGCGACCGCACCGAACAGCCCGTGGCCGAGCAGGATTCGACACCGGGTTCCGAATACCGCACCCAACTGCTCGACCCGGCGCAGTTCAGCAACGATCCCGAGGTGACGGCGCGATCCGGTGCCGACACCGCCCTGGGATCGGATGCGGATCTGCGGCCCGGTGAGAAGACCGAACTGATCGACGTCTCCCAGTTCCGCACCGGCGGCACCGATCGCGTCCCCGGTGTCGAGGACAACACCCGTTTCCTCGACGTCTCGCAGTTCGGCACCGTCGCCGAGGCAGCGGGCGATACCCAGTTCCTCGACGTCGCCCGGCCGGGCGACGAGGACTACGGCGACGACACCCGCTACGACGACGATCTGCGCTTCCGCGACGACGCTCGCTACGACGAGGACGACCGATACGCCGACACCCGGTACGCCGACGACGACCGATACGCCGACGACCGTTACGCCGACGACGACTACGATGACGAATTCGCCTTCGCGGCAACGGGTTCGGAAGACGCACGCCCGGCGAAGCGCTCGCGATCGGTCGCGGTTCCGGTCGTTCTCGGCGTCCTGAGTGCGGTGGTCCTGGCCGGCCTCGGCATCGTCGGCTGGCAGGTCTTCGGCTCGTCGGGCAGCAACGATCACCCGGCCACCGCGGCGGCGCCCGCCGCCCCGGCGGTGACCGCCCAGCAACCGGCGACCAGCTCCGCACCGAGCACGACCGCGGCGCCGACCACGACCGGCACGTCGGCCAACCTTCCGGTCGGCGCGACCCCGTGCTCGCAGACATCGACGTCGCAGGGCTCGTTCGGCAAGACCGCGACCGGATCCTCGGTGACCTCTTGCGGTTTCGCGGAAGCGGTGCGCAAGGCCTACGCGCAGGCGGCCGAATCGCACGGCGCGACCAGCGCGGCCACCGCCGAGACCAGCACCTCGATCATCGCGGTGAGTCCGGTGACGGGCCGGTCCTATCCGATGACCTGCACCAGCTCGGGAAAGGTCGTCACCTGTACGGGCGGTGACAACGCGGTGGTCTATGTCTACTGACCCGACGCCCACCGGGCGCCAGGGTCGGCGGCGGTTGTTCTTGGCAGTTGTCACACTTCTCGTTTCGGCGTGCGCGGCACACGGTGCCGCGGTCAGCACCGACCCGGGCCCGGCCCGGCCGCCGGCCACCGAAATGGTGCGTCCGGCGCCCGTTCCCCGCTCGACGCTCACCCTGCCCAGCGGTCTGGTGGCCGGTTTCGCCAATCTGCGCGCGCAGCTACCGGGCCGCATGGGCCTGGCGGTGATGGCCGTGGGTGGCGACCACGTGATCACCCTCGGCGACTGGACCACGGGGGTCGCCTGGTCGACGATCAAGGTGCCCCTCGCCCTCGCGGCGCTGCGGCGGGATCCGGTGGGACTGGCCGATGTCGCCCAGGCCGCCATCACCGCCTCGGACAACGATGCGGCGCAAGCACTCTGGATCGCGCTGGGTGGCGGCGAACCCGCGGCCGAAGCGGTCGAGGCGGTGCTGCGCGAGGCCGGCGACACCACCACCGATGTCGCCGACCGGCATAATCCGGATGCGCGCCAATCCATCGACGACCCGATGGTTTTCGGCGCCACCCCATGGAGTCTGGTCGATCAGCTGCGCTTCGCCGCGCGGCTGCCGTGCCTGCACAACGCCTCGCGGGTGGTGGATCTGATGCAGCAGATCACCGACAGCCAGAGCTGGGGCCTGGGTTCGTTCGTCGGCGCCGAGTACAAGGGCGGCTGGGGACCCGACGACGACACCGGAGCCTATCTGGTCCGCCAGTTCGGCCTGGTGCCCACCTGGTCCGGGCAGCTCGCGGTAGCTCTTGCGGCACAACCGGATTCGGGATCCTATGATGATGCGGTCGAAATGATGGACCGGATGTCGGCGCTGCTGTCCGAACACGTGCACGAACTGCACGGCGGAGAATGCGAGCGGTGATTGCGCAGTCGTCTCATATGCGCCGCCGACGGTCCTCGCATTTGACCCGCGGGCCGCGACCGCACACAATTCCTCGTCTGACGGATGGTGCCGTGCGGGGCCGTCCGCACGATGTGGAGGTGAACGGGTGCACGCACTCCGGCCGAGCACGAAGCGGGCCATGGCTTTTCGAGTGTGCCGCTGCGCGGCAGCGCTGCTCGGGGCGAGCCTGTTACTGAGCCCGGCGGCCTGCTCGAACGCCACCGACACCCCCGCGGCGACCACGACGACCCGGGCGAGCACCTCGTCCGCTCCTGTCACGATGTTCGCGCTGCCGGGTTCGCTGGCAGCCGATTTCACCGCACTGCGACCGAGTCTGGACGGACGCGCCGGCATGGCGATCATGGCGGTCGGCGGCCAGCGCACCGCACAGATGGGCGATTGGACCACCGGGCCGTCCTGGTCGACGATGAAAGTCCCGCTGACCCTTGCCGTTCTGCGCACCAACGGCAACACCAGCACGTATCAGATGTCGGCGGCCATCACCGAGTCCGACAACTCCGCGGCCGACGGGCTGTGGCAGGCGCTGGGCGCACCCGACGCGGCGGCCAAAGCGGTGCAGTCGGTGCTGCGCGAAGGGGGCGACACCACCACGACCGTCCCCGCGACCCGCTCGCGTGCCGAGTACTCCGCGTTCGGGCAGGCCGACTGGTCACTGGCCGACCAGGTGCGCTGGGCGTCGCGGCTGCCCTGCCTGCCCGACGCCGACACCGTGACCACACTGATGGGCAAGGTGGTCTGGGGCCAGCAGTGGGGCCTCGGACATCTGGACAACACCCGTTTCAAAGGTGGCTGGGGGCCGGATCCGAGCGGCAACTACCTGGTCCGTCAATTCGGCCTGCTGACCACACCCAACGGCGACGTCGCCATTTCCCTTGCCGCCCAGGCGACCTCGGGCACCTTCGACGACGGCACCCAGATTCTCAACAAGATGGCGGGCCTGATCACCAAACATCTCGACGACCTTCCGGCCGGACACTGCGCGCCCGCGCAATAACAGACACTGCGCGCCCGCGCAATAACATCTGCGCGCCCGCGCAGTGACTCCTGTCTGTGGTAGCCGGTTGCTGTAACCGCCGGTTAACGGGGGCGGGGCTGCGCCGCGCGCCCGGGCGCGGCAAGATAGCGGCATGCGCATCGGAGTCTTGACCGGAGGCGGGGACTGCCCAGGCTTGAACGCGGTCATCCGAGCTGTCGTTCGCACTGCGAACGGCCGCTACGGTGACGCGATCGTCGGCTTCCAGGACGGTTGGCGCGGGTTACTGGAGGATCGCAAGATCCACATCCACAACGACGACCGCACCGACCGGCTGCTCACCAAGGGCGGCACCATGCTCGGCACCGCCCGCACCAATCCCGACGTGCTGCTCGAGGGACTGGGCCGCATCAAACGCACCCTCGACGACAACGGCATCGACGCCCTCATCCCGATCGGCGGCGAGGGCACCCTCACCGCCGCGCACTGGCTCTCCGACGAAGGTGTGCCGGTGGTCGGCGTGCCGAAGACCATCGACAACGACATCGACTGCACCGACACCACTTTCGGCCACGACACCGCCGTCAGCATCGCCACCGACGCCATCGACCGGCTGCACACCACCGCGGAATCGCATCAGCGCGTCATGCTGGTGGAGGTGATGGGCCGCCACGCCGGGTGGATCGCGATGAATTCCGGCATCGCCTCCGGCGCCCACCTCACCCTCGTCCCGGAGGTGCCCTTCGACGTCGACGAGGTGTGCACCATGATCAAACGCCGCTTCCAACGCGGTGATTCGCATTTCATCTGCGTGGTCGCCGAGGGCGCCAAACCCGCCGAGGGCTCGTTCCACCTGCGCGAGGGCGGGGTCGACGAATACGGACACGAACGGTTCACCGGTGTCGCCCACCAACTGGGCGTGGAGATCGAACGCCGCATCGGCAAGGAGGTCCGCACCACGGTACTGGGCCACGTCCAGCGCGGCGGCAAACCCACCGCCTACGACCGGGTGCTCGCGACCCGTTTCGGCCTGCACGCCGCCGAAGCGGTCCACGACGGCCGGTTCGGCCAGATGGTGGCGTTGCACGGCACCGAGATCGGCCTGGTGTCGCTGGCGGAGGCGACGAAGCAGCTCAAACTGGTGCCGAACGACCGGCACGGGGAAGCCGCCGCGTTCTTCGGATGAGCGAGGTCCGCCGGCGGACCCGGCGGCCCAGCTTGCCTAGGCCATGGGCATCTCGTTGCACCAGGTGTCGAACTCCTGGTACGTCTTGCCCTCCTGCAAGCTGGGCCAGTACTGGTTGTGCGCGACGATCAGATACCTCGACCGCGTCGAATCCCGGAAGGCGATGACCTTCCAGAATTCGTTCGGGATCGCGGAGTCGGCCGTCTTCCACATGTAGCTGTCATATTCGATGTCGCTACCCGTGACGCCCGCTCCCTTCCGGTTGGCGGGCAACCCCGCGATCACGCGTTGCGAATCCGATGACGAGTCGTAGGACAGGATGGCGTATTCGGGCTTGTCCACCGCTCCCCAGCAGTCCCAGGCCGCTGTCCACGAACCCAGACGGAGATCGGCGGCGTCGCCCGGCGTGCGCAGAGTCTTGCCGTCGGTCTCACGGAAACAGGACTGACCGTCGTATCCGTCGCCACTGCTGCCCGTCGCCGAAGGCTTCACCAACTGCGGGAAGGTCGACTTCATGGCGGCGAAATCGTTGCCCTTCGAATTCTTCTGCAACACAACCACGACGACCGCGACGACGATGGCCACCACCACCAGCACGGCGACGATGATCGCGGCCACCATCGCGCGCGAGCGCTTCGGCGGCTGCGGCCGGTAGCCCGAGCCCGGGGCGGGCGGGTAGCCGGGCGGCGGCGCGGAATACCCTGCGGGAGAGTGTGTCGCGGCCGGCATCGGCGCCCGAGCGGACGCGGCATTCGCCGGGCCGGCGTTATTCGCGGCCGGCGAATAATGCTGTCCCCCAATGGGAACCACGGTAGGCACGCGAGCACCGTTCGCCGGCGGGTATCCCTGCGTATGGGTGGCGGGATGCGGTCCGGCGGGCACGCGAGCACCGTTCGCCGGCGGGTATCCCTGCGTGTGGGTACCGGGATGCGGTCCGGCGGGCACTCGCGGCGAGTTCGGCTGCACGGGCGACGGCCCGCCCGGCCGGATGAGTGTCGGAGCCGCACCACTCGTCGTCGGCATCCCCGCGGGCGCGTTCAGCGCCGCCCGCGCCGCGGCCGCGAATTCCATACAGCTGCCGAATCTTTCGGACGCTCGCTTGGCCATGGCGCGGGCGATCACCCCGTCCATCGCCGGGGACAGTCCGGCGCGCCGCGCACTGGCGGGCGGGACCGGCAGTTGCAGGTGGCCGCGGATCACTTCGGTGGGATGTTCGGAGTCGAACGGCCCGGTTCCGGTGAGCAGCCAGTAGAGGGCGCACGCCAGCGAATACTGATCGGAGCGGTGGTCGAGTTCGACACCGGTCATCTGTTCCGGTGAGGCGTAGGCCAGGGTGGCGGTGAACATGCCGGCCTGGGTGAGGTGCGTGGAATCCTCACGCAGCCGGGCGATTCCGAAATCGGTGAGAAAGACCCGCTCACCCTTGCCGCTCACCGCCCGGGCCAGCAGGATGTTGGCGGGCTTCACATCTCGGTGCAGCACACCGTTGCCGTGGGCGTAATCCAGTGCGTCGGCGACACCTTCGACGATCTGCACCGCCCGCTCCGGCGGCAGGGTCAGCGGATTCACGGTGGCGGCGTCGACACCGTCCACGTATTGCATGCAGATCCACAGCTGATCGTCCTCGACGCCGCGGTCGTAGACGGCGACGATGCCGGGATGGTCGAGTTGTGCGCACAGATCGGCCTCGCGTTCGAAGCGGGCGCGGATCTCGGCATCGGTGTACAGCTCACGATTCAGCAGTTTCAGCGCGGTCAACCGGGGCAGACGCGGATGCCGCGCCAGATAGACCGATCCCATCCCCCCTTGACCGAGCAGTCGCTCCACGGTGAAGCCGGCGAACACGTCACCGTTGTTCAACACCTACGTTCCCCCTTCCGGCGACGTACCAGGTCGCGATCCTACCCGGATCGCTCAACCCGGCGTGACCAGGCCGGATTCGTAGGCGATCACCACGGCTTGCGCGCGATCACGCAGATCGAGTTTGGAAAACACCTTGGACACATGGGTTTTCACGGTCTGCTCGGCGACGAACAGCGCCTCGGCGATCTCGGTGTTCGACATGCCCTTGGCGATCAGCTCGAGTACTTCGCGTTCGCGCGGGGTCAGCGCGTTCAGGGCGGGGGCGGGTTTGGGGCGGGCGCGACGGCGAGTGACATCGGCGATCAACCGGCGGGTGACCGTCGGCGCGAGCAGCGCCTGCCCCTCGGCCACGACGCGCACCGCGCGCACCAATTCGTCCGCGGGTGCGTCCTTGAGAAGGAATCCGCTGGCGCCCAGGCCCAATGCCTCGTACACGTAGTCGTCGATATCGAAGGTGGTCAGCATCAGCACGCGCACCGGCGGATCGAATCCGGCGGCCAGAATGGCGCGCGCCGCCTCGAGCCCGTTCATCTCCGGCATGCGCACATCCATCAGCACCACATCGGGTCGCAGCCGTTTGGCCTCGGCCACCGCGATCGCGCCGTTGGCCGCGTCGCCGATGACGCTGATATCGGGCTGGGCGGCCAGCAGCGCGCCGAACCCCTGCCGGACCATCGCCTGATCGTCGGCGATCAATACGGTGATGGGCATATCCGCCTCAGAGGAATCTGATGATCGACAGCAGCCCCGCCACCAAGCAGTAGACCGCGAACGGCAGCAGCGTGCGGGACTTGAAGAACCGCTCCAGGAATCGCACCGCGAACCACGCCGCGAGGCCGGCGACGATCGCGCCGACCAGCGCCTGACCGTGGATTCCGGCGGCCTCCGGACCGGCCAGTTCCGGTAGCTTCAGCACACCCGCGGCCAGGATCACCGGAGTGGCGAGCAGGAAGGCGAATTTCGCGGTGTCCTCGTGATCGAGTCCGCGCAGCAGACCACCGACCATGGTCAGGCCGGAGCGGCTGAATCCGGCCAGCAGCGCACCGGATTGGGCCAGGCCGATACCGAGGGCGTCCTTGACCGACAGCGCCGCCAGCCGCTCGTCGGAGGGGACCTCGAGATCCTCTTGGAGCGCCACGCCCCGTGCCTGTGCATCGGCGCGCGCCTCGTCAGCGGCGAAGCGGCGACCGTATTCGGCCAGCGAGGGTGCGTTGCGCCGCCGCAGGCCCTCGCCGACGATCAGCACCACACCGTTGAGGGTGAGGAAGATGCTCGCGTAGATCGGCGTCGCGAACATCGTGCGCAGCGGATGTTCCAGCAGCAGGCCGAGCACCCCGACGGGAATGGTCGCCAGCACGATCAACCAGGCCAGCCGCTGCGACGAGGTCTCGATACGCCGGGTGCGCAGCGTGGTCACGAAGCCGACGATGATGTCGCGCCAATCCCGCCAGTAATAGCCCAGCAGCGCGATCGCGGTCGCCACGTGCAGGGCGACCACGAAGGCCAGGTACGGGGTGCCGTTGTCGGAGTCGCCCTCGGTGACCAGTTTCTCCCAGCTGCCGCCCAGCCAGGCCGGCACCAGCACGGAATGGCCCAGGCTGGAGATGGGGAACAATTCGGTGACGCCCTGCAGCGCGCCGATCACGATGGCTTGGAAATAGGTGAGCATCGCCGCTAAGTCTTACACGACGGCCGGCTCAGTTCCGCGCGCCCGGCAGCGCGGTCGCGGCGGCTGCCTCGACGGTTCCTTCCTCGACGTGGATCGGTAACCGCGCATACACCTGGAAGCCACCTTCGGAGCGCGGGCCGGCGGCCAGCATGCCGCCGATGGATTCCGCCCGGGCGCGCATACCGGAGATGCCGCTGCCGTCCGAACTCCCCACCGGCGCCCCGCCCGTCCCGGCGTCGTTGGCCACCAGAACCTCCACCGCCTGCGCGGTCACCGTCACGGTCACGGTGACCGCCGCCCCCGGCGCATGCCGGGACACGTTCGACAGCGACTCCTGCACGATCCGGTACAGCGCGAGGCCGACGGTATCGGGGACCGTGGCCAGCGGACCGTCGATGGTCCAGTCGATGTGCACGCCCGCGCGGCGCACGCCGTCCAACATCGACACCACGTCGGCGGCGACCGGCTGCGGGGCGTGTTCGGGCAGCTGACCGTCGCTGCGCAGGACGCCGAGCATGCTGCGAATCTCGTTGAGCGCCTCCCGGGCGGACGCGCCGATGGAATCGAATTCCGCGCGGGCCGCCTCGGACACGTCCGGCACCCGATAGGGCGCGGTCTGCGCCTGTACCACGACCATCGACATGTGGTGGGCGACCACATCGTGCAGATCGCGCGCGATGCGGGCCTTTTCCTCGAGGATCGCGCGGCGGGCTCGTTCCAGTTCGTTCTGCTCCTCCTGGCGCACCAGCGCCTGCCGCGACAGCACCAGCCAGCGCACCAGCAGACCGAATCCGACCAGCCCGGTCATCGCCAGCGGCCAGCCGAACCCCGCCTCCGCGAAGGAGCTGGTTCCCGCCATGGTGGTCGCGAACAGCAGGGACGACGCGATCCAGGCGATCAGCACGATCTGCATCGGCGCCCGCACCGCCACCGCGAACAGCAACGCGAACAACACCAGGATGTGGACGACCTGGAACGGCAGATCATTGCCGGGCTGATGCGGGATGGCCAGCGCGATCAGCAAGGCCGCGCCGGCGGAGATGGCCCAGCCCAGAGACGGATTGACGCGGATCAGCGCCAGCGGGAATACGGCCAGCGCGGCGATGAACGGCTGCGCGCCGGCCGGCACCTGATGGGTGAGGTGCAGGGTGGGCCAGCCGACCGCGAACAGCGTTCCGATGACCACCACCGTCGCCATGTCGAACCACAGCCGCGCCCGGCCCGGAGTTCGCGCCGCCGCCCGCGCCTGCCGCGCCACTCGTATCGCCCGTGTCATGGTGACGAGCCTAGGAAGTCGCCGCCGATCCGTCCTCACCCCCGGGATCGACATCCCACCCCCTACCCCGGTATGACACCGCTGCCCGCGCGCACCCCGGTAGCGGTGCCGAAATCGATCCGCAGCGGGAGGTGTGCGCCGGTTCCCGATTTCTACCTTCAACCGCCATGAGCGATATTGCGGATGCGGGTGGGTCGCCGCGCGGGGACAGCGGGATCACGGCGGTCGACGCCGGGCCGGGCCGCGACGGCCGTCGGACGTGGCGCGGGCACGACGGTGAGTCGGCGCCGGTGATGCCGTTGCCGGCCGGGACGGGTAGCGAAAGGCATTGGCGGCGTGAGTATTTACGCGCGATCGTCGCCGTTGTCGCGGCGGTGATCGCGGTCCTGGTGTCGTTGTCGCCGGCGGCGGAGGCGGCCGAGGTCGGCCCCGCGCCGGAGAACACGGCCGCGCGGGATGCGGTGCGCGCGCTGACCGGTGACCGGCCGGAGCTGGCGGTGATTCCCGCGGATTTCCCTGCGACACAGGGTTATCGGCCGGTTCAAGCGGCCGGTATGCCGGTCGACCCGTCCGGTGAGTGCTCCTCGCCGATTCCGCTGCCCGCCGAATTCGACACCGCCTGCAAGGCCCACGACCTCGGCTACGACCTGCTGCGCTACGCCAAAGTCCGCGGCCATCCGCTCGGTCCGTGGGCGCGCCGAGCCATCGACAACGCTCTCGAAAGCCGCATGTTCGCCGCCTGCGATACGCGCGGCGATCCGCTCGCCCGCACCCGTTGCACCACGATGGCGACGATCGCCACCGCGGCGGTGGATCTGAACTCCCGCCGCCAGAACTACGCCGCGCCGATGCCCGAATATTTGTTCGGCCGAGAGCTGTCCGGAACGGAACTCGGACCGCAGATGGTCCACGTCCTGGCCCGGCTCGCCTTGGTGCTGCTGATGGTGGCGGCGGTGTTCGCCATCGTCCGCCGCACCATCCGGCCGCGTCGGGAAGGACAATGCACAGCGCCACCGGCGAATCGGTGGTCGCCGTGGTCGGATTCTCGTCGCGCATCGGCCAGGCGCAGTTGGTGCCGGCGCTCGGGTGGAAGTATCGGCAATCACGATCGGCGCATTCTCCCCGCCGTACGCATCGGTGTGGCCGCGTCGCGGACCGCCCGAAGCGCGCGCGAATGGCTGTCGCGCAACGCTGTTCAGCTACGCAGCTTTACCGTGCGGGGTGTCGACGGGATCGGCCTGTGGCTTGGCGCCCCGGCGACAGCCGCGGCGGGAGGCGGCGCCGGCGGATGGGCGGCCGAGCGGGCGTGGCCGGCCGTTACGGCGCTGGAACTTTCACCGTTGCGGCGTCCGGGCGCGCGACGAGAGATTTCGCGAACCCAACCGGCCAGCGACCGACGAAGGACAGCAACGCCGGGCACAAGCCCTGGCCCTGGCCCTGGCCCTGGCCCTGGCACGAACGGTAACCACCGATCGACGCGGAAGCGTTCACTCCATCCCGCCGCTACCACTGGCGCACAGGGCACTTCGTCGTCGATCGGTGTCCCCGACGCCACCGTCCGAACATGTTTCGTACCATCGTCACCCGGCGAGACGACCGCCACGACACGGTCTTCCCACTCGTCCGAGCGCGCGCGGCATGCACTCGGCACGGCGATCCGCCGTCTCGTCACCATGGGCACGCCTCGGACCGGCACCCTGATGGCCTCGGCGGCGGGAGTTTCCGCGTCGCTGGCGCCGGGGCTGCTTCCGCGCACCTCGGTCGCGCAGGCGTTGCTCACCGCCCTGCTGGTGCTCATCGCGCTGGGTGTGGCGGGACTCGGCCGGAAGGTGTTGGGACACTGGGCGATCGACACGGACGCGCGGACGAGGCGGTTCCGGAATGCGATCGTGATCGCGTGCTGTGCCATCACCGGTGCCACTCTCATCCACGCCTGGTACTGGCAGAACCGGCTGCGGGCGGCCATGAATTTTCCGCCGGTCGGTGCGCGGTACTGGCTGCACTGGGCGATCGGCGTCGTCGCGGTGGTCGTGCCGATCCTGCTCATCCTGCGCGGCTTGCGCTGGGCGGCACGGTATGTGGGGCGACTGCGGGCGGCGGCACTGGTCACCGCCACCGTCCTCGCCTGCCAGTTCGCCCTGCTTCCGGCCATCGTGAATTGGCAGCGCTCGGCATTCGCCTCGGCCGACGCCGCCATGGACCCGACAGTGGTGCGGCCGGTCTCCTACACCCGCTCGGGCAGTCCGGAATCGGCGGTGAGCTGGGCCTCGCTCGGAGCGGAGGGGCGCAAATTCGTCGCCGAACGCGGCCGGTCGGTGCGCGTCTACATCGGTCTCGACTCGGCACCGGATCTCGATTCTCGTGTCGCGCTGGCGATTCGGGAGATCGAGCGATCCGGCGGATTCGACCGCGGGCACCTCGTGATGATGGTGCCGACCGGATCGGGCTGGATCGACGCCGGCGCCGCCCGCGGCCTGGACGAGCGGTTCGACGGCGACGCGACGCTGGTCGGCATGCAGTATTCGCAGGCTCCCAGCTGGGCGACCTTCCTGTTCGCCCGGGCCGACGCCGAACGCTCGGCACGGGCGCTGTTCACCGGAATCGAACGACACCTGGCCGGCCTGGCCCATCCGCCGAAGCTCTACGTCTACGGCCAGAGCCTGGGCGCGACCGCGGGCAGCGCGATCTTCGCCGACGATCGCGACGAACGCGCCCGGGTCTGCGGCGCACTGTGGGCGGGCCCACCGGCATCGGCGGTGCACCGCGGCGGCGCCACCGTCCTCGCCAACTCCTCCGATCCGGTGGTGCAGTGGTCGCCGCGATTGCTCTGGCGCGCACCCGATCTCATCGGGACCCGCCACGACGCACCACACCCGATGTGGCTGCCGGGGCTGAGCTGGGTGCAGACCACCGCCGATATGCTCTCCGCCCTCGCCCCGGGCCCCGGCCACGGCCACCGCTACGGATCGGACCAGGGCACCGCCCTCGGGAGCTGCTGACGTCGATGACGGCGGCCGGGGCGGCCACGGCACCGGCTCCCACCCAGCCGACCACCGTGCCCGCCCGGACCCGGACGTGTGCTATACCGGTTCTCGCAGGTCAGAACTGTAAATCGGCGGAAGGACGGCATGGACAAGCCCACGAATCTGGTGGAATTCGAGACCATGCTGCTCGGCCGCTACACCCTTCACCCGCGCTATCGCCGCGACGGCACCCGCCTCGATCGCAGCGCCTACGTGCTGCTCAGCCGCCTCGCCATCGAGGGCCCGATGTCGATCGGTCAGCTCAGCGAGGCGTTCGGCCTCGACGCCTCCACGCTGAACCGGCAGACGGCGGCGCTGCTGCGCGCCGGACATGTCGAGCGGATCCCCGATCCCGAGGGCGGGATGGCCCGCAAGTTCCGCATCACACCGGCCGGCGAGGAGAACCTCGACGCCGAACGCAACGCCAATATCGAAGGCCTGGGCCGCGTTCTGGAGGGCTGGTCCCCCGACGACGTCGCGCGCTTCGCCGACTATCTGCAGCGCTTCAACACCGATATCGAGCGGCTCGACGGCCGCCCGTGGCCGCGGCCGTAACCCGGCGATCGGCGCGGCGGCGTGACCTCTTCGGTACGCCGCCGCATCGACGCATCCTGGCAGGAACGAGCCCGCCGATCGGCTGCGCTCAGGCGATCGGACCGCGCGCGGCCTCGTAGGCGGCGCCCACGCGGTAGAGCCGGTCGTCGGCCAGTGCCGGCGCCATGATCTGCAGGCCCACCGGCAGGCCGTCGTCGGCGGACAGTCCCGACGGCACCGACATGGCGCAGTGCCCGGCCAGGTTGGTCGGGAGCGTGCACAGGTCCGACAGGTACATCGCCAGCGGATCGTTCACCTTCTCCCCCAGCTTCCACGGCGTGAACGGGCTGGTCGGCGAGACCAGCACATCGACGCTCTCGTAGGCCTTGTCGAAGTCCTGCGCGATCAGGGTGCGCACCTTCAGCGCCTGACCGTAGTAGGCGTCGTAATATCCGGCCGAGAGCGCGTAGGTGCCGATCATGATGCGGCGCTTGACTTCCGGACCGAATCCCGCCTCACGGGTCAGCGACATGACCTGCTCCGCGGAGTGGCTGCCGTCGTCGCCGACGCGCAGGCCGTACCGCATGGCGTCGAACCGAGCCAGATTGGACGACACCTCACTCGGCAGGATCAGGTAGTAGGACGCCAGCGCGTATTCGAAGTGCGGGCACGACACCTCGACCACTTCGGCGCCCAGATCCTTCAGCTGCGCCACCGCGGCATCGAAGGAGGCGAGCACGCCCGGCTGGTAGCTGTCGGAATGCAGTTCCTTGACCACGCCGACCTTCACCCCGGCCAGATCGCCGCGCGCACCCGCGCGAGCGGCCTCCACGAGCGCCGGAACCGGCACATCGCGCGAGGTCGAGTCCTTCGGGTCGTAACCGGCGATCACCTCGTGCAGCAAGGCGGTGTCGAGCACGGTGCGGCCGCACGGGCCGCCCTGGTCCAGCGACGACGCGCAGGCGACCAGGCCGTAGCGGGACACGGTGCCGTAGGTCGGCTTGGTGCCGACGGTCGCGGTGACCGCGGCGGGCTGACGGATGGAACCGCCGGTGTCGGTGCCGATCGCCAGCGGCGCCTGATAGGAGGCCAGGGCCGCCGCCGAACCGCCGCCGGAACCGCCGGGGATGCGGCTGGTGTCCCACGGGTTGCGGGTGGGGCCGTAGGCGGAGTTCTCGGTGGACGAACCCATCGCGAACTCGTCCATGTTCGTCTTGCCCAGGATCGGGATGCCGGCGGCGCGCAACTTGGCCGTCACGGTCGCGTCGTAGGGCGACACCCAGCCCTCGAGAATTTTCGACGCGCAGGTGGTCGGCATATCCGTGGTGGTGAAAACGTCCTTGAGCGCCAACGGAACTCCCGCCAGCGGCGAGGCCACGGTGCCTGCGGCGATCGCGGCGTCGACCTCGGCGGCCGTCGCCAGCGCCTGCTCGCCGGCCACATGCAGGAAGGCGTTCAGTTCACCGTCGACCTCGGCGATGCGCTGCAGATGCGCCTCGGTGACCTGCACCGAGGACAGCTCGCGCCCGTGGATCTTCTCCGCCAGCTCGGCCGCGGACAGTTTCGTCAGATCGCCGCTCATTACTCGCCTTCTCCCAGGATCTGCGGAACCATGAACCGCTGCTCGTCGACCGCGGGAGCACCGGACAGCGCCTCGTCCGGGCTGAGCCCGGGGACGACCACGTCCGGGCGGGTGACGTTGGCGGTCGGGTTCGGCGACGCGGTGGCCGGTACGTCGGCGGCGACCTCGGTGATGACCTGCACGTGACTCAGGATCGAATCCAGCTGACCGGCATACAGATCGAGCTCTTCGTCGGTGAGGGCGAGCCGGGACAACCGGGCGAGGTGTGCGACCTCGTCGCGGGAGATGGCGGACACCGCGAATCCCCTTTCGGCAGGTTGGTGCGTGTCGATGGCGCAGGGCGCTGCGCATGGGACAGCCTAATGGGTGCGCGTTGTAGCCATCCGGTCACGGTCGGGCTGCGCTGTTCGTACCGGTGCTCGCCGGAAACAAGGTTGACATCACAACGTCATCGGAACGGCACTGGCACGGCACCCGGGGTTCGGCCGACAATGGATGTGGCGTACCTCACTGCCCCCGCTTCGAATCGTTTGCTGGAAGCAGTGGGTGTAAGTATTGCGAGACTCGGGTATACGTCCGAAAGTCTCGGTCGCACAGGAAAGGAAGGCAAGCACGTGTCATATCTGCTTCGCGTGCAGCTTCCGGATCGCCCAGGAAGTCTCGGTTCACTCGCAGTAGCGCTGGGCTCCGTCGGCGCCGACATCCTCTCGCTGGATGTCGTCGAACGCGGCGCAGGATATGCGATCGACGATCTGGTGGTGGAAGTTCCGTCGGGTGCACTGCCCGACACGTTGATCACCGCGGCCGAATCGCTCGCCGATGTGCGGGTCGATTCGCTGCGTCCCTATTCCGGCATTCTCGACACCCATCGTGAACTGGAGCTGATCGACCAGGTCGCCACCGCGCGCGACGACCGGTTGCAGGTGCTGGTCGACGGCGTCCCGCGCGTCCTGCAGGTCGGATGGAGCACCGTGATGGATCTGGGGCCGCACGGCGGCCAGCGTCTGGTCGGCAGCGCCAGCGCACCCGAGACGCAGGCCGGCAGTGTGCCGTGGATGCCACTCGAGAAGCCGACGGCCCTCGATCCCGAGGCCGACTGGGTCCCGCAGATCTGGCGGGACATGGACACCAAACTGGCGGCCGCCCCGCTCGGCAACACCGGTAAGGCGCTACTGCTCGGCCGCCCCGGCGGGCCGGATTTCCGTCCGTCCGAGGTCGCGCGGCTGGGTTATCTGGCGGGCATCGTCGCCACCGTACTGAGCTGAACCGTTTGCGGCGCAGCGTCTTCGGCGAGCAGGAGCCGGTAGCGGCCCCTGCTCGCCGCGCGCCGGAATTGCCTACGCGCCGGTCGTGAGTTCCAGCCGCATCACGGTGAGCGGCAGCCCGGCGTCGGTGTGCCAATCCCGTTGCGGCACATGGCCGAAACCCATCCGCTCGTAGA
The DNA here is from genome assembly GCF_015354405.1 of Nocardia sp. BSTN01. GTDB lineage: Bacteria > Actinomycetota > Actinomycetes > Mycobacteriales > Mycobacteriaceae > Nocardia. Next base: position 5,685 of record NZ_JADKYP010000058.1, on the reverse strand, counting down.
TGCGCCGGGCGTCGGCCATCCCGGGCATCGTGGTCAATACGACGGCGGCGAAGCTCTCCGCCCGGGCCGTTTCGACGACGGTGCGGACCAGGGCGGTGCCGACACCGGCGCCGCGGGCGCGCTTGGCGACCGCGAGCATGCGGAACTCCAGCTCACCCACCCGTGCGATATCCGCGTACGGGGTGCCGGGCCGCGCGATGGTCAGCGAACCGAGCAGGTCCCCCTCGCGCTCGGCGACGAGTACCTCGGCTTCGCGCGCTCTGGTCTCGGTATCGGAAAGTTCGGCCACGTAGGGGCTTTCGGGGTGCACGTGCCCCTCGCCGACGTAGGTGTCGACCGTCAGCTGTGCGATCGCGGCGAAATCGTCCGGGCGGGCGCGGCGAATCCGCACCCGCATATCCCACTGATCCATGCTCAGTCCGATTCGTCCTCGGTATCCGGCTCCGGCCGCACCGCATCGGGCCCCTCCGCCAGCAACATGCGGAACCCGTCCTCGTCAAGAATGGGCACGCCGAGTTCCTCCGCCTTGGCCGCCTTGGACCCCGGGGAATCACCGATCACCACGAAAGCGGTTTTCTTCGAGACGGATCCGGCCGCCTTGCCGCCGCGCACCAGGATCGCTTCCTTGGCCTCGTCGCGGGAGAACCCTTGCAGGGAGCCGGTGACCACGATCGACAACCCCTCGAGATTGCGTTCGATCGATTCGTCGCGCTCGTCCTCCATCCGCACCCCGGCCGCACGCCACTTCTCGACGATGGTGCGGTGCCAGTCGACGGTGAACCATTCCTTCACCGCGGCCGCGATGGTCGGGCCGACGCCGTCGACCGCCGCCAGCGCCTCGGCCGACGCCTCCTCGATCGCCGCCATACTGCCCAGCTCGGCAGCCAAAGCGCGCGCCGCGGTCGGCCCGACATGGCGGATGGACAAGGCCACCAGCACCCGCCACAGCGGACGGTCCTTCGCGGCGTCCAGATTCTGCAGCAGGCGTTTGCCGTTGGCCGAGAGCGTGCCGCTCTTGTTGACGAAAAGCGTTGTGCCGAGCAGTTTCTCCTCGCTCAGGTCGAACAGATCGCCCTCGTCCGAGATCGCGCCCGACTTCAGCAGGTCGATCGCCGCCTCGTAGCCCAGTGCCTCGATATCGAAGGCGCCGCGCCCGGCCATGTGGAACACCCGCTCCCGCAGCTGCGCGGGGCAGTGCCGCTGGTTCGGGCAGCGGATATCGGCATCGCCCTCCTTCTCGGGAGCGAGCTCGGTGCCACATTCCGGGCAGTGGGTGGGCATGACGAAACGCCGTTCGCTGCCGTCGCGCACGTCGACCACCGGGCCGAGCACCTCGGGAATGACATCGCCGGCCTTGCGGATGGTGACGGTATCGCCGATCAGCACACCCTTGCGCTCGACCTCCGAGGCGTTGTGCAGCGTCGCCATCGCGACCGTGGAACCGGCGACGGTCACCGGTTCCATCACCGCGAACGGCGTGACCCGGCCGGTGCGGCCGACGTTGACCTGGATGTCGAGCAGGCGGGTGGTGGCCTCCTCGGGCGGGTACTTGTAGGCGATGGCCCAGCGCGGGGCGCGCGAGGTGCTGCCGAGGCGGCGTTGCAGCGTGAACTCGTCGACCTTGATCACCTGGCCGTCGATTTCGTGCTCGATGTCGTGGCGGTGCTCTCCCCAGTAGCGAATGCGTTCGACCACCGCGTCGGCACCCTGCACGCGCACGGTGTGCGCCGAGACGGGCAGCCCCCAGGCCGCCAGCGCCTGATAGGCCTCGTACTGCGAGGACGGGCGGAATCCGACCATCCGGCCGAAGCCGTGGCAGATCATGCGCAGCCGGCGCCGGGAGGTGACCGCCGGATCCTTCTGCCGCAGCGATCCGGCGGCGGTGTTGCGCGGATTCGCGTACGGCGGCTTGCCCTCGGCGACAATCGCCGCGTTCAGGTTCTCGAAGTCCTCGAGCCGGAAGTAGACCTCGCCACGAACCTCGAGCAGTTCGGGAATCGGGAATTCCGTTGTGGGCGTGAGCTGTTCGGGAATGTCCTCGATCGTGCGCGCGTTGAGGGTGACGTCCTCACCGGTGCGGCCGTCGCCACGGGTGGCGCCGCGCACCAGACGGCCGTTCTCGTAGACGAGGTTCAGCGCCACACCGTCGATCTTCACCTCGCACACGAAGTGCGTATCGGCGCCGGTTTCGGCGACCACCCGGCTGATCCAGGTGCGCATCTCGTCCTCGTCGAAGACATTGTCCAGCGAGAGCATGCGCTCGAGGTGGTCGACCGCGGTGAATTCGGTGGCGAAGCCGCCGCCGACCAGCTGCGTCGGCGAGTCCGGCGTGCGCAGGTCCGGATGCGCCTCCTCCAGCGCCAGCAGCCGCTGGAACAGCTTGTCGAACTCGCCGTCGGAGATGATCGGCGCATCGCGTACGTAGTACCGGAACTGGTGTTCGCGGACCTCTTCGGCCAGCTGCTGCCATTCGGTGCGCTCGTCGGCCGTGGCCGCCTCGGCGGCGTCTGCCGCCTCGGCGGCACGTGCGTCCTCGATCCCGGTTTCGCTCACCTCTGGCACATTAGCCCAGCCCACCGACATGCTCGCGGACCGTTCGGGCACGTCGGAATCAGGCGTACACGGCGGCCCGGACGTCGTCGGGCCAGGACGGGGGCGCCGATTCGAAGGTGCGATCCGCGTTCGCGAGCACCGCCCGCCCGAGCGCGTAGTTACCGGTGCCGCCGATGATCGCGCCGAGGCCGGCGGGCAGCGCCCGGCCGAACAGCAACGCCCCGCGCTTGGCGATGAAGCCGATGATGAACTTGCGCGCCATCGGGTTGTCGATCGAGCGGACCACCGGAAGTCTGTCCGCCACCGCCGAGGCCCAATCCTTGGCCGACTGTCCAGCGCCCTTCCCGAGCAGCTGCGCACCGCCCTCGCCCAGGACCACCGCCGCCACGAGCGCCCGGCGCTGCTGCTGCGACATCGCGCGCATCCCGTGCAACTCCCCCACCGAGACCGCGTAGAACGCCGAGGCCTCCATGAAGAAGACCGATTCCACGCCGCTGGCCGCCAGCCCGATGATCGTGCCCACACCGGGCACCGCGGCCGACAGACCCGCGAGTGTGCCGCTGACGGTCACCGCGCCCAGATAGCGCCACCGCAGACCGGCCTCGATATCCTCCGGCGTGCGTTCCGGATGCTTGCGCCGCAACCGGTCGACGTACTTGGCCGCCAGCGGCTCCTGCACCCCCGTCCCCGCCCGCACGAAGGTCTCCACCGACTTCTGCACTACCCGCTCGAACATCCCGGAGGGCCCCTTTCGTCGACACCGGCGACCTTACGGAGATCGCACCGATTCGCGTCCTATCGACACGAACCGGGCGAACGTCGCCGGCCGCCGCACTTTTCGCACCGAAGCCGTCGCGACCGCCGGACCCGAGGGCACGGCCTCGCGACAACTCCGCTCGGCCATGCGATTACCCGCACGCCGGTCGTTCACTCGCCGATGTGCCGATGCCCATGCTCGGGCGGCACCCGGGCACCCCATGACCGGGCTCACCCGGCGGCCACAGCCGGGCCCCGAGGCATCGGTGAACTCAGAGGAGTTGACTGTCCCGGCAGAGGCTCGAACCGCGCGCGGACGGCGGCGCCGGGTGGGTGCCGGGGTCGAAGGCCCACGAATCCACGGCCGCGACCGGCCGCCAGAACAGCAGACCGTCCCCGCTCGCGGCGACTTCGTCGACGTTGTCGCGTCCTTCGATCAGCTGGTCGCCCACGCAGTAGTCGGTGTATTCGGTTCCGGGTTGGCGGGCTCCCGCGCTGAAATGCCCGGCGGGCGCACTCGCCGCACCCGGATCGGGCACCGTGCTCGGACCGGCCGACGCCGCCTCGCGGATCCACCGGGCCGCGCCGGCGGGGTCGGCGCCGCAGCTGTAACTCCACCCGCCCGCGGTGACGATATCTCCGCGCGGATGGGCGGTGTCGGCCCAGAGGCATTGCGCGGCAACCGGTTCGACGGCCTCGCGGGCGAGCGACCCGGCAGCGCCACCAGGAGCGGCCGTTGCGATCGCACCGGCGAGGGCGACGCCCGCCGCCGCTACTCGTGTGCACTGCATACCGAATGCCACGTTCATGTTCTTCACTCCTCGCAGTCGTGGTGCCTGCAGATAGGAGTGGTGGTTACGCGGTGTCGCACTCGATCCGCCTCGTGGCGCGTAACCGGTGGTGGGTGTAACCGCCCTGCTATCTAATTGATGGCGGCACAGTTCTCGGCAGGCACGGTCTCCGCAGACCCGGCCGGTCCCGGACCGGGCCGCACCGAGCGCGGCGACATCGGAGAGGAAGGGCGGCGGCAGATGAGCGGGCAGCCCGAGCCGGCGCCCACACCGGCGCCGCGGTCTCGTGACGACCACGCCGACTGGGAGGAGATCTTCCACGGCCATGTCGACTGGGTGTACGCGCTGATGCTCGCGAAGGTGGGCGCCGCGCCCGACGCCGAGGAGCTGACGACGGAGGTGTTCATGACAGCGCTGGAACCATCGCCCATCGGCGCACCCCCCATCGATACGCAACCGTCGCAGATTCCGGTGCTGCTGCGGAATACCGCGCGCTCGGTGCTGGCCCGCTACTGGCTTTCGCGGGTGGGCCGTGAGATCACCGTGATCGACGCCGAGCCGCCCGGCACCTCCTCGGCCACGCCGGCCGCGGCGGTCGGTGATCTGCTCGCCGGACTGCCGGAACCCTATCGGCGCATCCTCGAATTGCGCTTCCTGCAAGGACTTTCGATGGCCGATACCGCGGCGCGGCTCGGTGTCAGCGTTGCCGAGGCCGAGGCACGCCAGCGTCTGGCGTTGCGATCGGCCGCCCGTCCCGGATCAGGAGGCTCGCGGTGAGCAGCAAAGACGTGGAGCGCTACGTCGACGACATCCTGGCCGGCCGCAGCCCGCGCGGTTTCCGGCCCGACGATGACGACGCCGCCCAGATCCGCGCCGCGATCGCGCTGCGGTCGGCCCGGACCGGTGCGGGCAGCCCCGACGAGGAGTTCATCGCCCGGCTGCACCATCGCCTGGCCGAGGACCTCGACGAGCCGGCCCCCGATCCGGGCGCGCGCACGCGGCGTCCCACCCGGCGCACCGTGCTGATCGGCACCTCGGTCGCCGCCGCGGCCGCGGCGGGCGGGGTGATCGACCACACGCTGCTGAGCGGATCCGGCGAGCCGAAAGTTCCCGCCGCACAGCAGACGCTCGTACCGTCGCACGGAACCTGGCAGCCGGTCCTCGCCAGTGCCGAGCTCGCGGACGGAGCGACCGCACCGTTCGAACTCGGCGCGGTCAACGGCTTCCTCCGCCGCCGCGACGGGGTCGTCTACGCGTTGTCGGGAATCTGCACCCACCAGGGGTGCAGGTTGTGGCTGGACGCGGCCGCGGCGCGCCTGCGCTGCCCGTGCCATTCGACCTCCTTCGGTGTCGAGGGTGAGGTCGTGACCCACGAGCTGCCCCGCACGCCGGCTCCCCTGCCGCGGCTGCAGGTCCGTGAATCGAACGGCTCGATCGAGGTGTTCGCTCCGGAGAAGCCGGAGTGACGGCGTGCGCACCGAACCGCGTGTAACCACACCCCGTATCTATCCCTGACAGGCGCGTGCGTCACCGGGCTGCAGGAGGGTGGTTGGGATGGCAGGGCGATCCACGGCCGGGTCGCGGT
>NZ_JADKYP010000057.1 GCF_015354405.1 Nocardia sp. BSTN01 | reverse complement strand
GCTAGACGGCCGGCGGCGCTGGATTCCCTACCAGGGCGGCTTCACTGCTGCGGCCCGAACACCTCCAGCACCACCGGCGGGAGATCCTGCGGGCTGACCGTGCCCACCACCAGTACCCCGGCATCGACGAAATCGGCTACGGCACGAGGCATATGGTCGGCCGACGTGACGACCACTGCATCGCCGGCGCCCAGCGTGTGCATCATTTCCGCGGAGTTGACGGCGTTCTCGACGGTATCGCCGGCGCGTGACTCGATGTGGATCCGCTCCGGGGCGATGCCGTGGCCGACGAGCCAGCCGGCCATGGCGTCGGCTTCGGTGGTGCCGCCCCGCGGATTCCCGCCGGTGACGATGATCGGTGAGGCCGGCGACACCATCGCCTGTACGAGCGCCGCCTGCAACCGGGCGACGAGTTCGGGTCTCATACCGCCGTCGGGCAGCAACCCGTAACCGAGCACCACGATGGCGGTGGTCGGCCCGTGCGGGGCGGGCAGCGGCGGCAGTGGATCGCTGACGGCGCGTAGCTGTTCGACGACGCCGGCCGCATCGGTGAGCGGATCGGCGGCGGCGGTGGGGAAGGCGACCGCGGTGAGGGCGCCGACGGCCAGAGCCGCTGCGGCGAAGAAGCGAAAACCATTGGGCCGCAAAGTAGTACGAAAACCGGGCATCAGGACTCCAGGCGACGTGGGGCCGTGCCACGTACGCACGTGGACCGGACCGGACGGACAACTCCAGTGAGAATCCGATATCTGTTCGTGATTGCGTCGTAATTGGTTGTATCGCTGGATATTTCACGGCACGGCCGACATTGCCGCTGTGACTGCGCCGATAACGGGAAAAGCCCTGACGCCACCGGGCAATTCGCTCGGCTGTGCAACTTCACTGCGGTCGGTTCGGCGCCTCGTGAGATTCCGAAGAGACTGCCTTTGTCCGTATCGGCGGCCCGTCAGCGACTTTAGCGTCTGAGTTCAGTTTCGGCCGCGCGGCTCGCTGTCGCGCATCGCAACAAAGAACGCCGATGTTCTGACGAAAGGTTCACCCATGAGACCAAACACCCGCCGCAGGCCGCTGAGCGCCGCGGTCGTCGTGGGGGTTTCGCTGTTGACGATGGGCTTCGCGGGGATCGGCGCCGACGCCGAGCCGGCGGTGGCGCCGAACGATCAGCAGCAGGAGCAGCAACTGGTCGACTTCATCGACCAGGGACTGAAGAATCCCGCCGCCCACCCGATCGCCGATTCCGGCAGCTCCGGCACCGGTTCGGCCTGCACCTCGGGCAGCGGCGCGGGCTCGGGCAACGGGTCGGGCGACTGCTACGGCGGTTCCGGGTCCAGCTCGGGCTCCTCGGGTGGAACCTCCAGCGACACCATCGGTTACGGCCCGGCGCAGAGCTCGTTTCTGGCCGCCTTCGGATACGGCCTGCTGCATCCGGACGTGGCCCCGCCGGGAACCAACGACTGGAATTGCCAACCCACCGCGGCGCATCCGGAACCGGTGGTGCTGGTGCACGGGACGTGGGAGAACGCCTACGACAACTTCTCCTTCGTCAGCCAGCCGATCAAGGACGCCGGCTACTGCGTATTCACCTTCAATTACGGCAAATCCAATCTGATTCAGGGCGGCGGCCTGGGATCGGTGCTGCCGGGCGCGAACGGCACCGGGTTGATTCAGGATTCGTCCAAGCAGCTGGCGCAATTCGTCGATCGCGTGCTGGCGGCGACCGGCTCGCAGAAGGTAAATCTCGTCGGCCATTCCCAGGGCGGCGCGATGTCGCGGTGGTATCTGAAGTTCGACGGTGGTGCGGCGAAGGTGCACCACATGATGACCTTCGGCGCCACCAACCACGGCACCACCCTCGACGGCATCGGCGCGCTGGGCCGGGCCATCAACAACTTCGGCATCGACGTGCTCGGACTGGTGGAGATCTTCGTCGGCCACTCCGGCATCCAGCAGACGGTCGGTTCGGATTTCGTCAATCAGCTCAACGCCGGTGGTGACACGATGCCGGGTGTGGACTACACGGTGGTCGGCACCCGCTACGACGAGGTCACCACACCGTACGATCTGACCTTCCTGCAGCCCGGGCCCGGTGCGACGGTCAAGAACGTCACCCTGCAGGACGGCTGCGAACAGGATCTGTCCGATCACCTGACGATGATGTATTCGCCGCGGGTGCTCTCGATCATCCTCAACACTCTCGATTCGACTCAGACTCCCGCGCTGACCTGCAGCTTCAACCCGTGGCTGCTGGGTGGCGGCGGCAAGCTCTGAGTGTGGCGACCTGCCCGCCGGAACGCGAAAACCCTGAATTCCCATCGTGTTCCGGCGGGCCGCACGCCGCCGTGGGGTCCGGCGCGGATCTAGGACACGCCGGCCTCATATCCGCGCTCAGGAGTGCACACACCCACGGCGGTGCGCCCGCCGGGCGATGCCCTCACACCGCATCGCCCGGCGGGCCTCTTCGTCTCGGCCCGTCTGCGGCGATCCGTTACCTCACGAAGGAGTTCTCATGTTCGGAAAGGTGCTGCGCGGCAGCATCATTCCCGCCGTTCTGATGATGGCGGGCGCGGTGCTGGGGGCCGCGCCAGCCGGTGCGCAACCCGACCCGGTCGCCGCGGACGGCTCGGCGGTCACCGGCAGCTGGCGGCTCGATCCGCGCACCGAACAGTTGCGGGTGCATTCGGCGGCGATGAACACCGACATCATGGTGAAGGTGCAGACCCCGGCCGACGACCAGGCGCCCGCGCCGGTGCTGTATCTGCTCAACGGCGGTGGGGGAGGCCAGGATTCGGCCACCTGGGAGCGCAACACCGATGTCGCGGGTTTCCTGTCAGCAAAGCAGACCTATGTGGTGCAGCCGGTCGGGGGCCGCTGGAGCTACTACACCGACTGGCGCGCGCCGGATCCGAAACTCGGTGTGTACAAATGGAAGACGTTCCTCACCGTGGAACTGCCGCCGCTGATCGACGGGCGCTACCGCACCACCGGCGCCAACGCGCTGGCCGGGTTGTCGACGTCGGGGACCTCGGTGCTGCAACTGCCGATCGCGGCCCCGGGACTGTATCGCTCGGTGGCCGCGTATTCCGGATGTGCGCAGATCAGCGATCCGATCGGGCGGGAATTCGTCAAAATGGCGGTGCAGACGTGGGGCGGCGGCGACGTGGAGAACATGTACGGCCCCGACGACGACCCGATGTGGGCGGCCAACGACCCGTACGTGCACGCCGACGGGCTGCGGGGGCTGAATCTGTTCATCTCCACCGGCACCGGTGTACCCGGCATGTACGACGTGTACGGCGGGGACCATATGCAGCCCGGTCCGCGCGGATATCTCGATCAGCTGGTGATCGGCGGGGTGATCGAGGCCGCGGTGAACTGGTGTACGCACAATATGTCGACGCGCCTGGGGGAGCTGGGGATTCCGGCGACCTTCGACTTCGAACCGACGGGCACGCATTCGTGGGGCTACTGGCAGGACGCGCTGAAACGCTCATGGCCGGTCCTCGCCGCGGGACTCGGCATCGCGCCGTGAACCGGCGTCGCACGCCGTGAGGGTCGCGACCAGCGTGCCGGTCCGCGCGTGCGGCACGCCACACCGGCCGGTACGGTGGCCCGGCAGTCGTAGACTGTGCACGAACCACATGACGATGGGACGGTCACAACGAATGATTCGGGCAGGTGAGCGGGTGACCAGCGGAGTCCTGCGGTGACGGCGGCGGCCACCGAGACCGCCTCCGGACCGGGCGCGGGGCAGACTCCACCGCAGCCGGTACCGGCGCTGGAGAAATTCGGATTCGCGGAGTTCCGCCGCACCGCCGCGATCGGCACGACGATCGGCAGCCGGGTGACGCGCCGCGTACTGCGCCAAGGTCTGCGCCCGGCGAAGCGGCGACGGGCGATGGCCGAGGGGACGGTCGACGGCTTCGAGGCGCTGGGCCCGATGTTCGTCAAACTCGGGCAGCTCATCGCCTCGTCGCCGGCCTCCTTCCCGGACGAACTCGCCGACGCGTGCCTGCGCTGCCTCGACGACGTCCCGCCGTTTCCGGCCACCGACGCGCGCGCGGTGATCGAGGCCGACCTCGGCGCCCCGATCGACCGATTGTTCCGGGAATTCGACGACGAACCGCTCTCGGCCGCGTCGGTGGCTCAGGTGCATGCCTGCGTCCTCGCCGACGGCCGCCCGGCGGTGCTGAAGGTGCAGCGTCCCGATATCGCGCGGCGCATGATCGTGGATCTGCGCGCCGCCTACCGGCTGGCCGGCTCGCTGACCAGACGTTCGGAGAACGCCCGCATCGCCAACGCCGAGGGTGTGGTCCGCGATCTGTACGACACCACCGTCGCCGAGCTGGACTTCCGCAACGAGGCCCGCAATCAGGCGCAGGCGAGGGCCGATCTGGCCGCCTTCGGCGACAACACCGGTGTGGTCGTCCCCGAGGTGTACTGGGAGTACTGCGGACCGCGCGTGCTGTGCATGGAGCGGATGCGCGGGATGCCACTCGACCGCTTCGACGATATCCGCGCCGCCCACCCCGATCCGGAGCTCCTGATCCGCCGTCTGGTCAAGGCGTGGGTGGAAAGTGTTGTGGTGCATGGCCTTTTCCACGGCGACGTACATGCCGGAAATCTCTGGCTGCTCGACGACGGCCGGGCCGCCATGCTCGATTTCGGCATCGTCGGCACCATGACGCCGCAGTGGCGCGCGTTCGTGCGCGCGCTGTTCCACGCCAGCGCCATCGACGGTGACTTCCGCCCGGTCGCGCGGGCACTGCGGGAACTGGATCTGCTCGACGGCGACGACGGTGACGACGCCACCATCGGCCGGCAGCTGGCAACCGCGCTCGCGCCGGTGCTGTCGGGCAAACTGGCGCAACTGGATATGGGTAAGGTCGCCGCCCGGCTGGTGGAATTCGGCAAACGCCGCGGCGCCTCGGGCCCGCAGCAGTTGCTGCTGATGGGCAAACAGCTCGGCTACTTCGAACGCTATGCGGTCGCACTGGCGCCGGGCTGGCGGCTGGGTCAGGACCTTTATTTGTTCCGCAACATCTTTCCCGAGGAAGTGACCGCCAAGGTCGCCGCCGAGGGGATCGAACTCCCCGCCGACTGAGCTCACCCGCGGGATCGGCACCACGAGAAGGAGTGCGCAGATGTCGCCGGAGCAGACGTCGCCGGAGGAAATGCCCGCGGTATTTCTCGGCCACGGCAACCCGATGAACGCGCTCGACCGCAACCGCTACACCGAGGCGTGGGCGGCGGTCGGGCGCGCCGCGCCGCGGCCGCGCGCGATTCTGGTGATCTCCGCGCACTGGTACACCAACGCGACCGCGGTCACCGCGATGCCGCGCCCGCGCACCATCCACGACTTCTACGGCTTTCCGGACGAGCTGTTCGCGGTCGAATACCCGGCGCCGGGCCTGCCGGAACTGGCCGAACAGGTCGCCGATGTGGCCCGTCCGCAGTGGGTGGGCTGCGATACCGACAGCTGGGGCCTCGATCACGGCACCTGGTCGGTGCTGGTGCACGCGTTTCCGGACGCCTCGATTCCAGTGGTGCAGTTGTCGCTCAACGCCTTCGAACCGCTGGACTACCACCTCGAACTCGGCCGCAAGCTCGCGCCGCTGCGGTCGGACGGGGTGCTGATCGTCGGCAGCGGCAATATCGTGCACAATCTGCGCGCGGTCGATTTCGGGCAGCCGGATGCCGGGTATGACTGGGCGGTGCGCTTCGACGAGGCGGCCCGGGAAGTGCTGATGCGCGCACCCACCGAGGTCGCCGCGCTCGACGCACATCCCGATTTCGCCGCGGCCGTCCCCACTCCCGATCACTACCTGCCGCTGCTGTACATCGCGGGCCTGGCCGATACCGAACCGCTGGTGCCGATCGTCGACGGGCATTGTGCCGGTTCGATTTCCATGGCCGCCTACCAGCTCGGCGGTACCTGCCCACCGCAGTCGGCGGGAAGTGGCGCGCCGGGGTTGCCGGAGGGAGTTCCGGCCCTCGACAGCAATATGTGATCGCGTTCAGGCCCGGCGTTCGCCGAGCAGCAGGGCGACGATCGCCAGTGCCGTGTGGATGCGGGGTCGATCGCCCCCGAGCAGTGGCGCGTAGAGGTGCGCGTCGCAGATGCGGACGATGGCCTCGCCCAGTACGTCGGCGGCCAAGGGGAGTGCCAGATTGCCCTGACGCTGTTCGCTGTCGAGCAGTTCGGCGACCATGCGCGCCGACGTCGACTCGATCCTGCCGGGGAGCAGCGCGAGCCGGATGAACAGGGCCGGTTCGCGACTGGTGAGAACGCGCAGCGGTTCGGATTCGGCGACCGCGTTCATCACCCGTTCGAGGGTGTCGAGAACCAGTGCCGCACCGGATCCGGTGGCGGCGGCGAACACTTTGCGGTAGGTGCGTTCGGTGGCTTCGGCCAGCACGGTCGCGATGAGGTCGTCCCGGTTGCCGACGTGCCGGTACAGCGTCGCGCGTCCGATGCCCAGCTCGCGGGCGAGCACCGACATGTCGAGTTGTTCGCCCGCCAGGTACAGCTTCGTCGCCGCGTCGACGGCGCGACGTCCCTCGGAAGTAGCGATCATGTCGTCCATCTCCTCATACCGCGGCAGGTCGTGCCGGCTCGGCGGCCGTATCGAGCTGGTTGACGAATCCTCGACTGTGAGACACACTTGCGCAGTGTCTCACACGGGATGGCGTGGATCACATTCTTCCGGCCGCATTCATAGCCGTCCCGCTCGCCGCTGATACCCCGAGGAATTCGATGTCTACCGTTGAAACCGTCCGTGGACCCCTCGACACCGCCGCCCTGGGCAAGGTGCTGATGCACGAGCACGTCTTCGTGCTCGGCGAGGAGATGCGGCAGAACTATCCCGACTATCCGAATCACTGGGATGAGGACGCGCGGGTCGCCGACGCCGTCGCGAAATTGCGGGAATGCGCCGCCCGCGGGATCGATACGATCGTCGATCCGACGGTGATCGGGCTCGGTCGCTACATTCCGCGAATTCAGCGGATCAACGAGCAGGTCGACATCAATATCATCGTGGCGACCGGCCTCTACACCTACAACGAGGTGCCGTTCCAGTTCCACTACACCGGCCCCGGCCTGCTGTTCGACGTCGACGAGCCGTTGGTCGAGCTGTTCGTCAAGGACATCCGCGAAGGGATCGCGGGGACCGGCGTGAAAGCCGCGTTCCTCAAATGCGCGATCGAGGAGCAGGGCCTGACGCCCGGAGTCGAGCGGGTTATGCGTGCCGTCGGCCAGGCGCACGTGGAGACCGGGGCGCCGATCACCGTGCACACGAACGTCCACAACCAGTCCGGCCTGATCGCGCAGAAGGTGCTCGCGGAGGAGGGAGTGGATCTCGGCAAGGTCGTCATCGGGCATTCGGGCGACAGCACCGATCTGGACTATCTGTGCGCTCTCGCCGACGCCGGCTCCTACCTGGGTATGGACCGCTTCGGACTCGACGTCCTGCTGCCGTTCGAGCAACGAGTGGACACGGTGGTGCGACTGGTCGAGCGCGGCTACGCCGAGAAGATGGTGCTCGCTCACGACGCGGCCTGCTTCATCGACTGGTTCTCCGACGAGGGTAAGGCCGCCGCGGTGCCGAACTGGAACTTCACCCACATCAGCGACGACGTGCTGCCGGCGCTGCGGGAGCGCGGCGTCAGCGACGAGCAGATCGACACCATGCTCGTCCACAACCCGCGGCGCTATTTCGGTGCCTGAGTTCCGCTTCTGCGCGGGCCGTGATGTGTTGCGCGCCCAGCGAATGGCGAACACGGCCGATCGAGGAGATGTACTGATGACAACCGAACCCGCGGTGATCGAGATTTCGCGCCACGACAACCCCTTTCCGCGAACCGGCGTCACCGAGCGCGACGGTGTCGCGCACTACACCGGGCTCCCCGCGACGCTGCTGGACATGCTGCACGCCCAGGTGGAGAGTCGGCCCGACAGTGAAGCGGTCGTCGAACTCGCCGCGGATCGCCTGACCTATCGGCGGCTGTGGGAGCGTGCCGCCCGGGTCGCCGGGGGTCTGCGTGCGGCGGGGTTGCAACGCGGAGACCGTGTCGCCGTGCGTTATCCGGCCGGCGTCGACTGGGTGCTCGCCTTCTGGGGCACGGTGATGGCGGGCGGAATCGTCGTCGCGGTCAATACCCGCTCGGCCGGACCGGAGGTCGATTTCGTGCTGACCGATTCGGGCGCGCGGATCGACCTCGCTCCCGGCGTACCGCTTCCCGACGGCGATCCGGTTGTGACGCAAGATCTTTCGGCCGACGATAGCGCGGCGATCTTCTACACCTCGGGCACCACGGGGCACCCCAAGGGGGTGCCCACCACGCACGAGGCATTCGTGACCAACGCCGAGAACATGGTGCGCTGCATCGGACTTTCCCGCGATATCGGCGAGGGTATGCGGACGCTGATCTCGGTTCCGCTGTTCCACGTGACCGGCTGCAACTCCCAGTTGCTGACCGCCGCCCACCTCGGCGGCACCGCGGTGATCATGCCGGCGCTCGACGTTGCCGAGTTGATCACCGCGCTCTCGACGGAACGGATTTCGTTCCTGGTGACGGTGCCGGCCGTCTATGCGCTGATGGTGCGGCACCCCGACTTCGGCGCGGCGGACACCGCCGCGGTGCGCTGGGTGGGCTACGGCGGCGCGCCGATCGCACCGTCGCTGGTGCTGGCATTGAAGGACGCGTTTCCCAACGCCCAGGTCTTCAACGGATACGGCATGACCGAGACCGCGTCTCTGATGACGGTGCTGCCCGACGGAGACGCCGTCGACCACGCCGATTCGGTCGGCTACGCGGTGCCGTCGGTTCGGCTCGGCGTCGTCCCGCTCGGCGGCGAGCCCGGCGTCGGCGAACTGGTGGTGCGCGGGGCGAACGTCACCGGCCGCTATTGGCATCGTCCCGACGCCGACGCCGCCACGATCGTCGACGGCTGGCTGCATACCGGTGACGTGGTCCGCGTCGACGATGCCGGGCGGGTGCACATCGTCGACCGGATCAAGGACATCATCAACCGTGGTGGAGAGAACGTCTCCAGCGTCGAGGTCGAAGCGGTTCTGCTCGCGGCGCCGGGTGTCGCCGACGCCGCCGTCCTCGCCGTACCGGACGCCGTCATGGGGGAGAAGGTCGGCGCCGTCGTCGTCGCCGATCGTGCCGACATCGACATTGCCGCGCTGATCGAGCACTGCGGGCAACGGTTGGCCGACTTCAAGGTGCCGCAGTACGTGACCGTGGTGGGTGAACCATTGCCGCGCAACGCGGGCGGCAAACTGCTCAAAGCCGCGCTGCGCGAACGCACGACGTGGCGTGAGCCCCTGCGGTGAGGAATGCGAGATCGCCCACTCGCGGGACTCCTCGCCCAGCGGCACGCGGATGTCGTGGCGGCGCTCACGGCCTCGGCGCGGTGATGCCCGGCGGCGGTCCTCCCACTGCGATGACCCGCCGGAGTTCGGGCGCCGGCACGCCCGGCGCGCCTCGGCGGGCGATCGTTTCGGCCCGGCGCGGCGCGGGTACTGCCGCCTCATGGGTTTCGAATCGACGAATGTCGTCGACTTTCCCCAGGCCGACGTCTTCGAATGGTTCACCCGGCCCGGTGCGCTGACCAGGCTGGCGCCGCCGTGGCAACCGGTACGGGTGGTCCGCGAAGCGGGATCGCTGAAGGACGGGCGCGCCGAACTGGCACTGCCCGGCCACCTGCGCTGGGTGGCCCGGCACGATCCGGTCGCCTACGACCCGCCGCACCTTTTCGCCGACGAACTCGTCGCCGAGGGCCCCGCCTCGGCCTTCGCACATGTGGTGCAGTGGCGCCACACCCACGGCTTCGAAGCCGTCGACGCAGGCCGCACCCGCATCATCGACGAGGTGGACACGCCCGTGCCCGCCGCGCTGCTGCGGCCCATGTTCGAATACCGGCACCGGCAGCTCGCCGGTGATCTGGCAGCCCACGCCCGTGCCGCCGAGAACGGCCTGCGGTCGTCGACCATCGCGATCACCGGCGCCTCCGGACTGGTCGGGACGGCACTGACCGCGTTCCTGCGGACCGGCGGGCACCGCGTGATCCGGCTGGTGCGCGGGCCCGCCCGCGAACCCGACGAGCGGCAGTGGGATCCGTCCGCGCCCGCCGCCGATCTGCTGGACGGGGTGGACGCGCTGATCCATCTGGCCGGGGCGCCGATCGCGGGCCGGTTCACCGACGAGCACAAACGCCGCGTGCGCGACAGTCGCGTGGAACCGACCCGCGCGCTCGCCGAACTGGCCGCGCGGACCGGATTGCCGGCCTTCGTCGCGGCGTCGGCGATCGGCTACTACGGCTACGACCTCGGCGATCGCCCGCTCACCGAGGACAGTCCGGCCGGTGACGGATTTCTGGCCGAGGTGGTCTCGGCGTGGGAGGACGCCGATCGGCCCGCCCGCGACGCCGGGGTGCGGGTGGTGCGGGTGCGAACCGGTCTGGTGCAGTCGCCGGCCGGTGGGCTGCTGCGCATGCTGCGGCCGTTGTTCGGTGCCGGAGTGGGCGGACCGATCGCCGGTGGGCGGCAGTGGATGTCGTGGATCGGCATCGACGACATGATCGACATCTACCACCGCGCGCTGTGGGATACCGCCCTGTCGGGTCCGGTGAACGCGGTGGCGCCGCATCCGGTCCGCAATGCCGAATACACTCGCACGCTGGCCCGCGTCGTCCGACGGCCCGCGATCCTGCCGGTGCCGCAGGCCGGTCCGGCGCTGCTGCTGGGCGGGCAGGGCGCGCGGGAGCTGGCAGCGGCGAGTCAGCGAGTGGAGCCGACCCGGCTGCTGGCCGCCGGCCATCATTTCCGCACCGACCGTCTCGAACCGGCCCTGCGGCACGTGCTGGGCCGGCTCGAGGCGCCGGGGGAGTAGGCACAGCCGGGAAAGAGGGGGCCGGCCACCTCAACCCACCCACAGCAGGCCGATGACGGCCGCGCAGCCGAAGACCAGCCACGCCGCGTAGTCGCCGAGGTGCCCGCTGTGCAGCCGGTGCAGTCCGTGCCGCACCGCGACCACCGCGGCAGGGCGAGAATCGTTGTCGCCCAGCATATTACGAAGGTGGATGCCGCACAGCGCGAGGGCCACCGCGGCGCCGGCCGATACCAGGCCGAGGATCGTTCCGTGCAGCGTCCAGCTCAGATCCGGGGCGGATTGCACCGGGACGGCTCCCGACAACGCGCGGTCTCGATAGCCGATCCGATCGCAGAACTGCGCGGCCGCCGCGGCCACCTCGCGGCCGAACCGTCCCGGAAGTCCGCTCAGCACACCGGCACTCAACAGTGCGAACACCGCCGCGAGCATCGTCACCGGAATGCGGCCGGGCGGGGTGTCGGCATCGGGAGTCTCGTGCGCGCCGGTGGTCTCGTCCGCCTCCGACGCCGGCCGGGGTGGACGGCCGACGCCGAAGAACACGCGCAGTCCCACCCGCAGCACCGCGGCGCCGGTCAGGGCCGACACCACGATCACCAGCGCGGTCAGCGGTATCGAATGTGCCGATTCCTCCAGCAGCGATTTGCCGAAACCGGTGCCCGACAGCGGAATTCCGCTCAGCATGAGTCCGCCCAGCAGGAACGCCGCTCCGACCACCCGGTGCCTCCGGGCGCGACCGTACAACCGCACCTCGTCGAGAGATCGATAGCGCGACAACAGAATTCCCGCCATCAGGAACAGCGCGCCCTTCACCGCGGCGTGCCCGGCCAGATACACCGCCGAGGCCGCCACGCCTTCCGGAGTCAGTGCGGCCAGCCCGAGCAGGAACAGTCCGATGTGCGCGATGGTCGAATAGGCGAGCAGTCGCTTGATATGGCGCTGCAGGACACACATCACGGTGCCCAGCAGCGCGGTGCACACGGCCAGCACCAGCATCATCCGATGTACGCCCGCGGCCGGTAGGACGGTGTCGAACACCGCCCAATAGACCCGCGCCACACCGTAGATGCCCAGCGGCGCCATCGCGCCCGAGAACAGGACGCACACCGGGGTGGGAGCGACCGCGTGCGCGTCGGCCAGCCAGAAATGGAACGGCACCGCCGCGGCTTTCACCAGCCAGCCCGTCGCGATCAGCCCGAAGGCGATGAGTACCAGCGCATCCGGCGCCCGCTGCGACAGCGCGAGGCTCAACTGCGGCAGACCCAGCCGACCGGTCCGCGCGTAGAGCAGGCCGATGCCGAACAGACACAGATAGGCGCCCAGCGAATTGACGACCGCGAAGTTCAGGCCGCCCTGGACGGCTTCGGGTTCCTCGATCTCGAGTCCGGTCAGGGCGTAGGCGGCCACACTCATCAGCTCGAAGAAGACGAACATGTCGAACAGGTCGCCGGTGAGGGCATAGCCCGCCATGCCCGCGGTGAACAGCAGCAGCAGCGCCGGATAGTGCGCGCGCACGGTATCGAAATAGCGCCAGCCGAACAGCAGGGCCGTGGTCGCGAGCACGGCGATCAACAGCACCATGGCCGCGCCGAGCCGGTCGGCGACCAGCACGATGCCGAGCGCGAATCGTGGTCCGGGATGCCAGCCGCCGGCCCAGGTCACCACCGCGCCCGACCCTGTCGCGGCGAGCAGCCACGCGGCGAGGATCGTGGTGGCGAGGGCGGTGACCAGCGCGAGCGTATCGATGAGGCGACGGGGAGCGATCCGTCCGAGAAGCAGCAGCACACAGGCGCCGGCGATCGGCACCGTGACGATCAACGGCGGCAGCGCGCTCGCGGAACCGCCCATCAGCCGCGCAGAGCGTGCAGTTCATCGGGGACCACGGTGCCGTGCCGTTTGGCCACCTGGATCACCAGGGCCAGCAGCAGCGCGCTCACGGTCGCCGACACCACGATGTCGGTCAGCGCCATGGCCTGCACCACCGGGTCCACCACCGGCGAACCGGGCGGATTGGCCTGCCCGAAGATGGGTGCGCTCGCCTTCTTCTGATATCCGACGGCGAGCAGCAGCACATACGTACTCGACTGGGTCACCGACACGCACACCACGGTGTGGACGAGATGGCGGCTGCGGATCACGCCGAACAATCCCATCAGCAGAATCCACGCCGCGACCAGATACGGGAATACGCTCATCTCGCCCCTTCGTCGGCGCCCAGATACTCGTCGAGGAACTGGGCGAGCAGTACGACGACGCCGCTGCCCACCGCGATCCCGACCGCGCAGCTGAACAGCGCGACGGTGCCCGCGGAGAACAGGTGCCCGCTTGTGCCTTTCGGCAGGAAGTTGGACAGGAATCCGGTGCCGGCCGCGAGCCCGGCCGCGCCCAGCGCGAGGACCGCGCCCATACCGACGGCTTCTCCCGTCTCGTACCAGACCAGCGGCCGGACCCGCCGCAGTGCCCGATAGTCGCCGGCCACGTACAACAGATGCAGACCGGTGGCCAGCACCACGCCGCCCTGGAAGCCGCCGCCGGGGGTGAGGTGGCCGTGTACGACGACGTCGGCGCCGATCAGCAGCGTCACCGGCAGCAGGATGTAGCCGGCGAGGCGGGTGGCGGCCAGCAGTGGTGGACGCGACGACGAGGCGATCGCCGGTCGCGGCGGCCGGGGCTGGGAGGTGCGCCGCAGCAGTGTGGCCGCCCCGACGACCGCCGCCACCAGAATGGCCTCCTCGCCGAGGGTGTCGAATCCGCGTTGATCGAAGTTGACGGAGGACACCACGTTCGGGCTCCGGCGATGCAGTGCCTCGGCCACCGCGGCGTCGCGATAGGGATGAAAGGCGTTGCCGAAGGCGGGAATTCGCAGCACCGCGAGGATCAGTGCGACACCGAGTCCGAGGGCCCCGGCGGCGAAGACCAGCAGGCGCGTCCGGGTGCTCACGAGCGTCTCCGCCGGCGCACCGACCGCACCGCCAGCAACACCATCAGCGGCACCACCGCGGTGCCGACCGCGATCTGCGACAGCGCGACATCGGGGGCGCCGAGCACCAGGAACAGCGGCGACAGCAGCGCGCCGTAGACGCCCAGCGTCACCGCCTGGCGCTGCGGATTCTCGGTCCACACCACGACGGTGGCCGCGACGGCCACCAGGAGAAGTGTGAGGATGATCAGTACATTCATTCCCGTTTCCGTTCGCCCAGAACGACATTCAACTTGCCGATCGCCGCCGACGACACCGGTGCGGTGACCCACAGCAGTGCCGCGGTGAGGGCGACGATCGCGGTGGTGAGACCCGGGCCGTAGTCCAGCAGTACCGCCAATGTCAGCAGCGGCCCGGTCACCGACGTGAGCATGCCGGGATAGTGCAGCCGCGCGTACACTCCGCGCGGTCGCAGCGCCGCCCACGACGCCGCCACCGCCACCACGACCGCCGCGCCGAGGACGACGGCGGCCGCGGTCGGGGCGGGATCAGTCATCGCCCGCCCCGGTCAGCCGGGTGAACACCAAGGTCCCGGCGAACGCCAGCAAGGCCAGCACCGTCGCCACGATCAGATAGTCGGGACGGTGGGCGGCGAGGCTGATCGTGATCAGTACCAGCACCGTCACCGTCCCGACCATCTGCATTCCGACGAGTCGGTGGGCCGCGATACCGCGCGCGGACAACCAGATCCCCGGCGGCAGGGCGCCCGCCAGCAGTGCGATCGAGGCGACGGTCCACATCAGCGTCGCCGGTCCGGGTCGCGCACCGCGCGCTGCAGCGCGGACTCGGGCAGCGGCAGGGTGTGCAGCCTGATCCGGGAGTGTTCGGGGTCGGAGTAGACCACCAGGGAACCCGGTGTCGCCGACAGCAGAATCGTCGCGACGGCTTCCCGTCCGTCGCGCTGTGCTGTCGAACCGCTTGCGGGCAAGGGCAGTTCGGTGAGTCGACCGGCCGGCCGCCGGCCGCGCGCCACCAGGGCGAGCGCTCCGGCACTGTCGCGCACCACCGCGAGCGCGGTGCGGGCCACCCACCGCGGCAGCTCGGCGGGCGGGCGCCACCTGCCGCCGACCGCGCGTCGCGCCGCACAGGCGGCCACCGCACACGGTAGGGCCAGCACCGCGGCGGCGATCACCTCCTCCCACGCGGCGACGGTCACCGTGGCCTGCCAGATCAGCACACAGATCAGCCACCAGGCCGCCGCCTCCGCCACGACACCGCCGCGCCGCATCCAGACCTCCTGCCTCGGGGCCGCACATACCCGCTCGACCTGCGGGTACCCGGGGAAGTCGTGGCCAATCGCGAACTGCCGCCGACCCGGTACCCGCAGGACGTTTGGTTCCCCGGATGCCCGGGTATCGGCGACGACGAGCGATAAACGCGAAACGCGCCTGCGCGGCGGAAGGAGAGGACGTGTCCTTGAGCGAGTGGATTTCGCCGTCGGCGGACCCGGCACCCACGGGTTCGGTCGTCGGCGTGCGAGTACTCGCACAAGCGCGCCAGTTGCTCATGCTGCGCGCACTGGCCGAAACGGTCGCATTGATGGCCGAATTCGCGCTCGACGAGGTGACCGACATTCGGGTGGCGCTGGACGAGATCGCCACCGCACTGATCGAACGGGCCGTTGCCGGATCGTCGATCGAATGCGATTTCGGCTACGACGGCGACCGGATGTCGGTCGCGGTGACGGCGGTGGCGGTCACCCCCGAGGCGCTGCATCAGGACGGGCTCGGGTGGCATGTGCTCACCTCCATCACCGACTCGCTCGAGGCCACCACCGCACCCTTCGATTCGGCGGTGGCGGGATATCCGGTGACGGTCGAATTCCGGCGATTGCGCCGGCACGGTATCACCGCGTGAGTCCGGCGAGGGCCCGGCACTCGGTGTGCCGGACCCTCGTATTCCTGGCCGGCGGTCCGATCGACCGCCGAAAGTCACTTCGCCGGAGTCAATTCGCGCATCGGAGTGTCGAGTTCGCTGCGATAGAAGTCGATGAATCCTTCCGGATCGGGTCCGGCGTTCTGCATCACCAGATGGTCGAATCCGGCGTCCACATATTGCTGTGCCACTTCCAGATAGCGTTTCGGATCGGAACCGCAGGCGAATTGGCCGAGAATATCGTCGCGGCGCACGGTGGAGGTCGCGGCGTCGAAATTCACCGGATTCGGCAACTCGCTCATTACTTTCCATCCGGTGAGCGCCCAGCGTGAGGTTTCCAGTGCGGCCTGCGCCGCGGTCTGTTCGTCGGCGGCCCAGGCCATTCCGACTTCGGCGTAGCCGCCGCCGCGACCACCGGCACCGCGGTAGGTGTCCACGAGTTGCGCTTCGGGGTCGGTCGCGAACAGTCCGTCGCCGAGTTCGGCGGCGAGCCGGGCGGCATCCGGTCCGCCTGCGGCGACGATGATATCGGGCAGCCGCTCGGGCAGATCGAACACTCGCGCATCCGAAATCGACAGGTACTCACCGCGATACGTGCGATATCCGCCGCGCCACAGCAGCCGGATGATCTCGAGGGCCTCGCGCAGCATGCGCTGGCGGATATCGATCGGCGGGAATTCCCGGTCCACCACATGTTCGTTGAGCCGCTCACCGGATCCGACGCCGAGATCGAAACGCCCATCCGACACCAGCGCCACAGTGGCGGCGGCCTGCGCCACGATGGCCGGGTGATACCGGATGGTGGGGCAGGTGACACCGGTGACCAACCGGATGCGCTCGGTGCGTTCGGCGATGGCGCCGAAGACCGTCCAGGTGAAGGGGGAGTGGCCCTGATTGTCGAGCCACGGGTGATAGTGATCGCTCATTTCCACGAAGTCGAATCCGGCCGCCTCGGCGTGAATCGCCTGTCGGATCAGGTCGCGCGGTCCGTAGGATTCCGACGCCAGTTTGTAGCCGATCTGCATTGTGGGGGCTCCTCACGTGCGTGGGACAGTCCATTCCCGGCTACCCAGCCGTGCGGTCCGCAACCGCAGGCGACGGGCTATACAGACCGCTTCGTCTTTGTTAGAAAGGTGATAGCGGGATTTGCCTCGAGAAAACGGGGCACTGCACATGTCGATTTTCGCCTGGGAGATCGCACATGAAGACGAACGCCACATTCCGGATCGGTCATCACCGTTCACTTCCCGTCCCGGGTCGCGCCGAGGCCCGGCTCAGTGCGGTCATGCGCACCCACGGGGCCGCGGTCGTCTTGTCGGTGCGCGGGGAGGCCGATGCGTGCACTCTCGACGATTGGCGGCGTCTCATTCACGAGGGCGCGGCGCTGGCCGCGGACCACGGCGGGTCGCTCGTCGTCGATACCAGCGGGCTCGGCTTCCTGGGCTGGCGCGCACTGGTCGTAGTGGCCGAGGAAGCCGCCGCTCAGCGTGGACGTGGTGTCGCGATATGCCTGGTCAGCCGCACGCCGACGATCGCACGAATGGCCGCGGTGGATCCGCTGACCGCCGAGTTGGCCATTCACACCACCGTGGTCGGCGCCTTGAGCAACCTGCCCGCCCCTCCCGCCGACGCGAAGTGAGCCGACACAATCGTTGTCGGAGCCGCAAGATCGTCGTAGCGTCGCTGGGGTGAGTGTTCCTCAGCATCTGCCCGCCACCGCGGGCGAACTACGCGCCGCCGGTTATCAGCCGCGCGGGGTGAAATCCGAAATTCGCGAGAATCTCCTCGCCGCATTGCGATCCGGGACCGATCCGTGGCCCGGCATCGTCGGCTTCGACCGCACCGTCGTCCCGCAATTGGAGCGGGCGCTGCTCGCCGGCCACGATGTGGTACTGCTGGGCGAGCGCGGCCAGGGCAAGACCCGGCTGCTGCGCACCCTGGTGGGGTTGCTCGACGAATGGACGCCGGTGATCGACGGTGCCGAACTCGGCGAACATCCGCTGGCGCCGATCAGCCCGGCGGGCCGGCGGCTCGCGGCCGAACTGGGCGACGACCTGCCGGTGGCGTGGCGTCACCGCAGCGAACGTTATGCCGAAAAGCTCGCCACCCCCGACACCTCCGTCGGTGACCTGATCGGCGACGTCGACCCGGTGAAGGTGGCCGAGGGCCGCAGCCTCGGTGATCCGGAGACCATCCACTTCGGGCTGGTTCCGCGCGCCCATCGCGGCATCGTCGCCATCAACGAACTGCCCGACCTCGCCGAGCGGATCCAGGTCGCGCTGCTGAACGTCATGGAGGAACGCGATATCCAGGTGCGCGGCTATACGCTGCGGCTACCGCTGGATGTGCTGCTGGTGGCCACCGCCAACCCGGAGGACTACACCAACCGCGGCCGCATCATCACTCCGCTCAAGGACCGGTTCGGCGCCGAGATCCGCACCCACTATCCGCTCGACGTGGAGGCCGAGACCGCGCTGGTGCGCCAGGAGGCCGATCTGGTCGCCGAGGTCGGCGACCCACTGCTCGAGGTGCTGGCGCGCTTCGTGCGCCAGCTGCGGGAATCGCCGGCCGTCGATCAGCGCTCCGGCGTCTCGGCGCGCTTCGCGGTGGCGGCGGCCGAGACCGTGGCCGCGGCCGCACTGCGCCGGACCGCGCTGACCGGTGAACATCCCGCCGTCGCCCGCCCGGTGGATCTGGAGTCGGTGCCCGCGGTGCTGCGCGGCAAGGTGGAATTCGAATCCGGTGAGGAGGGCCGCGAGAGCGAGCATCTCACCCATCTGCTGCGCCGCGCCTTCGCCGAAACCGCACGCCGGCGCCTGGCCGGGGTGGATTTGCGGCCGCTGGCCGAGGCGGTGAGCGCGGGGCATCCGGTCACCACCGGCGAACGAGTGCCCGGCCAGGAGGTGCTCTCGGCGCTGCCCGAGCTGCCGGTGCTGGCGCGGGTGGCCGAGCGGCTCGGCGCCGAGTCCACCGATTCGCCGGCACGAATCGCCGCGACCGTCGAATTCGCTTTGGAGTCATTGTATTTGAGCCGCCAGCTGGCCAAGGACTCCGACGACGGCACGGCGACCTACGGCTCATGACGACCCCCGACCGCTATTCCTACGGGCCCTATCACGACGGTCCCGACCCGCTGGCGCCGCCGGTCGATCTGCGGGAGGCGCTGGACCTCATCGGCCGCGACGTGATGGACGGCAGTTCCCCGCGCACCGCCCTGGAGGAGTTGCTGCGCCGCGGCACCGGCCGCACACCCGGCCTGGACGAGCTGACCCGGCGGTTGTGGCAGCGCCGCGCCGAGATCACCCGGCAACACCGCCTCGACGGCACCCTGCAACAGGTGCGCGAGTTGCTCGACCAGGCCTTGGAGGCCGAACGCGCCGCCCTGTTCCCCGACCCCTCCGACGATGCCCGCTTCGCCGAGGCCGAACTCGACGCGCTGCCGTCGAGTACCGCCGCCGCGGTGACCGAACTCGCCGACTATCAGTGGCGCTCGGAGACGGGCCGCGCCAACTACGAGCAGATACGTGATCTGCTCGGTCGTGAACTGCTCGACTCCCGCTTCCAGGGCATGAAGCAGGCGCTCGAGAACGCCACGCCCGAGGATGTCGAGCGGGTGCGGCAGATGATGTCGGATCTGAACCAGCTGCTGGCCGCCCACGCCCGCGGCGAGAACACCGAGCGGCAGTTCGCCGAGTTCATGGCCGAACACGGCGAGTTCTTTCCCGAAAACCCCCGCGACACCGAGGAATTGATCGATGCGCTGGCCGCGCGGGCGGCGGCCGCGCAGCGGATGATGAATTCGCTCTCGCCGCAGCAGCAGGCGGAGTTGAGCCAACTGATCGGTCAGGCCTTCGGCGATCCGCGTATCGCCGAACAGGTTTCGGCACTCGATGCCGCGTTGCGCGCACTGCGCCCCGGCGAGGATTGGGATTCGGGGCAGCGGTTCCGCGGCCAGGACCCGCTCGGTCTCGGCGAGGGCGCGCAGGCGATGCAGGATCTGGCCGAAATGGACGCGCTGGCCGAACAACTCGGCCAGTCCTATCCCGGTGCCCGGCTCGAGGATATCGACCTCGACGCCCTCACCCGCCAGCTCGGCGCCGACGCCGCCGTCGATGCCGCCCGCCTGGCCGAACTGGAACGCGAACTGCGCCGCCAGGGCCTGTTCGAACGCGCCCCCGATGGGTCGCTTCGCTTGACGCCCAAGGCGTTACGCCGCCTCGGCGAGGTGGCGCTGCGCGATGTGGTCGGGCGGTTGCGCGCTCAGCGCGGACAGCGCGAGACCGTGACCGCGGGGGCGGCCGGCGAACCGACGGGCGCGACGCGGCCGTGGCGCTTCGGCGATACCGAACCGTGGGATGTGTCGAAAACCGTGCGCAACGCGGTCCTTCGGTCGGCGTCGACCGGCAGCCGCCGGGTGTCGTTGTCGGTGTCGGATGTCGAGATCACCGAAACCGATCAGCGGTCGCGCGCGGCGGTGGCCCTGTGCGTCGACACGTCGTGGTCGATGGTGCAGGACGGGCGCTGGCTGCCGATGAAGCGGACCGCGTTGGCCCTGCACCAGCTGATCAGTACCCGATTCCGTTCCGACGCATTGGAAGTCGTGACGTTCGGCCGCCACGCCACCACCGTCGACATCGCGGAGCTGACCGGCCTGGAAGCCGTGTGGGAACAGGGCACCAACCTGCACCACGCCCTGTTGCTCGCCGCCCGCCACCTGCGCCGCCATCCCGACGCGGTCCCGGTGGTACTGGTGGTCACCGACGGCGAACCGACGGCCCATCTGGAGTCCGACGGCAGCTCGTATTTCAACTGGCCACCCGACCCACGAACCCTCGCGGTCACCATGGCCCAGGTCGACGCCCTCGCGAAACTCGGCGCCTCGGTCTCGGTATTCATCCTCGGTGAAAATCCGAGGCTCGCAGCGTTCGTCGATCTGATGGCCCGCCGCAGCGGCGGCCGGGTCATCGCCCCGGACCTCGACGGCCTGGGCGCGGCGGTGGTCTCCGACTATCTGAGCGGGCGGCGCCGATAGCGTCGGCCTGGTGGTGGTGCCTGCACAAGCTCACCCGCAACGGGTGAAGCGCCACCCGGGGCCGGGGCGTGAACTTGTCGGCGTACCGCGGCCGCTGCTGCCGGAAGGGAGCATGCGGTGGCGGGAAGCCGTTCGGAGGAAGCCGGACGCTGTCATCGAGGAGACGTCATGCCCGTGTGGGATGTGTTCTGGCTGATCATCATGAGTTTCGCGTTCGCCGCCTACCTGGTGCTGCTGTTCTGGATCTTCACCGATCTGTTCCGGGATCGCGGCACCTCGGGCTGGGTGAAGGCGGTATGGGTGGTGTTCCTGTTCGTGCTGCCGCTGCTCACCTCGCTGGTATATCTGATCGTGCGGGGCGGCGGTATGGCGCAGCGGTCGGCCCGGGCGGCGAAAGAGGCCGAGCAGGCGCAGCACGCCTATATCAAGGAAGTGGCCGGAAGCAATTCGGCCACCCAGATCGCCGACGCCAAACGACTACTCGACGAGGGCACGATCACCGCACAGGAATTCCAGCAGCTGAAGAGCCGAGCTCTGGCCTGAGCCGTACGGCGCCGGTGATCGAGAGGCGGTGCGGTGCGCTACGAATTCTCCATCGACGGCGAGTTGTCCGGCGACATCTGCGCCGAATTTCCCGAACTGGCCCGCAGCACCGTGGCCGCGCCCGGTACCACCACGCTGTTCGGCCCCCTCGAGGACTACACCGCGATGCGCAGCGTGCTGGCGCGCATCGACGCCCTGGGGCTGACGCTGATCGAGATGCGCCGCCTGCCGGATTGAGGCGCCACCCCCTTCGGCGTGGCCGAAGAGGTGTGTTCGACGTGGCCGATCAGGAGTGGCCGTGCCCCACCTGCGGGCTGATCCGCCGCCATTCGCGTTCCCATTCGCCGGCCCGGCGCCGATCCAGCGCACAACCGGCGCACCGGGCCAGCCCGTAGGCCAGGGCCCAGCAGGCGAGCAGGGCGGCGGTGCCGGTGGCGACGCCCTTGGCGACGGCGACGTCGTCGGCGACCGGCGGCGTGGTGGGATCGCCGCGGCCGGTGAGCCACAACGGAATTCGGTCCCCTCGATGGATGGTGCCGTCGACGTCGACCATCGCCTGGCCGGGATGACCGGCGCGGCTCCACTGGGCCTGGGCGCGGAGCTGGTCGGCGAACATGCCGTTGGGTGCGGGCATTCGGATCGGATCGCTCGTAACCTCGGCTGTCACAGCCGTTTTCGTGGCGTTGTCGGCGTGGATGGCGGCGAGCTCGGCCCGGTACTGCGCGGTGCCGGCGGCGACGGCCAGCAGCACCGCGGCGAGCGCGCTCACCACCAGTGCGAGCCGCAGTGCCTGTTCGACACGGTCGGCGGTGCGCATCAACGGCGAACGCGTCCAAGGCGCGATCCGTCCGGCCCGCAGCACCGCGAAGGTAGTACGCACCATCTTCACTCTCCCACCACGACCGGCAGAGGCACGCTCGGAGAATAACCGTTCGCCGCCCCGGCAAACGGCGTTCGAAGTGGATCTTCGCCACGCTCGGCCGCAGGTTTGACCCGGGTCTGCGGGGTTATCGCTCCGATGCGACCCGCATCGTGCGGGTGGTCCGGCAATTCGGAAGGAGCACGGTATGAGTGCCATCGATAAGGCCAAGAACAAGCTCGAGGACGCCGCCGGTCAGGCGAAGGAGAAGCTCGGCGCCGCCACGGGCGATCCGGACAAGAAGAACGAGGGCAAGGCCGACCAGACCAAGTCGAACCTGAAGGACGCGGGCGAGAAGGTCAAGGACGCCTTCGACCACTGATCTCGTCCGGGGATCCACCTCGTCGCGAGGCCCGGACCGGTGCAGCATATGCGCCCGGTCCGGGCCTCGTGCCGTTTCGGCGGCGGTCGGGCGCATGCGCTGGAGCTGGGCTTACGCCGTTTCGGCTGTACAGACCGCTTCGTCTCTGTTATGAAGGTAGGGCGGGTCGGTCTTCATGTGGTAGGACGCCCGCAGCGGGCTCGCGCCCGTTGCCCTCGGCTCCGGTTTGGAGACCATCAATGAGCTCGAGCGCCGAATTACGTCCCGTACCCTCCGCCGATGAATCCGGCGCCCCCCATGTGGCCGAGGCGCGCCTGTCCGCCGTCGTGCGCACCCGCGGCCCGGCGCTGGTGCTGTCGTTCCGCGGTGAGGCCGACAGCTACACCCTGCCCGGATGGAGCGCGCGCATCCGCTCCGCCGCCGAAAGCGGTATCCGCATCGTGGTGATCGACACCAATTGCCTGAGTTTCCTGTCGTGGCGCGCCCTGCTGACGCTGGCCCGCGAGGCCGAGCACTACCGATCCGCGGGCGTGCATCTGTGCCTGGTCACCCAGTCCCGGACGATCATGCGGATCGCCGAACTGGATGCGCTGACCCGGCAACTACCGATCCATTCGACGGTCGTGAGCGCGGTCAGCCGCGCCACCTACGACGCGGCCGGGCCCACGATCGCCGCCACCCCCGGTTGAGCCGCTACTCGTCGGGGAGCGGGAAGTAGGAGTCGTCGTCGGTACCGGATTCGCGCCGCACGATCTCCGCTACGGCTTCGGTGTCACTGGCGCCGTCGGGTGATCCGGTGCGGATCGAATCCAGGCCTTCGGTCGCACCGGATTCCGGCAACGTCGGCTCGGCGGAAGGCCTGGTCCCCACATCCGGCTCCTCTTCGGCCAGTCGCTGGGAGAGTGGACGTTCCGTGCGCTGTTCGCCGGCCGTCATGCCGTAGCTGTCGACGCCCGACCAATCGTCGGGCGGTTCGACGATCTCGTCGCCGTCGTCGTTGCCGACATCGTCGGAGTCCAGTCCCTCGGTCGAGGTGAGCAGGTCTTCGTCGGATTCGTTTCCAGCCATGTACTTCGCGTGCCCCCGATCGCCTGTCGCAAACCGTCGGCGGCGGGCCCGTTCGTTTGGTCATCCGGGCGGCGGGTAGGCCGACGGTGGCCGTATCCAGCACATATGCAGATCGAGGTGACACGATGAAAGCAGTGACGTGGCAGGGCCGGCGCAAGGTGTCGGTGGACGAGGTGCCCGACCCGCGGATCGAGGAACCGACCGATGCCGTCATCGCCGTGACCTCCTCCGGGGTGTGCGGGTCGGATCTGCACCTCTACGAGGTGCTCGGCCCGTACATGAGTGCCGGCGACGTGCTCGGCCACGAGCCGATCGGGGTGGTGGTCGACGTCGGGCCGGAAGTGCGGTCGCTGTCGGTGGGTGACCGGGTGGTGGTGCCGTTCCAGATCGCCTGCGGGCACTGCGTCATGTGCGATACCGGTTTGCCGACGCAGTGCGAGACCACGCAGGTGCGCGAATACGGCAGCGGCGCGGCCTTGTTCGGCTATTCCAAGCTCTACGGGCAGGTGCCCGGCGCCCAGGCGCAGTACCTGCGCGTTCCGCATGCCGATTTCACCCACATCCCGATTCCGGCCGGTCCCGACGACAGCCGCTTCCTGTATCTGTCGGACGTTCTGCCGACGGCGTGGCAGGCGGTGGAATACGCCGGCGTGCCCGACGGGGGCTCGGTGGTGGTGCTGGGACTGGGCCCGATCGGGGATATGGCGTGCCGGATCGCGGCCCATCGCGGATACCGGGTGATCGGTGTCGATCGGGTGCCGGAACGACTGCGCCGGGTGGCCGATCGCGGTATCGAGGTGGTCGACCTGGAGCAGATCGGCGACTCGATCGGGGATGTGATCCGCGACCGCACCGACGGACGGGGGTCCGACAGCGTGATCGACGCGGTCGGAATGGAGGCCCACGGATCACCCGTCGCGGAGTTGGCTCAGCGTTCGGCGGGCTATCTGCCCGCGATGGTGTCGCAGAAGTTGATGGACACCGTCGGCGTGGACCGGCTGGCGGCATTGAACAGTGCGATCGACATCGTGCGCCGCGGCGGCACCATATCGCTGTCCGGGGTCTACGGGGGCATGGCCGACCCGTTGCCGATGCGCATCCTGTTCGACAAGCAGATTCAGCTGCGGATGGGTCAGGCGAACGTCAAGCGATGGGTCGGCGACATCCTTCCGCTGTTGCAGGACGGTGATCCGCTCGGGGTGGAAACCTTTGCCACTCATCGGCTTCCGCTGTCGGAGGCGCCGCGGGTGTATCACGACTTCCAGCGTAAGGCCGACGGCATGGTGAAGGTGGTGCTCGACCCGGCGGCCGCGTGAGCGCGCGGTGCGATCATGCGGCCGCAATGCCCGAATCAGCCCGTGCCGCAAGATATTTCCGGGCGTGACCAGTAGGTTCGCAATCGTCCGCGATATCGGTGCATAGACCCGGGAGGCCCGGGTAGTGCCTCTGATGTGACCGGGAAGTACGCCGGTCGCGATGGAGAGAAGTCCCTACTGCGAAGGAGGTCCGCAATGGCCGACCAGAACAATCCCGGACAGTTCGGCAACCGCAGCGACACCGAGGAACAGGCTCGCCGCGGCGGCCAGGCCAGCACGGGTAGTTTCGGCCAGCGCAATGCCGCCGATCCGCACGAAGCGGGGCGCAAGGGCGCCCAGGCGCAGCCGACCGAGGCCAAGCAGGCCGGTGGTCAGCACAGTCACGGCGGTCGCTGACCCGAATCGCGACACACGGACTCGAGCGCGTAGGCCGGATCACGGATCCGGCCTACGCGGCTGTCGGGACCAGTGCGGCGTGGCGTTTCGGATCGCGGAATTCCGACGTTCTCGAGATTGTTCCACTTTTGTGGTTAACATCTGGCACCCAGACTTCGATGCTAGATATGTCGTTGATTGTGACGGCAGCGATCGGTCGGTTCCAACGGCTCGGATCGGGTATCACGCGTTCGGTCGCGAGCATCGGCGCTCGGTGGCACAAGGATTGACCAGGCGGTTCGGCAACGTAGCCGATTCTCCCCGCAGGTAACGACTATCCCGCGAAACGAAACGGTGTGCGATGGACATCGATCAGCGTTACCGTCAGAGTAGTTCGACCACCATGACGGCAGCGGAACTGGCTACCTTGCTGCACAAGTCCGCGGCGGGGGACGCCGAATCCTTCGCGGCCTTCTACCGCAGCACCAACGCCCGCCTGATGGCCCGGTTGACCGCGATTCTGCGCAGTCCCGGCTTGGCTCAGGAAGTGAGCCAGGAGGTCTATCTGCAGGCGTGGTCCGCGGCCGGCGACTACGACGCCGGACGGGCCAGCCCGATGGCGTGGCTGATGATGTTCGCGCACCGGCGTGCGGTCGACCGGGTGCGCTCGGAGCAATCGCTGGCGGATCGGGAGCGGGCGTTCGGTCGCGGTCAGTATCAGCCCGAATGTGATGTGGTGTTCGACGAGGTGACGCAGCGGCTCGATGAGCGCTCGGTCGCGGGGGAGGTGCACCGGCTGGGGCATCGGCAGCGGGAGGCGATTCTGCTCGCCTTCTACGGCGGCCGCACCTATCCGGAGGTGGCGCAGGATCTGGGTATTCCGCTGCCCACCGCGAAGGCCCGGATCCGGGCCGGATTGAAAACGCTCGGTTCCAGACTTTCGGAGAAGTCGCGCGACGAGACGAAGTGAGGGCGGCCACTCCCCGGTAGTCGGCGTTTCTACCCCCTAGGGGTATATTACATGGTGTCGCCCAGTCGGCGGCTCCCGCCTCTTCGGCGGTTATGATCTACTAGTTGCGTACGTAAGTAGTAGATGTTATCGAGCCTGTTGCCGCGTTCCCCAGCGGTGGGGTGACATCCGGCTCGATGCTCGGCAACACCGTGTGAAGGTGTTGCGCGACAGTGGCGATCGTGGTGAGGAGGCTGGGTTGGTGGATCGGTGTCCGGCCCGGCGTGGACTCCGGCCTCGGGTCTGTGCGCCGCTGCGGTCGGTCGAGCGGTGGGTGCGGATGCGGTGAGCTCCGTCCGTCGGTCGCGGCGGGGTGTCGTGGCCATGATCTTCGTCGCCCTGCTCACACTCGTTGCGCTGCATACCGATTGCGTGGTCGCCGATGCCGAGACGGCCGGCACTTCCGCATCGTCCGCCGCCGCGAAATCCACACTGGCCCATCTTGGTTCGCATCTGCCCGCCTGGGACGACTGCTGTGCGCACGACAGGCACATCGTCCTGGATTCGGTACTTCCGGCGGATCCGGTGAAGCTGTGGCCGCCCGGCCAAGTGTGGGATGCGGTGGCCGCGGTGACCCCCGCCCGGTGGCACCGTCACGCGACCGCCGTGCGCGGGCCGCCGGGCCCGCCGCCCCGCACCGGTCGCGACATTCTGACGCATCTCGGTATCGCCCGCCGCTGATCGGTCAGCGACAGGCCGCCTGCCCTGTGCCGGCGGCCGGTGTCCGCTGCCCGCATCCGTACCGCCCGCATCGGGCGAAGATACCGAAAGCGACAGTCATGGACGACATCGTGCTCGACCACCCGCAGCCGATTCCGGCAGCGCCGACCCCGGCGCACCGTCCGCGCGGCCTGGTCGGCAATACGCCGGTGCTCTGGATCGGCGAACCGCTGAGCGGCCGCGGCCGCGGCTTCTGGGCCAAACTCGAAGGCGCCAATCCGGGCGGCATGAAGGACCGGCCCGCGCTGCACATGGTGCGCAGGGCCGAACGCCGCGGAGATCTGCGGCCGGGTGCGCGCATCGTCGAATCATCCAGCGGCACTCTGGGATTGGGGCTCGCGCTGGCGGGGATGGTGTACTCGCATCCGGTGACCGTCGTCACCGATCCCGGAATGGAACCGATGGTCGCG
This sequence comes from Nocardia sp. BSTN01, assembly GCF_015354405.1. Lineage (GTDB taxonomy): Bacteria > Actinomycetota > Actinomycetes > Mycobacteriales > Mycobacteriaceae > Nocardia. The sequence continues at coordinate 14,012 of NZ_JADKYP010000057.1, read as the reverse complement.
CGACTGCTGCGCGCCTACGGCGCACGGGTGGAGACGGTCACCGAACCGCATCCGGCCGGCGGCTGGCAACAGGCGCGTCGCGATCGGGTCGCGGCGCTGCTGGCCACCGAACCGGATGCCTGGAGCCCCGACCAGTACAGCAATCCCGACAATGTGGAGGGCTACGAATCGCTGGCCCTGGAGATGGTGCAGCAATTGGGCCGCATCGACGTCCTGGTCTGCGCGGTCGGAACCGGCGGACACTCCGCGGGCGTGGCCCGGGTGCTGCGCCGGAACAATCCGCGGTTGCGGCTGATCGGCGTGGACACCGTGTCCTCGACGATCTTCGGCCAACCGGCCGGGCCGCGACTCATGCGCGGACTGGGCTCGAGCATCCACCCCCGCAACGTCGACTACGACGCCTTCGACGAAATCCATTGGGTGGCACCGGCGGAAGCGGTATGGGCATGCCGGACACTGGCCGCGACCCACCACGCCAGCGGCGGCTGGAGTGTCGGCGCGGTGGCGCTGGTGGCGGGCTGGGCCGCGCGCGTGCACGACACCGGCACCCGGATCGCCGCCGTCTTTCCCGACGGGCCGCACCGCTACGCCGACACCGTCTACAACGACGCCTACTGTGACGAGCACGGCCTGCTCGATGCCGATCCGCCCCTCGAACCCGACACGATCGGCCATCCCGCCGAGCGAGTGGTGAGCTCGTGGACGCGCTGCACCACCGTCGTCGACCCCCGCACCCTCGACCCGGAGCCCGCCGCATGAGTGTCCTCGCCCGATTCCGCAGCTTCGACCCGGCGGCCCGGTTGCTGATGATCAACCAGTTCGGCATCAACCTCGGCTTCTACATGCTCATGCCGTATCTGGCCGGATATCTCGCCGGCCCGATCGGCTTGGCGGCGTGGGCGGTCGGTCTGGTGCTGGGCGTGCGCAACTTCTCCCAGCAGGGCATGTTCCTCGTCGGCGGGACGCTCGCCGACCGGCTCGGCTACAAACCGCTGATCGTGGCGGGCTGTCTGCTGCGCACCGCGGGATTCGCGCTGCTGATCTTCGCCACCTCGCTGCCGATGCTGCTGATCGCCTCGGCCGCAACGGGTTTCGCCGGTGCGCTGTTCAATCCGGCGGTGCGCGCGTATCTGGCCGCGGAGACCGGTGACCGCCGCGTGGAGGCATTCGCGGTTTTCAACATCTTCTATCAGGCCGGCATCCTCGTCGGGCCGCTGGCCGGGCTGGCCCTGCTGGTGACCGACTTCCGGGTGACCGCCGCGGCCGCCGCCGTGGTCTTCGCGGTACTGACCGTCGCGCAACTGTTCGCGCTGCCGCCACGGCGGGCGAGTGAGCCCGCGGTGCGCACGACGGTGCTCCAGGATTGGCGGACCGTACTGGCCAATCGCCGTTTCCTGGCCTTCGCGGTCGCGATGATCGGTTCGTATGTGCTGTCGTTCCAGGTCTATCTGGCACTGCCGTTGCAGGCTGAATATCTGAGCCCCGGTCACGCGCAGGCGCTGACCTCGGCATTGTTCGTGGTGTCGGGTGCGGTCGCGGTGGCCGGGCAGCTGCGCATCACCGCGTGGTTTCGACGCCGGTGGGGCACCGGCCGCGGCCTCGTGGTCGGCATGGGGGTGCTGGCCGCGTCCTTCCTGCCGCTGCTGCTGGTGCCGGGCCCGCGGCCCTTCGGCACGGTGGCTGCCGTTGCGGCGCTGCTGATTTCGGCGGCGATCCTCGCGGTCGGGACCGCGGCGGTGTTCCCGTTCGAAATGGATACGGTGGTCTCGCTGTCCGGCGGCGCGCTCGTTGCCACGCACTACGGGTTCTACAACACGGTGGTCGGAGTCGGAATCCTGACCGGAAACCTCGTCACCGGCGTAGTGCTGGACGCCGCCCGCTCGGCCGGACTCGACGCCGTGGTGTGGGCCGGGTTCGCCGCCATCGGGGCACTCGCGGCGTTCGGCCTGGCCGCGGTCGAGCGCAGTGCACGCGCGCACACCGCTGGGGGAGAAGAAGTTCCGGTGAATTCGGTGCGCGAATCCGCCTGACCGCAGATGGCCGGTACTCGTCCGCCGCCACCATGGCGGACGAGTACCGCATCGGCTAGCCGCGCCGCAGTTCCAGCACCGGAATGGTGCGGATTCCTTCGGTTTTGCGGGCGTAGCCGGCGAATCCGGGGTAGCGGCGGGCCTGTTCGGCGAAGATCCGGTCGCGGCGCTCACCGGTCACTTCGGTGACCGCCGCCGGGTAACGGTCGGTGCCGCGTTCGATCTCCGCCGTGCCGGCGGTGGTCAGGTTGTAGTACCAGTCCGGATTGGTCGGAGCGCCGGCCTTCGACGCGAAAACATAGATGCTGTCCGGGTTCTCGTCGTCGGCCAGATACATCATCGGTGTCACCAGTTCGCGCCCGGATTTGCGGCCGCGGTGATGCACCAGCACCATCGGCGCGCCCTCGAAATCGCCGCCGACGCGTCCCTGGTTGGCTCGAAATTCCTCGATGATCGCGGTGTTCCAATCGCTCATGAGCTGCATTCTGCTGTCGAACCAGCGGCCGCGGCGGGAGGCGCGCACGTGGGAATACCGGCGGTGGCCTGTATGCGATGATCGGTCCGGTGTTCGTGATCCGATTCGTGGTGCGGTGCCATGGCTGAGCTGTACGGGCGGGCGGCCGACACCGCGGCGATCGCCGCCCTGCTGGACCGGGCCCGTGCGGGGGAGAGCGGCTGGCTGGTACTGCGCGGCGAACCCGGAATCGGTAAGACCGCCCTGCTCGACCACGCCGCCGATCTCGGCGCCGGGCTGCGGGTCCTGCGCGGCGCGGGGGTGGAGATCGAGGCCGAACTTCCGTTCGCCGGATTGCAGTTGCTGCTGCGGCCGGCGGTCGCGCATCTGCCCGCCCTGCCCGCGCGCCAGCGGGCGGCGCTGGAGGCGGCGCTGCGCCTCGGCGACGATCCCGGCGGAGATGCGATGCTGGTCGGATTGGCGGTGTTGTCGCTGCTCACCGAATACGCCGGCGACACCGGGCTGGTCTGTCTGATCGACGACGCGCAATGGCTCGACCGGGCCTCGCTGGACACGATCCTGTTCGCCGCCCGGCGGTTGTACGCCGAGGGGGTCGTGATCATCCTCGCCGCTCGTGACGGTGCCGCGTTCGCACGGTCCGCGGATCTGCCCGAACGCCGCATCGCCGGACTCGACCCGGAGGCCGCCGCCGCGCTGCTCGACCGCCGCGAACTGCCCGCCGGGGTGCGCCGGCAGGTCCTGGCCGAGGCGCAGGGCAACCCGCTGGCCTTGCTCGAATTGGCCGGCGCCGCACGCGACGAACGTCCCGGCGCCGCCCATCCCGGTGCGCTGGCGTTGACCGACCGCCTGCAACTGGCCTTCCACGGACAGGTCAGCCGGATGCCGAAATCGACACAGGACGTGCTGCTGATCGTCGCGGCCGAGGAATCCGGCGAATTGTCGGCGGTCCTGCGCGCCGCGGCCGCCGTCGGCGCCGGAATCGACGATCTGGCCCCGGCCGAGGAGGCGGGACTGCTGGTGCGCGGCGAGACGGCGGAGACGATCGCCTTCCGTCATCCGCTGCTGCGCGCCGCCGTCTACCAGCGAGCGCCGCTGGGACAGCGGGTGACCGCACACCGCGCGCTGGCGGCCGCGCTCGACGGCCCCGCCGACGCGGACCGCCGTGCCTGGCACGCCGCGGCCGCGGCCACCGGCCCGGACGCGGAAGTCGCTGCGGCCCTGGAGGATACCGCTGCCCGCGCGCTCGCCCGCAGTGGCCACGAGGCGGCCGCCGCGGCCTACGAACGCGCCGCCCGGCTCACCATGGACCCCGGGCTGCGCGCGCATCGCGAGGCGCTGGCCGCCCAATCCGCCTTGAATGCGGGCGATCTGGAGCGGGCCGCGGGGCTCGCGCGCCGGGTGGCCGCAAGAGCCGGTGCGACAGCGCAATTGCGGGCTCGGGTCGCGCATGTCGAAGGGCTCGCCCACTTCTGGCAGGGCCGTTTCGCCGAGGCGGACGCGCTGCTGCGCGCCGGCGCCGCGCAGGTCGCCGACCGCGATCCCGCGCTGGCGGCGACGATGCTGGTCCAGGCCCTGCACACCGGCTGGTATCTGGGCGAACAGCATGTCCGCGACTGTGTGGCGCAGTTGACCGCGGTGCCGCTGACAGACACCGATCCGCTGCACCCGGTCGTGACCTATATGGCGAGCGTCCTGGATCGCCGCGACACCGCGAGCGCGCCACCGGAATTGACCCGGACGCTGGCAGAGTCCGCGCGGCGGGGCCCGGTGCCCGATCAGGTGCGGCTGATGCTGTGTGGCGTGGCGATGGCCAGCGGCCAGGACGCCGACGTCTACGGGCCCGCCGAGGCGCTGAGCCGGGAGTATCGCGGAGCCGGTGCCGCCGGCCGGCTGCCCACCACCTTGTTCTTCGCCGCCGAGGTCGAGATCTTCACCGGTCGTCTGCGCGATGCGCGAACCACCGCGGCCGAGGCACTGCGTCTGGCCGCAGATCTGGGCCAGCGCCAATGGGTCAGTCAGCTCAGCAGCGTTCTCGCGCATATCCATGCCGCCGAGGGCGACGAGGACCGGTGCCGGCACTACGCCGAGGCCGGACTCGCCGACAGCACGCCCGGATCCGTGTCTCCCGGTGCGGCGTGGGCGCATTGGTCGCTGGGTTTGCTCGAACTCGGTTCGGGCCGGGCCGAAACGGCGCTGTCGCGCTTCGAGCGGCTGACCCGGGACCCGCTGCGTCATCACTTGTGCGCGATGCGTTCGATACCCGATCTGGTCGAGGCGGCGGTCCGGGTCGGCGCCGCCGACCGCGCCGAACCCCACGCCGATCGGCTCGCCGACTGGGCCACCGCGGTGCGGCAGCCGTGGGCCGAAGCACTCGTATTGCGCTGTCGCGCACTGCTGTCCGACGACGACAGCGCCGAGACCCACTACACGGGGGCGCTGAAGCTGCACGACCGTGAGGCACGCCCGGTGGAATACGCTCGCACCGCACAACTTTACGGGGAGTGGCTGCGCCGGGCCCGCCGCAAGAGCGAGGCGCGAACGGTGCTGACCGAGGCGCTGGACATGTTCGACCGCATCGGCATGCGCCCGTGGGCCGAACGCGCCCGCACCGAACTCACCGCGACCGGTGCCGCGCCGAGCGGGCCTGGCGGACAACCGGATTCCCGCTCGAGCGCGGCGGTCACCGGGCTCACACCGCAGGAATTGCAGATCGCTCGCCTCGCCTCCCAGGGCCTGTCCAATCGCGATATCGCCGCCCAGCTGTTCCTCAGCCACCGCACCGTCGGCTACCACCTCTACAAGGCGTATCCGAAACTCGGAGTGACCTCGCGCGGCGAACTGAAAACCATTGCCGATCAACTGCGTTGACGATCGCGGACACGCCGGAACCCCGGTGGTGACCACCGGGGCTCCGATCTCTACTTCCGGATGCGTGCGGCGGGGAGCAGTTGCACCAGTGCCGCGGTGAGCAGGCACAGCAGCGCCATCGGCACCAGGCTCGCGACGAACGCCGGCGCCAATCCGCCGGGCGCTGCGAGCCGGTCGTAGAAGACGATGCCGACCACCGCGATCCCGACCGCGCCGCCGACCTGCTGCGCGGTGGCCAGCACGCCCCCTGCGGCGGCGGCGTGCCGTGGTGTCACTCCCGCCAGCACGATGCCCGGCATGGGCACCAGCGCCAGACCCATTCCCGCTCCCGCGACGATCATTCCCGGCAGCAGGTCGAGCACCGATCCGTCGGCGCCGAGTTCGTGCGCGGTGATCGCGAGCAGCAGATATCCGCCGGCCTGCAGCACCGCGCCGACCGCGACGACCTGCCGGCCGAGCCGGGCGGCCGCCCGCTCCGACAGTATCGAGGTGAACAGGTAGGCCCCGCCGAGCGCGAGGAACAGCAGGCCCGATCCCAGGGCCGACAGGCCGCGGCCCTGTTGCAGATACAGCGCCAGGACCAGGAAGAACGATCCCATGGTCATCTGGTAGCTCAGCGCGATCGCCGAACCGATCGCGAACGAGCGTTCGGTGAACAGCGCCGGATCGACCAGCGGTTCCCCGCCGCGGGCCGCCGATCGCCGCGCGGCGGTGACGAAGACGGCGATCAGCACCGCAGCCGCGGCCAGTGCGAGCCAGGTCCACAGCGGCCAGCCCTGCTCACGGCCCTGGATCAGCGGCAACACCACCGCCGCGAGCGCGGTCGCGATGAGGCCGACGCCGAGCCGGTCCAGCCGGGTTCCGCCGTCTCCGCGTGATTCGGGGACCAGCCGTGCCAGCACGGCGAGGGTGAGCGCACCCACCGGCACGTTGATCCAGAAGATGGTGCGCCAGCCCAGTCCGAACAGATCGGCCTGGATCAACAGCCCGCCGATGAGCTGGCCGAAGACCGCGGCCAGGCCCATGGCCAGCCCGTAGGCGGCGAAGGCGCGCACTCGGCGCGTGCCGGTGAACACCACGCTGATGATGCCCAGGACCTGCGGCATCAGCAGCGCCATCCCGGCCCCCTGGGCGATCCGGGCGACGACAAGTTCGGCGGCGTCACCGGCCAGCGCGCAGGCCAGAGAGGCGAGGGTGAACACCGCCATGCCGAGGCCGTAGAGCCGGCGGCGGCCGTAGAGGTCGCCGAGCCGTCCGCCGGTGATCAGTCCGGCCGCGACCGCGAGGCCGTAGCCGGCGACCACCCACTGCATGGTGGCGCTGCTCGCGTGCAGATCGGCCTGGGTGTCGGGGATGGCGACGTTGACGATGAAGAAGTCCAGTGTGGCCATGAAGATTCCGGCCAGCAGGACGAGCAGGGTGGCCCGTGCGGGCGGTGCGCTCGCCGGGCGGGTGCCACGGGCGAGCAGGGTGGGTGTGGACATGGGTATCCCATCGGGGATGGTGCTGCGGGACAAGAAGATTCGCTCAGCCCTTGACGAATTCGAGGAGATCGTCGTTGAACTCGGCGGCGTGCGAGGTATAGAGACCGTGACCGGCGGTCGGGTACTCCTTGTAGACGGCCTGCGGCATCAGCTCGGCGGTGCGCCGGCCGGTGACCTCGGCGGGTGCGGAGAAGTCCAGGGCGCCGTGCACGATGAGCGTGGGAACGGTGATGCCGCGCAACGCTTCCCGGTTGTCGCAGTGGAAGACCGCCTGCTGCATGTGCAGCGTCGCCCACGGCGCGGTCGACAGGCACTGGCGGTAGGTGATATCGATGTGTTCGGGGGAGACGTCCGGATTCAGGTGGCTGTTGAAGTAGATCTGCGACTGGCGGGCCAGCCACCGGCCGCGGTCGGTGCGGATGCTGGCCACCAGCGCATCGAGCATGGCTTCCGGGATGCCGCCGGGGTTGTCGTCGGTGGCCTTCATGAAGGGCAGGATCGCCGCGAGGAAAACCACTCGGGCAACGCGGCTTTCACCGTGGCGGGCCAGATACCGGGCGATCTCCGCGCCGCCGGTGGAGTGGCCGACCAGGGTGGCGCCGCGCAGGTCGAGATGCTCGAGCAGGGCGCCGAGATCGTCGGCGGTGGTGTCGATGTCGTAGCCGGTGGACGGGCGGTCCGAGCGGCCGTGGCCGCGGCGGTCCAGGGCGATGCAGCGGTAGCCGCGCTCGGTGAAGTACGGAATCTGGTATTCCCACATCTCGGTGTTGAGCATGGCCCCGGCGACGAAGACGATCGGTTCGCCCGTGCCGTAATCCTCGTAGGCGAGGGTGGTTCCGTCGGTGGTGGTGAAGTACATGACCTTGTCCTTTGGGATGAGTGCCGGGTGTCGGGAAGGGATCAGGCCCCGGTGGGCACCTTGTCGAGGAAGCCGAGGATCTGGCGGATACGGCCGTCGTCGCCGAGCGCGGCGACGTCGAAGCCGATCACCAGCGGCTCCTCGCCCGCACGGCCCAGATTCCAGGTGAAGCGGGCGATGCCGTGGTGGCTGTCGATCGGGCCGCCGAGAGTGAATTCCAGTCCGGCGAACTGCTGCTGGACCGCGGCGACGGCGGCGTCGAGGCCGGCGTGGCCGCGCACCGACACCAGTGGATCGGTGTATTCGGCGTCGTCGGTGAGCAGGTCGGCGATCTGTGCGGCGCGGGCGGCGGGATCGGTCTCGTTCCAGACGGCGAGGTAGCGTTCGACCAGGTCGTTGATGTCGCTCACGGGATTCTCCTTCGTGGTGGTGATGTTCCGACCACAAAGTTATGGAGTTCCGGGCGACGGGGAATCTGTCGCGCTTAAGTACTTTCGACGGTAGTGCCGGGCGACGTACTACCGGTCGGCGGCGGGATCGCCGAGCCGCCGCGACGGGTCCAGGGTGGCGGCGGGTTGTCCGGTGGTGATGCTGTCGGCGAGCGTGGCGCCCAGGACCGGGGCCAGTTTGAACAGATTGTGCCCGGCGATGAAGGTGGCGCCGCCGTCCTGCCAGGCGGCCAGCCCGTCCTCACCCCACGGCAGCCGGGTCACCCAGCAGTGCACGTAGCCCTCCGGTTCGGGTGCGAGTCCGGGAAGTGCGCGGTCGACGTAGCGGGTGGCGCGTTCGGCCAGCCCGGCCAGCGCCGTGGGATCGACCGAGCCGCCGTCGTTGCTGGGGACGGAATCGCTGAGTCCGAGCCCGTAATGGGTGTTGCCGGGGAACGCGGCGGCATAGATTCCGGTTTCGCCGAATTCGCCGCTGCTGTCCTGCAGCGTGGCGAGTGTGGCGGGCGGCGCCGATCGCGGGCGGAAGGTCACCCGAACGTGCGCGGACACCTGCACCGGCAGGGCGAGGCCGAGTGTCCGGGCCAGCGGCGCGGTGCCGCGGCCCGCGCAGACGACGACGCTGCCGAAGTCCGAACAGGTTGTGCCGGTGCGTAATTCGACGGTTCCGGCCGCGGTGTGCCGCAGGGTGAGGACATGGTCGGTGACGAGCGCCTCGCGCACTCGTTCGGTGAGAGCGTCTATCGCGGCGACGGTGCGGATGGAGCCGCCGGTCGCGTCCAGCATGGCCGGTCCGTCGTAGTCGGCCAGCGGCGGCAATCGGGTCGCCAGCTCCTCGGCGTCGATACCGCGGGCGTCGATTCCGGGCGTTCGCCGCAGGATCTCCAGCTTGTCCGCCACGCCGGCCCCGAGCGCGACCGCCCCGTCCCGCGAGATCAGTTCGGTGCCGAATTCGCCTTCCCAGTCGCGCCAGACGCGCCGCGCGGCCACCGCCATCTCGACCAGCCGGGGATCGGTGTGCGCGTGGCGGAAGATGCGGGAATGGCCGGCCGACTGGCCGCCGCCGGGGCGGCCCGACTCGTACACGGTGACCGAGAGCCCGGCCCGGCGTAGTGCGTGCGCTGTGGCCAGGCCGACGATTCCGGCTCCGACCACGGCGACATCGGTTGCGGCACCCATCTCCGCGGACTACCCGCCGACACGGCCCGCAATCTCGGCCGGTGGTCGTGGGCTCAGTACCCGCCGAGCAGCGCGCGGAGCCGGCCCAGTTCCTCGGGGCCGGCGGCACTGTGCCAGCGCGTCGGGTCGGCCGGTCGTCGACCCCACAGGAACAGCACGCGCACCGCCGGATCGCTTTCCACCGTCGCCGGTCCCTGCGGCGGCGCCAATTCGATGGAATTGCCGTCCGGCTCGGCGACGATCAGGACGTCGTCGGTGCCCGGCGCCCGCAGTCTGCCTTCGATGCGGCCCTCGGGACCGAAATCGATATCCCTGCTACCGCGCGCGAGCAAGGGCAGACCGACATCGCGCACACTGTGGCGAGTTATCCACGGCCGCATGAGCATATCGATCGCCGTCGCGTCGTCGCCGGTCATATCCCAGCGGTGCAGCACCATCTCCTGGCGCATGTGCTCGAGGAAGAAGTCCGGGGCGACGGTTCGCCCGGTCCAGCCGATCGCCTCCAGCGGCGACAGCGTGTCGATCACCTCGGCGGTCTCGACGAGTTGTTCGCACCGGTCCACGAACGCCGCCCACAACTCGGCGTCGGGCATCGCGCGGTAGGGCGCCTCACGCTCCTCGAAACCACGGGTCGGCACCGGGCTGCCCGCCGCGTGGGCGGCGAGCACCCGTGCGAGTTCGGCCGCGTTGCCGGTGTTGTGGATCACGACATCGCGGACGGTCCAGCCCTCGCACCAGGTGCCCGCGTCGGGCCGGCGCGCCTGCACGGCGCGGGCGAAGGCCTCCCATTCCGGCAACGCTTCGGCGGCACTGTGTGAAACCATCGGCATCTCCTCCGACCGGGGTCTGCGGCGCCCGGTTGTCGTGGCGGATCCCGTCCTGATTCGCGCATACCCCGCCGCTGCCGGAACTCACCCGGTGGTTCGCCCCTCCGGTCCGTATTCGTCGAGGATCCGGACTATTTCGGCGGCGACCAGCCCGGGCCGCTGGGTCGGCACCATATGGCCACAGTGCTCGGCGACGACATGTCGGGCGTGCGGCCGTGCCGCCCGCCGCTGGTGTGCGGCGTTGATCGCGGCACGTGAGCGGGCCGAGATACCGGCGGAGGGGGAGTCGGCGGACACGATCGTGACGGCGAGATCCGGGCGGTCGGGGCCGGCGTCGCGCAGCTGTTCGAGATCGGTTGTGTGGCAGGCGAGTTCGGCGGCGCGGGTACGCATCGCCGCGGCGGTGAAGCCTTCGGCGCGGAAGTCGGCGCGGGCATCGGCGGGTAGCGCGGTGAGGGTGTCGCGATAGGCCAGTCGCAGTACGCCGATCCGTGCGAGTGCGGCGCTGAGCCGCTGTCCGGTTCGGGCCGCTCGCCGCGATGCCGCGGTGAACAGATCCTCGCAGAATTCGTCGGTGGGATCGACCAGGACCGTACCCGCGACCCGGTCGGGCCGGTCCGCGGCGGCGACCCGCACGATCGGACCGCCCCAGCTGTGGCCGACCAGTACGAACCGCGGTGCGGCGAACCGTTCGGTGAGGTGATCGAGCAGATCGACGAGGTCGTCGGCCAGGCGTCGGAGGCCGCGCGGTGCGCTGTCGGGGGCGCTGCGGCCCAGACCGCTGCGGTCGTAGACCACGGTCGGCGCGTAGTCGTCGAATTCGCGCTGCACCGCCGCCCAATAGGAGCGGGTGCAGGCGAGTCCGCTCTCGAAAACGACCAGGGCCGAACGATGGTCGTCTCGCCCCGGCCGGTGCATGTAGTACAGCCGGCGTCCGTCGCGAGTGGGCGCCGTACTCGCCGTGCCCTGGCTGTGCGGTGCGGCGGGATCGGCTCGTTGCCGCGTGGATCGTCCCGCTTGAGTCCCCTGCGTGCTCCCAATCACATTGGTTAGCCTAACCTAAAGATGCCAGGATGCTGGGATGCGGTTCTTTCAGGGTGTCAGCGGGGCGGTTCACTATCGGGTGTGGATCGCGGAGTCGTCTCGTGCGGTCGCGGTGCTACTGCACGGTCTCGGCCAGCAGAGTGCGGACTACCATCGCTTCTCGCGCGCGCTGAACCGTTGCGGCATAACGGTATTCGGCATCGATCATATCGGACACGGCCTCAGTGAAGGTGAATTCGGCGCGGTCGCCCCCATCGGCGATCTCGCCGCCGACGCGCTGACCTTGACCGGCCTCGCCCACGCCGCGCACCCGCACCTGCCGCTCGTGCTGATCGGTCATTCTCTCGGTGCGGGCACCGCGGTGGTGGCGATGGCCTCCGATACGGCGGCGGTCGCGCACATTTCCGGAGTGGTTCTGCTCGGCACTCCGGAACAGGCTCCGGCGCAAGGCTTCTCGACACCGCCGGTACCGACTCTGGTACTGCACGGTGCCGACGACCGGCGCGCGCCGCTGGCACCCATCCGCGCCTGGACGAGCGAAGCCCGCGACTGCCGGACCCTCGAAATCCCCGACGCCGGACATGATCTGCTGCACGAACCCGTCCACCGCCGTGTCACCGGCGAGATCGTCGAGTTCATCCACGCCCGCTGTGCGGCGATGAGCGGGTCTCTCGCCACCTGAGCGCGAGCTCGGCCGGGTCGGGTTCGACGCCGCGATCCTGGGCACTCGCCAGGAGACCAGGAAGGGTGTCGATGGGATGAACCAACTGCAGGATCTCGTCACCGGCGCGGCCGGGTCGCCGTGGGTGTACTTCGCGCTACTGGGCGTCTGCATCGTCGACGCCTTCTTCCCGCCGGTCCCCAGTGAATCGGTGATCGCCGCACTCGCCGCCATCGGCAGTTCGACCGGGCAGCCCTCCGTCTGGCTGCTGATCGCCGCCGCCGCGATCGGCGCGATCATCGGCGACAATCTGGCCTATACGATCGGTCGCGCGATCGGCACGGATCGATTCGCGTGGATGCGCACACCGAAGATCCGGCGGGCCTTCGACTGGGCGCGCGGAATGCTCGACAAACGCGCGGCCCTGCTGATCATCACCGGGCGCTACATTCCGGTCGGTCGCATCGCGGTCAATATGACCGCCGGGGCGACCGGATATCCGCGCCGGAAATTCGTACCGCTGACGGTGATCGGAGGCATCAGCTGGGCGGCGTATTCGGTGGCGATCGCCAGTGCCTTCGGGCGCTGGCTGCGCGATCAGCCCCTCCTTGCCGCCGTGATCGGCATCGCCTGCGCGATCGTTCTCGGCTTTCTCGTCGACCGCATCGTGCGGCACTTCTTCCCGGGCACCGACGAGGACGAATCCGGCGACGAGCACGACGACAGCCGGGACGAGGACGACGCGGGGCAGAGAGCGGACGCCCGCCGGCGACAAGCGTCGTGAGTGCGCATCCGGCGTCGTCACACGGGCATCGGCGATGCACGATCGCCCACACGAGGCAGGCGACGATCCCGCTGACCTCGTCCTCCGGTCGGTCGTGGAATCCGTCCGCGGGTGGATGAGCGCGGCCCCTGCGGCCCGTTACTGTCGGCACCGCGTCGACCGGCGCCGCGCTCGCGGCGGTGACTTGTTCGCGCACAGTCAGGGGAAGGCACGGACATGGACACGTTCACGCACGCCGGATTCGTCTTCGACGTCACCGACACGCCACCGCCCTCCGGCAGCGGAACGCCGGAGACCGTGATTCTGCTGCACGGCTTTCCGGAGGATCGCCACTGCTGGGATGCGATCACGACGACCCTCACCGCGGCGGGCTATCGCGTACTGGCACCGGATCTGCGGGGCTACTCACCGGGTGCGCGCCCGGCCGCGCGGTCGGCGTACGCCACGGCGCGTATGACCGGTGACGTGTACGCCCTGGCCGACGCGGCCGGCGCCGGGCGCTTTCATCTGGTCGGCCACGACTGGGGCGCCGCGCTCGCCTGGTCCGTCGCCGCCGAGCGGCCCGACCGGCTGATGTCGCTGACCGCCCTGTCGGTGCCGCATCCCATGGCCTTCGCGCGTGCCATGGTCACGAGCAGCCAAGCCCTGCGGTCGTGGTACATGGCCGCCTGTCAGCTGCCGTGGGTCCCGGAGCTCGTACTCTCCGCACAGGGTGGCCGGGCGATGGGGCGGGCCCTGGTCCGCGCCGGACTCGAGCCGGAGTCGGCGAACCGCTACGCGGCACGGGCGGCGCATCGACGGGATATGCGCGGCCCGGTCAACTGGTACCGGGGACTGCCGTTCGCGCTGCGCCGCCCGGTCGGCTCCGTCGAGGTCCCGACGCTGTTCTGCTGGGGCATCGCCGACCGTTACGTCACACGATCCGCAGCGCAGGCGTGCGGCCGGTACGTCACCGGCCCGTATCGCTACGAGGCCCTCGACGGCGGCTCGCACTGGCTGCCCGAACAGGCCTCCGACCGGGTCGCCGCACTACTCGTCGACCATCTGCGCGCTGCGGTGGCCGGCGTCGCCGGCCGTTTCTGACCGAGCTGCCGTCGCCGACCGCGACAGCGGATCAGTCGGGTGGTTCCTGGGCGTTCTCCTCGGTGCCGACGTCGTCGGCGACCTCCCGGGTCGCCATCCCGCCGTTGTCGCCCTCGTCCACCGGCCCGGGCCGCCCACCGCGCGGTTCGTCGGTGTCGTCGTCGTGCGGATGATTGGGATGGGACATGAATCCGTCCTTTCTCGAGGTTCGTAGCGGACTACCTCGACAGCCGGGCCGCAAACGCCCGGCGCACGTCAGCCGTCGGCTAGGG
>NZ_JADKYP010000056.1 GCF_015354405.1 Nocardia sp. BSTN01 | reverse complement strand
CCGACGACGCGGCTCGCCGCAGTGGCGACGAGGCGGTAACCGAGGCTGCCGAGCGCGCCAAATCCACCGGCGGCCGCAACATTCCGCAGCTGCCGGGTCCGCCGCTGCCCGAGGACACCGCGAACCTGCGGCTGGGTCCCGACCTGAGCGCGTCGATGCTGGCGCTGCTGCCCCTGGTGGGGGTCTGGCGCGGCGAGGGCGAGGGCAACGATCCCGAGCGTGGCGGCGACTACCACTTCGGCCAGCAGATCATCGTCTCCCACGACGGTGGCGACTATCTGTCCTGGGATTCCCGTTCCTGGGTCATCGACGCCGAAGGCAACTACTCCGGCCCCGATCTGCGCGAAAGCGGCTTCTGGCGGGTCGGCATCGACGGCGACGACGAGGTCATCGAACTCCTGCTGACCCACAGCTCCGGCATCGTCGAACTCTTCTACGGCCAGGCCCTCACCCAGTCGTCCTGGGAGCTGGCCACCGACGTCGTGATCCGCAGCCAGTCCGGAGCGGTCGTCGGCGGCGCCAAACGCCTGTACGGCATCGTCGAAGGCGGCGACCTGGGCTACGTCGAGGAACGAGTGGAAGCCGACGGCGCCCTGAAGCCGCGCCTCTCCGCCCGCCTCCAGCGCTACATCGGCTGAGCCGAGCCCGGCCTCAGAGTTTTCGGCCGGGGTCGGTCAAGTCGATGTCGATCGGGAACGGGACCGAGACTTTCAACCGGTCGTGAAAGATCCCGACCAAGCCGTAACTGTTCGACGCCGGATCCAACCCGTAGGCGTAGACCACGACGGCCGCGTCCTGACGCTCCACTCGCCAATAGTGTGGTATCCGGGCCTTGGCGTACTTGGCCGGCTTCGTATCCCGGTCTCGCTCTTCGGAATCCGGTGACACAACCTCGATCGCCAGGCTGACATCCTCGGCGTAGTAGTTGGAGGGTTCCTCGCGGTGAAACGCGGCCGCGCTGACGACGAGCAGTTCCGGCACTGGCATCTGCCATCTACCCAATTCGACTGCCATGCCGATCTGCACCCGAAACCCGTTCGGTATCTGCCGGTCCAGCTCGAGCCACAGTGCCGTCACCACGTAGCTGTGCCACTTCTGTTGCGGCGCAGGGATAATGATCGTTCCGTCGATCAGTTCGGACCGCTCCGGCAGTTCGTCGAGCCGTAGGAAATGATCTACCGTCGCCCCGCCCGGCGGAACTTCGCGATCATGAACAGCTCGGTGCTATCGGCAACGCCGTCCCTGATCTCGCCAGCACATGGGTAACTCACCGGGTACGGGCTGACTCGGCCACCCTGTCACCGCACCCGCCGATGCGAAGAAACCCGCCCCAAAATCTGGCCAAAATACCCGGGGAGGCGGAAGAGCACGGCCCCCGAGCCTTACCGCGGAGATCTCGTCTCTCGCGGTCCCGGTCGGACAAACCGGGGGCTCGGGGGCCGGGTGACTGCCTTGGATTAGTTCAGCGCTCGCGCGGGGACCGAATCCACTGCAGCGGGCCGCGGTACGGGGACCGCGGCTGTGGCGCTCAACCGGCAGCCACCTCACGCGTCCTCTGAATATCCATTCTTCGAACCACCTCCTTTCCCGTGTACAGACGAAACTACCGGCCGCGGATACGAGGCCGCAACGGATTTTTCGCAGAGCCGAATTCCGGCGCCGACCTGGGCGTTCGACGGGTCAGGCCGGAACGCGGCGAGTGATCGATATCTCGCCGCCGGGTGCGACCGTGACCACGGTGTCGGCGCGGTGGTCGGCGGGCAGCTGATGGGTGACGACGACCACCGTGCGGTCCGGGTCGACGAGGCCGCTGGTTTCGTCGAGCAGGGCGCGCAGCAGTTCGGCGCCCGCCGCCGCCTCCATATGTTCGGTGGGTTCGTCCAGCAGCAGCGTGTCGGCGGGGGCGACGAGGGCGCGCGCCAGCAGCAGGCGACGGCGCTGCCCGCCCGAGAGTGCGGCCGCGCCGCCGACCAGATCCGTTTCCACGCCCTCCGGCAGGGCGTCGAGCCACGGCCCGGAACCGACCGCACGCAGAGCGTTTTCGGCCTCCGCTTGGGTCACGTCGCCGCGGGCCACTCGGAGGTTCTCCAGGACGGACGTGCCGAAGACGTGAGCGTCCTCGGCGAAGAAGGTCCGGCCGAGGCGCGGTGTAGCGAACAGTCCGGCCCAGCTCATCAGCAGCGTGGTCTTACCGGACCCGCTCGGGCCGACCACCGCGATCCGGCGGCCCGGCGGAAGGTCGGGCAGCGCGCTCATCAGCCGGGCACGCAGAGCACCGGACGCGTAATCGCCCGGCGCCGAGGCGATGTCGTCGACGTCGTCGACAGCGACAGCCCGTGACGCCGGCTCGGCCGGGTCGAGGGCACGAATGCGGCGCAGGGCGGCGCGGCCCTTGGTGAGGGCCTGCGCGGCGGCGGGCAGCACCGCCACGGCCTCGAATGCCGACAGCGGCAGCAGCACCAGTATCGCGAAGGCCATCGGGGTGATACCGCCCGCCGGTGCGGGTTGCAGCGGCTCGGCCGGCGCACCGAAGCCGTTGCCGTACAACACAATTCCGATCAGCAACGCGCCGAGCACACTGGCTCCGACGGACAGCGGGGTCGCCGCGGCCGCCCCGGCGCTGCGTGCGGCCGCCCGGTCCTCGGCGTGCACCGCGCGTGCCGAGGCCGTCGTGGCCGCCGTCATCGCCGCGTCGAGCCGTCCGGCGACCCGCAGCTCGGCGGCGTGATCGAGCACGGTGACGGCCGCGGCCCGGAACTCGGCACGATCGGATTGCACGGCCAGTTCGGCGTCCCTGGCCGCCAGCGCCGACAGCCAGGGCGCGAACCCACCGGAGACCAGCAGGGCGACCGCGAGGATCACACCGGCCGGCACGGAAATGGTGGCGAGCAGGGCGACGGCGGCGACCGAGAGCAGGATCGCCACCGCGATGGGAACCACCGCCCGCACGACCACCGCTCCCAGATCGTCGATATCCGCGCCGATCCGGGTGAGCAGATCGCCCCGGCGCAGCAGACCGATCCCCCGTCCGGCACCACTACCCGAGTCCGGACGGCCGCGTTCTCTCCCAGGTGACAGGCCTGCGGGCCGATGTTGCGACCGCTCGGCCCGACCGGCATCACACGAGTCGCCCACGCCCGCACGCGCCGGCGTGGACGACGAACCAGGAGCACTGTCGGCGGCGCGTGCCCTCGAACCGGTGACATCGCCCTCGGACCGGCCGGCGCGTCGCAGCGTCCAGAAATCGGCGCGGGCGAGGGCCGCGTACACCGACGTACGGGCGGTGGTCATCGCGCGCAGTGCCACGTCGTGGGTCGCCAGCCGCTCGATGTAGCGGAACAGCCCGCGCGAGATTCCCAGCGCCCGCACCGCGACCACGGCGACGCTGAGGTCCAGCACCGGCGGCATCTGCCACGCCCGCGCGATCAGCCACGCCGCCAGCGCCGCCAGCGCGAGTCCACTGCCCAGCGCGATCGTCCCCCAGCAGATCGATACGACCACGCGCCACGGAGAGATCTCCGAAACTCGCCGCAGCTCTCGCAGTTCGGCCCACAGAGATTTCACGGCGTCCACTCCCCCGTCTTCGTCGGGCCGACTCCGATCGGCGCAACGGGCGTGCCCGAGGCGTGCGAGGTACCCGGCCCGGAACAGGCGGAGTCCTGTCCCTCCGTGCCCGGGGTTTCGGAGTGACGATCCTCGCCGCCGGGAAGCTCGGAATCCACGGGGAAGCCATCGCCCGTGCGCCCAGTCCACCTCACGGCGCGATGCGTCAGCCCTTCTCCGACGTCGTCGTACGCCCGAGAACCGCCGGACCCGTCGATCGGTGGCTGCGCCCGGAGAAGGCGGAGATCGGCCGACTCCCGTTGCGCGGCAGGATATTCCGCTGGCTTCGGCTCCGTGCGCGCGTGGACCTCGATGATGTGATCGGCGATGGCGAGCACCGTCGGACGGTGCGCTACCACGACGACCGTCGCACCCGCGCGGGCCCGTGCGGTGAGGGCGGCGAGAACGGTGGCTTCGCTGCGCTCGTCGAGATGGGCGGTGGGCTCGTCGAACAGCAGGATCGGGCGGTCGGCGGCCAGCACACGCACCAATGCCAGGCGTTGGCGCTGGCCGAGGGACAGTCCGAGGCCGCCGGGGCCCACCACGGTGTCCCAACGATCGGGAAGTTCGGCGAGGACGGCGTCGAAACCCGTTGCCGCGCAGGCCTTGTCGACAGCCTCGGCGCGGTGGGCCGTCTCGTCGCCGCCATCACCGCGCCCGGCGTCGCGGGTGCGCGCGCCGAAGAGTTCAAGGTTCTCGCGCAAGGTGCCGGGCAACAGCACCGGGCGCTGCGGTAACCAGGCGATATGCGACCACCACGCGTCGGGCTCGAACGCCCCGACCGAGCACCCACCCACCAGAACCCCACCCCGCTCCGGCGACATCAGGCCCAGTATCACTTGCAGCGCAGTCGACTTCCCGCTCCCGTTGGGACCGACGAGGGCGGTCACCGCTCCTGGTCGCAGCACACCCGACAATCCGGCGGGTGCGTACCCGTCCCGCGCGTGAACCCACACATCGGACAGCTCGATGTCCGCGGTCCCCGGTTCGACCGTGGCCGGGACTCGCGCCGCGGATGGCTCGCCGGATCGCCCGGCACTGCGGGCATCTGCTCGCGGGGGTTCGGTGGGCGGCGCGGAGTCCGCCGCCGAGAGGTCCCGCGCACCGGTGACGCGCGCGGACAGGTCCCGCTCGGTCCGGTCCGGGTCCAATACCGCGAAAGCCCGTTCGGCAGCGGCCATTCCGTCCTGCGCGGCATGGAATCTCTCCCCCACCGCGCGCAGCGGCAGATAGACCTCCGGGGCCAGGATCAGGCCCAGCAGGCCCGCATACAACCCCATATGCCCGAAGACCAGCCGCATGCCGATCGACACGGCGACCAGCGCCACGCACAGGGTGGCCAGCATTTCCAGCACCATCGACGACAGGAACGCCATCCGCAGTGTGGCCATGGTCCGCTTGTGCAGCGCCTCGCCCAGCTCGCGGACCCGATGCCGCATGGTCGGCGAATCATCTTCGGGCGCACCGGTTTCCCGGCCGAGCGCCCGCAGCGTCGGCATACCGGCGAACAGGTCGAGCATCTGCTCCGACAGCCGGGTGGTGGCGGCCAGGGCGTCGGCGGCACGGCCCTGCGTCATCAGCCCGATCAGGATCATGAAGATCGGGATCAGCGGCAGCGTCACCAGGATGATGATCGCCGCGGTGAGGTCGTGCACGGCGATCACGGTCAGCACGATGGGCGGTACCAGCGTCGCGAGCAGCAGCGCCGGCAGATAGCCGGTGAGATAGGCGCGCAGACCGCCCAATCCGTCGCCGACCACCACCGCGAGTTCGGTACGCCGGCTTTCCATCTCGCGCGGCGGCAGGGCGGCACCGGCGGCCAGCACGGAATTCTCCAGTTCCGCGACCACCTGTGCTCCGGCCCGATGCGCGAGCCGCGACTGCCACCAGCTCGCCAGTGTCCGCACCGCGATCGCCGCCGCCAGGATCGCCAGCTCGGCCGTCCACGCGCCGATCGCGCGCCGGCCGGGATCGGTGATCACCCCCGCCCCGATCCGGGCCAGCATCAGTGCCGCGACCACGATGCCCGCCGTGATCACCAGCGACAGTCCCACGCTGATGATCAGGTAGCGGCGGGCCGAGCGGGCGTGGCGCCACAGCCGGGGATCGACGGGTCGGGCCATCGGGACCTACCGCGCGCCGCTGCGCATCGACAGGCCGATGGGCGCGGGGATCTGCTCGACGGTGATGCGCTTGCGGAAGACCCAGTACGTCCAGCCCTGGTAGATCAGCACGACCGGGGTCAGCACCACCGCGACCCAGCTCATCACCACCAGCGTGTAGTGCGTGGAGGACGCGCTGACGGTGGGATGTCCGTCGACCATCCGCCCGTCGACGGTAAGCCCGTAGGCGGCGTCGATGGTGGACGGCAACACGTACGGGAACAGCGCACCGAACAGCAGCACGATCGCGGCGACCACGGTGACGGCGGTGCCGGTGAACGCCCAGCCGTCACGATGCCGCAGTACCGCACCACCGGCGAGCAGCAGGCCGAAGACGGCCACACCCAACGGAATCCAGGTCCACCCCTGGCCGTGGGCGAACTGGGTCCACAGCGCGAACGCGCCGGCGACCACGGTGGCCGGCAACCAGACGACCCGGGCGATCCGCTCGGCGTTGTCGCGGATATCGCCACCGGTCTTCAAGGCGATGAAGACCGCGCCGTGCAGGACGAACAACAACAGCAGCGTCAGGGCGCCGAGCAGTCCGTACGGATTGATCAGGCCGAGCAGACCGCCCTCGACCTGCTTGTGCGCGTTGAGCTGTACCCCGTGCACGATATTGGCGAAGGCCAGCCCCCAGGCCAGCGCGGGCACCCAGGAGCCGAAGACGATCGCGGCGTCACACCACCTGTACCAGCGCGGATCATGGATCTTGCCACGCCATTCGATCGCCACCGCGCGCACGATCAACGCCACCAGAATCAGCAGCAGCGCCAGATAGAACCCGGAGAAGAGACTGGCGTACCACTCGGGGAAGGCGGCGAACATCGCACCGCCGGCGGTGATCAGCCACACCTCGTTGCCGTCCCAGACCGGCCCGATCGTGTTGAGTACGGCGCGTTTTCGCGTTTCGTCGCCGCGTCCGATGATCGGCATCAGTATGCCGACGCCGAAATCGAAACCCTCGAGCACGAAGTAGCCGGTGAACAGCACACCGATCAGCAAGAACCAGAATTCGGGCAGACTCATCCTCGGCTCCTCAGTACGCGAACGAAAGCTTTTCGACCGCAGGCGTTTCCGTCTCCGCGGGTGGCTGTTCGGGTCCCTCGATCACATAGCGCCGCATCAGGAAGAACCACACGACCGCCAGGGCGCCGTACACCAGGGTGAAGACGATCAGCGAGGTCAGCACGGTGCCGGCGGTATGTCCGGAGACGGCCTGCTGCACGGTCATCCGGATGGCCGGATTGCCGGTCGGATTCGGTGCGACCACCCATGGTTGCCGGCCCATCTCGGTGAACACCCAGCCCGCGCTGTTGGCCAGGAACGGGGTGGGGATACAGATCAGGCTCAACCACTTGAACCAGTTCTGATCGGGCACCCGGCCGCGGCGAGTCATCCAGAAGCCCAGCACCGCGATCGCCGCCGAGCCGATCGCCCAGCCGATCATGGCGCGGAAGGTCCAGTAGGTGACGAACAGGTTGGGGCGGTAGTCGCCGGGCCCGAACTTCTCGTTGTAGCTGACCTGCAGATCCTTGACGCCCTGCAATGTCACGCCGCTGAATCGGCCCTCGGCGAGATACGGCAGCACGCCCGGCACCTGGATCACGTGGGTGACGCTGTCGCAGTTGTTGTGCGTGCCGACGGTGAGCACCGAGAAGTTCGGATCGGTTTCGGTGTGGCACAACGATTCCGCCGAGGCCATCTTCATCGGCTGCTGCTTGAACATCAGCTTGCCCTGGATATCGCCGGTGAATACCAGTGCGATACCGGCGATCACGATCACCCACATGCCGGCGCGGGCGGCGGGCCGCCACATACCACGGGCCTCCGCCATCAGGTCCGGATGGCCCGAGCGGGCGTTGCGGACCATCCACCAGCCGCCGATACCGGCCACGAAGGTGCCGGCCGTGAGGAACGCCCCCGCGACGACGTGCGGGAAGGCCGCCAGCGCGGTGTTGTTGGTCAGCAGTGCGCCGATGCTCTCCAGTTCGGCGCGGCCGGATTCGGGGTTGTAGCGAGCGCCAACCGGATGCTGCATGAACGAGTTCGCGGCGATGATGAAGTAGGCGGAGGCGTTCACGCCGATCGCGACCAGCCAGATGGTGGCCAGGTGGACCAGTTTCGGCAGCCGCGACCAACCGAAGATCCACAGGCCCAGGAAGGTCGATTCCAGGAAGAAGGCGGCCAGGCCCTCCATGGCGAGCGGGGCGCCGAAGACGTCGCCGACGAACCGCGAGTATTCGCTCCAGTTCATGCCGAACTGGAACTCCTGCACGATGCCGGTGGCGACGCCGAGCGCGAAGTTGATCATGAACAACTTGCCGAAGAACTTCGTCAGCCGGTACCAATGATCTTTGCCCGTGATCACCCATGCGGTCTGCATCCCGGCGACCAAGGGCGCGAGGCCGATGGTGAGCGGTACGAAGATGAAGTGATAGACGGTCGTGATCCCGAACTGCCAACGTGAGACGTCGACGACATCCATCCGGCGGCCTCCTGTGTCATGCGGGACATCCACACGTACTACGACATGTCGTAGTAGAGCCTACGCCGGAACAGCCGTGGGGCAACGAGTCCTACGTCACGACATTCCAACAATCCTTGCTGCGCGGTAACGGGTTCCGATTCCGACGCTCACACCGGACGATCCGAATCAGGTCCAGTCGGCGATATTCCAGGCCCGCTCGATCCCGCGATTCACGAGATCCGCGATCTCCTCGGCACAATCCGGAGCGGACATACGCAGCCCGTCCAGTGTCGCCACCCGCGCGGCCAGCGTGATGCTCGACAGTAGCCAAACACTGTCGGCGGTAACGAGATCCGCGGTGAACAGCGATTTGTAGCTGCAGTCCCAACCGGCCTTCCCAGCCTCGGCGAACAGGGCTCGCTGAGTGATGCCGGGCAGCACGCCGTCGCGCGCGGGCGGGGTGAGCAACTGCTTGTCGCGCTGGATCACGACCGTCGAGCGCGGTCCCTCCAGCACGCGATGCTCGGTGCTGGTGAAGATCACATCGTCGGCATTCTGGCGGGCCGCGAAGCGCAGCGCCGCCATATTCGTCGCATAGGAGAGCGTCTTGGCGCCGAGCAGCAGCCACGGAGCGGTGGTCGCGAGTTCGGTGGAGATGCCGCGCGTGAGGGTGATCACCGAAATACCTTCGGCGCGCGCCTTACTCACCCGTTCGGCGACCGCGCTCACCAGCACGTAGCCGGTGAGATCCGGTGCCGGGCCCGAGAGTTCGCCCGAACCGACCCGTCTGGACTCCGCGCCGTCGCGGCCCCGGGTCACGATCATGCGCAGCACGCCCTCGCGGTCGGATCCCCATTCCTTGACCGCGGCTTCCACCGCGGTGCGCCACTGGGCGACGTCGGGGTCCGGCAGGTCCAGCGCCTGGGCCGAGCGGCGTAGCCGAGCCAGGTGTAATTCCAGTGCACTCGCTTTACCGTCACGCACCAGCACCGTCTCGAAGACGCCGTCGCCGCGCAACGCGCCGATGTCGTCCGCGAAGAGCAACGGCTCGTCCGGATTCCGGACGGTACCGTCGAGTGTCACCAGAACTCGATCCACCATGCGTGGCAGCCTAGGCGAATCGAGCGCTCCAGGCGTGGGTACGCAATCGTCCGGCAACGCCCGGGCGAGCCCCGCGGCGGCAGGCATATCCACGGCATACTCACCGCACACCTGCGGCAACCCGTGGCGCGGCGCGGGCCGGCGCGACCGCCTATTGTGGAAAACGTGTCCGTGGTTGCCGCCCCCAGTCCACTGCTCGGTCTCCCAGGGGCCGTGCCCGGCCCGCCCGAAAGTCCCGATGCCGCGGTCGCCTGGCATTACGGCGATCCCTTCGGGGAACAGCGTGCCGCGGCCCAGCGCGTCGCCCTCGTGGACCGTTCCCACCGTTTCGTGGCGAGGATCACCGGCGCCGAACGGCTGAGCTGGTTGCACACGATTTCCAGCCAGCACATCGCCGACCTGAGCGACGGCCGGTCCGCCGAGAATCTGGATCTGGACCTCAACGGCCGCGTCCAGCACCATTTCGTGCTCACCGAACTCGACGGCACGGTGTGGATCGATACCGAAGGTGACCGCGGCCCCGCGCTGCTCGACTTCCTGCAGAAGATGGTCTTCTGGGCCGACGCGAAACCCGAAGCCGCACCGGATCACGCGGTCCTGAGCCTGCTCGGACCTCGGGTGAGCGACCTGACCGGGACGCTCGGAATCGCCGCCCTGCCGCAGGTGTACGGCGCGGTCGCCCTGCCCGGCGGCGGATTCCTGCGCCGGATGCCGTGGCCCACCGAGGATTCCTACGACCTGGTCGTGCCGCGCGAGCGACTGAGCGAGCTGTGGACGGCGCTGACCGCGGCCGGCGCCGAACCGGCCGGACTGTGGGCATTCGAGGCGCTGCGAGTGGCCGCGCTGCGGCCGCGGATCGGCGTCGACACCGACGATCGGACCATTCCGCACGAGGCCCACTGGATCGGCGGCCCGGACGAATTCGGCGCGGTCCATCTGAACAAGGGCTGCTATCGCGGACAGGAAACCGTCGCCCGCGTGCACAATCTCGGTAAACCGCCGCGGCATCTGGTGCTGCTGCACCTCGACGGCTCCGCCGATGCCCGGCCCGCGGCCGGGGACGCGGTGACCGCCGGCGGCCGCGCGGTCGGCCGGCTCGGCACGGTGATCGACCACTTCGAACTGGGGCCGATCGCACTCGCGCTGATCAAACGCGCCATCCCCGCCGACACCCGGCTGGAGGCCGGTCCGATGGCCGCCGCCATCGATCCGGATTCGATCCCGTCCGATGACGAGCCCCAGGCCGGCCGGCTCGCCGTGGACAAGTTGCGCGGCCGGTGAGCGCGCCCGCAGCGCCCCGGGAAATCGGCGCGATCGGCCACGTGCTCGCGGTCTGTGTCCTGCATGCCGAACTCGAGGTGCCCGCGAAGGTGAGCCGGGTCGGCCGGACCGCGATCGACAAGCGCCCGGTCGCCGACCGGGTCGCGGTACGCACACTGGGCCTGGCCGGTGACCACGTCTGCGATACGAAACACCACGGCGGCGTCCACCAGGCCGTTTACGCCTATGCCGACGAGGACGCGCGGCAGTGGGGCGAGCAGCTGGGCCGCACGCTGGCTCCCGGCTGGTTCGGTGAGAATCTGCGGGTGTCCGGGCTGCCGGTCAGCGATGCGGTGATCGGTGAACGCTGGCGCGTCGGCGAGGCGGTGCTCGAGGTGAGTGCGCCGCGCGTGCCGTGCGCGACCTTCGGGCACTGGTCCGGTGAGAAGCAGTGGGTCAAGCGCTTCACCCTGCAGGCCGATACCGGCGCCTACCTGCGGGTGCTGACCGAGGGCACGATCGGCGCCGGTGACCGGGTGCACGTCGACCACATTCCCGAGCACGGGATCACGGTCCGCGACCTGTTCACCGGCCACGATCCAGCCCGGCTGGAGCAGCTGCTCGCCGCCGAACCGACGATCTCCGACGATGTGCGCATGCAGATCGCCCGGCATGCGCGGCGGGCCGCCAACGGGGCGCGGATCACCGCACCCTCCGAAGGGTTCGGCATCGCGGCGGGCCGGTCTGCGTCGAAGCCGGGGGCGACCGGGGCCGGTACGCCGCACTCGGCGATGCCGAGCGGGGCAGTGCTGGGGGCGGAGTCATCGGATGCGACGGCCGCCGGCAGCGTGGAGCGAGGAGACCGGCCATGAGTGTGGAACTGGTGGAGGTGGTTCGCTCCGGCTTCCGCGAATGTGTGCACCGCGGGTCGGTGGTGATCGTCGAACCCGACGGGGAGCCCTCGCTCGCCCTGGGTGAGGTGCATCTGCCGATCTTCCCGCGGTCGACGAACAAACCCATGCAGGCGATCACCTTGCTGCGCCACGGTTTCGAGCCGGTGGACGAGGCCGAGCTGGCCATCGCCACCGCCTCGCATTTCGGCGAAGCCGACCATCTGGCGCTGGTGCGGCGGTTGCTGGAGCGCTTCGGCTTCGATGAGGAGAGCCTGGAGTGCCCGCCGGATCTGCCGATGGGCGAACAGGCTCGCGCCGAGGCGCTGGCCGGCCGCGATCGTCACTCGGCCCCTCGCAAGATCTACATGAACTGCTCGGGCAAACATGCCGCGATGCTGGCGACCTGTGTGATCAACGGCTGGCCGGCGACCGGATATCTCGACCCCTCCCATCCGCTGCAGCAGGCGGTCACGGCGACGATCGCCGACATCACCGGCGAACCCGAGACCGACCTCGGCATCGACGGCTGCGGCCTGCCGATCGTCCCGGTCTCGCTGATCAACCTCGCCCGCGCCTACGCCCGTCTCGCCACCGCGGCCCCCGGATCACCGGAACGCCGGGTCGCGGACGCGATTCGCCACCATCCCCGAGTGATTTCGGGCACGGACGCCCCTGATCTCGAGACCATGCGCGCGACCCCGGGACTGGTCTGCAAGATCGGGGCGGACGGTGTGCACGCGGGGGCCCTGCCGGACGGCCGCGCCTTCGCCTACAAGATCGACGACGGCCACGACCGGGCCCGGATGCCGCTGACGCAGGCGATTCTCCAGCGTATGGGGGTCGAGTGGACCGAGGCCCACACCGCGCTCGCCGGGCCGCCGGTCCTGGGCGGCGGGGCGCGGGTCGGCATCATCCGAGCAATCCCGGGCACGGTGTAGAAGCTCACCATTTCGCCGAAGCCCCGCCGGACCGGCCCGCCGACGGTGGATGTTCCGCAGTCTTCACCCACTCCTGGAAGCGCGACCGCCTGACACACGCTAAAGTGTCTGTCAGGAAGATTATTAATTCGAACGGGGCCGCCAACCACCCCAGGCCGCCCCGCAGTGACGCGAGGGGGTCAGCCATGGGCCGTGGCCGGGCTAAGGCAAAGCAGACCAAGGTTGCACGCGAGCTGAAGTACAGCTCGCCGTCGACCGACTTCGCGAGCCTTCAGCGCGAGCTGTCGGGGCACACCCCCCGGCGGAGCGGTGTGCTGTCCGAAGAACACGATTCGGACGAATCGCTCAAGCGCTGGGAGGAAGATGAGGACTACGACGACTGGCGCCGCTGACTCGAATCGACGTGTTGCAGGGGGAGGCCTGAGGGGCCTCCCCCTTCGCACGTCGAGCAGCGTTTTCGGCCGATAGGTCGACCGATCCCACCTCGATGAGGGCTCGTAGTACGGGTTGCCGCCGCGGGTATCAGTGATACCGAGGGCGGCACTACCCGGGTTGAACGTGCCTCGGCACACTGCCGCCCGGCTGCGCTTCCGCCGGTCGCCTTCGGATGCCGCAGCGGCTCAGCCGAACGACAATCGCCTCCCCGAGCCGGGTCGTACCCGGGTCGAGGAGGCGATCGAGTTTCCGGTCAGAATCGGGGATGTTCGCCGAGCAACGCCACCCGCGCGGCGTCGGCGTCCTTGGCCTTCTTGACCGATCCCAGGGTCCAGCATTCGATATGCCGCGCGGTCAGCACCGCGAGCGCACGATCGGCATCCTCGGGGGCGACGACGGCGACCATGCCGACGCCCATGTTGAAGGTCTTCTCCATCTCCGCCCGCTCGACCCGGCCGCGCTGCGCGATCAACTTGAAGATCGGCGCGGGATTCCAGGTACCGCGGTCGATTTCGGCGACCAGCCCGGCCGGCAGCACCCGAGCCAGATTGTTCGCCAGGCCGCCGCCGGTGACGTGAGCGAAGGTGCGCACATCGGTCTCGGCGATCAGCGCCAGACAATCCTTGGCATAGATCTTGGTAGGTTCCAGCAACTCTTCGCCCAGGGTGCGGCCGAATTCCTCGACGTGCCCGGTGAGAGCCATTCGATCGATATCGAGCAGAACCCGGCGCGCCAGGCTGTAGCCGTTGGAATGCAGGCCCGAGGAGCCCATCGCGATGACGACGTCACCGGGGCGGACCCGGTCCGGCCCCAGCACCTCGTCCGCCTCCACGACGCCGACGCCGGTCGCGGAGATGTCGTAGTCGTCGGCGCCCATCAGGCCCGGATGCTCGGCGGTCTCGCCGCCCAGCAGCGCACATCCGGCCTGGATGCAGCCCTCGGCGATACCGGACACGATCTGCGCGACCCGTTCCGGAACCACCTTGCCGACGGCGATGTAGTCCTGCAGGAACAGCGGTTCCGCGCCGCAGACGACCAGATCGTCGACGACCATGGCGACCAGGTCCAGGCCGACCGTGTCGTGCTTGTCCAGCGCCTGCGCGACCGCGATCTTGGTGCCCACACCGTCGGTGGAGGCGGCCAGCAGCGGTTCCCGGTAGCCACCCTTGAGCGCGAACAATCCGGCGAAACCGCCCAGACCGCCCTGCACCTCGGGCCGGCTTGCCTTCTTCGCCAGCGGCGCGAACAACTCGACTGCGCGGTCGCCGGCCTCGATGTCGACACCGGCGGCGGCGTAGGACGCGCCTCCGGATTGGGCCTCGTCGGCGCCGGCGTCGTTCACACCGGCACCACTCGGGGTCTGCTCAGTCATTGTTCGGGAAAGCTCCAAACCGAATCGGCGGACAGATGCCTGATCACGCTACCGGAGCCGGATAACGAGACTGCACCGGTATCGGACTGCACGGATTCGAGGCTACCGTCACATCCACCATTGACATACATACGGTATGTAGGTAACTCTGGAACACATCACCCCCACTCCGGAAGGCATGTCATGGGAATCAGCACCAGTCTCGGCCCGGTTCGACACATCGCGGTGCCGGGCGGCCGCATCCGCTATCACGACACCGGTTCCGGTTCGCCGGTGGTCTTCGTACACGGCCTGCTCGTCAACGCCGATCTGTGGCGCAAGGTGGTGCCGGACGTCGCCGCCGCCGGGCATCGCTGCCTCACCCCGGATTGGCCGTTCGGCTCGCATTCGGAGCCGATGCCCGCCGCCGACCTCACCCCGACCGGCGCGGCCGATCTGATCGCGGCGTTCCTGCGGGAACTCGATCTCACCGACGTCACCCTCGTGGCCAACGACACCGGCGGGGCGATCACGCAGATCATGCTCTCGCGCGACCGCAGCCGGGTCGGGCGCGTGGTGTTCACCAACTGCGACGCCTATGAGAAGTTCTTCCCGCAACCGTTCACTCCGCTGCCGCGGCTCTCGCGCGTACCCGGCCTGCTCACCGCGGTTCTGCAGAGCCTGCGCTTCCGGCCGGCGCAGCGTCTGCCCATCGCCTACGGGCTGGTCACCAAACAGCCACTGCCGCACGAGATCGCGGATTCGTATCTGCTGCCGAGCCGCAACTCCGCGGCGATCCGCGCCGACCTGCGCCGGTTCCTGCGCGATATCCACAAGCGTCACACCCTCGCGGCCGCACGCAGTTTCGGCGAGTGGGATCTGCCGGTGCTGCTGGCCTGGGCGCCCGAGGACAAGGTGTTCCGGCTCGAGTTCGCGCAGCGGCTGGCGAACGATCTGCCCGACGCCACCCTGCGCACGATCGAGGATTCGCTCACCTTCATCGCCGAGGACCAGCCCGAGTTGCTCAGCCGGTTGATCGTGGAGTTCACTCGGCTGCATGCCACGCCGTAGCCAGGAGGACAGATCACGCGCGACGCGGGCGAGTCTGGAGGCGGCCGGGCGGCGGCTGTTCGCCGAACGCGGTTATTCCGCGGTGTCGGCCGAAGAGATCGTCGCCGCGGCCGGTGTCACCCGCGGCGCGCTGCATCATCACTACGGCGACAAGCGCGGCCTGTTCATCGCGGTACTGGAACAGCTCGAGTCGGACAACACCGCGGAGATCCGGCAGGCGATCGACTCTCTGCCCGACCCGACCGATCTGCTGGCCGCGATGGCGACCGGCCTGCACACCTTCCTGGTATTCAGCCGCCGCCCGGAAACGGTCCGGATCGCCATGTCGGACGGTCCGGCGGTACTCGGCTGGCAGGGCTGGCGGGAAATGGAAGCGCGCCACGGCCTCGGCCTGATCATGAATCAGCTGGAACTGGCCGTCGAGTCCGGACTGGCGCCCGCGGTCCCAGTCCGCACCCTGGCCCAATTGATTCTGGCCGCTGTCACCGAGGCGGGCATGATCGTCGCGCACGCCGACGATCCGGATGCGGCCGGCGCCGAGGCCGAGCAGTGCATTCTGATGATGGTCGGCGGATTGCTCACACCGCCGAGCACGTCACCGAGCCCCTAGACCCGCGAACCGGTTCGACGGCGAAAGTCTTGCGCCACAGGCTGATCGACGGCCGATGAACACGCCGGGCCGCCACGACGACAGGCCCGGCCACGTCACGCATGCCGCTCAGGGGCGGCTCAGCGCACTCGCGTTGGCGTTCTCGCCCAGCAGTTCCGATTCCGGCTTACCGGAGAGAATCCCCTCGAGCACGTTCTTGCCCACGGAAGCCTCGTCGGGCAGCGGGATCGGGTATTTGCCGTCGAAGCAGGCGCAGCACAGCCGGGTGCGCGGCTGCTCGGTGGCCGCGATCATGCCGTCGAGCGAGATATAGCCCAGGCTGTCGGCGCCGATGGAACGGCGCACGCTCTCGACCATCGCCGCTTCCGAATCCTGCGACCCCTCCGCCAGTTCCGGTCCGGCACCGTTGGCGATCAACTCGGCCGGCGAGGCGAAGTCGATGCCGTAGAAGCACGGCCACTTGACCGGCGGGGAGGCGATGCGCACGTGGATCTCCAGCGCCCCGGCCTCGCGCAGCATCCGGATCAGGGCGCGCTGGGTGTTGCCGCGGACGATCGAGTCGTCCACCACGATCAACCGCTTCCCCCGAATCACCTCACGCAACGGGTTGAGCTTGAGCCGGATACCGAGCTGGCGGATGGTCTGGCTGGGCTGGATGAAGGTACGGCCGACATAGGCGTTCTTCATCAGTCCCTGGCCGTAGGGCACCCCGGAGCCCTGGGCGTAGCCCACCGCGGCGGGCGTACCGGATTCCGGGACCGGGATCACCAGATCGGCGTCGACGGGATGTTCGGCGGCCAGCCGGCGGCCGATGTCGACCCGGGTGGCGTGCACCGAGCGACCGGCGATCGTCGAATCCGGCCGAGCCAGGTAGACGTATTCGAAAACACAGCCCTTCGGTTCGGGATTGGCGAATCGCAGCGAACGCACCCCGTCCGCATCGATCGCCAGCAGTTCGCCCGGCTCGATCTCACGAACGAACGAGGCGCCCACGATGTCGAGCGCGGCGGTCTCGCTGGCAACCACCCAGCCGCGGTCGAGGCGGCCCAGGCACAGCGGCCGCACACCCTGCGGATCCCGTGCCGCGTAGAGGGTGTGCTCGTCCATGAAGGTCAGGCAGAAGGCGCCGCGCAGCGTGGGCAGCAACTCCATGGCCGCCTGCTCGATGCTCTTGTCGGCCGCGGCATGGGCCAGCAGCGCGGTCATCACATCGGAATCGGAGGTAGCGGTGATCGAGCTGCCCGGCAGGCGGCCGTTGATCAGGCCCAATTCCCGGGCCCGGGTCGCCAATTCGGCGGTGTTGACCAGATTCCCGTTGTGTCCCAACGCGAGTCCGGTGCCGACCGCGGTGGTCCGGAAGATCGGCTGTGCGTTCTCCCAGATGGTGGAACCGGTGGTCGAGTACCGGCAGTGCCCGATGGCGATATGTCCGGGCATCGCCGCCAGCGTCTGCTCGTCGAAGACTTGCGAGACCAGGCCCAGGTCCTTGAACACCAGCACCTGTGAACCGTCGGCGACCGCGATACCGGCGGCCTCCTGTCCGCGGTGCTGCAAGGCATAGAGGCCGTAGTACGTGAGCTTCGCCACATCTTCGCCGGGAGCCCAGACGCCGAAGACGCCACACTCCTCGCGGGGCTCGTTCTCAGGCTCGTCGACTGCTGAGGTGTTTCGGCCTGCGGCGGTCTTCGGGATCGACAGATCGGCGTGGGTCACCGTTTGCTCCCTGTTAGTCGGGCGGGGGGCACTCATCATTCTACGGGTCATCCGCGCGAAACCCACGTCCGGATCCGCCGGGTGGCGAGCTGTTTGCTGCTACGGTTCGACCGTGGCGAGCACCGACACCGCACTACAGAGTCGAAATTTGCGGCGGCTGATTCCGTTTCGATGGATGTTCCCTGTGGCGGTCCTCTCAGTGGTGGCGGCGTTGCTGGGCCTGCTCTATCTCGACTACGTCGTCGATCCGCAGCGGAATCTGCACGACTTCCCGATCGCCCTGGTCAACCAGGACGTGGGTGACACGCTCGGCGCACCCGGCCAGCAGAAACATGTGAACTTCGGCGACCAGGTCGCCGACGGACTGCGGGCCGCCGTGCCCGCCGATCAGATCGATCTGCGCGTACTCGGGCTGCCCGAGGCCCAGCAGCAGATGCAGAACGGCGAGGTTTACGGCGCGGTCGTCATTCCCAGCGATTTCAGCAAGCGGCTGGGGATCCTGGGTGTGGGCAGTGTCATACCCGGCGATATCGAGCGCCCGATCATCACCCTGATGACCAATCCGCGTTCGGGCACCTACGCCACCCAGATCGTGGTGCGTTTCGGTAATCAGGCGCTGCCGCGGATCAACGACACGGTGGGTCAGCAGCTCGTCGAGCAGGTGCGGGCTCAGCTCACTCCCGCGCCGGGCGGCCCGCCCGCCCCCGAACTGTCCGGCGCGACCCGCCTCACGCTCGCGCAGCCGCTGGAGATCCTGGTGCAGGAATTCCATCCCCTGCCGGGCGGATCCGGCCAGGGGCTGACCGCCTTCTTCTACGCACTGCTGTTGCTGATGGCCGGCATGCTCGGCGCGATGATCGTGCACACGATGATCGACTCGGCCCTCGGCTTCGTGCCGACCGAATACGGGCCGTGGTACGTGCACTATCCCGCCACACCGGTCTCCAGACTCCGCACGCTGCTGATCAAGTGGGCGGTCATGGCGGTCGCCGCGGTGGTGGTCTCCGCGATTCTGCTCGGTATCGGCGCGGCGCTGGGGATGCCGCTGGACAATCCGCTGGGCCTGTATCTCTACGGGGTGCTCGCGATCATCGCGGTCGGATTCACCGGTATCTCCATCCTGGCCGCGATCGGCTCGGCGGGTCTGCTGGTGAACATGATCCTGTTCATCGTGCTGGGGCTGCCGTCCTCGGGTGGCACGGTGCCGATCGAGGCGACGCCGAAGTACCTCGGCTGGCTGGCCACCTTCGAACCCATGCATCAGGTGTTCCTGGCGGTGCGTTCGCTGCTGTATTTCGACGGCAACGGCGCGGCCGGTTTCACCCGCGGATTCTGGATGACCGTGCTCGGCCTCGGGATCGGTGTGGCGCTCGGGTTGATCGTGACGCGCTTCTACGATCGAAAAGGGTTGGAGCGCAAGCCGATCAATCGCACAGCGCCCGCTCCGGCCTAGTTTCGAGCCCGCACCGGATTCACAGCGCCACCAGCGGCAGCCAGCGCGCCAACTCCCCCGCCCGGATGCCGGACGCGCTCAACGCCCCCGTCTCCACCGCGGTCTCGAAATCCAGCAGTCCCGTCGCGAGCAACAGCCAGGTCCGCGGATCGGTCTCCACCACATTCGGCGGCGTCCCCCGGGTGTGCCGGGGACCCTCGATGCACTGCACCGCGACGAAGGGCGGAACCCGCACCTCCACCGAGGCGCCCGGCGCCGCCGCGGCCAGACTCCGCGCGGTCCCGCGCACGGCCGCCGCCAGCTCCGACCGCCCCGGCTGTGCTGCCGACTCGTCGCGCAGCCACGCACCGACCGCGGCCACCGAATCACGCACTTGAGCAGGGTCCACAGCCGAATGTCGCGCCATTCCACCGAGGGTAGCGAGCGGGCCGGACATCTCGCGCCGGTGGGCCGGGCATCGGTCGCATGCCCGACGCGATCTGTCCACAACTGTCAACAGGGCTGCTCATGGACAGACCGGGCCGACGACGTCTGCCGGTGCGGGCGACGTGCGGAGTCGGGAGCCCGGGCTCCGGCGGTGGATGCGACGCCCGGCGAACTGGTTCGCTAACGCGGAGCGCCACCTTCGGCGCGAGGAGGAGTCCTGGCGCGGCGGTTCCGTAGTGCGCGGGCCGCCCGGGGAGCGAGCGCGCCGCCGGCATTCAGGGCGAGGTGGGCGAGGGCGGGCGCCGTCGCGCTGCCGGTGCGGCGGCGAAGCCACGAGAAGACCAGGCCACCGGCGGTGGTAACGGCGACGGTGGCCGCGACGTTGTCGCCCGCCGAGCGCGCCGGATGAATGTGCCAGAGACCGAATACCAGTGCGCCGCCATGCCTTCGTACAGGCCCCGCATCCTCGAACAGCCGATCCAGCGTGCCGCGGAAGATCAGCTCCTCGCTGTAGACGGTGCCGACCGGAATGTGGAGGCCGACCCATTCGGCCGTACTCACCTCCGGCTCGCGATCGGCGACCGCCGCTATCCGGGCACGGATTCCCGGCACGGCGAGGCCCACGCCGTACGCAGCACCGACCGACCCCAATGCGACTGCGCCCCAGGTGAATCCGCGCCGCGAGATCCACTCCGGCCTACCGGCGAAGACAGCGGCGTATCCGGTCGCGAACGCGGCGTTGGCCACTGTGCGGCCTCGTATACCCGACCCCAGCCGCGGCAGCACGAGATTGCTCCACACCAGGGCGACGGAGGCCGCCAGGAGGGTGCGGACCGGGCCTCGGCGACTCATCGACCCGCACCGTGCGAGTGCGTGTCGTCCGCCGTGGCGGCGAAGGTTCCGCCGCTCATTTCACCACGCGTTCGAACGCTTCCGACAGTTCCAGCTGGGTCCGAATGCTCTCCTCCAGTCGAGGATTCCAATCCGGCGGTGGCAGCACGGCCGCCCAGCCGTCGAGGACCAGGGTGCCGTAGTTGTGGCCGTGCCCGTCGCTGACCCCCTGAGCGTTGGTCAGGTCGGCGGCGACCTGCCAGAAGGTGACCAGCGGCCACCAGCGCATCTGCGTGGACACGTCCGAGCCGCGCGGTTCGGAGAGCCAATCCGGTTGGGAGAAGATCAGATCCGGCGACCACCAGACGATCGGATCGGACGGGTGTTGCAGATAGGCGATGCGCGGACGCCGCCATTCCGGCGACGGTTTCGCCAGATCCGGTGCACCGGAGGCGAATCGGACCACGAGGCCGTCGGCGTAGATCGGTTCCACTTCGCGGGTGCCGGGATCGCGGCGCTCGACGAACTGCTTCCACAGCCGATTCGTATTCGGCGGTCCCACCCACAGCGCGCCGTCCACCTTGGTGCGCAGATCGGCCAGCCCGTCGAAGGCCGCCTCCGATCCCTGCGACCCCAGGCTCTCCCCGTAGACCAGCAGTTTCGGCCGCGACTGCGGTGGCCGCGCGGACCAGGCGGCATACACCGCGTCGAACATCTTCTTCCCGGCCACCGCGACCTTCTCCCGGTCCGCGAGGAACGACAGCACGCTGGGCAGATAGGAGTACTGCGAGGCCACGATCGCGGTATCGCCGCCGTACATGTACTCGAGCGCACCCGCGGACGTCGAGTTCACCCATCCGGTTCCGGTGGTGGTGACGATGACCAGCACCTTGCGGTCGAAGGCGTGGGTGCGCTCGAGTTCGGCGACCGCCAGCTGCTCCTGGGTCCGCCCCTCGCCCGCCGAGCCGAGACCGACGTAGACCCGGACCGGTTCGCGCGCGGGCTTACCCGTCACCGCGCCGATCCGGAAGGCATCGGGTCCGTGCGAGACGAACCATCGCCCTTCCGAACCGAGCGTGTCCCATTCGGCCAGCGATGCGGGGCTGCCGGAGCGCCCGGGGTCGGTCGGCTGCACCGCGTACGGCGTCATCTTGTCGTTGCGCACGCTGAACGCCGAGTTGGCGACGGTGAAGAACGCCTCCGACAGCACACCGTTGAACAGCAATACCGCCACCACGGCCAGCACGATGGCGCCGACGCTCGGAGCCAGCTGCGGCGGCACCCGCACCCAGCGGCTGAGCAGCCGGGCGAAGAACCGCACGATCCACCGCGCCGTGCGATAGATCGCCACCACCAGCGCGGCCACCGCGACACTGAGCCCACCGGTGCGCAGATAGGCGGCACGCGTGGTGCCTTCCATATCCATCAGGTCGTAGATCTGCCGTTGCCAGTCGGCGGAGAGGACGAGCATGTAGATCGCGGTGAGAAGGCAGATCGTCAGGATCGTCACCTTGACCGCATAGCGAATCCGCAGCGACGGTGTGCGAAAACGCAAGCGCGGCCGGATCAGTCTGCGAAAGCCCCACTCCAGCAGACAGCCCACGCCGTAACCGATGGCCGCATTCAGACCGCTGATCAGGCCTTGGAACAGCCAGTCGCGCGGCAGTAGCGACGGCGTTACCGACCAGGCGAAAAAGACTGTCGCGGTGACCAGTCCGACGTAATTGAGCGCGATGATGTCGTCCTCGAGCCGCCGCAGCAGGCGCAAACCTCGCCGATAGACCACAACGCCGCGCGTACGCAGCGTTGTGAGAGTCTCGGCGGTATCGAGCACCCGTCAAGTATGGCGGTCGGCGTGCGGAAATCGGGGACCTCTCGACGTGAGGCAAACAACTGCTACAACGGGAATTACCCGGGGTACTCGAGTAGTTCTACGCACGATCCTCGCGGCCCGGGACCGCAGACTCGAGGGTATGAGCACTCCCACCCAGCAGAAGAGCAGCCCCGCGTTCCTGGCCCAGGCCGCGATCGCCTTCGGTGTCAGTTTCGTCGCCGCCACCGCCGGCATCGTCTATCTGCCGCTGGACATCTGGCAACGCGGTTTCCTGCTGATGACCACGCTGTTCATGGTCTCGAGCGCGTTCACCCTCGCCAAGGTGATCCGCGACCAGTTCGAATCCGCGCGCGTACATC
The DNA here is from genome assembly GCF_015354405.1 of Nocardia sp. BSTN01. Classification (GTDB taxonomy): domain Bacteria; phylum Actinomycetota; class Actinomycetes; order Mycobacteriales; family Mycobacteriaceae; genus Nocardia. Next base: position 19,283 of record NZ_JADKYP010000056.1, on the reverse strand, counting down.
AGCGCATCGACGAGGCCCGAGTGGAAAAGCTGATGGCCGAGCACGATCCGTTCCGGATGTGAGCGGACCGCGGCGCCGCGGTCCGCATCGGGTCACTCCGCGGTGGCGCCGAACAGCGCGGGCAGCGTGCCCTCGTGGGCGGTGCGCAGTTCATCCATCGTGATCGAGAACTGGCCCTGCACCTCGACCGAGTCCGAGCCCTGATCCACGACGCCGATGCGCACCCACGGCAGTTCGCGGGCGGTGCACATCTTGGTGAAACGCGTCTCCTCCGACCGGGGTACGGCGACCAGGACACGTCCGGCCGATTCCGAGAACAAGGTGACGAACGGGTCGTCGCCCTCGGGAAGCAGGATGCGCACACCGGTTTCACCGGCCAGCGCTCCTTCGACCACCGCCTGGGCCAGTCCGCCCTCGCTGAGATCGTGTGCGGCGCTGATCATTCCGTCGCGAGAACCGGCGGTCAGCACCTCGGCGAGCAACTGTTCGCGGGCGAAGTCCACCCGCGGCGGCACACCGCCCAGGTGATCGTGCTCGACCTGCGACCAGATCGATCCGTCGAATTCGTCGCGGGTCTCGCCGAGCAGGATCAGCGTCTCACCGGGTTCGGTGCCGAATCCGGTCGGAATGCGCCGGTGCACATCGTCGATGACGCCCAGCACGCCGACCACCGGGGTCGGCAGGATCGCGGTCCGACCGGTCTGGTTGTAGAAGCTGACGTTGCCTCCGGTGACCGGAATGCCCAGGGCCACACAGCCGTCCGCGAGGCCGCGCACGGCCTGCTGGAACTGCCACATCACGCCCGGATCCTCGGGGGAACCGAAGTTGAGGCAGTTGGTGACGGCCTTCGGGGTGGCGCCGGTGCTGGCCACGTTGCGGTAGGCCTCGGCCAGCGCCAGCTGCGCGCCGGTGTATGGGTCGAGTTTGGTGTAGCGGCCCGAGGCGTCGGTGGCCAGGGCGATACCGCGGCCGGACGCCTCGTCGATGCGGATCACACCGGCGTCGGCATGTTCGGCCAGCACCGTGTTGCCGCGCACGTACCGGTCGTACTGCTCGACGATCCACTTGCGGCTGCACAGCGGCGGGCTGGAGATCAGCTTCAGCAGCGTGGCCCGCAGGTCGTCGCCGGACTTCGGCCGGGCCAGCCCGGCGGTGGTGTCGGCGACCAGTGCGTCCTGTTCCTCGGGGCGCTGCACGGGCCGCTCGTAGACCGGGCCTTCGTGCGCGACGGTGCGCGGCGGCACGTCCACCACGGTTTCGCCGTGCCAGTTCACCACCAGGCGGTCGCCGTCGGTGACCTCGCCGATCACGGTGGCCAGCACATCCCACTTGTGGCACACGGCCATGAACGCCTCGACGTTGTCCGGCGTCACCACCGCACACATGCGTTCCTGCGATTCGCTCGAAAGCACTTCCGCCGGAGTCATATTCGCCGCGCGCAGCGGCACCCGGTCCAGATCGATGCGCATGCCGCCGTCGCCGGCCGCCGCCAATTCCGATGTCGCACAGGACAATCCGGCACCGCCGAGGTCCTGGATACCGACCACCAGACCGGCGTGGTACAGCTCGAGACAGCACTCGATGAGCACCTTCTCGGCGAACGGGTCACCCACCTGCACGCTGGGCAGTTTCTTACGGCCGGAACCGGATTCGTCATCCGAGAAGGTGTCCGAGGCCAGCACCGACACACCGCCGATGCCGTCCAGACCGGTCCGCGCGCCGAACAGCACGATCTTGTTGCCGGTCCCGGAGGCGAAGGCCAGGTGCAGATCCTCCACCCGCATCACGCCCGCGCACAGCGCGTTCACCAGCGGATTGCCCTGATAGGAGGCGTCGAACACGGTCTCGCCGCCGACATTGGGCAGACCGAGGGAGTTGCCGTAGCCGCCGACACCGCGCACGACACCGTCGACCACGCGCCGGGTGTCGGGGTGGTCGGCGGCGCCGAAGCGCAGCTGGTCCATCACCGCGATCGGCCGCGCGCCCATCGCCATGATGTCGCGCACGATGCCGCCGACGCCGGTGGCCGCACCCTGATACGGCTCGACATAGGAGGGGTGGTTGTGGCTTTCCACCTTGAAGGTGACCGCCCAGCCGTCACCGATGTCCACCACACCCGCGTTCTCGCCGATACCGGCCAGCATGGAGGCGCGCATCTCGTCGGTGGTGGTCTGGCCGAAGTAGCGCAGATGCACCTTCGAGGACTTGTAGGAGCAGTGTTCGCTCCACATCACCGAGTACATCGCCAGCTCGGCATCGGTGGGGCGGCGGCCCAGAATGTCGCGGATGCGCGCGTATTCGTCGTCCTTGAGACCCAGCTCCTTGTACGGCTGCGGGGTATCCGGAGTGGCTGCGGCGGCGCTGACGGTGTCGACGTGGACAGTCACGGTGGGCTACCTAGGTCCTTTCGGCCGGGCAAACGTGCAGCTACGAGCTCCGACGCTGGAGTGAGAGACGGAATGCACGCGGATGGGGAGTCCAGGCCAGTCTAATGGGTGGCAAACCCACCCCGACCAGGCAGCACCTGTTCACCGGTACGCTGGGCCGGTGAACGATCGATCCAGGGTCGCAGATCCGGACGAACTGCCCGCGACCTCGTCGTCCGCGCGGTCCACCGGGGGGCTGACGACTCGGCAACGACGGCTGCTCATCATCGCGATCGCCTTGTTCGCCGCGTCGGCGATCGTCTCCTGGGCCACCCATATCTGGACCGGCTACATCGATCTCCAGGTCTACCGCAACGGCGCGCACACCTGGCTCGACGGCGGCGACCTGTACGGGCCGATGCCGAAGGTCCAGGGCATCGGCCTGCCGTTCACCTATCCGCCGCTGGCCGCGCTGTTCTTCGCGCCGCTCGCGCTGATGCCGCTCGCCGTCGCCGAATGGCTGGTGCTGCTCACCTCGATGGCGAGCCTGGCGGTCACGCTGTGGCTGGTGCTGGTCCGGGTGCGGCCGCGGATGGACCGCTCCACCCGGGTGATCCTGGTGATCGGGGCGCTCGCCCTGCTCGGCTTGTCCGAACCGGTGCGCCAGACCTACAACTTCGGCCAGATCAATCTGATCCTGATGGCGGCCGTCGCGCTCGACGCGCTGGTGCGCAAACCGTTCTGGCCGCGCGGCATGCTGATCGGAATCACGGTGTCGGTGAAGCTGATCCCGGCCGGCTATCTGCTCTACTTCCTGCTGCGCCGGGACTGGCGCGCCTGCCTCACGCTCATCGGCTCGGCGATCGGCGCGATCGCGCTGGCATACCTGCTGTTCCCGCACGATTCCACCGAATACTGGTTCCACACGCTGATCGATACCGGTCGCATCGGGCCGCCGCAGTACGCGGGCAACCAGTCGCTCAAGGGTTTCGCATTCCGCCTGGGCGTCTCCGACGCGGCCGCGACGGGGATCTGGATCGGATTGTCGCTCATCGCGATCGGACTGGCCGCGCTCTGGATGAAGCGGCTGCTCGACGCCGGCCATGAGGTGTCCGCGCTGCTGGTGAATTCGGCGGCGGTCCTGCTCGTCTCGCCGGTCTCGTGGTCGCACCACTGGGTGTGGGTCGCGCCCGCGCTCCTGGTCGCGGGCGACCTGATCGCCCGGATGCCGGCCGCGGACGCCCCGGACACCCCGGGACGCGCGGCGCGGCGGCGACGGATGTGGATCGCGGTCACGGCCGCGATCACCGTGCTGTTCATGGTCGGCCCGCAGTGGGTGCTGCCGCACAACGCCGACCGCGAACTGCGCTGGGCGTGGTGGCAGCAGATCATCGGCAGCAGCTATGTGCTGGTGACTTTCGCCGCCCTCGTGATCGCGGCGATCGCCTATCGGCCCGCGGGGTCCGATTCGGCGTGAGCGACGCGGCCCTCCGTGGTTGCGCCGCGCTGCCGCCTCCGGGCCGCGCCGCTCACGCCGGGGTGAGGAAGGCCGCCAGCGCCGCCGAATAGGAGGGCACGTCCGCGGCTCCCATCAGTTCGCGGGCCGAATGCATCGCCAGCTGCGGTGCACCCACATCGACGGTCGGCATGCCGGTGCGCGCCGCGGTCATCGGGCCGATGGTCGAACCGCACGGCAGATCCGCGCGATGCACGTACCGCTGCAGCGGCACCCCGGCCTGCGCACAGGCCAGGGCGAAGGCTCCGGCACCGACCGCATCGGTGGCGTAGCGCAGATTCTGATTCACCTTCAGCACCGGGCCACCGCCGACCTCGATGCGATGGGAGGGCTCGTGCCGGTCCGGATAGTTGGGATGGGTGGCATGGGCCATATCGCCGGAGGCGCAGATCGAACCCGCCAGTGCCGCAAGGTAATCCGCGCGGCCACCGCCGCGAGCGAGCACGATCCGCTCCAGGATCGCGGGCAGCAGATCCGATTGCGCGCCGCGATCGGATTGGCTGCCGACCTCCTCGTGGTCGAACATCGCCAGCACCGGGGTGACCTCGCCGTCCCGGTCGGCGGCGGCCAGGAACGCATGCAGTCCGGCATAGCAGGTGGCCTGGTTGTCCAGCCGCGGCGCGCTCACCAGATCCTGGTCGCGGCCGACCACCCGGCTCGGTTCCAGGTCGTGGGTCATGAGTTCCCATCCGAGCACGTCGTCGGCGCGGACGCCGGCCTGCTCGGCGATGTAGGCGATGAACGAGCGCGGCCGCTCCCCCAGCCCCCAGATACCGTTGACGTGGCGTTGCGGATCCAATGTCACCCCGCGGCGATCCTCGGACAGGTGGATGGCCAGTTGCGGCACGCGGACCAGCGGATCATCGATGCGGACCAGCCGCTGACCCAGCCCGTCGCCCTCGCGCACGGTGAGCCGGCCCGAGATGCCGAGATCGCGGTCCAGCCAGGAATTGAGCCAGGCGCCGCCGTAGGGCTCCAGGCCGATCATCTGCCAGCCCGCGACGGCCAGGTCGGGGTGCTGTTTGACGCGCAGGTTCGGGCTGTCGGTGTGCGCGCCGACCACCCGGAACGCCCCGGCCGGATCGGTATCGGTCGCGGCCCATGCCACCAGCGATCCGCCGCGGATCACGAAGTAGCGGCCCACTCCCCCGTTCGTCTGCGCCGCCTCGGCCCACGGCCGGGCCTCGGGCAGTTCGGTGAATCCGTGGGCCGCCAATTCGGCTGCCACGGTGCGGCATACGTGGAACGGGGACGGCGAGGCATCGACGAAGGCGCACAGCCCGGAGGCCGTCGCGGTGGTGGAGACCGGCATACCGGCGATCCTAACGGCTGCCGGAATTGCCGTATTTTTGCCGAGTCGGCCGTCGCATCCCGAACGGGATCACTCCGACTGCGTCTCGACCATCAACTCGAGTAGCCGGAGCAATTCCGCGTGATTTCGCGCGCCGATTCGTTTCCGCAATTCCTCTTCGGCCAGTGACTCCTGCTCGCGAACCGAATCCACCAGATCCTTGCCGCGGTGGGTCAAACCGATGAGAATGCGGCGGCGATCGTCCTCGGCCGCAATTCGAAAGATCAGGCCGCGTTCGGCCAGGGCGTCGGCGTGGCGGGTGGCCGACGAGGGCGGTAGCTGGGCGCGAACCGCCAGCTCGCTCATGGTGATGCCGGAGCGGTCGGACAGATTCGACAGCATGGCCCACTGGTCGGCGGTCAGCTGCCTGGCACACAGTGCCGCGTCGAGGTGCCGGAGCCAACCGCGTTCCGCAGCGCGCAGCGCCCCGTGCAGCGTGGCAGCGCCACTTACAATGGTCGACATATTCTCCGCCCCATCATTTCGCTCGGATACGAAGAAGGGTACCGAATGTTCTCCTTCGGCGAGAGCCCGGACGAAGTGGTCGAGGTACTGAATATCGTCCCGCTGCAGGGCCCCGTCGGAATTGTCGCGCCGTCCTGTGAAGCCGCGATTTCCTTGGCCGCTGAAGAAATCAACAGTGGCACAGGAATTCTGGGCCGCCAGGTGCGGGTGACGACCATCGACGGCGGCCGCAGTCCGGCCGAGGTGGCCGACGAGGTCTCGGCGCTGCTGGCCACCGGAATGGTCGATGCCATCACCGGCTGGCACATCTCGGCGGTACGCCAGGCGGTTGCCCGGGTGACCGGCGGGCGGGTCCCCTATCTGTTCGCCAACGTCTACGAGGAGTTGCCGAACGAACCGGCCGAGGTGGTGATGATCGGCGAGGCGCCCAGCGGCCACATCCTGCCGGCCATGCGGTGGCTGTCGCGGGAATTCGGCACCCGGCGCTGGGCGATCATCGGCAACGACTACATCTGGCCGGTGGCCACCGGCCGTGACGTCCGTGCCGCGTACCGCGAGGCCATCCACTACGAGCGCTATGTGCCGCTGGGCACCCGGGATTTCGGATCGATCCTCACCGATCCGCTGCTGGACCGGGCCGACGGCATCGTGATGCTGCTGGTCGGAATGGACGCGGTCCGGTTCAATCAGCAGTTCACCGCGATGGGCCGGGCCGCGACGCAACTGCGGGTCAGCCCGGTCGTCGACGAACAACTCCTGCTCGCCGCCGGCCCCGGCGCCAATACCGATCTCTATGTCGCGTCCAGTCTGTTCCCGGATGTGAACGCCGATCCCGACCGGCTCGCGCGCTACCACCACATGCACGGCCGCTTCGCGCCGAAACTCACCTACTTCGGCAACACCGCCTACGAGGCGCTGCACACGCTGCGGGCGATGGCCCATGCGGTCGGCTCCCTCGAGGTGCCGCGGATGCGGGCCGCGCTCGAGGACGGTGTGGTGCTGGAGACGCCGTCGGGCGCGCGGATGTACCGCGACAATCACGTGGTCCGCCCGCCCAGCCTGATCGCCCGCGCAGAGGGCGTGGACCTGCGGATTCTGGACACGCTGTACTGACGCCGCGCACCGCGTCCGGCTCACTCGAGTCCGAGCGCCTTGTGGGTGACCTCGACCGAATCGTTCGGTGGCACAACGGTTTCCGGGTCCGGCGCGGCGAGCAGCGGCCGGTCCGGACCGAGTCCCTTGTCGACGGCGGCGGCCCGGAACGCGTTGACGACGAACAGCAGCGCCGCCCGGCGTGCGGTATTGGTGCGGTAGGCCAGCGAGACGGTCCTGGTGAGCCCCTCGTTGAGTCCGACGATGTCCACGCCCGCCGGTCGCAGCGCCAGTCCCAGATCCGAGACCAGCGTGACACCGAGTCCGGCGGCGACCATCGCCATCGCGGTCGACTGCTCCTCCACCTCGTGGTCGATGCGCGGTTCGACCCCGCCGGATTGGAAGGCCAGCCGAACCGCGTGACCGAAATGGGAGCGAGCGGGCGCGAGGATCCACGGATGTTCGGCCAGATCCGCCAAGGTCGCCGTCCGTGCCGGCACCGCTCCGGCCGGCACCGCCGCGTAGAGCCGCTCGACCGCGATGACGGCACGTTCCAGACCGGGATCCCAGGTCATCGGATAATTCGAATAGTCGAGTACGAACGACAGGTCCAACGTGCCGTCGCGCACCGCGGCGGCCGTCGCCTCCGGCACGAGTTCCCTGGTCCGCACCAGAATGCCCGGATGGGCGCGGGCGAGCGCGGTGAGCGCGTCGGGCAGCAGCCCCGAGGCGACCGAGGCCCACACACCCGCCGTGAGTGTCGCCGATACCGACTCCCCGGACTCCTCGAGTGCCTGTGTCGCTCGCTCCACCGAGGCGAGGATCTCCTCGGCGTGCTCGGCGAGCAGCACCCCGCGATCGGTGAGCTGCAGCCGGCGCCCACGCCGCTCGAACAGGCGCAACCCCACGTCCCGCTCCAACTGCGCGAGTTGCTGCGACACCGCCGACGCCGTGTAGTGCAGCGCACTCGCGGCCGCCGTGATCGTGCCGCGCCGATGGAGCTCGCGCAGCATGCGCAGTCGGGCCAGCGACAGATCCATGCATCGAGCGTAAGCGGTGAACGGAAACCGTACGCGCGGCTGACGACGCTGCGCGGAAGCGCTGTGCGGAAACCAGGAGCGCTGTGCAGAAACACTGAACATGGCCGTGAACGAACCGTAAATAGACGTGTGACCGGGCGGGACGCACGCTGGTGACAGCGAATCACCAGCCGGGACGACGTGGTCCGGACGCCGATCGTCGCGCGACTCGACGTTCCGCGCGGATGGTGGTCGGACCATCCGAACCCGAAGGAGGTAGTTCGCCGTGACGACGATCCACAACCCGGCCGAGAGCACCGCACACGCCGTCCCGGCAGTGCCCGCGACCGCCCCGGCAATCCCCGTGAACCGCCGCCCCGAGCCGTACATGCGACTGCAGTGGACCGATGCGGCCACCGGTGCCGTCGGCTACCTCGTCGTCCACACCCTGCGCGGCGGCCTGGCCACGGGCGGCACTCGCATGCGGGCCGGCTGCACGCTGAGCGAGGTGGAGGATCTGGCGCACGGCATGGCCGCCAAGACCGCGACCTTCGATCTGCCGATCGGCGGTGCGAAGGGCGGCATCGACTTCGACCCGAAAGATCCGCGCGCCGTCGGAGTGCTGGAGCGATTCTGCGAGGCCATGCGCCCGTGGATCGACGCGCACTGGGTGACCGCGGAGGACCTGGGTGTCCCGCAGCATCTGATCGACGAGGTCTTCGAGAAGCTGGGCCTGGGCCAGAGCTATCACGCCGCGATCCGCCGCGCCGCCGATCCGGCCGCCACCCTGGAACGGGTCCGCGACGGCCTGAACGCGGCGGTCGAGGGCGGTTTCCTGCTGGGCGATGTGATCGGCGGTTACGGTGTCGCGCACGCCTGCCTCGCCACGGCCGTCTCCTGGGGCCGGATGCCGGCGGAGACGACGGTCGCGATTCAGGGCGTCGGCACGATGGGCGGTGCCGCGGCCTATTACCTGCACGAGGCGGGTATGCGCGTCACCACCGTGGCCGATGCCGCCGGGGCCCTGCACCGGGCCGGCGGACTGGATATCCCGGCACTGCTGGCGCTGCGCGACGACTACGGCGAAATCGATCGCTCCCGGCTGCCGGCCGATGTCGAGCAACTGCCACGCACCGCGGTGCTGTCCGCCGAGGTCGACATTCTGGTCCCCGCGGCTATCTCGTACGCGATCACGCCGGACAACTCGTTCGACGTGCGCGCCCGCGTCGTCGTCGAGGCGGCCAACGCCGCCACCACCCCGGAGGCGGAGGCCATGCTCGCCGCCCGCGGCGTTCCGGTGCTGCCGGACTTCGTCGCCAATGCCGGTGCGGTCGCCTGGGCGTGGTGGTTGCTGCTCGGTCAGGTCGACGACGTGCCGGACACGTCCTTCGATCGCCTGCGCACCACCATGCACACCAAGGTCGCGCGGTTGCTGTCCGCCTGGACCGACGACGTCATCACGCCGCGCGAGACCGGTCGACGCTGGGCGGAAGACCCGGCACCGGCCACCGATGCCGTCGTGATTCCCTGAGCGACGGGCCGATCAGGCCGTGGTGACGAGGCTGTCGAGGACCGACAGGAAGATTCCCAGTCCGTCGTCACTCGGCCCCGTCAGCGGTTCGGTGGCGTGTTCCGGGTGCGGCATGAGACCGACGACGCGACCGTTCGGCGAGGCGATGCCGGCGATATCGCGCTGCGAACCGTTGGGGTTGCCGCCCACGTAGCGGAAGACCACCCGGCCCTCGCCCTCGAGTTCGTCGAGCACGGCCTGCGAGGCCTGGTAGCGGCCCTCGGCGTTTTTCACCGGGACCAGAATCTGCGCACCCGCGTCGTAGCGCGAGGACCACGCGGTCGCGGTGGACTCCACCCGCAGCCACTGATCCCGGCAGACGAAGTGCAGACCCTCGTTGCGGGTCAGCGCGCCCGGCAGCAGCCCGGCCTCGCACAGCACCTGGAAACCGTTGCAGATTCCCAGCACCGGCATACCCTTACCGGCGGCCTCGACGACCTTGCCCATCACGGGCGCGAACCGTGCGATGGCACCGGCGCGCAGATAGTCGCCGTAGGAGAATCCACCCGGCACCACCACCGCGTCGACACCCTTGAGGTCGGCATCGGCATGCCACAGGCTCACCGCTTCGGCGCCGGCCAGCCGGACCGCGCGCGCCGCGTCGACGTCGTCGAGCGTGCCGGGGAAGGTGATGACACCGATGCGCGCAGAGCTGGTCACAGCCGCACCACTTTCCAGTCCTCGATCACCGTGTTGGCGAGCAGGGCCTCGGCGATCTTCTCGAGCTCGGCATCGCTGACGCTGTCGTCGATGTCGAGTTCGAACCGCTTGCCCTGCCGCACATCCGACACACCCGGGAAACCCAGACGTCCGAGCGCGCCGGCGATGGCCTGACCCTGGGGATCCAGGATCTCGGCCTTCGGCATCACCTCGACCACAACTCGTGCCACGCGTTGCTCCTCAAGCTGGTGGGGGGATTACCACAACAGCTTAATCGGGGCTACTCCCGGGCGCCGCGCCGGGCCGCGGCCGCTGCGAGGGACGTCACAGCGCCTGTCGGCCGGACTCCGCGCGGCCCCTCCGTGGTTACGCGGGCTGCCGCCTCCGGGCCCACGCCGCGGCCGGGGGATATAGCGTGAATCCATGCGCATCGCCCACTTCGGTCATTCCTGCGTCCTCGTCGAATTGAACGGCGCGAAGATCCTGTTCGATCCGGGCACTTTCTCGCACGGCTTCGAAGGCATCACGGGACTCGACGCGATCGCGATCACCCATCAACATCCCGATCACATCGATCCCAACCGGATCGAGGCCCTGGTCGACGCGAATCCGAGCGCCCGCCTGCTCAGCGATCCGCAGACCGCACAGCAGCGCGGAGAACCGTGGCAGGCCGTGCACGCGGGCAATATCGTCACCCTCGGCGATCTGCAGATCACCGGGGGCGGCGGCAAGCACGCGGTGATCCATCCGGAGCTGCCGGTCATCGACAACACCGTCTTCCAGCTCGGCACCGCCGACGATCCGGCACAGTTCGTGCACCCGGGCGATTCGCTGTGGGTGCCGCCGGTATCGGTCGGAGTGCTGGCGGTGCCGGCGGTCGCGCCGTGGATGAAGATCAGCGAGGCGGTGGACTATCTGCGCGCCGTGGCGCCGCGCACCGCCGTCCCCATCCACTACGGCATCATCGCGCCGGAGGCACAGGGCATCTACTTCGGCCGCCTGTCCGAAATGCGCCCGGCCGACACTGAATTCGCGCTCATCGAACCGGAGGACAACAAGACCTTCTAGCGGGTTGTTCCTGTCCTCGCATACCTGTCACCGCGTATACGAGGACAGGAACAACGCCTCCGCGAGCGCCATGTGCTCGATCTCGCTGGGGTCGACACTCTCGTTCGGGGCGTGGATGAGGCATTTCGGCTCCTCGACGCCGAGCAGCATGATCTCGGCGTCGGGATAGGTCTCGGCGAAGACGTTGCACAGCGGAATCGAACCGCCCTGCCCCTGCGTGGTGGCGGTGCGACCGTAGGCGGCGGCGAAGGCGTCCTCCATCGCCAGCCGCGCCGGGCCGCCGGTACCGGAGCGGAACGGCGCACCCGTCCCCTCGGTCTCGACCCGCACCCGCGCACCCCACGGCGTATGCGATTCCAGATGCGCGGTAAGGGCTTTCAAGGCGGGAGCCGGATCGACCCCGGGCGGGATCCGCAGATTCAATCGGGCCCGCGCGCTCGGCTGGACGGCCGCCGCCGATCCCACCACCGGTGGCACATCGATGCCCAGCACGGTCAGGGCCGGGCGCGCCCAGAGCATGTCCGAGATACTGCCGCTGCCCAGCACCTGCACACCGTCGAGGATGCCGGCATCGACCCGGAACTGCTCGACCGGATACTGCGCGCCGTCCCAGACCTGATCGGCCGGCAACCCGCCGACCGTGGTGTTCCCGTGTTCGTCCCGCAGCGTCGCGAGGACGTGGATCAGCGCGGCGACGGCATCGGGCGCCGCCCCGCCGAACATGCCGGAATGCAGTGGCCCCGACAGTGTTTCGACGGTGACGAGCACATTCACGTTTCCGCGCAGAGTCTGAGTGAGGGTCGGCACGCCCGCCGCGAAGTTGCCGCAGTCACCGATCAGCAGTGCGTCGGCGCGCAGCAGATCCGTGTGCTGCGGAACGAATTCCTCCAGGCCGCTGGTGCCCTGCTCCTCCGACCCCTCGCAGACCACCGTGACACCGACCGGATATCCCTTGTCTCCCAGTGTGTTCCGCAGCGCCCGCAGCGCGGTCAGATGGACGACGATATTGCCTTTGCAGTCGGCCGCGCCCCGCCCGTACCAGCGCCCGTCCCGCTCGGTGAGCTCCCACACCGGCGTCTCCCAGGCCGCCTCGTCCACCGGCGGCTGTACGTCGTAGTGGCTGTACAGCAGCACCGTGGGAGCGCCGGGCGGAGCCGGATACCGGGCCACGACCGCCTCGCTACCGTCGGGCGTCTCGTGCAGGCCGACGTCGGTGAGACCGAGGCCGGCGAAGGCGTCGGCGACCCAGCGCGCCGCCCGATGACACTCTTCCGGCGGAAACTGCCGCGCATCGGCCACGGAGCGATACGAAACCAACTGGGCCAGATCGGCTTTCGCCTGCGGCATCAAGGCGCGCACCTGTTCGCGCAGGGCCGCCGTCCGAGATTCGTCGGTCATGTACCCAACCTAACCCCCTTTCCCGGATCGGCCGCATCGGCGCCGGGCGCGGTGCGGGCCGGAATTCGCCCGATTCGTCCCTCGCGTTCGCGACCGTCCCGCAACCCCAGCGGGGCATGATGAGGGAGAGCTCGACCGCGATCCGACCACCGGAGAGGACGAGATGTCTGCATCATCGGAATCCGACGACCTGTTCGCGATGCCCGATCTGGATCGCGGCGCACCCAAAGACCACTTTCCGCACCGCGAGATACCGGGTCCGGAGGCCTATCAGATCGTGCACGACGAGCTGATGCTCGACGGGGTGTCGCGGATGAATCTGGCCACCTTCTGCACCACGTGGATCGACGACAACGCCCGACGGCTGATGGCGCAGAGCCTGGCCAAGAACATCGTCGACAAGGACGAATACCCGCAGACCGCCGAACTCGAGCGCCGGTGCGTGCGCATGGTGGCCGACCTGTGGCACTGCCCCGATCCCGGGTCGACGCGCGGCACCTCCACCACCGGGTCCAGTGAGGCGGCGATGCTCGGCGGGCTGGCCGCGAAGACGCGCTGGCGCAAGAACGGCGGCCAGGGCATCCCCAATTTCGTCTGCGGCCCGGTGCAGGTGTGCTGGGAGAAGTTCGCGCGCTATTTCGACGTCGAGATCCGGCAGGTGCCGCTGCGCGGGAACCGGTACACGCTGGAGCCGGAAGACATTGCCGCACAGTGTGATTCGAACACGATCATGGTCGTCGCGACGATGGGACAGACCTTCACCGGCCTGTTCGAGGACGTCGCCGCGATGTGCGCGGCCCTCGACGATCTGGAGGCCCGCACCGGCCTGGACATCCCGCTGCACGTCGACGCCGCCAGTGGCGGGTTCCTCGCCCCGTTCACGGCGCCGGATCTGGTGTGGGACTTCCGGCTGACGCGGGTGAAGTCCATCAATGCCTCCGGGCACAAGACCGGCCTGGCCCCGCTGGGCGCCGGTTGGGCGCTCTGGCGCACGGCCGCCGACCTTCCGGACGAACTCGTGTTCGACGTCGACTACCTCGGCGGCAGTATGGCCACGTTCAATCTGAACTTCTCCCGCCCCGGCGGCCAGGCCATCACCCAGTACTACGACTTCATCCGGCTCGGCCGGACGGGATACACCAGGCTGCAGTCGGCGATCTATCGCGTCGCCGAACATCTGGCCCACGGACTCACCGAGACCGGGCTGTTCGAGATGATCCACGACGGCAACCCCACCCGGGGCATCAGCGCGGTGTCGTGGCGGCTGCGCGAGGATCCCGGCTTCAATCTGTACGACCTGTCGGAACGGCTGCGCTCGCGCGGCTGGCTGATCGCCGCCTATCCGCTCCCCGCCGACCGGCAGGACGAGACGATCATGCGCGCGGTCGTCCGGCACGGCTTCACCCACGATATGGCCGATCTGCTGCTGGCCGATATCGACCGTTGCATCGACCAGCTGAACAAGCATCCGCTGTCGACCTCACTCACCCGCAAGGAGGCCGGCGGCTTCACCCACGACGCCACCGCCGTCGTATCGGACGAGGCGATCGTCACCGCGGTGCAGGACATGCGGCGCACGGCCGACGAGGATCCGGCCGATGTTCGCTGAGACGGTTCAGGCCGCGTGCGGCATGGCGTACGGCTCCCACCGGTAGACGTCCGGAACCGCTTCGTGGAACAGGGCCAGATCGACCGCGTCCAGCATCGCCTGGTGCGGTCCGGGCCGGGACAGCTGCGCGGCCGAGACGGCCAGCCGCAGCGTTCCGCCGCGCCGCGCGATACGGGCCGCGCTCATGATCAGTGCGTGGCACCACCACGGTTCGGCCCGGAAACCCTCACCGACACCGTGCACCCAGCAGCGTTGCGCCGTATCCCGTTCCAGATCGTGGATGGCGGTCAATCCGAGCGCCAGCCGGAAGCCGACCTCGGGCAGGGCGGCGACAGCACCCTCGGAGGCCGTCCAGCGCGGTGCCGCGAACAGCCGGGTGCGCAGGCCGATCTGTTCCATCACCCGGTCGGCGGCGGTGAGGCGCAGGCGCGCTTCGTGGGTGGGCAGCGCGGCGAATTCGGCGCGGCGACGTTTGGTCGCGGCCTGGTCGTAACCATGCAGCACGATCGCGTCACCCGCGGCACGCCGATCCCGCAGCCACTGCTGGGTGCGCGAATCCTCGGTGAGCCGGTACTTCCCCTTCAACCGCGGCGCCACCAGCAGCGACAGCCGAACCCCGCGGCCGTCCATCTCGGCCGCGAAGGCACGCGCCTGGTCCAGTGTGGTGTCGCGAATACCCGACACCGAGACGATCAGCTGCCCGGACCCCCGGTCGTTGCCGCTCATGACTCCACTGTGCGCGCGGCAGGTGTCGGCCCCGTGCAGCCGAGGTGACGCCCCGACGAATTCCCGGAGCGGGCACCCGACCGCACGGACCGGCCGAAGCCGTCCTCAGCCGACCTCGCCGAGCCCGACGCGGTCGAGCACCCAGGCGTATTCGAAGGCGACTTCCTTCCACTTCTCGTAGCGCCCGCTGACGCCACCGTGCCCGGCGCTCATCTCGGTCTTCAGCAGGAGCTGGGCATCGCCGGTTTTCGTCGCCCGCAGCGCGGCGACCCATTTCGCGGGCTCGACGTAGAGCACGCGGGTGTCGTTGATGCTGGTGATCGCCAGGATCGCCGGATAGTCCACGGCCGCTACGTTCTCGTACGGCGAATAGGACTTCATATAGGCGTAGACCTGCGGATCCTCCAGCGGATTGCCCCACTCGTCCCATTCGATGACCGTCAGCGGCAGCGACGGGTCCAGGATCGAGGTGAGCGGATCCACGAACGGCACGTTGGCGAGGATGCCCGCGAACAGTTCGGGCGCCAGATTGGCCACCGCACCCATCAGCAGCCCACCCGCACTGCCACCGTCGGCCACCAGCACCTGCGGCGTGGTGACGGCGGTGTCGACGAGATGGCGTGCGCAGGAGACGAAATCGGTGAAGGTGTTCTTCTTGGTGAGCGTCTTGCCGTTCTCGTACCACAGCCGGCCCATCTCACCACCACCGCGCACATGGGCGACCGCGAACACCATGCCGCGGTCAAGCAGCGACAGCCGCGACACCGAGAAACCGGGGTCGATACTGGCCTCGTAGGAGCCGTATCCGTAGAGCAGCAACGGTTTCGGACCGGACCCCTCGCTGTCGCGGCGGCGCACCACCGAGATCGGAATCCTCGTACCGTCCGTCGCGATGGCCCAATCCCGGTGCTGCACATAGTCGTCCGGGTCGTAGCCGCCGAGTACCTGCTGCTGTTTGCGCAGCATCAGCTCACCGGTGGCGGGTACGTAGTCGAAGACCTGCATCGGGGTGATGAACGAGGTCACGCCGAGCCGCAGCGTCGGCTGCGCCCATTCCGGGTTGGAACCCACGCCGGCGGAGAACAGCTCCAGGCCGAATTCCAGCTCGCGCAGTTCGCCGTAGCCCTCGGAAGTCAACGGCCACACCGCGACTCGCGGCAGCGCCTCACGCCGATACGAGAGCACGAGATGATCGCGGAAGCAGTCGACGTCCTCGAGCCGCACATCGTCGCGATGGCCGATGAGCATGGTCATCGCCGCCGGATCGTCCACCGGCGCCTCGGTGAGGACGAAATTCTCGGCCTTCACGCCGTCGACCACATCGTTGTGCAGGATGAGCAGCCGGTCCCGGCCGCCGATCACCGCGTGTTCGGCCGAATACTCCACACCCTCGCGGCGCGGCAGCAGCACCCGGAACTCACCCTCCGGATCGTCGGATTCCAGAATCCAGCCCTCGGTGGTGATCTTGGACCCGACCCAGATCATCAGGTACTTCTCGGAGCGGGTGGCGCCGATGCTGACCCAGTAGCGCTCGTCGGGCTCGTGGAACACCGTGACGTCGTCGGTCTTCGCGGTGCCGAGGCGGTGGCGCCACACGGTGTCGGGCCGCCAGGACTCGTCGACGGTCTGATAGAAGACGTGGGTTCCGTCCAGCGACCAGGTCGCCCCCGGCGCGGTGCCGGGGATCTCGTCGCCGAGCAGTTCGCCGCTGCGCAGATCCTTGAACCGCAGCACATATCGCTCGTCACCGACGGTGTCGGTGGAATAGGCCAGCAGGGTGCCGTCGTGGCTGATCGAATAGGCGCCGAGGGCGAAGAAGTCGTGTCCCTCGGCCAGCACGTTGCTGTCGAGCAGAATCTCCTCGCCGGGGATCTCGATGTCGACGTCGAGTTGCGGCGGAGTCCAGTCGTCGCGGTCGGCGATCGGGCAGCGGCAGTGCACGCCGTACTGCTTGCCTTCGAAACTGCGCGAGTAGTACCAGTAGTCGCCCAGCCGCGCCGGAACCGACATATCGGTCTCCTGGGTGCGCGATTTGATCTCGTCGAAGATCCGCGCGCGCAGCGGGGCCAGGTGGGCGGTCTGGGCGTCGGTGTAGGCGTTCTCGGCCTCGAGATGGGCGATGACCTCGGGATCGTCCTTGTCCCGCAGCCATTCGTAGAAATCGACGAAGGTGTCACCGTGATGGGTGCGTTCGGCCGGGACCTTCTTGGCCACCGGCGGGGTCACCGCCGCCGTGTCGTCGCCGGCGTTCTGGATGGTTCCGGTACCACTGTCGAGAGCCATGGTGACCACCGTAATCGCGGTGGCCGAGTCCGGGCGCGCACCCCCACGCCCGCCGACACGAGCGGATCGGCGAGTGCGGGGGCGCGAACTCGGTCCGCGCTACCCCAGCCCGGTGGTCCGTGGTGCGGGCCGACGCAGGTCACGCCCGTTGCCGCGGGCCGAACGACGAGATTCCATCAGGAAGAACAGTGCGGCTTTGCGGCGTGGGCATTGGTCGGTGGGACAGCTGCTGTGACTGTGCAGGATGTTGTGTGCCTGCTCGACGGTGAGGTGCCGGGGCACCACCGCGCAACTGTCGAAGACGGGTGCCATGCGGTGCTCCATCCTTGTCGTCCCTTCAGTGCGGCAGGGCACGCCCTCTCGGTCTCTTGACCAGTCGACGCCCTCCAACTGCCACAGTGGATGGGGTTTCCGATCAGGTTGCGGCGTAAACCAGCGGTGTTGCCGGGACAGGTGGACGAATGCCACATTCCGCAGGTCGGCATATCGGTGTGATTCCGGCCATGCCCACACGCGCGGATTCGGAAACGACGCCGGTGCGGCGGCTTCCGACCGCTTACGCTCGGGGACGGCAGCGTCCGCGCGGATTCCGGCGGGCGATCACATCGATGCAGGAGCACAGGTTGGAAGCGAAGAATCGCGAGATCGAGCCCGGGGCGGTCTGGCAGCGCAGCGGTGACGGGGAGGGCGGTGTCGAGGTGGCCTTCCTGGCCAGCGGCAATATCGGGCTGCGCGATGCCAAGAATCCGGACGGGCCGGCGCTGATCTTCACACCCGGCGAGTGGCGGGCGTTCGTCGCGGGCGCCAAGGACGGCGAATTCAACCGCCCGGGCGCCCAGCCGCACTGAACCGAGCCCTGACGAAATCCGGTCGCGCGGGCCGACGCGGTCCCGCGCCGATCGGACGCCCGGTGATCAGGCTCCGATCGCCGCGCCGACGGTCGGCCAGGACGCGTGCAGATAGTCCTGCCAGTACGACCAGGAATGCGTCCCCACCGGGCTGTGATCGACCCGGGCCGGAATGCGCAAACCGCGCAGTCGCTGTTCGAAGGCGGTGACGCAGACGTCCACCCCGGCCTCGATCGGCCCGCCCAGGACGATGTTCTCCGGCAACTGCGGTTTGATCTCGGTCTCGTGCGGGCCGGGGATGCCGGTGCCGGTGGACAGGTAGACGGTCTTGCCGCGCAGCCGATCCGCCAGCAGCGCCGGATCGTGGGCACCCCACTCCGGACTTCCCGGCGCACCCCACATATCGAACGGATTGCCCCCGCGGTTGGCGATCGAGAACATGATCGCCCCCTGCGCGATACCCAGATCCGGGCACGCGCTGTAGCCCGCCACCGCCTCGTACAGCTCCGGATGGCGAACGGCCAGAACGAACGCCGCGATTCCGCCCATCGACAGGCCGCCGATCGCGTTCACGCCGTTGCCGGAGAAGGTGGCGTCGATGATCGGCGGAAGTTCGCGCGTCAGGAAGGTCTCCCACCGGTAGCGGCCGAAATGCGGATCGTCGCGCTGCCAGTCGGTGTAATAACTCGCCTGCCCGCCGATCGGCAGGACGACATTGACGTTCTTACCGTAAAAGAAGGGTTCGGCATCGGTGGCGTTGGTCCAGGTGCTCTGCTGCACACCGGGATCGAGCCCGTCGAGCAGATAGTACGAGGGCCGCGAACCTCCGCCGGCCGGATGCAGGACCTGGACCTGAACGGTGCGTCCCATGGCTGGAGAGTCGATGAACAGCGCCGTCCGGGTCGGGCTCATATCGTTTGTTCCGACCACCCGCGCCGCCGATGCGCGTGGCTGTGGGCCCATCCAGGGACCGAAGACGCCCAGTCCGACTGTCAGCGCAACCGCAGCAACGAGTGAACGTCGCATGTCCCCACCTCCGTCGACCCACCACAACTGCTACTTAAAGTAACGCACACCGTGGTGCCGCGCGGAGCTTTCGACCTCCTGGCGTTTCCTCAGCAAACCGCCCGGTCCGCAGCACGACTCAGGTGAGCCACCACTTTCCGTCCTGTCCGCTCGCGGCATTCGGTTGCGCCCGCCCGGCCGCACCCCGGATCGATGCGGCCAGGTAGTCCAGGTCCGCACGCGGCGGCGTGGTCGCGCGATTGCGCAGCCCGAAGCCGTCGCCGGGCGTGCGCGGAATGACGTGCAG
>NZ_JADKYP010000055.1 GCF_015354405.1 Nocardia sp. BSTN01 | reverse complement strand
GCTGGCCGCGCAGTGCGACTACCCGCTGCACCTGGGCGTCACCGAGGCCGGACCGGCCTTCCAGGGCACGATCAAATCGGCGGTGGCCTTCGGCGCCCTGCTCAGCGAGGGCATCGGCGACACCATCCGGGTCTCGTTGTCCGCGCCGCCCGCCGAGGAGGTCAAGGTCGGTGGGCAGATCCTGCAGTCGCTGAATCTGCGGCCGCGCAAACTCGAGATCGTGTCCTGCCCCTCCTGCGGACGTGCGCAGGTCGATGTCTACACCCTCGCCGACGAGGTCACCGCGGGTCTGGAAGGTCTCGAGGTGCCGCTGCGGGTGGCGGTGATGGGTTGTGTGGTCAATGGTCCGGGTGAGGCGCGCGAGGCCGATCTCGGTGTCGCCTCCGGCAACGGCAAGGGCCAGATCTTCGTGAAGGGCGAGGTCGTCAAGACCGTGCCCGAACATCAGATCGTGGAGACGCTGATCGAAGAGGCCATGCGCATCGCCGACGAGATGGGTACCGACGCCGAAACCGGCGAGCCCGTCGTCACCGTCGGTTGATCGCCGGACGCGGATAGGGGAGTGGGCGTGTCGCGCGCCGGCCGCATTCTGTCCTTGGAGCCGAGCAAAGCCCCCGCACGCAGGCGGCGTTCATGGCAGGCTGGGAGCGTGCGGAGTGTGCTGGAACCGTCGCGCCGGTCACGGATTTCCGGTGCTCGTCAGCTCGCGGATCGCGATCTGGCGCAGGTGCTGGAAGTGCTGGACACCGATCCGGTGGCCGGGTGCATGGTCGCCGCGCGCCTGCAGGAATACGGTCTGGACAATCGCGGCGGTGGGGAACTGTGGACGCGGGGCACCCCGGCGGATTCGCTGTGTTTCTCCGGCGCCAATCTGGTGCCGCTGCGCGGGACGACCGACGATATGCGGGCCTTCGCCGACCGCGCGGCCCGCTGGCCGCGGGTGTGCTCCTCGGTGGTGGGCCGCCAGGAATTGGCGTTGCCGCTGTGGGAGACGCTGGAGCAGCGGTGGGGTCCGCCGCGCGAGATCCGCGCCGATCAGCCGCTGCTGGCCCTCGACGGCCGCGCGCGGGCCGTTCCCGATCCGAGGGTGCGCCGCGTACGCGGTGACGAGCTGGAACGGTATCTGGTCGCCGCGGTCGCCATGTTCACCGAGGAGATCGGCGTCGATCCGCGGGCCGGTGACGGTGGTCGCGGATACCGGCGGCGCGTCGCGAGCCTCATCGAAGCCGGCCGTGCCTGGGCGCGCTTCGAGGACGGTGAGGTCGTCTACAAGGCCGAGGTCGGGGCGATGTCGCGGCGGACCGGCCAGATCCAGGGCGTCTGGGTACATCCGCAGTGGCGCGGGCGCGGCCTGGGCACCGCCGGGACGGCCGCGGTCGCCGATGCGGTGGTCGCGGCGGGGCGGACCGCGAGCCTGTACGTGAACTCCTACAACGAGGTCGCCCGCCGCGCCTACGCCAAGGTCGGCTTCCATCAGGTCGCGACATTCGCGACGATCCTCGTGGACTGAACTCCCCGTTCGATCGCGCACGGGGCAAAACCAGTGTGTCGCAACGGTTACCAGCGACCGGCTGGCTACCATCGGTGGCGATGTCGAAGTCGAGATGTGCGCCGCGCGCGTGGGCGCCCCGCGCGCTGGTGCTGAGTGCGGCCGCCGCCGTGGTGATGACGGCGGGCGCGTGTTCGTCCGGACCGCAGGGGCCGGTCGCCGCCGCCGACTCCTTTCTGGCCGCCTTCGCCCGGCAGGATCCGGCGGACGCCGCCGATCTGACCACGCAGCCCGAGAAGGCCTCGGCGGCACTGGCTTCGGCGTGGCAGAACCTGCAGGCACAGCACCTGACCGCACACACCGGATCCGCGCGCGTCACCGGCGACACCGCCACCGTCGACTACACCTACGAGTGGACGCTGCCGAAGGACCGCGTCTGGTCCTACTCCGGGCAGTTGCAGATGGGCCGCAGCGGCGGGCAGTGGAAGGTGCGCTGGAGCGCTTCCGACATCCACCCGAAATTGGGTGACACCCAGAGTCTGCATCTGCGCACCACCCCGGCGCCGCGCGCCCGGGTCAACGAACGATCCGGCAGCGACGTGCTGGTTCCGGGTGTGGTGCACCGGATCTCGTTCACGGTGTCCGACGCCCCGGACCCGGGCTATGTGGCCGGTGCGCTGTCGGCCGCGCTGAAGCAGTTCGACGACACCGTGACCACCGACGCGGTCCTGGCCGCGGCCCGGAAACAACGCGGTCCCGCCCTGGTCCTGGGCCTGAGCGACTGGGAATTCGATCAGGTCAGCGGACAGCTGCTGGGCCTGCCGGGGGTGACGACCGACCGGCAGTGGGACCTCATCCCGACCGACCGGCATTTCGCGCCCGATCTGATGACCCAGATCCGCAAGACCGTCATCGACGAGGTCGACGGCAAGGCCGGCTGGAGCGTGGTCACCGTGAATGCCGACGGCGTCGACACCGATGTGCTGAAAGAGGTTGCGCCGCAACCGGCGCCGTCGTTCTCGCTGAGTATCGACCGCACCGTGCAGAACGCCGCGCAGCGGGCCGTCGACCCGCGCCGCGAGCAGACCATGATGGTGGTGATCCAGCCCTCCACCGGAGCGATCCTCGCGGTGGCGCAGAACGAGGCCGCTGACACCGACGGTCCGGTCGCGACCATCGGGTTGTATCCGCCGGGCTCCACCTTCAAGACCGTCACCGCCGCCGCCGCGATGACCGCCGACATCGCGAACCCGGATACCGTCGTACCGTGCCCGAGCCGAATCGTGGTGGGGGAGCGCACGATTCCGAACTACGACGAGTTCTCTCTCGGCGATGTGCCGATGTCGACGGCGTACGAGCGTTCCTGCAATACCGCCTTCGCGAAATTGGCCAGCGAACTGCCGGGGACGGCACTGACCGACGCGGCCGCGCGGATGGGGGTGGGTCCGGACTACACCGTGGCCGGGTTGCCGACCGTGTCCGGTTCGGTGCCGCGTGCCGACGACGAGGTGGTCCGCACCGAGGACGGGATCGGCCAGGGCAAGGTGGTGGTCAGCCCGTTCGGCATGGCGCTGGTGGCGGCGACGGTCGCGCACGGATCGGCCCCGACGCCGTATCTGATCTCCGGGCACGAGACGGCCGTGCACGGCGATCGGCCGAGCCTGTCGCCGCAGGTGGTGCAGGGGTTGCAGGCGATGATGCGCAAGGTGGTCACCGGCGGTACGGCCGAGCGGATCGCCGACCAGGGCGAGGTGTTCGGCAAGACCGGTGAGGCGGAGGTCGACGGCGGCTCGCATTCGTGGTTCATCGGCTATCGCGGGGATCTGGCGTGGGCCACCCTGCTGGTGCGGGGCGGAAGTTCCGACAACGCGGTCGCGGTGACCAGGGATATGCTGGCGGCTCTGCCGCCGGGGAGTGCCTGAAACAATCGTGACCGGACGCTCGGCGCGTCCGGTCACGGGGGTGAAAGCTGTGTAGTTCGGGTGGCGTTTATTGTCCCTGCACCTCCGTTCCACCGACGGTGGCCGAGGTCGCGTGCTCGGTCGGGGGTGACGCCCCGGCCGAACCGTCTCCCAGAATCTCCACGGCCCCGGTCCCGGCGAGGATCATCCCCGCGGTGATCAGCGTGAGCGTCGAACGCTTCATGGTCTTCTCCCTTGTCGGTGAGTGAGAGCCACTGGCATCGAACCATCGGGTTCGCCGACTATTAGCCGACCTGGAAAACCGTAAACCGGCGAACCGCGCGCCGACAACCCCCTGTGCCGGAACGCGCAGCGGAAAAGGCCATGAAAAGCCTGGTTACGCCTTCAATTTTTAATTCTGTTCAGCGCGGTGCAAGCTGGCCGACAGATGGTGTTGCTTCGGTTGCCCGACGGCCGCCATCCGCAGCGTGTAGTCGATCGTGTCCCCGGACAGATGGATCGAGCGGCCCAGCGCGGTGACCGATTTCGCCGTACCGGAGGTGCCGATATGCGTGGAATCGAGTTCGAGCCGCAGCCCGTCCTCGGCGACGGCGATCCGCCCTTCGCAGATCTCGGTGATCCCGGTGGGGTGGGCGAGGATCAGCTCGACCCGGTCCGCGCCGATCGAGCGCAGATAGCCGGTCTCGGCGTGCAGCGAGCGGCCGTCACCGGCGTGGCGGGTGCGCTGCCGATAGGTGAGGAACGGCCGGCCGACGTGGCCGAACCGGATTTCCTCGTGATAGTCGAACGGCTCGATGGTCGGGTACTCCCCGTGGCCGGAGCCCCGCCAGGTGCCCAGCAGCGGAGCCAGATGGGCGATATCCGGATGGGGCGCGACGGCGGGCTGGGGTTCGAGCACGGCGCACAGCTTAGTTCCCCGCGCCGCCGAGGGTGGGAGGACCACGCCGCCCCGTCCGGTTCGTCCGGGACGAGGGCCGGTAGGTCGCGACATACATCGCGAATCGGACCTCGCTTGCGCGGAGATCGCGCCGCGGCGGGCCCTGGTCTGGTGTGATGGACGGATGCCGACCGGGTGCGAGCGGAGCAGGCGATGACCGTGCGAATCCAGGCGATGCCGCGGCGGGGCGCGCATGCCGTGCTGCGGGGCTGGTGGCTGCCGTGCTGGGTGCTCACCCGGCGCCAGATCCGGCCGTCGCTGCGCAACGGCGAGGTGTTGACGGCGGTGCTGGCGCCGACGGTGTTCACCCTGGGGTTCTACGTCCCGCTGAATCGGGTGATGAGTTTCGCCGGGCACGGGGCGAGCAGCTACGCCCAGTTCCTGATGCCGATGATCGTCATGCAGGCGGTGTCGTTCTGTGCGACCGCGGCGGCGCTCCGCGCGGCGGTCGATGCCCGCGACGGTCTCGATGCCCGGCTGGCGACCATGCCGATTCCGCCGATCGCGCCGCTGATGGCCCGCACCGCCGCCACCGGATACCGCATCGTGATCGCATTGGCCGCGGCGCTGCTGGCCGCGCACGTGATCGGCTTCCGGTTCGGCGGAAGTCCCTGGGAGACCGTGGGTTTCGTCTTGTTCTCGGTGTCGGTCGGGGTGATGCTGGGACTGTTCGGTGATCTGCTGGGTGCGCTGTCGAAATCGCCGGAGGCGACCACCCAGGTGCTGATGCTGCCGCAATTGATTCTCGGCATGGTGTCCACCGGGTTCGCGCCGGCCTCCCAATTCCCGCCGTGGATTCAGGGTTTCGCGCGGAATCAGCCGGTGTCGCAGTTCGTCGACGCGATGCGGGCACTCGCCGGTGACAAGCCGGGTTTCGCGACGGCGGTGGACCGGTCGACCATCGGGCCGGGGGTGGTGTGGACGGTGGCCGGGCTGCTGGTCTTCGGCGGCGGGTCGGTGGTGCTGGCCGTGCGGCGGCAGCGATGACGGGGGCGGACACCGCGGTGCGCGAACTGGCGACCGTGCACGTGGATACCGAGCGCTGGCGGTATCTGCCGCCGCAGACCCTGGTGCAGACCGGCCGGTTGTTGCGGCGCTGGCGCCGCGATCCGCTCACGACGGCACAGATCCTGGTGTTCCCGGCGCTGCTGCTGGTGATGCTGAATACGGTGCTCGGACGGCAGATCTCGTCGTTCTCGGGGGTCGACGCGCTCTACGGTTCGGTGCCGATGGTGACCGTGGTGTCGGTGATGTCGGGATCGCTGGCCGGGGCGGTGACGCTGGGCCGCGAACGCGATGCGGGCCTGCTGGGCCGCTTCTGGGCGCTGCCGGTCCATCGCGCCTCGGGGTTGCTGTCGCGGCTGCTCGCCGAGGTCGCCCGGATCGTGCTCTGCACGGTGGTGCTGTTCGCGGTGGGCATGGCGCTCGGTTTCCGGTTCCACCGTCCCGCCGCCGCGCTCGCGGTGCTCGGGGTGCCGCTGCTCTACGGGATCGGATTCGCCACCATGGTGACGGCGGTGGCGGTGTTCTCGGCGAAAACGTTCGTGGTGGAGGCCATTTCGCTCGGATCCTCGCTGCTGATGTTCTTCAGCACCGGATTCGTCCCGCTGGCCGCCTATCCCGGCTGGGCGCAGCCGATCGTGGCTCATCAGCCGATGTCCACGGCGATCGACTCGATGCGTGCGCTGGCACTCGGCGAGCCCGCGCGCGGGCCGCTGTGGGCGACGGTGGGATGGTCGGTGGGTGCGATGGTCGTGTTCGCGGTGCCGGCGGCGGTCGGATTCCGGCGTGCCAGCCGGCAGTGAGCGGTGCCGCGCGGCGTCGCTCAGCGCAGGCCGTCGGCGATCTCGTTGATCATCTCCGCGGAATCGCGCGGACTCAATGCCATCGCGCGCAGTTGGTCGAACATCACGCCGAAGCGCCGAATCTCGTTGTGGCCCTCGACGATATCGTCGCCGGCGATCCCTTCGACGTAGACCAGTTCGGGGTCGGCCGGATCCGGGAAGTCGAGGACGACGAAGGAGCCGACCATCGCCGGATGCGCACCCGCGCCGAACGGCAGCACCTGCAGGATGACATTGCGCTTGTCGGTGTCCTCGGTGAGGCGCAGCAACTGTTCGCGCATCACCTCCGGCCCGCCGACCACCCGGCGGATCGCGGCCTCGTCGAGGACCACCCACAACTCCAGCGGATTCCCGTCGCGGCTCAGCACCTTGGAGCGCTCCACCCGTGCCCGCAGGCGCTGTTCGATCACCGAGGTCTCTACCTTCGGCATCGCGGTGTCCAGGACGGCCCACGCGTAGCGCTCGGTCTGCAGCAGGCCGGGGATGAACGAGGTCTGGAACAGTCGTGCCGACAGCGCCTCGGTCTCGAAGTTGATGTAGGCGGCGTAGACCTCCGAGACGGCCGCCTCGAACGGACGCGACATGCCCGGCTTCTGCGCCTCCATCAGCAACTGCACCGCGTCGGAGCGCTGTGGTTCGCCGATGCCGTACAGGTCGAGCATCGCGGTGAGGGTGCGTCGCTGCGGGCGCGCCTGCGCGGTTTCGATCCGGTAGAGCGTGGTGACGTTGATGCCGGTGCGGGCGCTGACCACCTCCTTGCTGATCCCCGCCTGCTCACGCATCTCCGACAGCAGTGCGGCGAGCCGCCGCAGCTGAACCGTCAGCACCGTGCGTTTACCTGCCATCGCGCGCGTACTCCTTGTGAGATTCGGGACGCTGGAGCACGTTCCACGGATATGGGAACGGTCGGGCGAGCATACCGCCCGCCGCACAGGTCCCGGCGCGATCGTGCCCGCCCGGGATTATCCGCGAACGAGTTGGTCACCGTCGCATCCGGAATCCCCCGGCATCGCGGCGAGACGGCGATCACCCTCGGCAACCGCTACGCGGCCTTCCATGTCGCGCGCCTGGACCCGGGTCGTGCGGTCCTGGTACCGGAGGCGCCGTTCGGCCACATCTTCCTCGCCCGCGGATCCGTCGTCTTCGAGGGCACGGCCGACGGGCAGGCCACCCTGTCCGCCGGTGACGCGGTCCGTACCACGAGCACCGGCGGGCACCGCATCACGGCCGTGACGCCGAGCGAGGTGCTGATCTGGGAAATGCACGCGAGCACGAACTGATCGGCCCGCCCGGCTCAGCCGGCTTTCTCTGCGTAGGTGAGCACTTCGTCGACCGTCCACTCGCGGCGGTATGGAGATCGTTTTGCGTGGTTTGTCGCCACACTGAGCGCGTCGCACGATCACTGCCGACGCGCCGTCGCGGGTTCCGGCCATCGACGGACGGCCCGTGAAATGATTACCAGCACAGTCGTTCTCGAGGCATCATCGCACGTCGCGGGCATATCCCGATATCGGGAACACTGTGACCACACCGTGATTCCAGCAATGCGGACGCAATCTTGCGTTCTTGCATATGCAAGAGCAGAATCCGATCTACCCTTGAATTCGCCACATTCGATCCGAACGACGGACGAGCGAAATCCGGAGATCAGTGATGACGGTGCGACGATGACGACTTCGATTGCCAGTGCGTTACCCGCAGCCCCGCAATTGTTGTGCGCCTTCCAAGGTCGGCGATTCCAGGACCGTGAACTGTTGCGGTCCGCCCGCGCGCTGGCCGAACTGCACACCCGGCGCGCGCAGATCGCCGACCCGATTCTCATCGCGGAAATCGACTGCCGCCGCGGTGAACTCGTCGACGACATCAACGAATGGGTCGAACGCGAACTGCCGGGGTATCGCACCGGCGTCGCGCTGCGCACCGACGTCCTCGGGCCGATGGTGGACCGCATGGCCGGCAGCTGGGTCGCCGCCAACCGCGCCATCGACCGTGACGGCGCCCGCAGCGACACCACCCACAAGCACTGGTACCACCTCGCCGAACTGGTCGACGGCTACACCGACCTCGTCAGCGGCGTCACCGCGCCGCCCGCCCGGTAACCGCAGCGCACAGCGGCGTCGCCGCCGTGGCCTCGCCCCGGGGCGGATAGTCTGAATACATGTCTGTGCGCACCCGCAAGCCGCTCGCCCCCGGAACGCTCTCGCCCGTGCGCGAGGTGCCGCGCTCGATCGAGCGGCCGGAGTACGCGTGGAAGAAGACCGTGAACGAGGGCCGCGAACCGTGGGTGCAGACGCCCGAGACCATCGAGAAGATGCGGCTGGCGAGCAAACTGGCCGCCCAGGCGCTGCAGGAGGCCGGTAAGGCCGTCGCCCCGGGCGTCACCACCGATCACCTCGACGCGGTCGTGCACGACTATCTGTGCGATCACGGGGCCTACCCCTCGACCCTGGGTTACAAGGGCTTCCCCAAATCCTGCTGCACCTCGCTGAACGAGGTGATCTGCCACGGCATTCCGGACTCCACGGTGATCGAAGACGGTGACATCGTCAATATCGACGTCACGGCCTACATCAACGGCGTGCACGGCGATACCAACGCCACCTTCCTCGCCGGTGACGTCGACGAGGAGGCCCGGCTGCTGGTGGAGCGCACCCACGAGGCCACCATGCGGGCCATCAAGGCGGTGCGGCCCGGTCGGGCGCTGAACGTGATCGGACGCGTCATCGAGTCGTATGCGAACCGTTTCGGCTACGGCGTGGTCCGCGACTTCACCGGCCACGGTGTCGGCCCGACCTTCCACAGCGGCCTGGTGATCCTGCACTACGACCAGCCCGCCATCGAATCGGTCATCGAGCCGGGCATGACCTTCACCATCGAGCCGATGATCAACCTCGGCGGTATCGATTACGAGATCTGGGACGACGGCTGGACCGTGGTCACCAAGGACCGCCAGTGGACCGCGCAATTCGAGCACACGCTGGTCGTGACCGAGGAGGGCGCCGAAATCCTCACGCTCCCATGAGGTTCGCCGCTGCGGCCGGCGCGGTGAACGGCGCGCTGTTGATCGCCGGCACCACCTCCGATGCCGGTAAGAGCGTGGTGGTGGCCGGCATCTGCCGGATGCTGGCGCGGCGCGGTGTGCGGGTGGCGCCGTTCAAGGCGCAGAACATGTCCAACAATTCGGTCGTGACCCTGGACGGGGGCGAGATCGGCCGGGCACAGGCGTTGCAGGCACGCGCCTGCGGCCTCGAACCCAGCGTGCGGTTCAATCCGGTACTGCTCAAACCCGGCAGCGACCGCCGCTCCCAGCTGGTGGTGCGCGGCGTCGCCGTCGACACCGTCGGCGCCCGCGACTATTTCCGGCACCGGCGGCGGTTGCGCGCGGTGGTGGCCGATGAACTCGCCGCCCTGCGTGCCGAATTCGACGTGGTGATCTGCGAGGGCGCCGGCTCGCCCGCCGAGATCAACCTGCGCGCGACCGATCTGGCGAATATGGGGCTCGCGCAGGCCGCGGAGTTGCCGGTCCTGCTGGTGGGCGATATCGATCGAGGCGGGGTGCTGGCGCATCTGTTCGGCACCGTGGCGATTCTCGATCCCGAGGATCAGCAGCTGATCTCGGGCTACATCGTCAACAAGTTCCGCGGCGACGTGGATCTGCTGCGGCCGGGGCTGGACCGGCTGACCGCGCTCACCGGTCGCCCGACGCTCGGGGTCCTGCCCTACAGCGACGAGCTGTGGATCGACGCGGAGGATTCCCTCGGCACCGTCGCCGACGCCCCCGTCGGCCGGCCGCGACCGCCGATGGGCACCGAATGGCTGAGCGTCGGCGCGATCCGGCTGCCGCGCATCTCCAACTCCACCGATATCGAGGCGCTGGCGTGTGAGCCGGGGGTTTCGGTGCGCTGGGTGAGCGATCCGTCACGCCTGAACGGAATCGACGTGATCGTCCTTCCCGGTAGCAAATCCACGGTCTCGGACCTGCACTGGTTGCGTCGCACCGGAATCGCCGACGCCGTGTGTGCCCACGCCGCGGCGGGCAAGCCGGTGCTCGGGATCTGCGGCGGCTACCAGATGCTGGGCCGCCGCATCGACGACGAGGTCGAGTCGGCGGCCGGGCAGGTCGCGGGACTCGGACTTCTCGACCTCGAGATCGAGTTCGCCGATCCCAAGGTCCTGCGCCGCAGCGCCGGCCGCGGCGCCTCGAGCGGCGGCGCGGTCGCCGGAATCGCCTTGTCGGGCTATGAGATTCACCACGGCCGCGTCCGGCGCAGCGGCGATCCGGCCTGGACCGAGATTTCCGGAGCCACCCCGGAGGCCGGCCGCGGCGTCTCCGAAATCAGCTCCGAAATCAGCTCCGAGGGCAGCGTGTGCGGCGCCGTGCGGGGCACCCATCTGCACGGGCTGCTCGAATCCGACGAGTTCCGCCGCGCCTGGCTGCGCGAGGCCGCCGAGCAGGCCGGCCGCACCGGCTTCCTCGTCGCGCCCGATACGAGTGTGGAGGCGGTGCGCACGGCGCAATTGGACCTGCTCGCCGATCTCATCGAGAAACATCTCGACGTCGCGGCCCTCGAGCGGCTGATCAGCGGTGGGGCACCCGCGGGCCTGCCCACGCTGACCGTCGGCCGCTGAGCGCGGAAGGTGTGGGCGGCCTCCGATCGCCCGCCGGATGTGTCGCGACCCGGGATTCCGTGGGCCGCGCCGCCCATCTCACAGCGCTGCGATCCGCGTCATCACCGGGCGATGAAGTGGCCGAGGACATGGCGTGCCCGCGTCCGCTGCCGTGTAGCGTTGATCGGCATGGAGACCCGGCGAATCGCGGTCGGTGACCGCGCCTGGACCGTACGAGTCGGCGGGCCGGAGTCCAGGCATACGGTGCTGCTGCTACCCGACGCCGGAGCTCCGGCCGACGTCTACGACCAGGTGTGCGAGCGACTGCACAATTCCGATCTGCGCACGATCACGGTGGAGTCGATCGACGGCCTGGACAAGGCGGCGGTCTACGCCATCCTCGACGATCTCGGCGTGGCCTGGGCCAATCTGGCCGGCTACGGCGCGGGTGCGGAACTGGCCTGGCAGCTGGGCGCGCGCGGCTTCGGGCGATTCGTCGGACTGGTGGTAGCCGGGCGACCGCATCCGGCCGTGGCCGTGGACGGAACCGCCCCCGATGCCACCTGCCCGGCAGTGGAGCTGCCGACCACCGTCATCGCCACCGAGGACCTGCCGCGCGCGGTCGCCGATTCCTGCGGTCGCCACGTCTTCGGGGAGTTCCGCGTCACGCAGGTCGACACCGCCGAGGTGCCGATCAAGGCCGACCACGAATTCGCCACCGAGATCGTCCTGCGCTCCGGTCTGTGGTGAGCGCGGGCTCGCGATAGCGCCCCGGCGCAGGGTGTTCGCCGACGCCGTGTGCGTCGGCGTACACCCTGCGCGGCAGTGTGATTCAGTGTGCGTCGCGGAAGTCGCGCAACCAGCCCAGCCAGGCGTCCAGTTCGGTGAACGCGTGGGCGCGCACCTCCGGCGCCGACAGGAACACGTCGTGGCGGGCGCCCTCGATCGGCACGATGTTGGTGCGCCCGCCCAGGCATCCCGACCAGCGCTGAATCTGGCGCACGTCGAGCACCACATCCGACACATCGGCCGCCGGGCCGTACTTGCGCATGAACTTCGTCACCTTGGAGCGCAGGATCAGCGCCGGAACGCCGACGTCGAGGCCGTGATGCAGTTCCGCATGGCCGCGGCGGATGGCGCGCAACCAGCCCAGATGGACCGGGAATCCACCCAGCGGCTTCCAATCCAGGTTGTAGTCCCATTCGCCGGAGACGCTGGTGTGCAGGCTGTCACCGTAGGTGCTCAGCTCGCCGCCGGGCAGGCGCGTCATCGCGCGCAACCGGCCCACGCCGCCGATCACGGCGGTGCCGATGTGGCGGTAGTAGGCCGGACCCTGCAGATCGAACCACGGGCTGTTGAGCACGAGTCCGGTGATGTCCTGGGCGGCGGCGTCGCGGCGGTTCAGCCACAGCGGCAGCACCAGACCGCCGGTGGAGTGCGCCATCAGCAGCACCGGCAGCCCGGTCTCCTCGCGCACGATCTCGACCGCGCGGTCCAGTTCCGCGTCGTAGAGCCGTAGGTCGCTGACGTAGTGCGCGGTCTGCCCGGGACGCCGGGAGCGCCCGCACTTACGCAGGTCGAGGGCGTAGAAGCGGTAGCCGCGCGCACTCATGTGTTCGGCGAGGTGCTTCTGGAAGAAGTAGTCGGTGAAACCGTGCACGTACAGCACGGCGCCGGCGGCCGGCTCGGCGAGGTCGGGCTCGTGGCGGACCAGGGTGGCCTCGACGACGCCCTCGCCGTCGGGATCGGGGCCGAGTGGGATGGTCAGCTGTCGATATCCCTCGCCCAGGACATCGGGCTGCCAGGCGTGGGTGGTCGACGGGGCCAGCGGCGTCTCGTTCGTCACAGCTTCACGATATTCGACCCGCTCAGCGGCCTGCACGGCGAGCCGTGCGGAACGTGTGTGTGTGACGGTTTCGGAAACGGGCATGGTGAGGGGCAGAATCAAGTTGAAGTGAACGGCGGGTAACCTCATTCCCGCTCACCAAGTGCCCGCGCTGGACAAGGAAGTCGATCACCCCGTGCCGAACGCTGCGATGACTGAAAAGACCGATGTAGTCCTCATCGGTGCCGGCATCATGAGTGCCACCCTGGGCGCACTGCTTCGCCAGTTGCAGCCCGATTGGTCGATCACCATGTTCGAGCGACTGGACGCGGCCGCGCCCGAGAGCAGCGACCCGTGGAACAACGCGGGCACCGGCCACTCGGCGCTGTGCGAGCTGAACTACACGCCGCAGGCCGCCGACGGTTCGGTCGACATCACCAAGGCGATCGATATCAACGAGCGCTTCCAGGTGTCGCGCCA
Organism: Nocardia sp. BSTN01; assembly: GCF_015354405.1. Classification (GTDB taxonomy): domain Bacteria; phylum Actinomycetota; class Actinomycetes; order Mycobacteriales; family Mycobacteriaceae; genus Nocardia. Next base: position 29,335 of record NZ_JADKYP010000055.1, on the reverse strand, counting down.
GTTCTGGGCCTACGGCGCCGAGAACGGCGTGCTCGCCGACCCGTCGGGCTTCATCAATCCCATTCCGCACGTGAGCTTCTGCCACGGCGCCGACGGTGTGGACTATCTGCGCAAGCGCCACGCGGCGCTGTCGCGGCACCCGCTGTTCGAGGGCATGGAGTTCATCGACAGCCCGGACGAGTTCACCCGCCGCCTGCCGCTGATGGCCCGGGGCCGCGACTTCTCCGAGCCGGTCGCGCTGAACTGGACCCAGACCGGTACCGATATCGACTTCGGAGCGCTGACCAAGCAGCTGCTGGCCTACCTCGGTTCCTCGGGCGTGGAAATCGCGTTCGGCAACGAGGTGCGCAACCTGTCCAAGAAGTCCGACGGCAGCTGGACGGTCAAGGTCCGCAACACCCGCACCCGCACCTCGCGCACGATCGACGCCAAGTTCGTCTTCGTCGGCGCGGGCGGTTACGCGCTGCCGCTGCTGCAGAAGGCCGGCATCAAGGAAATCCAGGGCTTCGCCGGATTCCCGGTCAGCGGCCAGTTCCTGCGCTGCACCAACCCCGAGCTGATCGCCAAGCACGACGCGAAGGTCTACGGCAAGGCCGCTGTCGGCGCGCCGCCGATGTCGGTGCCGCACTTGGACACTCGCGTCATCAACGGTAAGCCGGGCCTGCTGTTCGGCCCCTACGCCGGCTGGACCCCGAAGTTCCTGAAGGACGGCAAGTTCAGCGACCTGCTCAAGTCCGTGCGGGCCGGGAACGTCACCCCCATGCTGGGTGTCGGCGTCACCGAACTCGGCCTGGTCAAGTACCTCGTCAGCGAGCTGCTGAAGTCGCCGGCGGGCAAGGTGAACACCATGGAGGAGTTCATCCCGCGTGCCGACGGCCACGACTGGGAGCTGATCACCGCCGGTCAGCGCGTGCAGATCATCCGGCGCAAGGGTGCCGGCGGCGTCCTGGAACTCGGCACCGCGGTGATCGCCGCCGGTGACGGTTCCATCGCCGGACTGCTCGGTGCCTCGCCCGGCGCCTCCACCTGTGTCAGCGCGATGATCGACGTGCTGCAGCGCTGCTTCCCGAACGAATACGCCGGCTGGACACCGAAACTCAAGGAAATGGTGCCCTCGCTCGGTGTGAAGCTCTCGGAGAACCAGGCGCTGTTCCACGAGGTGTGGGACTGGTCGACCAAGGCGCTCAATCTCAACGGCAGCGGCCGCGCCGACAACACGCCGATCGCCGCAGGGGTCGCGCACAGCTGAATCTTGTGATAGCAAGACGCGATGATGTCAACGGTTGCGCTCAAACGGTCGTGGGCCGCGGATCTCGATACCGCGACGCTGTACAAGCTGTTGAAACTGCGCGTCGAAGTGTTCGTCGTGGAGCAGAAATGCGCTTATCCGGAACTGGACGGGCTCGATCTGCTCCCCGAGACACGCCATTTCTGGCTCGACGACGAGGGTGAGATCATCTGCACCCTGCGGCTGCTCGAGGAGCACGACAACGGGGTGAAGTCGTTCCGCATCGGCCGGTTGTGCACCACCCCCGAGGCGCGTGGCCACGGCTACACCACCCGCGTGCTGCAGGCGGCGATCGCCGAAGCCGGTTCGGCGACAGTGCGTTTGAACGCCCAGACCTATCTGGTCGACCTCTACACCAAGCACGGGTTCAAGCCCGACGGCGAGGAGTACGAGGAAGACGGGATCGCGCACATCCCCATGCGCAGGGGCTGAGTGGCGGGTCCACCACCGAGATGCCGGCCCCGTATCCCGTTCCGGGTGCGGGGTCCTCTCGTGCCGGGGCGCGGGTTGTCAGTCCCGCAACGGATCAGGTGCCGGATCTCTGTCCGCACCGCACAATTCGCGGGCGAGCATCGTGGCGCCGGCGACCGCGCCCGGCATCAGCACGATCGCCACGAACGGCACGAGGAAGGCGGCTGCCAGCGGAATGCCGAAGCCCCACACCAGCATTCGATGCGAACGCAGCATCGTCAGATGGTCGCGCAACTGGATCCCACGGCGCAGCATCGCGACGGCGGTCAGTTCCTGCGCCAGGAAGAACCCGGCCACGCAGACCCCGAGCACCGGGACGACGGTCTGCCCGACGAGCGGCAGGAATCCGGCGCAGAACAGCACCACGCCCCACACCGCCGCCCGGATCAGAATGCGCACCCCGTCGCGGACGCCGATCCACACCTCCCGCCACAGCGGCAGTCCCGATTCCGGGGCCCGCCCGTCGGCCGACAGCGACCGATCCACCCGTTCCGACAGGGCCTCGTAGAACGGCTGGCCGATCACCAGCGTCACCGCGGTGAACGTGATGACCGCTAGGAACAACCCCAGCAGGACCAGCAGCACGGCCAGGCCGCCGCGCAGCAGGCCGGGCCACGGCGACGACCAGTGCGCCGCGAACGGCGTCGCCCAGGCCACCAGATCCCCCGCGAACCACACCAGCGCCACGAGCAGCCCCAGATACAGCACCATCGAGACCAGGCCCGGCAGCAACCCCAGCCCGAGCTCGCGCCGATGCGCCGCGGCCCACCGCTGCCCCCGCATCAGATACCCGAAGCCCCGCACCACATCCCGCACCCGCCCAGCGTATTCGGCGGGTGACAAGTGCGACGAATTCCTCGTACAGCTGTGGGAAACTGCCAGGTGTGCGCAATCTCCGCATCGGCGTGCTCGTCTCACACCACGGCTCGAATCTGCGCGCCCTCCACCGGTCCTCCCTGGAACCGGGGGCAGGCTTCGAGATTGCGGTCGTCATCGGCAACAACAGCGATGCCGCGGGTCTGGCCTACGCCCGCGAGAATCGCATTCCGACACGGCATCTCTCGGGCGCGACACATCCGGACCCCGACGCCTTGGACGAGGCGATCCGCGCCGCTCTGGCCGAGCACGCGACCGACTGGGTGGTGACGGCGGGCTATATGAAGAAACTCGGACCGCGAACGCGCCGGCACTTCGACTCCCGAATCCTCAACATCCACCCGGCACCCCTGCCGCGATTCGGCGGCGCCGGCATGTTCGGCCGTCGCGTGCACGACGCGGTGCTGGCGTCCGGTGTCACGGTCACCGGGCCCACGGTGCATCTGGTCGACGGTGAGTACGACACCGGCCGGGTGATCGCCCATCGCGAGGTTCCGGTGCGCGCGGACGACACCGTGGAAACCTTGGCCGCTCGCGTGCTCGAGGCCGAGCATGTGGTGTTGCCACTGGTGGTGCGGCGGATCGCTGCGGGGGAGCGGGTCTAGCGGACAGGGCAGCCCGGTGCGGGGGCGGAAGAGGGCGCGCATACAGTGGGGGCGTGTCCGATTTCCGAGGTGAATCAGCATCGGCTGTGTCCGCGCGTCACGACGGTGAGGCGGGGTTTCCGTTCTCGGCGGTGGTGGGGCAGGAGCAGCTGCAGCTGGCGCTGATTCTGTGTGCGGTGCATCCGGGGATCGGCGGGGTACTGGTGCGCGGGGAGAAGGGGACCGCGAAATCGACCGTGGTGCGGGCGCTTGCGCAGTTGTTGCCGCCGGTGGCCGACGAAAGTGGGCAGCGGCCCGCCCGGCTGGTGGAGTTGCCGGTCGGCGCGACCGAGGACCGGGTCGTGGGATCGCTGGATCTGGAGCGGGTGCTGCGCGACGGGGAACAGGCGTTCCGGCCGGGGCTGCTGGCGGCCGCCCATCACGGTGTGCTGTACGTCGACGAAGTGAATCTGTTGCACGACCATCTCGTCGACGTCCTGCTCGACGCGGCGGCCATGGGGCGGGTGCACATCGAACGCGACGGGGTGTCGCATTCGCATCCGGCTCGGTTCGTCCTGGTCGGCACCATGAATCCGGAGGAGGGTGAACTCCGCCCGCAGCTGCTGGACCGCTTCGGCCTCACCGTCGACGTCGCGGCCTCCCGCGATGTGGACGTGCGCATGGCCGTGGTGCGCCGCCGCCTCGACTACGAGGCCGATCCCGCCGGTTTCGCGGCCGCCTACGCCGCGGCCGATCGCGACGTGGCCGAGCGCATTCTCGCCGCGCGCGAACGCCTCGCCGAGGTGGCGCTCGACGATATCGAACTGCGCCGGATCGCGGCGCTGTGCGCGTCCTTCGACGTCGACGGCATGCGCGCGGATCTGGTGGTCGCGCGGACCGCGACGGCCCATGCGGCGTGGCGCGGAAGTGAACGCGTCACCGCCGGCGATGTGCGTATCGCCGCGGAACTGGCGCTGCCGCACCGTCGTCGGCGCGATCCGTTCGACGAACCGGGCATCACCGACGAACAACTCGACGATGCGATGCGCGATGCCGAACAGGAGGCCGAGCGGGCCCGCGCGGAGCAGCGCGCCGAGGAAGACGAAACGCGAAGCGACGCAGCGGAATCGGAGTCCGATCCGCAGCGTGAGTTCGATCATGACGAGCGGCAGCCGGATACGGACGCGCGAGCTCCCGAGAACAACGGCTCCGACGGTGGTCCCGACGACAACGGCCCCGACGACGACGGTCCCGGCTCGCCGGGCGACGGCCCGCGCGGCGGCACCCGCGAGGGCAGTGCGGCGGCCCCGGCGAATTCCGTTGCCCGCCCGCCTCACTGGGAGATCCCGGGGGTAGGGGAGGGTGCTCCCGGACGCCGATCGCGCGCCCACACCCGGCACGGCCGGGTGGTGCGGTCGGTCACCGATACCTCCACCGGCCTGCATCTGCTGGGCACCCTGTTCGCCGCCGCACCCCATCAGCATGCTCGCGGCCGCGTCGACGGCCCGCTGGCACTGGAGGCGGCCGATCTGCGCGGCGCGTATCGCGAAGGGCGCGAAGGCAATCTGGTGGTGTTCGTGGTCGACGCCTCCGGGTCCATGGCCGCCCGCGATCGTCTGTCGGCGGTCACCGGAGCGGTGGTGGCCCTGCTGCGCGACGCCTATCAGCGCCGCGACAAGGTCGCCGTGATCACCGTGCGCGGCAGCGAGGCCGAACTGGTACTGCCGCCGACCTCCTCGGTGGATATCGCGGTGCGCCGCCTCGCCGATCTGCGCACCGGCGGCAAAACCCCACTGGCACAAGGATTGCTGAAGGCCCGCGAGGTGGTGGCCCGCGAACACGTCCGCGATCCGCAGCGGCGCGCGATGGTCGTGCTGCTCACCGACGGCCGCGCCACCGGCGGCGTCGACCCGATCCCGCGTGCCCGCGCCGCCGCTCGCCTGCTCGCCCGCGACGGTGTGGCCGGCGTGGTCGTGGACTGTGAGCGCGGCATGGTCCGGCTGGGACTGGCCGCCGAATTCGCCCGGGAGTTGCGCGCCACCTATCTGCGCCTCGGCGAGCTCACCGGCGATTCGGTCGCCGCCGCGGTCAAGTCGGGGCTGCCGCATCATCTGGCGGCGTGAGCGTTCGCACCACACGGTGCGCGACCGGTCGGGCCGTGCGACGGCTGGACCCGCGCGGCCGACCGGATATACGGATGTGGGAATGTGATGCGTAGGTGCTCGACCAGGAGGATGCAGCGATGCCGAAGGGCGTTCCGGAGACGATTCCCGATGACGGGCTGACCACTCGCCAGCGGCGGAATCAGCCGGTGCTCGCGGTGCACACCGGGCCCGGCAAGGGCAAGTCCACCGCGGCGTTCGGGATGGCCTTGCGGGCCTGGAATCAGGGATTCGATATCGCGGTCTTCCAGTTCGTGAAGAGCGCGAAATGGAAGGTCGGCGAGGAAGCCGCCTTCCGCACCCTGGGCCGGCTGCACGAGGAGACCGGCACCGGGGGCCCGGTGGAGTGGCACAAGATGGGCGAGGGCTGGTCGTGGACCCGCAAACAGGGCAGCGAGGACGACCACGCCGCCGCGGCCCTGGCCGGATGGCGGGAGATCGCGCGCCGGCTGACCGCCGAACAGCACCGCTTCTACGTCCTCGACGAGTTCACCTACCCGCTGAAATGGGGCTGGGTGGACGTCGACGAGGTGGTCGAGACGCTGCGGAACCGGCCCGGCAACCAGCATGTGGTGATCACCGGCCGCGACGCCCCACAGGCCCTGGTCGACGCGGCGGATCTGGTCACCGAGATGAGCAAGGTGAAACATCCGATGGACGCCGGGCGCAAGGGTCAGCGGGGTATCGAGTGGTGACGGCGGGCGGCCGATGACCACTCCGGCCGTGGTGATCGCCGCGCCCGCCTCGGGCAGCGGAAAGACCACGCTGGCAACCGGTTTGATCGGAGCGCTGCGCCGCGCCGGACATCGGGTCGCGCCGTTCAAGGTGGGGCCCGACTACATCGATCCCGGGTATCACGGTCTGGCCGCCGGGCGGCCGGGACGCAATCTGGATCCGGTGCTGGTCGGTGCCGAGCGGGTGGTGCCGCTGTACCGGCACGGCAGCGCGGGCTGCGATGTGGCCGTGGTCGAGGGCGTGATGGGTCTGTTCGACGGCCGGATCGACGCCTCGAATCCCGCTCCGATCGCCGAGGGGTCGACCGCACAGGTCGCCGCGCTGCTCGGCGCCCCGGTGCTGCTGGTCGTCGACGCGCGCGGCCACAGTCAGAGCCTGGCCGCCCTGCTGCACGGTTTCGCGACCTTCGACAGCGGGATCCGGCTCGGTGGCGTGATCCTCAACCGCGTCGGCAGCCCGCGCCACGAACAGGTGCTGCGCGCCGCCTGCGCCCGGGTCGGCCTGCCGGTGCTCGGCGCGCTGCCGCGGATGGACGAATTATCGGTTCCCGCACGGCATCTCGGCCTCGTACCGGCGGTCGAACACGGTAACGCGGCGCATGCGGCGGTCGAGGCCATGACCGAACTCGTCGGCGCGCACATCGATGTGGGTGCGGTCGCGCGTCTGGCCACCGCCGATGTGGACGGGCCCGCCTGGGATCCGACCGGTGAGGTCGCGGCGGCGGCCCCGCATTCGCGGTGGCGGGGCCCCGGCGTGAACCGGACCGCCCTCGACGGCCCGGAGCCGGGCGAGGACACCGGCACCGCCGCAGCGGCGCTGCCCCACGACAGCACGGCGCCTACGATCGGGAGGTCGCGGCTCTCGGCGGAGCCGGCGGGGCAGCAACAGAACGGTGTGCCGGAGACGCCCGCACCCGCGTCCGCCTCGAGTGGAGTGCGAGAGCCCACGCCGATCATCGCGATGGCGGGCGGTCCGGCGTTCACCTTCGGTTACGCCGAACATCGGGAACTGCTGGTGGCGGCCGGGGCGCAGGTGGCGGTCTTCGATCCGTTGCACGAGCAATTGCCCCCGGGGACAGCCGGTTTGATTTTGCCCGGCGGCTTCCCGGAGGAACATGCCGCCGATCTGGCCGCGAATACGCCCCTGCTGACCGCGGTCGCCGAGTCCGCCGCCCGGGGCATGCCGATCCATGCCGAGTGCGCGGGCCTGCTCTATCTGACCCGCTCGCTGGACGGGCACCGCATGGCCGGAGTCCTCGATGCCACCGCCGAATTCGGACCGCGCCTGACCCTCGGCTACCGGGATGCGGTGGCGCTGGCCGATTCGGTGTTGTGGCGCACGGGAGAACGCGTGCGCAGCCACGAATTCCACCGCACCCGCTTGGTCACCACGGGATCGCACCCACCCGCCTGGGGCTGGCGCACCGACGAGACCGCGGTCCGGGAAGGTGCGGTGGCCCACCACGTGCACGCGTCCTATCTGCACACTCATCCCGCCGGAAACCCTACGGCCGCAGTCCGTTTCGTCGCGATGTGCCGACAGTTCGCGGCGGCGCACGCCGGCGTGTGACGGTGAGGGCCGAGCTCCCGGCGGAACGAGCCGCCGACGGACCGCTGTACCCCGCGGTGGATCTCGTCCGCCGACCGGACCGCGATCAGGGCGGGCGTGCGGGCCGCGCATGCGTCCTACCTGCACGCCCATCCGGCCGGAAAACCCATGGCCGCATCGCGTTTCGTCACGACGGGCAGACGATTCGCCGCGTGCTCCGGCGTGTGACGGTGATGGACCTGTCGTCTTCGAGGCCGATCGACGGACACCGTCACCGTGCGGCGGCGAGTCCGGTCCACGAACCGATCGTCGCCGGCCGCCGATGCGTACGGGCCTACGACCACGTCGGCTGTGTCGCGGTCTCATCACGTGCGCGCCCGATGAGAGCCGGTCGTCGCGGCGTGCCCGACGGGCCGGCGATCGTCTCCGGTGGCCGGACGAGGAGACCACGATGAGCGGGGCGGTGGTCGTGGGACTGGGGGCGCGGCCGGATCCCGCGGCGGAAGCCATTGTGGCGGCCGTGCGGGAAGTGGTGGGGGAGGGCGCGATCCGGTGTCTGGCGACGATCGATCGGCGGGCACCGGAGCCGGGAGTGGTGGCGGCCGCGGCCGTATTCGATGTGCCGGTGATCGGATTCGGCGCGGACGAACTGGCCCGGGTCGACGTTCCTCATCCGGGCGAGCGTGCGGCCGTCGCGGTCGGCACACCGAGTGTCGCCGAAGCGGCCGCGCTGCTCGCCTGGCTGCGCTGGGGACGGCGCGGACGGCTGATCGTGCCGAAGACGGCGTTCGGCACGATCACGGTCGCCGTCGCGGAGGAGGAATGAACGCGGGACGCCCGCGGTACTCGCCGGTGCGAAACTCGCTGCCTCGCAACGCGTTATACGCAGGCGCCGCCGAGGCTCGCCGTCGTCACGATGGTGTATCCGGCGACCGGTGAGAGTTCCGGGAGTCCGTCGTAGTACACCGCGCTGACGACGTGTTCGCCCGGCCGGTCGGGCATCCAGCCGATGCTGGCGACCCCGTTCACCACCGGGGCGGTGCCGACGATATTGCCGCTGATTCCCGAGAGGTGGCTGAAGAAGTCGACCGTGCCGTGCGTGACAGGGCTGCCGTCGGGGTTGCGCACCGTCGCCACCGCGTTCTGGGCGCAGCCGACCAGCGCCCCGCTGACCGGGCTCAGTGCCGAGCCGGACATCGAGACCGCGATCGTGGGCGCCACCGTCGCTTCGGCCGGGGCCGCCCCCACGATCGGAAGCAGTGCGCCCGCCAGCGTCCCGGCCGCCAGGGCGAACCCGGCCCGGGTGCGGGCGCGCCACGCCCGCCCGGACGACAGCGCCGGGCCGGGGAGAACCTGGGAGGTACCACGCGAAACACGGAAACCGCTCATCGTGCCTGCCTCTCGCTGTGCCGTCCCGGGCCGGTGGCCCGGCGTCGATCCGTCGCAGGCTACCTGAGATCCAGCTCACATCGGGCATGGCTCGCGGAGCGGCCTCGACAAAGCTGCTCGCGGAGCGGCCTCGACAAAGCTGCTCGCCCAGCGGGCTCGGGTTACGGTGCGACCGAGGTCCAATCGGCGAAGCCGGTGGGGTCGTGCCGACCGAGGCTGCCGTGTTCGAACAGCCCCCAACCCTCGGCGTCGCCGCACCGCGCCTGTCCGACATGGTCGATCACACCCCACGGAATTCGCCCGGCCACCGCCGGATCCGTCAGGTCGTAGCTGCTGCTCGACGACCAGTCGCGTCCCTTCCACTGCCCGTGCAGCCAATCCGGATCGCCGCCGTAACCGCAGCCGATATGCAGCGGAATGCAGGTGTGCGCGCGCACCTCGACGGTCAGCGGCGAGCCGTCACCGGCGGTCATGTCCAGCCGTGCGGAGACGGGAATCCGCGTGCCGGAACGATACTCGAGGTGAATGCGTGGCCAGCCCAACTGTTCGACGCGCCCGTCCGGCCAAACTCGCACGGCGTCGTTGAGGGTGCGGAAGCCGTCCGGATTCTCCTGCACGATGACCACGATCGCGAAGTCGTCGAACCGCAGCGGCACGTAGAGCCACCAGAATCCGGCCGCCGGTTCGCTCGCGTCGCGGCCGGGTGGTTCGGTCTCGCCGACCGGCCGGATACCCCAGGACCGATCCCGGGTCCCCATCCAGATCTCCGGATCGACGGCGATGTCGTCACCGTCGACGTGCAGGGTCCCCGACCAGGAGCCGACCTGGGCGAACCGGGAGGCGTCGATGATCGGCCGGCTGCCGGTGTGGATGAGATGCGGCTGTTCCTGGACGGCGGGGAACGACCCGTCCCAGGTGAGGTCGAACGACAGATCGTCGTGCTCGCAGATCACCCGGACGCGCCGCAGCGGTTCGATCACCTCGATGCGATAGCCGCCGACGCTCATGTTCAGATCGCGCGGTGGCAGCGCGTCGGAGAATCGGACCGTGCGCTGGCTGTCGCCGCGGCGGACCGCGGCGTAGGCGTCGATCACGCCGAGATTCGGATAGACGCCGAAGCCGGTGACCAGCATCGTGCCGCCGCTGCGGTCGTGCGCGTTGAAGTAGCTGCGGTCGTAGAAGTTTCGGTCGGTGGTGGCCGCGCGCGCCAGCGACAGCGGCGTCTGGTGCACCGGATATTCGTCCAGCGGAACCGGCGCCTGGTGGGCCGGACGTCCGTCGATGCCTGCCATCAATCTCCTCAATCCCACTGGTAGGTGCCGTCGAGCAGGGCCTCGAGGGCCGCTCGGTGCATCACGTAGTCGTCGCGGTCGTCGGTGTCGGTGTCCTCGCCGAAGTGGATCATCCGCCGCTTGATCCGCGCCATCACGATGCCGTGCCGCAGCGCGGCGTAGACGAGATACCACTCCAGATCCCGTAGCCGATGGCCGGTGAGCTCTTCGTAGCGCGCGACCACGTCGTCGCGGCGCAGATAGTCCGGCAGGCCGGGCTGGTCGAAACGGGTGGCGATGTCCTGGAAGAAGCGGTGGATGAAGATCAGCCAGGCCACGTCGAGTTCGCGCGGGCCGAGGGTGGCCATCTCCCAGTCCAGGACCGCGACCGGGTCGAATTCGTCGAAGATGATGTTGCCGGGCCGGGCGTCGCCCCAGTTCAGGACATCGGGTCCCGGATCGGCGGGCCAGTGCTGTTCGAGCCAGTCGAAACCGCGTTCCAGCAACGGGATTCGATAACCGTCGTCGGCGAGCGCCCACCGGTACCAGTGGCGCTGGGCGTCGAAGTGGCGGCGCAGCGACGATCCCTCCCCGGCGAGGGCGGGGAATTTCGCCGCCGGGTCGGCGATGTCGTGGACTCTCGCGATGACGTCGACCGTGGCGCGGGTGATCCGCATGCGCTGCTGCGGCGTGGCGTCGAAGACCCAGCCGACGAAGACGTACGGCGGGTTGTCCTCCGGAATCCGCCCGTGGATTCGTTCCATCACGAAAAACGGTGTGCCGAGGACGGATTCGTCCGGCTCGAACCAGCACAGTCGCGGCACCGGCACATCGCTGTGCGCGCCGACGCCGACCATCACCGCGTACTGGGTGTCGAGGTCGTAGTTCTCGAAGACCGGGAACGAGCCCTCCTCGGGAGGCATGCGTGCCACATACGAGCCGCCCTCCGTGTGGCCGTCGCGCTCCCAGCTCGCCTCGAACATGACCGAGGAACTGGACATACCGCCCGCCTGTGGCCGCGACAGCCCCGTGATCACCGGCTCGGTGGTGCCGGTGAGCTTGCCGGCCAGCCACCGGGTGAGTCGCTCGGCGAGTTCGTCGAGATCACGAGCGCTGGTGGTCAGTTGCCGCCGCTGCCCGGGGTCGGTATCGGATTCGCCCGACATATCGGACCTCCTGACGGGATGAAAACGTCTGTGCGCCAACTCATTACGCTCGGGCACGGCGGTATCCGGCCCGACGCGGGTGGCGTGTGGATGAAATGTAACGCGTTCTAGTGTGTGGTGGCACGGAATCGGCGGCGAATTTTCCGCCGTTCCATTCAGCGGGATCCGGTTTGCCCGCGGTGCGCACGAACGGGGGCAGCGGCCACCCCTGAGATTCGTGCTGCCACGTACGCCGCGCGGAGTAGCGCGGAATCGGGGTCCGGCCCTGAGGACTTTCGCCGCGGGCCCTCGTAACGTCGGGCACCGATCCGGGCACCCCGTTCGCTACGGCGTTCGGCGACGCAGCCGTGCGCCGGGTCCGTCGGGGAGAGGAGTGGGTAGTGAGTGTCATGGTGGCGCAGGCCGAAACGCCGCGGCTGGAACCCGAATCCGAGACGGCGGTGGGCTGGAAGCTCCCGACCCGCGTGGCCTTCCGGTTCACGTTCCTGTATTTCGGGTTGTTCTGTCTGATCTATCCGCAGATCGTGTTCGCCTTCACCGGCTGGTTCGGCCGCTGGCTCGACGCCGACGCGGTGCTGTGGCAACCGCGATTGCTGCGCCCGGTGCTGGAGTGGGTCGGGCGCACGGTCTTCGGCGTGCATCCGGTGCTGAGTCCCAACGGCAGCGGCGATCAGACGATTCTATGGGTGCTGGTGTTCTGCATCCTGGTCGTCGCCGTCGCCGGCACGCTGATCTGGACGCTGCTGGACCGCCGGCGCGCCGATTACCGGCGGACGGCCGGGTGGTTTCTGCTGTTGCTCCGGCTGTGTGTGGCCGGTCAGATGCTCAACTACGGTTTCGCCAAGGTCGTCCCCACCCAGATGCCCGAACCGATGCTGTCGACGCTGCTGGAGCCGTACGGCAATCTGACGCCGATGGGGGTGCTGTGGAATCAGGTCGGGATGAGCCCGGCCTACGAAATCCTGCTCGGCGCCGCGGAACTGCTGGCCGGGATCCTGATGTTCGTTCCGCGCACGGCGACGGTGGGCGCGATGCTGACGCTGGTGAGTATGGCGCAGGTCTTCGTGCTGAACATGACCTTCGACGTGCCGGTCAAGATCCTGTCCGGACATCTGATGCTGATGTCGATAGTGCTGCTCGCCCCGCAGGCGAGGCGGCTGCTGGACGTGCTGGTGCTCGATCGCCCGGTCGGACGTTCGACGGCGCCGTACCCGTTCCGCACCCGCCGGGCCCGCTGGTTCGCGGCGCTGGTGCAGATCGGAATCGGGATCTGGGTGGCGGTGGCTCTGACCCACGTGAGCCTGCAGTTGTGGGACGAGGGCCCGGGCCGGACGAAACCGCCGCTGTACGGGATCTGGCAGGTCGAGGAATTCGCTCGCGACGGGCAGCCGGTGGCGCCGTTGCTCACGGACCGGGACCGGTGGCAGCGCGCGGTGTTCGACTTCGACGGGGTCATGCAGTATCAGCGGATGGACGGGACGTTCGTGCCGGTACAGGTGAAGGTCGACACCGGCGCCCATCGTCTGGACCTGCACGCCGTGCCCGGTGCCGACCAGCGATCCGTGACCGCCGGCGGCTTCGCCTACGAACAGCAGGGACCGGACCGGCTGCGGTTCACCGGCGACCTGGACGGGCATCCGGTCACGGTGACCTTCCGGCGCCAGGACCCGGACGCCTTCCCGCAACGCAGCCGCGGTTTCCACTGGATCCAGGACGCGCCCGAGGGGTGAGTCAGCCGGCCGTCGCGCCGATCTGGTTGCCCCAGTGTGGATTCGGGGCATAGAACTCCCCGGTGCCGGGGGCGAAGGCGGCCGCCGCCCCGGCACATCCCCACAGCCGGGCCGTCAGCCACGCGGTCGGATAGCCGAGGTAGCCGTACACGCCCTCGGTGCACGGCGACGAGGCCCGGGCGCAATCGGGCTGACCTTGGACGTCGTTGTGGTTGGGGCCGACCAGCGTGCCCCACGCCTTCGTCACCGAAGCCGGCGTGGCCTCGTAGTAATCCTCGTTGGACTGCAGGCCCGGCAGCGCCCACAGCTTCTGCGAGGGGGAGATCAGCGCGTCGTCGGAGCCGTTGACGAAGAACACCGAACCGCCCGCCAGGCGGCGAGTGTCGGTGCAGCTCAACCGGTTCGAGCAGAACGACTGGGCGGGCAACTCGATCGGCACGGCGGTGCGAATCAGCCCCCCGGACTCGATCATCGCGTTGAGCGCCCCGGTGGCGCCCTGGGAATGTCCGACGGCGCCGATCGCCGAGGTGTCGAGCCGATCGTGGAAGACACTCGCCGGATCGGCGGACCGCTCGATGAGATACCGTGCCGCCCCGGCGATGTCGACGCCGGAGCCGGTACTGCGATTCTCGGTCGCGATCACCACGAAACCCCAGGACGCCAGATGCCGCAGCAGATAGGCGTACTGCCGAGGTCGCGCGGCCGTGCCGTCACCCCAGGTGATGATCGGATGGCGAGGGCCGCGCGCGGCCACATCGGTCGGATACCAGATGTCGTAGGCGGCGCCGGTGCTGTCGCAGCAGCCGAATCCATAGTGCTCGGTGACCTGCCACGGCCCCGGCTCCGAGTAGCGGGCCTCGGTCGGGCCGCTCGCGCGATAGGGGTCGGCCGCATACGCGGCGGCGGCCACCGCGGCGGCGACCGCGACCGTCACCAGCACGGTCAGAACCTGCAGCGCCGCTCGTCGCATGTTCGCAGCATAGAACCGCGCCGAACGCACCGGGACGAAAAAGACGGCCGGCGGGAATGACCGTGCGCGGCACCCGGTTGTGCCGTGGCATGGGTGCTGAACTCTCCGACGACCTGAAGAAGATCCTCGACGACACAAAGGTTTTCGCCACGCTGGCGACGATCGGCCGCGACGGGCAGCCGCATCTGACCGTCATCTGGCTTCTGCGCGAGGGCGAGGACCTGGTGTACTCCACCACCGTCTCGCGCCAGCAGTACAAGAATGTGGTGCGCGACCCGCGGGTGACCATCATGATCAACCCGCCGGACAATCCGTACGTCTACGCGGAGATTCGCGGCACCGCCACCGTCACGCCCGACCCCGACAAGACGCTGCCCGACCGGCTGTCGGCGAAATACACCGGCCTGCCGTACGTGGAATTCAATCCCGCCTCCGTCGACGACGCCGAGCGAGTGACCGTGCGGGTGACCCCGCAACGGGTCAACGGCCGCCTCTGAGACGACGTCCGATGCGACCGAATTCACTTCGTGTAATTCTGTGAGATGAGTCTCGACTGTGATACGGCGAGCGTTGCAGAGCCGGTGTAACCCCTGCAGGATTGCGGGAGCGACAGCTTCCGTCGCATCAACTTCGCAGGTAGAGGGAGTTTCACTTGGCTTGGTCAGGTCGCAGACAGAGTAGACGCAGCACGCGCCGGGCCGGGCTGCGAACGGCAGCCGCGGCTGCCGCCGCACTGGCGGCGCTCACCGGCACGGGCGCCGGTCTCGCCGCCGCCCGTCCGGTCGGCGCGTTCGACGTGGGCGGGGCCATCGAGAAGGAATACGACCGCGCCGGCGGCACCGCGGTCCTCGGCAACCCGACCGGACCGGAATCCGACGCGAACGGCGGCAAATTCCAGGTCTTCGACCGCGGCTGCTCGGTCTACTGGTCCGTCGGCACCGACGCCCATGCGATCTGCGGCCTGATCCGTGACAAGTGGGGTTCGATGGGCTGGGAGAACAGCCCGCTGGGCTTCCCGCTCACCGACGAGGCCAAGGCCGGCAAGGACGGCAAGGGCCGCTTCACCCGCTTCCCCGGCGGCGTCATCATGTGGTCGGCGAATACCGGCGCACACCCGGTGTGGGGATCGATTCTCGGCATGTGGGAAGGCAGCAACGCCGACGGCGGCCGCTACGGCCTGCCGACCAGCGACGAATACGACTACAACGGCGGCAAGGCCCAGGATTTCCAGGGCGGCCGGATCACCTGGACGCCCTGATAATCCCTGCTTACGGCGTCGTGACGGGTGATTGCGGAGTTCGCCCGGCCACGCCGTAGGCTGAAACCTTGTGCCGAATACGACAGACGACCAGCAATCCGGTGACCCGAACTATGTCGTCGGGCTCGATCTGGCCGGCCGCCGCGTCGTCGTCGTGGGTGGCGGCTCGGTAGCCCAGCGCCGACTCGGACTGCTCATCGCGAGCGGGGCCGATATCGAGGTGATCAGCCGGACGGTCACCCCCGCGGTGGAGGGTATGGCCACCTCCGGCCAATTGCGCATCTCCCAGCGGGCCTATGCCGACGGTGATCTCGACGGCGCCTGGTACGCGATCGCCTGCACCGACGAGCCCGAGACCAATGCCGCCGTGGTCGAGGAGGCGACCCGCCGCCGCATCTTCTGCGTGCGCGCCGACAATGCCCGCCTCGGCACCGCCGTCACTCCCGCCAGCGCCCGCTACGACGGGCTGACCCTCGCGGTGCTGGCCAGTGGGCGGCACCGCCGATCGGCCGCGGTGCGCAACGCGCTGCTGGAGGCGCTGCAATCCGGTGTGGTCATCGACGACGCCGAACCCGTGGCGCCCGGTGTCGCCCTGGTCGGCGGCGGGCCGGGCGACCCCGATCTGATCACCGTGCGGGGCCGCCGCCTGCTCGCCCGCGCCGATCTGGTCGTCGCCGACCGGCTGGCGCCGCCGGAACTGCTCGCCGAACTCGGACCGCACGTGGAGGTCGTCGACGCGGCGAAGATCCCGTACGGCCGCGCGATGGCGCAGGAGGCGATCAACACCGCCCTCGTCGAGGGTGCCAAGGCCGGCAAATTCGTGGTCCGGCTCAAGGGCGGCGATCCGTACGTCTTCGGCCGCGGCTACGAGGAACTCGAGGCGTGCGTGGACGCCGGGGTACCGGTGACCGTGGTTCCGGGCGTCACCTCCGCGATCTCGGTGCCAGCCCTCGCCGGCATTCCGGTGACCCACCGCGGCGTCACCCACGAATTCGTCGTGGTGAGCGGACACATCCCGCCCGATCACCCGGATTCGCTGGTGGACTGGCCCGCGCTGGCCCGGCTGCGCGGCACCCTCGTGCTGCTGATGGGGGTGGAACGCATCGAGAAGTTCGCCGCCGCGCTCGTCGACGGTGGCCGCGCCGCCGACACGCCCGTCACCGTCGTCCAGGAAGGCAGCCTGCGCACCCAGCGGATCGTGCGCGCGGAGTTGTCCACGGTCGCCGAACGTGTGCGCGCCGAGGGCATCCGGCCCCCGGCGATCATCGTCATCGGCCCGACCGCCGGTTTCACCGCGGGCGCGCCGGATGCCGACGAGCGGGCCGGTTAGGTCCGCGGTGCGTGTCCGGGACCAGGGCACAGCCCGGTCGAGCGATGTGTGGACAGCGCGAGTACGCAGGGGGCTGGCCGGTGCCGATATCCGTTACAGTGAGTCACTGTGCTCGATAACCCCGCTGCGACGATGCAATATCCGGTGACGAAGCGGGCCTTCGGGTTGCCGATCCTGGTCCTGTCCGGCCTGCAGTTGATGGTCGTGCTGGACGGCACGGTCGTGATCCTGGCGCTGCCCGCCCTGCAACGTCATCTGGGCCTCACCAGTTCGGGCAGTGCGTGGACGGTGACCGCCTACGGTCTCACCTACGGCGGGCTGATGCTGCTGGGTGGCCGCCTCGGCGATTCGTTCGGGCGCAAGAAGATGCTGCTGCTGGGTGTTTCGTTCTTCACCCTCGCCTCACTGCTGTGCGGGCTGGCGCAGAACGAGGCCATGTTGATCGGCGCGCGGGCCCTGCAGGGCACCGGCGCCGCCATCGCCGCACCCGTGGCGATGGCGCTGGTGGTCAGCACCTTCGCACCCGGACCGCCGCGCAACCAGGCGATCGCCATCTTCGGATCGATGATGGGCGTGGGCTCGGTCGGCGGTCTCGTCGTCGGTGGCGCTCTGGCCGAATGGAACTGGCGGCTGATCTTCCTGATCAACGTCCCGATCGGGCTCCTGATCATCCTCGGCGCGGCCTTCCAGCTGCACGATTCGGCCCACCACCGGCTGCCGCTGGACGTGCGCGGTGCCTTCCTCGGCACCCTCGGCTGCGTCGGGGTGGTGTTCGGCGCGACCGAAGGCCCCGATCTCGGCTGGACCAGCCCGTACGTCATCGGCGCGCTGATCGCCGGTCTGCTGCTGCTGGTGGCGTTCGTGCTGGCGGAACGGTCCGCCGTCAATCCGCTGCTGCCGCTCACACTCTTCCGCGATCGCGACCGCTCGATCACGTTCATCGCGCTGCTGCTGGGCTCCGGCGTCCTCGGTGCGATGACCTACTTCGTCGCACAGTTCCTGCAGAACGTCGTCGGCTACAGTCCGCTCGTCGCCGGTCTGGCCTCGATCCCGTTCACGATCGGCGCCGGCATCGGTACCGGCGTGGCGTCCAAGGCCGCGTTGATGATCCGGCCGCGCTGGCTGCTCGCGGGTGCCGCGGCCGTCCTGGCGGGGGCGCTGTTCTTCGGCTCCACCCTGGACCGCTCCGTCGAATATCTGCCGACCCTGCTGGTGCTGCTGGCGGTGGTCGGTATGGCGATCGGTTTCGTGATCGTGGTCGGGCCGCTGTGCCTGCTGGTGGGCGTACCGGTGAACGAGGTGGGCCCGCTGTCGGCGATCGGCCAGATGATCCTCACCCTCGGCACCCCCTTCGCGGTCGGCCTGCTGACGCCGCTGGCGGCCTCGCGCACGCTCTCGCTCGGCGGACGGACCGACCGGACGTCGAATCTGACACCCACCGAGGTCGCGGCGCTGTCCAGCGGTTACACGTTCGTCCTGCTCATCTGCGCGATCGGCGCCGTGATCATCGGGCTGCTGGTGCTCACCCTGCGCTACACCCCGCAGCAGCTCGCCCAGGCTCAGCACGCGCAGGAGGAAGCGCAGCAGGTGTAGCGCCTTCCGGGCGATCGACTCAGCGGCGATCGAACAGTTCCAGCAGCTCGGTTCTGCCGAAGACGGTCGCCGATTCCCGAGCCGACGGGGTGCCGGCATCCGGATCGGCCCCGGCGGCCAGCAGGGCCTTCAGAATGTCGTCCTCACCCTTGAAGACCGCTCCCGCGGCCGGTGTCTGGCCGCGGTCGTTGGCTCTATCGGGGTCGGCGCCGCGTTCGAGCAGCGCGGTCACGGCCGCCCGATGGCCGTGGTAGGCGGCCAGCATCAGCAGGGTGTCGCCGTTGTCGTTGGTCAGATTCACCGGGACGCCCGCGTCGACATACGCCGCGAGCGCCGCGGCCTCGCCCGTGCGGGCCAGCTCGAAGACCTTGGTCGCCAGTTCGACCAGATCCGGATCCACGCCGTCGGTAGCCACGGGCCATTACTACCACGGCGGGGCGACGGGCCGGGCAACCGGCGACCTGTCCGGCGATCTGCGCTCGATCAGTTGTAGGAGCGCGCGACCCCGTCCAGAAGGTGTTCCAGGGTGTCGTAGGTCGGCGGGTCGACCACGTCGACCACATCCGGGGCGACCGGAATGTGGTGCTCGCCGGTCACCGCGATGAACTGGGCCGGATCGGCGGTGCGGAAGCCGTGCTCGGCGGCCAGTCGCTGCAATTCGGGATCGGTGCTCAGCAGCTGTCCGACCCGGTCGCCGGTGGCGGTGAGCGGGACCAGCGTGTGCCGGGACAGCACCGTCGGGGACGGGTACAGCATCACCGCGTCGGCGGGCAGCTTGCCGGCGACGGCGGCCTCCACGAACTGCGATTCGTATCCCCACACCATGGGCGTGGGTCCCATTCCGGCGGCGAGATATTCGCCGAAAGGTCCCGCGCTGGAGTTCTCGGTGTATCCCTGTTTGGTGAACAGTCGCGACACCTTCGAGAGGACGAAATTCTCGGCGGCCGGGCCCTGCACGATCGCATCGTCGTTGGCGACGTAGGCGGCCACCGCCAGATACATCGCCGCCGAATTGGAGGTCCGCGGGTCGGTGGTCGAGATCAACACGTTCTTGCGCACCGGATATGCGGTGTTGCCCTCCAGCTGATCCCACTGCGTGCCCTGCTGCGTGAGATCGAGATACCGCCGCATATCGAACGCGGGCACCTGCCCCTGCCGGACGATCCCCGCCCGGGCGAGCAGATCCACGATCGGCCGGAAACTGGCGACCACCATCGGCGAAGAGAACGGCGTGTATTTCGCGGTGATCCCGCGTTCGCGCTGAACCCGTTCGGCCGCGAGGCTGCTCGACGGGAAGGCGAAGTCGTCACCGTCCAGCTTCACCGACGTGGCGATCTGCCGCGATCCGGCCGGATCGACTTCCAGCCGAATTCCCTTGCGGGCCAGGGCATCCACTACGCGCGGGTCGGTGAAGAACCCCATCTTCTCCGATCCGACCACGCCGTGCGCGGTGGTCAGCGCGGGAGCCGGGGCGGGGGCGGCGCTGTCGCCGCCGCGGAAGCCGAAGGCCACCACCAGCGCGACGACCACGACGACCACCGCGGCCGCGACGGCCAGGATCCGAGGTTGTCGCAACGTGGTCACGAGGCTCGGTGCGGGCGTCGTCGCGGCGGCCGGGCTCGGCGCGGTCTCGCGATCCGGTTCCGGCGGAGCGTCATTCGCCGGCGTTGTCGCCGCAACGGACTCCGGTGTCGTCGGTTCGACAGGGGAGTGGCCGGATGCGATCGCGCCGGCGGATGTCGCGGAGACCGCCGGCGATTCGAGGTGTTCGCCCTCGTCCGTCGTGGTCTCGACCGGAGCCTCGGGGGCTGGAGCGGAAGCCGAATCGGGCTGCGGTGTAGCGCTTTCGGTACGGTCGGTATCCGACTGGTCGGCGCCCGCGTCGCGGCTGTCGGCGGATGCGGCGCGGTCGGCAGGCGGCGCGGGCTCCGAGGTGGTCGCGCCGGAGGTGTCCGCCTCGATCGAGGGCGCCGAGACCCGTTCCGGAACAACCGGTGCGGCAGCGTATTCGAGCTCGTGCGAGTGGTCCTCTGCCTGGGGCTGCGGTGGGGTGTGCTGCAATTCGCGGCGCACGATGCGTTCCACCAGAATCGGTACGAAATCGCGCACCGTGTGGCCGTCGAAGCGCCGGCGCACCTGGCCGACCAATTCCTGTACCAATTCCGGGGAATGGCTGCTGCCGTAATGGCCGACCAGTCGATCGGTCAACTGACGCAGTGCCTTTTCTTCACGGTCGGTGGCGTCACCCACGCCGAACTCCTCGCCCAATCGCATCCCAACGGCAGCGGTCGGCCGGCCGCGCCGAAGTTACGATAGCGAGCCGGAATACCCGTTCCGTGCGGCCATGTTTCGGGCCGGGTGCCATGAAATGTGCTGGTGGCGAGGCGTTTTTCGGTGAATGTTCCCGTGGTTGGGCAGGTCGCATTCGGCTCGAATTACGTCGGCGGTCACCGAGAATTCACTCACGTGAGGACCAGCAGTTCGCTCGACGACGCGATTTCCACACGCAGCCCGGCCTTTTCGGCTATCCGGGCCAGCGACCGGATATCTCCGGGTTCGGCGCGGGTGGACACCAGGGCCCGCGCCAGCAGCCCCTTGTGATGTTTGTTGAAATGGCTCACCACCGTGCGGCTGCCGTCCGGGCGTTCGGTCAGTACGGTCGCGGTCACCGCGCCGGGCAACCGCCCCAATTGCTGATAGGTCCCCGAACGCAGGTCGACGACCAGCCGACCCGCCGTCGCTTCCCGCAATGCCGGGGCGAGCCCCGGTTTCCACAGCGAAGCCAGCGTCGGCAGTCCTGGCAGTTTCGAACCGCCCGAGAGCCGATATCCCGGAATCGCGTCTCCGGCGCGGACCACACCGAACAGCGCCGAACCGATCGCCAGCCGCTCCTCGGCGCGAGCGCGCTGTGTCTTGGTCAGCGAACCGGCGTCGAGTGCGTCGTAGAGCACTCCGGTGTAGCGCCGCAGCGCGGGTGTGGTCGCGGCGGTCCGCAGTGACGCGTTGCGAGTGAGCGCGGTCTGCAAACCCTCCGCGCCCGCGCCGGTCGCCTTCCCCAGCCCCAATGCCACCCGCGCCGCCTCGGGGTCCGCGGACAATTCGATCAGCTCGGTGATCAGCTTGTCCCGCACGGCGGTGAGCTGCGGTAACCACAGGGAATCCAGATCGAGCGGACCGAGAGTTCCGCCGTCGGACTTGGTTTCGGAAGGAGGCAGAATCACCAGCACGAGCCGATACGGTAATGCCCTGCAGGCATCCACGCAGCAGCGGCTAGTCTGTGCATCCGTGATCACCCGTCTCTCGCACCTGTTCCTGCGCACCCTGCGCGACGATCCCGCCGACGCCGAGGTGCCCAGCCACAAACTTCTGGTCCGCGCCGGATATGTGCGCCGGATCGCGCCGGGCGTCTATTCGTGGTTGCCGCTGGGTTTGAAGGTGCTGCGCAAGGTCGAGGACGTGGTGCGCCAGGAGATGGACGCGATCGGTGGCCAGGAGATTTCGCTGCCCGCGCTGCTGCCGCGTGAGCCGTACGAAACCACCAATCGCTGGACCGAATACGGCGACAGCCTTTTCCGCCTGCAGGACCGTAAGGGCGCCGACATGCTGCTCGGACCCACCCACGAGGAATTGTTCGCCCTGACGGTCAAGGGTGAATACAACTCCTACAAGGATCTGCCGGTCACGCTCTACCAGATTCAGACCAAGTACCGCGACGAGGAACGGCCGCGCGCCGGAATTCTGCGCGGCCGCGAATTCGTCATGAAGGACTCCTATTCCTTCGATCTCGACGAGGACGGCCTGAAGGCCAGCTATGCCGCCCACCGCCAGGCATATCAGCGCATCTTCGCCCGGCTCGGGGTCGAATACGTGATCGTCGCGGCCACCTCCGGCGCGATGGGCGGCAGCGCCTCCGAGGAATTCCTGGCCAGCAGCCCGATCGGCGAGGACACCTACGTGACCTGCCGCGAATCGGGATACGCGGCCAATGTGGAGGCCGTGGTCACGCCCGCGCCGCCGGAGATCCCGATCGAGGGGCAGCCGGCCGCCGTCGTGCACGACACCCCGGGCACTCCGACCATCGCGTCCCTGGTCGACTGGGCCAACGACGCCGGGATCGCCGAACAGTACGGCCGCCCGGTGACCGCCGCCGACACGTTGAAGAACGTCATGGTGAAGTTGCGCCACCCCGACGGCAAGGCCGAGATCGTCGGCATCGGCGTGCCCGGTGATCGCGAGGTCGACGCCAAGCGGCTCGGCGCGAGCCTCGAGCCCGCCGAGGTGGAGTTGCTCACCGACGAGGACTTCGCCGCCAACCCGTTCCTCGTGAAGGGGTACATCGGCCCGAAGGCGCTGCTCGACAACGGCGTTCGCTATCTGGTCGACCCGCGCGTGGTGACCGGCACGTCGTGGATCACCGGCGCCGACGCCTCCGGCAAGCATGTCGTCGGACTCGTCGCGGGCCGCGATTTCACCCCCGACGGCACGATCGAGGCCGCCGAGGTCCGCGACGGCGACCCCTCGCCCGACGGCCGCGGTGTGCTGCACTCGGCGCGCGGTATCGAGATCGCCCACATCTTCCAGCTCGGCTACAAGTACACCGATGCCTTCGAGGTGGACGTGCTCGGCGAGAACGGCAAACCGGTCCGGCTCGTCCAGGGGTCCTACGGGGTCGGCGTCTCGCGGATGGTCGCGGTGATCGCGGAGCAGATGCACGACGAGAAGGGCCTGCGCTGGCCGGCCGAGGTCGCCCCCTTCGATGTGCACGTCGTCATCGCCAACAAGGACGAGGCGGCCCGCGCCGGGGCCGAGGAGGTCGTCGCCGGTCTGGACGCCCAGGGCCTGGAGGTGCTGTTCGACGACCGCACCGCCTCACCCGGCGTGAAGTTCAAGGATGCCGAATTGCTGGGCATGCCTTGGGTTCTCGTCATCGGCCGGGGCTGGGCCGACGGCAAGGTGGAACTGCGGAACCGTTTCAGCGGGGAATCCGAGGACATTCCGGCGGCCGCGGCCGTCGACACCGTGCTCGCGAAGATTCGCGGCTGATCACTCGCGTGCACCCGGTCGTCCGGACCGGGTGCACCCGCCGTCCCGGTGCCGGCGACGCGCGCTACGGCAGCGGAAGGCAGGAGCTGCCGGTGTTCAGGCCGCTGCCCACGACGTCGACGGTGACATAGCTGCTCGACGTGTAACTCCCCGGTGTGAACTGCTGTGCCGTGATGTTCTGCCGCCCGGTGTATTTCGGCGTCCACGCCATGGTCACCGTGCCGTTCTCGGGGTGGTAGACCGGAGTGCCCGCGATGGGTTCGCCGTTACCCGGGATCGACCCGCCACTGTTGATGAACGTCACCGTGCCGCCGTCCGGCACGGGGGTGTCGACCGTCGCGGTCAGCGTGGCGGAACATCCGGTTCGCAGCCCGTCCGCCCCGGCGTCGACACGCACGCCCGTGACATCGGCGCCCGCCACGCTCACGGCGAGCAGCGATCCGAGCGCCCCCGCGGCCGCCGCCGCGCCGATCCGTCGCATCCCCACGGCCATTCCCGTTCTCCCTTCGACGTATCCGCGCGGCATCCGCCGCATACCGGAGCACGCTACCGGTGTTCCGGGTTCACGAGTGGTGCGCGGATACCGGGCGCGATCTGTGCGTCCCGGCCGCCGCCGAGGGGACCACCCGAGCTCAGGGCTGGCCCGGGAACGGTGTGGTCGCGGGATTCACGCCGAGGATCGACTGCCAGGTGGCCAGGCGGATGGCGCATTCGGTGAGAGCCTCGGTGCCGGTGCGGCGGCGATCCGGAGTGGTGGAGTGTTCCACGACCGCACGCCAGGCGACCGCGGTGTCGGTTTCCACGGTGACGGCGAGTTTGGCCGCGGGGATGGGATCATCGACCGGGGACGGCGGGGTGTAGGCGGCGGCGGGGGCCGGGACGCTCGCACCGGCCGCCTTCAGCGCGTCGGCGGTGGCATCGCGGCGGGCCCGGTGGGTCGCGGTGAATTCGGCGACGATCTTCGCCCGCTCCGGGGACGCGTAGGCCGCGATGAGGCCGTAGGCGTAGACCGCGGTGTATTCGGCGTTCAGCGCGTCGAGCAGTGCCTGCTGATCGGTACTCACGAGAGCACCACCGCCACGTGGGCGCCGCAGCAGGCGCTGATCGAGGCGAGCAGGCCGGCGCGGTATCCGGTCTGGGCCGTGGCCAGCTCGGCCGCGGAGTGCTGGGAGTCGGTGAGCCGGGCCCGCAGCGCGGCGACCGTCGGCGGCGGGGTGGGAGCCGGCGGTTCGGCGACGGGTGGGGTCGCGGACTTCGGTCTCGTGCCGTCGCCGTACACGCCTGTCGCGCGGTCGATTTCGGTGCGCAGCGCATCGGCGTGCTGGGCGCGCTGTGCGGCGACGACGGTCAGCGCGGCGGTGTGTTCCGGCGCGGCGGCGATCGCCGCCTTCGCCCACACCGCGTCGGTGCGCGCCGATTCCTCCTGCGACACAAGCACATCCGGTGCGGACGGCGTGTCGTCCGCACAGGCCGCGACCGCGCTCACGGCGACGAGTGCGACCACGCCGCCGCCGGCCGAGCGCAACAGCGAGCGGCGGTCGAGGCGCGGGGGAACGGTCCGATCCGGCGGCACCGGAATCACATCGAGACGGCTGGGCACGCCTACATCGTGCCAGTGATCACCCTTCGCCCCCGCGCCCAGCCCGCCGGCATGCCTCGCTCGCGGCCGTTCGCGCCGGGGCCGCCTTCCGTCCGCCCAGCTGAGCCCGGGTGCCGCCGTCGGTGCGAGGCCGGCCTCGCCCGCCGGCCCCGCGGAGGAATCCTCCCGTCCGGAAGGGGTGTGATCCGTCGCCCGGTCCGTTCGGCGCGCCCGAGGCGGTCCGGCCGACCGCGGGCGCGCAGCGGAACCCGACCCGGGCTGACTCGACAGGGTTGGCTGGTCCTTTACACTCTTGCAGCGCGTTACGCTAGACCTCCGGCGGAACAATCCGCGGGACATGCGCGCCGACCATGCCGGACCAGGACCAATACCGCGTCACAACTGAACCAGGAGCCGCCCCATATGCCGATGCCGACCGAGGAAAGGGTGAGCCAGCTCGTTGCTGGGCTCGTCGAACGCCGAGGGCTCGACCTCGAGGGCGTGCACATCACGGCCGCGGGCGGGCCGCAGGCGCGGGTGACGGTGACCGTCGACGGCGACGAGACCGTCGATCTGGACACGATCGCGGAAGTGAGTTCCGAGATCTCCGAAGCGCTCGACGAGGCCGCCGATGTCGGTGAAACCCCCTATCTGCTGGAAGTCACCACCCCGGGTGTCGAGCGCCCGCTGACGGCCCCGCGGCACTGGCGACGGGCTCGCGGCCGCAAAGTGCGAGTGCGGATGCGGCCGGGGGCGCAGACCCCCGACGGTCCCTCCAGCTTCGACGCCCGGGTCGGCGCGAGCACCGACACCGAGGTGGCCCTGGTGCTCGGCGGTAAACGCGCGCCCCACCGGGTGAGCGTGCCGCTGGCCGATATCGAATCCGCGGTCGTCCAGGTGGAGTTCTCACCGCCCGGTCCGGCGGAGATGGAACTCGCCGGGGGCGTGGCCACGGGCCGCCCGGAACCGGGCGCCGCCGATCAGGCCGTCGATCCGGCCGCACCCGCCGCCGGGGAAGAACACTCAGTAGTTGCGCCGACCGAAGGGATCGTGGAATGAACATCGAAATCGAAGCCCTGCGTGCGATCGTCGCCGATAAGGGAATCTCGATGGAGACAGTGCTCTCCGCGATCGAGTCGGCTCTGCTGACCGCCTATCGGCACACCGAGGGCCACGAGCCCAACGCACGCATCGACATCAATCAGAAGACCGGCGTGGTGCGCGTGATGGCCACCGAGACCGACGCCGACGGCAACGTCGTCTCCGAATGGGACGACACTCCCGAGGGCTTCGGCCGCATCGCCGCCACCACCGCGCGCCAAGTGGTGCTGCAGCGGCTGCGCGACGCCGAGAACGAGAAATCCTTCGGTGAGTTCTCGACGCACGAGGGCGATATCGTCGGAGGCGTCGTCCAGCGCGACGCCCGGATGAACGCCCGCGGCACCGTCGTGGTGCGCATCGGCAGCGAGGCCAACGGCGCCGAGGGAGTGATCCCGCCGGCCGAGCAGGTCCCCGGCGAGACCTACGAGCACGGCGACCGCATCAAGTGCTACGTCTACGGCGTCTCCCGCGGCGCGCGCGGCCCGCAGATCACGCTGTCGCGCACGCACCCGAATCTGGTACGCCGGCTGTTCGCGCTCGAGGTGCCCGAGATCGCCGACGGGTCGGTGGAGATCGTCGCCGTGGCCCGCGAGGCCGGCCACCGCTCCAAGATCGCGGTGCGCTCCACCGTGCCCGGCGTGAACGCCAAGGGCGCGTGTATCGGCCCGATGGGGCAGCGCGTGCGCAACGTGATGAGCGAGCTGGCGGGCGAGAAGATCGACATCATCGACTGGGCCGAGGATCCGGCCGCCTTCGTCGGGAATGCGCTGAGTCCGTCGAAGGTTGTCTCGGTCACGATCGTCGATCCGGAGGCCCGTGCCGCCCGGGTCGTGGTCCCCGATTTCCAGCTGTCGCTGGCGATCGGCAAGGAAGGTCAGAACGCCCGGTTGGCCGCGCGATTGACCGGTTGGCGCATCGATATCCGCTCCGACGCCGCCCCCGACGTGGCCGGATCGCCGCGACCGCACGCCCAGCACGGGTAGGCCGCGCCGGGACGGCGGCGCGAGTGCGGAAGTCAACCAGGGGCTGGATGCGGAGATCGGGACATGGCAGCGGTACAGTGGACACAGGCTCAGCGCGAGTCTTCGGTATCCGCACTTTCCGCCCAGGTCGGTGCTCGGGTGAGAACCCGAACTCCCGGCCCGGTCCGGACCTGTGTCGGATGCCGGAAACGCGAGCTGGCCGCCGATCTGTTGCGGGTCGTGGCGCAATCGCCCGGCAGCGCTCCCGACAGGGACGCCGTCGTCGCGATCGTTCCCGATCCGCGGCGCAGACTTCCCGGGAGGGGTGCCTGGTTGCACCCCGTTTCGGCTTGTCTGAGCATGGCAGAGCGGCGCCGAGCGTTCGGCAGAGCGCTACGAGTGTCCGGAAAACTGGATATCTCAGCCCTGGAGCACTACGTCGAGAACAGGCACGAGCACTCATGAGCACACCGTGAAGTACCAACGATGAACGGCCATCGAAGATAACCCGAGGTCGTGCGGGCGTCCTGACCCCTGAACGGGGAGCAAGAGACTGTCGCGCTCGACCTCTCAGTGAGGAGAGCAGTGGCAGGCAAGGCCCGCGTGCACGAGTTGGCTAAAGAACTCGGTGTCACGAGCAAAGAACTACTCGCAACGCTCAAGGAGCAGGGCGAGTTCGTGAAGTCGGCGTCGTCGACGGTGGAGGCACCCGTCGCGCGTCGGCTCCGGGAGTCGTTCGCGGCGAAGTCCGCCCCGTCCAACGGCTCCGCGAAATCCTCCGCGAAACCCGGTCCCGCCCAGGCACGTCCGGCCGCCAAGCCGGCCGGCGGCGCGACCCCGGGTCCGCGTCCCGGTCCCCGTCCGGCGCCGGCTGCGGCCCAGGCCGATTCGGCCCCCGCGGCCGAAACCCCCGCGGCGGCAGCGCGTCCCGATGCGGTGAAGCCCGGACCGGCCGTCCGGCCGGGTCCGAAGCCGGCCGCTCCGGCGGCCTCGGCGAGCCCGGCGCCCTCGGCGTCCGCCCCGTCGGCTCCGGCGCAGCAGCCCGGTGCCCGTCCGGCCCAGGGCGCGCCGCGTCCCGGCCAGCCGCGCACTCCGGGTGGGCAGCAGGGCGCGCCGCGTCCGGCGGCGCCCGGCCCCAAGCCCGGTCCGAAGACCCCGCGGGTGGGCAACAACCCCTTCTCGTCGGCCCCCGAGCGCCCGGCGCCGCGTCCGGCTCCCGGCCCGCGTCCGGGGCCCGGTCAGGGTGCGCCGCGTCCGGGTCAGGGCGGTCCGCGTCCCGGCCAGGGTGGTCCGCGTCCGGGCCCGGGTCAGGGCGCGCCGCGTCCGCCGGCCGGTCAGGGCGGTCCCCGTCCCGGTGGCCCGCGTCCGTCTCCCGGCTCGATGCCGCCCCGCCCGAACCCGGGTGCGATGCCCGCTCGTGCGGCCCGTCCGGGCCCGTCGGCGGGTCGCCCGGGTCGTCCCGGCGGTGCGCCGGGTGGCGGCGGCGGTCGTCCCGGTGGTGGCGGCGGCGGCGGTAACTACCGCGGTGGCGGTGGTGCCGGCGGCGGCGGTGGCGCGGGTGCGCCCGTGGCCGGCGGTTTCCGCGGTCGTCCCGGTGGCGGCGGTGGTCGTCCGGGTGGTGGCGGCGGTCGCGGCGGTGCCGCGGGTGCCTTCGGCCGTCCCGGTGGCGCCCCCCGCAAGGGCCGCAAGTCGAAGCGGGCGAAACGCGCCGAATACGAGAACATGCAGGCACCGTCGGTCGGTGGTGTGCGGCTGCCGCGCGGCAACGGCGAGATCATCCGTCTCGCCCGCGGCGCGTCGCTGTCGGACTTCGCCGAGAAGATCAACGCCAACCCGGCCTCGCTGGTGCAGGTGCTGTTCAACCTCGGCGAGATGGTCACCGCGACCCAGTCGGTCAACGACGAGATCTTCGAGCTGCTCGGCGGCGAGATGAACTACGTCGTGCACGTGGTCTCGCCCGAGGACGAGGACCGCGAGCTGCTGGAGAGCTTCGACCTCAGCTACGGCGAGGACGAGGGCGACGAGGAGGACCTGCAGGTCCGCCCGCCGGTCGTGACCGTCATGGGTCACGTCGACCACGGTAAGACCCGACTGCTGGACACGATCCGCAAGACCAACGTCCGCGAGGGCGAGGCCGGCGGTATCACCCAGCACATCGGCGCCTACCAGGTCCTCACCAACGTCAACGACGAAGAGCGCCTGATCACCTTCATCGACACCCCGGGTCACGAGGCGTTCACCGCCATGCGTGCCCGTGGTGCCAAGGCCACCGACATCGC
>NZ_JADKYP010000054.1 GCF_015354405.1 Nocardia sp. BSTN01 | reverse complement strand
GACCCACCAAGGTGTACGGCTCGTAGATGTATGCCTCTGTTCGATACGGCGCCGGTAACACAGCTCGTGCGGGGCGAGCAATCGAGGGCGTACCTACTAGACTCGGGGGCGATGACAGCAGCAATCTGGTTCGGCCTCGCGGCGATCGCACTGGTGGGTGCGATCGTATTGCTGTATTTCGATCGCGTGCAGCGGCAGCGGACCGGACACGTACGGCAGGTCTGGGCCAAATCCCAGGGATATACCTACGTTTCGGTCGAACCTTCGCTGGCATCGACATGGCGGCGGGGCGCGATGGCCAAACTGGGGTATCTGTCCGCGATCGATGTGGTCTCCGGTAATCGCAAGGGCGAGAAGTTCGTTCTGTTCGATCTGGAGGATGCCGCGACGCTGGTCGCCGTGCGCCGCCAGATCGGCTCGGACATCGATATCGACCTGCGCCTCAAAACCGCCTCCCCGCCCAAGGACGCCGATCTGGAACTGCTCGGCGCGATCGGCGACCGCGTGGTCTTCGCGACCAATCCGGACGTCGCTCGCCACGCCGTCGACCAGCGGATGGTCCACTTCATCGAAACGCTGCCGGCGACCGTGCAGCAGTTGTGGAGTGAGGGCAACTGGACGCTCGGCATGCTGCCGGTCGGCACCGCGGCCAAGGATTGGGAAGCCGCGATCGACTCCGTGCTGCGGCTCTCGGGTCTGCTGCACGTGCTGCCGCCGGTTGCCGGTGGCGACCGCGGCCGTCTGGAATCCGATCAGCACGATCCCGGTCGTGCGCGTCCGAACGCCGCCGACGAACCGGGCGAACCCGATCGGGGTTTCCGCGACCGCTACCGCGACGAGGCGATCGCCCCGGCCCGCGGCGACGACTTCGACGACTACGACGAGCGCCGCGGCGACCGGTTCGAGCGTTTCGACGACGAATTCGAGGACCGGTTCGAGGACGAGCACGGTCGAGACGACCGGTTCGGTGACGACCGGTTCGGTGACCAGGATTTCCGCGACGAGCGCGCACCCCGCCCCCGGGACGGCGAAATACGCGGCGGCCAGGGCCGTTTCGCGCCCGACGAGGTGGACGGCATCGACCGCGCGGACACTCGGCGCGGCGGCACCGACGCACCGGCCGGTCCGCGGCCCGGCGACCCGCGTGACTCCGGCGAGCGTCCGGCATCGGATGCGGTGGACCGCGAGGGCGGCGTGATCGCCCCGCCGGTCGGCGATCTCGCGGGTGAGGCCGAGCAACAGCCGCCGCGCCGCCCGGCGCTCGCGGTGGTGCCGGATCCCCGCAACCGGGTCCGCCGCAACTGGCCGCCCGCCGAGGAATTCGTCGAGGGCGAGGAAAGCGACCCGGCCGCAGAGGATTTCGACGAACCGCCCGCCGAGGACGAGCTGCCGCAGCGTCCGGGCGGTCCGTTCCATCCGGGGTTCCGTCCCTATCAGGGCCCCGCACCGCGGTGACCGGTCCGGTTCGCGAACCGGTGTCCGGGCGCCGGGATTATCCGCCCGACACTAGGTGGTTGACGACCCATGACCGATAGCCCCGCAGATTCGGGGGCCCGCCTCCCCGGCGCCACCCGTCCGGTCGCCCTGGTGACCGGACCGACCTCCGGTATCGGCCAGGGCTACGCCACCCGGCTGGCCTCCCTCGGCTACGACCTGGTGCTGGTGGCGCGCGACGAGCAACGACTGACCGCCCTCGCCGTGGAATTGCGGCACCGCTTCGATACCCGTAGCGAGGTCCTGGCCGCGGATCTGGCCCGGCCGCAAGACCGCGATACCGTCGCCGACCGGCTCGGTGCGGGCGTGGACTTCCTGGTCAACAACGCCGGCTTCGGTATCTCGGGTGAGTTCTGGACCGTGGACCCGCGGGAATTGCAGGCCCAACTGGATGTCAATGTCACCGCGGTGCTGCAATTGACGCGTGCCGCACTGCCGCCGATGATCGCCGCCGCCAAAGGTTCGGTGGTCAATGTCGCCAGTGTGGCCGGGCTGGTACCGGGCCGCGGCTCGACCTATTCGGCCTCCAAGGCCTACGTCATATCCTTGACCGAGGGTCTGGCCGGCGGACTGGCCGGAACCGGGGTCCGGGTGCAGGCGCTGTGCCCGGGATTCGTGCACACGGAATTTCACGAGCGCGCCGGAATCGAGATGTCGTCGCTACCGAAACCCCTGTGGCTCGACGTCGAGCAGGTGGTGTCCGGTTCGCTGCAGGATCTGGAGAAGGACCGGGTGATCAGCGTGCCCGGAGTGCAGTACAAGGCGCTCACCACCGTCGCCGGGCTGATCCCGCGGAATCTGGTGACCCGGCTCAACCGAGGCATGTTCAACGCACGGGGAAGGACATAAACCCACATGATCGAATCCACCACCGACCGCGACAGATTGGCCGAGCTGGTCCGGGAGCTCGCCGTCGTGTACGGCCGGGTGACCCTGTCCTCCGGTAAGGAGGCCGACTACTACGTCGATCTGCGCCGGGCGACCCTGCATCATCAGGCGGCGCCGCTGATCGGCACTTTGCTGCGAGAGTTGGTGTCGGACTGGGAATTCGACGCCGTCGGCGGGCTCACCATGGGCGCGGATCCGGTGGCGCTGGCGATGCTGCACGCCCCCGGCCGCCCGCTGAACGCGTTCGTGGTGCGCAAGGCCGCCAAGACGCACGGCATGCAGCGGCAGATCGAGGGGCCGGAGATCTCCGGTAAGCGGGTGCTGGTCGTCGAGGACACCACGACCACCGGCAATTCGCCGCTGACCGCGGTCCGGGCGCTGCGTGAGGCCGGTGCGACCGTGGTCGGCGTGGCCACCGTCGTCGATCGCGAGACCGGCGCCGACCAGGTGATTGCCGCGGAGGGACTGGAGTATCGCTCCATTCTGGGCCTGAAGGATCTGGCTCTGGGGTGACATTCCGGCCTGGGTTAGCCTGGACGCTGGTCTTATGTCCGACAGTGTGAAGGGTCGAGTGAGTCTCCTGTGGTGAGCATTGCAGTGAACGAGGGTCGCAACAACGTTGCGATGCTCGGCATCGGGGCATACCGGCCGAAACGTATCGTCAGCAACGCCGACGTCTGCGAGGTCCTCGACTCCACCCCGGAGTGGATCTTCGAGCGGACCGGCATCCGCAATCGTCGCTGGATCAGCGGCGACGAGACCCTGCGCTCCATGTCGGCGGCCGCCGGTGAGCGGGCGATCACCAACAGCGGTATCGACCGCACCAAGATCAGCGCGCTGATCCTCGCCACCTCCAGCTGGCTCAAGCTCACCCCGCACGGCGCACCCTCGGTGGCCTTCGATCTGGGGATGAACGGCATCCCGGCCTTCGACCTCACCTCCGGTTGCGGCGGCTTCGGCTACGCCCTCGGTGTGGCGGCCGACCTGATCCGGGCCGGTTCCGCCGAATACGTGCTGGTCATCGGCGCGGAAACGATGACGGTCGGCCTCGACCCGACCGACCGCGGCACCGCCATGATCTTCGGCGACGGTGCCGGCGCCGTCGTGGTCGGCCCCAGCGACGTCAACGGCATCTCCCCGACGGTGTGGGGCAGCGACGGGGAGAGTGCCGAGGCGATCTCCCAGGACGTCAACTTCTTCGACTACATGGACCGGGCCGAGCGACTGCAGGGCACCGACCCCGAGGTGGAGCCGGTGGGCCGGATGGCGCTGCGGATGGAGGGGCCGCGGGTGTTCCGCTGGGCCGCGGTCACTCTGCCCCGCGCCCTGTCGACCGCGCTGGAGGTGTCGGGCGTGGCCAAGGAGGATATCGAGGTCTTCGTGCCGCACCAGGCCAATGCCCGCATCAACGAGCTGATGAAGAAGAACCTCGGCCTCGCCGACGACATCCCGATGGCCAACGACATCGAGAACACGGGTAACACCTCCGCCGCGTCCATCCCCCTGGCCATGGAGGAGATGCTGGTGACAGGTAAGGCCAAGGGTGGGCAGCTGGCCCTGCTGCTCGGCTTCGGCGCCGGGCTCAGCTACGCCGGACAGGTGGTCACCCTCCCGCCCAAGCCGATCGAACCCAGTTTCTGAGCAGGCCGGTCGCGATCGTCGCACCGGTCCACCGTCGTCGTGGCTTGATGAGGAGATTCCGAATGGCGCGACCGTTCCGGGCTGCGTACGTGGGTGCCGCGGTGGTCACCGTCCTCGGCGCGGCCACCGGGCGGGACCGGTGGCAGTGGGCGACGAAGCCGCTGCTCATGCCCCTGCTGGCGGCCGACGCGGTGCACGCGGGGCGCGCGTCGAGCGTTGGTGAGGTCTCCGCTGGTGAGGCGGACGCACGAGGGGGCGAGCGCGGCTCCGAGTCGGCCGGCCGTGGCGACGCCGAGCCTGCTCGCGCGACGGATGACCGGGGACAGTCGCGATCCGACCGGGCTCTCCTGCTCGGGTCTCTGGCGGCGGCCACCGTCGGCGACATCCTTCTGATCGACCCCGACGACGACCGCCGGCTGGTCGCGGGCGCGTCCGCCTTCGCGGTCATGCAGTGCGGATATTCGGCGCTGTGGTGGCGACGCGGTGCGCGGCCGCATCCGATGGTCGCGGCGCCGCGGGTGTTCGCGTGGCTCGGCGCCGCCACGCTGTTGCGGGCGCGCGCGCCTCGCATCGCCGCGCCGCTGACCGCCTACGGTGCGACGCTGGGTACGGCGGCGACCCTCGCCTCGGACCCGGTCCTGGCTCCCGGTGCGAAAGTCGTTGCCGGAACCGTGGTTCCGGGAAGCGATCCGCGCAGCCGGCTGGCCCTGGGCGCCTTGTTGTTCACGCTCTCCGACGGCCTGATCGTGCTGCGTCGGCTGTTCGCGCGCACGTCCCGCTCTCGCCGGGCGAGTGAAGCCGTCATCCTCGCGACCTATGCCGGCGCCCAGTATCTGCTCACCGCGCCGGCCGACTTCGACTGAGCCGCATCGCGATCGCACGCCGCGCGGCTCACAGGCAGAGCATGATCCGATCGCGATCGGCCGGGTCCACCCGGATCGAAATCGTCTCGCCCACATGCATTCTCGGCCGGTCGATCGGCGCCACATCGAAAACGACCGTGCCCCGATAGGTTTCCGAACCGGGCACGGTCAGCTCCAGATCGAGTTCGGTCAGTTCCGTATGGTGATCGGTGTACTGCAGCGGATGCACGCGCTCGATGGTCGCCCACCCCTCCAGTCCGTGCCGCAGCAGCCGCCGATCCGACCGCGTCGGCCGCTGCGCCAGCAGCATCCCGATCCCCACACACGATCCGAACGCCCCCACCAACGCCATGATCTGATACGGCTCGGTCCCCGGCGGCGTGTGCTGATGCACCCACCCCAGCCACAGCCCGAGCACAATCACATACCCGACCGTCACCCCGAGCACGGTCCGAAGAATGCGTACGTGGTCCATAACCGCCTCCACCACCCCGCGGATACCTCAAGAATAAGCCCCACCCCTCCCACCCGGCCCGGATAGCACATAACGGACAGACACGTTTCGGCCAACCGGCCGAGACGGTCCCCAGCTCATCGCGTGAGGTCGCGCTGCGGCCCCGCCGCAAGTACGGCCTGTCATTTGTCGCGACTAGTGGGAAATGGATCCGGTCAGCGCGGGTAGATCGAGGGTGACGAGAGTGCCGGTCACGTCGATGCGAACCTCGGACTGATCTTCGGCGACCAGTTCGTAGCGGCCACTGTCCAGGCGGTAGGCGGTGAGGGTGGGCGTCGCGTCGAGGTCGACGAGCCAGTAGTGCTCGATCCCGGCCTCGGCGTACTCGGCGAATTTGGCGACTCGATCCGTTCGGCGGGTGCCGGGGGACAGGATTTCGACCGTGATCGAGACGTCGTCACCGATGGCTCTCGGGATGTCGGCGGCGACCGCCGCGACCTTCACCGCCCCATCAGGTCGGGGACCCGGACCGTCGGGACCGGCCCCGGAGTGATCACCAGTTCGGCCTGGGCGACCACGCAATAGGCATGCGGTAGCTGCGGTTCGAGTTGGTCGGCGAGACGCCATACCGCCTGCTGATGACGTCCCGGTGGCCGAGGGACCGCCACCACGACGCCGTCGACCAGTTCGTAGTACCTGGCGTTGTCCTCGGGGAGAGCATTCCAGTCGGTCAGCGTGAGCAAACGGTCGGGGAACTGTGACAACACGGTACGACCTCCGGTGTGGTGGCTGGCGTGGCAACTTTCTCACGACGGAACGGCTGCCGCGCTATCCGCGCAGGCGCAGCACGGCCATCACCCGGCGGTGGTGGGTGTCCGACGGGGGCAGGTCCAACTTCAGGAAGATGTTGCCGATGTGTTTTTCCACCGCGCGTTCGGTCACGGTGAGGGTGGTGGCGATGGAGGCGTTGGTGAGGCCCTGGGCCATCAGTTCCAGGACTTCGCGTTCGCGCGGGGTGAGGCGGGCGAGCGAATCCTGTTGCCGGGCAGCGCCGAACAGCTGGCTCACCACCTCGGGGTCCAGCGCGGTGCCGCCGGTGGCGACGCGCTGCAGGGCGTCGACGAATTCGCGGACGTCGGCCACCCGGTCCTTGAGGAGGTAACCGACACCGCCCGCGCCGCCGGCCAGAAGTTCGGTGGCGTAACGGGTTTCGACCCATTGGGAGAAGACGAGGACGCCGGTGCCGGGGAATGTGCGGCGCAGTTCGATGGCGGCGAGCAGACCTTCGTCGGTGAACGAGGGCGGCATCCGCACATCGACCACCGCGACGTCGGGGCGGGTCTCGGCCACGATCTCGCTCAACCGGATCGCATCGCCGACCATCGCCACGATCTCGTGCCCGCGATCGGTGAGCAGCCCGGCCAGACCGTCCCGCAGGATCGCGCTGTCCTCGGCGATCACGATGCGCAGCGCCTCGGCGTGACGATCGGACCCGACCTCGGCCGTGCTCATTGCGGCCCCGCGATCGGCAGGGTGACGGTGATGTTCGTGGGCCCGCCGACCGGGCTGTCGATGCTCAGATTGCCGTCGACGGCCCGCGCCCGCGCGGCCAGACCGGACAGGCCGCCGCTGACCAGCCGCTCGGTCGGTGCGTCGGCCTCGGATTCCCGGGCGACCGGACCGGGCTGCCGCACCCCGCCGTGACCGTTGTCGCGCACACTCACCATCATCGTGGCCGCACCCGACGGCGCGACCGACACCCACGCCGCATTCGCCCCCGAATGTTTCACCACATTGGTGAGCAGTTCCGCGACCGAGAAGTACGCGATCGCCTCGATCGCCGGACTGGGGCGCTGCGGCAGGTGGACGCGCAGTTCGACCGGTACGGCGCACCGTGCGGTCAGCGTCTCCAGCGCCGGTTCCAGTCCCAGTTCGAGCGCCGGGGGATGGATGCCGCGCACCAGTTCCCGCAGCTCGGCGATGGCATCCTTCGAGCTCGCGCGGGCATCGGCGATGAGCGCGGCCGGATCGGCGCCCGCGGCGAGCCGTTCCTCGGCCCGGCCCAGCGTCATCGCGATACTCACCAGCCGTGCCTGGGTGCCGTCGTGCAGATCGCGTTCCAGCCGGCGCAGCGTCGCCGCGGAATCCTCGACCGCGACGCGCCGGCTCTCCTGCAGTTCGACCATCCGCCGATCGCGGGCGGTCGGTGTCAGCAGCGTCAGCATCAGTGCGCGATGCGCCCAGCACACCGCGCGCACGAGCCACGGCAGCAGGAAGCAGCCGATGATCCCCACCGCCGCGAGACCGAGCACCCGCGGCCAGGTGTCGACGTAGTAGTCGCCGAATTGCGCGAGCGAATGATGTTCGCGCCCTTGCGGATCCACATTGACAGGGTGAAAAACGGCCCACGGAACGGGGGAGATCGCGGTGAAGACCGTCACCGCGATCACGGTCAGCACCACATATCCGACGAACACCCCGAGAATCGCCTCGGCCACCAGGAAGACCAGCGCCCGCCACGCGGTGCGATCGGTGAAGACGCCGCGGAACCAGCCCACCAATCCGGGCCGGGCGGCGAAATCCGGCGGGGCCGGCAGATCGGCGGTCAGTAGCGCCGCACCCACCGCGCGGTAGATCCGTCCCCAGATCCGGCCACCCAGCAGCACCCCGGCCAGCAGGGGAGCGCCGATGATCAGGATCGAACTGTAGAGTCCCGCGCCGTAGCCGGCGAACAGATAGACCAGCACCAGGCAGCCCAGGATCGCGGCGACGACCAGGTAGGTCAGCTCTTTCCAGGTCCGTGCCTCGAACGGGGCGCGCAGGATCGCCCGCAGCACCGATCCGGCGGTAGGGCGCGAGTCCGGACGGTCGAGGACGAGCGTCGGTTCGGCGAGTGTCTCGGTCATAGCTTCCATGCTGGTCGGCAACGATCCGCGGGACGAGGGAGCAGACCGGCGGATCGACGGTGTGGACAGCACCACCATCGGATCCGACGGTACCGGGCGCGGCTACGATGACCGGCGTGAATCACCCGCTCCAGCCGCTGCCCGATCCATCGGACGGCGACGTGCCGGGCCCGACCGAGTGGGGTGAACATCCGCACGGCGTCGGCCCGTGGCGCGACGAATTCGGTACCGAGCCGCCCGGCGATCCGCGCCTCGATCCGGAACTGCTCGCGCACGGCGACCGCCGCAACGTCGTCGACGCCTACCGGTACTGGTCGCGGGAGGCGATCGTCGCCGATATCGACACCCGCCGTCATCCGTTTCACATCGCGATCGAGAATTTCGGGCACGACGCCAATATCGGCACGGTGGTGCGCACCGCGAACGCCTTCGCCGCCGCGGCGGTGCACATCGTCGGGCGCCGCCGCTGGAATCGCCGCGGCGCGATGGTGACCGACCGGTACCAGCACATCGTGCATCACAGCGATATCGCCGAACTGCTGGAGTTCGCCGAGCGCGAGCATCTCACCGTGGTGGCCGTCGACAACGTGCCCGGATCGGTGC
The DNA here is from genome assembly GCF_015354405.1 of Nocardia sp. BSTN01. Taxonomy (GTDB): domain Bacteria; phylum Actinomycetota; class Actinomycetes; order Mycobacteriales; family Mycobacteriaceae; genus Nocardia. The sequence goes on along the minus strand of NZ_JADKYP010000054.1, from coordinate 34,383 downwards.
CGCTGGAAACCGCTGCGCTGCCGCGTGATTGCCTGCTCCTGTTCGGTCAGGAGGGACCGGGCGTCACCGAGGCCGCCAAACGGGCCGCGGTCATGACGGTGTCGATCGCGCAGTTCGGCTCGACCCGCAGTATCAACGCGGGTGTCGCGGCCGGCATCGCCATGCACGCGTGGATAACCCAGCACGCCGACCTCGACCGTTCCTGGTGATCATCGCGATTCACGCAGTGCCGCGGCCGTCGCGGATTCGCGGCAGCTCAGCAGATCGTCCGGGGTTCCCTGGAAGACGATCCGGCCGCCGTGCCGGCCGGGCCCCGGTCCGAGGTCGATCACCCGATCGGCCGCGCGGACCACGTCGAGGTTGTGTTCGATGACGACCACGGTGTTGCCCCGGTCGATCAGATGGTCGAACAGCTGGATCAGGGTATCGATATCGCGCAGATGCAACCCGGTGGTCGGCTCGTCCAGGACGTAGAGGGTGTGCCGGTCACCACGCGCGAGTTCCTTGGCGATCTTCAGCCGCTGGCATTCCCCACCGGACAGCGTGGTCAGCGACTGCCCGAGCCGCAGATAACCGAGTCCGACCTCGTCGAGATGCCGCAGGCCGCGCGCGATGGCGGGCAGTCGCCGGATGGCCTGCGCGACGGTCAGATCGTCGATATCGGCGATGGTCAGGCCGTCGACGGTGTAACCGAGCACCCGATCGGTGAACCGGCGACCGTGGCACGCCGAGCACACCGTTTCCTGACCGTCCATGAACGCCAGATCGGTGTAGATCACGCCGGCGCCTTCGCACACCGGGCAGCCGCCCTCGGAGTTCGCGCTGAACAGCGCGGCGCTCACCCCGTTTCGTTTCGCGAACAGGGTGCGCACCACGCCGGCGATGCCGGCGTAGGTGAGCGGCGTGGACCGTCGATTGGTGCCGACCGGACGCTGGTCCACCACGGTCGCCGGATGCCGCTGCACCAGTTCCGCGGCCAGACTCGACTTACCCGAACCGGCGACGCCGGTGAGGACGGTCAGCACACCGGTCGCGATGTCGATCGAGATGTCGCGCAGATTGTTGCGAGTCGCGTTGTCGATGCGCAGTTTTCCGGTCGGCACCCGCGGTGTGCGGCCGGTGCGCCGGATCCGCAACGCCTGCCCGGTAGGTGTGTCCGTGGTCGTCAACCGCTCGAAGTCACCGGTGAACACGATCCGTCCGCCCTCGGCTCCGGCTCCCGGACCGACCTCGACGATATGGTCGGCGACCCGCATCACATCCGGATCGTGTTCGACCACCAGAACGCTGTTGCCCTTGTCCCGCAACGATTTCAGCAGTTCGGTCATCGGCCGCACATCGTGCGGATGCAATCCGACGGTGGGTTCGTCGAAGACGTACAGCATTTCGGTGAGGCTGCTGCCGAGATGGCGAACGGTCTTGATGCGCTGTGATTCTCCGCCGGACAGTGTCGTCGTCGGACGCGACAGCGACAGGTAGCCGAGGCCGATGTGCGCGAGGGCACGAAGCCGCTCGTGCAGCGCGGACACCACCGAAACCATGTCGGGGGCGCGCACCCCGGTGATCAGCTCGGCGAGTTCACCGATCTCCATCCGGCTCATCTCGACGATGGTGCGGTCGAGTACCCGCGCCGAGCGGGCCGCCGGATTCAACCGTTGCCCATCGCATTCCGGACACGGCCCGGATCGGGTGAATCGTTGCAGCACAGCCTATTTGCGTTCGGAGAGGTTGTCGGAGGTGTGCATGTACACCCGCTCGAACAGTTCGATCACCCCTTCGTAGTCCTTCGGCGGACGTGGTCGCAGGGCAGCGGCGGGTGGCCCGCCGTGCAGTAGTGCTTCGCGTTCGGCGGGTGTCCAGTCGCGCAGCGGCACCGTCGGATCGAAGGCCCCGAGTTCGGCGTAGCGGCGGTACCAGTACTGGCCGGCGGCGAAGCCGGGCAACCGGATCGCGCCCTGTTCCAGCGAGAGATCGGGGTCGAGCACCTGCTCCATATCGGGAACGAGGGTTTCGCCGAGACCGGAACAAGCCGGGCACATTCCGGCCGGATCGTTGAACGAGAAGTGATTGGATTCCCCGACGTACGGCTGCCCGATCCGCGAAAACAACAGGCGCAGATAGGTGTACGCGTCGGTGATGGTGCCGACCGTCGAACGGGCATTGCCGCCGAGCCGCTTCTGATCGATCACCACCACCGGCGAGAGCCCATCGATCAAGTCCACCTCGGGTCGCGTCCACCGCGGCAGCCGATTGCGCACGAACGGCGGATAGCTCTCGTTCACCTGGTACCCCGCCTCGGCCGCGATGGTGTCGAAAACCAGCGACGATTTGCCCGAACCGGAGACCCCGGCGAACACCACCAGCCGGCCCCGCGGCACGTCGATATCCACACTTCTCAGGTTGTTGGTGCGCGCTGCGCGAATGCGGATCGAAGTCATATCCCGACGCTAGGGACAGATGTGGACAACTCGTGACCGCAATTCGCGGAGGATGGAGTCATGAGCGCCACTCGCCGCCTGCTCGATCTGCTCGCCTATCTGCAGACCGGCCGCCGCTACACCGGCGCCGAACTGGCCGCCCGCCTGGAGACCAGTCCGCGCACGGTCCGCCGCGATGTCGAGCGGCTGCGCGAATACGGCTATCCGGTCACCACCCAGCCCGGTCCGGGCGGCTTCTACCAGCTCACCGCCGGTCGCATCCTCCCGCCGCTGGTCTTCGACGACGACGAGGCGATCGCCACGGTCGTCGCCCTCGGCATGCTCGCGGCGACGTCGGAACCGCCAAGCCAGGGGGAGCACCAGGGCTCGTCGGATATCGGTGCCGCCGCCCTGCGCGCCTTCGGCAAGATCGACCAATTGCTGCCGAAGCGCTTGCGCGGCCGGGCGAACGCGGTGCGGGCGACGGTGGAGACGGCAGCGGTGGCGGCGCCCGCAGTCGACGCGGCGGTGCTGGCGCTCGTGGCCAAGGCCGCGGCCGACCACGAACACCTCGTCGTCGACTACCGCACCCGCACCGGCGCCGTTGCCCGGCGCCGGGTCGAACCGTATCGGCAGGTGTATCAGCATCTGCGCTGGTACCTGCTGGCCTGGGACCGCGACCGCGGGGATTGGCGCACCTTCCGCCTGGATCGGATCGCCGATATCGCCGCCACCGGAACATCTTTCGAGCCGCGACCGCTACCGGCCGAGACGGCCGCGGGCTATCTGCGGCGCGAGCTCACGGCCGGCCGGCATCGCGCGGTCGTCACCGTCGCCGCTCCCGCCGCGGCGGTCGCCGACATCCTGAAATTTCAGGACTGCGATATCGAGTCGCGCGGACCGCAGCGCTGCCGGATCACCACGTGGGTGGATTCGTTCGAATGGCTGGTGCTCAACCTCGCCTTCCTCGACGCCGATTTCGTGATCGAGGAGCCGCACGCGTTCCGTGACCGATCCCGCGCTCTCGCAGCACGTTTGGACCGCGCGGCCGATGCCGCGGGACCGGTTTGACGCGCCGTGGCCGCCGGGCCGGTTCGGCACGTCGCGGACACGAGTCGATCGCGTAACAAATCGGGCGCGAAATCGGGGCTCGGACTGGCACGATGTACCCATGAACTCGCGGAGCGACGACGTGCAACCGCGTCCGCATCTGCGGCGGGGGCGCGCACGAGTCGATTCCGCTGCCGAGCCGGGCGCCGAGATCTGGGCACAGCGAGCCGATGCGGCCGAGTCGGCGATCGTGTCCCGGCATCTGCGGCGGTTGTGGCTGCTGCCGGGGGTCGAGCTGGGCATGGTCGGCTGGCCCGCCACCCGGGGGGAGCGGCTGTTTCTCAGCTGGAACTACTGGTGGCAGGCCCATCTGATCGACTGTGCGGTCGACGCCGCCAACCGAGAGCCCACCCCGGCCCGCACCGCGCGCATCGCCGCCGTCGCGCATGCGCTCCGGCTGCGCAACATCACCGGCTGGACCAACAACTATTACGACGATATGGCGTGGCTCGCACTCGCTCTGGAGCGGGCCGAACGCATGCGGGGCCTCACCGAGGTGCGCGGCGGGCTGATCGCGCTGGAGCAGCAGCTCATGGCGGGGTGGCAGCCGGAGATCGGTGCGGTGCCGTGGCGTAAGGGCGCCGACTATTTCAACGCACCCGCCAACGGCCCGGCCGCCATCGCCCTCGCGCGCCTCGGGCATCACGAGCGCGCCGCGCAGATCGCCGGTTGGATCGATGCCACGCTGCGCGATCCGGAAACGGGCTTGATCCTCGACGGAATCCACCTGCCCTCGGGCCGGATCGAACGGCCGACGTTCAGCTACTGCCAGGGCGTGGTCCTCGGACTGGAAACCGAACTGGCCGTCCGGACCGGAGATGCTCGTCACCTGGAACGTGTGCAGCTACTGCTCCGCGCGGTCGAGGACCACATGACGGAACGGAATGTCGTCACCGGCGGGGGCGGGGGCGACGGCGGTCTGTTCAACGGGATTCTGGCCCGGTATCTCGCGCTGGTGGCGATCATGCTGCCCGGGGACGAGATGGCGCAACGATCGGTCCGTCGCTCGGCGGCCGCGATCGTGAAAGCGTCGGCCCGCGCGGCCTGGGACCGCCGGCTCGAGGTCGAGGGCGATCCGCTGTTCGGCCACGACTGGAACGAACCGGCACGGCTGCCGGGCGGCACCGCCGGCGCCGGACGGTCGACCTCGGGTGGTTCGGTCACGTCGTCGCGGACACCGGAACGGGATCTGTCGGTGCAGCTGTCGGGATGGATGTTGATGGAGGCCGCGCAGGCGGTGACGGCCGCCGGACTCTGACGCCGCCCGTCCGTCCGGTCAGTGCCGGGGATCGGTCCACACGATGCGCGCGGGCGCCGCGGTGGCCGCGCGCTCGGGGCGGACGGTGCGCAGCGGCACGGTGTCCGGATAGTCGGCGGCCCGGATCTCGAGCGGCAGCGTGTCCAGGGCATCCGAATCGAAAGCCTGCCGGTCCAAGCCCTCGGCGTCGAAGGTCTGGCCGTCGTGGGCCTCGAGGTCCACATCGAAGTCCTCGGCCGGCCGCGACATCTCCGCCCGGTACTGCCGCAGCCCGATCACCGTGCCGATGATCAGCACCACGACCAGCGAGCCGCTCACGGTCGGCATCAGCCAGGACACCTTGTTCAGGTAGCCGCCGGTGTAGTAGCCGAGCAGCAGCAGAATCGGCGCCCAGATCACCGCGCCGATCGAACTGGCCACGGTATAGCGGCGATGGTCCATTCCGGCCGCACCGGCGACCAGCGGGCACAGTGTGCGCACCCACGGAATCCAGCGCGCGATGAGCACCGCCGCGAACCCGTGCCGATGCAGCAGATCCGATACCCGGGCCAGATTCTCGGCGTTGACGTATCTGCCGTTCTTGCGGGCTATCAGGCGATGGCCGGTGCGGGTGCCGATCACATACCCCACCTGATTACCGGCGATGGCCGCCAGCATGGTCGCCACCACCAACGCCCATACCTGTGTATGCCCCGTCTCGTGGGAGGCGAAGATGATGCCCGCGGTCAGCAGCATCGAATCGCCGGGCAGGAACAGGCCGATGATCACCGCGCACTCGAGGAAGACGAAGACCAGGACGACGGTCCAGACGAGTGCCGGCCCGGCGGACTGCAGCGGATCGAATCCGCCCAGTGCAAGGGGTAACGGCGTAGCAGGCAATGGTGTCAGTGCGTGGGTTCGTTCGTCGGTACGGACATCGTGGGCTCCTCGATCTCGAGCACCGGCTCGTGGTTACGCAGCTTCTTCGCCACGGAGATGATGGCGGGCAGGATCGAGACGAACACGATCAGCAGGAAGATGGCCTCGACGTGATCGCGAATGAACCCGACGTTCCCCAGGAAGTACCCGAGGACCGTGATGCCGCCGGCCCACAGAATGCCACCGATGATGTCGAACGTGAGGAATTTGCGGTAATCCATTTTCGACACGCCCGCGAGCACCGGCATGAAGGTCCGCACGATCGGCACGAATCGCGCCAGGATGATCGTCTTCGGACCGTACTTCTCGAAGAAGGCGTGCGTCTCGGTGATGTAGCGCTGTTTGAAGAAGCGCCCGTCCTCCTTGTGGAACAGCGTCGGCCCGATGGCCCGGCCGATCCAGTAGGCGCACTGATCGCCGGCGATCGCGGTCACGGCCACCGCCGGAACGAGCACCCAGATCGATACCGGCGGATGTTCGAGCGCCGCGAGCAGGCCACCGGTGAACAGCAGCGAATCGCCCGGCAGGATCGGGAACAGCAGCCCTGTCTCGATGAAGACGATGACCAGGATGGCAGGCAGCACCGCATTCGACATCCAGGTATCGGTCAGCAGATACATGGGGTCGAGCAGCTTGTGGACGGAGAATCCGTCGGCGAGAGTGTTCGTGATGGCCAGCGTGGTCACGGGCCCCACAGTACCGGTCACCGCGCGATCTCACCGAACCTCATGGGAACCTCTCAGGCGTTGGCGAATTTCGGTCAACCGAGTTTCGGACCGCTCCCGGCGGTCGACGCGGGTGCGCGCCCGGCCCGGCAAGTCCGCCGCAAGCGCGCCCGACCCCATCCCGCCTTTCGCGACAACGGGCCATGAACTTAGGGTATGGGCTGACAGAATTGTTGTTCGCAGCACACATACGGAGGTCACTCAGTGCCCATCGCGACTCCGGAGGTCTACGCCGAGATGCTCGGTCGGGCCAAAGAGAACTCCTTCGCGTTCCCCGCGATCAACTGCACCTCCTCGGAGACCATCAACGCGGCCATCCGCGGGTTCGCCGAGGCCGGCAGTGACGGCATCATCCAGTTCTCCACCGGCGGGGCCGAATTCGGTTCCGGCCAGGGCGTGAAGGACATGGTCACCGGTGCGGTCGCGCTGGCGGAGTTCGCTCATGTGGTGGCAGCCAAGTACGACGTGACGATCGCGCTGCACACCGACCACTGCCCCAAGGACAAGCTGGACGGTTTCGTGCGTCCGCTGCTGGCCATCTCGCAGGAGCGGGTGAAGGCCGGGCAGAACCCGCTGTTCCAGTCCCACATGTGGGACGGCTCGGCCATCCCGATCGACGAGAACCTCGAGATCGCCAAGGAACTGCTGAAGCAGGCGGCCGCGGCGAACATCATTCTCGAGGTCGAGATCGGCGTGGTCGGCGGCGAAGAGGACGGCGTCGAGGCCGAGATCAACGAGAAGCTCTACACCTCGTCCGAGGACTTCGCCAAGACCATCGACGCCCTGGGCGCCGGTGAGAACGGCAAGTATCTGCTCGCCGCCACCTTCGGCAATGTGCACGGCGTCTACAAGCCGGGCAATGTGGTGCTCAAGCCCGAGGTGCTGGCTGAGGGGCAGCGCGTGGCCGCGGCCAAGCTCGGCCTGGGCGACGGCGCCAAGCCGTTCGACTTCGTCTTCCACGGCGGCTCGGGTTCGCTGAAGTCGGAGATCGACGACTCGCTGAAGTACGGGGTGGTGAAGATGAACGTCGACACCGACACCCAGTACGCCTTCACCCGTCCGATCGCGGCGCACATGTTCAGCAACTACGACGGTGTGCTGAAGATCGACGGTGAGGTCGGCAACAAGAAGACCTACGACCCGCGCAGCTACCTGAAGAAGGCCGAGACATCGATGGCCGAGCGGGTCATCGAAGCCTGCAACGACCTGCGTTCGGCCGGTAAGTCGGTCAGCGCGAAGTAGTTCCGGAAGCGGAACGAGGGTGCGTCGCCCGGTGGGCGGCGCACCCTCGGCATTCGCGGCCGCCGTGGTGACGGGTTGTCTCATTCGCCAGCGGCACGGGATGATCATCTCCGTGAGCAGATGGGCACTGTGCCGGGTATCCGGCCGACGCGAGGAACGAGACCGGTGAGCGATCCGACCGGCCCCCAACCTGTTCCGCCCAGCCGTCTCGACGTCCGCGTACTCGGTCCCGTACAACTCTCGGTCGGCGGCGCCGCCGTTGCGGTGGGCGGACCCAAACCGCGGGCGCTGCTGGCCGCCCTGGCGGTCAACCGGCGGCGTGCGGTCTCGTCGCAGGCGCTGGCCGATATCGTCTGGAACGAGGAACCGCCGGACTCCTATCAGGCGAGCCTGCAGGTCTTCGTCTCCAATATCCGTAAGGCGCTGCGTAATTCGGGAGTCGACTCGGCCGCGGTGCTGCGCACCGAATCCTCCGGCTACCGGCTCGAAATCACCGATGACGAGTGCGATCTGGGCCGATTCGAGGCCGCCCACAAGGCCGCGATCGAGGCCGCCGCGGCGGGCGACCATGAGGGCGCGTCGCGGTTGTACGGTGCGGCGCTGGAACAGTGGAGCGGCAAGGCCCTCGACGATCTGTCCGGCACCCGCTTCGCCGACACCTTCGCCACCGCGATGGACGAGGAACGCCTGCTCGTCGCCTCCGCCCGCATCGATGCCGAAATCGCTTGTGGCCGAGCCTCGTCGGTGGTCGGCGAACTGGTGGCGATGACGAACGAGCACCCGATGCGGGAACCGCTGTGGGTCCAGCTCATCACCGCGCTGTATCTGTCCGGCCGCCAGGCCGACGCGCTGGAGGCCTGCCGCAGGGTGCGTGCGGTACTCGCCGACGAACTCGGCATCGATCCCGGCCCGGCGCTGGCCGAGTTGGAGAAGCGCGTCCTGCGGCAGGAACCGCTCAACACGCTGGCCATCGCTCAGGTCGAGCGGATGGCCAAGGCGATGACCGAAACCGTCACCGAAACCCCGCGCAGCGCCCGCGCCGGACGGCTGCGGCTGGCGGACGGCCGGGTGGTGCCGATCGCCAAGGGCGGCTTGAAGATCGGCCGCATGACCGACAACGATCTGATCCTCGACGATCCGAAGGTCAGCCGTTATCACGCGCACGTCCTGCCCAGCCGGGCCGGGATGCTGATCAAGGATCTGGCCTCGGCCAACGGCATCTACGTCGACGACGAGGTCGTCGACAGCGGCACCATGCTGTTCGGCGGGGAACTCATCCGGATCGGTTCGACGGTGCTGAGTTTCGAGGCCGAGACCGAATAGGCCGCGCCGAACACACCCGCGAGTGCGCGATAACCGCCGTGGCGCGGCATCGCCCGGGTAGGGTCGGCGCGTGCCGCCCGCGGGACGAGGTCGCGGGTAGGGGAAATCGTCGGTCGGCGAGGGGTGGTTGCTGATGCGTGTGCGCGTACCGGCTTCGGTCGCGGTGGTGCTGCTGGGCGCCGGACTGCTGGTCGGGCTGCCCGGGTCTGCCGTCGCCGAACCCGGGACAGGTTCGGCGGCAACCGTTCCCGGCGCCGGGCCGTGTGCCACCGACCCCGCTCCGGTGCACGAGCCGGTGGTGCCGAAGAAGCTCGAGGTGCCGATTCCGTATCCGGTGGTGACCGTCGATCAGGCACCGCCGCCCGCGATTGCGACCCGCACGAGCGTGGATCTGCCGGTCGATCCGTGCGTCAGCCCGTGCCCGGACCTGACCGACGGTCCGCCGCCTCCGCCCGGTCTGCTGAACCGGCTCGGTGTGCCGGAGGTGCTACTGAAGCCGAAGCCGTTCTATTTCGCACTGCCGCCCGGCCCCTCGCCCGAACCCGCGCCGCCCGCGCCGCCGCGAGCCGCGCCGCCGACCGAACCGGGTCCGGTGGTGGCCGCGCTGCCGGCGCCGAAGGTGAGCCGGGTTCGCGAGGTGGCCAAGGAGACCGGCGCGAATTCGGTGAACCGCACCGACAAGCGCTGGCAGGTCGCCGGCACCGACCTGGGCATCATGTGGGAGAGCGGGCCGGGGGAGATAGCGACGGCCTTCGGCGACACCGTCGGTCACGACTTCCATCCGCCGGGCGGGATGGGTGAGGATTGGCGCAGCAATCTGCTCGCGTTCAGCACGAATCGCGACCTGGACCGGGGCATGATCATCGACCGCATGGTCGCCGACGACCGCTGCCACGCCGCCGAGGTGCTCACCAGTCGCAAGCAGGACAATATCGAGATCACCACGATCCCGACCTCCGGTTTCGCTCTGCCGCACCGAGGTTCGGCCGACGACACCCGGCAGTTCATGAGCTACATGTCGATTCGGACCTGGAACAGCCTGCCCGGTACCTTCTACACCAACTACGGCGGCATCGCGTATTCCGACGACCACGGGCAGACCTGGACCAAGGATCCGCACGCGCACTGGGACAACATCTTCGGGCTCGCGAATTTCCAGGTGTCGGCGATGGTTCCGCAGGGCGACTACGTCTACCTGTTCGGCACACCGAATACGCGGCTCGGCGCCGTCGGCCTCGCCCGGGTGCCGAAGGATCAGGTGCTCGACACCTCGGCCTATCAGTACTGGCGCGACGGAAACTGGACCCCGGTCGGCGGCGCCGCGTCCGCCACGCCGATCGTCGACGGGCCGGTCGGTGAACTGTCGGTGCGCTACGACAGCGCTCGCGGTGTCTGGCAGATGAGCTATCTCGACACCGCGAAGGCCGCGGTCGTGGTGCGGGAATCGAATGCACCGCAGGGGGTGTGGTCGCCGAGTTCGCCGCTGGTGCCCGTCTCGGCCGAATATCCCGAACTCTACGGCGGATTCATCCATCCGTGGTCGACGTCGTCGGATCTCTACTTCACCATCAGCACCTGGAGCGACTACAACGTCTACCTGATGCACGCCCGGCTGGACTGACGCGCGGGATCAGGACAACTGGACCTCGGCCAGCGCGCGACCGAAAAGCTTCTTGCCCGCGGAGGTGGCGCTCAGCAGAATCGTCGCGACCCGGCGCTGCGGGTCCAGGGACTTGATCCTGGCGGAGAACTCGATCGACGCCGGCGAAAAACGTTCCACCGGAACGTATCCGGAGAAACGCACGCTGTAGCTTTCGATCGCTCCCGGATCACCTAGCCACGAGGTCAGATAGTGCGCACCCAGACCCATCGTGAGCATGCCGTGCGCGACCACGGTGGGCAGACCGGCCAGCTCGGCGGCGCGATCGCTGAAATGGATCGGGTTGGGGTCCCCCGCCACACCGGCGTAGTTGACCAGATCGCCGCGGGTCAGTCGCATCGTCGCCGTGGGCAACCGGTCGCCGACCGCGAGATCGTCGAAATTCGGCTGGGTGTCGACGGTGACGTCTCTGCGCGAGTCGGCGCGCGAGGGTTCGGGGGTGGCCTCCTCGGTGGCGATCGGGATCAGCACCTCGGGAGTGGTCGCGCCGACTTCCCGGCGATGCATGACCACACCGTCGACCAATCGCACGATATCGGTGTCGACCTCGGCGCCCAGACGCGCCACGATCGTGGTGATACCCACCTGGACGACGGCGTCCTCGGCATCGAGAACGGTGGCCTTCACGGTGATGAAATCGTTCCCGCGCAAATGGCGGATCGATTCGATCTCCGCCTCGCTGCGCAGGACGTCGCCGGCCAGGATCGGGCGGTGGATGTGGAACACCTGATCGGTCTGCAGGATCTGCGACAGGTCGTATCGGCTGAGCACGCTGCCGAGCAGGGCCTGCGTGGTCGCCATGCCGAGCACCGAGGCGAAGGTCGGCGGCGCGACGACGGCATTCCAGCCGAGCTTGGCGGCGTCGGCCTCGAAGTGGTGGGCGGGGTGATGGTTCTGCACGGCCCGCGCGAATTCGCGGACCTTCTCCCTGCCCACCTCGTAGCGGTCCCGAATCCGGTAGTGCCGACCGGCCAGTGCCGTGGATGCCGGCGCGTCGGGTGCCAGCTCCGGCATGTCCCTTGCTCCCTGCTCGATTCCTACTGCGTAAACGACAGCACCGGTCGACCACCCCGGAACGGATCAGTAGAGGGTCGGCGGCGTGACAATCCGGGCCATGCTATCGGCGTACCGGACCGCTGACCAGGTGTCTGTGATGTGCATCGCCGGCACACGGCGCGATGTGACGGCGAGGTGACGCACGTCATCGACTCCGGCGCGGCTACTGCGCGGCGCCGGCGGGATCGCACACCTTCCAGCCGCCGTCGGTCTGCTGCAGATCGAAGGTACGGGCGGTCGAGCGGCTGGGATCGGCATCGGTGTAGATGTCGACCTGAGCGACGGCCTTGTCCCCGGTGATCTGGACGCCGTCCACACCCGCGACCTTCGGGATCTTCTTCTGATCCACCGCCAGCTTGTGCACGCCGGCGTACTGATCGGGTGCGATGTTCTGGTAGAAGTCGTGCAGTTTGCCGCACGTCGCGGACTGCAGCTGGCTCAGGTTCCCCGACGCCAGCGCATTGGTGTAGCTGTTGACCGCGCCCTTGACCTGTGCCTCCGGGGAATTGTCGGAACCGCCGGTGGCCAGGGCGACCACCGCCACGATCGCGACGATCACCACCACGACCGCACCGCCGGCGAGCAACAGCCAGCGCTTACTGCGCGCAGCCTGACCCGGCGCCGCATCCGGTTCCGCCGCCGGAACACGCTGCGGTTGTGCCACGGGGCGCGGGGGAACCGGCTGTGGTCCACCCGGCTGGTTCGGCGTACCCGATTGCCCCGGGCCGCCCGGCTGGTTCGGCCCACCCGGTGCGCCCGGACCGTTCGACTGCGCGGACAGTGCCGGCGCGGTCATCTTGGTGTCGGCAGGTGACGGCGCGCCTCCGGGGCGCGGGGTTTGATCACCTTGCGCCGCAGGACCTTTCAGGCCCTGTGCGCCGAGCGCTGCGGCTGCTCCGGACATCCCCGGCCCGCCCGGACGCTGTCCGGGGGCCCCTGGGCCGTGCCCGCCCGGACCCTGAGGCCCCGGCGCACCCTGTCCCTGCGGTCCGGGCCCGCCCGGGCCTTGGGCGCCCGGACCCTTCGGCCCCTGTCCACCTGCGGCTTTCGGACCCTGTGCGTTCGCGCCTTGCACGTTCGGACCCGGTGCGCCTGGGCCTTGGGCACCTGGGCCTTGCCCGTTCTGGCCTTGTGTGCCCGTGCCCTGCACGCCTGGACCCTTTGCGCCTGGGCCCTGTGCACCTGGCCCCTGAGAACCCGGTCCCTGCGGGTTCGGTCCGCCGGGACGCTGGGGACCCTGTCCACGGCCCTGCGTACCGGGGCCACCGGCAGGTCCCTGCTGTCCGGGTCCGCCCGGACCTGCTCCGACCTGCTGTCCCGGGCCGCCCGAACCTTGTCCCGGTCCGCCCGGACCGCCACTGACTCGCTGTCCCGGGCCGCCCGGACCCTGCCCCGGCCCGCCGGGGCCGCCGGCCGCGCCCTGCTTTCCTGCTCCGCCCGCGGGATTCTGCTGGGCCTGACCGGGCCCGCCCGCCGGACCTTGCCCCGGACCGCCGGGACCGCTCGTCCGGCCCTGCCCCGGTGCGCCGGCTGTGGGGCCGCGCTGGGCACCGGCAGCGGCTGCGCCTAGCCCCGCGGCACCGGCCGCGGCGGCCGGCCCGCCGATGCGGGCGTTCGGTCCCGGTCCGCCGGCTGCGGGCCCTCGCGATCCCGGAGCGCCGGGCGCGCCCGGCTCACCGCCCGGACCACTTTGTGCCCCAGGGCGCTTCGGGTCACTCTGCCCGGCTCCCGGCGGGGTGGCACGAAGCTTCTCGGTGACCGCCGGATCGGGCTTCTGAATGGGCAGGATCGTCGTGGCGTCGTCGGACGGGTTCGATATCGCGGGAACGTCCTGTGACGCTTCGGCTTTCGGGTCCGGCGCGGTGCCGCCCCGACCGCCGTTCGCGCCGCCGGATTGCTGCGCCGGGCCGGACTTCGCGGTCTTCTCGCCACCCTTGCCGGACGAAATCTTGGGCAAGGCAACGGTTTTCGACTCGTCGGTGCCGTCGCCGTTCTCGTTCGCGGCGGCGTTCGGCGCCTTCGATCCCGGTGCGGCGGCGCGCGCGGCATCGGCGACGCCCTGCCCGGCCGCGGCACCTGCGGCGCCACCGGCCTTCGCGGCGCTCCCAGTCTCCGTGACGCTCCCAGTCTCGGCGACGCCCTCAGTCTCCGTGACGCCCGCAGGCTTCGCGGCACTCGCACCCTTCGCACCCTTCGCGATGCGCTCGGCATCGGGTGCGGCGGCCGGGCCCTTCGTCGTCGCCGGGCCGTTCGTGGCGGCAGCTCCGGCAGTGCCGGTCGCGGCGTCGGATTTGCCGGAGTCCTCCGAGGTGGGAGCCTTGCCGGGTTCCTCGGTCTTCTTGCCGGACTCCGTGCGCCTGGGGATGGCGACCGTCTCCGCGTCGCCCGCCGCCGCGTCGCTCGGCGCGGTGCCCGCCTTTCCGGCGGCGCCCTTCTCGGCACCGGCCGGCTCGCCCCCGTCGCTCGCCTTCGAGCCGGGCGCACCGACGGCCGGCTTGCCGGAACCGGCGGTACCGGAACCGCCGGATTCCGCGCCGGGAGCGCCCGCGCCGGACTTGTCGCCGGCGCCGGAATTCGCCTGTCCGGCAGCGTTCTTCGCCCCCGGCGCGCGAATGACCTGGGTTTGCGCCGACGGTGACGGCATGGGCGCGGTGGGGGCGGCGCCGGGCAGTTGATCCCGGGAGATGCGCTGGGTACGGTCCGCGGCGCCGGAGTCCGGTTCGCGGCCGGGAGTGGGGCCACCCTTACCGCCGGGCGTCGCCGGACCGTCCGGACCCGCACCGGATGCAGCCTGACGCGGGCGGTCGCCGGAGGCGCCCTGGTGCGGCTTCTGGTCGTCGTTCGGGTCGGACACGCGCTACCCCTTGCTCACTATCGGCTGTCGGTCGTCGACTGTCGGTCTCAGACGGCCAGCCTAATGGGGTCGGGGCGCGTAGGAGGCGGCAGACGCGCAACCATATAAGGGCTCGCCATCGCGACCGGGGCCCGGCATCGGCCCGGCGTACCCGCTGCCCGGCGAGCCGGTGCGGTGGCGGTGCACAATGAAGCCCATGACCTCCTTCGGTGATCTGCTCGGACCGCAGCCGGTATTGCTTCCCGAAAACACGGAAGCCGAACAGGCCCTGCTGGACAATCAGGACCCGGTCCAGGTCGCCGCCGCGCATCCGACGGCTTCCGTGGCCTGGGCGCAGCTGGCCGAGGATGCGCTCGACCGCGCCGGCATCGTGGGCGCGCCGGAGGGCCAGGCCGAGGTGACCCTCGATGTGGTGGCGGCCTACGCCTTCGCCCGCACGGGCTACCACCGTGGCCTGGACCTGCTGCGCCGCAACGGGTGGAAGGGCTTCGGCCCGGTGCCGTGGAGCCACGAACCCAACCAGGGCTTCCTCCGTGCGGTCGGCGCGCTCGCGCGCGCCGCCCAGGCCATCGGTGAGAGCGACGAATACGCCCGCTGCCTGGACCTGCTGGAGGATTGCGATCCCCGCGCCGCCGCCGAACTCGGTCTGGACTGAGACTGGCCGGCACGGAACGGTTCGCGACCGCCATCACCGTCGATGCGGTTCGCGACAGCGGTAAACAGCGCATGCGCAATGGATGGGTGCGTCTGCGCCGATCCGCGCTTCCGATCTTCCAGTGTGCGGTGGGCGCGGCCCTGTCCTGGTTCGTCGCCCACCGGTTGGTGGGACATCCCCAACCGTTCTTCGCGCCGATGGCCGCGGTCATCTCGATCGGCGTGTCGTTCGGTGCGCGACTGCGCCGATCCGTGGAACTCGTCGGCGGTGTGGCCGTCGGGATCGGGATCGGCGACTTCTTCATCGGACAGGTCGGAACGGGTGCGTGGCAGATCGCGCTCGTCGTCGGGGTGGCGATGGCGATCGCGGTCTTTCTCGACAGAGGTGCGGTCATCCCGATGCAGGCCGCCAGTTCGGCGGTGCTGGTCGCCACGTTGATGCCGCCGCATACCGGCGGAGGTCTCAACCGCATGGTCGACGCGCTGGTCGGTGGGTTCGTCGGCGTCGTGGTGGTGGCCGCGATTCCGCTGCACCCCGTGCGCCGGGCCCGGCAGCAGGCCGCCGATATCCTCACCGTCCTCGGTGCGGCGCTGACCGAATGCGCCGACGGCCTCCACGAGCAGAATGCGGAGAAGGTCCGCGCCGCATTGCATTCCGTGCGCGGTACGCAACCGCAGATCGACGGCCTGCGCAATGCGGTGGAGGGCGGGCGCGAGGTCAGCCGGATCTCACCGCTGTACTGGAATTCCCGGCCGCGGCTGGAAGCGATCCGCGCGGCGGTGGACCCGCTCGACAATGCCGTGCGCAATACCCGAGTGTTGCTGCGCCGCGCCCTGACCCTGGTGCGCGACGACGAAATCCTCGATCCCCGAATGATCGCCGAGGTCGAAGAACTGGGGCAGGCGGTGGAAGTGGTGCGCCGCTACATGGTTGCCGAACCCGGCGAACAGCCCGATGCCGCCGAGGCCACGCGCGTCCTGCGACGAGTCGCCAAGGGCGCGACCAAGGACCTGGTCCAAGGCGCCGGCCTGTCCTCGCACGTGGTCTTCGCCCAATTGCGTTCCATCGTGGTCGATCTGATGCAGGTCTGCGGGATCACACGCCTGTCGGCGATCGCGCTGCTGCCGCCCACCGTGCAGAACCCCTATGTGGCGCCGCAGGATTGACGACACGGCGGTACCAGTAGTCGCCGAGCGGTCCGCGAGGTCGCCGGGTCCGGCTGCGCACGGCCACCGCGTTCGAATCGGGTAGTCGACTACTCGTGTCGCGGGGCGGCGTGGATCGTACGTTTGTCTCGACCGCGTCGACGAGGGGTGGCGCGGTCGGAAAACTTCGCGACGGATGCGACGTGCGGCCGTTTTGGTGTGCGGCCGACCGCGTAGGGGGCGGGCGCTCCGTCGCGAAGAGGGCCGCCCGGTTCCCGTTCGCCGGCGAATCGAACCGGAACCGGGCGCGCCCGCCGAACACTCGCGTGTCAGGTCCAGAAGCGGGTCAGATAACTACCGATGGCCGCCCAGTCCGAGGGCACGCCCGACAGCTCGAACACCCAGTAGACGGCGTCGAAGAACACCCGATTGAGTTCCGGCACCCACAGGATCGCGAGCAACAGCAACAGCCCGAACGGCTTCACCTGATCCAGCGAACGCCGGGTCTGATAACTCAGCGACGGCTCCACGATCGCGTAGCCGTCGGTCCCCGGAATCGGCAGCAGATTCAGAATCGTCGCGGTGATCTGCAGAAACGCCAGGAAACTCAGGCCGAACCAGAAGGCGGCGTGGTCGTGGGTGGAGCCGGCGAATCGGACGATCACCAGCAGCACCACCGCGCACAACGCGTTGACCGCCGGACCCGCCGCGCTGATCGCGCGCTGGGTGCGTGTCGAGAAGTTCTGCGTATTCAGATAGACCGCGCCGCCGGGCAGCGCGAACCCGCCCAGCGCGATGAAGAAGATCGGCAGTGCGATCGACAGCAGCGGATGGCTGTATTTGACCGGATTCAGCGTCAGGTATCCGCGCATCTGCACTTCGCGGTCCCCGGCTCGATACGCGGTGTACGCGTGGCCGAATTCGTGCAGGCACACGCTGAGAATCCAGCCCGCCACCACGAGGACGAACACGCCGGCCTTGGCCCGGGTGGACAGCGGGTCGGCATCCCAGGCCAGTGCCCCGCCCAGGGCGGTGATCACGACGATCAGCAAGAAGATCGGACTCGGGCTGATCCCTCGGCGGTACTCCCGGGCCCCTACGTGGTTACGCAAGCTGCCGCCTCCGGGGCCGTCGTCCGTACCGCACTACTCGCCGAGCCGGGAAGGAATAGGTCATCGCACCAGCAGCCAGGGTTCGTGATGACGGTAGAAACTCGACCGCGGCACGGTGCGATCGGCGGCGATGCCGTCGCGGGTCACCGCGGCGCCCGGCGAACCCAGCTGTACCGCACGCCCGGCCACCCAGCGCTTCTTACCCCAGCCGCGCTGCACCGTCGCGCGCACGCCCGGCATCTCGAGCGTCGGCGAAACATGCAGTGCCGCAACCTTTCCGGTGAACAACCGGACTTCGTCGACGTAGGCCTCGCCCTCGAGTTTGCCGCCGTCGCGCCCGGTGATCGTGGCCCGGCCGACCAGGACGGTACCGGTCTCGTCACGGATCAGGGGGGTCGGCTCGGCCCGGCCTTCCAGCGCCCGTTTCGCGGCGTGCGAGCCCGTCCCGGTCTGATAGGCGCGGGAACCGTAGGTGCGATCCACCGGCACGTAGCCGATCTCGACGGTCAGCCGTTCGGTGCGCAGCAGATGCGTGAGCACCGCGGCCAGACCGGCGTCCTCGCCCAGCACGATCAGTCGCGGCTGGTTGTCGGCGGCCAGCACCGGAAGCAGTTCGTCCAGTTCGGCGGTCTCGGGGATCGCCGTGGTCTGGGTAGTGGGCAGCGACGCGAGCGCGATGGGCACGGGAGCGCCGTTGCAGCGGAGAACATGAGTACTCAACTGCCGAACACCCTCCTCGGACCTGCCAACGCCATCGCCCTCGCTGCCTACCGGGCGCACCCCTGCCGGGACGCCTCCGCAGGCCACTGTAATCGGCTCGGGCGGTCGGCGCGCTCTCCGCTGCGCCGCGCGGGGGAGGAGGTGGCTGGTTACGGCACGAATTGTGTCCACTAGACTGTCCCTCCGGCCACCGCCACACGGAACGAGGGACGGGCCTCGGGAGCGCCGTCATCGGGCTCTGCAACGGCAGGTAGCTGCAGCGTCGCCGATGCTGCGTGTCGAAACCGTAGGAGACTCCCATGCCGGCAATCGTGCTGATCGGCGCCCAGTGGGGCGACGAGGGTAAGGGCAAAGCTACCGATCTGCTCGGTGGCCGCGTCCAGTGGGTTGTCCGCTACCAGGGTGGCAACAACGCAGGTCACACCGTGGTCCTGCCGAACGGCGACAATTTCGCGCTGCATCTCATCCCGTCCGGCATCCTGACGCCGGGCGTCACCAATGTCATCGGCAACGGTGTCGTCATCGATCCGGGTGTGCTGCTCGACGAACTCGCCGGACTGGAACAGCGCTCCGTGGACACCACCCGGCTGCTGCTCTCGGCGGACGCGCACCTGATCATGCCGTACCACGTGGCCATCGATAAGGTCACCGAACGCTTCCTCGGCAACAAGAAGATCGGCACCACCGGACGCGGCATCGGACCCTGCTATCAGGACAAGGTCGCTCGCGTGGGCGTGCGCGTCGCCGATGTGCTGGACGAGAAGATCCTCACCCAGAAGGTCGAGGCCGCACTGGAATTCAAGAACCAGGTGCTGGTGAAGATCTACAACCGGCGCGCACTCGACCCGCAGCAGGTGGTCGACGAGGTGCTGAATCAGGCCGAGGGCTTCAAACACCGCATCAGCGACACCCGGCTGCTGCTCAACCAGGCCCTGGAGAATGGCGAGACCGTTCTGCTGGAGGGTTCGCAGGGCACCCTGCTCGACGTCGACCACGGCACCTATCCCTATGTGACGTCGTCGAATCCCACCTCCGGCGGTGCCGCGGTGGGCGCGGGCGTGGGACCCAACAAGATCACCACGGTGCTCGGCATCCTGAAGGCGTACACCACGCGCGTCGGCTCCGGGCCGTTCCCGACCGAACTGTTCGACCAGTCCGGCGAATATCTCGCCAAGACCGGCGGCGAGGTCGGCGTGACCACCGGCCGCGCCCGCCGCACCGGCTGGTTCGACGCGGTGATCGCGCGGTACGCCACCCGGGTCAACGGCATCACCGACTACTTCCTCACCAAACTGGATGTGCTGTCGAGCCTGGACCGGGTGCCGATCTGCGTGGCCTACGAGATCGACGGCGAGCGGGTGGAGCAGATGCCCACCACGCAGACCGAATTCCACCACGCCAGGCCCATCTACGAGGAGATGCCTGGCTGGTGGGAGGACATCTCCGGGGCCCGCAGCTTCGAGGATCTGCCGGCCAACGCGCGCGCGTACGTCGAACGGCTGGAGGAGCTTTCCGGTGCCCGCGTGTCCTGCATCGGCGTCGGGCCCGGCCGCGACGAGACGATCGTCCGTCACGACATCCTGAACTAGGAAGCCTTCGGGCTCAGTAGCAGGTGAGCGGCGCCAACGGTTCGGTGGCGTGCGGGGTCAGCGACGCGTAGGTCGCCGCGATCGACTTCACCGCCACCCGCAGATCGGATTCGGTGTGGGTGAACGGGATTCGCAGAAAACGTTCGAACGCGCCCTGGACTCCGAAGCGCGGACCGGCGGCGAGCAGGACACCGTGATTGGGCGCGGTGGCGGCGAGGGCGGTGGAGACGGGAGCCGGTAGTTGCACCCAGATCGACATACCGCCGCGGCCGGGACTCACCTGCCAGTCCGGCAGTTCCTCGGACAGGGCCTCGAGCAGGGCGGCGCGACGGCTGTGTAGCTGTTCGCGGCGTTGTTCGAGGATCACGCCGACATGGTCGAGCAGATAGCCGGTGGCCAGCTGATCCATCACCGGCGTGCCGAGGTCCACCGTGGACCGGGTGCCGAGCAGTTTCGCGATGAGCGACTGGTTGGCCCGAATCCAGCCGACGCGCAGGCCGCCCCAGAACGACTTGGACGCCGATCCGATCGTCACGATCTCCGAACCGCGCGCGAAAGCGGCTGCCGGAGGGGGTGTTTCGCCGTCGAGCTGCTGATCGACCATGGACTCGTCGACGATCACCGTCATGCGGGTCTCACGGGCGATCGCGGCCAGTTCCGCACGGGCGTCGGCGTTCATCAGCAGGCCGGTCGGATTGTTGAAGTCCGGCACCAGGTAGGCGGTACTGGCGGCGGTTTGCCGTGCGGCACTGCGGATTCCGTCGAGGTCCCAGGCGGCCTCCGGTTGTTCGGGACGCAGTGGCACGGGGACCGGCCGGGCGCCGACATCGCGGATCGCCTCGATCGCGTTGGGGTAGGTCGGGTGGTCGATCAGGACGCGTTCGGCGGGAGCGGTGAGCACATTGAGCAACAGCCGAAGTCCGTGCTGCGCACCGAGAGTCACCAGAATCTGATCCGGTTCGGTGGGCAGGCCGCGTTCGGTGTAGCGGCGCGCCAGCATCTCCCGCAGCGGCAGCACGCCCACCGGATCCATGCCGTGGGTGCCGAGATAGATCGGAAGTCCTTGCAGCGCGGCGGAATAGGCGTCGTTCATCTGCGGCGGCGCCGACATCGCGGCGTAGGTGAGGTCGATGGTGGGCTGCGCCGTCGGCGACATCACCGCCAGAATGCTGCGGGCCGGTTTGGTGCCGTCGTGTGCGACGTCGGAGGGCAGGGCCACCGTGCTGCGCGAGCCCTGCCGACTGATCAGATAGCCGTGTTCGCGCAGCAGCGCGTAGGCGGAGGTGACCGTGGTGCGGCTGACGCCCAGCGCGGTCGCCAGGTCGCGTTCGCTCGGCAGGGCGATCCCCAGCGGGGCCCGGCCGTCGTGGATCAGCAGGCGAATACTCTCCGCGAGCGCCAGATATGCCGGGCGCGCGCCGCGGCGAGCGGCGCCGGATTCGTCGTGCCGCCAGCGGCCCAGGTCGCGGGTGAGGGTGGCCGCACTGATCACGCGTATTGCCATAAGGGCCAGTATCCGGGTAGTGGCTATTTGATTCAAGTCCAGATGCGGGCAGGCTGGACCTCATGTTCTCCGGTCTCGCCGCTCTGCTGGTCGTCGCGGTCGTTCTCCTGGCCGCCTATCGTTATGCCACCGGATCCGGGCGCCGGGTCGTCGCGCTCTTCGAGCGGTATCGCCCGCATGCGCCGATGGCGGATTGGTCACTGCGCGAGGTGGAGTGCCGCCGCGATCCGGCCCGAGATCTCGCGGCCTTGCGGGGGCGGCAAACCTGCGTGGCACGGGACCGGTCGGCGACTCGACCGCCTGTGGTGCCCTGACCGCCGGAGCGGTATCAGTCCAGTCGGTGATACTGGACTGCAACAGCCGAGGATGTCGGACCCTCGGTGCACACTGTGGGGTATGTCTGCGGGCAAGCTGTCCTCGGTCTCGGTGACCGAATTCGATACCGCCATCGGCCGATGCGCGATGGGGTGGACCGATGACGGCGTCGTGCGGTTCCAACTGCCGGAAGTCGTCGTCCGGGGTATCGAGCCCGCCCGGCCGTCTGGCTCCGAACAGATCTCGGATGCCGGTGCCCTCACGGCCGGCATGTTGCGCCGCGGTGTGGACGCGATCGCCGCCGAGCGAGTTCGCGTCGTCGACCCGTCCGGCGGGATGGCCGAGGCGATCCGGGCCATCCGCGCGCATCTGACCGGGGAGCTCGACGATCTGCGGTGGATTCCGGTGGACTACCGCGCGCAACCGGAATTCCATCGCGCGGTGTACGACATCACCCGCACCATCGGCCCCGGACGCACACTCACCTACGGCGAGGTCGCCGCCCGGGCCGGGGCGCCCGGTGCGGCCCAGGCCGTCGGACAAGCCCTGGGCCGCAATCCCGTTCCGTTGATCGTGCCCTGCCACCGGGTGCTGGCGGCCGACCACGGGCTGCACGGCTTCTCCGCGCCGGGCGGCATCGCGACCAAGGCCCGGCTGCTCGAAATCGAACGCACCTCGGGATTCGGCGAACCGACCCTGTTCTGAGCGCAGCGGGGGCTAGTGCGACGCGGGCAGCCGATCGAGGAATTCGGCGATGAGCGGGGCGATCTCACGCAGTTGCGTTTCCAGGGCGAAATGGCCGGTGTCGAACAGGTGCAGCTCGGCATCGGGCAGGTCGGCGAGGTAGGCGTCGGCGCCGGGGGCCGACGCTGCCGCAACCGGGCCCGCGTCGCTCGTTATTACCGGCGGCACAAGGGCGCCGACCGGTGACCGGGAACTACTTGTGTTCGGGGTTGGGGTTGATCGCGCCTTGGATGCCGTCGTTGGCTCGGTTGACGCCGTCGACCACCGCATCCGGGACGGCGTCGGGAACCGGCGCGCTGAAACCGCCGACCCGCACTTCGCGCGGAGCCGGCGGTTCGCTGGGCTTCGGTTCCGGCTTGGGGGCGGCCCGGGGCGCGGACTGCGGCGTGGGCACGTGTTGGGGTGAGGCGGAACGCAATTCCGCCGGCTCGTCGGAGGGCGCCGGGGCATCCGGGGTGGTCACACCGGGCTGAACCGGGCCGGTCGCCGCCGCCGTACCGGCGAATCCGAGGACCACCGCGAGTGGTACCGCGGCCATCGCGACCCGAATACCCGTCATCAGATACCGATTTCGACGGATCACGCCGAGCACCACCCTCGTCAGCAAGTCTGCCTGTGCGGCGACCACGGCCGCCGCGAGCATCGTAATCGACACCGCGCCGGGTGTGCAGTGCCGAATTCTGTGATCCGTGGCGTCTCACCACGATTCGACGCCCGCGTGATGGTCAGCGCTGTTTTCCTCGGGGCGGCTCGCCGCGCATCAGATCGGCGAGTGCTTCGCGATCGGTGACATCGAGCTTCATACAGGCCCGATAGAGATGGCCCTCGACGGTCCGCACCGATACGGTCAGCCGGTCCGCGATCTGCCGGTTGCTGAGCCCGGCCGCGACCAGATTGGCGATTTCGCGTTCGCGCGCGGTGAGCGGAAGGGGTTGTGCCGATTGCCGAAGCGCCGGTGTGCTCGCGCCGCCGCAGGCCGCCGCCAGGCGATTGGCCGTCGCGGCGGATTCGAGCAGTCGGCGCCGATCGCCGTGCCGCTCGTGCACCGAGGCGGCCTGCGCGGCGGCGTCGGCGGCCGAGAGCAGGGCGCCCATCCGCTCGAATTCGGCTGCGGCCGCGTCCAATCCGGGCCCGTCCTGGGAGGCGACCGCCACGGCGTGGCGAGCCTGCACCTGCACCAGCGCGCCGTCGATCCGCGCGGCGATATCGGCGAGCCGCCCGGCCACCGTACGGTCGCCGAAGCGGGCCGCGGTGTGCAGGGCCATGGCCTCGATCGCATGCTGATGGGAACGGGCCGCTGCGTCGGCGGCTCCGATGGCCAGCCGCACGGCCGGGGCCACGGTGCCTTCGGCGGCGGCCTGCCACGCGCGCGCGATTTCCAGCTGCGGTTCGTAGACCGCGCTGTGCCTGCCACCGCGCAGCCGCGCCTCGGCGATCGTCTCGGCGGCTTCCGCGGCCCGGCCGAGAGCCGAATAGGCCTCGGCCAGCCGGATTCTCGCGGGGAACATCCACGCGGCGGCGCCCTCGGCGGTCAGGGCGGCGAGCGCCTGTTCGAGATTCTCGACGCCCTCCGGGAAGTGGCCCTGTGCCACGTCGACGGTGCCCTGCAGGATCTTCGACAGCCCCCAGGCCAGGTACTGTCCCGGCGCCGAATAGCCGAAATAGCCGGAGGCGCAGCGTCGTGCGGCCTCCAGTTCACCGGTGAAGGTGAGCGCCAGCACTTCCGCGTGCGCGGACATGAATCGCGTCGGCCCGTCGACCTGCTCCTCGACCTGATGGCCCCGCAGAGTGTATTCGCGCGCCGCCGCACCGCGACCCATCAGCGCCAGCGCCAGACCGCCGCCGAACGACGCCCACCACACCGCCCAGGCCGGTGCGTCCGGTGTGGACATCACCGCCTCGGCGTCGGTGAAGGCCTGCTCCAAACGGTTTTCGTTCACCTCACATGCGGACGCCAAGCCCTGCAACGTCAACACGATCTTCGGATGCCGGACCCGGCTGCGCACCAGGGACAGCACCTCGTCGGCGCGGTCGGCATCGCCCATGGCCCACAGCAGATTCGAGACGCGGGTGCTGCCCCAGCGGGCCAGCTGCACCTCGTTCAACTGGTCCGGATCGAAACTGGCCAGCGTGCGTTCGGCCTCGATGCGATGGCCCTGCCACAGCAGTGCGCGCGCCAGCAGATCCGCGGACTCGACCCCGCCGCGACGCTCCACGGCCGCCCGCGCGAACCGCTCTCCGAGCGGGATGTTCGCCAGTCCGATCGCATCGGCCGCGGCCGCCTCGAACAATTCCAGATCCGCGGATTTGTCACTGTCCAAAGCCAATTCGGCCAGCCGGATGCGATCGGAGGCGGATTTGATGGGCCGCTCCCGCAGCGACGAATACAACCGGCCCCGGAGCCGGCGCGCCGAGGCGATGCCGAGGCGCCGCCGGATCACCTCACCGAACAGCGGATGGTTGTAGCGCACCAGCAATTGGTGGCCGTTCTCGACGATCCTTATCACACCGCGGGTTTCGGCCTGTTCGACCGCGTCCTCCCCGGCCAGTTCGGCCAGCACGTCGAGATCGATGGGCTCGCAGAAGGTGAGCAGTTCCAGCACGCGCAGCACCGACTCCGGCAGTTGTTCGACGCGATCCTCCAGCAGCGCCGCCAGTTCCGAGGTCACCGCCGCCCGCCCACGCAACTGCCACACCCCGTTGACCTGTCGCAGCGTGCCCGCCTCCAGCGCACCCTCCACCAGATGCCGCAGGAACAGGGCGTTGCCGCCGGAGGACTCCCACATCAGATTGGCGGTGAATCCCTCCAGCTGTCCGCCGAGCATGGATTCGACCAGTTCGACGCTCTGCGGTTCGGAGAACGGCGTGAGGTCGATCCGCAGCAGATGACCGTCCTTCCACAGCGAGGTCACCGCATCCGGCACCTGCACCCCGCTGCGTACCGTGCAGACGATCCGCGCGGCCTTGTCGATGGCCAACTGCAGCAACAGCGTTGCCGAGAGCTGATCCAGCAGGTGGGCGTCGTCGACGCCGATGATGGTGTCGCCGTCGGCCAGCAGCGCCTCGCGGGCGGCGGCCATGAATGTGACGGGGTCGTGCGCGGTGTACACACCGACCATATGTGCGAACACTCCGAGCGGAATACTGCGTGCGGACTCGGTGCCCGCCACCCAGCGCACACTTCCGCCTACCGCGGCTGTCGCCTGCCGCGCCAGGGTCGTCTTACCCACTCCCGCGTCGCCGGTCAGGATCGCGCCGACGAATTCGGTGCCGGTCAACGCGGCGCGAATCGACCCCAATTCGCCACCACGCTCGATCATCGGCCAGTTGCGAGGCATGAAATTACTGTAGTGCCTCGCGTATCAGGGCGGGATGCGGTGAAGACCGAACGGCCGCAAGCGGATCCAGGGGGTATACCGACATGTTGTGAGATCGCCCGGTGGGAGCGTGGATGCGGCGCGCCGCCGGGCCGGGCCGCGGAGTGAAGTCGTCGCGCTCCCGGTGCGGCGACTCGCCGAGCGGGCGCCGATCCGCGCGGACCCGCGCCCGCGGTGAACTCAGTTCGCCCATACCTCGTCGATGGCGGTGGCGGCCGAGGGCGGCGGGGTGGGGGTGCCGCCCTGGGTGCGGGAGAAGCGCGGGGCCGGGGCGTGCTGGACCACGCCGTCGATCTCGACCAGCGATTCGCGGGCGGTGATGTGGCCGTTCTCGGTGGCCTCGGTGAAGGTCAGCACCGGGGTGCAGCAGGCGTCGGTGCCGTCGAAGATCGCGGCCCATTCGTCGCGGGTCCTGGTCTTGAACTTCTCGGCGAACAGCTTGCGCAACTGGTCCTGGCCGTTGGGGTCGATCTGCATCGGCAGGCCCTCGGGGTCGATCTCGAGACCCTTCAGGAATTCGGCGTAGAACTGCGGTTCGATGCAGCCCACGGCCATGTACTTGCCGTCGGAGGTCTCATAGGTGTCGTAGAAGGCCATACCGGTGTCGAGCAGGTTGGTGCCGCGCTCGTCGGACCACAGCCCCATGCCGCGCATACCCCAGATCATGTGCGAGAGCGAGAGTGCACCGTCGATCATCGCGGCGTCGATCACCTGGCCCTTGCCCGAGACGGACCGCTCGACGAGCGCGGAGAGCACACCCATCACCAGGAACATCGAACCGCCGCCGAAGTCGCCGACCATGTTCAGCGGCGGGACCGGGCGCTCACCCTTGCGGCCGATGGCGTTGAGCACACCGGTCAGCGAGATGTAGTTGATGTCGTGGCCGGCGCGGTCGGCGAGCGGACCGTACTGTCCCCATCCGGTCATCCGGCCGTAGATCAGGCGCGGGTTGCGTTGGAGGGTGACGTCCGGGCCCAGGCCCATCCGCTCGGTGACGCCGGGCCGGAAACCTTCCAGCAGCACGTCGGCCTTGTCGATCAGGCCCAGCACCTTCTCGATATCGGCCGGATCCTTGAGGTTCGCCTCGACGATGGTGCGTCCCCGCCACTGCGGCCGTTCCATGAATCCCGGCAGCTGGCCGGGACGCTGCACGCGCACCACATCGGCGCCCAGATCGGCCAGCAGCAGTGCCGCGTGCGGGCCGGGGCCGATTCCGGCCAGCTCGAGAACCTTGATGCCCGCGAGTGGGCCCTGCCCGGTGGTGGTGGATGAAGTGCTCACGCCCTACCTCGGTTCGTCGTCGATCCTGCGACCGGCGGCGCGCGCCGGTGTTGACACTACGACAATAAGCGGTGGATGTGACGCACGGCATCCGGGTGCGGTGTAGGCGGTTATTCGATGATCCGCAGCGGTCGGGTCCGGTCCGGCGGCTGGTTGTGGTCCGGTGGTTGACGGCGATTCGGCGGCTGGGGAAGTTCCGAGCGGCGCAGCCGCAGCGTCGGCGGTTCGGCGCGCGGAATCGGCAGCGTCGGCACCGGATCCTCGGCCGAGCGCACCTTCACCGGCAGCCGGTAGCAGGCGCGGGCGTTGTCCTCCAGCACCCGGTACATATCGGCGCCGACGGCCCGGCCGATGATCTCGATATCGGCATCGCGGAACGGCCGCCCGGCCCGGTTGCCCGGCAGATCGGAACCGAACATCAGCGCACCCGGATTCACCGCGTGCACCCGCCGCATCGCCGATTCCACATCCATCGACACCCGCCCGAACCCGGAGGCCTTCACCCGGGCCCCGCGATCCACCAGATTCAGCAGATAGGGCAGGCACTCGTCGGACATGCCCATATGGTCGATGCTCAGCGCCGGCAGTTTGGAGATGACCGGTTCCAGCGAGCCCAGCATGGATCCGTCGATGTAGAGCTCGACATGCCATCCGGCGAGTTCGTAGGCGCGCACGGCCTGCATGGTCAGCGTGACGATGTCGACCGCGGCGCGCTTGAGGTTGAACCGGATCGCCCGCACTCCGGCCCGGTCCAGTTCGATGATCTGCTCGTCGGTGACGTCCGAGGGCAGATTGATCACGCCGACCCAGTTCGGCCCGAGTTCGGCCAGCGCGGCGACCATGAACGTGGAGTCGGTGCCCTGGAAGGACGCACTCACCACCGCACCACCGTCGACATCGAAGTGCGCCATGCGCTTTCGATAGTCGCCGATGGTGTACGGCTCCGGCAGGTAGCCCTGATTCTCGACCAGCGGAAACCGCGGGTCGATGATGTGAACGTGTGAATCGAACACGTGATCAGCATGCCTCAGGTCGGTGACGAATGCGGATCCGGCGTGGTGTTCAGACCTTGTGCGGCTCGCTGGCGCGCAGCATGTCCTCGCGTTCGACGACCTTGACCCGCTCGCGGCCTTCGGGCTCGCCGAGCGACCGCTCGTGGGCGTCGAGGCGGTACCAGCCGGCCCAGGTGGTGAACGGAATGCCCTTCTCCTCGAGGAACGTCGTCACGGCCTCGGGATCGGGTTCGGCGGCCGGGGTGAAGGAGGCGGCGTCATCGAGCAGGCAGGCGATGGTCTCGTTGGCATCGCCCTTGGTGTGGCCGATCAGGCCGACCGGACCGCGCTTGATCCAGCCGGTGACGTAGGTCTGCGGCAGGTAGCGGGCCCCGCCGTCGGCGCTCTCGTCGACCAGGACGCGTCCGGCCTCGTTGGGCACGGTGCCGGCCTGGTCGTCGAACGGCAGCTGCGGGATGTTCTGCGACAGGTAGCCGACAGCGCGGTAGACCGCCTGGACATCCCAGTCCTTGAAGGTCCCGGTGCCCTTGACGTTTCCGGTGCCGTCCAGAGTGGTGCGCTCGGTGCGCAGGCCGACCACCTTGCCGTCCTCGCCGATCAGTTCGGCCGGGGATTCGAAGAAGTGCAGGAACAGCTTGTGCGGGCGGTCACCGACATCGCGGATGGCCCACTGCTCGAGGGTGTTGCAGACCATGTCGACCTGCTTGGAGTGGCGGCGCGCGGCCTCGGAGCCCTCGTCGTAGTCGATGTCCTCCGGATCGACGATGACCTCGATGGTCGGCGAGTGGTCGAGTTCGCGCAGCTCCAGCGGGGTGAACTTGGCCTGGGCCGGACCGCGGCGGCCGAAGACGTGCACCTCGAGCGCCTTGTTGTTGCGCAGGCCCTCGTAGACGTTCGGCGGGATCTCGGTCGGCAGCAGTTCGTCACCGGTCTTGGCGAGCACGCGGGCCACGTCGAGCGCCACATTGCCGACACCGAGGACGGCGACCTTCTCCGCGTCCAGCGGCCAGGTGCGCGGCACGTCCGGGTGACCGTCGTACCAGGACACGAAGTCCGCGGCGCCGTAGCTGCCGTCGAGTTCGATACCCGGGACGCCCAGGGCGCGGTCGGCGTTGGCGCCGGTGGAGAAGATCACCGCGTCGTAGAAGCGACGCAGATCCTCGAGGTCGATGTCGCTGCCGTAGTCGATGTTGCCGAGCAGGCGGACCTGCGGCTTGTCGAGGACCTTGTGCAGGGCGGTGATGATGCCCTTGATGCGCGGGTGGTCGGGCGCGACGCCGTAGCGGATGAGACCGAACGGGGCCGGCATGCGTTCGTAGAGGTCGATACTCGCCTCGACCTCGGACTTCATCAGCGCGTCGGCGGCGTAGATTCCGGCCGGTCCGGCACCGACGATCGCGATGCGCAGTGGGCGGTCGCCCGCGCCGCTCTTCGTTCCAGCGTGTTCGGTCATTTCTACGCGCACCTTTGGTCGAAAACTCTCGTCTTGTCAGCCGTCCTTCTTAGCTTAGGCTAAGTTGACGTGCGGGCCGGGCCCCTGCCCGACTGCTCCGCCGATGCTGCCTCGTTGCCGCGCGGAGCTCTCCCGATCCGTGCACCGGATGTGGCCGGAGTTCTGGTGATTCTATCGGTGGCACACACCGCCGCTATTCCCGGTATCCGCGCGAAAATGCGGGCGTGATCTTCGACACTTCGGCCCACCGGGGATGATCGCACCATGAGTGACAGCGATCCGGCCGGCCGGAGCGACCCCCGGGGCGATGATCCGGCTACCTCGATCGATCAGCGCGATACCACGCGATCGGCGAAGCCGTTCCTGATCGCCGCCGCCATCGCGGTCCTCGCGGTGCTCGCCGTCGTGATCCTCGGGGTCACCCGCCCGGCTGAGAACAATCTCACAGATCCGGACCGGGTCGCCATCGCCGCGCGCAACTTCGCCACGGCGAGAAGCGATTCCGACGCCGACCGGCGCAAGACCACCGAATGCGCGGGCTTCGACGAGAAGAAGTCGCCGCTGGGCGCCGGCTCCGTCGGCAAGAAGGTGGAGATCGCCGGAGTCGACGCGGTGCACATCGACGGCGACCACGCCACGGCCTCGGTGACCAGCCAGATCGACGGGTACAAGACCGCGGCGAACTGGAATTTCGGCCGTGAGAACGGCACCTGGCTGGTGTGCGGCAACCCCTGAGCCGTCGCCGTCCATGTTTGACAATCGGGCCTGTGACCAGGCATTCTCGGTTCAGGTCATGAGTACCAGCGGTAAGCCCCGGCTCGCTGGTCGGCAACCCTCCTCCGCGGTGGGGTGCTCCGGGTGACGACCTGGCCGCGGTCCGACCGGACGCGGCAAGTGCGGATTCCGTAGGAGGTTCGACAAGTGAGTTACGCCGGTGACATCACGCCCGGGCAGGCGTGGGAGTTGTTGCGCGACAATCCGGATGCGGTGTTGGTGGATGTGCGCACCGAGGCCGAATGGCGATTCGTCGGAGTGCCCGACACCACCTCGATCGAGCGGCCGACCGCCCTCATCGAGTGGGTCGATGGCACCGGCTCGCCCAATCCCGCGTTCGTGGAGCAGTTGAAACAGGTGCTGGCCGATCGCGCGGGCGGCAGCGATGCCCCGGTGATCTTCCTGTGCCGGTCCGGGCAGCGTTCGATCGGCGCGGCGACGGCGGCGACAGCGGCCGGCTTCGCGCCCTCCTACAACGTGCTCGAGGGTTTCGAGGGTCCGCTGGACGCCGAGGGGCATCGTGGTGGCGCCGGATGGCGCGCACTCGGTCTGCCGTGGCGGCAGTCGTGAGCGGATCTGTTGTGCGGCGATTCTTTTCGTGGAGGCAGTCATGATCACCGGCGGTGCATTCGATCGGCCGCTGCCCGAGGGCGTGGGTCCGGCGACCCTGGGCGTGCGCGGTGGGCTGCGCCGCTCCGGTTTCGAGGAGACCTCCGAGGCGCTGTATCTGTCGTCCGGATTCGTCTACGAGAGCGCGGAGGCGGCCGAAGCGGCCTTCACCGGCGATATCGAGCATTTCGTCTATTCGCGCTACGGCAATCCGACGGTCGCGATGTTCGAGGAGCGGATGCGGCTGCTCGAGGGCGCCGAGGCGTGTTTCGCCACCGCCAGCGGGATGTCCGCGGTGTTCACCGCGCTGGCCGCGCTGCTCGGGCAGGGCGATCGGCTGGTGGCCGCGCGCAGCCTGTTCGGATCCTGTTTCGTGGTGTGCAACGAGATCCTGCCGCGCTGGGGCGTGGAGACCGTCTTCGTCGACGGTGAGGACCTCGACCAGTGGGAGCGCGCGCTCGCGCAGCCGACGGCCGCGGTGTTCTTCGAGACCCCCTCGAATCCGATGCAGACCCTCGTCGACGTGCGGCGGGTGACCGAGCTGGCCCATGCCGCCGGTGCGAAGGTCGTGCTGGACAACGTGTTCGCGACGCCGCTGTTGCAGCGCAGCCTCGACCTCGGCGCCGATGTGGTGGTGTATTCCGGCACCAAGCACATCGACGGTCAAGGCCGGGTGCTCGGCGGTGCGATCCTGGGCACGAGCGACTACATCGACGGGCCCGTCAAGAATCTGATGCGCCACACCGGTCCGGCGCTGAGCCCGTTCAACGCCTGGACCCTGTTGAAGGGTCTGGAGACGATGCCGCTGCGGGTGCGGCAGTCGGCGCAGTCCGCGCTGGCCGTCGCCGAGTTCCTGGAACGGCATCCGGGCGTGGCCTGGACGAAGTACCCGTTCCTCGCCTCGCATCCGCAGCACGAGCTGGCGACCTCGCAGATGTCCGGCGGCGGCACCGTGGTGACCTTCGAACTCGCGGCCGGCGCCGACGAGGGCAAGAAGCGCGCCTTCGAGGTGCTGAACCGGCTGCGCATCGTCGACATCTCCAACAACCTCGGTGACGCGAAGACTCTGATCACGCATCCGGCGACCACCACGCATCGGGCGATGGGTGCCGAAGGGCGTGCGGCCGTGGGGCTCACCGACGGGGTGCTGCGCATTTCGATCGGACTCGAGGATGTGGAGGATCTGCTCGGCGATCTGGAGCAGGCGCTGAGCTGAGCCAGCGAAAGCCGTTGACAGTATGCTGTCAATTATGACAGCATACTGTCATGGCTGAAACGGTTCATGTGGCGGTGTACGACACGTTCGCGGATTGGGAGCCGAGCTACGTCACGGCCGGTATCAATCGCCCACTGATGCAGCGCGAATCGGGAAGCCTGCGGATCCGCACCGTCGGCGCCACCCTCGAGCCGGTCACCTCGATGGGCGGGCTGCGCGTGCTTCCCGATCTGACTCTGGAGCAGCTCTCCCCGGCCGACAGCGCGATGCTGATCCTGCCCGGCGCCGACATCTGGGAGGACGGGCAACTCACGCCGTTCGCCCAGGCGGCAGCGGACTTCCTGACGGCCGGCGTACCGGTCGCGGCGATCTGCGGCGCGACCTACGGACTGGCGAAACAGGGCCTGCTCGATGCTCGGCCGCACACCGGCAACGCCCCGGAAAACCTTGCCTCGACCGGATATTCGGGAGCGGCACACTATGTGGACGAACCGGCCGTGACCGACGGCGATCTGATCACCGCGAGTGGCATCGCGCCGATCGACTTCGCGCGCCATATCTTCGCGCGGCTGGATCTGTTCGAGCCGGCCGTCCTGGACGCCTGGTATCGGCTCTACGCGGACCGGGATCCGAGCGGGTTCTTCGCCCTGCGGGCCGCGGCGGTCGAGCCGGCATGAGCCGCGGTGACGCCGAACTGTTCTCCGCGGCGGCCATCACGACCTTCAAGCTGAACGGCCAATTCCTCACGATCGCAGAGGAACTGGCGAAACCGGCGGAGATCACCGCGGCCTGGTGGCAGGTGCTGGGCGCGGTGCTGCACGAACCGCTGCCGGTATCGGGGATCGCGCGCGAGATGGGCATCACCCGCCAGAGCGTGCAGCGCATCGCGGACCTGCTGGTGGGCAAGGGGTTGGCCGAATACCGGCCGAATCCGTCGCATCGCCGCGCGAAGCTGGTGGCGATCACCGATGCGGGTTACGCCGCCGTCCGCCGGATCACCCCGAAACATGCCGTCATGGCGAAACAGCTTGCGCGACAATTGGGTCCGCAGCGGTTCGCCGAAGTGGTGGATGCGCTGGGCGATCTGTCGGCTGCGCTGGAGGCACTGGAATCCGGGGATCGCGGCGTAAGTCCGGACTGATGGGATCCGCCGGGAAGTCCTGTGCCGGCGTACATCCGGTGCGCCGCCCGGACTTTCCGCTCAGGCCGCGAAGGGATTGCCGGTGCGTCCCACGAGATCGGCCACCGAATCGATCACCACCGTCGGCCGGTACGGGAACTGTTCCACCGATGCCCGGGTCGAGATTCCCGAGGTCACCAGGACCGTGCGCATGCCCGCCTCGAGTCCGGCGATCACATCGGTGTCCATCCGGTCGCCGATCATCACCGCCGACTGCGAATGCGCGCCGATCTGGCGCAGCGCCGAGCGCATCATCAGCGGATTCGGCTTCCCGACGTAGTACGGGTCGCGCCCGGTGGCCCGGGTGATCAGCGCGGCCACCGAACCCGTCGCGGGCAGCACGCCCTCGCGCGAGGGCCCGGTCGGGTCGGGATTGGTGGCGATGAACCGGGCACCGCGCTCGACCAGCCGGATCGCGGTGGTGATCGCCTCGAACGAATAGGTCCGCGTCTCGCCGAGGACGACGTAATCCGGATCGCTGTCGGTCAGCACGTAGCCGATCTCGTGCAGGGCGGTCGTCAACCCCGATTCGCCGACCACGTACGCCGTGCCGCCGGGACGCTGCTCGTTCAGGAAGGTGGCCGTGGCGGTCGCCGAGGTCCAGATCGAGGACGCCGGGATGTCCAGCCCGATCCGGAGCAGGCGGGCCTGGAGATCGCGCGGGGTGCGGATGGAGTTGTTGGTCAGGACCAGGTACGGAATCTCCCGCTCGGTCAGCTCCGTCAGGAACGCATCGGCGCCGGGGATGAGGTGGTCCTCGTGCACCAGCACGCCGTCCATATCGGTCAGGTAGGACAGAATCGGTTCACTGTCGGCAGTCACGAGCCAATTGTGGGCTATTGCCGATGGTGATGTGATGTTCCGGTAGGTGCGTACGCGCGGCGGTCGCGGAATTCGCACTGGTTATGGTCGAATGCGACCGCAGCTTGCCGCGCTGTGGAATTTCGGGACAGGAATTTCGGGACACCCGTCCAGCGCTGCACTCGGTCGACGCGGTCGTCTCCCACCCGGGAGCCGGCCCAAGCACGCACGTGACGGCGAACAGGAGTGGCGCAGTGAGTGATCTCAAGCTGGGATACAAGGCGTCGGCAGAACAATTCGGACCCCGCGAGCTCGTCGAGCTCGGCGTTCTG
>NZ_JADKYP010000053.1 GCF_015354405.1 Nocardia sp. BSTN01 | reverse complement strand
AAAACCGCATAAAGCGGCGAGGTTTGCACGATTTGTTCAGGCAGCGGTCGAACGCCACCCCCGCGGCCAGGGCCGCTAGAAGTCCATGCCACCGAGACCGCGGGGCGAGGACTCGGGTTCGCCCTGGCGACCGCCGGTCGGGTCGCTCGTGGTCGAGTGGTGTTCGGCGGCGAGATCGGTGCTCGGTTCGCGGCGGGGATGGTGGACCATGGCCCAGGCCGAATGTGCCGCGGCCGATATTCGATGCCCCAATTGGGTCGCGATTCCTGACATCGGACTACTCCTCATCGGACGACTGTTCTTGCCTCGCGCATACCCGGTGTCGGCCGGAGCATTCCCCACCTGCGCTTCCCCGAAGGCCGGGCCGAAGGCCACCTCCAGCGCGGGACATCAGAGGACGTTCTGCCCTTGGTCCCGCCCAGCGAAGCGGCAACGCTGGACAGCGACAACCGGGATCCTGCCGAGGATCGCACCGCTTCGAGAGGGCATGAATATGAAACCGTTGTCGGAATCACTGATGGATCTCGCGGTCCGGGTGAAGCAGTTCGAAGACTCCTCCGCCGGGGCGCGGGACAAGAGCCGTGCCGCATTGCAGGCTCGGCGGGAAAAGCTGACCGCGACTCTCGAACATGAGGGGCACGAGTTCGAGAAGACCGCGGCGGAACTCCGGGATGCCGCGCAGAGCTGGTGGTCGGACACCCAGGAAGCGCTCGAACGGCAGATCTCTGTGATGCGCGCGGACTTCGAGAAGTGGCAGGCGAGCATCAAGGCGCAGCGTGCGGGACGACCCCCCGAACTCGCGGAACCGGCGAGCAAGGGCTGATCGTTTCTCGGCGGTGACGCACATCACCATTCGTTCCTGTCAGGAATTCGCGCCCTGTCTCGTTCAGGGAGCACGTGAACCAGACAGGAGCGAACCATGAAGCACCGCATCGTCGTTCTCGGGGCCGGATATGCCGGAGCCTTCTCCGCCGGATACCTGGCCCGCCAACTGCACCCGGACGACTTCGAGATCACGGTCGTCAATGCCGAACCCGATTTCGTCGAGCGGTTGCGGTTGCATCAGCTCGCCGCCGGACAGGAGCTGCGCCACCGGCCGCTGGCCGAGGTATTCGCGGGTACGGGCGTCCGATTGAGAGTGGCACGAGTAACCGCGGTCGACGTCGAGGACCGGACGGTCACGGTCGCCGATGGTGACGGCATCGACCGACTCGGATATGACACCCTCGTCTACGCGCTCGGCAGCACTGCCGCCGATCAGGGTGTTCCCGATGTCCACGAGCATGCCTTCCATGTGGCCGCGCGGCCGTCCGCGCTGCGCCTGCGCACCCGCCTCGACGAATTGGGCGAAGACGGGAAGGTGCTGGTCGTCGGCGGAAACCTGACCGCGATCGAGGCTGCCACCGAATTCGCCGAATCCCGCCCGGGGCTGCGCGTCGGTCTCGTCACCAGCGGAGAGCTGGGCGGCTGGCTGGGCGCGAAGGCTCGCCGCCACCTATTGCGCGCGTTCGAGCGATTCGATATCTCCGTTCACGAACACACCACGATCGGGCGGGTCGAGAAGGACGCCGCCGTCGCCACCGATGGCACGGTTTTCACTTCGGACGTGACCGTGTGGGCCGCGGGTTTCGCCGTGCATCCAATCGCCGGCGCGAGCGGGCTCGAGGTCATCGCCAACGGTCAGATCACCGTCGACCGTCAGATGCGGTCGGTTTCGCATCCGGATGTCTACGTCGCCGGTGACAGTGTCTTCGTCATCGGCGAGAACGGCCGGCCGTTGCCGATGTCCTGTGCGTCGGCCGGATTCACCGCTATGCAGGCGACGGCGGCGATCATCGGCGACCGGACCGGGCGCAAGATATCGACGACCTCGCTGTCGTATGTCGGCAACCACATCAGCCTCGGCCGCAGGGACGGGATCTTCCAGCTGGTCGACGGCGACGCGCACGTGAGGTCGTGGGCCCTGTGCGGACGGACGGCCGCGCGCGTCAAGTCGACGATCCTCGACACCGCCGCCTGGACCCTGAGCCATCCGACCTTCGGAAAGCCGAGTCACACGTACCGCGCGGTCGCAGCCCGCGAGCATTCACCGCGCGTGGTCGCCGCATAGGGTCGTGCTCATGGATACCGCCACCGTGGCGCGTTTCGAGTCCAGCCGGAATCGGCTGGCCTCGCTCGCCTACCGTCTACTCGGCTCGGCCGCCGACGCCGAGGACACGGTGCAGGACGCGTTCCTGCGGTGGCAGGCCGCCGACCGGGAGTTCGTCGAGGTGCCCGAGGCGTGGCTGACCAAGGTCGTCACCAATCTGGCGCTGGACCGGCTCCGGTCGGCGACGGCGCGGCGTGAACGCGCGGTCGGCGCCTGGATGCCCGAACCGCTGCTCGACGGCGACCCGATGCTGGGCCCGGCCGACACCGTCGAGCAGCGCGAATCGGTGACCTTGGCGGTACTCGTGCTCATGGAGCGCCTGTCGCCGATCGAACGCGCCGTTTACGTACTGCGCGAAGCGTTTTCGTACAGTCACGCCGAGACGGCCGACATCCTCGAGATCACCGAATCGGCGAGTCAGCAATATCTGCATCGGGCGCGGCGCCGAATCGCCGCCGTCGGCACGACCACCGAGACCGACCGGGCATCCGCGCGCCGGATCGTCGAGGCGTTCGTCGCGGCCGCCTCCTCGGGCCGGACCGAACGGCTGGTGGCGTTGCTGACCGCCGACGCGACCGGCGTCTCCGACGGCGCCGGCCTGGGATGGGCCGCGAAACTCATCCGGTACGCGACGCCGGAGCGGATCGCCGGCGCGGTGCGGGCCGGCTTCAAACCGTCTCCTGCGAAGCGCAAACTCGCCGGTGGCTCGCCGGCTATCCATGCCGCCGTGGTCAACGGCTGTCCGGCCATGCTCGCCACGCTCGACGACCGGGTCGTGGGTGTGCTGATCCTGGAGGTCCGCGGCGACAAGATCGCGGGCGTGCGCGGCATCGCCGCCCGGCACCGGCTCGGCCGCCTCACCGAGGAATGGCAGCGGCAGGACCACGATGTCCCGCTGATCGAATCGTGGTAACCGTGCCTATACCTGCTCGTCCAGAACGGCCAGGACGGCCGAGGTGTCGTGATAGTAGGGCCGGAACTCCGTGATCAGCCCGTCTCGGAAGCTGATCCATTGCAGCAGTGAGGTTTTCAGTTCACGGCCGGTGCGGCGCGCCCGTAACCGGCCTCGGCTGTGGACGACCACCCGGCCGCCGTCGCTGAGGAACTGCTGATCGTCGAACCACAAACCGTCCCAGCTGTCGCTCATCGCGGCGATGAACTTCCGGAAGCCGTCGTGTCCGCGCCATTCACCGCCGTAGGGCAGGCTCGACGCTTGGTACATGACCACATCGGATGCCAGGTGCCGAGCCATCTCCCCGAACTCGGCGCCGTCGGTGAGGTAGGCCGCTTCGGCCGCATAGAACGCTCGCAAGGTGGTCATCACATCCGCTGACATGCCCACGATCTTGGTCGTCGTCGCATTCCCGTGCTGGCGAGAATCCGCCGTCACGCTCGGCCGTCAATCGTCGTAATGCCCGCCCACACCGATGATCACGATCTCGGTTTCGGTCACGTAGTAGATCAAGCGATGTTCCCGGGTTATTCGTCTCGACCAGTTTCCGGCGAGCTGGTGTTTCAGTGGCCCGGGTTTTCCGATGCCTCGGAAAGGGTCGGCCAGGACCGCGGTGATCAGTCTGTTCGCCGCCCGCAACACCGTTCGATCGCGAGTGAGCCACGACGAGTAGGTCTCCCAGCCGTAGGACGTGAAGACCAGCTTCCGGTCAGGCATCCGGGTCCAGCAGCTCTCGCGCTTCGATCTCGCCTCGTTGCGCTTCGCGCGCCGACTCCAGCAGGCGAACCCCGCCGTGAGTCGCGAGGACGTAGAGCGTTTCCTGGATGGAATTCCAGTCGGATTCCGCGACCAGAACCGCGTTTTCACCGCTCTTCGTCACCACGGTGACCGTGTCATGGTCGTCGTTGACCTGCGCCGAACTCCGGTGCATCGAGGTCGGCGATGGTGATCACTCGCTGTGGATCTCCGGTCAGTTCGACGAGTTCGCCGATGACTCCCGAGCCGGCCAGATCGAGGGCGGCGTCGATGCGACCGAGTCGGCGCACTCGTTCCACCCAGCCCTCGCCGTAGGTGGTGGCGATGGCGCCGAGGCTGCGCAGGTAGTCCTGGTTCGCCGCCCCGGCCGTGCCGATCACCGTGATGCCGCGCTCGCGGGCGATCTGGAGCACGGCCGATCCGACTCCGCCGGACGCGCCGCTGACCAGCAGCGTGTGCCCGGGCCGCGCGCCCACCTGGTCGATGATGCGCAACGCCGTCTCCACCACGGACGGATAGCCGGCCGCCTCCTCGAACGCGAGCCCGTCGGGCATGTGGGCCGCGGTGACCGACCGGGCGGCGGGTGAGCCGCTCATGCCGGTGCTGCGGCGCGAGATTCTCGCGTTGCTCCGGCATTGCACGGCGGACGGCGCCGACCCGATCTGGCGCATGATCGACGACTCACCCGCGCTGCGGCAGTACGAGGAGTCGATGCGGCTGCGGCACGCCGAGTCGCTGGCGACGGCCATCGCGGCGAACCCCGGACTGTCTCCCACTCCGACGGCCTGCCGGACGATCGCGAGATTCGTGATCGACGCCTACGCACTGGCCCGCGAGTCGGCCGATCCGGATGCTGCGGTGGACGAGATCTTCGCGATGATCGAGGCTGCCTGGGCGGTCGCGCCGGGGACCGAACCCGCTGCGGGATAAGCGATTTACCTCCCACGCCGGAATCGATTCCGGCCGCTCAGCCGGTGACCGATCGGAAGAATTCGCGAATATCGGCGACGAGTTCCGCGGGCGCCTGGAGGGAAGCGAAGTGGCCGCCCCCGGGGTACTCGTTCCAGCGCACGATCGTGTTGGCCGACTCCGCCAAGCCGCGAACGGCCCGATCGCCGCGGAAGTTCGCGACCGCGGTGGGCACACCCGACGGCGCGGGTCTGCTGCCCCACGACGCCCCGGACTCCCGATAGATCCGGGCCGCGGAACCGGCGGTGCCGGTGAGCCAATAGGTCGTGACGTCGGTCAGGATGATGTCGCGATCGACCGGCGCCTGGTCGGTGGCCGTCGGATCCCAGTCCACGAACCATTCGAGATTCCAGGCGAGCTGGCCGACCGGTGAGTCGTTGAGGGCGTAGGCGATGGTCTGCGGCCGCAACGCCATCTGGGTCGCGTAACCGTTGTGGCCGTACCACCACATCTGGTTCGCGACGGCCTTCGCGCGGTCCGCTTCCGACAGTTCGTCGAGTTCCCGGCCGGACCCGGTCGCGGTCGCGGCGTCGGCCAGTGCGTTGACGTGCACGCCGATGACCTTGTCCGGTGCGACCCGGCCCAGGGCGGGGGAGATGAGACTGCCGTAGTCGCCCCCTTGGGCGCCGTAGCGTTCGTAGCCGAGTCGTTCCATCAGCGTCGCCCAGGTGCGCGCGATTCGCGGTACGTCCCAACCGGTTTCGTGCGTCGGGCCGGAGAAGCCGAAGCCCGGCACCGACGGTGCCACCACATGGAACGCGTCGGCCGGATCCCCGCCGTACGCGCGCGGATCGGACAGCGGTCCGAGGATGTCGAGGAAGTCGGCGGGCGTGCTGGGCCAGCCGTGGGTGAGAATCAGCGGCGTCGCGTCCGGTTCCGGAGAGAGGACATGCATGAAATGCACTGTCTGCCCATCGATTTCGGTGACGAACTGCGGGACCTTGTTCAACCTCGACTCGTATTCGCGCCAGTCGTAGCCGGTGCGCCAGTACTCGGCCAGATCGATCAGGTAGTCGCGATCGACCCCGTACGACCAGCCGACACCCGGCAGGGCATCGGTCCATCGGGTACGCGCGAGCCGAAAGTTGAGTTCGTCCAGGTCTTCCTGCGGGATGTCGATGCGGAACGGGGTGATCGTCGTATCGGTCATGAAAGGAGCATCCACCCCGTGTAGGACGGAAACGGTCCTACTCGTGCGGGATGATCGATCCATGCCCGAAACCACGCCGGCGCGGCTGTTGCGATTGCTGTCGCTGTTGCAGACACCTCGCGACTGGACCGGAACGGAGCTGGCCGAACGACTCGACGTCACCACTCGCACCGTCCGGCGCGACGTGGAACGCCTGCGCGAGTTGGGTTATCCCGTGCACGGCGTGATGGGGCCGGACGGCGGCTACCGTCTGGGCGCGGGTGCGTCACTCCCGCCGCTGCTGCTGGACGACGACGAAGCGGTGGCCGTCACGATCGGACTGCAGACCAACACCACCGGCAATGTCGCCGGCATCGAGGAAACTTCGCTGCGCGCGCTGACGAAGATGGAGCAGGTACTGCCGGCCCGGCTGCGCCATCGCGTCGACGCGCTGCGCGGCGCCGTGGTCGCCATGCCACCCCGCTACGATCCGGGCCCCGCTGTCGACGCCGCGCAGCTCACCGCCATCTCCGCCGCCATTCGCGACGCCGAAACGCTGCGCTTCGACTATCACAGTCATGCGGGCGAGGACACCCGGCGCACCGTGGAGCCGCATCGCATCGCACATTGGAGTCATCGGTGGTATCTCGTCGGCTGGGACAGCGACCGCGCCGGCTGGCGCACCTTCCGCGTC
This sequence comes from Nocardia sp. BSTN01, assembly GCF_015354405.1. Taxonomy (GTDB): domain Bacteria; phylum Actinomycetota; class Actinomycetes; order Mycobacteriales; family Mycobacteriaceae; genus Nocardia. The sequence continues at coordinate 37,886 of NZ_JADKYP010000053.1, read as the reverse complement.
GACCGCATGTCGCTGCGGACCCCCAACGGCCCGCGCTTCACACACCGTCCGTCTCCCGACGGTGATGTCGTCGCCTACCTGCGTCGCACCATGGGGTTCGCGATGTGGCCGTACCGGTCGGTCATGCGCGTCCACGTCCCCGCGGAACAACTGGCCGGGCGCATCGAGGGCCTGGTCACGCCGATCGACGAGCGCACCTGCCGCCTCGAAATGGGTTCGGACTCCTACGCTTTGGTGGCCCTGGTGGTCGGCATGCTCGATGTGGAATTCGAGGTCGAATCGCCGCCGGAACTGGTGGAACATCTCCGGGCCCTCGTGGGCCGATTCACCCGGGCGGCCGGTGGATAGAGGTCGGGGCACGCGACAACCCGTACCGTTCGGCCGCAAAGGCCGGGCCGTATAGGAGTTCCCTGCTCGGCCCGGCACGATTATGGGCGCTCAGGACGACCCGGTTCGGCCGTCGTCCCCGCCACTGATCCCACCGATGAGTTTCGGTGCGGCAGCGCGTCATGATTCGCGGACTCACGAAGACCGCGTGGGCCTGCGATCGGAGGAGAGACTGTGGCGATCAAGCGGATGGACAACGTGCTCATCGTGGTCGAGGACATCGACGCGGTGATCGCATTCTTCGTCGAACTCGGTATGGAGCTGGAGAACAAGGGGCCGGTCGAGGGGCGGTGGGTGGAACGCATCATCGGAGTCGACGATGTGCGGCAGGAGGTCGCGATGCTGCGAACTCCCGACGGCCGCGGCCGGGTGGAGCTCGCGATGTTCCATCAGCCGCAACCGGTCCGGTCCGAGCCGCAGCACGCGCCCGCCAATACTCTCGGCATTCGCCGCATCATGTTCGCCGTCGACGATATCGACGACGTCATCTCCCGCCTGCGTGCGCACGGCGCCGAACTCGTCGGCACGGTGGAGCAGTACGAACAGATTTTCCGGCTCTGCTACGTCCGTGGTCCCGAGGGAATCATCGTCGGCTTGGCCGAGGAGATCGGCTGAGGCCTGACCAGGTAAAACTCCGTATCAGTGGTCGTGTCAGGCCGGCGTCAGGGGCGTATCAGCCGTCCGCCGCACAGTTGTCCCCATGAACAGCACAGCAATTGCCGCCTCCGGGTTGCGGAAGGCATACGGGGACAAGACGATCCTCGACGGGATCGATCTGACCATCGAGGCCGGGACCATCTTCTCGCTGCTCGGTCCGAACGGGGCCGGCAAGACGACGACCGTGAACGTGTTGACCACGTTGGCGAAGGCCGACGGCGGGACGGCGCGAATCGCGGGGCACGATCTCGCCACCGAGGGCAAGGCCGTGCGGGCGGCGATCGGGGTGACCGGGCAGTTCGCCGCGGTGGACGATCTGCTGACGGGGGAGGAGAACCTGCGCCTGATGGCGGGCCTGCATCGCCTGCGCGGAGATGCGGGCAAGCGGGTGGTGGCCGACCTGCTGGAGCGATTCGATCTGGTGGAGTCCGCGGGTAAGCGCGCGGCGACCTATTCCGGCGGTATGCGCCGGAAGCTGGATCTGGCGATGACGCTGATCACCAAACCGCAGATCGTCTTCCTCGACGAGCCGACCACCGGACTGGACCCGCGCAGCCGGCGCACGATGTGGGACATCGTGCGGGAGTTGACTTCCGAGGGTGTGACGATCTTCCTCACCACCCAGTACCTCGAGGAAGCCGACCAGCTGGCCGACCGGATCGCGGTACTCGACCAGGGGCGCATCGTCGCCGAAGGCACACCCGACGACCTCAAGCGCCTGGTGCCCGGCAGCCACATCCGGCTTCGTTTCACCCAACCCGGGGAACTGGATGTCGCCGCGCGCAGCCTGCCCGGCGCCACCCGTGACGACAGCGCGCTGACCCTGCGCGTCCCCGGCAACGGCGGCACGAAATCCCTGCGCCACCTTTTGGATCGGCTCGCCGAGTCCTCGGTCGAGGCCGAGGAGGTCACCGTCCACACCCCCGATCTCGACGACGTTTTCCTTTCCCTGACCGGTCACGCGACCACGGAGGTTTCCCCGCGATGAGTACGATCACCATGCCCGCATCGCTGTCCGACGCGTCGATGATGTTGGGCCGCAACTTCACCCACATCGCCCGCACCCCCGTCACCATCTTCAACGCCGCACTGATGCCGGTCGTGATGATGCTGATCTTCGTCTACGTCTTCGGCAATGCCTTCGATGTCGGCGGCCATTACATCGATTACGCCACACCGGGTTTGATCCTGCTGGCCATCAGCTACGGCCTGTCCGGCACCGCGGTGTCGGTGAGCTCCGATATGGCGAAGGGCATCATCAACCGGTTCAAGGTCATGGACGTCTCCCGCAGCGCCATCCTGATCGGTCATGTGGCGGCGACCATGCTGACCAACCTGGTCGCCATCGCGGCCGTCATCGGTGTGGCCTTCGCGCTGGGGTTCCGACCGCCGGCCAGTGCGACGGACTGGCTCGCCGCCGTCGGCATCATGGTCGCGACCTCGTTCGCGGCATCCTGGCTCACCGTCGCACTCGGAATGGCCGCGAAAACACCGGAATCCGCCGGTATGAGCGTGGTGCCGCTGATCATGCTGCCCTTCGTGAGCAGTGCGATCGTGCCGGCCGACAAGATGGGCCAGGGTATCCGGCAGTTCGCGCAGTACCAGCCGTTCACGCCGATCATCGAATCGCTGCGCGGATTTCTCGAAGGCCACCCGTCCGGCGGTTATACGGCCGCCGCGCTGGCCTGGTGCGCCGGATTCGCCGTGGTCGGATTCCTCTGGTCGCGTGCCACGTTCAACAAGCGAGCGTAGTCGCCACCAATTCCTCCCAGTTTCCCTCTGCCCCTTCCTTCGTCGCCTCGGTGAACCGCTGGTCACCGAGGCGGCGTCGTGCTGTCTGCTCGATCCGCGCCACATCCGGCTGAGACCGGTCGACCAGGCCGCGAATCGCGGCGCTGGCCGCCAGCAACCGGACCGCCTGTTCGTCCTGCTCGGCCCGCGACGCCAGATCCGCGATCCCCACCAGTATCAGGGCGGTGAGAGGTGCGTAGCCGGCGCCGGTCGCGGCGCGGAACGCCGCGGCGTGCAGCGTACGAGCGGCATTCAGATCTGTTGTGAGACAACCCATCTGGTGGTTCCGTAAGGCGTCGACGTAGCTCTGGCCGGCGTCGCTGCCCTGCGCGGACGTCGCGATCTCGATCTGCCGGAGGGCCTGTTCCGTATCGCCCTGCCACCGCGCCAGCTCCGCCTTCGTGAACGCGAATTCGGCCAGTGCGTTCGGCCAGGCGGACCGGTCCGCGTACCGCTGCGCTTCGGACATGGCGTCGGCACTCGCCTCCGCATCGCCCTGCAGCCAATACAGTTGAGCCTGGCGCGCCCGGATCAGGAACACGTCCTCGATGGCGCCGACTTCGGTGACCACCGCGATCGCCTCGTCCAGATAGGCACCGGCCGTGGCGAATTCGCCGCGCATGGCGATCCTGTTGGCCAGTTCGGTCAGCGCGAACGACATGCCCCAGCGCTCGCCGAGCGCCCGGAACTCCGCCAGTGCCGTCTCGAGATGGTCGTCGGCTTCCCGGCCGGGGAAGCCGAGGGCGATGCGCGCCTTGCCCACCTGCAGCCGTGCCAGCGCCCGCACCCAGGGATCGTCGTGGGTGAGCAGCGGTTCGAATGCGGTCAGGAATTCGTCTCCGCCGCGCAACATGCGCTCCAACGCGCCGATGAAAGCCAGTAGCGGATAGTCGGATTCGCCGTTCCGGCCGAGCTGGTAGGCCTTGTGGACCCATTCCGCCACCTGGTGTTCGTCGTTCGGCCCGGAACTCATGAAATGCACGATCAAGCCGTAGACCCTGGCCCGGAATTCGTCGTCACCCGAATCGTTTGCGGTGCAAGCATTCTCGCTGCCGCCTTCGTGCCCGCCGATGCGTGCTGGGTCGTTGGCGGCACTGTCGAGGGCACTGCGTGGTGACGCTTCGCTGCCGCCTTCGTGCCCGCCGATGCGTGCTGGGTCATTGGCGGCACTGTCGAGGGCACTGCGTGGTGACGCTTCGCTGCCGCCTTCGTGCCCGCCGATGCGTGCCGCGGCGGTGATCAGTTCCATACCTTCGGCTTTGTGCCCGCCGAGCCACCAGTACCAGCCGGCGGCCGCCGCGAGCCGCATCGCTCCCGCCGCGTCGTCGTCGGCGAGCGCGCCGCGCAGGGCCAGCGCGATGTTGTCGTGTTCGGCCTCGAGCCTCGCGAGCCACTCCAGCTGCTCGGCGCGGCGCAGATGCGGCTCCGCGGTCTCGGCGAGCGTCGTGAAGTACGAAAGATGCTGCCGTCGTAGAGGTTCCGATTCGCCCGCCTCGACCAGGCGATCGTCGGCGTACCGCCTGATCGTCTCGAGCATCCGGTAGCGGGGTTCGCTGTCGGCCGCCGTGAGCAGCAGCGACTTCTCGGTCAGCGCCGTCAGCAGTTCGAGCACCTCCCACTGCTCGACTTCCCCCGGTGCGCCGGATACGCCCGCGCAGATCTGCTCGGCGGCCTCGAGACTCGCGCCGCCGGCGAACACCGCCAGCCTGCGCAGCACCATCCGCTCGGCATCGGTGAGCAGCTCCCAGCTCCAATCGACCACCGCGCGCAACGTCCGGTGCTGCGGGATGGCGGTGCGGCTGCCGCCGGTGAGCAGGCGGAAGCGATCGTCGAGGCGGTCGGCGAGTTGGTCGAGCGACATGGTGCGCAACCGGGCCGCGGCCAGTTCGATGGCGAGCGGTATGCCGTCGAGGGCGCGGCAGACGCGCGCGATGGTCGACAGGGTGCCGGGATTCGCCGTATCCAGATCGGTGCGGATCGCACCGGCCCGGTCGCGCAACAACTGCACGGCGGGGGAGGATTCGATCTCGGCCGGATCCGCGTCCTCGGCGGGCAGTGCCAGCGGTGCTACCTGCCACAACGCCTCACCGGTGATGCCCAGTGGTTCCCGGCTGGTGGCAAGGATCCGCAGACCCCGGCATTCTCCGAGCACCCGGTGGGCGAAGGCCGCCGCCGCATCGATCACATGCTCGCAGTTGTCCAGGACCAGCAAGGTCTCGCGATCGCGAATCGCCGCGACGAGCCGGTCCATCGGTTCCGCGTCCGGTGCCCCGCCGAGCAGGGCGTCCCGGAGCCCGAAGGCGGCGAGGGCCGATTGCGCCACGTCTCCGCTGGCCCCGACGGAGGCCAGTTCCACCAGCCACGCCCCGTCCGGCAGATCGTCGAGCAGGGTGCGCGCGGTCTCCAGCGCCAACCGGGTCTTCCCCGAGCCGCCGGGACCGGTCAAGGTGGTGAGCCGATGGTTCGCGATGAGTTCGCGCACGGCGGCGATATCGGTGTATTTGCCTACATAGGTGGTCAATTCGGCGCGGAGGTTGGTCTTGCGTTCGGTGTCTCGGGGCCCCGCTTCGCCCCGCAGCAGAGCCACGTGCAGATCGGACAGTTCCGGTGCGGGATCCACGCCCAGGGTGTCGGCGAGTGCCTCCCGAGCTCGCTGATAGACCAGCAGCGCCTCGGCGCCGCGCCCGGCGGCGGCCAATGCCCGCATCAGTGCGGCGACCAACCGCTCCCGGACCGGATGCCGGGCGACCGACTCGGTGAGTTCGGCGACCAGATCCGGTCCGCGACCGAGACGGATCTCGGCTTCGTACAGATCTTCCAGCGCGGCCAGATGCAAACCCTCGAAGCGGGTGACCACCGCCGCGACCGCCTCGTTGTCGCCGGCATCGAGGTCCTGCATCGGCGCCCCGCGCCACAGGTCCAGGGCCTCGCGCAGCAGGTGCGTCTGCCGGACGACGTCACCGCCGCGGGCCTGATCGAGAAGCCGTTCGAACCGCAACGCGTCGACCGTGCTCGGGTCCACTGCCAGCCGATAACCGCCCGCCTGCGCGTCGAGCGAACCGTCCGGCAGCACCCGCCGCAACCGGGAGACCAACGCCTGCAACGCATTCGCGGCATCGGCGGGTGGTTGCTCGCCCCAGATCCAGTCGACCAGTGACGCTTTCGGGACCGCGCGGCCCGGTTCGAGTGCGAGGGCGATCAGCAGCGCCCGCAACCGGACGCCCGGTATTTCGATCATTTCACCGTCATCTGCCCGGATGTCGAGCGTTCCAAGCATCCCGATTCGCACCCCGATCATTCTGCCGTGGCCGGCCGACCGGTGTGAGATCGCCCGGCCCAGGGCTGACAAGAGCTCGTGCGACATCACATTCGACCGCCTCGACCAGCGGAAACATGATGTCAGCGGGCATGTCAGGCCGGCGTCAGCCCGATATCAGCCGGGGTGGCGACAGTAGTTCTCGTGAACAGCACAGCGATCCGCCCCGCGGACCGGTTCACCGGCCGGATCACCCGATCCCGCCGCCCGATTCCCAGCAGAACCCAGGAGAACACCATGTCTACTTTCCAGACCCCGGAACCGATCGCCGTCGCCGTCGAGGTGCTGTCCGGCAACGTCACCGTCATCGCCTCCGATCGCACCGACACCGTCGTCGCGGTCCGCCCCGCCGATCCGGCCAAGAAGGCCGATGTGCGCGCCGCCGAGCAGACTCGGGTCGACTTCGCCGACGGCACCCTGACCGTGACGACGCCGAAGGACTGGCGGACCTACACCCCCTTCGGCGGCAATCCGTCGATCGAGGTGACCATCGAGGTGCCGACCGGCTCCCGCGTCCAGGGCACCGCCGGTGTGGGCCGAATCCTCGGCGCCGGCGAGCTCGGCGACTGCGTGCTGGAGGTGTCGGCCGGTGACATCGTCGTCGAGCGTCCGCTCGGTTCGGTGACCGCGAAGACCGCCCAGGGCAATATCCGGATCGGCGAGGCCACCCGCGGTGTGCTGCGGCTGGAGACCTCGGTGGGCGATCTGGAGGTCGGCATCCGTCCGGGGAGCGCGGCGCGGCTGGAGACCATGGTCGCGAGCGGCGCCGTGCACAACCAGCTGGGGCCGGTCGACGGCGCCCAGGACGACGAGCACACCGTGCGGGTGTACGCGCGCAGCGCCCTCGGCAACGTCGTTATCCAGCACGCGTCCGCCGCCTAGTTCCCCTCGATCTCCGCCGATCCATCTCTCCCGAGAGGAAAACGCCATGACCCGAACGGTTTCGGTCCCGCACGGCCTGCCCATGGACCGCAATGCGGGCCCCTTCGATCCGCCCCGCGAGATCACCCGGCTGCGTGATGCTCACCCCGTCAGTCCGATGATCTTTCCCGACGGACACGAGGGCTGGCTGGTCACCGGCTACGACGAGGTGCGCAGCCTCCTGGCCGACTCCCGGTTCAGCTCACGTCAGGACATCGGCGTTCTGCATGTGCCCTACGAGATTCCGGGCATGCCCGCCGCCACCGAGCCCTCACCGCAGATCCCCGGCGTGTTCATCGCGATGGACGCGCCGGACCACACCCGGTTGCGGCGCAAGCTCGTCGGCGCCTTCACCGTCAGACGGATGAAGCAGCTCGAAGACCACATCGTGGACATCGTCGAGGCGCAATTGGAGGCGATGGCGCGGCTGACCCCGCCGGTCGATCTGGTAGCGGAGTTCGCCCTGCCGGTGCCCTCGCTGGTGATCTGCGAACTGCTCGGGGTTCCCTACGAGGATCGCGACACCTTCCAGGTCAACTCGGCCAAGTTCCTCGTCAAGGACCAGGCGCTCGAGGAGAAGATGGCGGCCTACGGCGCGCTGACGTCCTATCTCGCCGAACTCGTCGTCCGCAAGCGCGCCGAACCGGGTGAGGACATCCTCTCCGACCTGGCCCGCCACGACGATCTCACCGTCGAGGAACTGACCGGCATCGCCTTCCTGCTCCTGCTGGCGGGGCACGAGACCACCGCGAACATGCTGGGGCTCGGCACCTTCGCGCTGCTCGAGCATCCGGAACAGGCGGCGGAGCTGCGTGCCGATCCGGCCCTGGTTCCCGATGCGGTCGAAGAACTCATGCGCTACCTCTCGGTCGCCGACATCTTCTACCGCTACGCCACCGAGGACATCGAGCTCGGCGGCGAAACCATCGGCAAGGGTTCGACCGTCGTCGTCTCGCTGCTGGCCGCCAATCGCGACCCACGCCGCTTCGACGACCCCGACACCCTCGACGTGCACCGCACGGCCCGCGGCCACCTGTCCTTCGGGCACGGCATGCACCTGTGCCTCGGCCAGCAACTCGCCCGGATCGAGATGCGCGCCGGATTCGCCGGCCTGCTACGCCGCTTCCCGACCCTGGCCCTGGCCGTCCCGGCCGATGCGGTGAGGTTGCGGACCGATATGAATATCTATGGGGTGCACGAACTTCCGGTGACATGGACGGATGTCGCGGAGTAGCCGGGCGAGCGGTTCAGGCGGCCGGGGTGATGTGCTCGGCCGACCCGCCGATCACCGCGGCGTCGGGGCCGGCGAGGGTGCGGATGAACGACAGTTGCGCGGCCCGGCCTTCGGCTACGACGCGCTCGAACTGCCCGGGAATCAGCCGGGCCCGCGCCGACCGCGCGAGGTTGATCGGTATGCGCAGCACGGGATACCAGGGCAGGGTGCGACTGGGCAGTCCGAGTCGTTTCATCGCGGACGGGCCCAGATACATCATCGCGATCGACAGATGCTGGGATCGGGCGATCCGTCGCCGCAGCCCCTGCAGATGGTCGTAGTGCCAGCCGAGCGGTTCGTCGCGCATCGGGATCGCGAGCTGGCGGGAGGTGTCGTCGGGGTTCGTGATGGCGGTCAACGTGTGGTAGAGAATGCGGACGCTGTCGCGAAAGTCGGTGGGCAGGAAGCGTTCCTCGACACCCATCACCCAGCCGACGTAGCGGGCGAGATGGGCCATGGCGTCCGCGTCGCGGGGCGTGATCACGACTCCCATGCCGATGGCGCCGATCATCGGAGCGATCACCGCGCCGACCAGTGTGGCGGCCATATCGGTCTGATTGATCGGCAGTCCCCACTCCTCGGCCCGCCAGTCCGGCATCGCGGCCACGTGCCGGCGCACCAGCGAATGGATCAGCCGGACGTGCACGGTCGAGCGAAAACCGCTGCCCCGCAATGCCATTCCGCCGGGTGCGGTGACATCCATCGCCCACTGAGTGGTCTCGGCGAACCGTTTCGCCGGGCCTTTCTCCAAGGCGCCGGTGCGCAGCAGGGTCTTGTTGAAACCGGAGGCCAGGTAGCCGCCGAGGAACGACATGTCGCGGGCGACGTAGATCCCGTCGCGGCCGCCGAGACAGGAGACGCGCTCGGCATGGCGGATCTTTCGCCGATCGACCCACTCGGGCACCGTTTCGACGTATTCGAAGAATTCGCGCAGCGGCTCCGGGGCTTCCGGCACCGCGGCGATGCCCTCCCGCAGGGCGCGTTCGAACAGCGGCCGGGTAGTGGCCATCCCCTCGCGGTACATCCACTCGACGAGCTCGTCCATCGGCCGGTCGCCCACGGTCAGGGCCTCGCCCAGCTCGCGAAATTCCTCCGGGCCCGGTGTGCTGAGCCCGAGCATCCGGGCGAGGGTGCCCAGGCCGGGGCCCGGAACGGGGCGCGGTGCGCTCGGGTGCCGCAGCGGAACGGTGGGCGTCACGGGGTCCTCCTCATCGAAGATCTGGCAAGATCCTCTACCAGAAATTCGTTTTTGGCAAGGTCGCCTGCCAGAAGTGAGGCGCAGATGCGCTGCTGCACTATTCCGGCGGATGATGCTGCTGCTTACTGTTCGTAACTTGGGAGGCTGCGGTGGAAATCGCGTACTGGATCGTCGGGGCGCTGCTGGCGGTGTTCTACCTCTACTCGGGCGGAATCAAGATTCTGCGGTCGAAGGATCAGCTCCGGCCGATGATGGGGTGGATCGATACCGTGCCACTGGGGCTGGTGCGCGGCATCGGTGTGAGCGAGGTGCTCGCCGCGGCCGGGCTGATCCTGCCGCCGCTGACCGGCATCGCCGTGGTTCTCGCGCTCGTGGCCGCCGTCGGATTGGCGCTGGTGCAGGTCGGTGCGCTCGTGCTGCATCTGCGCCGCGGCGAGGTGAAGCTGATCGGCCTGAATGTCGTCCTGCTGGTACTCGCCGTCATCGCCGCGTGGTTGTCCACCGTGTGGTTGTGAGCGATACGCTCGCGAATTCGGCCCGCGCCGATCAGGTTTGGGGCACGCGGTCGCTCACGAGTCGTCCCGCCAGATAGGTCGCCCGAACCTCCAAGGCTGCGATGTCTTCGGGCGCGACTGCCCAGGGATCGTCGGACAGCACGACCATATCCGCGTACTTACCGACCTCGAGCGATCCGATGACGTCGTCCGAGAACAGTTGCCATGCGGCATCTATCGTCTGCGCCCGGATCGCCTGCTCGACGGTCAATCGCTCCTGCGGGGCCAGGACGCGACCGCTCGGCGCCGTCCGTGTCACCGCGACGCTGATGTTGCGCAACGGTTCTTCCGGAGTGACCGGAGGATCGTTGTGCAACGAGATCCGCAGTCCGGCCGCCACGGCGCTGCCCGCCGGCATCCAGAGCGAACCGTGTTCGGGTCCGAACAGGCCGTCCACGAGAACATCGCCCCAGTAATGGATTTGGTCGACGAAGAAGCTGCACGTCACGCCGAGTTCGGCGGCGCGGCGGAGCTGGTCGGGCCGGATCGCGCTGCAATGTTCCAGGCGCAGCCGGTGATCGGTGCGCGGATACCGGTCCAGGACGTCGGCGTAGACATCGAGGATCATGTCGATCGCGACATCGCCCATCGCGTGGCAGGCCATCGGCCAGCCCTGGGGGAAATACGCGTGCACGATCTCGCGCAGCTGGTCGGCGGTGTAGTTGGCGTGGCCGCACGAGCCGGGGATGACACCGATGGTGCGAGTGGCGTCGGTGTCGAGGTACGGGAACGACAGCGCGATATTGCCGATCCACGGTGAGCCGTCGACCCAGATCTTGATGCCGACCTGTCGCAGCATGTCGTCGCCGGCACCGGGCGTCACCGCGGTGGTCATGTCCGGGTTGGAGATCTCGTAGGTCCGGAACCGGACGGTCAGCTCGTCGGCGGCGCGCATCCCCTCGAGCACCGGGCGAAATCGTGGACTGAACGCCATTTCCGAACACGTCGTCAGTCCCGCCCGGTTCAGCCGCGCACATTCGGCGCGCAGCATCGCGGGGTAGGCGGCGGGATTGGCGATGGCCCCGGCCACCAGTGGAAATACCGCACCCGTCTCGTAGGCGCGGCCGTCCAGCGCACCCTCGGCATCGTGGCCGAAGGCGGCGCCCTTCGGGTTCGGTGTCGTGTGGTCGATGCCGGCCTGTTGTGCCGCAGCCGAATTGAAGTAGGCGAGGTGTCCGGAATTGTGCAGAACGACCAGCGGGTGGGCGGGCGCGATATCGTCCAACCAGGCCAGGGTCGGCTCCGGAAGTCCGTGCTGCAACAACGGATCCCATCCCACCAGGTAGGCGCCCTCGGGTCCGCGGTCCGCGACCTCCCGCCGGATCGCGTCGACGACCCGGCCGGCGTCGGTCGTGGTGACCGGCCGGATATCGACCATCCGGTCCGAGAGCACGATCGCTTCCATCAGCGGATGCCCGTGGGCCTCCACGAATCCGGGCAGCAGGCACCCCTCGCCGATGTCCACCACTTCGGTCGCGTCCGCGATCCACGACCTCAGTTCCTTCCGGCTGCCGACAGCGGCGATCCGGCCGCCGGCGACCGCCACACCCTGCGCGCGCGGTCGGCGCTCGTCGACGGTGACCGTGGTGCCCAGGACTACGAGATCGGCGGCCGACATCGCGCCTCCATATCCGAAATACCGACTAGGGAATCTCTGGCAATTCCAGCTGAGGGCCTCAAGTATGGCCTATAGTCCCAGCTAGATTGGCGGAAATGGTCGCAGTTTCGAACCTGTAACCACATTACAGCGAGTTCTTGGCAAATATTCGCTCGGGTGGGGCGAAAGGAACGGCGGATGGGCACCGTGATCGGCAGGACCCTGCCATTGGCCGCCGCGATCGCGGTGAGTCCGCTGCCGCTGATCGTCGCGGTGCTGATGCTGGTGTCCGGGCAGGCGCGAGCGAAGAGCAGCGGATATCTGCTCGGGCGGATCTGCGGATTCGCGGTGCTCGTCGCCGCGGTGGCGCTGCTGATCGGCGCGTCCGCCGCCGAACATCTGCATCCGCATCACGCCTCGACCGCGACCTCGCTCATCCGGCTCTGCTGCGGGATCGGGCTGCTCGGTATCGCGGTGTGGTTCGGGTACCAGCGCACACGCGGCGAGGAGAAGCCGCGGAAACTGTGGGACCGAGTCGACCGCGTGACTCCGGTGGGCGCCTTCGGACTCGGCGTGGCGTTCGTGATCGTCGATGTCAGCACGCTCGTGCCCGCCGTCATGGGCGGGCTCGATATCGCGGAGGCGCGGCTTTCGGCGCCCAGAGCGCTGGGCGCCGGTGCGATCTTCCTCGTGATCGCGCTGGCCTCGTGCATCGCGCCGGTCGCCGCCTACCTGGTCGCGGGCGATCGGCTCGACCGACCCCTGGCCACCACCAAGACCTGGTTGGTCGCCAACGATCGAACCGTGATGATGGTGCTGCTGGTCCTCGTGGGAACGATGCTGATCGGCCGGGCGATCGAAGCCTTGACGTCGGGATAGCCTGCGGTTCAGTCCCGCCCCGTATCCCACGCGGACGTGCCGAGCAGCCCCGGATAAGTGGCGAGCAGTGCGAGAAGGCTCGTCACCAGCCGTGGATCCCAGTGGCCGTCGACGCGCAGGACGTCGTCGGAGAAGTCCAGCGGCACCGTGCCGTTCGCGTTGTCGCGCCAGCGGATCCGGCGGGGCATGCGAGCGAGGTCGCCGTCGCCGCCGCCGAGGAAGATCGACGCGACGATGAGTACGCCGAGGGCCAGTTGGATCGGGAAGAACAGCCACCACACGACCCACCAGCCGGACTGGCCTTTGTGGCCGACGAGCGGTTCGCGGCCCACCGGGGTGACCGTCCAGCGCGTGCGGAACCGTCCGCCACGGCATCCCGGCTCCCGAACCACGGTGCCGACGGGTTCGCCCGCGGCGCCCAGGATGTCGAAGTGTGCGGTTCCGCGGCGTTCGGCACTCTTGGTGACGACGCGAGCGAACATTCGGCGCCGGTCGGTGTCCGCCCAGAGGACGAAGGCCCGGCCACCCTGTTTGCGCAGGTCGTCGTATTCCGCGAATCCGTCTGCGGGCATATCGCGCTCCGCGTAGACGGGAGCGATTGCGGGCCCGGTGTTTCCGTGTCCGTCCGGCCGGCCGGACGTGCCGGAGATCCTCCAGACCGATCCGCGCCTGTTCGTTCGTATATCGGCGGCCTTCCCCATCGACAGCCTCATCCCAATCCCTCCCCGCCGAGACGGCCCTTCGATCCGACAAGCGGTGAAGAGCCTACCGTTTGCCTGCGGCACGCCGCTGCGCCGACGTAGACGTCACGGAGCAATCGGTGACCACCGCCGGTGATGCAGATCACCGTCGCGGGTTGTTACGCGATGAGCGCGGCGGGCGTCTTGTGTGCGTCCAGGCAACGAGGGTTCGGCGGCTGTCTCGCCGTCGCCGGTCCGCCTCCTCTGTCCGAAGGAAAGACCATGCGTATCACGATTTTCGGGGCCAACGGTCCCACCGGTCGCCGGCTCACCGCCCAGGCTCTGGCGGCCGGGCATCAGGTCGCGGCGGTGACGCGGCGGCCGGGCGAATTCCCGCTGCGCGATGATCGGCTCGAGGTGATCGGCGCCGATGTCCTCGATCCGGGGGCGGTCGACACCGCGGTGAAGGGGCGGGATGCGGTGCTGTCCGCGCTCGGGGTGCCGCCGAGCAAGGAACCGATCACCACCTACTCCGACGGTGTGTCGAACATCGTGACGGCGATGCGGCGCCACGGCGTGCGCCGGATCGTGGTGGTGAGTTCGGCCGGGGTCGATCCGCGCCCCTACAGCGAGGGCGGCTTCCTCTTCAACCGGCTGCTGGTGCCGTATGTGACGCGGGTGGCGGGCAAGACGCTGTACGACGATATGCGGCGGATGGAAGCGCTGCTGCGCGACAGTGATCGGGACTGGACGGTGGTGCGCCCGAGCGGACTCTACGACCGTCCCGACGTCACCGATTACACGATGGTCGAGGGGCACGCCGACGGGATATTCACCGCCCGTAGCGATCTCGCCGCGAGCATGCTGGCCGCCGTCACCGAGGGTCGCTTCGTCCGCGCCGCGGTTGGGGTGATCACCACAGATTCCGGCAATCCCACCCTGCTGCGGTGGATCCGGCAGCAGGCGAGCGCCGGCCACTGAACCGCACGGGCGCCGGGTGTGGAAATTTCATTCTCGATGTTGGAGAATCCCATTAGCAAGTGAGCGATCGCTCGGCGCGGGTGGTCGGCAATCCGACATCGGGCATCGGTGTGCTCGAGTGGCAATGAACGAGGTGCGTTATGGCTGGGCGGGTAGAGGGCAAGGTCGCCTTCATCACTGGTGCGGCACGCGGCCAGGGACGAAGTCATGCGGTGCGGCTCGCGGAGGAGGGCGCCGACATCATCGCCGTCGACGTCTGCAAACCGGTGAGCGGCACCGATCTGATTCCGTCCTCGACCCCGGCCGATCTGGCGGAGACGGTGGAGCTGGTGAAGGGTCTCGGGCGCCGCATCGTCACCGCCGAGGTCGACGTCCGCGATTTCGACGCGTTGAAGGCCGCCGTGGACAACGGGGTCGAGCAGTTGGGCCGGCTCGACATCATCGTGGCGAACGCCGGCATCGGCAACGGGGGTGCGACCCTGGCCGAAACCAGCGAGCAGGACTGGAACACGATGATCGGCATCAACCTGGAAGGGGTCTGGAAGACGGTGAAAGCCGGTGTACCGCACCTGATTTCCGGCGGAAACGGTGGCTCGATCATCCTGACCAGTTCGGTCGGCGGACTCAAGGCCTATCCGAACACCGGGCATTACGTCGCCGCCAAGCACGGTGTGGTCGGCCTGATGCGGACCTTCGCGGTCGAACTGGGCGCGAATTCGATCAGGGTCAATTCCGTGCACCCGACCAACGTCAACACCCCGATGTTCATGAACGAGGGCACGATGAAGATGTTCCGCCCGGATCTGGAGAATCCGGGCGTCGAGGATTTCGAACCGGTGGCGAAGTTCATGCACGTGCTGCCGGTCGGCTGGGTGGAGCCGGTGGATATCAGCAACGCGGTGCTGTTCCTGGCCTCGGACGAATCGCGCTACATCACCGGCCTGCCGGTGACCGTCGACGCGGGCAGCATGCTCAAGTAGGCGTGCGCCGCGCCACCGTGCACTCCGCTAGGCCCCGCCGAACCCGCGGTAGGGGCTCAGCGGGATCACGGTGAATTCGGAAACTCCGGCCGCGGCCATGGGCAGTTGCGCGACGATGGTATTCGCCTGTTCGGCATCGGCCGCCTCGATCGTGAAGCAGGCGCCGGCGATATCGCCGCGCAGCCAGATCTGGCGGACCACGCCGTCGAGGTAGAGCTTGCGAACATGGTCGGTTTCAGCCGGGAGCACCTCCTCGAAGTCCGCATCGCTGAACGTCTCGGTGCGCCGGCGGGAGAGAACCATGAATTGCATTGCGACTCCGGATCTTGTCGAGTTGAGGCGACCATTCTCCCTCGCCGACGGCCGACGGAGCATGCGCCGGGTGAGAGAATGTGACATCTTTTCGCTCACCGTTGACCGTCGATGGTGACCTGCCTACAGTGATCGGAACCCGCTCTGTGCGGCTCGGCCTTCGGATCGCGGTCGCCGCGGGTCGAAACTCGCTGTTGCACACGGAGGATCGGATGAACGACGCTCGTCGGTTCGTGGTGATCGGTGGCGGTCTGGCCGGGCTGGCCTCGGCCGTCTGGCTGGCCGAGGCCGGCAAGCGAGTGACACTGCTGGAACGCCGGGCCCGGCTCGGTGGTCGCACCCAGGCGATGACTGTCGCCGAGGTCGGCGATACTCCCGACAACGGCCAGCATGTGATCGCCAGCGGATACCACCACCTCTTCCGGTACCTCGCGAGCGTCGGCACCGAGAAGTACCTGGAATTCCCCGCCGGAGGCACGCTGCGCTGGCCGGACGGTCGCGCAACGGCGTTGCACACCAGAGGTATCCGGGCGTTCGGCACCTTGCTGGGCGCCCATCCGGATGCCGGGCTGGGTGAGCGACTGGCCGCGGCGCGGGCGACGATGCGGCTGGGTCTGCAATGTCTGTTCCAGCCCGCGGATCTGGCCGACATCACCACCGAGCAGTGGTTCGAGCGCATCGGTATGCCCGCGAAAGCCCGTGAAGCGCTGTGGGATTGGCTCGCGCTGGGCATCGCTGCCGAGCCGGTGCAGCGCGAATGCGCGAAGGTCTTCGCCGATGTGCTGGCCACCGGCATTCGGCTGGGGGTGCGGGATCGGCGCGCGGTCACCATCGGCTATCCGACCGTCGACCTCGATACGCTCTACATCACCGGTGCGGAGGACGTGTTCCGCCGCCACGGCGTCGAGGTCCGCTATCGCGCGGTGGCGGACCGGATCCGGATCGAGGACGGGGCGGTGACCGGTGTCGATCTGGTGGACGGCAGCACGGTCCCGGCCGATGCCGTGATCTGCGCCGTACCCAATTCCCGGATCCACGGCCTGCTCGACGATCTGCCCGAACACGCCGAAATCTACGCCGCCGCAGACAAATTGGGTGCCACCCCGATCGTCAGCACCAATCTGTATCTGGACCGCCCGCTCGGCACCCGCAGCGCGATGGAGGCGATCATCGGCGGAACCGGGGTGATCGACGAGGTGTTCGACCGGCAGCGCATGCACGGCCGCGAACCGGACGGCACCTGGCTCTACTGCCTGACCACCAGCGGCGCCTACGAGCAGATCCACAAGAGCAGCGACGACATCCTCGACGAGCAGATGGCACTGCTGCGCCGCTACTACCCCGACGCGGCTGATGCGCGGGTGGTGCACGGTCATGTGGTCAAGATGCCGAAGGCGACCTTTTCCCAGGCCCTCGGCACCGACGGGTTGCGGCCGGATCAGCGCACCTCGGTGCCCACACTGATGCTGGCGGGGGACTGGACCCGCACCGACTGGTCGGCCACCATGGAAAGCGCTGTTCAGAGCGCCTCGAAGGCGGTGGCGGCGCTGCTGCGACTGCCGCCGCTCTAGCGAGCTCACGGCCCGCGAAGCGGCTCCAGGAACGCCCTGGCGACCTCGAGGTGGTCGGACGTCAGACCGGTGTGCCGATCGACCGGGACGAGCAGGGTGGGTGCGACGGTATCGGTGCGGCGCTGGGCCCAGCCCTGGTCGGCGGGCTGGAATTCGTCGTCGAACCAGCACAGCGGCCGACGTCCGGCCCAGCGGTCGATGGTCGGAAGCTTTCCGTGGTGGCCCTCGCGATGCCGAATTCCGGTGTCCTCGAAGATGATCACTTCCAGCGGCGGCAGTCCGAGCACGGGACCGAGGACCGTATTCGCCGCGTACTCCCATGCGGTCGCCCACACGAGTTCGGCATCGGTGATCGCGGCCAATTCCAGCAGTCGCGCACCGACGGCGGCATCGAGCAGCACCTGCTGGTCGATGGGCGGAATCGCGGCAATGATGCTGTGCTGCAACACATACGGCCGGTAGCCGTGCGGGGGCGGATGGGTGGGCCGGGGGTAGGGATTGAGGGGGCCATCGACATCGAGCAGGATCGCCGCGCGTGATGTTTCGGTCATGACGCCCCCCGTTCGCTCCTACCAGGCTACGACGTCACATCGGGAGGAGTCCGCCACTCGCGGCAACGGTTTCATGTCGACCCGATAACCGGGCGAACGCACCGAAAAAGGCGCCGAAAACCGCCCAACGACGCGCCGAGCGACACGCGAGCAATCCCGTAAAATTTAAGCCGCACCTGCATTGACGACGGCACACGTTCGGTTATCGTTCATCTCACTGTCCGATGCTGCTGCCGGCGCGCCAGGACTGGTCGTCGATCCGGAGCGTTGTAGGCCGGTGTGACGATCGTTGGGCGTTACCGGAGTCCGTCCCGAAAGATCGAGGGAACGTGCCTGCACCCGTCATCCTGACCGGCCGCCTCGTGCGGCTGGAACCTTTGGCACCGCACCATGTTCCGGGGCTCGCCGAGGCGGGCGCCGCGGATCGCGATGCATTCGCGTTCACCCCCGTACCGCACGGCCCCGCCGAGGCGGCGGACTACGTCGCCCAGGCCGCGGCGGCGCACGCGGTCGGTTCGGCACTGGCCTTCGCGGTCGTCGCCACGGCCGACAACCGGGTCCTGGGTTCGACGCGCTTCTGCCGCTTCGACTACTGGCAGGGGCCGATGGTATGGCCGGTCGTGCACGGGATGCCCACCGGAGATCCACTGCTCGCGGTGCCCGATGCCGCCGAGATCGGCAATACCTGGCTCTGCGCACAGGCGCGCGGCGCCGGTATCAATCTGGAGTCGAAACTGTTGCTGCTCGAGCACGCCTTCGACGTGTGGCGGGTCCGGCGGATCGCGCTGCGCGCCGATGTGCGAAACGTCTGCTCGCGCAAGGCGATCGAGCGTCTGGGCGCGACCAGCGATGGCGTCCGCCGGGCACATTCGCGCGGCTTGGACGGCACCGTGCGCAGCACCGCGTTCTATTCCATCCTGGACGAGGAATGGCCGGCGGTGCGCCGGCGCATCGATACGGAGCTGGGCGGACTCCCGCGGCTGCTGAACGCCTGATCGCACGGACGAAGCAACCGGATAGCGAATTCCGGATGTCGCGTCGTGCCCCCGGCTCCTATAATTCATGGCACAACGGTCGGACGTCGAGGAGATCGGTCCGAGTCGGGTAACTCGGCGGCCGGCGCAGCTTCGGACCTCGTACCAGCGCGTTCGCGGGAGGGTCGCTCGCCCTCCCCTCCAGGAGACCGCATGTCCGACCCGATCACCACGCCCCAGCCCCCGCCCGCCGCGCCCCCTTCGCCCGATCGATCACATACGCGGATATGCCTGACCGATGCCGCCCACACCGGACCGATGGTGAGTTTGTTCCTGGTGCCGGAGCCGCGAGTCCGGGGCGCGTCCATGCTGCATCTGCTCGAGCAGGTGCCGGTGCGTGACGCGCCGGCGCCGGATCCCGAGCTGACCGCCGCACTGGAAGCGTCGACGCTGCCGGGCGCGGCAATTCGGTTGTTGCCCTGCGTCTCTCGGCATGCCGATGCGTCGCAGCTGCGTCACATCTTCCATGATCACTACATCGCCGACGGGCCGATGGGCCTCGACGTCTGCGATCCGGAGGAGATGGCGCGGCTGGCCGCGCTGCCCGAACGCGCGATCGGCCCGCGCCGCATCGACGACTTCGCCGACTACTCGGTGCGGCAGGCGATGCTGGCGGTCTTCCGCTATTTCGGTGTGGACCAGCGGATTCCGCTGATGTATCACGGCTATGCCGATCCGGGTGGTCGCTGGCTCGCGGTGCGGACGGCACTGGCCTGATCTCAGCCCGCGGTCACGAACCCCTGCCGGATCAGCCACTCGCGCGCGACGGTGGCCGGCTCGGCACCGTCGACGTCGACCTTCCGGTTCAACTCGGTGATCGTCTCGTTGGTGAGCAGCGCGGAGATGGGCGCCATGACCTGCGCCACCTGCGGATGCGCGTCGGCGAAGGATTTCCGCATCACCAGTGCCGCATTGTATTTGGGGAAGAAGTTCAGATCGTCGATGAGCTGCACCAGATTCAGCGCCTTGGTGCGGCCGTCGGTCGCGGTGACGTCGCCGAATTGACAGGTGCCGTTCGCGACGGCCGAATACACCAGCGAATCCTGCATGATCTGCTTGTGCACCTTGCCGAGGTCGATACCGTATTTGCGGGCCAGGCCCGGAAATCCGTCCTGGCGGACGCTGAATTCGGTCCCGAGGCAGGTCGGGCCAGTACTCGGGTCGGTATTCACCAGACGGGCATAGTCGGAGATCGTTTTCGCGCCGGTGCGGGCGGCGCTGCCCGCACCGGTGACCATCGTGTAGGTGTTGTTCATCGGGGCCGGATCGGCCCAGACCATGCCGTGTTGTGCGAGATCCGCATCGCGCACCGCCTCGAATTGCCGCGTGGAGTCGGGAATCGGTGTCTCGTTACCCAGATAATTGATCCATCCGGTTCCGGTGTAGTCGTAAGCGATATCGACCTGGCCGTGCAATTGCGCATCGCGCAGACTGTTCGATCCGGTGATATTGGTGAGATCACGGACCTGAGCTCCGGCGGCGGTGAGCGCGAATTCGATGAGGTAGCCGAGGATGTTCTGCTCGGTGAAATCCTTGGAGCCCACGGTGATCTGCACACCGTCGAGGGCGGGAATCGGCTCGATACTGCCCGGCCCGACCGGCAGCGGTACGGCGCCGCCGGCCTCGAGACCGCAGGCAGCGGCCACGGCGACCAGCAGCGTCGCCGCCGCGGTGGCCGCGCGTCGCGCTGCGCCGCTTGCCCGCCGCTTCATCGCAACCCCCGTGGTCCGAGAAATTGTTCGGCGAGCGCACCCAGCCAGTCGACCAGCAGTGCCAGCGCCACCGCGAGAATCGCTCCCACCCACAGGGTTACGTTGTCGCGCAGCTTGTAGCCGGTGTCGATCAGAATCCCCAGACCACCGGCGCTGACCAGGAACGACAGTGTGGCCGTGCCGACCGCCAGCACCAGCGAGGTACGTAGCCCGGCCAGGATGTAGGGCACCGCGAGCGGGAATTCGATGCGGCGCAGCACTGTCATCGCCGACATGCCCTGCCCTCGGCCGGCGTCGACGAGAGCGGGATCGACCTGCTGATATCCCAGAATCGTATTGCGCAGCACGGGAAGTAGCGCATAGAACGCGATCGGCGCGACCCCCACCCAGAAGCCGGTCTTCTCGGTCCACAGATAGGTGAGCACGATCAGGCCGATCGCCGGTGCCGCCGCACCGATATTGGCGACGCCGACGAACAGCGGTGTGAGACGCCGGTAGCGCGGCCGAGTCAGCAAGGTGCCCAACGGAACCGAGACCGCGACGACGATCAGCACCACGGTCGCGGTGATCGCCACGTGCTGGCGGACCACAGTGCCGATGGTGGTGGGATTGATACTGGCCTGCTGCGTCGCGGTGAGGGTGCGGTCGAAAGCCCACACCAGCACGCCGGCCGCCAACGCCACGGCCAGCACCGGCTGGATGAACAACCGGATCCGGTCGGCGCGCCGCTCGTGTCCGCGGGCGGGGCTCATGGCCGGTCACCCGAATCGACTGTGGCCGAAAGATGTTCGGCACGGGTGCGGGACAGGTGTGCGACCAGGGTGTCGATCGCGACCAGCCCGGCGTATTCACCCCGCGGCCCGGTCACGACGGCGTTGGCGGTACTTTCGGCGAGCAGGGTCTCGAGCGCCGCCTGCAGCGTCGAATCCGCCGTGACCGTGCCGGTCACCGGGGCACCGGCGTCGCGCAACGACTGTGCTTGCGCCAGTTGGCCTTCGGACACCCAGCGCAGCGGCCGGCCATCCGAGTCGAGGATCAGGCCCCACTTCCACTCCTGTGTGGCCAGCGCCGCGCGCAGCCTATCGACCGGATCGTCCTGCGCGGCCGTGGCGCAGTTGCCCAGTTCCACATCGGCGACCCGGACCAGCGTCAGCTGTTTGAGAGCGGCGTCGGCGCCGACGAAACCGGCCACCGTCTCGTCGGCGGGGCCGGCGAGGATCGCGGCCGGAGTGTCGTACTGGAGGACGCGGGAACTGTTGCCGAGCACCGCGATTCGATCCCCGAGCTTGACGGCCTCGTTGAAATCGTGGGTGACGAACACGATCGTCTTGTGCAGTTCGGTCTGCAGCCGCAGCAGTTCGTCCTGCAGCAGACCGCGGGTGATGGGGTCGACCGCGCCGAACGGCTCGTCCATCAGCAGCACCGGCGGATCGGCCGCCAGCGCGCGGGCGACACCGACCCGCTGCTGCTGGCCGCCGGAGAGTTGGCGCGGATATCGGTTGCGGAAGGTCTCGGGGTCGAGGCCCACGAGATTCAGCATCTCGTCGACGCGGGCGCGCACCCGGGCGCGATCCCAGCCGAGCAGACCCGGCACCGTGGCGATGTTGCGGGCCACCGTCATATGCGGGAACAGACCCGCCTGCTGAATCGAATAACCGATCTGCCGCCGCAGCCGGTCCGGGTTCACCGCGGTCACGTCACGTCCGGCGATGGTGATCGTGCCCGACGTCGGTTCGATCAGGCGGTTGATCATCCGCATCGTGGTCGTCTTGCCGCAGCCCGAGGGGCCGACGAACACCACGATCTCACCCGCCGGAATCGTCAGCGAGATCCGGTCCACCGCCGGATCACGTTGGCCCGGATAGTGTTTGGACACCGCGTCGAGCACGATCTCCGCGGGTTGGTGGTCGGTGCGGTCGGCGGTCGCGGTATCAGTCACGGATTCCCCTCGAGGTGGTGAGCCGGCCGACGCCCACGAGGACGGCATCGAGCAGCAACGCCAGCACGATGATCAGCACCGTGCCGGACAGGGCCTGCGGGACGGCGGTCGGACTGCCCAGCCGGGCCAGGCCGGTGAAGATCAGATTGCCCAGCCCCGGACCCTTCGCATAGGCCGCCATCGCCAGAATGCCCATACTCATCTGGGTACTGATCCGCATCCCGGCCAGAATCGACGGCCAGGCCAGCGGCATTTCTATCCGGGCCAGGATGCGCACCCGGTTCATGCCGACCCCGCGCGCGGCATCCGAGACCGCCGGATCCACCGACGCCAGCCCGATGATGGTGTTGCGCAGAATCGGCAGCAGCGCGTAGAGCACCAGCGCGGTGACCGTCGGCCGCACGCCCAGGCCCAGTACGGGGATGAGCAGTCCCAGCAGCGCGAACGACGGCACAGTGAGGATGATGCTCGCCGCCGCCGTGGCCGCCGCCGAACCCCACGGGCTGCGATAGACCGCGATGCCCAGGCACACCGCCACCGCGGTCGCGATCAGCACCGATTGCACGACGGCCGATACGTGCAGGTAGGAATCGGTGAGCAGTTGTCTGCGATGGTCCACCAGAAAGGTCCACAGAGTATCCAGGGCGATGTCCTCCCAGAGCTCGGCGGCGTCCGAGCAGTCTATCGATCCCGCGCCGCGGGCGCAGGCAATGAGCGGGACCGGTGTGCGTCGGCGGCGACGGTGGCGGAACCATGGCGGTCCCTCGCGCGTCCTACATCTCAGGAGGTCGATTCCGGTCGGGGACGGAGGGATTCATGAGTACCACGCAGGATCGGAGGTTCGGGCGCACGCGCTGGACAGTGCTGTCGGTCCTGGTGGTGATCGGCGTGCTGGCAGTCGGTGTCGTGGTGGCTCTGCCCTGGTGGCACGATCGCACGGCCGCCATCGCCGGGCAGCTGCTGGACGATTTCCCGGATGTCGATGTCGCCGCGCTGGATTCGAATCGGAGTCGGATCGTCACGGTGCTGCGCACGGAATACGCGCATCCCGGCGACGGGCCCACATACGCAGAGGGCGTGGATGAGCCATGGTGTGCCGATTTCGTCAGCTGGACCATGCGTCAGGCCGGGCAGCCGCTGTCCAATCCGAATTCCGGATCGTGGCGGATTCCCGGTGTGGCGACCCTGCAGGAGTATTTCGAAGCGAACGGCCGATTTTCGGCGGTGGGTTCCGGATATTCGCCGCGCCCGGGTGATGTCGTGATCTATGCCCCCGGCAGCCCGTTCGGGCAGCACACGAATATCGTGCTGGCCGCCGGTGAGCACAGCCTGACCACGATCGGCGGTAACGAGCGGGGCTCGGTGCGCATTCACCGTTACGACCCGGCCGGGATTGCCGGTATCGTCGGATTCGGCCATATGTGAAACGTTTTCGTCCAGTGGCGGGCGATCGCGTCGGTGGGGGTGGTGCCGCGACACCGGACCCTACGATGTAGCTGGTGGCGCCCGGCAGCGCCGCCGTTGCGGGTCCCCGCCCTGGCGGCCCCTCATCGGGTAGGACGGGGAGCTGCGTGTGTAGGTGATCGGTGGAGGAGTGGGAGCAGATGGCAGAGCCGGGCGCGCACGACGAGGCCGAATGGATGGACTACTCCGAATTCGGCGAACGTTTCGTCGTCCACGCCGTCAACCGGGACCGGATCGAGGCCGCCGTGTCCGGGATGGCCGGACGGGGGATGAGTATCGGGCCGTTCTCGATCGGCCCGGCGGGACTGGCCGGCCTGGTGGCGGAGGGCAAGGTCGGCAAGCCGGTGATCGCCCGCAGCGAACCACACGTCACCTTCGAGGTCCGGGTGCCGGTGTCGATGCATCTCACGGTCACCCTCGGCGGACAGCAGTTCCGGATCGAAGCCACCGTCGAGATCGACCTCACCCTGCACGCGCGGACCGCCGATCCGCTGCTGATCGTCATCGACATTCCGCGAGTGCGTGCGCGCGACGTGAGTTTCGCCGTCCGGGCGGAGGCGGTCGGCGCCGCCGTCGACGTCCTGCTCGACCCGATCGCGAACCTGGTCCAGCGTGAGGTCGCGAGCCGGCTCAACGCCATGCTCGCCGATCCCGCGGCGCGGCGTGGGCGGGTATTCGATATCGAGGCGATCATGAACGGCACCCGTTCGGAGCATGTGCTGCGCACGGACTTCGAATGGATCGAGTACGCGGAGTTCGGGCGACGTTTCTTCCCGCTGATCGTCACCCCGGATCGGGTGCGCGACGTGGTGGAAGGTCTGGCCGGCCGCGCGGTCGAGGTGGGCCCGCTGCGCACCGGGCCCGGTGACGCGGCGACGGTCGAGGTGCGGGGGGCCGTGCGGATGCCGCGGCTGGCCCGGCGGGAGGGTGACCATCCGGTGTCGTTCGACCTGACCATTCCGGTCGGGCTCGACATCACCGTCGACGTGCTCAAGGCGAATCGGTATCGCGCGGAGGTGGAGGTCGGGTTGCTGCTGGTGGCGCGGGCCGCTGAACCGCTGCTCATCGTCATCGACGTGACGCCGCCGCGCAGCGCCGACGTCGTCGTCGACCTGCAGGCCGAGGGATGGCGCGCGAAGGTGCTGGGTTCGGTCGGCAAGATCCGCCGCCAGATCGCCGTGCAGGTCGCACAGGTCATTCGGGCGGAACTGGCAGACCCGCGGGGCCGCACCATCGACGTCGCCGGCCGCATCGATGCGGCCACCTCCTGACACCTGTTACTTGTGGTGTTGATGTGACCGGATTGGCCTAGCGGTTCATATGTGCATATGGTGAAATGAGTCCACGTTCGAGGCTTCCGGCGCGTGGATGACAGCACTGTTGTCGTCGGGGAAGGCGCGCCGGACACGCTTGCATTTGCACCGGTCCGCGGGGTGGCCGGCATCAGGTGAGATCTCTATATCGCTGCAGCGCGAAGGAGTTTTCGATGCGTTCCGTTCCGATGACCCGCCGCACCCTCTTCGGATATGCCGGTGCCGCCGCGACCGCCGCCGGTCTGGCCGCGCTCACACCGGGTGTTCTCGCGCCGCCCGCCGCCGCCGACAACGTCCTCGGAACCCTGCTCGACTATGCCGGTGGCGTGCCCGACGCGGCGGCCATCCGCGCCGCCGGGCATGCCGGGGCGATTCGCTATGTCTCCGACCGGCGCCCGGGCGCGGAGTGGATGACCGGAAAGCCGTTGCGCGCGAGCGAGGTCGACGCGCTGCACGCGGCCGGCCTCACCGTGGTGTCGTGCTACCAATTCGGCAAGGGCGCCACCGCGGATTGGAAGGGCGGGCTCGAGGCCGGCAAGCGCCACGCCGACCGCGGACTGCAGCTCCACCGCGATGCGGGTGGGCCGGACGGGGTGCCGATCTACGCCTCCATCGACGACAATCCGACGCCGGTCGACTTCGCCACCCTCATCGCGCCCTACCTCGCGGGCTGGGAATCGGTGCTCGGCAACGAGAATGTCGGCGTCTACGCCAACGCGCCGACCATCGAACTGGCCACGGTCGCCGGCCTGGGTTCCTGGTACTGGCAACACAATTGGGGCACGCCGAAGGGTTTCGTGCATCCCGCGGCGAACCTGCACCAGATCGAAATCGACGATCGCACCGTGGACGGCGTGGGGGTGGATGTCAACAACATCCTCACCGCGCAGTACGGGCAGTGGTGAATCCGTGCAGCGATGAATCTGCGGTTACCTACGTCTGGCAGTGGCAGGTGGGGTCGGCGACGAGATCGGGTTCGTCCGGCACGACCGTGAGCGTCGGCCGCGCCTCGGGTGCGTCGCGCACGCCCATCCACGACAGCAGCGACCATCGCGACAGGCCCGAGAACGCTGAGCCGAGACTGAAGAACGAGCCGGCCGAACCGACCGACAGCACCGATCCGACGCTGCCGATCGAGAGGACGGAGTAGGCCGAGCCGATCGAGAGGATCGACCGTTCGGACCGGAACGACAGGATCGAGCGATGCGATCGGGTGGACAACACCGATCGGTAGGACCGTCGCGACATCACCGAATGCCCGGCTCTACCGCGCCGGACGCGAATCCCCGCGCCGGTGCCCGAGGTGGTGGGTGCAGACCGTTCGAGCTGATCGACAGTCGACATACCTAGCGGTCTACCACAGTCCGGGACATCCCATGGCGCATTGACAGCAAACGGCCCGGAGTGTCGTCTCAGCGACATCTCCGGGCCGTCGGGAGCCTGAAATTCAGTGCTGCGGGAGTACCGCGGCAGGCTGCTGCACCACGTGTGCGGCGGGCACCGTGCCGGCCGGGTTCACCGGAGCCGCGGCCTGGGCGGGGCCGGATGCGACCGTGAACAGACCCAGCGTGGGCAGGAACGAGCAGGTGATCGGCGCCTGATCGGCCGCCGGCTGCGTGGTCAGCGAACCCGCGACCACGGAGATCACGCGACCCGGCCCGGTGTCGACGATGGCCGACAGGGTGGCCGGACCATCCGGGTTGATATGCGCCTCGTCGGTCAGCGCCACGGTGCCGCCGCGGTGGTTGTCCAGGTTGTACCACTGGACGGTCATCGGCGGATTCTGCTGCGGCGTCAGGCCTTTGGTGCCCAGCGCGGTGAAGACGAAGCCGGCCTGACCGGCAGCCGGTCCGGGCGGGGGCAGTTCGGCCGGACCCGGAACCGCGAGCGCGGTGCCGACCGAGTCGGAACCGGGTCCGATGCAGTTCTTACCGATGGTCGGGTACAGGAACTGCGCGATGGCCGGACCGTTCTTCGGGATGTCCGGGCCGCCGCCACCGCTGCCGTCGAGGAAGGCGACGATGGCCTCGAGCGTCTGCTTGACCTGTGGCGGCAAACCGGCCCGATCGAGCAGCTGGATCGCCTGATCGAGGATGGTCTGAGTGCCCGGCGAGGCGATATTGCCCGCCTGGGCGGCGGCGCCGACGATGGCCGGAGCCAGCGACGCGATCGCATCGACCGGCACGCCCTCCGGGACCAGCGGGACATCGGCGGCCTGGGGCTTGGGTGCCGGTTCGGCAACCGCGATCGTCGACGCGGCGAGTGTCGCGCCGGCTGTCAGGGCCAGCACGGACAATGCGAACCGCGTTCCTCTGGTGCGAAGCACTGGTGTTGCCGTCCTTAACCTCGGGGTTACCTCGTCATGCGATGCGAGAACATCGCGCGATGGGGGCATCGCTTCGCGACACTCTAAAGACAGTGCCGCCGTGTTGTACAGCCGTGGGTGTGATCTTGCCTGCACCGCTCGGCAATTCCGATCACCCCGCCCGGCGCGTTGTCCGAACATAACCTGTGTTTTTGGCCTCCGCTTCGCTCCGGCGGGGTCTCGGCCCTCTGGGCCTCGTTTTTCCCTCCTCCGCTCAGTCGCTGCGCTCCTTCGCTCCGTCAGTCCAAAATCGAGGCGGGCCGAGACGCGCTGAGGGTGGACGAATCGTCGACGTATGCCCGGGGGTTCGCACGCCGTGAAGCGAAGGCAGAATTACAGCCCGTGACCCGACACCTCCGTTTGGCCGACATCCGCGTGGCCGGGGCTGTTCTGGCCGTTTCGGTCGTGGCCCGTCTGGTGCTGATGTTCGTGCTCCCACACGGTCTCGACGTGGTCGACCTGCGCGTATACGTCGAGGGCGCGGCCAATTTGGGCAGTGGGCATCTCTACGACTTCGTCTATGCCGACAAGACTCCCGATTTCCCACTGCCGTTCACCTATCCGCCGTTCGCCGCGCTGGTGTTCTACCCCCTGCATTTCCTGCCGTTCGGGCTGGTGACGCTGCTGTGGTTCGGGTTGATCGTGGTCGCGCTCTACGCCTCGGTGCGGATCGCCTTCGCGCTGTTGCCGAAGGCGGCGGTGGCGGAACCGAATCGGCGGGCGGCGGCGATGTTGTGGACCGCGCTGGGCCTCTGGTTGGAGCCGACGCGGACCACGCTCGATTACGGGCAGGTGAATGTGTTCCTGCTGCTGGCGGGGTTGGCGGCGGCGTATTCCGCGCGCTGGTGGCTGTCGGGACTGCTGGTGGGTGTGGCCGCCGGAGTCAAGCTGACGCCGGGGATCACCGGCTTGTATTTCCTGGCGCGGCGGCGGTGGTCGGCCGCGGTGTGGTCGGCGGTGGTGTTCGCGGCGACGATCGGCGTGAGTTTCCTGATCTCGCCGCCGGAGACTCGCACCTATTTCGGACCGCTGATCGGTGACGCCAACCGCATCGGCCCGGTCGGTTCGGTGGTCAATCAGTCGCTGCGCGGGGCATTGAGCCGCATTCTCGGCCACGACGCGGGGGCGCCCTGGTATCTGGCGGGGCATCGCGTCCCGTTCGGGCCGTGGTGGCTGGGCGCGGTGCTGCTGACCGTCGTACTGGCCTGGTTCGCTTGGCGCGCGGTCGATTTCGACGACCGGCTCGGCGTACTGCTGGTGGTGCAGCTGTTCGGTCTGATGGTGTCGCCGATCTCGTGGTCACACCACTGGGTGTGGTTGCTGCCGCTGATGATGTGGCTGGTGCACGGCCCGCTGCGTTCGATCGCGGGGGCGCGGGTGGTGGCCGGATTCTGGCTGGTGACCACGCTGGTCGGCATTCCGTGGATCCTGACCTTCTTCCAGCCGACGATCTGGGAGATCTCCCGGCCGGCCGTTCTGGCCTGGCTGGGTGCGATCTACGTTTTCGGCGTGGTCGCGACCTACCTGTGGATCATCTGGGCGGGCGCGCAGCGCGGGCGGCCGGGCTCACCGGTGTCGGCGCCCGCGGTCGCGGCGGGTTCGGTCCGGGCGGGTTAGGCCGTTCAGCTCTGGTCGGCGAGGCGGTCGATCTGGCCGGCCAGCGCGAGGTCCTTGCGGGTGATGCCGCCCTCGGAGTGGGTGG
Organism: Nocardia sp. BSTN01; assembly: GCF_015354405.1. Lineage (GTDB taxonomy): Bacteria > Actinomycetota > Actinomycetes > Mycobacteriales > Mycobacteriaceae > Nocardia. Next base: position 8,709 of record NZ_JADKYP010000053.1, on the reverse strand, counting down.
AGAGGGTGAAGGTGACTCGCCGCCACCGGATATCGATGTCGGGGTGGTGGTTGACCTTCTCGGCGGAGTCGGCCACCCGTCGCACGAGTTCGATGCCGGCCAGGAACGACGGAGCCTCGACGGTTCGGGAGATGCTGCTGCCGGTGTGGGTCCAGGCGGGTAGTTCGCGCAACCCAGTGGCGATCTCGCTGTCGGAGAGCAATGGGGTACTCATACTCTCGGTTCTACCCCAGCGGTCGCGGCTCAGGCCGCACGCGCGAGTTTGAGAGCCTTTTTGAGATCTTTGCCCTTGACCCCCGCGGCTTCACACTTCTTCATTTTCGAGACCACGACAGGGCATTTCAGGCAGCGCTTCTTCTTGCGGCAGCACTTCTTCTTCGGTTTGAGGTGTGCGACCTCCTTGGCCTTCACCTTGCCCATGGGGCCCAGGGTAACCAATCATGATGCCGGAAACGGCGGCCGAGGCGTGTTTCGGTACTGTGTACCTGGCCGCATGTCCGGTGAGATCAGTCCACCTGCCTTGTTCGGACCCGCTACGGCGCGGGTCGGCCGCAACCCATTCATTCAGCAGGAGGATTCAACGTGTCGTCTGTCGAGTTCCGCAATGTCGCCATTGTGGCTCATGTCGACCACGGCAAGACGACGCTGGTCGATGCCATGTTGCGGCAGTCCGGTGCCTTCGCCGAGCGTGCCGAGCCGGTCGACCGGGTGATGGACTCCGGTGATCTGGAGCGTGAGAAGGGCATCACCATTCTCGCCAAGAACACCGCGGTGCATCGTCATCACGGCGACGGCAGCGTCACCGTGATCAACGTCATCGACACTCCCGGCCACGCCGATTTCGGTGGTGAGGTCGAGCGCGGTCTGTCCATGGTCGACGGTGTCGTGCTGCTGGTCGACGCCTCCGAGGGCCCGCTGCCACAGACCCGGTTCGTGCTGCGCAAGGCGCTGGCCGCCTCGCTGCCGGTGATCCTGGTGGTGAACAAGACCGACCGCCCCGACGCCCGGATCGAGGAGGTCGTCGAAGAGAGCCACGACCTGCTCCTGGATCTGGCCTCCGACCTCGACGACGAAGCGTCCGAGGCCGCCGAGCTGGCGCTGGACCTGCCGGTGCTCTACGCCTCCGGCCGTGAGGGCAAGGCGTCCACCCAGCGTCCCGACAACGGCAGCGCGCCCGACGCGGAGAACCTCGACGAGCTGTTCGAGGTGCTGCTGAAGTACGTGCCCGCGCCCAAGGGTGACCCGTCGGCGCCGCTGCAGGCGCACGTCACCAACCTGGACGCGTCGCCGTTCCTCGGCCGGATCGGCCTGGTCCGCATCCACAACGGCACCCTGCGCAAGGGCCAGAACGTCGCGTGGATGCACGGTGACGGCGTCAAGACCGTGAAGATCACCGAGCTGCTGCAGACGATCGGCGTCGAGCGCAAGCCGGGCGAGGAGGCCGTGGCCGGCGATATCGTCGCCGTCGCCGGCATTCCGGAGATCATGATCGGCGACACTCTCGCCGATGTGGAGAACCCGGTCGCGCTGCCACGGATCACCGTCGACGAGCCGGCCATCTCGGTGACGATCGGCACCAACACCTCGCCGCTGGTCGGCCGGGTGCAGGGCCACAAGCTGACCGCCCGCATGGTGAAGTCGCGCCTGGATCAGGAGCTGGTCGGCAACGTGTCGCTGCGGGTGCTCGACATCGGCCGCCCGGACGCCTGGGAGGTGCAGGGCCGTGGTGAGCTGGCGCTGGCCATCCTGGTCGAGCAGATGCGCCGCGAAGGTTTCGAGCTGACCGTCGGCAAGCCGCAGGTGGTCACCAAGCAGGTCGACGGCAAGGTGCACGAGCCGTTCGAAGAGCTGACCATCGACTGCCCGGACGAGTACCTGGGTGCGGTGACGCAGCTGCTGGCCGCCCGTAAGGGCAAGATGGTCCAGATGAGCAACCACTCCGCCGGGTGGGTGCGCATGGAGTTCATCGTCCCCTCGCGCGGTCTGATCGGTTTCCGCACCGACTTCCTCACCGAGACGCGCGGCACGGGTATCGCCAACGCGGTCTTCGACGGTTACGCGCCGTGGGCCGGCGAGATCCGCGCCCGCCACACCGGCTCGCTGGTGTCCGACCGCGCCGGCAGTGTGACCCCGTTCGCGATGATTCAGCTCGCCGACCGCGGGCAGTTCTTCGTGGAGCCGGGCGCCGACACCTACGAGGGCCATGTGGTGGGCATCAACCCGCGCGCGGAGGATCTCGACATCAACGTCACCCGCGAGAAGAAGCTGACCAATATGCGTTCGGCCACCGGTGACGTGCTCGAAACGCTGGCCAAGCCGCTGCAGCTGGATCTCGAAGGCGCCATGGAGTTCTGCGCCGCCGACGAGTGCGTCGAGGTGACCCCCGAGATCGTGCGCGTGCGCAAGGTGATTCTCGGCGCCACCGAGCGTGGCCGCGAGGCGTCCCGCCGCAAGGCCCGCGACCGCGCCGCCCAGAACGCGTAGGGCGCACACCCCTGAGAACCCCAGAGGCGCACGTTCCACGAGACGTGCGCCTCTGTCGTTCCAGCGCCGGGTAGCCGGTGTGGGTGTAGATCTGCGATGAGGGCAACCCGGTGGCCACGGATCGGTCCGTCAGGGCGCACATCTGCGACATGTGCACTCGCTTTTATCGAGTAGACGACCCGGCATACATCCACGAGCCGTACACCACGGTGGGTTTCGGCCCGCCTCGATTTTGGAGCGACGGAGCGAGGGAGCGCAGCGACTGAGCGGAGGAGTGAAAAATCGAGGCCCAAGGGGCCGAAACCCCGCCGAAGCGAAGCGGAGGCCAACAACACTAGAGTACGAGCCGTGATGTCGGGAGTTCGAATGCGTGCGGGGCGGCGCGTGGTCTTGGTGCTGATGCTGGCGCTCGGGGTACTCACCGCGTGCACCGCCAATCCGCCGCCGCCGATCGAGAGCACCGACAGTCCGAAGACGACTCCGGCGACGCCGACGAAGTCCACGGTCGTGGTCGCGGTGGACGATATCGGGATCGGATTCAATCCGCATCTGCGGTCGAATCAGTCACCGGCGACGAATGCCGTTGCCTCGTTGGTGTTTCCGAGTCCGTTTCGCCCGGTGCCGTCGCCGACGGTGCCGGGGGGTACGGATTGGGTTCCGGATGCGGCGTTGATGGTGTCGGCGGATGTGACGCCGTCCGATCCGTCGCAGCCGGATCAGTTCACGCTGACCTACAAGATTCAGAATCAGGCGTCGTGGTCGGACGGTGCGCCGATCGCGGCCGAGGATTTCCGGTATCTGTGGCAGCAGATGATCAGCCAGCCCGGGGTGGTGGATCCGGCGGGCTACCGGTTGATCAACGATGTGAAGTCCTCGGAGGGCGGCAAGACGGTCACGGTGACGATGAGTCAGCCGTATCCGGCTTGGCGGCAACTGTTTTCGGATCTGCTGCCGTCGCATCTGCTGAAGGACGCGCCCGGTGGATTTCAGCGGGCGCTCGCCGTGGAGCGTGGCCTGATCGATCAGAATCCGATTTCCGGCGGGCAGTTCCGGGTGAAGCAGGCCGACGCGGGCCGCGAGGAGATTCTGCTCGAACGCAACGACCGCTACTGGGGTACTCCGGCGGTGCCGGATCAGATTCTGTTGCGGCGTGGCGGTACTCCGGCGCAGCTGGCCGAATCGCTGCGCGCGGGTGACGCTCAGATGGCGCTGGTGCACGGCGGTGTCGCGACGCAGGCGCAGCTGGCGGCGATTCCGCAGGTGCGGACCGCGATCATGCCGCAGGCGCGGGAAATGCAGATGGTGCTGAACGGGCGGACCGGGGATCTGGCCGATCCGCGGGTGCGCCACGCGGTGCTGGGTCTGCTCGATCCGGCGTTGCTGGCCTCGGTGGGCGCCGAGACGGGTGCGTGGGTGGATCCGGTGCGGGCGCAGATCCTGGCGCCCTCGGATCCGGGGTACGCGCCGACGGCGCCGCCGCGCCCGTCTCCCGACCAGGCGTTCGGGCTGCTGGCCGAGGCCGGATTCGGCCGTGCGCCGGAGACTCCCGCATCGGGCAATCCGACGACGTCGCCGGCGCCGCAGCCGCGCCCGGTCGCCAAGAACGGCCGGACTCTGACGATCCGGATCGGCGCGGTGGATAAGGACCCGACCACGCTGGCGGTCGCGAATACCGCCGCCGACCAGCTGCGCAGCGCCGGAATCGATGCGTCGGTGCGCAGCCTGCCCGCCGACGAGCTCTACGGTAAGGATCTGGCGGACGGGACCGTCGACGCGGTGGTCGGCTGGGAGCGGGCCGGTGAGGATCCGGCGACGATGTTGTCCTCGCGGTACGGCTGCCCGCCGGTGGCCGCGCCCGGGCAGGAGGACACCTCGCACGTCGATGCCATCCGCAAGGCGCCGAGCAATGTGTCGGGGATCTGTGATCCGTCGCTGCAACCGCAGATCGATGCGGCGCTGCGCGGGGTGGATGTGCCCAGAGCGATCGGTGACGCGGAGCCGAAGCTGTGGGATCTGGCCACCGTGTTGCCGATCGTGCAGGACACCGGTGTCGCCGCGGCGAGTTCGCGGATGGACGGTGTCTCGCTGAGCGGTTCGATCCAGGTCGGGATCTTCGGCGGCGCGAGTACCTGGCGGCGGCTGTCGTGACCGGAACCGGCGGTCTGGTTCTGGTACACGCCCATCCCGACGACGAGTCGATCACCACCGGCGGCACCATCGCGCACTACCGGGCTCGCGGCGTTCCGGTGACCGTGGTGACCTGCACGCTGGGCGAGGAGGGCGAGGTCATCGGGGCGCGATGGCAACAGCTGACCAGCGCCCACGCCGATCAGCTGGGCGGCTTTCGCATCCACGAGCTGACCGCCGCGCTGGCCGCCCTCGGTGTCGACGCGCCGCATTTTCTCGGCGGCGCGGGCCGCTGGCGGGATTCCGGGATGAGCGGGACGACCGCGGACCCCAAGCCCATGGTGCCGACGCACCCGCGTGCCTTCGTCGATTCCGGCCCGGCCGCGGTGGCGGAGTTGAGCGAGGTGCTGCTGCGGCTGCGCCCGCGCGTGGTGGTCGGCTACGACCCGCGCGGCGGTTACGGCCATCCGGACCATATACGCGCCCACCGGGTCACCATGGACGCGGTGGCCGCGGCGGCCGAAAAGGGTTGGGACACACCGAAGGTGTACTGGACGGTGACCGATGCCGATGTACTGCGCCGGCATACCGAGGCCTTGGCCCGCCGCACGGTCGACCGCCTGCCCGGGGCGCTGCCGAGCGGTTGGCGGCTGCCGGCGTTCGGCGAGCTGGCGTGTGTGGCGAGTGCGACGGTGACCACCACGATCGACGTCTCGGACGTGCTGGCGGCCAAACGCGCCGCCCTGCGCGCCCATGCCACCCAGGTCACCGTCGCGCCCTCGGGCCGCGAATTCGCGCTGTCGAACAACATCGCCCAGCCGGTGCTGCCGGAGGAGCATTACGTGCTGGTGCGTGGGCGGATCGGGCCGGTGGGCCCGGACGGACACGAGGACGATCTGTTCGCCGGACTGGATTGACCGCGGCAGCCGGCACTCGGGCTGGTCGAATCGTGGGTGGGTCGGCTTAGACTGCTGGGCATGTACAACTGGAGCCTGCAGGACGCCATCGTCGCGTTCGTCGAGAGCCAGAAGCCGAACTGGCAGGCGCAGCACGATCTGTACCTGTCGGTGCTCTACGGATTCGTCGATATGCAGAGTCATCTGTTGACCCTGCTCGGCTTCCCGCCGGTACCGTGACGGCCGCGACGACCAGCCGGACCGCCTATGTGCCCGGCGGGTCGAAGTATGCCTGGCCGGTGCTCGGAGGCGTGCTGGCGGCGGTCCTGGTGTTCGACGGGCTGCTCTCGGTGGTGCTCGAGGTGCTGTATCTGCCGCTCTACATCGGCGCCACGCCCTTCCCGATCGCGGCCCTGGTCGCCGCGGTGGTGAACGTGCTGCTGGCGCGGGGAATGGGTGTGGTCGTGTCGCGCCCGGCCGCGATGGGCCTGCCGGTGATCGCGTGGCTGTTCGGTTTCCTGATCTGCTCCACCACCGGGCCCGGCGGCGATGTGCTGCTGACCGACTCCTGGACCTCGCCACTGCTGCTGGCCTGCGGCATCGTGCCGGTGGGTCTCTATCTGTTCCGGCGGGCGTTCCTGCGTCCGAAAGTCACCCCCGTCACACTCTGAACCGGTGCCGGTCGTCCGGAAGGTCTTGCCGGAAAGAGATATCGGCGAACGGCTGTAGCGGGCCGGAGGGTCGGTTAGTCTCTCAGGCGTTATCTGTGGTTCTGCCGCCCGGCGGGCGGTGTGGTTAGGAAGTGGGGGCCGGTTGCTCAGCTGGCCGGTTGGCTCGGGTGCGCCGAGGTCCGAATGCGCGCGGACGTCGCCCGACAACAGGAAGATCACCCGTGGTTGAGTGGTCGAAGCTTCCTGGATTGCCTGTGAACACGAAGGATTCGCGCTGGTTCGGCCTGATGAGCCGGGGTGTGCGCGGACGGGTCAGCGTGCGCGTGCGCCTGCTCGCGATCGTGCTGATCTCCAGCATCACGCTGCTCGCCATCGGTGTGGGCGCGGCGTCGTATCTGGTGCGGTCGGGCCGCGATGCCCGGCAGTGGGCCGAATTGGCCAGCAGCACCGCCGCTCCCGCGGTCGCGATCATGGAGACCTTCGGTGAGGAGCGCCGGCTCTCGATGCTGCAACTGGCGGGCGATCCCGGCGCCACAGCGCAATTGACGGCCGCGCGGCAGCGCTCGGATGCGGCGCTGGCCGCCCTCACCGCCAAGGGCGACGAGGCGCAGAAGATGAATCCGGACAACTCCGGCGCCGATATCGCCGCCTACGGTCAGCTGCTCGCGCAGTTGCCGCTGGTGCGTCGCGGCATCGATTCCGGCCAGGCGCCGGCCGATCAGGTCTTCGGGCTGTTCAGCCGCTTCACCGCGGCGATCATCGATGCGTCGATGCTGGGCGCCCGGGTCGCACCGGATGCCGGCATCGCCGTCCAACTCGGCTATGCGGTCGAGGTGTTGCGCGCGGCGGAGGCGCTGTCCGAAGCCACGACGCTGGGTGAATTATTTCTGGTGACAGGCACTTCGACGCCCGCGCAGTGGACCCAGTACACCAACCTCCTGGGTGAATTCCGCGGCCAGATCGCCTATGCGCGGTCGGTGCTGAAGGGTGGACGCGCGGATCAGCTCCAGGCGATCGTGAACAGCCCGGCGTGGGCCCAGATCAACGAGATGGCCGACGTGGTCGCCGCGCGCGGTCCGATGTCGGCCACCGACGATTCCGACCCGAGCACGCGGACCGGCGATTCGACGCGGTCGCGCCCGAGCCGGCAATCCGCGAAACCGCTGCCGATGACCGTGCAGGCCTGGCAGGACAGCTCGGCACAGCTCGGCTCCGGACTGCTGACGCTGTGGCAGGACAAGAGTCGGGACGCGCACGCCGAGGCGCGGGATCAGGGTGACCGCACCGCCATCGGATCACTCGCCGGCGGTGGTGCGGTGTTGCTGGTGTCGATTCTGGCCTTCCTCGCCTCACTCGTGCTGGCGAACCGGTTCATCGGCCGGATGCGCCGATTGCGCCGCGACACATTGGAATTGGCCGACGAGCGGCTGCCCGACATCATGCGCCGGGTCTCGGCCGGTGAGACGGTGGATGCTCCGATGGAGGTGTCGCGACTGGACTTCGGCTCCGACGAACTCGGCCAGGTCGCGCAGGCGTTCAACCGAGCGCAGGTGGCGGCGGTGTCGGCCGCGGTCGCGGAATCGAATACCCGCGCCGGTATCAACACGATCTTCCTGGATATCGCCCATCGCAGCCAGGCGCTGGTGCATCGCCAGCTGGCTCTGCTGGACCAGGCCGAGCGGCGCGAGGAGAACGCCGACCAGCTCGAATTGCTGTTCCAGCTCGACCATTTGGCGACCCGCGCCCGCCGCAACGCCGAGAATCTGATCATCCTCGGCGGCAAACAGCCGGGCCGGCGCTGGCGAAATCCGGTTCCGCTGATCGAGGTGATTCGCGGCGCGGTCGCGGAAAGTCTGGACTACACCAGAATTCGCATCGGCCGTATTCCGCGCACCCGGGTGATGGGCACCGCGGTCGCCGACCTGATCCACCTGCTGGCCGAGCTGATGGACAACGCCACCTCGTATTCGCCGCCGCAGGCGCGGGTGGAGGTACACGCTGCCGTGGTGGGCCGCGGTGTCGCGGTGGAGATCGTCGACCAGGGTCTGGGTATGACCGCCGACGAACTGGACCGGCGCAACGAGATGTTGTCGCATCCGCCGGAATTCAGTGTGGCGGCGCTGTCCACCGATACCCGGCTGGGCCTGTTCGTGGTCGCTAAACTTGCCAACCGCCACGGTATTTCGGTGAAGTTGCGCGAATCGGTGTACGGCGGCGTGCGCGCGGTGGTGCTGATCGGCACGCCGGTGCTGGAAGCCGGTGAGGTGAACGGTACGGATTTCGAGGATCCGGGACCCGCCACCGGGGAGTTCGCCGTTCTGGGGCCGGTGACCAACGCATCCGCGGCCCGTGCGGAAGTGATTGTCGCCGAGGATGTTCCGCCGGCGACCGACCTCGCGCCGCCGCCCACCGCGGATCCGGACCTGAGCCCCCGGCGCTCGGCCTGGTTCACCTCGGCCTCGGAGCGTATCGATTCCGCACCCGCGACCGGAGTGTTCGGCGCGCCGGTGACCAGCCCGGGCGTGGTTCGC
>NZ_JADKYP010000052.1 GCF_015354405.1 Nocardia sp. BSTN01 | reverse complement strand
AGCGGGTGTTCATCTTGTGCGGCATCGCCGAACTGCCGACCTGCCCGGGCTGGAAACCCTCGGTGACCAGTTCGTGCCCGGCCATCAGGCGCACGGTGTGCGCGAACGACGAAGGGCCCGCGCCCAAGTGGATCAGCGCGGAGATCACGTCGTGGTCCAGTGAGCGGGGATAGACCTGGCCGACGCTGGTCAGCACGGTCGCGAAGCCCAGATGCCGGGCGACCTTCTGCTCCAGCTCGGCGAGTTTGGCAGCGTCGCCGTCGAACAGATCGAGCATGTCCTGGGCGGTCCCCATCGGCCCCTTGATCCCGCGCAGCGGATACCGGTCGATCAGCTCGCGCACCCGGCGCAGGGCGATCAGCACCTCGTCGGCTGCACTCGCGAACCGCTTGCCCAGGGTGGTGGCCTGCGCCGCCACGTTGTGCGAGCGTCCGGCCATCACCAGCGCCTGATATTCGGCGGCCCGCTCGGCCAGCCGGGCAGCGACCGCCACACCGTGTTCGTAGACATGTTCCAGCGAGAGCCGGATCTGCAACTGCTCCACGTTCTCGGTCAGATCCCGGCTGGTCATGCCCTTGTGGATCTGCTCATGACCGGCGAGGGCGTTGAACTCCTCGATGCGCGCCTTCACATCGTGGCGGGTGATCCGCTCGCGTTCGGCGATCGAGGCCAGATCGACCTCCCCCAGCACCCGCTCGTAATCCTCGAGGACGTCGGTGGTGACCGCCTCGGTCCCGGCGGCGCCGAGTTCGGTCTGGGCCCGTAGCACCTCGAGCCACAGCCGGCGCTCCAGCACGATCTTGTTCTCGGGCGACCACAACTGCACCAGCTGCGGACTCGCGTACCGGGTGGCGAGGACGTTCGGGACCAGACTCACGAACAGTCAGTCTAGTGTTCGATGCCTGCTCGGTTGCTGGGGCATGGCCGCGGGCAGATGTTGCGCCGCGGCCGACGGCACGGTCTGCGGCGCCATCAGCGGTTGCGGCACCGGCGGCGCGATCACATCGATCAGTTCCAGCAGCGCGCCGCGGGCGGTGCGGCGCGGTTGCGGATCGGATTCGGCCAGCGCGGCGACCACCGCACCGTCGACCACCGCCACCAGCCGGCGCAACTGATCGGTGCGCACCATGCGGTCGGATCGGCGCAGCACATCGGCCAGCAGGTCCTCGAGCTGGGCGCGTAACCGCAGCTGCACCTCGCGCAGTTCCGGATGCCGGGCCGAGGCCACCGAGCGCTCGTACCGGGCGATCAGCCGCCCGCGCGCGAATTCGTCGGGTCCGTCGGTGCCGACCATCAGATCCACGACCAGATCGACCGTCGCCTCGGCTCCGCGTTTGCGGTGGGTGACCTCGCCGATCCGGCGGCGCATCGACTCCAGTTCGGCATTGCCGCTGAATTCGACCGCGCGCGCGATCAGATCTTCGAGCGATTCGAAATAGTAGGTCGTGGATGCCAGGGGCAGATCCGCGCGCGTCGCCACCGAACGGTGGCGCACGGCATCGAAGCCGCCTTCGAGTAGCAACTCCGCGGCAGCCGCAACCAACGCTTGGCGACGCCTTTCGCCTTTCGGGGTCGTCGCGGTGATCACCGTGTCATCGTGCCAGTCATCATCGGTTCATCCGTGCCAAATCGGTGCGATCTGTGCAAATCTGTGCGTCTGTGCAATCCCGGCCGAATCGTTGCTGTGCAATCGACCATGGGACCGCGCAAATTTCCGGGATCCGGTCCGAGCGGACAGCCGGGACCGGTTCGAAATAGCAAGGGTTGAAATCACAACCCGAATCATTTGTACCGCATCCACGCGCTCCGGTGGGCCGGTACGGAAAGTCTGTGCGTCAGCTCAGATATCGGCCGAGTCGCACGAGTGCCTCCTCGATATCCGCGGTGGCGCCGGCGAAGGAGAAGCGGACCGTACGGTGTCCGTTACGGGTGTCGAAATCGATTCCGGGCGCGAGGGCGACACCGGTGTGCGCCAACAGATCCGCGCACCAGCGCGTCGAATCCTGGCTCAGATGACCGATATCGGCGTAGGCGTAGAAGGCGCCGTCGGCGGGTGCCAGTTCGGTGATGCCGAGGGCGGGCAGCCCCTCGAGCAGTAACGACCGGTTGCGGGCATAGCGGCGGACGTGTCCGTCGAGTTCGGATCTCGCCTCCGGGCCGAACGCGTGCGCCGCCGCGAATTGCGAGATCGCCGGCGGGCAGACGGTCATATTGGACGCCAGCCGCTGCAGCGCCGGACGCAGCCGCGCGGGCGCCAGCATCCAGCCCAGCCGCCAGCCGGTCATCGAGAAATACTTCGACACCGAGCCGATCACCACCGATTCGCGCGAGGTCTCCCAGGACGAACTCACCGGTTCGGTATCACCGTCGTCTCCCGAATAGGCGATGCCGTGATAGATCTCGTCGGAGATCAGCAGCGTGCTGTGGTCGTCGCACCAGCGGGCCAGGGCCGCCAGCTCGTCCGGGGCGATCATGGTGCCGGTCGGGTTCGCCGGGCTGGCCACGATCAAGCCGGCGGGCGGTTCGGGCAACTCCTCCAGCATCGCCACCGTCGGCTGGAACCGGGTCTGGGGGCCGCAGTCGAGTTCGATCACCCGGCAGCCCAGTGCGGTGAGGGTGTTGCGGTAGGCCGGGTAACCCGGGCGAGCGACCACGACGGTGTCGCCGATATCGAATGCGGCCAGGAAGATCAGCGTGAACGCCCCCGAGGAACCGGTCGTGATCACCACGTCGTCGGCCTCGACCTCGACGCCGTAGGTCTCGCGGTGATGGGCCGCGATGGCGGAGCGCAATTCGGGGATGCCGAAAGTCTCGGTGTAGCCGAGTAATTCGGCGTCGAGGGCGACCTGAGTGGCGCGGCGCACCGGCACCGGGGCAGGCGTGGAGGGCTGGCCCGCCGCCAGGACCAGCACGTCGCCGTGGGTGCGGGCGCGTTCGGCCGCGGCCTTCCAGACATCCATGACGTAGAAGGTCGCAACGGTGGACCGCCGGGATTCACTGCGCACCAGACGACGGTAGAACACCGCCTCGGCAGGCCGGCGTGCAGTCCGTCGCCGGGTATCGGCCGCCTGAGACGTTGCTGTGCGCCGCCGCGCCTGCCTGCGGGTCCGGGCGGGCCCCTGTTATCGTCGGCAGAATGCCTGACCAGGCACGCCGCGCGAAGTCGTACCAGGGGGGCTGGACCGTGATCCGCCCCGACTGGCGAACGACGCTGCGCCGCGACCGCCCCTCGATCGCGCATCGCCTCCGTTCCTCGGGCCGCCGATCGCGCGAATTCGGGCAGGTCGCCGCGGTCGAATGGCGCGCGCGGGCAGGGCGCTGGTGGCAGCTGATGCGGAATCGGGACTGGCGCGAGGAATTCGAGACCCTGTGGCCCCGGCTGCGCGGCTGGGTCGGCGAGCATCGGGTGCTGGTGATCGGCATGGTCGTGGTCGGACTGTTCGCCGCCGCCGACACCGTGGCGCCGCAGCCGATCGATTCGACGCCGAAACCCGGCGCGGCACAACGGATCGCGGTCGCCTACCCGTTACAGGTGCAGGCCGAACCCGAAACCAGCAAGCGCTATCTGGCCGCCATCGACAACGGGGAGCGCATGCGCGAGGCGCAGGTGGTGGCCGCGGCCTCACGAGCCACCCTCGACCGCGCGAAGGCCGAAGCCGCCGCCGCGGTCGCCGGGACGCCGCAACCGTGGCTGTCCGGACCGGCCACCACGATTCCGGGTGGCATCGCTCCGGGCGGAATCGCCCCGGGCATCGGCGGTTTCGCGCTACCCGCGCGCGGGGTGTTCACCTCCGGGTACGGCGGCCGGTGGGGCACCTTCCACTACGGGATCGATATCGCCGCGCCCATCGGCTCACCGATCTACGCCGTCGCCGACGGCACCGTCATCGACGCCGGGCCGGCGCAGGGCTTCGGACTGTGGGTACGCATCCGCCACGACGACGGCACCATCTCGGTGTACGGCCACATGTACGACTTCTCGGTGTCGGTCGGCGAGCGGGTGCGCGCCGGCCAGCAGATCGCCCGGATCGGCAACCGCGGCGATTCCACCGGCCCGCATCTGCACTTCGAAATCCTCATCGGCGGACAGCACGTGGATCCGCAGCCGTGGCTGGCGATGCACGGTATCCAGGTCGGCTGACCCGGCCCGCTGTTTCGGCTACACCCGCGTGGGAAGCGAGATCCGGTCCTCCACGGCGGCGAGGCCGATATCGGTCCGGAAGTGGCTACCGGGCAGCTTGATTCCCGCGATGCGCTCGTAGGCGTTCGCCCGGGCCTCGGTCAGATCACCGCCCGTCGCGACGACATTCAGCACGCGACCGCCGGCCGACAGCAGCGCACCGTCCGCGCGCAACGACGTACCGGCATGCAGCACTTCGGCATTCGCGCCCGAGACGGCCGGCGCGCTCTCGGTGCCGGAGATGACGTCGCCGGTGCGGGGGCGGCCCGGGTAGTTCTCCGCGGCCAGCACCACCGTGATCGCCGCGCCGTCCTTCCAGACCGGCGGTTGGGCCTGCGCCAGGGTTCCGGTCGCGGTGGCGTGCAGCAGCGCGCCCAGCGGACTGTCGAGCAGGGCGAGCACGGCCTGCGTCTCCGGATCGCCGAAGCGGCAGTTGAATTCGACGACGGCGGGACCGGCCTGGCCGATCGCGAGACCCGCGTACAGCAGTCCCGAGAACGGGACGCCGCGCCGAACCATTTCGGCGGCAACGGGTTTCACCACGTCCTCAACGATTTCGGTGACGGTCTCCGGCGGCAGCCACGGCAGCGGGGTGTAGGCGCCCATGCCGCCGGTGTTGGGACCGGTGTCGCCGTCACCCACGCGCTTGTGGTCCTGCGCGGGCAGCAGCGGCACCACGGTCTCGCCGTCGACCAGGCAGAACAGGGAGACCTCGGGGCCGTCGAGGAACGATTCCAACAGCACCGGATGGCCCTGTTCGAGCAGTTCGGCACCGTGGTCGCGGGCCGCGGACCGATCGGTGGTCACCACCACGCCCTTCCCCGCGGCCAGCCCGTCGTCCTTGACGACCCAGGTCGGCCCGAAACGATCCAGCGCGGCGTCGAGTTCGCCCGGATGATCGACGACCTCGCTGTGCGCGGTGCGCACCCCGGCCGCGGCCATCACGTCCTTGGCGAAGGCCTTAGATCCCTCGATCCGCGCGGCGGCGGCCGACGGGCCGAAGCAGGCGATGCCCGCCGCCCGGACCGCGTCGGCGATACCGAGCACCAGCGGCACCTCGGGACCGATCACCACCAGGTCGGCGGCGAAATCGCGGGCCAAGCCCACGACGGCCTCCGCGCCGGCCGGATCGACCGCCCGCACCTCGGCGACCTGGCCGATCCCCGGATTTCCGGGCGCGGCCGCGATCGCGGTGACCCCGGGATCCCGACGCAGGGCTTCCACCAGGGCGTGTTCACGGGCTCCGGATCCGATGACGAGTACGCGCACGCGTGACAGCTTAGGGGACGCAGGTGAACGGCAGATGCGGGTACCGGGAGGACGGCCGGCCGCCCTCGTCGGCGGCACCGCCGACCTGTGGACCCGGCCACCGCCGACGGCCCGGGCGGGGCAATATGAAACCCATGCCATCTGTATTCAGCGCGATCATTGCCGGACAGCTGCCGGGGCGGTTCGTGTGGGAGGACGAGGAATTCGTCGCCTTCCTGACCATCGCCCCGGTCACCCAGGGTCATACGCTCGTGGTTCCTCGCAAGGAGATCGACCAGTGGCAGGACCTGGATCCCGCCACGTTCGCGCGGATCAACGAGGTCGCCCAGAAGATCGGCCAGGCGGTGCGCAAGGCGTGGGACGCGCCGCGGGCGGGCCTGCTGATCGCCGGGCTGGAGGTGCCGCATCTGCACGTGCACGTCTTCCCGGCGTTCGAACTGGGCGATTTCAACATCTCCGGCGCAGACACCGATCCGAGCCCGGAGTCGCTGGACGAAGCGCAGAACAAGATCAAGCAGGCGCTGCGCGATCTCGGTTACGGCGCCAACGTCCCTTCCTGACCCACCGAGCCTGAATCACTCCTGCGAACGGGGCAGGCGCACCGCGAACGTGGTGCCCTGTCCCACCGCGCTGCGCACCGAGACCGCGCCGCCGTGCGCGGCGACCAGCGCCTGCACGATCGACAGGCCCAGTCCGGTGCCACCGCTGTCGCGGCTGCGTGAGGTGTCGGTGCGGTAGAAGCGTTCGAAGATGCGCTCGGCGTCCTCGGTGGGCAGACCCGGTCCGGTATCGCTGACCTCGATGACGACCTCGTCCGGCGCGGGTGTCAGCGCGACGGTGACCGCCGCCTCCGGCGGGGTGTGGATCAGCGCGTTGTTGACCAGATTGCCCAGCACCTGACGCAACCGCGCTTCGTCACCGCGCACCTCCAAAGTGCCCGTCCCCGGGCGTATTTCGAGGTCGATGGGCCGGCGTGGCTCCTCGGGTCGCTGCGCCGCGTCGACGGCCCGGGCGTTGTGCACCGCATCGCTGGCCAGTGCCAGCAGATCCACCGGCCGGCGTTCCACCGGGCGCTGCGCGTCGAGGCGAGCCAGCATCAGCAGGTCCTCGACCAGCAGGCTCATCCGGTTGGATTCGCGTTCGATCCGATCCATGAACAGGTCCGGATCCGCCAGCGCCCCTTGCCGATACAACTCCGCGAATCCCTTGATCGTGGTCAGCGGGGTACGCAGTTCGTGGCTGGCATCGGCGACGAATCGCCGCATCCGGGCCTCCGAACGCCGCGCGGATTCCTCGGATGCCTCGGTGGCGGCGAAGGCGCTCTGAATCTGGGACAGCATGCCGTTGAGCGATTGCGAGAGCCGATCGACCTCGGTGTTGGTGCCCTGCACCGGAACTCGGCGATGCAGATCGCCGCTCGCGATGGCGGCGGCGGTCTTCTCCACCTCACCGAGCGGGCGCAGGCTCCGGCGAATCACGAACTGCGCCACCACCGCGAGTACGGCGAGCACGATGAGGCCCACCGCGACCTGCAACCCGATCAGGCGGTCGATGATGTTCTCGGTTTCGGTGAGGCGCAGCGCGACCACACTGGATCCCTGCGGAGTCACCACCTTGATCGCGCGCCAGTGTTCGTCGGGATCACCGACCGATCCCACGGTCTCGGGATGTTTCGACAGATCCGGCGGAGTGTCCGGAACGGTGGGTCCGGAACTCAGCAGCAGACGCTGATTTCCGGTGGGTCCGGTCACCTGCACATAGAACAGCGCGGGCGGGCGTTCCCGCCCCGGAGGTTGCGGAAGGTGCTGGGGCGGTGGCGCATCGGGGCTGGCCCAGCTGTGGGCGGCATCGAACAGTTGGCGATCGACCTTGTCGATCAAGACATTCCGCATCGCGGAGGTCACCGCGACACCGGATACCAGCAGTCCGAGGCCCGCCAGGCACACCAGCGCGAGCACCAGGGTGACCCGCAGCGGCACCGCGGCCAGGCGTCGCGAGATCCGGCGCCGAATCCCGCGCCGAGGCGGTGCGGCGCCCTCGGCACCCGCGCCGGGCTCGGCGATGCCGCCGGATCCGGAATCGGTTCCCGGCTCGGATTCACCGGCGGGACGCACCGGTTCGATGTCGCCCGCGTCGTGGTCGGCACGTTCCCGCACCGAGCGCGGATCGCTCATTTCGCCGACGACCGGCTGCGGCTGGGCGCGCGCATCACATAGCCGACACCGCGCAGGGTGTGAATCAACCGATCGGGGCCGGTGTCGACCTTCTTGCGCAGGTAGGAGACATAGGTCTCCACCACGCCCACCTCGCCGCCGAAGTCGTAGCGCCAGACGTGGTCGAGGATGCGCGGCTTGCTCAGGACGGTTCCGGCATTGACCATGAAGTACCGGAGCAGCGTGAATTCCGTCGGCGACAGCGCGACCGGTTCCCCGGCCTTCCACACCTCGTGGGTGTCGTCGTCCAGTTCGATGTCCTCGAAGCGGATCCGTGAGGACTTCGTCTCCTCCACCACGTGACCGGAGCGGCGCAGAATCACCCGCAGCCGCGCCACCACCTCCTCGAGGGAGAAGGGTTTGGTGACGTAGTCGTCGGCGCCGAGGGTGAGGCCGGTGATCTTGTCCTCGACCTCGTCACGCGCGGTGAGGAACAGGACCGGAGCGTCGATGCCGTCGGCGCGCAGCCGGCGCAGCAGGCCGAAGCCGTCCATACCGGGCATCATGACGTCGATGATGAGGGCGTCGGGCCGGAACTGCTTCGCCCGGTCCAGCCCTTCGGCGCCGTTGGCGGCCGTGGCCACCTCGAAACCCTGATAGCGCAGACTCACCGACAGCAGTTCGACGATCATCGGCTCGTCGTCGACCACCAGCACCCGAGCCTCCGGGGTTCGATCGCCAGCCACTCCACTCATGCTGGATATCGTCTCTCCCGCACCCCGGAATGCGCTGAACGTTGTCTGGGAGTTTCCTGCGAGCCGCCTGCGCGACAGGTTCGGAGACCGAAGCACGCCGCGCGGAAAAAGAGCAGAATGGACATCGGAGAGGTCGTCATGGGAGCGATACGGGGTCTGCTCGACGTGGTGTTGGGCATCCTGACGGCCGTGCTGGGCACGGTGGTCGGACTGCTCGCGGTCGTGGTGTGGATCCTCGGCGCGGTGTTGTGCGTGACGATCTTGTTGATCCCGCTGGGAATCCCGGTCTTCAAGCTCGGCAGCCGCCTGTTCGGCCTGGCCCGCCAGCTTATGCATCTTCCCTGACCACCGGAAAGGCCGACAGAAAGGCTCCGGCCTGCTGTCGCAAGCCGGAGCCGAGAGAGCCCCCTGTCAGGATTGAACTGACGACCTTCGCTTTACAAGAGCGGTGCTCTACCACTGAGCTAAGGAGGCGGGTGAAGCGGTGCCATCATAACCGGGGCGCGGGCCGACCGGAAAAATCGTTCACCACCGCAGGAGGAAACGACGCGACCGCGGCGGCTGCGTGTGCCCGCTCAGGGCATCACACAGCCGCCGATCACCGTCGCGCCGCGCCGTGCGTTCCGGCGCGGAATCAGGACTGAGCGCCCTGGCGAGCCGCGTCGTCGGCGGCCATCGCGTCACGCAGGCTCTTGGGCCGCATATCCGTCCAGTTCTTCTCCACGTATTCGACGCAGGCAGCCCGGCTGTCTTCGCCGAACACCACTCGCCACCCGGCCGGGACCTCGGCGAAAGCAGGCCACAGGGAATGCTGCTCCTCGTCGTTGACCAGAACGAAGAAGCGGCCGTCCTCGTCGTCGAAGGGGTTGGTGCTCATTTCACCTCACTGGATGCTGGCGCTGATTACGGGAACGCGCTGTGTACGGAAACTCGCGGGGCGCGGGCACGAGCCGAAACCGACCGACCAGAGCCGTAGCCCCCGAGCGATGTGTCGACACTAGCAAGACCGACGTTACGCGTTGGTGGTTACCTCGAGCCCGCGAAGAAATCGAGCAGGATCTTATTGACCGCCTCCGGGCGTTCCAAATACCCGTAATGACCGGCGTCGGGGATCTCCTGGTAGCGGGCGTCGGGAATGACTTCGGCCAGCTCACGGGTCAGATATGCGGGGATCATCCGATCGTCGGCGAATCCGATGGACAGGCACGGGACCTTGATCGCCCGATAGGCCTGCAATCGATCGAAATCGTGATCCATCCGGCGCTGGGCCCGGATTCCCGGCGATGCCGGTCCGCCGGTGAATTCGAACAGATCCAGCCAATCGCGCGCAGAATTCGGATCGGCCATCGTGGCGGGCGAAAGATTCATCACCGCGGTGACGGCGGCGTCGTATTTGGCGGGCAGCCGCACCCCGGAGGCGTCGAGTTCGTGCTCGCCCAGCGAGAGAGTCTTCTGAAATTGGTCGAGCCGCGCGTGTCCGGCCATGAAAACGGCTTTACGCACGAGGTCGGGACGCGCCAGGGCCAATTCCTGGGCCACCCGCGCTCCCATCGAGGTGCCGGCGACCAGGGCCGGGCCCTCGTCGAGGTATTCGATCAGCGCCGCGGTGTCGGCGGCCAATTCGTCGATGGTCATCCCGTCGGGCGCCTCATACGACGGAGCGATGCCGCGATTGTCGAACGTGCACACCCGGTAACCGGCCGCCACCAGCGCCGGAACCTGGTGCAGCTCCCACACCCGGCCGGGACTCCCGGTGCCCATGATCAGCACGACCAGCGGGGCGGCCCCCTTGGTGTCGGTGCCTTTGGCCTTGTCTCCCTTCACCTGGTAGTTCAGCGAGATTCCATTCACCGTGGCCAACGGCATGTGTTGCGACCCTTTCCACTCGGTTGGTGCGGTGCTCGGTACCGGAGGCGCGCGAAATTCGCCTCCCTACCAACGTTATAGGTTCGCGGGGCTCCGGCGTTTCGCCGGTGTGACGGGTCTCGCCCACCGTCGTTGCGGTTCGGCAGCGGTCGGCACCAAGCCGACGGGCCCCTGTGCGGCGACCGATACCATTGACACCGCACGGCGCCGACACCACGACGGTCGAACCCCACCGCCGTGCCACGACCCCGAGCCGAGAGGACACGATGATGGCCGCGAAGAGCGCCAACGACATCGCGGACGACGACCTGGAACCGCTCGCCGACGAGACCGCACGGCAGGCACAGCGCGTCGTGGCCGCCTACGCCACCGATGCCGACGAATGCCGGATGCTGCTGTCGATGCTCGGAATCGGTCCCAGCGCGCGCAGCGAATAGAACGAGCGCGCCGCAGCGCTCATGACAACTAAAACCCACGCCTAGCTCCGCCATTTCGGCGACCGGAGGATCCAGCAGTGGACCAGATGCGCGACATACGCAGCGATCGATCTCGAGACGCTTCGCCGGAAACCGAATCCGCACCAGCGGACCGTCCCGGGGGCGCCGGCTCCGGTTTCGTCGTGGTCGCCAACCGGCTCCCGGTGGACCTGGAACGTCTCCCCGACGGGACCAAGCGGTGGAAGCGCAGTCCGGGCGGCCTCGTCACGGCCCTCGAGCCGGTGCTGCGCAACAACAACGGCGCCTGGGTGGGCTGGGCCGGCGTCCCGGACGTGGATGTCGACCCGATCATCGAGGACGGCCTGGAGTTGTATCCGGTGCCGCTCACCGCCGAGGAGGTCGCCGCCTACTACGAGGGGTTCTCCAACGGCACGCTGTGGCCGCTCTATCACGACGTGATCGTGCGGCCGGAGTACCACCGTGACTGGTGGACGGCCTATGTGGACGTGAATCGGCGCTTCGCCGAATACACCGCGAAGGTCGCCGCCGAGGGCGCGACGGTGTGGGTGCAGGACTACCAGCTGCAACTGGTGCCGAAGATGCTGCGCATGCTGCGGCCCGATCTGACCATCGGATTCTTCCTGCACATCCCCTTCCCGCCGGTGGAGCTGTTCATGCAGCTGCCCTGGCGTACCGAGATCGTGGAGGGTCTGCTCGGCGCCGACCTGATCGGCTTCCACCTGCCCGGCGGCGCGCAGAACTTCCTGTATCTGGCGAGAAGGCTTGCCGGGCAACCCACCTCTCGCGGCACGGTCGGCGTGCGGTCGAAACTCGGTGTGGTGCAGGTCGGTTTCCGCACCGTGCGGGTCGGCGCCTTCCCCATCTCGATCGCCTCCGCCGAACTCGACGAGCTGTCGCGAAGACGTTCGGTGCGCGAGCGCGCCGCCCAGATCCGCAGAGAACTCGGTAATCCCAAGCACATCCTGCTCGGTGTGGACCGCCTGGACTACACGAAGGGCATCGATATCCGTCTGGCGGCGCTGCAGGAACTCCTGCACGAGGGCCGGCTCGACCCGGCCGAGACGGTGATGGTGCAGTTGGCCACACCGAGTCGCGAACGCGTCGAGAGCTACATCCAGATGCGCGGCGACATCGAACGTCAGGTCGGCCGGATCAACGGCGAATTCTCCCGCGTCGGTTACCCTTTCGTGCACTATCTGCACCGTCCGATCCCCCGCGACGAGCTGGTCGCCTTCTTCGTCGCCGCCGACGTGATGCTGGTGACCCCGCTGCGCGACGGCATGAACCTGGTCGCCAAGGAGTACGTGGCCTCGCACAGCGGCCTCAACGGCGCCCTCGTACTCAGCGAATTCACCGGCGCCGCAGCCGAATTGCGGCAGGCCTATCTGTGCAACCCGCACGATCTGGACAGCGTCGAGAATGCGATCATGTCCGCGATCGAGGACGATCCGGAGACCAAGCGCCGCCGGATGCGTTCGCTGCGCCGCCAGGTGCTCGCCCACGACGTGGACCGCTGGGCCCGCTCCTTCCTCGACGCGCTGGCCCAGGATCGGGTGGCGGGCAGTGCTCTGCTCACCGATGCGGATGTGGATCCCGGAGGCGCGGAGCGCTAGACAGCGATCCGAGGCGGGTTACACCCTTCGAACCGACCGTCCGGCAGCCGGAGAGCGCCGCCCACACCGAATCTCGGTCCTGGCCTCCGCCGGAGCCGGCGGTCGCCGCACACCGCCACCCCGGATTCCGCCGCACCCGCCGGATCGCCACACGGCCGTGAGCGTGTGGCACAGGCGCGCTTCACCGGCGGGAGATCTGCGCCGCGACCGGAGCCGGTATCGACCACCGATCCCGCCTCGGAATCGCTGTGCCGTCGACGGTAGGGACGAACCCTTAACGGAGATAACGGGATTCGCTTAACGCGGGATCAGATCGGGGTGATGGCGTCGACCAGCCAGTGGCCGCCGTCCTTGTCCAGCGCGACGCGGATCCGGCTCGGTGTCACCGTCCCCTGCGGGGAATCCTTACTGGTGGTCACCTGATTCAGATACAGCAGCACGACCGCGTGCGAGCGCTCCGCCGACACCACGCCGGCCGCCGTGGCGGTCGCCTGCACGGTGAGCTGCTTCTCCTTGGCGCCGGGCGCGATCGCCTGCTGAATCAGCTTCAGATAGTCCTTGCGGAACGAGGGGGTGAGGTTGTCCGCCGATTTCGGCAGTTCGGCGTCGACGGTCTTGAAGTCGTAGGTGAACACCGACTCCACCGCATGCCGGGCCGCGGGGACGGAGTCGGTGCGGGCCTGCTCGATCTGCTTGTCGGACCAGTACTTGTAGCCGGTGATCGAGCCCATCGCGACCGCGGCCACGAACAGCACCGCCGCGCTGATGAACAGAATGGGGCGTAGCTTGCCGGATCCTTGTGTACTCACGCCACGTTCACTCATGCCACGAACTCCACTTGCGAGGCGGTGGTACCACCGTTGTCGTCGCGGTCGACCGTGACCCGGAAGCGGTAGTAGCGCTCCTGCGGATCCTTGGCGCCGGCGTTGGTCAGGGTCTGCTTGGCCGCGACCAGCACCTTCGCGGTGTGGTCGTCCTGGCTCTCGACGGCGGTCTCGATGATCTCGCCGCTGGCCTTCACCTTGGCCTGCTGCACGACCTGCGCGTAGGCGTCCTTGCGCTCGGAGTACTCCTGTTTGAGCTGCCCCGAGGCGACCGAGAGCACCCGGTCGATGTCCTGCTTCGCGGTGTCGTCCTTGATATTGGTCAGATTGAGGATGGCCTGCTTGGCGGTCTGGATATATTCCGTGCGCTGGTCGGCCTGGGTGCTGACCTGATGCTGGTGGTAGGCGAAGAAGCCGCCCGAGCCGACCAGCAGGAGCAACGACAGCACGGCCACGACCGCGGCGGCCCAGCCCAGCGGGCCGAGGGAGCGCTTCGCCGGCTCGGAGGTTTCGGCCGGTGCGTCGGCGGCCGCCGTCTCCTCCGGGGGGCCGGTGAGCCGCACGGTCTTGTCGTCATCGGCTGCCGTCGAGAGTCCGACGGTGGGGTCGGACACCGCCGCGGGCGACTTCGCGCCGCTCGCCGGCGAGGCGGTCGACAGTTTCACCGTCGCGTCGGCGGCGCCCGACTTCACCGTCGAATCGGCGGCCGGCGCGCTCTCGGTCCGCTCGACCGCGACCGCATCGGTCGGCGCCCCTGCCTGCCTGCTGGCGCGCCGCCGGACGCGACCGGTGGGTGTGGAATTCGATTCGCTCATTTCTGTTGCTCCTCGAGCATCGCCTGCCAACTGGACGGTACCGTGCCCGATCCGTCGGGGCCCACATCCCCCTGTCGGTAGCTCCGGCCGTCGGGTCCGGTGAAGGTGTGGTTCTTCAGGTCGTAGGTGCGCAATGCCGCCGCCGGTTGGGTCTGCGCGGCGGGAGCGTCGCCCGGGTTGGCCGTCGGCTCACCGGACGGGGTGACCGGATGCGGATCGCCGAACGGCGGGTTGTCGCCTTCGGGCACATAGCCCTGCGGGTCGTGGCAGAGTTCCGGGCTCGGGGCCCGCTTACCCGGCACATCCGCGCATGGCGTGTTGCGGATACCGCGGACCGCTTCCTTCGCGTTCTGTGCCACCTTGCAGTAGAGGTTCGGCGGCGTGTCCGGAGTGTCCTTCAGTGCCGGTGAGCGGCGCTGATCCTGCGGCAGGAAGCCGGTGGTGCAGCCGGGCGGGTCATTGATCGGGAGCATGAAGTCGACCATGGCGCCGTATTGAGTGGGTCCGCGGACCGCCGTCAGCAGCGCCGCCACCAGCTGCGGGTAGATCACCAGGATCTGTTCGACACCGGCGTGATAGGTCACGCCGACCTGACCGACGCTGGTCAGGTTCGACAGCAGCAGCGGCAGCGTCGGTTGCAGGTCCTGGAAGGTCTGCGACACCTTCTGCGCGGCCGCGGGCGTGCGGTCGAGCAACTGCCCCAGCGAGGGGTCGTGCTGCCGCAACTGATCGGTGACGGTCGCCAGATCCTTCGTCCACGAGCGGATCGCGGCGTCGGACTGGTTCTGGGTGTCGAGCAGCGGACCGATCTTGTCGAGCAGGTCCTTCGTCTCGTTCGTATTCTTCTTCGCCTCCTGCACCAGCAGCGAGGCGGAGTCGATGAACTTCTGCAGATCCGGGCCGGCGCCGTTGAACGCGGTGAAGGCATCGTCGATGACCTGGCGCAGTTTGGTGTCGGCGACACTGCTGAGCAGCCGGTCGGCCTGGTCGAGCATATCGCCGACGTCCTGCGGAAGTCTGGTGCGCTGCACCGGGATCACCGAACCGTCGTGCAGATTTCCGCCGTGCGGATTCTCGGCTGGAACCAGATCCACGTACTGTTCGCCGATCGCCGACACGCTCTTGACGTAGGCATCGACATCGCTCGGAATCTTGAAGTCGCTGCTGATCGACAGTGTGGCGTCGACCCCGTCCGGGGTGAGCTTCACATCCTCGACCTTGCCGACGTTGGTGCCGCGATAGGCGACGTTCGCGGTCGGGTACAGCCCGCCGGTGGCCTCGAGCTTCACGGTCACGCCGTAGCGGCCGATGCCGAACATGGCCGGCAGGTGGACGTAGACGCCCGCCATCACGACCAGGCCGACCACGGTCAGGATCGAGAAGATCACCAGCTGGGTCCGGACGAATTTGCTGAGTTTCATCGACCCGCACCCCCTTGTTGCGGCGCGGGCACCGTCAGCCCGGGTATGGCGGGCAGATTCGGAATCGGCGGCAGGCCGGGAATGCTCGGCGTCGGCGCGGCCGTGCCCGGCGCGGGCGGTGGCGGCGGCTGCATCGGCCCGGTGACCGGGTCACCCTTACCCATCGCGGTATCGGGTGCGATCGTGCCGAGCGCGCCCTCGACCCCGCCGAAACGTCCGCCCAGCGGCGTACCGGTGAGGAAGTTCGAATCCAGTCGCGCGCCGGTGAGGTCGACGGTCATCAGCAGGTTGAGGTAGTCACCCTTGAGCGCCTTGTTCAGGTTGCGCATGGGGAACGGGAAGGTGAGCAGAATCTGCAGGGCGTCGGCCAGATGCGTTCCGGTGTTGGCCAGCGATTCCAGGGCCGGTTTCAGATTGGCCAGATCCGCCTTCAGGTTGTCACCGCTCTCGGCGATCACCCGGCTCACCACATCACTCAGATCACCCAGTGCGGTAATGGTTTTGGTGATGGTCTCGCGGCGGTCTGCCAGGACGGTCAGGGCCGGATGCAGCTGCGTGACGGCCCGGGTCACCTGCTCCTTCTGGTTGTTCAGCTGCCCGGCGAAGCGGTCCAGCCCACCCATCGCGTCGATGATGTCCTTGGTCTGGCCGTCCAGGGTGCTGGTCAGCTGTGCCAGCTGCGGCAGCAGGTCGTGGATGGCGTCGGACCGTCCGGAGAAGGTCTTGTTCAGCTCGTGGGTGATGGTCTCGAGCTGGGAGATACCGCCACCGTTGAGCACCACCGACAACGACGACAACGTCTGCTCGGTGGTGGGATAGACACTCGCGCGCGACAGCGGAATCACATCGCCCGGCTTCAATTGGCCTTCCGGCGCGACATCTTTCGGCGCCGACAGGGCGACGTGGTTACTGCCGAGCAGGCTGGTCTGCCCGATCGCGGCCACGGTGTTGGCCGGCAGGCGCACACCCTTCTCGAGGCTCACCGTGACCAGTGCGTGCCAATCCTCGACCTGGATGTTCTTCACCGTGCCGACCGTGACGTCGTCCACCTGCACCGGCGAATTGCGGGTCAGGGTGGTGACATTCGGCATCTGGATCTTGATCTGCCAGGCGCCCTCCCCCGTTCCGGCCGCGCCGGGCATCGGCAGGGTGTTCAGGCCGTCCCACTCGCATCCGGTGGCGCCCAACAGAATGACCAGACCGACGGCGGCGCCGGCGAGTCGCAGTCGTCCGCGTCGCATCATCGTCCTCCTCCCGGAATCGCCAGGCCGGCCAGACCGCTGGGCACCTCGGCCGGAGCCTCGCCGGGCGCCGGATATTCGACGCGGTCGGCCAGACTCGGGGGCGAGAAGGTCAGCTGGCTCGGGAAGGCCTGCTGCCCGGACGCCGGATTCACCAGCAGCGGTGGGTAATTCATCATCAGCGAGCTGATCACCGGTGCCACCTGTTGCCTGCACAGGTCCGCGGTCCGCTGTGAACCGTTGTCCTCGAGCGCCTCGACGGCGCCACACAGGAACGCGAACGGATTGCGGAAGTTCGGCAGCGCCACGGCGCCGGTGAGCGTGCCCTGCGCGGGCTTGTAGATCTGATAGAAGTTCGACAGCGCGACCGGGCCCGAATGCAGGACCTGTTCGAGCTGCGGACGCTTGTCGGCGAGGATCTGGGTCACCTGCGCCAGATTCTGCACACTCTCGGTGAGCTGGCCGCCGCGTTCGTCCAGGAAACGCTTGACGTCGGCCACCGCCGAATCGAGATTGTCCAGGCCGGCGCCGAGGTCGTCGGAGACGCCCGACAGCACCGAGGACACCGAGGCCAGCCGACCACCGAACTGCACGATCTGATCGTTGCTCTTGGACAGCACATCGACGAACTGCTGCAGGTTGCGAACCGTGCCGAACAGGTCGGTGCGACCGTCGGACAACGTGTTCAGCGTGCTCGACAACTCGTGGAGCGTGTCGCGCAGCGCCTGGGCGTTGCCGCCCGCGAGGTTGTCCGATGCGGTGTTGACGAACCGTCCGAACGAGCCTTGCTGATCCTCACCGATCGGGCCCAGGGCCTTGGACAGTTTGGTCAGCTCGGCCTTGATGTCGTCCCATTCCACCGGCACCGCGGTGTGCTCGATCGGAATCACGCCGTCGTCGTGCATCTTCGGGCCACCGGTGTACACCGGTGCCAATTGCACGAAGCGAGCCGAGACCAGATTCGGCGAGACCGTGACGGCCTTGGCATCGGCCGGGATGTCGACGCCGCGGTCGACCGTCATCGTCACCTTGGTCTTGTCCCGGCCCGGCTCGATCGCGTCGATCCGGCCGACCTTGACGCCCAGCACGCGCACGTCGTCACCGGCGTACAGCCCGGTGGTGGATGGGAAGTAGGCGGTGATGTGGGTCTTGCCGATATTGGTCACCGCGCCGTAGACGATCCAGCCCGCCAGCGCCACCACCAGGGCGGCGGCCACGACGCGGACCCATTTCGGCACCTTCGTGATCGTGCGAATCGCGTTCATCGCGGCGGCTCCTGGATCGCGGGCCCGATCGAGGGCGGCGGGGTGGTCAGGTACTTCCAGAACGATTCGGGCACATGCTGCGGCCAGACCAGCGCGTCCACCAGCGGCTGCAACGTCATACTCGTGGCGTTGGAGACGTAGGCCTGGAAGTACGGGCCGCTGCCGACCTGTTCACCGAGGGCCGCCTCGAACGGTCCGAGCGCGTCCAAGGCCGCGTTCAGGTTGTTCTTGTTCCGCTCGAGCAGTTGCAGCACCGAATTCAGCTTGTCCAGTGTGGGTTTCAGGCTCTGCTCGTTGTCGTTGACGAAACCGGTCAGCTGCTGTGCCAGCCCGTTGACGTAGACGATCAGCTGACTCAGCGCGGTGCGCCGGGCATCCAGCTCACCGAGCAGGTTGTTGCCGTCCAGCAGCAGGGCGTTGATCTGGTTCGACCGATCCGAGAGCACCTTGGTGACGTTCTGCGCGTGCGAGAGCAGTTCGGTCAGGGCCTTGTCCCGCGTGTTCAGGCTGCGCGAAAGTTGTGTGATGCCGTCCAGTGCCGAGCGCAGCGGCGCGGGCGTGTCGGCGAAGGCGTCGGACAGGGCGTCGAGAGTCTTGTTGACCTGGTCGGTGTCCAGCCCCTTCACGGTATTGCTCAGATCGCCCAGGGCGTCGTTGAGCGAATACGGAGAAGTGGTGCGGTCCAGCGGAATCGGCTGATCGCTGCGCAGCACACCGGACCCCTGCGGATCGACCTCGAGGGATTTGCGCCCGAGCACGGTGTTGGTCTTGATCGCGGCGGTCGTCTTCTTCCCCAGGACGATGGATTCGTCGAGGCTGAACCGGACCTTCACCTTGGGACCGTCGAGGCTGACGTCCTCGACCTGCCCGGACCGGACACCGGCGACCTGCACCTGGTCACCGGTCACCAGACCGCCGGCATCGGCGAAATACGCGGTGAATTCGGCGCCGCTGCGGATGAACGGAAGCCGGTCGAACTGCAAGGCGGACAACGCGATCGCGACCGCCAGCACGACGCCGACGACGCCGTGTTTGATGAGCGGGGAGGTCTGGTTCACTTCGTCGAACACCTTCCGGTCGTCTGCAGACCGGGCAGATTCACATGCATCGGCTTACCGTCCGGGCCGTCCACGAGGAAATTCGTCCCGCACACGTACATGTTCAGGAACGAGCCGTACGCACCGAGGCGCACCAGCTCCTTGTAGGTCGAGGGCAGGTTCTGTAGGACCCACTCGACATCGTCGGACTTCTGGTCGAGACTGTCCGAGACCCGGCCCAGCTGATCGAAGGTCCCCTTGAGGTCCGGGCGGGCCTGCTTCAGCAGATCGGTGAGATCGCCGGTGGCGCCGGCCAGTCGCGGCAGCGCCGCACCGATCGGGTCCCGGTCCGCGGCCAGGCCGCTCACCAGACGCTGCAATTCGGTCAGCGTGGTGTCGAAATCCTTGTTGTGATCGTCGATCGTGGCCAGCACTGTCTTCAGGTTCTCGATCACGCTGCCGATGAGGGCATCGCGGTCGGCCAGGGTTTTGGCGAACGAGCCGGAACTGTTCAGCAGTGCGACCAGGGTGCCGCCCTGACCCTGGAAGACCTGCAGCAACGCCTCGGTCAGGGAGTTGACCTGCTGCGGGTCCAGCCCGCGCAGCAGCGGTTTGAAACCACCCAGCAGCATGTCCAGATCCAGCGCCGGCTTGGTCTTGTCCAGGCCGATGGTGCCGCCGGAGTGCAGCACCTGCGCGGTGCCCGGGGCGTCCATCAGCTCCAGATACCGGTCACCCACCAGATTCTCGTAGCGCACGGCGGCTTGGGTGCTCACATAGAGCTTGTACTGCCGGTCGACGTCGAAATCGACGTGAGCCAGATGATCCTTGCCGACCTCGACGCTCTTCACCGAGCCGACCGGCACACCCGCGATGCGCACCTTGGACCCGGGCAGCATGCCCGAGGAACTGGTGAACACCGCGTGGTAGCCGTTCTCCCGGGCGAAGCGCATCTGCGAGAAGATGACGACCAGCAGGGCCAGGACCAGCACCATCACGAGCGTGAAGATCCCGAGTTTGACGCTGGTGGCATGTGGTTTGAGCCTCACGGATTACCCACCCCCGGCAGGCCCGCGAACAGCAACTGGAAGACCCGGGGCCCGTTCAGATGGGTGGACAGTTCCGGTGTGTACACCCGTCCCTCACTGGTGTCGGTGACCAGGTAGTTCGAGTGGCTACCGGGTTTGCGGTCGAGAATGCCCTCGCAGTGCGGGCCACCGGTCGCATTCACCTTCGGCAGATCCTTCGGATAGGAATAGGGCGTGCCGCCCGGCATGAAGCTGGCGTTCAACGTCACCCACGGTCCGGTTCCGCCGAAGATCTCGTTGGCTCGCGGGATAGCACCCGCGACACCTTCGACCAGGCAGAACAGTGCCGGGTTGTATTCGTTGAGCAGTTCGGCCGTCGGCCGCAGCAGATCCAGTGCCGTCGACAGGCCGTTCTCGTTCTCCTTCAGCACCGCGCCCGTGGTGTCGGCCAGGCCGATCAGATTCACCAGCACCGCGTCGAGGCTGTCCTTGTGGCCGACGAGGGTCTTACTCGTCACGGCCGCGTTGTCGGTCGTGCGCAACAGGTTCGGCGCGGTGTCGGCGTACAGGTTGGTGACTCCCACCGACGTCTGCAGATCACGTTGCAGATCCGGCAGGCTCGGATTGATATCGCGCAGATATTCGTCACTGTCGACCAGCAGTTGGCCGAGTTCGTCGCCGCGGCCCTGCAATGCGGTGCCGAGCGCGGTCAGCGTCGCGTTCAGTTTCTCCGGCGCGATCTTGCCGAGTACCTCGGTCAAATGCTGGAACAGCGTGTTGAATTCGACGGTCACCGACTGCGCGGTCAACGTGGCGCCGGCCTGCAGATGCTGCGCGGAGGGAACCTCCGGATCGACGAAGTTCACGTATTTGGCACCGAAGACCGTGGTCGATCGGATGTCGACGGTCGAGTTCGCCGGCACCATCTTCAGTTGGTCGGGGTCCATCGCCAGGGTCAGCCGAGCGTGGTCGCCGGTGTAGGCGATATCGGAGACGTGGCCGATCTGCACACCGCGGATCTTGACCTTCGCGTCCTTGTCCATCACCAGACCCGCGCGCGGGGCGTCGAGGTAGACCGGTTTCGAGGTGGTGAATCCGCCCACGAACATCGTCAGAGCGACGGCGACGATCGCGGCCAGAAACAGAATCAGCGCCACCCCCGAAAGCTTGACACCCCATCCGGCGCCGAAAAACTTGCCGGCGCCTTCCTTTTCGACGAGTTTATTTGCCGCCATACCGCCTACCCGGAGAGATGGAAGTTGCCGGAGGTGCCGTAGATCGCCAGCGACATCAGCAGGGTCACCGACACCACTGCCACCAGCGAGGCGCGCACCGCGTTACCGACCGCGATTCCGACACCGACCGGTCCACCGGTCGCGTTGTAGCCGTAGTAGGTGTGGATCATCATGACCGCCAAGGCCATGAGGATCGCCTGCACGAACGACCACAGGATGTCACTGGGAATCAGGAATGTGGAGAAGTAATGGTCGTACACACCGGCCGACTGGCCGTAGATGACGACCGTGGCGAAGCGGCTCGCGACGAACGACGCGATGACCGCCAGCGCGTACAGCGGAACGATCGCGATCATGCCCGCCAGCACGCGGGTGCCGACCAGGAAGGGCATCGGCCGGATCGCCATGGATTCCAGGGCGTCGATCTCCTCGGCCACCCGCATGGCGCCCAGCTGGGCCGTCGCGCCGGCGCCGATGGTCGCCGCCAACCCGATGCCCGAGATCACCGGTGCCGCGATCCGCACATTGAGGAATGCGGCGAAGAATCCGGTCAGCGCCTCGACACCGATATTGCCCAGCGAGCTGTAGCCCTGCACCGCGATGGTGCCGCCGGTGAACAGGGTGAGGAAGCCGACGATCACCACCGTGCCGCCGATCACAGCCAAAGCGCCTGTGCCCATGCTGATTTCGGCGATCAGGCGAATGGTTTCGGTGCGGTAGTGCGAGAACGCCTTCGGCACCGAGGCCAGCGACTTCGCGTAGAACTGGGCGTGATGCCCGATTCCGTCCATCGAACTCGACACCCGCCGCACACGGCGAACAGTACGGGGGAAGCGGGACTGGATTACGAACGCCATCGGATCACCGCACCGTGAACTTGATGCCGACGGCGGTAACCACGACGTTCACCACGAACAGAGCCATGAAGGAGAAAACCACCGTCTGGTTGACCGCGTCACCCACACTCTTGGGACCGCCCTTGACGTTGAGACCGAGATAGCAGGCCATGAGTCCGGCGATCAGACCGAACAGCGCGGCCTTGACCTCGGAGATCACCAGCTCCGGCGTATGGGTGAGCAGGGTGAGCCCGTTGACGAAGGCGCCGGGGTTGACGCCCTGCAGGAGCACCGAGAACAGGAAGCCGCCGGCGATGCCGATCGTCGAGACCAGGCCGTTGAGCAGCGCCGCGACGAACATCGAGGCGAGTACGCGAGGCACCACCAGGCGATGGATCGGGTCGATGCCGAGCACCTTCATGGCGTCGATTTCTTCCCGGATCGTGCGCGCACCCAGGTCCGCGCAGATCGCGGTGGCGCCGGCGCCGGCGACGATCAGCACCGTCACGATCGGACCGACCTGGGTGACCGTTCCGAATGCGGCGCCCGCGCCGGAGAGATCGGCCGCGCCGATTTCGCGCAACAGAATATTGAGAGTGAAGCTCACCAGAACTGTGAACGGGATCGCGACCAGGATGGTCGGGATGATCGACACCCGTGCGACGAACCACGACTGGTCGACGAATTCCCGTCGCTGAAATGGCGGACGTATCAAGGCCCGCGCCACAGCGGCCACGAGTTCGAAGAACCCGCCGACCGCACGCAACGGCACGGCAAGAACCTCGTTCATTCCGCGATTCCTCCTTGCCGACCCGTACGCGCAACGCTGCGCCAGCGAGCCTCCACACCTCTTCCGCTCCGAAGATTAGAACACGTTCACATCGAATCGGAAGAGAATTTGACATTTTTGACCTGCTCTTTTCATCCGAGCTTCAGCTCCGAAGCTAGAACAGGTTCATACGCTGTACAGAACGCCTTTGTGAGGCACCCCACAACCATCGACCCCCATGTCTACCAAGTGCGAGACCGCCGATCAACCGGAGTTGGTCGGACGACCTGCGCCTGATAATCAGCCGAGATCGTGCAGCGAACTCGCAGAAAACGTACGCCCGGCGGGGCGCTCGGCGAAGTAGGTGCCGAGTGTGTCGGCCAGCGCGTCGGCACTCCATTCCGCGCCGGCGGCGTCGAAGCGAGCCTCGACTTCGGGTGCGGCCATCAGCGCGACCATCGGGCCGTACACGACGAACACCTGACCGTTGATCGCCTCGGCGCCCGGGGAGGCCAGGTAGGCGACGAGCCGGGCGACATGTTCCGGCGCCAGCGGGTCCACATCCCCTTCGGGAGCGGCGGAGAAGACCGATTCCGTCATGGCGGTCCGGGCCCGCGGGCAGATGGCGTTGGCGCGCACGCCGTATCGCGACAATCCGCGCGAGGCGGACAGCGTCAGCGCGGTGATTCCGGCTTTCGCGGCCGCGTAATTCGGCTGCCCTTCCGGACCCAGCAAACCGGCTTCCGATGATGTGTTGATCAGGCGCCCGTAAATTGGAGCACCGGATTCCTTCGATTTACCGCGCCAGTAGGCGGCGGCATTACGCGACAACAGGAAATGGCCGCGCAGATGGACCGCGAGGACCGCGTCCCAGTCCTCGTCGGACAGATTGAAAAGCATGCGGTCGCGGACGATTCCCGCATTGTTGACGACGATGTCCACACCGCCGAAGGTCTCGTCCGCCGTACGAATCAGGGCGTCGGCGGTGGCGCGCTCGGCCACACTGCCACCCACGAATTCCGCTTTCGCGCCCAGCGCGCGAATATCGGCGAGGGTGGCGGCCACCGCCTCGCTTTCGGCCAGGTCGTTGACCACCACCGAGGCGCCGGCCCCGGCCAGCGCCAGCGCTTCGGCCCGTCCGAGGCCCGCGCCGGCTCCGGTCACGATCGCTACCTTGCCGGACAGATCCGTCCCCGACTGATTCGACGATTCACTCACGCCGTGACTCTAGAACGTGTTCCAGTTATCGGCAAGCATCCATTTCACTGCAACCGCAGGGCAGCCTTCGGGCATTGCGCGACGGCGGTCTCGACATCGGAGAGCCGGTCCTCAGGCACGTCGGCGGTGAGGATGTGCAGCTGGTCCTCATCGTCGAGTTCGAAGACGTCGGGGGCGATTCCGACGCAAATACCGTTGGCCTCGCACTGGTCGAAATCCACACTGACCTTCATTGATAACTCCTTCACCACCAGGTAGTGCCGAGCCTACAAGCCCGGCCGGGCCGCTGCGGCCGAAGCGGCCGGATTCGGTTTCCATACTGGAACATGTTTCAGTAGATATGCAATGATCGACGTCAGGGCAGATCGGCCCGGCGCGGACCGCCGCCGGGCCGACCGTCACAGGGGCGATGTCGTCACATCCGCCATCACATCACCGAGTACGAGGTAACCGCCATGCGGATTGCTTATACCGAGCAACAGGAGCAGCTGCGCGCCGAGCTCCGCGAATATTTCGCCAAGCTGATCACGCCGGAGCGCCGCGAGGCCTTGTCGTCGCAGACCGGTGAGTACGGGCACGGCAACGTCTACCGCGAGGTCGTGCAGCAGATGGGCCACGACGGCTGGCTCACCCTCGGCTGGCCCAAGGAGTACGGCGGTCAGGATCGCTCGACGATGGATCAGCTGATCTTCACCGACGAGGCGGCCGTCGCGGGTGCGCCGGTGCCCTTCCTGACCATCAACTCGGTGGCGCCGACGATCATGCACTACGGCACCGAGGAACAGAAGAAGTTCTTCCTGCCCAAGATCTCGGCGGGCGAATTGCACTTCTCCATCGGTTATTCCGAGCCCGGCGCGGGCACCGACCTGGCGTCGCTGCGCACCACCGCGGTCCGCGACGGTGACGACTGGGTGATCAACGGCCAGAAGATGTGGACCAGCCTCATCCAGTACGCCGACTACATCTGGCTGGCCGCCCGCACCGACCCGACCGCCAAGAAGCACAAGGGCATCAGCATGTTCATCGTGCCGACCTCGGCCGAGGGCTTCTCCTGGACGCCCGTGCACACGATGGCCGGGCCCGACACCAGCGCCACCTACTACCAGGACGTGCGAGTGCCACACTCCGCGATGGTCGGCCCCGAGAACGGCGGGTGGGCGCTGGTCACCAATCAGCTCAACCACGAGCGGGTGGCGCTGACCTCGGCGGCGCCGCTGGCGCTGGCGGTCGCGCAGACCACCGAATGGGCGCGCGACACCAAGGACTCCAGCGGCGCGCGCGTGATCGACAGCGAGTGGGTGCGGCTGAATCTGGCACGGGTCCACGCCCAGGTGGAGTTCCTCAAACTGCTGAACTGGGAGATCGCCTCGGGCGCCGATGCGGGCGGTGACGCCGCGCCCCGGCCGTGGGATGCCTCCACCTGCAAGGTGCTCGGCACCGAATTGGCCACCGAGGCCTACCGACTGCTGATGGAGGTCCTCGGACCACAGGCGTATCTGCGGCAGGACTCCCCCGGCGCGCAGCTGCGCGGACGGCTCGAGCGGATGCATCGCGCCTGCTTGATCCTGACCTTCGGCGGCGGCACCAACGAGGTGCAGCGCGACATCATCGCGATGACCGCCCTCAAACAGCCCGCTGCCGCCCGCTGAGCCGGTCGGAAACGTCGAAAACTAGGAACAACAATGGATTTCACACTTACCGAGGGCCAGCAGGATCTCGCGCGGCTGACCGGCGAGGTCTGCGCCAAACTCGTCACCGCCGACCGGCTGCGGGAACTGGACAAGGCCGAGGTCCGCTTCGACGACCAACTCTGGCGGTCGCTGGCCGAGACCGGCGTGCTCGCGGCCGCGCTGCCGGAATCGGTGGGCGGCAGCGGACTCGGCGCGCTGGAACAGACCGCGATTCTGCGGGAGATCGGCAAATCCGCCGCCCCCGTGCCCTATCTGTGGTCGGTCGTCCTCGGCGCCGGCGCGCTGGCCCGCTGGGGTGACGAGGCGCAGCGCGAGCTGGCGGCGAAAGCCGGTGCGGGCGAGACGATTCTGACCGCGGCACTGTCGGAGGAACGCAACTGGGAGCCGGCGAAGCCGACCACGACCGCGACCGAGGACGGCGGCTGGAAGCTGGTCGGCGCCAAGACGGTCGTCCCCTTCGCGGCGCAGGCGGCGCGCATCCTGGTGCCCGCCACGGTGTCCGGCAAGGCCGCGGTATTCCTGGTCGATCCGGCGGACGCGCGCGTCACGCCGCAGCAGGTGGTCGACCGCAGCCCGCAGGCCGAGGTCGAATTCGATTCCACCCCCGCCGAATTGGTCGGCACCGTCGACGACGGCGCCGAAATTCTCGCGTGGCTGCTGAACCACGGCTGGCTCGGCCTGGCCGCACAGCAACTCGGGACCCTGGAGCGCGCGGTCGAACTCGTCGCCGAATACGGCCGCGAGCGTGAGCAGTTCAATCGCAAGATCGGCAGCTTCCAGGCGGTCGCGCAGCGGCTGGCCGACGGCTACATCGACCTGCAGGGGCTGCGGCTGGCGGTCACCCAGGCCGCGTGGCGGGTCGACGAGGCGCTGGCGGCGGAGGCGGAGATCCACACCGCCAAATTCTGGGCCGCCGAGGCCGGTCACCGCATCGCCCACACCGCCGTGCACGTGCACGGCGGCGTAGGCATCGACCGCGACCACATCGTCCAGTGCTACTTCACCGCCGCCAAACACAACGAGTTCGCGCTCGGCGGCGCCACCGATCACCTGCGCGCTCTGGGCACCCTCCTGGCCGAGGCCCACTGACGCAGGCGCTCGCCCGGGCCGGACCGCCGCTCCACCGGTTCGGCCCGGGCGAGTATTTCTTTCGTACGAAACACAAGCACTGACGTACGATTTAGGGCATGACTGCCGCACCGACGCCTGAGAGCTGGGAATTACCCGTCAGCGAAGCAAGAGACCGACTGGCTGAGGTTATCGCCGCGGCCGAAGGCGGCACAGTTGTTCATCTGACGCGCCACGGCCGCCGGGTGGCAGCGGTCGTGCCGGAGCAGATGGCAGAGACCGCCGACGACGAGGTCCGGGCCCTGTCGAAGCGCTTCGCCGACAAGCACCGGAAGCTGCTGGATCGGCTCGCGGAATGACCGAGCCGTCGATCTACTACTTGACGATGGCGGACCTTCGAGCAATCGGCGGCGATGCGGTGGGACCCTTCTCGCTGCGCGATCCCGGTCTGCTCGCTTCGGCGATCGCCCGACCACAAGCGACCATTTTCGGCGCCGATGCATACCCCACCATCTGGGAGAAAGCCTCAGCCCTTCTGCATTCGATTGCCGGCAATCACCCGTTGATCGACGGTAACAAGCGCCTCGCGGTCTCAGCGGCCGTCGTCTTCCTGGCCCGCAATGGTATCGACGTCGACCGTCTGGACGAGGATCATACGTACGACCTCATGATCGAGGTGGCAAAAGGTCAGCTCGTCGAAATCGCGGACATCGCAGCTCGACTCGTCGCTGCGCTCGGTCATACCCGCTGACGACAGCGGCCGAATCACAACCTCTCGATGAGTTTCGATCCGTCACGGCGTCGGTATTGGTGACAGCGGACGTACGCAGGTGAGAGGACCCCCATGCCCAGCAAGATGATCTTCATCAATCTCCCCGTCGAGAATCTGGAGCGGTCCACATCGTTCTACGAGGCGCTGGGCTGGAAGGTGAATCCGGACTTCACCGACGAGAACGCCGCCTGCGTGGTGGTCGACGACAACATCTGCCTGATGCTGCTGGTCCGGCAGTACTTCGACACCTTCACCAACCGCCCGATCGCCGACACTCGGGCGGCCACCGGTTCGATCTACGCGCTGTCACTGGGCAGCAGGGCGGAGGTCGAGTCGCTGCTCGCCGCCGCGGTGGACGCGGGCGCCACGGAGGAGATCAGCGAGGACAAACGCGCCCAGGAGGAGGCGGTGGGCATGTTCAGCCGCGCCTTCGTCGATCCCGACGGTCACCACTGGGAGGCCTTCTGGATGGACTATCCCGGCACCAACTGACCCGCGCCGGGTGTTCATGCCGTCTGCGCGTCCAGGAAGCTGATGATCTTGGCGTGGAAACCGGCCGGATCCTCGCCCGGAGCCCCGTGGCCGGCATCGATCTCGGCATAGCGGGCGTCGGGTATCGCGGCGAGCAGGTGCTGTTGCTGCGCCGCCGGAACGACCCGGTCGTGCGCACTGGCGAGGATCAGCGTCGGCGCGGCGATGCTGCCGAGCAGATCGGTGAGATCCACGGTGCGATCCACCTCGGTCTGCCGTGCGGCGCCGCGCGCGATCACCTTCGCCAGCTGTTCGATCAGGGCCGCGTTCTCTTCCGCGCTCGTCCGGTCCCAGTAGCGCGGACCGAACGCCATCAGCGGCAGCATATGCGCGAACAGGCTGGTGCCGTAGACGGCGTCGGCGCGCAGCACCTCGATCCAGTAGCGGAATTCGGCGTCCATCCGCGCATCGGTGCGCACCCAGCCCGCGTGCATCAGCAGGGAGCGCACGCGGTCGGGGACGGTCGCGGCGACGTGCGCGGCCACCACCGCTCCCAGCGAATGCCCGACCAGGTGGAACCGGTCCAGTCCGGCGTGGTCGGCGACGGCGCGCACCTCGGCGGCCAGATCGGCGACGGTGAGCGCGCCGCCGTGGTCGACCGTGTCGCCGGAGCCCGAATAGTCCAGTGCCACAACGGTATAGCGGTCGGCGATCGCGGCGGTCAGCGGTGCCCACTGGTCGCGGGCGGCCGCCGTGCCGTGGACCAGCACGACCGCCGGACCCGTTCCGGTCACCTCGTAGGCGACCTCGGCGGTTCCCCCGTGGATGCGGGCTGTTGCGAATGTCATCGAATATCCTTGTGTCGCAGTTGGTTCGGTGGTCACGCCGCGGCGGGCAGAGTGAAGTTCACGATCGCCGTGCGCAGTGCGGCCGTGAACTCGGCGGCTCGCTCCTGTTGCGGCATATGGCCCGCACCGGCGATCACGCCGACCCTCGCGCCCGGTGTGAGCGCCGCGCAGGCCCGCGCCACCGCCACCGGGATTTCGGCGTCCAGCTCGCCGTGCAGGTAGTGGATCGGCGTGCGCAGCTGCGGAAGCCGCGGCCGGGGATCGTAGGTGGCGAAGAGGTGGAACAGTTCGTCGATGTACACACCCGAATCGAGAATCTGCCGCACGGTCCAGTCGACCAGCGCCGGTGAGGTTGCCGGGGCGTACCAGTTCGGCACCCATCGCGCGACGAATTCCGCCCGGTGGTACCGCATTTCGCCGATGATCTCGGCCAGCGGCATCCCCTGCCCGGGCCAGTAGGCCGGACCGTCGACCGCGACCACGCCGCCGAGCAGATCCGGATGAGCCAGCGCCAGTTCGGTCGCGAAGGTCGCGCCCACCGAGGATCCGATCACGATCGGGCGATGCAACCCGAGCTGCCGAATGAGGCTTACCAGGTCGGCGAGCACACCGGCGAGGTTGTTGCCGGTGACCGGCCGGTCCGAACGCCCGCAGCCGCGCCAATCGACGGTGACCACCCGGAACTCGGTGACCAGTGCCGCCTGCTGCGCACCCCACACCCGCCCGCTGGTGCCCCAGCCGTGCAGGAACAGCAGCGGCTGTCCGGTTCCCTGATCCTCGTAGTACAGCTGGACGTCATCGACGGTGAGATACGGCATGGTCATCACTTCCCGGTGTGGTTCCGATGTGCTGGGACCAGGAAATCGCGTTCGGCCGCGCCGAAAAATGAGGAGACCGCGCTGGCACTGTTCACCGAAACTGATTAATCTCGCGCCGTGGAGCTCCGCCAATTGCAGTACTTCCTGACCGTGGCCGAGGAACTGCACTTCGGACGCGCGGCCGAGCGGCTGCACATCGTGCAGTCCGCCGTCAGTCAGCAGATCACCCGGCTGGAGCGGGAATTGGGCGTCGCACTGTTCGAGCGGACCACCCGCACGGTGCGCCTCACCGAAGGCGGGCGGCGACTGCTTCCGCACGCCGAACAGGTGCTCGCCGCGGTGGCGCAGGCGCGTGCCGCCATCGACGACCTGCGCGTCGAACGCACCGGCACGATCCGGCTGGGCACCAGCACCGGCCTCGGCACCCGCTTGGAGAACATTCTCGTGGCCTTCGCTCGCCGCGCCCCGGACGCTCGCCTCGAACTGGTCGACGCGGACACCGAGGTTCGGATGAAGCGGGTGCGCTCGGGGGAACTGGATGCGGCGATCGTGCGCGGCCCGCGGGACGAACCCGGGCTCGAACTGCTGCCGCTGTGGTCCGACCGGCTGGTGGCCGCGATCCCCGCTCGGCTCGACCTCGCGGTGCTGCGCGAGATCGATCTCGCGCGCCTCGCGCAGTTGCCACTGCGGCTGGTGGGCCGCACCCGCAATCCCACCCTCTACGACCTGGTCGTCGACTCGTGCCGGGAGGCCGGCTTCGCACCGGCCTTCGGACCGGAGTTCACCACCGAACAGGACACGCTGGCCGCTATCGGCTTCGGCGCGCCGAGCTGGACGGTGTACTACGCGGCCCAGGCGGCGAATCTGTCGTTCCCGGGCGTGGTCTGGCGTCCGCTGCGCAACCCGGAGCCGAGGATGCCGAGCTATCTCGCGGTGCGGCCCGATCCGCCGCGTGCCGAATTGCGGGCACTCATCGAGGCCTGCCACACCGTGACCGATTGATCACCTGATCGCCGCACGACACCGACTGAATCCTTTCCGCCCCAGCAGCTTTCGTCCGGGCCACAGCACGATCCGCCGTAGCGCCCGGCTCGAACCGCGCGAGCCACCGAGCTATTCGCGTGCCACAGGTGCCCCTCGGTCATCGGCGAACACTTCGCAACGGCAATGCGGTGCGAAGCGGGTATTCTCCTGTGGCGCAACCACTTCCGTCTCTCGTATGCTTGAACCCCGAGAGGTGGGGGGACAGGGTGAAACGTTCGCTGATGTTCGTCATGGCTGCCGTCGCGGCGCTCTCGAGCTATGACTACGCACGCTCCCCCGGCCACATCGGCATGGCGGTGGCCGCCGGAGTCGTCATCACGATCTGGCTGACCGCCAAGGCGATCGACTGACAGCCGTGTGGCCCTCGACCAGGGTCGAGGGCCACAGCGACCGCAGCGCGGTCACACATCGGCCGGCACCCGCTCGCGACGAGTCGACCGGAACGTCGCCCAGGCGAGCGCCGCCGCCAGTACCGCGATCCCCCACCGCGGCACCGAAGGCGGCGGAGAACCCGTCGGTGAGGGCATCGGCGTCACCGATGCGGTCGGCTCCGGCGGCCGAGGCGATCCGATCTGGTAGCCGGTCTTCACCAGTCCGGACGCCAGGCCGCCCTGCTCCGGCCGCGCCGCGGAGATGGCGGTCTGCAGCGACGGGACGAAGGCCAGCGACGTCCCGAACGCGGCCG
The DNA here is from genome assembly GCF_015354405.1 of Nocardia sp. BSTN01. Classification (GTDB taxonomy): domain Bacteria; phylum Actinomycetota; class Actinomycetes; order Mycobacteriales; family Mycobacteriaceae; genus Nocardia. The sequence continues at coordinate 13,618 of NZ_JADKYP010000052.1, read as the reverse complement.
GCAGCGATCCGGGCAGCACGTCGATCCAGAAGTTGCCGTCGGCCCGGATGAAGGTCAGCCAGACCAGCCGGCACCCAGGACCAGCAACGCAGGTGCGCACCTGTTGTGTCTCGAATCCACGTTTCAAGATGGCTGGGCACGAGCGCCAGGGCGGTTGGGGTGTCACGCTGAAGAAGGGGCCGGTGTGAGAGGAGTGTGTTGTGTCGAAGCCGAAAATCTTGTTCATCGTCAACGGGGCCACATACTGGGTGCTGAAGGACGGCACGAGGTACGCGACCGGCTACTGGGCCGAGGAGTTCGCCAATCCCTACAAGATGCTTACTGACGCAGGCTACGAAGTCGTCGTCGCCACTCCGGGTGGCACCACGCCGAACGTCGACATGATGAGCCTGCGCCCCGCGATGGCAGGGGGCGAACAGGCCGCGTTGGACCTGGAGGCGATCATTCGCGATGCGGAGGCTATGCGTCGGCCGCTCGAGTTGTCGGATGTGCGTCTGGAGGACTACGTGGCTGTCTACTTGCCCGGTGGCCACGGCCCCATGGCCGACCTGGCGTTCGACGCCGATGCGGGCCGCCTGCTCACAGCGCAGTTGGAGTCGGGCAACCCGCTGTTCATCGTGTGCCACGCGCCGTCCGCGATGCTGGCCACCAGGATTCACGGCGTCTCGCCTTTCCAGGGCTACAACGTCACCGGCTTCTCCAACGAAGAGGAAGAGGCCGTCGGCCTCGCCTCACGGGCCACATGGCTGCTGGAGACGGACCTGAAGGAGAAGGTCAAGGTCAACTACAGCCGCGGCCCCATCTGGGAGCCCTACATGGTCGAGGACCGTAACCTCGTCACCGGCCAGAACCCACACTCCGCCGCGGTTCTGGGAGGGCGGATGCTGGAAATCCTCGAGTAGAGGCGGCATGGGAGCCACCGCCGCCCGGTCCGAGCGGCGCTCCCGAACATGTACACAGCACGCCGCCGGCCTCCGATGAAGTGCCGGCGTTCAGGAGGCTTCGGGATTACGTTCGTCGAGCATTCGAGGATCAGTCGCGCAGCTCCGGCGGCAACCCGAACAGCGGGAACAGCCGGTCGGTGTCGAGGAAGAAGTTCAACCCGCTGATCGCGGGACCGTCGAATTCCAGCACCGTGATCGACCAGGGCGAGAAGACCCCCGGCTCGTCGGTGGGTTTGTACTGGCCGAAGGCCGGAAGTCCGTTGGCGCCGGCCAGCGGGATCAACCGCGAACCCCGGCAGGCCGAGGGACCCGGCGACAGCATGAATTGAGCGACGTTCTCCGGACCTGAGACCCACAGCTCGATGGGCGGCATCGACAGCGCGACATCCTGTTTCAACAGCGAGGTGAGCGCATCCATGTCGTAGGCCTCGAAGGCGCGCACGAAACCGTCGACGAGTTTGCGCTGACTGTCATCGGATTCGTCGTAGCCGCTCGACTCCGAGGGCTGTACCTTCGACATGGTCGCGCGCGCCCGCTGCAGCGCGCTGTTCACCGAGGCCGGCGACATCGTCAACATCTCGGCCGTCTCGTTGGCCGAGAACCGCAGCACCTCCCGCATGATGAGGATCGCCCGCTGGGTCGCCGGCAGGTGCTGACAGGCCGCCACGAACGCCAGCCGTAGCGAATCCTTGGTGCTGGCATGTTCGGCCGGGTCGGCGCCGAAGGCCAGTGCGTTCGGAATCGGTTCCACCCACACGTAATCCGGCTGCGGCGGCGGTAGCGGGCTGTCCGGACTCGACGGCCCGGACAGATCCATCGGCCGGGCCCGGCGCTGGGGACCGTCGAGCATATCGAGGCAGATGTTCGTGGTGATCTTGTACAGCCACGATCGCAGGCTGGACCGACCCTCGAACGAGTCGTAGGCCTTCCACGCCCGAGTGAAAGTCTCCTGAACCGCGTCCTCTGCCTCGAACGAGGAACCCAACATCCGATAGGCGTAAGCACACAGCTCCCGCCGGTAACTCTCGAATTGCTGCAGCACGTCGTCGACGGTGCCGGCGGAAGCTTGTTCGCTCATGCGGATCACTGTGGCACAGGGCACCGACAGAAAACACCCCGGAAGTAGGGGCATGGACGCGGACGCCGTGCTCAGCAGGCCGCGGCACCGCAATGGCCCTCGACGGATATACGGCCGACGGAGGTCGACGCCTTCGGCGATACGAATTCGCCGCGCCCCCACTGCGATGACGGGAGCGCGGCGATATCGATTGCCAGTTATTTACTTCGGCGAGCTATCTATTTCGGCGTGGCTATTTCGAGGACGCCTGGGATTCCTCGTCGGCCGGCCGTGAGCGGGCATGTTCGTTGGCCCACCGGTAGTCGGGCTTTCCGGCCGGCGAACGCTTGATCTCCGCCACGAACCACAGGCTGCGCGGCAGCTTGTAGGAGGAGATCTCCTTGGTCAGCACCGGACGCAGTTCCTCGAGCGTCGGACGGTTGCCACCGCGACACTGCACGACCGCGGCCACCCGCTGCCCCCAGCGCTCGTCCGGCACACCGATCACCAGCGCGTCGAAGATCTCCGGGTGGCATTTGAGCGCGCCCTCGACCTCCTCCGGGTAGATCTTCTCGCCGCCGCTGTTGATGCTGACCGATCCGCGGCCCAGCATCGTCACGGTGCCGTCCTCCTCGACCCGGGCGAAGTCGCCGGGAATCGAGTAGCGAACGCCGTTGAACTCCTTGAACGTCGCGGCGGTCTTCACCGGGTCGTTGTAATAACCGAGCGGGATGTTGCCGGTGCGGGCCAGCACGCCCACCTGACCGGAGCCGGGCGCGACGGGGTTGCCCTCCTCGTCGATGACTGCGGTGGAGGCGTCGATCTTGACCCGGGGCCCACCGGTGTGGGTCGCGCCCTTGGCCGCCACCGACAGGCCGCCGAAACCGGTTTCCGAAGAGCCGATGGAATCGGTGATGACCGTATTCGGCAGCAGCTCGATGAACTCGTCCTTCAGCGCCGGGGAGAACAGCGCCGCACTGCTGGCCATCGCCCACAGATTCGCATGCTGGTACGGCTCACCGGTTTCCGGATGGCCTTCCTTGAGCGCGTCGAGCATCGGCCGCGCCATGGCGTCACCGGTGATGAAGATCAGATTCACGCCGTGGCGGTCGATCGCCTGCCACACGGTGTGGGCGCTGAACTCCGGCAGCATGATCGTCTTGCCGCCGTCGAACAGGCCGTGGAAGGTCGCCGACTGCGAACCGCCGTGGATCATCGGCGGGATCGGGTAGCGGACCATCTGCCCACCGGCGGCGCCGGCCTTGGCCTGCTGCCACTCGTCCTCGAGCGCCTCGCCGGTGACGAAGTTGATGCCGCCGCCGAGCACCCGCCACCAGTCCTCGTGCCGCCACATCACACCCTTGGGCATGCCGGTGGTGCCGCCGGTGTAGATCATGAAGATGTCGTCGTTGGAGCGGTCGCCGAAGTCGCGCTCACCGTGCGAAGCGGCCAGTGCCGCTTCGTATTCCACCGAATCCGCGGGCAACGGCACCTCGGCTTCGGTACCGTCGTTCACGGCGATGACCGTCTTCAACTTCGGCGTGTTCGGCCGCACCGCCGACACCTTGTCGCTGTAGCGACGTTCGTGAATCAGCGCGACCATATCGGAATTGTCGAAAAGGTATTGCAACTCGTTCTCGACGTACCGGAAGTTCACGTTGATCATTACTGCCCGCGCCTTGAAGATCGCGACCATGGCCTCCACGGCCTCGATCGTGTTGCGCGAGTAGATGCCGACCTTGTCACCCGGCTGCACACCCTGTTCTTGCAGGTAGTGCGCCAATCGGTTGGCCCGATCCTCCAGCTCGGCATAGGTCACCGAGCGGACGTCGTCGGCCAGCGCGACACGGTCCGGCACGAGGTCGATGGTGTGTTCGACAAGGTCCGCTATGTTGTAGCTCACAGGACCAAAATAGAACGTGTTCTCACGCCTGACAAGACTTGATTTACACAGTTTACTAATTCCGCCGAAGCGGCAGCGGGTTTCGCCGGAACGCGTATTCTGCGACGCCGACGAGCCCGCCGGGCACAGCCGGGCGGGCTCGAAGGCGCCGCGATCGAGGACGCCCCACACAGGGCAGGACGGTAAGGGCGTCCGGACTCGATCGGCGAGACTGCGGCTACGCGGGCACGTAACGCTCGCGCAGTTTGCGCTTGTACAACTTGCCGTTCGGATCGCGCGGCAGTTCGGGCAGGTATTCGATGCTCTTGGGCAGCTTGTACTTCGCCAGGCGAGCCGCGGCGAACTCCATCAGTTCCCGGGTCAGCTCGCCGTCTGCCGCGATCCCTTCGGCCGGCTGCACGACCGCCTTCACCTCCTGACCCCAATCCGGATGCGGGATACCGAAAACCGCGACGTCGGCGACCTTGGGATGGGTGATCAACTCGCCCTCGATCTCGGCCGGATAGATGTTCACACCCCCGGACAGGATCAGGTCCGAGCGCCGATCGTGCAGGAACAGATAGCCGTCGGCATCCATATGCCCGATGTCGCCCACGGTGAACAGATCGCCCACCCGCGCGTCCTCGGTCTTCGACTTGTCCTTGTGGTACTCGAAGTTGGAACCGCCCATCTTCATGTACACCTGGCCGACCTCGCCCGGCGCGACCTCGTTGCCGTCCTCGTCGAGCACCTTCACCACCGCGTACGGCCACGCCTTGCCGACCGAACCCGGTTTGCGCAACCACTCCTCGCCCGAGATCGACGTGCCGCCGCCCTCGGTCGCCGCGTAGTACTCGGTGACGACCGGACCCCACCACTCCAGCATCCTGCGCTTGGTCTCCTGCGGGCACGGCGCGGCGCCGTGGATCATGCAGCGCAGCGAGGAGACGTCGTAGCGCGCCCGCACCTCCTCCGGGAGGGCGAGCAGACGGTGGAACTGGGTGGGGACCATATGACTGTGGGTCACGTGATGCGTATCGATCAGCCGCAGCATCTCCTCCGGATCCCACTTGTCCATCAGAACCACCGTGTGCCCCAGCTGAATCGAGATGGAGGCGAAGTTCAGCACCGCGGTGTGATAGAGCGGCGAGCCGCAGATGTGCACGTGGTCGTCGAAGGGCTGGATGCCGAAGAGGCCGAAGAAGCCGGTCGCCTGCGGGCCCACCACATCGGGATCGGCGCCGGTCAGCGGACGCCGAACTCCCTTGGGGCGTCCGGTGGTTCCCGAGGTGTAGAGCATCGGCGCACCGGTGGTCCGGACGTCGGGGCGCCCGGACTCCCCCGCGCCGAGTTCGGCCAGAGGCTGGAAACCGTCGATGTCGCCCACCGAATAGCGAGCGCTCGCAGGTACATTCGCCTCGTCGGCGGCGACGGTCGCGGCCTCGGCGAAGCGCTCGTCGGCGATGAACACCTTCGCCTCGCTGTCGCCGAGGATGTAGGCGATCTCCGGCCCGGTCAGATGCCAGTTCACCGCGACGATGTACAGCCCGGCCTGATACGCCGCGAAGTACACGGCGAGCGCCTCGGTGGTGTTGTGCACCATCGACACCAGCACATCACCGGGCCGTAACCCCTTGGCCTGTAAGCCTCGTGCGATGCGGTCGGCCTGATCCGACAGCTCCCGGTAGCCGACCTCCCGCCCCGACGGATCGACGACCGCGATCCGATCGGGGTCGGTGGCCGCGATATTCCACAGTCCCAGCTTCTGTGCCGGCTCCATCGAAGTCACTCCTCGATTCTAGAACGTGTTCTACATCTGAACAAGGGGGGCGAGGCGGTGCAACTGTGCCACGTCACGCACCGTCACCAGCAGCATTCCGACGCCCGCCGCCTCCCAGACCTTCAGCTGGGAGCGCACATGGTCCTCGTCGCCGATGATGGCGGTGTCGAGGATCAGCTGGTCCGGAATCACGGCGGCGGCCTCCTCCTTGCGGCCGGAGCGGAACAGCCGGGTGATCTCGTCGACCTCGGCGCCGTAGCCCATCCGGCGGTAGACCTGGGCGTGGAAGTTCAGCTCCTCGGCGCCCATGCCGCCGATGTAGAGCGCCATCACCGGCTTGATCCGATCGATCTCGGCGCGGGCGTCGTCGGTGATGATCACCTGGCAGCTCGCCGCGATCTCGAAGTCCTCCCGAGAACGCCGGGCGCCTGGCCGGGCAAACCCCTCGTCCAGCCATTCGTCGTACATTCCGGCCAGTCGCGGCGTGTAGTAGATCGCCAGCCAGCCGTCGGCGATCTCGGCCGTCAGCGCCACGTTCTTCGGCCCTTCGGCGCCGAGCCAGATCGGCAGATCCGCACGTAGCGGATGGGTGATCGGCTTGAGCGGTTTACCCAGGCCGGTCGAGCCGGGCCCGTCGTAGGGCAGCCGGTACTGCGCGCCCTGGCTCACCACCGGCGCCTGCCGGGCCAGCACCTGGCGGATGATCCCGACGTACTCCCGGGTGCGCTGCAACGGCTTGGCGAACGGCTGGCCGTACCAGCCCTCCACCACCTGCGGACCGGAGACGCCCAGGCCCAGGATGTGGCGGCCACCGCTGAGGTGATCGAGGGTCAGCGCGGCCATCGCGGTCGCGGTAGGGGTGCGGGCGGACAGCTGCACCACGGAGGTTCCCAGCCGCACCCGCTGCGTGGCCGAGCCCCACCAGGCCAGCGGCGTGAAGGCATCCGAACCCCAGGACTCGGCGGCGAAGACCGCGTCGAATCCGGCCTCTTCGGCGGCCACCACCAACTCCCCGGCGTTGGGCGGCGGTCCCGCACCCCAATATCCGAGCTGCAATCCGAACCGCATCGTCGACTCCTTTCGCCCAGCCCGTTTCACCGGGCCCGTCGCCGGACACCTTTCCAGGTAGCTCTTGCCACCAGAATAAGAACCTGTTCTACTCGATATCGTGACCAATGGGAACACCATGACCGGCGTAATCGCGAAAGGCAGCGGTCCGGAAGCGGAACCCGCACCCGAGGTACTCAGCGCCGAACTACGGATGAAGTTCGACTACACCCGATCGGTCGGACCGACCATCGGCCGGTTCCTGACCGGGCTGCGCGAGGGCCGGATCGTCGGCGTCCGCGGCAGCGACGGCCGGGTGATCGTGCCGCCGGCGGAATTCGATCCGGTGACCGCGGAGCGGCTGACCGACTTCGTCGACGTCTCCGATGTCGGCACGGTGCAGAGCTGGAGCTGGGTCGCCGATCCGCTGCCCGGCCAGCCGTTCGACCGCCCCTTCGCCTGGGCGCTGGTGAAATTCGACGGCGCCGACACCGCGGTGCTGCACGCACTCGACGTGTCGTCTCCCGACGAGGTGCGCAGCGGATTGCGCGTGCGGGTGCGCTGGGCCGCCGAACGCAGCGGCAGCATCCACGACATCGCCTGCGTCGAACCGGGCGAGACCTCTTCGGCCCCAGACGGTTCCACCTCGCCGGATGGCGATGCGGCCGAGCCGGTCACCGGCATCGTCACCCCGATCGACCTGCGGTACAAGCACACCGCCTCGCCGACCGAGACGCGGTATCTGAAGTCGCTGGTCGAGGGTCGCCTGATCGGTGGTCGCGCCGACGCCGAGAGCAAGGTGTACTTCCCGCCCCGCGGCGCCGACCCGATCGACGGCCGCCCGACCGACGAGATGGTCGATCTGCCCGACACCGGCACCATCACCACGTTCTGCATCGTGAACGTGCCGTTCATGGGACAGAAGATCAAACCGCCGTACGTCACCGCGTACGTATTGCTCGACGGCGCCGATATTCCGGTGCTGCACCGGGTGCTGGGCTGTGACCCCAGCGAAGTCCGCATGGGTATGCGCGTGAAGGCGGTGTGGAAGCCGCGCGAGGAGTGGGGTTACACGCTGGAGAACGTGGACCACTTCGAGCCCAACGGCGAGCCGGACGCGGACTACGACAGCTACCGGCACCACCTCTAGGAGCGAAACACCTTGAGCGACAACGCAACAGATATCGCGGTGGTGGGCTTCGCCCACGCCCCGCATGTCCGTGAAACCTACGGCACCACCAACGGTGTCGAAATGCTGGTCCCGTGCTTCCGGCAGCTGTACGACAAACTCGGCATCGGCGTCTCCGATATCGACTTCTGGTGCTCGGGATCCTCGGATTACCTTGCCGGACGCGCCTTCTCGTTCATCTCCGCGATCGACTCGATCGGCGCCGTGCCCCCGATCAACGAATCGCACGTCGAAATGGACGCGGCCTGGGCGCTGTACGAGGCGTGGGTCAAACTGCGCTCCGGACAGGCCGAGACGGCCCTGGTCTACGGCTTCGGCAAGCCGTCGGCCGGCACGCTGCGGCAGGTGCTGACGCTGCAGATGGATCCGTACCTGGTGGCCCCGCTGTGGCCGGACGCGGTATCGGTGGCCGGTCTGCAGGCCCGGGCCGGGCTCGACGCCGGAAATTGGACCGAACGCGATATGGCCGCGGTCTCGGCCGCCGACGACGCCGAGATCGAGAAGCGGCTCGCCGCACCGTATGTCGCGAATCCGCTGCGCGAACACGACATCGCGCCGATCACCGACGGCGCCGCGGCGATCGTGCTGGCCCGCGGCGACAAGGCCCGCGAGCTGTGCGAGCGGCCGGCCTGGCTGACCGGTATGGCGCACCGCATCGACACCCCGATGATCGGCGCGCGCGATCTGACCACCTCCCCTTCCACCGGGGCCGCGGCCAAGGCGGTGCTCGGCGGGGATGCGAGCGGATTCGATGTCGCCGAACTGCATGCGACCTACAGCCATGAACAGCTGATCCTGAAGCAGGCCATCGGGCTGAGCGAGTCCACCCGCATCAACCCCTCGGGTGGTGCGCTGGCGGGCAACCCGATGTTCGCCGCCGGTCTGGAACGAATCGGCTACGCGGCCAACGAAATCATGAACGGCACCGCCGAGCGAGCCCTCGCCCACGCCACCAGTGGTCCGGCGTTGCAGCAGAACTTGGTGGCCATCCTGGAGGCTGGACGATGACCAATCAAGCCGCCGTACTCGGCACGGGACAAACCCATCACGTGACGAAACGGACCGATGTCTCCATGGCCGGTATGTGCCGCGAGGCAATCGATCGTGCACTCGAAGATGCCGATCTGACCATGGCCGATATCGATGCGGTGATCGTCGGTAAGGCGCCGGATCTGTTCGAGGGCTCGATGATGCCCGAACTGTTCATGGCGGATGCTTTGGGCGCCACCGGAAAACCGCTGCTGCGCGTGCACACCGCGGGTTCGGTCGGCGGTTCGACCGGCGTGGTCGCCACCAACCACGTGCAGGCCGGCGTGTACCGGCGGGTGCTGGCGATCTGCTGGGAGAAGCAGTCCGAATCCAATGCCATGTGGGCCCTGTCGAATCCGGTGCCGTTCACGATGCCGGTCGGTGCCGGTGCGGGTGGATACTTCGCACCGCATGTGCGCGCGTACATCCGGCGGGCCAATGCTCCCCTGCACATCGGCGCGATGGTCGCGGTGAAGGATCGCCGCAACGGCGCGAAGAATCCGTTCGCGCATCTGCGCCAGCCCGATATCACCATGGAATCGGTACTCGCGTCCCAAATGCTCTGGGACCCGGTGCGTTTCGACGAGACCTGCCCGTCCTCCGACGGTGCGTGCGCGATCGTGATCGGTAACGAGGAATCGGCGAAGGCGGCCGAGGCGTCGGGTAAGAAGGTCGCGTGGGTGCACGGCACGGCCATGCGCACCGAACCGCTGGCCTACTCCGGCCGCGACCAGGTCAACCCGCAGGCCGGCCGCGACGCCGCGGCCGCGCTGTGGAAGCAGGCCGGGATCACCAATCCGCTCGAGGAGATCGACGCGGCCGAGATCTACGTCCCGTTCTCCTGGTTCGAGCCCATGTGGCTGGAGAACCTGGGCTTCACCCCCGAGGGCGAGGGCTGGAAGCTGGTCGATGCACGCGAGACCGAGATCGGCGGGAAGCTGCCGGTCAATCCCTCGGGTGGCGTGCTGAGTTCCAATCCGATCGGCGCATCCGGCATGATCCGCTTCGCGGAGGCGGCCAAGCAGGTAATGGGCCGGGCGGGCGATTACCAAGTCGAGGGCGCCCGAAAAGCGTTCGGCCATGCCTATGGTGGCGGATCACAGTACTTCTCGATGTGGGTAGTGGGCTCGGAACCACGGTGACGCGCAATTCCGCCGGCATTTCCGGGTGACCGGATTGCCGGCGGAAAGCACATTTGCAATTCCATCAGCAAATTCGCCGAAACCACCGAGCCGGGAGTCCGAGATGACCGCAACCACCACCACCGAACATCCGGCGCGCCTCGCCGGACGGGCCTCCCAGGCCGCGGTGCGCGCCCGGGACAAGGAGGCGTGGCTGGCACTGTTCGCCGCCGACGGCATCGTCGAGGATCCGATCGGCCCCTCCGTCTTCGATCCCGAAGGTGTGGGCCACCGCGGCCGCGATGCCATCGCGGCGTTCTGGGACAAGGCCATCGCCCCGACCGAATCCATCGATTTCGTCTTCGGCGACTCCTTCGCCTGCGGCAGTGAGGTGGCCTTCACCGGCCTGATCCGCACCCAGCTGGGCGGACACGTCATCGACGCCGAGGGCGTATTCACCTACAAGGTCGACGACGCCGGGAAGATCGTGGCGCTGCGCGCGTTCTGGGAGACCGATCGCGCGATGGGAACCATGCGCAAGCAATGAGGCCGTGCCGCACGAACAAGCCGCGCGAACACACAGGGCGGGCACTCTGAACGAGTGCCCGCCCTGCCCGTGTTTCAGGGTGCGAATCAGCCCCTGGTCTTGTAGTCGACCTGGAATTCCTTGATGCCGTTGAGCCAGCCCGAGGTCAAGCGCTTGGGGTCGCCGAGCTTGGTGATGTCGGGCAGGTGGTCGGCGATGGCGTTGAAGATCAGGTCGATCTCCAGCCGCGCGAGGTTGGCGCCGATGCAGAAGTGGGCGCCGGTGCCACCGAAGGACAGGTGCGGATTCGGATCACGCGTGATGTCGAAGGTGTACGGGTTCTCGAACACCTCCTCGTCGAAATTGGCCGAGCGGTACATCAGCAGGACGCGCTGACCCTTCTTGATCTGCACCCCGGACAGTTCGGTGTCGACCAGCGCGGTCCGCTGGAACGAGCTCACCGGTGTGGCCCAGCGGATGATCTCGTCGGCGGCGGTGGCGGGCCGCTCGCGCTTGTAAAGCTCCCACTGCTCCGGGTTCTCCAGGAACGCGATCATGCCGTGGGTGATGGCGTTGCGGGTGGTCTCGTTACCTGCCACCGCGAGCAGGATGACGAAGAAGCCGAATTCCTCCGAGGTCAGCGCCTCACCGTCGATATCGGCGTTGACCAGGGCGGTGACGATGTCCTCGGCCGGTTGAGCCTTGCGGGCCTCGGCCATCTGCCAGGCGTAGCCGAGAATCTCCATCGAGGAGGCGGCCGGGTCGGCATCGCTGTCCGGATCGTCGTAACCGGTCATCTCGTTGGACCACTGGAAGACCTTCATCCGGTCTTCCTGCGGGACGCCGATGAGTTCGGCGATCGCCTGCAGCGGCAGCTCGCAGGCCACCTGGGTGACGAAGTCGCCCGCGCCGCTGGCCGCGGCCGCGTCGACGATCGACTTGGCGCGGGCGGACAACTCCGCGCGCAGGCCGTTGATCGCGCGCGGGGTGAAGCCCTTGGAGATCAGTTTGCGCAGTTTGGTGTGTTCGGGCGCATCCTTGTTGATCAGGATGTGGCGCTGCAGCTCGATGGCCTCGCGCGGGATGTCGTCGTTGAAGCGGGGAATCGCGGTGTTCTCGTAGGTGGAGAAATCGTCGCGCCGCGAGACCTCCTTGACATCGGCGTGCTTGGACACGACCCAGAAACCGTCGTCGTGGAACCCTCCGACCTCCGGAGACTGCGGGTTCCACCAGATCGGCGCGGCCCGGCGCAGCTCCGCGAACTCTTCGACGGGAATGCCGCGGGCCCACATATCGGGATCTGTGGCGTCGAACCCCTCGGGGAGGTTCGGAGCTACATGGGTGTCAACCACCAGTTGTCTCCTTCGACTAACTGAAACACGTTCTACCTTCATTGCAGCATAGGTGGTATCAGTAGTAAAGAAGCCATAGTCCGCCCTCAGTACATCCACAGAACTTGTTCCAGTTTCTGTGCTGATACGGATGCTGTTCGAAAGGTTGAAGTTATGGGCACCCCCGTCATCGTCGAGGCCGCGCGCACCCCGATCGGCAAACGCAACGGCTGGCTGGCCGGCCTGCACGCCGCCGAGGTGCTCGGCGCCGCCCAGCGCGGCGTCCTCGAGCGCGCACAGCTCGATCCGGCACTGGTCGAACAGGTCATCGGCGGCTGCGTCATGCAGGTCGGCGAGCAGGGCAACAACGTCACCCGCACCGCGTGGCTGCACGCCGGACTCCCCTGGCAGGTCGGCGCGACCACCATCGACTGCCAGTGCGGATCCGCCCAGCAGGCCAACCACCTGATCGCCGGGCAGATCGCCCAGGGCGCGATCGATATCGGCGTCGCCTGCGGCGTCGAATCCATGAGCCACGTCCCGCTGGGCGCGAACGTGGGCGAGAACGCCGGCCCCCGCCGCCCGGCGAGCTGGGATATCGATATGCCCAATCAGTTCGAGGCGGCCGAGCGAATCGCCAAGCGTCGCGGCATCACCCGCGACGATATCGACGAATTCGGCGTGCGCTCACAGCGTTTGGCCGCTCAGGCCTGGGCGGAAGGGCGGTTCGACCGCGAGGTGCTGACCATCGCCGGCGCGCCGCAGGTCGACAAAGAGGGCACCCTCACCGGCGAGAGGCTCGACGTCGATCGGGACCAGGGTTTGCGCGAGACCAGCAGGGAGAGCCTGGCGAAGCTGAAGCCGGTGCTGGAGGGTGGAATTCACACCCCCGGCACCTCGTCGCAGATCTCCGACGGTGCGGCCGCGGTGCTACTCATGGACGAACAGGCCGCGGCGCGTGCCGGACTGAAGCCGCGGGCTCGCATCGTCACCCAGTGCCTCGTCGGCGCCGAGCCGGAGTTCCACCTGGACGGTCCGGTGCAGGCGACCACGCGCCTGCTCGAGAAGTCGGGCATGAGCATCGCCGATATCGATCTCTTCGAAATCAACGAGGCCTTCGCCTCGGTCCCGCTGTCGTGGGCCTCGGTGCACAAGCCGGATATGGATCGGGTCAATGTCAACGGCGGTGCGATTGCGATCGGACATCCGGTCGGCAGCACCGGGTCACGTTTGATCACCACCGCCCTGCACGAGCTCGAGCGCTCCGACAAGTCGATCGCAATGGTCCTCATGTGCGCCGGTGGCGCACTTGCGACCGGGACAATCATCGAGAGGTTGTAATACCGAACAGATTTCATCCGAAGTTGAACGTTCATCCTCACAGCTCCGAGACGTGTCGTACGCCACACAAACTGCGATACAGACAAAAGGATGAGATGTCAGCTATCTTCCGGTTATCAATGGCCCGTGGGGCGAGACTCGTTCGACGGGCCAGAACCGGAGCGTACTGCCCCTCGACCAGTGAGGGTGCGTTGCCCCGCAAACGTGCCGACGCTGAACAGTTCCCGGACGGCCGACCTGGAAGCTTCAAGGAAATCCTGAATCAGGCGTAGGTTTTCAGTTACTCAGCCGCTAATATCAATGATACGTATCCGAGATAACGACTGTTAGTACAGCGAAGGGAATTGGGCGGCTCACAACGGCACGCAACC
>NZ_JADKYP010000051.1 GCF_015354405.1 Nocardia sp. BSTN01 | reverse complement strand
TCCGACGTTCTGATGCCGATCGACCCGGCGCCGAGAATGTCGTCAGGGAGCTGGATGCGAATCCGTGACGGCCGGGCCCGCGGTGCTGGTGACGTGGACGGGCAGGTTGTCGGCCCACGGCTGGCTTTCCACCATGTCGGCGACTCGCACTGTGCCCCTTTCGAATTCGCCGGTGGCGGCGTCGACGAGGCGGTAGCCCTGCACCTGGGTGTGGATGGGCTGGGCGTCGAGCAGGACGATCCGGACTTCGCCGGGTTCGAAGTGGCAGCGCTGTTGCAGGGCGGCGATGAGTTGTTCGTTGTGCATGTGCCCGTCGCCGAAGTTCCAGCCGATGGCGGTGCTGCAGATGCGTTCGCCGTCGGTGATGGTGTATTCGTCTTCGCGGCCGGCGGGCATGGCGCGGTGCACGAGGGTGAACAGGGCGCGGCCGTGGGTGTTCATGGCGCGGAAGGCATAGCCGAGATACAGCGGGATCTGGGCTCGGTCCTTGCCGTAGTAGCGCTCCATCTGTGCCTGCGGCATGCTCGCGATCGCGACGACGTTGCGGTCGATCTTCTGCGCCGCCGAGGGTTTGACGCACCACACCGTGGTGTCCCAGTTGCCGGCGTAGTAGCGCATGCCGGGCAGGAACGAGATCCGCGAGGGCACCAGGTTGCCGGTGATCACGATCGCGACGAGTACCGCGAACAGCAGGACGGGCAGCCATGGGTGTTGCGCGTCGGCGAAGCCGATATCGGCGTGGGCGACGAACAGCACTCCGAGACCGAACATCATGAACACATTCCACTCGAGCGGCACGCCCATCGGGATGGCGGTGAGGATCACCAGGTGGAAGCACAGCAGGATCACCGCGGCCACCGCGGTGGGCGGGCCGCCGTGGGAGAAGAACAGCACGATCGGCGCGCACATCTCCACCGCGGTGCCGCTGTGGGCGACCAACCGTGACAGCCGTCCCGGGCGCAGGTCGTCGGGGAAGTCGGCGAAGAAGCGCCGCTTCAACCATCGCGGCCGCACGATCGGACTGTTGGACATCATGGTCGAGACCACGAACGGGAAGTGCCGGTTCAGTTTCGAGGTCGCCGCACCCATCCAGATGACGACGAAGACGAGTTTCGCGGCGAGGATCGCGTCGGCGCCGCCGAACAGGAACGCCACCGCGAGCGAGCCGTACACCTCGCCGCGCGCGGCCAGGAAGATCACCTTGTCGCGCAGTCCCAGCACCGCCAGCACGGCCACGACGAGGCCGACGTGCCAGGCAGGCAACAGACCGACGGTGGTGTCGAATGCGGGGATGGGGCCGGTGCCGTCGGACAGCAGCGCCCACAGCAGTACCGCCAGCAGCAGCGCGTAGAGTGCGGCGTCGACCGGGGTGCGGGCGGTGCCGCGGGTGAGCGGGACGACGCGCGGCCACGGTGGGAGCCGGATCGTGCCGGGCCGCAGCCAGTACAGGATCGATCCCATCGGCGGGAAGTAGCGGTTGTTGAGCGGGCCGAATCCGCAGCCGAGCCCGATCACTTCGAACAGCATCGTGTAGAGCACGACCTTTTCGAACACGATCGGTTCCGACCACCAGCTGCCGACATCGGTGAATCCGTCGATGCCGCTGGTGCTCAGCGCGAACAGCCAGCCGCCGAGGATGTAGAGGCAGATCTTGACCACGTAGAACAGGTGCAGCACCACCGGTGTGCCGAAGCCGACCTCGGCCCAGTGCCGCGCCATGAGCCGGATGCGCTCACTGCGGTCGCTGCCCTGCCACTGCTGCTGATCGACGACCGGCAGTTCCGGCTGAACGAACCCCATCAATCTCTCCGTTCCCGCATCCGCGGCCGGTCACGGCACCATGACCGCGGTGTTGCCCTTCTCGCTCGACGTGACGAGGATGTCGCGGCCGATCGGATCGTCCACCGCGGCAAGGCTTTCCGGCGCCATCAACGCCAGGAACCGGCTGTCGTCGGCGTGCAGGCGCCCGACGACCAGTCCGGTGCGCGGCTCGAACGCATGACGCACGGTGTAGGTTTCGATCCGCGCCGGCCCATCGGCGCGCGCCCGGCTGGGCACCCGCGGGGCCACCGCCACGGCCCGCTGTAACTGTGCGCTGCGGTCAGGCGCCCAGGGCGCCGGCGCGGTCGAATACACCCCGACCGAATATTTGCTCATGATGCCGCCGTTGGCGCCCACCAGGCCGAAAGTGCCCGGCTGCTCGCGCATCCGGGCCACGGTCTCGGCGATCGCGTGCATCGAGTAGTTGTTGCCGGGGCCGCCGAAGAACGGCAACCCACCGGTCACGGTGAGCCCGCGCGGGTCGTCGGTGGCCAGTCCGGTGCCGTCGCAGAAGTTGAACACCGCGACGGGGAAGCAGCTGTAGAGATCGAAGGTGGTCAGGTCGTCGAGCCCGATTCCGGCCACCCGCAACGCTTCTCGCGCCGCCGTCCACGCGGTGGGTGCGGCGCCGAGGTCCGGGCGGGCGAGCAGTGGCTGTTCCTCGAGGTCGGCGTGACCACGCAGATACACCAGTTTGTCGTCGGGGACGCCGAGTTCGCGGGCTCTGCCCAGCGACATCACCACGGCCGCGGCGCCGAGGTTGACCAGATCGCGGGCCACCATCAGGCGCGGATACGGGTCGCAGATCATCCGGTTCGCGTCGGTGACGGCCGCCAGTTCCTCGGCGCTGCGTTCGACCGGCGCGGCGGCGAGCGGGTTCTTCGCGGCCACGGAGGTGAACGGCGCCAGCAGTTTTCCCATCTGCAGGCGATACTGCTGCGGTGTCGTGCCCACCCGCGCGCGGCGGGCGTTCTCCAGCAGACCGTATTGGGTGGGTGCGCCCATGACGGCATGGGCGACGAGGTTGTCGTCGACGAACGATTCGTATCCGAAGCCGCGGTCCTCGAGCTGACCGGGGGCGGTTTCGGTGAAGTCGGGCCGATCGTCTCGTCCGGCGTAGTAGCGCTCGGTCGAGATCGCGTCCGATCCGGTGATCAGCACCGATTCCAGTCGCCCGGCGGCGATGCCGGCGGCGAATTCGGTGAGCAGATGTTGCGGGCCCTGCCCGCCGACCACCTCGAGCACGGCGCGGGCGGGGTCGATGCCCAGTCGCCGCGCCACCGAGCGCGGGTAGTTGTCGGAGCGGCCGAGCGGGGCGCGCACCGGCGCCGAGATTTCGAATTGGCGCACCCCGGCGATGAGTTCGACGCTCGCGGCGGCGTCGGAGTAGCGGACCTCGGTGTCCTCGAGGGCGGCGCGGGCGGCCGCGGCGGCGAGGTCGACCGACGACATCTGCCGGTATTCGGAACTGTCGATGCGATCGATGGCCTGTCCGACGCCCACGACGACCGGCGTACGCGAATCGACCATCAGCGGACCCCGCCACTGCGTGCGGTCGTGCCGGCTCCCCGTCTCATGGGAGTGACAGTAACACGGGAAATAGAACCTGTTACAGACGTTTGTCTCAGATGGTGGCTCGCTGCGAGGCCGCGGCATGCTCGCCTAGATCGGCGAGGGTGAGCCGGTGCCGCGGCGCGCGGTCGACGACGGTGTGCCGGGTGGTCACCAGATCGGGGCCCACGTGCAGCAACCGGCCCACCGGCAGATCACGCCAGCCGGGATCGCTGTCCATGCGTTCGGTGGCGATGACCACGGCCGGATGGTCGGCGAGCGCGGGCGAGTGGGCGCGAAGGGGCCCGGTGCCGGCGTGGTCGAGATGTTTGCCGCCGCCGGGTCCGCCCGCGGCTCGTTCGAGGACGAACAGGTCGTGGGTGCCGGGGTAGCGCAGCGCCCACAGATCCTGTGCGGTGGTGAGTACGAAGTTCAGTGCGAACACCGGCAGGTTGTCCGCGATCCACCCGACCGCGGCGCTGATTCCGGCGACGACATCGCCGTCGTGTTCATCGATGCGGCGGGTGATGAGCGCGAAGACCCGCTCGGAATCGGTTTGCCCGGCGACCAGATCGCGATAGTCACCCAGGGCGCGGTCCAGTTCCGGCAGGCCGCCGACGACGCCATTGTGGGCGAACAGCCGCCCGTGTTGCTCGAACGGGTGGGTGTTGGCCGCGACCGTCGCCCCGGTGGAGGCGTAGCGCACGTGGGCAAGGAAGGTCGCCGACTCGCATTCCATGGCCTCGCGCACGAACTGCTCGTCTTCGTAGGCGGCGATGGGCTGCTTGCGCACCAGCGGTTCGCCGTCGGCCTCGAAGGTGCCCAGTCCGGTGCCGTCGGGTTCGCGGCGACTCTGGCGGGCCAGGCTGTCGGAGGCCTCCAGCAACCAGAACGTCGCGTGCACCCGCTGTGGTGCCGCGCTGAGCCCGAACAATCGGCACATCGTTTCACCTTTCGCCGCACCGGCGCGGATCCCGCGATCCGTGTCGGACGAAACCGCTTGTCACGGTTCGATATTCAGTGAACGAGCTACGGGGGAGCCGAGCCGATGACGCGGCCCGGGCCGCCGAACCGACCCTACCCGTCCGCCGCGAAACGCGAGGCCCTTCGACCCTGGATCCGCAAGCGCCCGCGGTGCACCATGAGGTGATCGATACGCGGCGGATCGGAGAGGGGTGCTCGTGGCGAGGAAACGGTGGAGCGAGCTGGACGAGCGGACGCGACGACTGATCGTGGCCGCGACCGTGGTGGAAGGGATCCTGAAACTGGCGGCGCTCATCGATATCGCGCGCCGGCCGGCCGCCGAGATCCGAGGGTCGAAACTGCGGTGGGCGACCGCGGTGACGCTGCTCAACTCGGCGGGCGCGGTGCCGATCACCTACTTCCTCGCCGGACGCCGGCAACCGGGCACGCACTCCTGAGCCCGGTCACCCTTCGCCGCGATAGTCCTGGCATCGGCAGCGATGCGTCGGCAGCCCGGCGCCGCGCTCGCGCGAGACCAGAACTCCGGCGTCCACGGCGCTGCGGCAACGGCCCGATACCGGGTCGTGCACGATATTGGAGTGCCCGCAGTGCGAGCACAATCGGCGTGTCACCTTCCGCGGCACCAGGATCAGCAGCACCAGCGCCGAGAAGGCGACGGTGACACCGACGAACCTGAGCAGATGTGGCCAATCCATCTCACGACCTCACTTTCCGGCCGAGTCCGCCGCGGCCGACCGCGATCAACGCCGTCGCAGGTGCATGCCGTAGGGGACCGCCTCGAGCAATGTCACGTTCACCGACGCCCCGCTGGGAATCCGGTACGAGCACACCTGCCCGGGCCGGGCGCCGGTGAGCGCGCTGCCCAGCGGCGACTCGGGCGAGTACACCTCGAGTTCCTCGGTGTCGGCGCCGTCGCGCCGGCCCAGCAGGAACGTTTCGGTCTGCTCGTCGTCGAACCGGACGGTCAGCACCATCCCGGGTTCGGCGATGCCGTCGTCGGCGGGCGCCTGCCCGACCACGGCACGATCCAGCAACTCCTCCAACTCCAGCCGGCGCAGCCGCCGCCCGGCCGCGGACTGCCCGTCCTCGTCGCCGGGGCCGTGTTGCGCCGCCCGCAACTCCAGCAATTCCCGCCGCAGCCGCTCGTACGCGTCCTGCGTCAACCAGACGCTTTCGGTTCCCGTCATCTCATTCTCTTCGTCCACTGCCGACAACACCGGCCCCCGGACGACACCACATCCGCCGCACCGAGGGTCCACCTCCAGAGTGACCCGCCGGCACACCCGCTACATTGTCAGCAACAAACAATCTCGTCCCACACTATTGTCGTTCCCGGACAGGGCGGCGGTGGCCCGACGCCCCGGAAGGAGCCGTGAGCTGCACCGATGGTCAAATTGGACCGGTTGATCAATATCGTGAGCCGCTACGGCGCCCGCCTGCACGGCACCGTCGTGGATCGCGCCGTCGAGATCCACAGCGTCGCGGTGCACGACCCGATCCGCCCGCACGCGGCCACCGGCGACGTATTCCTCGCCGTCGGCGCGGCCGACCTCGCCGAAGCCCTCACCCTGGGTGTGGACGCCCGCGCCCGCGTGATCGTGGCGCGCACCTCCGAGACACCGGATGCCCGGATCCGGCAGCTGCTCGATGATCGCGGGCCGGCGCTGATGACCGTCGACCCGAGCGTGTCCTGGAGCCAGATCGCCTCGGTCGTCTACGGGCTCGTGCTCGAGGGCCGCGAAACCGAATCCGGGCGCGGGCCCAGCGATCTGTTCGCCCTCGCCGACACCATCTCCGCCTCCCTCGACGGGCCGGTCACCATCGAGGATCAGCTCTCGCGCGTGATGGCCTACTCCACCGCGCACCACGACACCGACCCGGTCCGCTCGGACACCATCCTCGGGCGGCGCATGCCCGATCGCGTGCGGCGATTCTTCGAGGAGCAGGGCATCTTCGCGCATCTGGCCCGCTCCGATTCGCCGCGCTACATCCCGCCGGCACCCGAACACGGACTGCACGGGCGCACGGTGGCCGCGGTGCGCGCGGGCCGGGAGCTGCTGGGTTCGGTGTGGGTGTCCGGTCGCGAGCCGCTGTCGGCGGATCGGGCCCGAATCCTGCAGGAGGGCGCGCACACCGTCGCGCTGCATCTGCTGCGGTCGCGGGTCAGTGCCGACCTCGAACGGCAGGTGGAGTCCGAACTGGTCATCGAGTTGATCGAGGGCAGCCCCGACGCGGAGGCCGCGATCGGCAAACTCGGCATCCCGGCCCGCGATCTTCGCGTCATCGCCTTGCAGGCGCATGCCGAGCAGGAACGCAACGCCGGCATCCTGCTCGCGTTCGAACGCGCCACCACCGGTTTCGGCTGGTCGCGCCTGGGCCGCAGCACCCTGTTCGGCAATACCGTCTACACACTGCTGCCCGCCGGTGACGATCCGGCGCCGGCGTATCGGTGGATCGCCGATATCGCCGCGAGCCTGCCCGCGCACATGAGCGTCGTGGCCGGCATCGGCGGCACCGCCGACGCGCGGGAGTTGCCCGCGAGCCGTCAGGAGGCCGACGAGTGCATGGCGCTGCCGGCGGCCACCACCCCGGCACCGGCCTGCTACGACACCGCCTGGGATCGGGTCCTGATCCAGCGGCTACGGTCGATGGCCTCCACCGGCCGGCTGCCGTCCCGGGACCCCGTCGCCCAGCTGGCGGAGATCGACGAGCGAGCCGGCACCCACTATCTGCCCACGTTGAAGGCCTGGCTGGAAGCCCACGGCGATCCGAACACCGCGGCCCGCACCCTCGACGTCCACCCCAACACCGTGCGTCACCGGATGCGGCGGATGCGTGAACTGGACTTCCTCGATCCGGACGATCCGGCCAAACGCACGGCAATGCTCATCGCCTTGTCGATCCGCACCGGGTGAGCTCCGGCCGGCGAAAACCGATGGAGACAGGCGCCGGGCCGGGCTACTGTGCGCGGCGTGAGCGTCGACGCGCGTGCCGGACAGTGGGTGGAACTCAACCGCGCCAATTGGGATGAGCGCGTGCCGATTCACCTCACGAGCGAGTTCTACGATGTGGACCGGTTCGTCGCCGGCGCGGAGGCGCTGCGCGCATTCGAACTCGACGAGGTCGGCGACGTGCACGGAAAACGCTTGCTGCACTTGCTGTACCCGCGGTTCCACACCCTGACCGCGGAGAGCGGACAGTATCGCCTGCCGCCCGGACAACCGCGGGTGCCGTTGCTGCTCTCCCTGCGGGCGTCGAAACCGGACTGCTGAAACACCAAGGCGCCGTGCAGTTTTCGACGCACACCGGTCGTAAGTGTCAGCGTTCGTCGTAGTGGCCGTCGTGTGCCGCGTGGCGATGGCCGTCGTGGAGATAGTCGACGTGATCGTCGTGCGGGATGGCGACGTGCCCGCACCCTTCGCCGTGCACTATCTCGGCCGGATCGGCCAGGCCCTGGCGGATGCGGTCGCCGAGCCGGAAGTAGTCGAACCGCTCGATCCCGGGGGTGAACACGGTCAGCACATCCGCCGCCGAGGTCGCGGGCGCCGCCCACGCATGGGTCATGGGTTATCCGGTAACCCGGTGGTGATCCGGCGGCGGGGTGAGGTCTTCGACCACCACCAGATTTCCCCCGGCCTGTTTCGCCCGGTACATGGCGGCGTCGGCGGATTGCAGCAGCCGGTCCGGTGTCGGTCGCGGGCATCGCGGGCAGGTCGTCGCGTCGTAGACCGCGACACCGACGCTGGCGGTGACCTCGACCGTGGTGCCGGACGGTTCGGCGACGGTGCGGCGCAAGCGTTCGGCCTCGGCGTGGGCGGCGTCGGCGGCGATCGGCGTGGCGACCACGAATTCCTCACCGCCGGTCCGGGCCACCACCGCGGTTCGTCCGGCGGCCTCGTGCAGGCGCCGGGCGGTCCGCACGAGCACGGTGTCGCCGACGCGGTGTCCCCAGGTGTCGTTGACGCTTTTGAATTTGTCGAGGTCGAAGGTCATGACACTGATCGCGGGGTGCTGGTCGACCAGCAGCGGGAGCCGGATCTCGAGGCCGCGGCGGTTCAGCAGCTCGGTCAGCGGATCCGACATCGATTCGGTGCGCAGCAGCCAGTAGAGGATCTGCAGTGCGGGAACGGCGCTGACCACCGACACGAACAGCAGCAACCCGACCGCGAGCGCCAGCCGCAGTTGCCCGCCGCCGGTGGCGATGCGCACCGACATCACGATCACCGCCAGCAGCGACCACACCGAATGCGCCGCCAACGCCCGCGCGTTGTGGAAGAAGCCGAGGTAACTGCCGGTGACCACGAGCAGTACCGTGCCCATCGCCGCGAACACCCGATCGGGCACCTGCAGGAATTCCAGAATGAACAGCACGTCGGCGCCGCCGATCAGCAGCAGCGATTCGGTTTTGCCGGGCCAGCGCAGCAACCACCAGCGCAGTGCCCACAGCGTCCCGCACGACACCCCGACCGTGGACGCGATACCGGGATGGCCGGGCGGGCCCACCGGCGATCCGGTGATCACCGCTCCCATCGCCGCGATCATCGCGCCGGCGACACCGACCAGCACTTTCAACGGCCCCAGCGCCGATCGGGCCGTCAGGCTGCGTACCAGCCAGCGGTAGTCGACCGGATCGTTCCACCAGGCCCGCAGTGTCTTGCCGCCATTCATCGACTCACCCTCGCACCCGGCCGGTTGCCCGGCCGTCGCTCGTTTCCGGTGCGAGAATCCCGGGCGAGGATCTCGGGAATCTCATCGGCTGATCCGCAGCAGTCTAGACCGGCAACTCGGACCCTCCGGGCGAAAATGTGGTACCCGCGTGGATCGGCTCAGCGGTTGCCGGCCGTCAGGAGCAGGCGGGCCACCGAGGTCAGCCGGACCGCCATCTCCCGGTAGCCGTAGTAGCCCACCCCGGCCTGGATCATCGCCCCGCTGACCGCATTCCTGTGGCGCCGCTGGTCTCCCGGATACGCCGCCACCGACGACCTCGCCCACCTCGCCGCGGCCGCACCGCCGCAGCACCGCTCCGCGATCATCGGCTACTACCGGCAACTGGTCCGCCCGAGCTCGACGCGGCCCCGCGACCTCGACCGGCTGCTGATGTCGCCACCGATCCACCCGATCCTGCAGCTCTACGGCGCCACCGACGGCTGCCTGCGGCCCGGCTTCTTCCACGCTCTGGACCGGCACCTGCCCGCGGGCAGCCGCCTCGTCCGCATCGACGACGCCGGGCATTTCCTGCACCTGGAGAAACCGGAGACGGTGAACGAGATCAT
This sequence comes from Nocardia sp. BSTN01, assembly GCF_015354405.1. Classification (GTDB taxonomy): domain Bacteria; phylum Actinomycetota; class Actinomycetes; order Mycobacteriales; family Mycobacteriaceae; genus Nocardia. The sequence goes on along the minus strand of NZ_JADKYP010000051.1, from coordinate 36,957 downwards.
CCTCGACTACCTCGCCTCGGGGCGGTAGCGGTTCACTGCGCCGTTTCCCCGATGAGCGTGCGCAGCAGGGCCGCGTGGTAGAACAGTGCCTCGACATCCTCGGGGCGATCCATCTCCCCGAAATGCACGCGGCGCGAGCCGGTGCGCATGAACACGCACGCCCACACCACCGCCGAGTAGACGTAGAACCAGCGCAGATCACCGAGTTCGACACCGGTGCGGCGCCGATACGTGTCACGAACATCGTTCTCGCGCAAGACGTTCGGCAATCCCGGCAGTCCGGCGAGCCCGCTCAACTCCTGAAACACCAGGTGCGCGAACACACACCACGCCACATCGAGTTCGCGTGGCCCCACCGTCGTCATCTCCCAATCGAGGACGGCGGCGGGACGGAAGTCGCGGTAGAGCACGTTGCCGATGCGCGCATCGCCCCACAGCAGCACGGTCTCACCGGCCGCGATCTGTTCGGGCCAGTGGGTGTCGAGCCAGTCGAAGGCGCGCTCGACCAGCGGTGACCGCCCGATATCGGCCACCGCGAACTCGTACCACGCCCGCAGCCAGGTGAGGTTCTTGCGTAGGGCGGTGTCGCCGGCGCGGTCGGCGACGAGGAAGTCGAATGCGGTGCCCGCGTCGGGGATCGAGTGCAGGGTGGCGAGCACCTCGATCGTGGCGTCCTGCAGCAGGCGCTGCTGTTGAGGGGCCGCGTCGAAGAACCAGTTGCCGCCGAACGTATACGGCATCACATCGGGCGGGACGATCCCCTCGACGTAGTCCATGATGAAGAAGGGGGCGCCCAGCACCGTCGCCGTGTTCTCCCGGAACCGCACCCGCGGGACCGGAATACCGGCCCGACCGGCGGCCTCCATGACAGCGGCTTGATGATCGAGACGATAGACCGGAAAGACGGGGACGTCGGAGCCGGTGGGCGCCACCCGCATCACCCATTTCCGAGTCACGGGCGCGCCGTCCTCGTCCCATCGGGCGCCGAGCACGATCGTCTCCGAGGACATCCCGTTGGCGTCGATCCCGCCGACGACGGAGATCTCGGGCCGCTGCCCGTCCGGCATGACCGTGGCCAGCCAGTCGGCGAGCAGCGCGGGCAATTCGCTGACGTCGCGGCTCGAGCTTTGCAGCCGGCTGACGTTCTCCACGGTCGGTTCGGTAGCCACAGGCCGGCTCCTTTCACTCGGGCGGGTCACCCACGGGCCGCTCGGCTCTCACCGTGCACCGATCGTGACCGGCATATGCCGGATACCGGTGTGTTTGTTGCTGCGGACGTACTCGACGGGCCCCCGCGGAGTGAGGGTTTCGACCCGATCGAGCAGCGCGTCGAACAGGACCCGCATCTCCATCCGCGCGAGCGAGGCGCCCAGGCAGAAGTGCACGCCACGCCCGAAAGCCAGGTGCGGATTGGGGTTTCGGGTGATGTCGAACCGGTGGGCGTCGGTGAACACACTGTCGTCGCGGTTGGCCGAGGCCCACCACAGCGTGACCTTGTCACCGGCGGCGATGCGGTGGCCGCCGATCCACACCTCCGTGGTGGCGGTGCGCCGGTTGTAGGGGGTCGACGACGCCCAGCGCAACATCTCCTCGACCGCCGCCGGAAGGCGAGTCCTGTCCTGCTGCAACTGTTTCCACAGCTGCGGCGATTCGCTGAGCGCGGCCGCCCCGAGAGCGATGGAGTTGCGGGTGGTCTCGCTGCCCGCGGCGACGATCAGGCTCAAGAACAGGTGCTGCTCGGCGTCGGTCAGCGGCTCGTCCTCGACGAGGGCGTGGGTGATCACCGACAGCAGATCCGCACCCGGCGCGCCGCGTTTGCGCTGCAGCAGGTCCGCGGCGTAGGCGAACATGCGGGCCTGAGCGCGGGCGAGACGGTCGTCGACCTCGCCGACTTCGCGGCCGTCGTAGTCCAGGGTGACGTTCGCCCAGTTCATCAGTTCGTGGCGATCGGCTTGCGGCACACCGGCCAGCTCGGCGACGGCCTGCAGTGGCAGTTCCGCGGCCACATCGGTGAGAAAGTCGCACTCGCCCTTGGCGACCGCCGCATCCACGATGTCGGCCGCGCGCCGGCGCAGGTCGTCCTCGATCCGCCGCAGCGCTCGGGGGGTGGTGCTGGGTGCGAGCAGACGCCGGATCTTCGCGTGGCGGGGATCGTCCATCATGTTCAGTAGCGCCCCGACCGGCGCACCCAGCGGCATATCCTCGAGTGTCGTGCCGCCGCCGTCGCGTCCGCCGCCGGATTCGGAGGAGAAGACCGTGGTGTCGGTGGCCGCGGCGACGATGTCGGTATAGCGGCTGAGCACCCAGAAACCGTCGCCGCCGGGGCTGTGCGCGGTGGGCGGATGGAACCAGACCGGCGCCTCGCGTCGCAGCCGATCGAATATCGGATGCGGAAATCCGCTGGTGAACCGGTCCAGGTCGGTGAGGTCGATGCCCTCGTCCACGAGGTGTCACCTCCTTGCCCACACCACGAGATCGCCTGTCGGCGGTTGCCGGGCGCCGTGTCAGGACCCCGGCAGCCTGCACCTTACAGGTGTCAATCCGACCGTATGGCGGTATCGCCAACCCTCGGCCCCGAGCCAACTCATCTGATCCACGACGGCTACGCGTTGCGCGGGCGCAGACCGTCGAGCATCAGGTCCAGCAGGCGCCGCCAGTCTCCGCTGCCGGTGCGGATCGTCGCCGAGATCGCACCGACGAGCATGTAGGCGTCCGCGGCCGTGCAATCCTGCCGCAGCGCACCGGCCTCGCGATCGCGCGTGATGATCTCGCCGACAACGGTTTCCAGCCGGGCGCGAGCGGATCCGCGCGGCTCGCTGCCGGGCGATCGGCGGGCGGCTTCGACGGCCGCGGACAGGCCCTGATCGGCGCTGAGCAGCTCACCCACATGCGTCAGATAGCGTCGCAGCCCCTCGCCGGCGTGAGCGAGACACTCTGCGCGAGCGTAGTTCTCGATCTCCGCGAAGCGTTGCTCGGCCGCCGCGTCGACGAGCTCGGCGAGGGTGGGGAAGTGGCGATAGACCGTGCCGACCCCGACCCCCGCGGCGCGTGCCACATCGGGCAACTGCGCCTGAGAGCCCTTCTCGGCGAACACTTCTCGAGCCGCGCGCAGGAGGCGATCGCGGTTGCGGGCCGCGTCGGCGCGGGTTCTTCGTGGCGTCGCGGGTGTTGACACCTGTCCGTCCTTTCCGGCTACCATCGAGACGGAAGCGGATTCCGGTTCCGTTTTGTCCCGCGGGAAGGCTACCACGATGTCGCACAACAGATTTCTCCACTTGGGTCCGGGCGAGGTGCGCCCTGGGCGGGTTCCGATGCCACCCGCCTTCGCGGTCAAGGCCACCACAGCCGACACCGAGGGCCGATTCTCACTGCTCGAGGTGACCCTGGCCCGCGACATCCCGCGACACACGCACGAGGTAGCAGACGAAAGCATCTACGTGCTCAGCGGTGAGCTCGGAGTCGACTTCGACGACCGGTCGTTCGTCGCACCGGCGGGCACGTTCGTCCTACTGCCACACGGCATTCCGCACGCCCTACGCGCGGTCTCGGACCCGCCGCCCACAGTGCTCCAGATATCGTCGCCGGGCGGATGGGAATGCTATCTGGAAGATCTGTTCGAAGCGGGCCCCACCGTACTCACCGGCGGCGCACTCGACCCACGCAAGATCAACCCGATCGCCGCAGCGCACAGCATCCGCTACGACGAACACTGAACGCAGCCCAACGGAGCGAACCGCGCGGCCCCGGAACGAGATCGGCGGCAAGCCCGATCGCTCCCGTCCCCTGGGGCCCGACGCCGCGCTGTCAGTGAATGTGGTCCTGCCAGTCGGCGGGCACCTTCCCCGCGGGCCCCGGCACCGGCTGCGTCTCCGGGTGACTGGTCGGCGGCGCGAGTTCCGGCCCTTCGCCGACCGCGCCGTCGCGGTAGTCGTAGAACCAGTCCTCGCCCGGTTCGAAGCTCTGGATGATCGGATGTCCGGTGCTGCGGAAATGGGCGGTGGCGTGCTGGGCGGGGGAGGTGTCGCAGCAACCCACATGCCCGCAGCGCGCGCACCGACGCAGATGCACCCACCAGCCGCCGGCGGCGACGCACTCGGCGCAACCGGTTCCACTGGCGGGCACCTCGACGTCGATATCGCTGCCGGAATCGTTCACCGCTGATCTCCTCTCAGGGTCGCGACCACCGCTTCGGCCACGCCGCGCGCACTGGCGGGGTTCTGACCGGTGATCAGCCGCCCGTCGGTGACGACGTAAGGCGCGAACGGCTCGTCGGCCATGCTGTAGTCGGCGCCCAATTTCACGAGTTCGTCCTGAAGACTGAACGGTACCGCGTCGGCGCGCTGGGCGGCTTCCTCTTCCGGCCACGAGAATCCGGTCACCCGCCGCCCGCCGATCAGCGCCGCCCCGCTCTCCAGCGGAACGTTCAGCAACCCGACCGGACCGTGGCACACCGCCGACACGACGCGGCCGCTGTCGTGGAATGCCGCGGTGAGCGCGCCCAGATCGTCACCGCCGAAGTCGAACATCACCCCGTGCCCGCCGGTGAAGTAGATGGCGTCGTAATCCTCGACCTCGACCTCGCCGATACTGCGCGTGCGGTCGAGCAGATTCATGAATTCCCGGTCGCGGTAGCGGCGATCGGTGCCGAGATCGGCGAGGACGTCGTGGGCCAGGCTCTCCGGATCGATGGGCACGAATCCACCTGCGGGACTGGCGATGTCGACGGTATAGCCGTGTTCGGTGACGTAGTCGTAGAAGTGGGTCAGCTCGCCGAGCCACAGCCCGGTGCGATAGCCGACCTTCTCGTATTCCCCGGCATTGGTGACGATGACCAGAATCCGGTCGGTGGCCACGGCGATCTCCTTCCGGTCGATGCGATGGGCGACCGGCCGTCCGAGATCACTGTCGTCCGATCCGGGAAGACCGCCGGCCGCGTGACGTCGATCACAACCTAACACAGGCACCGATCGCCGGCGCCGTCGCTGGACCCGAGGGAGACTCACAGGAAAATAGCTCTGATTCAGAGGTATTGTGGGGAGGTGACCACCCCACCCGCCACCCACGCCGAACTGGTCCCTCGGCTCATGAGCGCCTTCGGCCGCTTCCGCCGCCAAGTCGGCCGCATCGCCGGCCGATCCTTCGACCGGCCCGGCGTCAGCGCCTCCCAAGCCGAATTCCTGCGCCTCGTCGGCCGCAACCCCCACATCTCCGTCAAATCCGCCGCCGCCGAGATGGGACTGGCCCCCAACAGCGTCTCCACCTTCGTCACCGCACTCGTCAAAGACGACCTCCTCGTCCGCGCACCCGACCCCGCCGACCGCCGCGTCATGCGCCTGAGCCTGCCCGCCCACGTCCAGCGCGACGTCGACGACATCCGCAGACGCCGCCATGACATCGTCGCCACCGCCCTCGACGCCCTCACCCCGGCCGAACGCGACGCCCTCCTCCGCGGCCTCGCCGTCGTCGACAAGATCACCGCACTCCTGCACGACCACGAACAAGGACGACGATGACCTCGCCACCCGCACACCGCCCCGCCATCGACTGCCGCGACCTCACCCACCGCTACGGCGACCACACCGTCGTCGATCACCTCGACCTGCGCATCGAACGCGGCGAGATCTTCGGCCTCCTCGGCCCCAACGGCGCCGGCAAAACCACCACCATCCGCCTGCTCACCACCCTCATGCCCATCCAGCACGGCACCGTCGACATCCTCGGCTTCCGCGCCGGCCGCCACGACACCGACATCCGCTACAACCTCGGCTACGTCCCCCAACAACTCTCCATCGAAGCCACCCTCACCGGACGCCAGAACGTCACCTGGTTCGCCCGCCTCTTCGACGTCCCCCGCCGCGAACGCCACCACCGCGTCACCGAAGCCCTCGACGCCATGAACCTGCTCGACGTCGCCGACCGCCCCGCCGCCGGCTACTCCGGCGGCATGATCCGCCGCCTCGAACTCGCCCAAGCCCTCGTCAACCGGCCCGCCCTGCTCATCCTCGACGAACCCACCGTCGGCCTCGACCCCATCGCCCGCGACAGCGTCTGGCAACGCGTCCACGACCTGCGCACCCGCTTCGGCACCACCGTCCTGCTCACCACCCACTACATGGCCGAAGCCGACAGCCTCTGCGACCGAATCGCGCTGCTGCACAAGGGAAAACTCCGCGCCGCCGGCGCACCCGCCGACCTGAGGGCCGCACTCGGCCCGAACGCCACCCTCGAAGACGTCTTCCGGCACCACGCCGACGCCGGACTCGACGACGACCCCACCACCGAAGGAGGACTGCGCGGTGTCCGAAGCACCCGTCGAACCGCTCAACGCGCCGGCTGAACTCCCGCCCCTGCGCCACGCCCCGCACGGCGCCGCCCGCATCGCCACCCTGGGCTCCCGCATCGTCACCTTCGCGATCGTCGAACTGCAGAAACTGCGCCACGACCGCACCGAATTGGTCACCCGCGCAGTGCAACCCGCGCTGTGGATGCTGATCTTCGGCACCACCTTCGCCCGCCTGCACACCATCCCCACCGGCGACATGCCCTACCTGGACTTCCTGGCACCCGGCATCATCGCCCAATCGGCACTGTTCATCGCGATCTTCTACGGCATCCAACTGATCTGGGACCGCGACGCCGGCATCCTCAACAAACTCATGGTCACCCCCACACCCCGCGCGGCGCTGATCACCGGCAAATGCTTCGCCGCCGGAGTGCGCGCCATCGCCCAGGTGCTGATCATCGTCGTCCTCGCCCTGATCATGGGCGTCCACATGACGATGAACCCGCTGAAACTGCTCGGCGCCCTCACCGTCGTCGTCCTCGGTGCCGCCTTCTTCGCCTGCCTGTCGATGACCATCGCCGGGCTGGTCACCCAACGCGACCGCCTCATGGGCATCGGCCAAGCCATCACCATGCCGCTGTTCTTCGCCTCCAACGCCCTCTACCCGCTGGCACTCATGCCCGGCTGGCTGCATGCCATCAGCCACGTCAACCCGCTCAGCTACGAGGTCGACGCCCTGCGCGGACTGCTCGTCGGCGGCACCGCCGACCTGTGGACCGACTTCGGTGTCCTCGTCCTGGCCGCCCTCCTCGGAATCACTTGCGCCTCAGCACTATTAGGACGCCTCACCCGCTGATGCCGAGATCGGTAGCCGCGACGGCTCAGGCCGGGCGGCCACCCGAGGACATGTGCCGGACCTCCACGATCGGCAGCCGCAACGCGGCAGGGGAGGAGGCCGGAACCACCGGCGCTACCGGCGCGATCGGATCGATGCGCCGGTAGGGCAGATCCATCGGCGGACGCGGGTCGCGCTCGCCCTGGTTCGGCCGCATCGACGCCGCGCGCTCGGCCTGCGCGGCGATCGTCAACGACGGATTCACCCCGAGATTCGCCGAGATCGCCGAACCGTCCACGATGCTCAACGTCGGATATCCGTGCACGCGGTGATACGGGTCGATCACACCGTGCTCACGGTCGCCGCCGATCACACACCCGCCGATGAAGTGCGCCGTCATCGGCACACCGAAGATATCAGGCCGCGAGGTTCTCGTGGCGGGTACCAAACCGTGCGGTGTGCACTGCACCTGAGTCACAATGCGCCCGGAGGCGCGCGATGATCGTCAGTGCATCCGTATCTCGACCCGTTGCGAGGAGCCACCCAGCCACCCTCATTACGTCACTGTGACGTTTTGCGGCCAGAGTCCGGGAAGCTGGGGAAGGGCCGGTAGGGAGCGCGGCTCGGACCGATGCGCGCCGCAGAAAATTTTCCGGCAAATCGTACTGGAGGCGAAAAAGTTCTTCACGCGGATTTCGGCGGAATTGGGCGAGACATCGTCGCATCGAGCGCCGTCGGACAGCAGACAGAAGAGTCGAGCGGCGAGCCGAGGGCGCCAACGCCCGAGCGTCGAAACGCGCTGACACACAGGCGTTAACGCAGCCTCCGGCGCCCGTTCCATTGCGCCGATAATCTACATTATGTCAGGTAATCGCAGTCCGGCCCCGAAGACCGATCCCCTCACCGATCCAGCCGCCGGTTGAGGATCTTCGCGATCTCGGCGACGACGGCGGGTTCGGTCATCGCCAGATGCTCGGCCGCGATATCGACATTCGAGATCTGGCCGCTGACGAACCGGGCCCATCCCTCGTGGCCTGCGGCGTCGGCGCGCCGGTCCGTCGTGGCGGTGAAATACAGCATGTCGGCATCGAGTACCGGCGGCTGCCAGGCACTCGCGGCGCGGATCGACAGGTTGTAGGCGTCGGTCATGCGTTCGATGGTGGCGGCGTCGATGGCGAAGCTGTCGCCCAGCTGTCGGCGGATCAGGTCGGCGGCCTCCTCGGCGGTGGCGTCGGCGCCGACGACGTCGATGCCCATGACCGGGCCGAGATTGCTGATCAGCTCCCCTGGTGTGGCCTCGGAGACCTCCGTGGCGTCGATCCCTTCGGCTTCGGCGTCCAGCAGCGCCAGCAACGCGACTTCCTCACCGGCCGAACGCATTTCGGCGGCGACGGCGTGCGCGATCTGCCCGCCGAGCGACCAGCCGAGCAGATGGTAGGGCCCGTGCGGCTGGATGGCGCGGATCTCCTGGAAGTAGCGGCGCGCGATCTCCTCGAACGTCTGCGGGCCGGGCACTTCCCCACCGATCTGCGGCGCCTGCAGGCCGTAGATCGCGCGGTCGCCGGCGAGGTGGTCGCCGAAGGTGTAATAGCACCACGACAGTCCCGAGGCGGGATGGATGCAGAACAGCGGTGGCCGGCTGCCTCCGGTCCGGATGGGCAGCACGACGTCCAATCCGAAGGCGGCAGGCTCGGATTCGTGATGCCCGTTGCTCATCCCGGTTTCGATGCGCTTGGCGAGGTCGGCCGGATTCGGATCCGACAGCATCCATCCGAGCGGGATCTCGAAGTCGAGTTCCTTGGTGAGTTCGCTGGCGACCTGTACCGAGCGCAGCGAGTTGCCACCGAGGGCGTAGAAGTCGTCGTCGGCTCCGACGTGGGTGACGCCGAGGACGTGTTCGAACGCGCGGGCGATCTCGCCTTCCAGCCAGGACGACGGTTCGCGGAACTCCCCTACCACGGCCACCGGTTCGGGCAGCCGGGCGCGGTCGAGTTTGCCGGATGCGGTGAGCGGTACGGTGTCGAGCACCATGAGCGTGGTGGGCACCATGTAGTTGGGCAGTTCGGCGGCGGCGTGCGCGAGCACCGCGTCGGTGTCGACGGTGGCGCCGGCGGCGGGTACGAGGTAGCCGACGAGCTGGGCGGCGATCTCACTGGAGTGGACGACGGCGATGGCGCGCGCGACGCCGGGATGTTCGGCGAGCACGGTTTCGATTTCGCCGAGTTCGATGCGCAGGCCGCGCAGTTTGACCTGGAAGTCGGTGCGGCCCAGATATTCCAGTTCGCCGTCGCGGCGGCGGCGCCGCACGAGGTCACCGGTGCGGTACATGCGTCCGCCGTCGTTGTAGGGGTCGGGCACGAACCGTTCGGCGGTGAGGCCGGGGCGGGCGTGGTAGCCGCGGGCGATCTGGGTGCCCGCGAGGTACAGGTCCCCCGCCACTCCGGGTGGTACGGGGTTGAGCCGGGCGTCGAGGACGTAGGCGCGGGCGTTCCAGACGGGCGTGCCCATGGGCACGCTGCCCTGGTCGGCGGCGGTGACGCGGTGGGAGGTGACGTGCACGGTGAATTCGGTGGGGCCATACAGGTTGTCGAGTTCGACGTCGGGCAGTACACGCCGGACGGCGGCCACGGTATCGGACCCGAATGCCTCTCCCCCGATGAGCAGTGCGCGCAGTGAGGTCAGGGTGCGGGCGGGTGCGGCCTCGGCGAACACGGCGAGCATGGACGGCACGAACGAGGTGATCGTGATCTGTTGTGCGGCAATGATTTCGGCGAGGTAGGCGGGGTCGGTGTGGCCGTCTGCGCGGGCGATGACGAGGCGGGCGCCGACGCCGAGGGTGGCGAACAGTTCCCAGACCGAGACGTCGAAGGTGGCCGGCGTCTTCTGCAGGACCACATCGTCGGCGGTGAGTTCGTATTCGTCGCTGAGCCAGCGGATCTGGTTGGCGGCCGCGCCGTGCGGGACGGCGACGCCTTTGGGCCGGCCGGTGGATCCGGAGGTGAACAGGACGTAGGCGGTGTTGTCCGGTCGCAGTGGCGCGTGGCGTTCCCGATCGGTGACGGGGGTGTCGTCGAAGGCTGACAGGTCGATGCCGTCGAGGGTGGACAGGACGACGACGGGGGCGGCGGTGGCGAGCATGTAGTCGATGCGGTCGGCGGGCAGGTCGGGGTCGACGGGCACGTATCCGCCGCCGGCGGCGAGGACGGCGTAGAGGGCGGTGACCTGGTCGAGTGAGCGGCGCATCCGCACGGCGACCAGCTTTTCCGGGCCGACGCCGCGGGTGATGAGCCAGCGGGCGAGCCGGTTGACGCGGGCGGAGAACTGCGCGTAGGTCAGGGACAGGTCGTCGTAGGTGACGGCGATGCGGTCGCGGTATGCCGGGACGGCGTCGGCGAACATGGAGGTCAGTGTCTCGTCGGTGGGCAGGGCGTGCTGGGTGCAGTTCCAGCGGACCACGACGTTGTGACGTTCGTCGGCGTCGAGCAGGTCGACGTCGTGGACGAGTCGGGTGGGGTCGGCGACGAGGGCGCGCAGCAGCCGGTCGAGGCGGGCGACGAGGGCGGTGACGGTGTCGGGGTCGAACAGGTCGCGGGCGTAGGTGATGCCGCCGGTGATGCCGGCGGGGCCGCCGTGGTCGTCGTAGCTGTCGGAGACGGTGATCTGCAGGTCGAACAGGGAGGTGTCGAGGTCGGCTTCGACGGCGGAGAGGGTGAGTTCGGGGAGTTCGAATTCGGTGCCGGTGAGGTTCTGGACGGCGAGCATCACCTGGAACAGGGGGTGGTGGGCGTGGGAGCGGGCGGGGTTGAGTTCCTGGACGAGGCGTTCGAAGGGGACGTCGGCGTGGCCGAAGGCGGCGAGGTCGGTGTCTCGGACCTGTTCGAGCAGGTCGGTGAACGTCATGTCGGTGCCGACGTGGGTGCGCAGGACCAGGGTGTTGACGAACATGCCGACGAGGTCGTCGAGTTCGGGTTCGCCGCGTCCGGCGTAGGGGGTGCCGATGGTGATGTCGTCGGTGCCGGCGAGGCGAGCCAGGACGGCGGCGAGGGCGGCGTGGAACACCATGAACAGGGTGGTGTTGTGGGCGCGGGCGATGTGCTGGAGCCCGGCGTGGAGTTCGGGGTCGACGGTGAGCGGCACGGCGGCGCCGGCGTAGGTTTGCACGGGCGGTCGCGGCCGGTCGGTGGGCAGGGCGAGCAGTGCGGGGACGTCGGCGAGTTGTGTTGTCCAGTAGTCGATCTGGGCGTGCAGGAGCGAGTCGGGATCGCTGTCGTCGCCGAGAACAGTGCGTTGCCAGAGGGCGTAGTCGGCGTATTGGACGGGCAGGGGCGGCCAGGCGGGGGCGTCGCCGTCGAGTCGTGCGGTGTAGGCGATGGTGAGGTCGCGGGCCAGGGGTGCCAGGGAGGATCCGTCGCCGGCGATGTGGTGGACGACGAGGGCGAGGATCCAGGTGTCGTCACCGATGTCGTAGAGCCGGATGCGCAGCGGCACGGTGGTGGTGACGTCGAAGACGGTGGCCAGCAGCGACGAGAGGGTGTGTGGGAGTTCGGTTTCGGGGATGGCGGTGACGGTCAGGGGTGGGACGGCGTCGGCGGGTGGGAGGATTTGCTGGGTGGGTTCGCCGTCGACGGCCGGGTAGATGGTGCGCAGTACTTCGTGGCGGGTGATGACGTCGCCGATGGCGGCGTGCAGGGCGTCGATGTCGAGGCGGCCGGTGAGCCGGATGACGATGGGGATGCTGTAGGCGGGGGTGTCGGGTTCGAAGCGGTTGAGGAACCACATGCGCTGTTGTGCGTAGGACAGCGGGAGGTGGTGTGGGCGTGGTTGTTCGGTGAGGGCGATGCGGCGGGTGTCGGCGTGGGATTCGGCGCGGGCGGCGAGTTTGGCGACGGTGGGTGCGTCGAAGATCATCGAGACCGGGACGCGGGTGTCGAGGGCGGCGCCGATGCGGGCGGCGGCGCGGGTGGCGACGAGGCTGTTGCCGCCGAGGTCGAAGAAGTTGTCGTCGGCGCCGATGGTGGTGTCGAGGCCGAGGAGGTCGCCGAAGATGCCGGCGACGATTTCCTCCACCGGTGAGGCGGGTGCGCGGAATGTTTCGGTGTGCAGGACGGGTTCGGGCAGTGCGCTGCGGTCGAGTTTTCCGTTGGGTGACAGTGGGATCGCGTCGAGGATCATGACGGCGGCGGGCACCATGTAGGGCGGGAGGGCGTCGGCGAGGGCGTGGGTCAGTTCGGTGGCGGTGGGTGTGGCGCCGGGTGCGGGGACGACGTAGGTGACCAGCATGGCGGGGGCGTTGCCCTGCCGGTGGGCGATGGTGGCGGCGAAGGCGATGTCGGGGCGGGCGTCGAGGACGGCGTCGATCTCGCCGAGTTCGATGCGGTAGCCGCGGACTTTGACCTGGAAGTCGTTGCGTCCGACGAATTCGATGTCGCCGTGCGTGCTCCAGCGCACGAGGTCGCCGGTGCGGTACATGCGGGTGCCGGGTTCACCGGCCGGGCAGGGCACGAATCGGGTGGCGGTGGTGGCGGTGCGGTTGAGGTAGCCGCGGGCCGGGGCGGGTCCGGCGAGGTAGAGTTCGCCGACCACGCCGGCGGGGACGGGATGCAGGCGGGTGTCGAGGATCAATGCCTGCATGCCGGGTAGTGGGGTGCCGATGGTGGGCCGGTCCCCCGCGTGCAGGGCCCGGGTGGCGGTGGCGAGGATGGTGGTTTCGGTGGGTCCGTAGAGGATGCGGAATTCGCGGGTGCCGCGGCGGTCGGTGCCTGCCCACCGGTTGATCAGTTCGGCGGGGACTTCTTCGCCGCCGGAGAGCACCAGTTGCAGGTCGTCGAGTCCGGTGGGGTCGACCGAGGCGAGGGCGGCGGGGGTGACGAAGGCGTGGGTGACGTGCCGGTTGCGCAGCAGGTCGGCGAGGTCGTCGCCACCGTAGGTGGCGGGGGGTGCGATGACGAGGGTGGCGGCGCCGGCGGTGGCGAACAGGATTTCCATCAGGGAGGCGTCGAAGGATGGTGAGGCGAAGTGCAGGAATCGGGCGCCGGGTTCGATGTGGTAGTCGGTGCGTTGGGTGGCGACGAGATCGGCGATGCCGGTGTGGGTGACGGCGACGCCTTTGGGGCGGCCGGTGGATCCGGAGGTGAAGACCACGTAGGCGGTGCTGGTGGGGCGTAGGGGCCGCAGCCGGTCGTGGTCGTCGATCGGGTTGTCGGGGTGGGTGTCGAGGTGTGCGAGGGTGTCGGGTGCGTCGAGGGTGATCCAGTGGGCGGTGTCGGGTAGGTGGGGGCGTGCGGTGGTGACGGTGATGCCCAGTGCGGCAGCCGAATCGGTGATCATGTGGTCGATGCGGTGGGCCGGGTAGGCGGGGTCGACAGGAACGTAGGTGGCGCCGGTTTTGACGATGGCCCACCAGATGAGCACGGATTCGGCGGAGCGCGGTGCGGCGGCCAGGACGGGGATTTCGAGTCCGGCGCCGTGGTCGATGAGTAACCGGGCCAGGCGGTTGGAGCGCCGGTCGAGTTCGGTGTAGGTGAGGCCGTCCTCGCCGGTGGTGAGGGCGAGGCCGTCGGGGTTGCGGCGCACGGCGTCGGCGAATACGGCGGGCAGCAGCGGTGATTCGGGTGTGGGTGCGGTGCGTGGGCCGATGCTGGAGAGCAGGGTGTGGCGTTCGTGGGGGTGCAGCCAGTCGATGTCGCCGACGGGGGTGTCGGGGGTGGTGGCGACGGTGTGGAGGATCCGCAGCAGCCGTTGCACGAACCCGGTGACGGTGTCGGGGTCGAACAGGTCGCGGGCGTACATCAGCATGCCGGAGAGGCCTTGGGCCGCACCGGTTTCGGTGGAGGTGTCGGAGATGACGAGTTGGAGGTCGAATTGGCTGGTGCCGGTGTCGACGTCGGCGCGGGAGACGTCGACGTCGGGCAGGGCGATGTCGATGGCGCCGGTGTTCTGGAAGGCGAGCACTACTTGGAACAGGGGGTGTGCGGCGGTGGTGCGGTGCGGGTTGAGTTCTTCCACGATGCGTTCGAAGGGGACCTCGGCGTGGTCGAGGGCGTGCAGGTCGGTGTCGCGGGTGCGGGCCAGCAGTTCGGTGAACGGTTCGGCGGGGTCGATGGGTGTGCGCAGGGCGAGGGTGTTGACGAACATGCCGACGAGGTCGTCGAGGCCGGGTTCGCCGCGTCCGGCGACGGGGGTGCCGATGACGATGTCGTCGGTGTCGGCGAGGCGTCCGAGCAGGACGGCGAGTGCGGCGTGGACGACCATGAACAGGGAGGTGCCGTGGTCGCGGGCCAGTGTCTGCAGTTGCTGGTGCAGGGGTGCGGGGATGTCGAGGGGGACGCGGCCGCCGGTGAGGGTGGCGACGGTGGGCCGGGGCCGGTCGGTGGGCAGGTCGAGCAGGTCGGGGACGCGGTCGAGGGTGGTGCGCCAGTAGTCGAGCTGGGTGGACATCAGTGAGGTGGGGTCGTCGGCGGCGCCGAGGACTCGGCGTTGCCACAGCGCGAAGTCGGCGTATTGCACGGGCAGTGGCTGCCACTGTGGGGGTTGTCCGGTGTGGCGGGCGGCGTAGGCGGTCATGACGTCGCGGGCCAGCGGGCCCATGGATTGTCCGTCGCCGGCGATGTGGTGCACGACGAGGATCAGCATGTATTGGCCGGTGGTGTCGGTGGTGGTGATGTCGTACAGGGCGACGCGCAACGGTACCTGGGTGGAGACGTCGAAGCCGCGGCGCACGAATTCGGTGAGCAGGTGTGGGAGGGTGTCGTGGGTGGGGTGGCCGGTTTCGAGGGTGATCGGTGCCCGGTCGAGGATGAGCTGGCGGGGTTCGCCGTCGGTTTCGGGGTAGATGGTGCGCAGCACTTCGTGGCGGGTGAGGACGTCGTCGAGGGCGGCGCTGAGTGCGTCGGTGTCGAGGCGTCCGGACAGGTGCAGCATGACGGGGATGTTGTAGGCGGCCGAGTCGGGTTCGAATCGGTTGAGGAACCACATGCGTTGCTGGGCCAGCGACAGTGGGAGGGGGTCGGGGCGGTCGGCGGCGGTGAGTGGGATGCGGGCGGTGCCGTGCAGGGTGCGGGCGGCGCGGGCGAGGGCGGCGACGGTGGGTTCTTCGAAGATGGTGCGGACGGGGATGCGCACGTCGAGGGCGGCGCCGATGCGGGCGGCGACGAGGGCGGCGCTGAGCGAGTCGCCGCCGAGGGCGAAGAAGTCGTCGTCGGCGCCGACGTGTTCGGTGTCGAGGACTTGTTCGTAGGCGTGGGCGACGATGTCTTCGGCCCAGGTGGTGGGTGCGCGGAAGGTGCGGGTGGTTTCGGGGGGCCGGGGTAGTCGGTCGCGGTCGAGTTTGCCGGTCGGGGTGAGTGGCACCTCGTCGAGGATCATGACGGCGGCGGGCACCATGTAGGGCGGAAGTGCTTGGGCGAGTGTGGTTTTCAGGTCGGTGTCGGAGAGTGTGGCGCCGGGGGCGGGTGTCACGTAGGAGACGAGGGTGGTGGGGCGGCCGTCGTCGGTGCGTGGGATGGTGACGGCGAAGGCGACGTCGGGGTGGGTGGCCAGGGCGGCGTCGATTTCGGCGAGTTCGATGCGGTTGCCGCGGACTTTGACCTGGAAGTCGTTGCGTCCCACGAATTCCAGGTCGCCGGTGCCGGTGCGGCGCACGATGTCGCCGGTGCGGTACATGCGGGTGCCGGGTGCGCCGAAGGGGCAGGCGACGAAGCGGGTCGCGGTCAGTGCGGTGCGGTCTTTGTAGCCGTCGGCGAGTCCGGGGCCGAGCAGGTACAGCTCCCCCGCGACGCCGTGCGGGACGGGCCGCAGCCAGGTGTCGAGGACGGTGGTGGTGACGGGGCCGGCGGGGGTGCCGATGGTGATCGGCGCGCCGGGGGTCAGTGGTGCGCTGGCGGTGGCCCAGATGGTGGATTCGGTAGGTCCGTAGAGGTTGACCATGGTGCGTCCGGGTGCCCACCGGTCGACGAGTTCGGGTCCGACGGGTTCGCCGGCGGTGGCCAGTACGCGCAGGGTGTCGAAGCGGTCGCCGGGGATGGTGGCCAGCGCCGACGGTGTGAGTACGGCGTGTGAGATGTGTTCGTATTGAATCAGTTTCGCCAGGTCGGGGCCGCCGTAGACGTCGGGTGGGGATACGACCAGGCGGCCGCCGGTGCCGTGGGCCATGAGCAGTTCGAAGATCGAGGCGTCGAAGGACGGTGAGGCGACCTGCAGGACGGCGGAGTCGGCGGTGACGCCGAGGAGGCGTTGCTGGGCGTCGACGAGGTCGGTGAGGCCGCGGTGGGTGACCAGGACGCCTTTGGGGGTTCCGGTGGATCCGGAGGTGTAGATGAGGTAGGCGGTGTGGTCGGGGGTGAGTGCTGCGCCGCGTTCGGTGTCGGTGATCGGTGCGGCGGATTCGGTGTCGAGGGCGTGGACGGTGTCGGGGTCGTCGAGGGTGAGCCAGTCGATGGGCTGGGTCGGGCGGGCGCTGTCGGGGTGGATGCCGCCGGTGTCTGTGATGCCGAGAGGGGCGCCGGAGTCGTCGAGCAGGAAGGCGATGCGGTCGGCGGGCAGGCGGGGGTCGATCGGCACGAACGCGGCGCCGGTCTTCGCGGCGGCCCACACGGTGACGACCGCGTCCAGGGAGCGGGGCAGCGCGATGGCGAGCACGGTGTGCGGGGTGAGGCCGCGGCGCAGCAGCAGCCGCGCGAGCCGGTTGGATCGCTGGTCGAGGTCGCGGTAGGTGGCGGTGTCGGTGCCGCAGGTGGCGGCGACCGCGTCGGGGTGGGCGGCGGCGGTGGCGGTGAGGATGTCGCCGAAGGTGCGCGGCCGCTGGTGGGCTCGGGCGGGGTGGGCGGGTGCGGTGTCGTCGGTCGCGGTGAGGCGGGCCAGGTGGGTGGCGGGGTGGTCGGCGATGCGGTGCAGGAGTGTGACGAATCGGTCGAGGATCCAGCGGGCGCGGTGGGTGTCGAATTCGTCGTCGAGGTAGCGCAGGGTGATGCGCAGCCCGGCCGCGGCGGCCGGTTCGGTGTGGGGGTCGGTGGGTTCGGGGGCGACGACGAGGCTGAGCGGATACGGGGTGGCGTCGACGCCGGCGATGTCGTCGATGCGCAGGCCGGCGGCGTCGACGAGGTGCTGCAGCGCGGGCCGGTCGACGGGGAAGGATTGGAATGCGACGGCGGTGTCGAACAGGGCGGTCATTCCGGCGGCGCGGTGGATGTCGGGCAGTCCGATGTGGTGGTGGTCGAGCATGCGGGTCTGGTGTTGCTGGATGCGGGTCAGCAGTTGTTCGACGGTCAGGGTGGGGTCCAGGGGGACGCGCACGGGGATGGTGTTGAGGAACATGCCGAGTGTGCGGTCGACCTGCGGGAGTTCGGGGGGCCGGCCGGAGACGGCGGATCCGAAGACGACGTCGGTGTCGCCGGTGAGTTCGCGCAGGGTCAGCGCCCAGGCCGCGGCGACGGCGGTGTTGACGGTGACGGCCGCGTCGGCGGCGACGCGGCGCAGGTCGGCGACGCGTTGCGCGGGCAGCAGGGTGTCGATTTCGCCGGCGGAGGTGTCGCGGTGGGCGGCGTCGGCGCGGGCGACGCGGGTGGGTGATTCGACGTCGGCGTATTCGTGGGCCCAGGCGGCGGTGGAGGCGGCGAGGTCTTGGCGGTGCAGCCAGCCCAGGTAGTCGCGGTAGCTGGGGGCGGGTTCGGCGGTGTCGATGTGGGCGGGGGTGGCGTAGGAGGCGAGTAGTTCGCTCATCAGCAGCGGCATGGACCAGCCGTCGAGGATGACGTGGTGGTTGGTGACCAGCAGCCGGAAGGTGTCGGGGCGCACGGTGATCAGGGTGAACCGGATCAGCGGCGGCGCGGACAGGTCGAACCCTTCGGCGGCGTCGTCGGCGGCCACCCGGTCCAGGTCGGTGTAACCGGTGTGGTCGGTGTCGGTGAGGTCGATGTGCCGGAAGCGGACGGGCGCGTGGGCGAGCACGATCTGGCAAGGTCCGGCGCCGGTGTCGGTGAAGGCGGCGCGCAGGATGTCGTGGCGGTCGACGAGGGCCTGGGCGGCGTGGCGCAGCCGTTCGGCGTCGACGGTGCCGGTGAAGTCGATCGCGGTGTGGACGGTGTAGTTGTCGCCGGCGCCGGGGTTGTAGGTGGAGTGGAAGCGGATTCCGGCTTGCATCGGCGACAGCGGCCACACGTCGGCCAGCTCCGGGTAGCGGTGGGCGAGCCGCTCGACGTCGGCGGCGGTCAGGTCGACGAGCGGGAAGTCCGCTGGGCGCGGGGGCCGGTGTTCGGCGCGGTGGGCGGGCCCGTGCGCGAGCGACGGGTCGGTGGTGGCGGTGTCGCGGACCAGTTCGGCGAGCGCGGCGACGGTTTTGGCTTCGAAGACGTCGCGGGGGGTGAGGGTGAGCCCGGCCGAGCGGGCCAACGCCACCAGGCGCATGGACACGATGCTGTCGCCGCCGAGGGTGAAGAAGTTGCTGTCGGCGTACACGGTGTCGCGGTGCAGGACTTCGGCGAACAGTTTCGCCACGAGTTGTTCCTCGGCGGTGGCCGGTGCCCGGCCGGCGGCCTCGTCGGTCCGGAAGTCGAGGGCGCGCAACGCTTTGCGGTCGATCTTGCCGACCGCCGTGCGCGGCATCTGCTCCAGTTCCACGATGGCGGCCGGGTTCATGTAGTGGGCCAGTTCGCGTTCGAGGTCGGCGTGTAGCGCGGCGGGGTCGAGGGTGGCGCCGAGTGCGGCGACGACATAGGACACCAGCACGGGTTCGCCGGCGGGTCCGGGGCGGTCGACGGTGGCGGCGGCGGCCACGGTGTCGTGGCGGGTCAGCCGGGCGTCGATCTCCCCCGGTTCGATGCGCAGGCCGTGGATCTTGACCTGCTGGTCGCTGCGGCCGAGGTATTGCAGGTGCGGTCCGTGCGGGGTGTGCAGCCAGCGCACGCTGTCGCCGGTGCGGTAGAGGCGTTGTCCGCGAGGCGATTCCGGGTCGGCGACGAAGCGGGCGGCGGTGGTGGCGGGGCGGTCGAGGTAGCCGCGGGCCAGGGCGGGGCCGCGCACGTACAGTTCGCCGGCCATGCCGGCGGGGACCGGTCGCAGCCACATGTCGCGCACGGTGACCGACAGTCCGTGGATCGGGGTGCCGATGGTGACGGGTTCGCCGGGGGCCAGTGCGTCGGATCCGGTGGCCCACACGGTGGTTTCGGTGGGGCCGTAGTGGTTCATCAGCCGCCGCCCGGGCGCCCAGCGGGCGACGAGGTCGCTGCCGGTGGCCTCCCCGACGACCGCGATCGTGGTCAGGGCCGGCACGTGCGCGGGATCCATCGTGTCGAGCACCGACGGGGTGATGATGGCATGGGTCACCCCATATGTGTGCAGCAGGTCTTCGAGTGCGGCGCCGCCGTAGACGTCGGGCGGTGCGATCACGAGGCAGGCGCCGTGTCCGTGGGCGAGCAGCAGTTCCGACAGGCAGGCGTCGAATCCCGGTGAGGCGACCTGCAACACGGTCGAGGTGGTGTCGACACCGAAGGCGTCGGCGTGTGCGGCGGCCAGTCCGGCGAGGCCGCGGTGGGTCAGGTGCACGGCTTTGGGGGTGCCGGTCGATCCGGAGGTGTAGATCAGGTAGGCGGCGTGGTCGAGGCGCACCTCGTGCACGGTGGTGGTGTCGGGTTCGGCGGTCGGGTCGGTGTCGGCGTGGGCCCAGTCGACGGTGCCGGGGAGCCGGTGTGCGAGGGCGCGGGTGGTGACTCCGAGGGCGGTGCGCGAGTCGGCGAGCAGTTCGGCGAGGCGTTCGCCGGGGTTGCCCGGATCCAGCGGCAGGAACGCCGCCCCGGTTTCGGCGACCGCCCAGATCGCGACCGCCAGCTCGATCGATCGCGGAACGACCACGGCGACAACGGTTTCCGGTCGTGCGCCGCGGGCGAGCAGCCGCTGCGCGAGCCGATGGGACCGCGCGGCGAGTTCGCGATAGGTGAGGGTGGTGGTCCCGGCCCGCACGGCCACCGCGTCCGGGTGCGCGCGGGCGGTGTCGGCGAGGATGTCGCGCAGGGTGCGCCCGGCCGGTGCGCTGCGCACCGGAATCGGTTCGGCCGCTTCGGTATTCGAGCCGGGGGTGATCGTGGCGACGGTCGCGGTGGGGTCGGCGGTGATCTGGTCGAGAATCTGTTCGTAGCGGTCGAGCAGGGTGCGGGCGGTGTCGGTGTCGAGCCGGTCGCAGGAGAAGCGCAGCATCACGGTGTGGGTGGCCGAGTCGGGGTCGCTGTCGCGGCCTGGTCGCGGCGGGGTCACCTGCAGGCTCAGCGGGTACGGGGTGGCGTCGTGGGCGTCGACGTCGACGAACCGCAGCCCGGCGTCGCGCAGACTGTGGCCCAGCTGTTCGCGATCGAGCGGATAGGACTCGAGGACGGTCACCGTGTCGAACATGTCGGCGAAACCGGTGGCGCGTTGCAGTTCGGCCAGCCCGAGATGCCGGTGATCGAGGATGGCGGCCTGTTCGGACTGCACCCGGGTCAGCAGGTCGGCGACCGTTTCGGCGGGTTCGAGCCGGATCCGCACGGGCAGGGTGTTGATGAACAGCCCCACCATGCGCTCGACTCCCGGCAGCTGGGGCGGCCGGTCGGAGACGGTGTTGCCGAATACGATGTCGGCGCGGCCGGTCAGGGTGGTGAGCAGCAGCGCCCACGCCACCTGCACGGTGGTGTTGGCGGTGACACCGTAGGCGCGCGACAGGTCGGTGATCGCGGCGGTGGTCTCGGCGGACAGGTTGCGGCTGACCTCGGCGTTGTCGGCGGGCACGGTCCGGTCCGGGCGCCCGGTGACCAGGGTCGGGCTCTCGATGCCGGCGAGCATGTTCTGCCAGGCGGTGATCGCGGCGGCGCGGTCCTGGCTGTGCAGCCAGTGCAGGTAGTCGCGGTAGGTGCCGGCCGGTGGCAGGGCGGCCGCATCGCCGTCTCCGGCGTAGAGGGTGAGCAGTTCGTGGATCAGCAGCGGCATCGACCAGCCGTCGAGCACGATGTGATGGTTGGTGAGCAGCAGTTCGAATCGGCTCGTGCCGGTGCGGATCAGGTGGAACCGCAGCAGCGGCGGGCGGGCGGGGTCGAACGGTGCGGACGCGGCGTCGGTGATGCGGCGGCGTTCGCGGGCGCGTTCCCCGGCATCGGCGATGTCGGTGAGGTCGCTGTCGTGCCAGTCGGCGCGCACGCCGCTCATCACGATCTGGCGGGGCCCGGCGGCGGATTCGACGAAGGCGGTGCGCAGGCTGTCGTGGCGGTCGATCACGGTCTGTGCCGCGGCCCGCATCCGGGCGGTGTCGACCTGACCGTCGAGGGTGAGTGTGGCCTGCACGGTGTAGCCGTCGGCGCGGTCGGTGTCGTAGACGGCGTGGAACAGCAGACCGGACTGCAGTGCGGTGAGTGGCCAGACGTCGGTCATGGTCGGATATTCCAGCTGCCAGCGGTCGATCTCGTCCTGGGTGAGGTCGACGAGCGGGAAATCCGAGGGGGTGAATCCGCCGGCGGTGTCGGTGCGGGCGTGGGTGGCGAGCCCGCGCAGCGCCCGCACCCACAGTCCGGCCAGTTCCTCCACGTCGGCGGTGTTCAGCACGTCGGTGGCGAATTCCCAGGTGGCGTCGAGTTCGAGACCGTCGGGGCCGGGTTCGGCGATCGCGTTGACATCCAGGACGGCAGGCAGTGCCATCGCCGGGTCGCCGGTCGCGGTGAGGGAGGTGAATTCGGTGGTCGGTGTCCACGGCCCGGACTGTTCGTGCACGCCGACGCGGCCGAGGTAGTTGAACGCGATCTGCGGTTCGGGCGTGGCCGCCAGTTCGGTGCCGGCGTCGGGGTCGAGGCAGCGCAGCATGCCGTAGCCGATGCCGTTGTCGGGGATCGCGCGCAACTGTTCCTTGGCTCGCACGATCGCCGTTCCCGCGGCGGCGCCGCCGGCGAACGCGTCGTCGGTGTCGACGCCGCGCAGGTCCAGGCGCACCGGGAAGCGGGAGGTGAACCAGCCGACGGTGGAGCTGAGGTCGGCGCCGGGCACGGCGTGTTCCTCGCGGCCGTGTCCTTCCAGCGAGATCAGTTCGGTGCCGGTGTCGACGCCGCGGCGGTGACGCCACTGTCGCAGCGCCAGCGCCAGCGCCGCCAGCAGCGGATCGTTGGGGGTGCCGTGGAAGCGGGCCGGGACGGTGGTGAGCACCGCTTCGGACACGTCGGCGGGTACGTGTACCTCGACGCGGCCCGCGGTGGCCGCGGTGTCGCGTGCCGGATCCAGATGTCTCGACCCGAGCAGCGTCTCCCCCGGCGCGAGGATGCTCTTCCACAGTTCGAGTTCGCCGGCGCGGCGGCTCGCGGCCTGTTCGGTGAGTCCGTGGCTCCAGCGCCGCACCGAGGTGGTGGCGGCACCGAAGACGGGTTCGGTGCCGGAGCTGATCTGCTGCCACGCCCCGGCGAGATCGGCGAGCACGATCCGCCACGACACCGCGTCGACCGCGAGGTGGTGGATCACCACCCACATCAGGTCGGGGCCGGTGGTGTCGTCGCTCATCCGCACCAGGTGCACCAGCACACCGGCGGTGGGATCGAGGCGGTCGGCGGCCGCCTGCAACCGGGCGTCGACCTCGGTGGCGTCGCGGTGCGGCAACCGCACCGATTCGAACAGTGCGGCGGCGTCGATCGTGCCGGGCGCGGCCACCTCGACCGACGGGTGGCCCGAGCCGGTATCGCGCAGGACCGCGCGCAGCATGTCGTGGCGCTGCAGTACCGCCGCCAGTGCTGTCACCAGGTCGGTGTCGTCGACGTGGCCGGGCAGTTCGATGAGGGTGGCCTGCGCGAATCGGTGGTATCGGCCGCGGTCGAGCATCGCGTACATGATCGGGGTCAGCGGCATGGGTCCGACCGCGCCGCCGGGCAGTTCGGCCAGTTGCGGGCCGCCGCCGGCGTCGGTGGCGACCGCGGCCAGACCGGCCACCGTCTTGTGTTCGAACACGTCCTGGGTGGAGAAGCTCAATCCCTCGGCCTTGGCTCGCGCCACCAGCTGGATGGACAGGATGCTGTCGCCGCCGAGGGCGAAGAAGCTGTCGTCGGCGCCGACGGTCGCCAGGTCCAGGATGTCGGCGAACAGATCCGCCACGCGCTGTTCGCGCGGTGTGGACGGTGCCCGGCCGGCCGGTGCGGCGCCGAAGGCGGGGGCGGGCAGTGCGGCGCGGTCGAGTTTGCCGAACGCGTTCACCGGCAGCGTGTCCAACGCCATGATCACCGCGGGCACCAGATGCGGCGGCAGCGTGTCGCGGGCGAATCGTTGCAGTTCCAGCGGGTCGATGTGGCGGCCGCGCACCGGCACCACATAGGAGGCCAGCACGGTGGCGTCGGCGTTGTTGCGCACCGGCACGGTGACGGAGATGTCGACGTCGGCGTGGGCGGCGAGCGCGGCGTCGATTTCGCCGGGTTCGATGCGGTAGCCGCGGATCTTGACCTGAAAGTCGGTGCGGCCCAGCAACTCCAGTTCGGGGACGGGTCCGTCGCCGATCCAGCGCGCCATATCGCCGGTGCGGTACATGCGGGCTCCGGGCCCGCCGTGCGGGTCGGCGACGAAACGGGCCGCGGTTTCGGCGAACCGGTGACTGTAGCCGCGTGCCACGCCGGGCCCGGCCAGATACAGTTCGCCCGCGGTCCCGGCCGGCACCGCTTGCAGGCAGCGGTCGAGCACCATCGCCGACACTCCGCGGATGGGGCCGCCGACGGTCAGATCACCGCCGGGTGTGATGGCGGCGCTGGCGGCGGTGACGGTGGTTTCGGTGGGCCCGTACTCGTTGAACATCACCGCGGTGTGGGTCCAGCGTTCGATCACGTGCGGCGGGCACACGTCACCGCCGACCACGACCACCCGCAGCTCGCTCAACTGCCGCGGATCCACGGTCGCCAGCATCGCCGGGGTGAGGGTGAGGTGGGTGACGTGCTGGGCGGCGAGCAGTTCGGTCAACTCGTCGCCGCCGATCACCTCCGGCGGGACGACCAGCAGGGTCGCGCCGTTGGCGAAGCACACCAGGAACTGTTCCAGGGAGGCGTCGAAACTCGGCGACAGCGCATACGACACCCGCGCGGTGGCGTCCACAGCGCAGACGTCGCTGCGGTCGGCGATCAGGTTCGCCAAACCCGCATGGGTGACCTGCACCCCTTTGGGGATGCCGGTGGATCCGGAGGTGTAGGTGATGTAGGCGAGGTCGTCGGGGCGCAGCGGGCGCAGGCGTTCGCTGTCGCCGATCGGGGCGCCGGTGGTGTTGTGGCAGGCGGCGGCGGTGCCGCGATCGTCGAGCACGACCGCGGTCACGGTGTGCGGCAGCCGGCCGCGGTAGGCGTCGACGGTGATGCCGGCACCGGCGCCGCTGTCGGCGATCATGTGCTCGATGCGTTTGGCCGGATATTCGGGGTCCACCTGCACGATCGCGGCACCGGATTTGGCGACGGCCCAGGCGGCGACGATCGAGTCGACCGAGCGGCGCAGCATGATCGCGACGGTGGTGCCGGGCCCGCAGCCGTGCGCGATCAGTTGCCGGGCCAGCTGGGAGGATCGGGTGTCGAGCTCACCGTAGGTCAGTGTGGTCTCGGGCGTGGCGATCGCGTCGGAGGCGGGGTGGCGGTAGGCGCTGTCGGCGAGGATGTCGGGCAGCAGCCGCGGCGCGACCGCGTCGTCGCCGCGCACGGGCAGCAGCCGCTGCTGTTCGGCCGGTGCGAGCAGCGGCAGCCGGTCGATGCGGTGATCGGTTCCGCGGGCGAGGAATTCGTGCAGGAACATCAGGAAACGGCCGTGGTGGCGGGCGAGTTCGTCGGGGCGGTAGATGTTCGGGTTGCCCTGGAAATCGATGTGGGTGCTCTCGCGGCCGGCGCCGGGATAGATGTTGACGAACAGATCGGCGGTGGGCCCGGAGGTGAGCACGTGCAAGTGGCCGGTGGTGTCGCCGAGGACGACGTCGTTGTCGATCATCATCAGGTTCACGGCGGGTCCGAACGAGGCGGTCTCGTCGCGGGCGATGCCCATATCGCGGAAGATGTCTTCCTGCCGGTAGCGCTGGCGGCGCAGCGCGCTGGTCAGCTCGCCCTGCACCGCGTCGATCAGTTCGCCGACACTGCGGGAACCGACCCGCACGCGCAGCGGCACCACGTTGGCGACCATGCCGCCGGATCGGCGCAGCATCGCCGAATGCCGGCCCGACACCGGCAGGCTCAGCAGCACCTCCGTGCTGCCGGTCATGCGGGCCAGATAGGCGGCGAAGGCGGCGACCACGATCGGTGTCACGCTGGTGCTGCGTTCGGCGACCACGGCATCCAGCAGTGCGGCGGTCTCGGGGGCGAGCGCTTCGCTGACCAGCGCCGGGTGGATGGTCGGTTTGCCGACGCGTCCGGCCAGGCTCACCACCGGCGGGGCGCCGGCGAGATGTTCGGTCCAGTAGTTGCGGTCGTTGTCGAAGCGCGTCGACCCGCGGTAGGCCAGGTCCTGTTCGGTGATGTCGGCCAGATCCTTCGCCGCGGCCGCGCTGGGCTCCTCACCGCGCAGCCACGCGTTGTACAGCTCGGTGATGCGCTGCAGCATGGTCACCGCGGCGAAGCCGTCGAGGGCGATGTGGTGGGCGCGCTGATACCACAGGTAGTGGTCGTCTGCGACCTGGTAGACGACGCAGACCATGAGGTGGTCGTGCAGCAGATCCAGCGGTGCCGCGTAGTCCTCGGTCATCAGCCGGTGGGCGGTGGCCACCGGGTCGGCGTGGCGGCGCAGATCCACCACCGAGACCGGGGCGCCGCGGAAGTGGTCGACGTACTGGCAGGGTTCGCCGTCGACCTCGATCACGTGCAGATGCCCGGATCCGAATTCGATGCTCGCGGTGCGGCAGGCTTCGACGAGCAGGTCGGTATCCAATTCGCCGACGATTTCGACGTATTGCGCCACCGAAATCGGGGACTCCCCCGCGAGGTGCTGGGCGAACCATATTCCGCGCTGCGCCGCGGTCAGCTTGAATACGCCGTCCGGGGCCGGGCGCGGGAATACGTGTCCCGAGCCGTGTGCGTGTGTTCCGGTACCGGATGCCTGGTGACCGCCGAGTGGCGTGGTGCCGATCCGCGGTGACTTCGGTGCCTGTCGATCGCCGCCGAAGTTGCTTTTGAATTGGGTCACCGGTCCTCCATCGGATCTCTTTACTTCGACGCAGTAATAAGACGCCGGACCGTTCTCCGAAACGACGTTCGCCGTAATGCGTGAAGCAGGTCGAAATATGCGGCCCCGAATTTCTTCAAGCGCGACGAACGACGCCCGCGTTGCTGTGGGCGGATATTCGTCCGGGCGCGGAAGCGGTGGTCACGGCGCCCCGACGCGCCGCGTCGACCGCCCGCGTGGACCGTCGGGCCAGGTCAGTGCCTGCGTTTGCGGCGGAGCCGGTGATCGCGCGATCGCCGGTCCGCGGATTCGACGCCTCCCCGGGGTTCGGAGCCGTCACCGCCGCCGTGCCGGCCGCATATCTCGTGCGGGGCGGCGTGGCCCGTGTCCGGGCCCGGCGGGGCGAGCAAGTTACCCACATCGTTGGAATTCATCGCGTTCACCGGATCACCTTCTGGCACGTGAAGCCTCACGGCAGTGTGTCGTAGGTAGATTCGGTGGCCGGACACGCCCGGATAAAAAGTAATTTTTCGATAACTACGACGTTTCCTCGGTACCAGATAGTCGGGCTTTCGCCCGCTCGGATGCAGGAAGAACGGGACGCCGCCGATCGCGGCCCGCGGTTTTCGTGCCGGTCGTTATGAAATCGAGCCCCGAGGAGGGCCGAATGTCGGTGTGGTCACCGGCATCAGAAACCACAGAAATCACAACGATCACAGATTTCGTCGGCGCAGCGCCCTGATGCCCCTCGCCCCGTCCGGCACACTTCGCATCCGATCGCGCCCGCACGGCGCCCGGGACCGGTCGGGCGACCCGCCGGAGGGCGGATGTTCGGAAACTGGGTTCTCAAATCCGCACCTACCGGTTACTTGAATGAGTCATACTTCGGACCGTGTCCACTACGGCGGATTTCGAGCGCATGCTGCGCCGGGCCGCGCTGCGGGTGACGGCCCCGCGGATCGCGGTGCTGACCGCTGTGGCCGAGCACCCGCACTCCGACACCGACACCATCCTCGGCCTGGTCCGCGGCACCCTCGGCACCGTCTCCCATCAGGCCGTCTACGACGTGCTGCGGGCGCTGACCGAGGCCGGTCTGCTGCGCCGGATCCAGCCGATGGGATCGGTCGCGCGCTACGAGACCCGCGTCGGCGACAACCACCACCATCTGGTGTGCCGCTCCTGCGGCGTCATCGCCGACGTCGACTGCGCGGTCGGCGACGCACCGTGCCTGACCGCCGCCGACGACAACGGCTTCGTCCTCGACGAGGCCGAGGTCATCTACTGGGGGCTGTGCCCCTCCTGTTCCGTTTCCGTCCCGACGTCTCGATCCAACCCCTGATCACTGCCCGTTTCACTCTCTCGGAAAGGAAATACCGTGCCTGAGGAACATCCACCTATCGCCGAGGCCAATACCGAACCGCCCGAGAGCGGATGCCCCGTCATCGGCCGCATGAAGCGGCCGGTCGAAGGTGGCGGCAACCGCGACTGGTGGCCGGAACAACTCAACCTCAAAGTGCTGCAACACAATCCGGCCGAAATTCACCCCTTCGGCGCGGACTACGACTATGCCGCCGAATTCGCCACCCTGGATCTGGCGGCTGTCAAGGCCGACATCATCGAGGTGATGACGACCTCGCAGGACTGGTGGCCGGCCGATTTCGGCCACTACGGGCCCTTCTTCATCCGCATGGCCTGGCATGCGGCCGGCACCTACCGCATCGAGGACGGTCGCGGCGGCGCCGGATCCGGAATGCAGCGCTTCGCCCCACTCAACAGCTGGCCCGACAACGCCAGCCTGGACAAGGCGCGCCGGCTGCTGTGGCCGGTCAAACAGAAGTACGGCCGCAAACTGTCGTGGGCCGACCTCATCGTCTACACCGGCAACGTCGCCCTCGAGCACATGGGTTTCCAGACCTTCGGCTTCGGCGGCGGCCGCGTCGACGAGTGGGAGCCCGAGGAGGTGTACTGGGGTCCGGAGCTGGAATGGCTCGGCGACACCCGCTACTCCGGGCAGCGTGATCTGGAGAATCCGCTCGCGGCCGTGCAGATGGGCCTGATCTACGTCAATCCCGAAGGGCCCAACGGCAATCCGGATCCGCTGGCCGCCGCGATCGACATCCGCGAGACGTTCCACCGGATGGCGATGAACGATGTGGAGACCGCGGCACTGATCGTCGGCGGGCACACCTTCGGCAAGACCCACGGCGCGGGCCCCGCCGACCTCGTCGGCCCCGAACCCGAAGCCGCGCCGATCGAGCAGCTGGGCCTGGGCTGGAAGAGCGCGTTCGGCACCGGTGTCGGCAAGGACGCGATCACCAGCGGTATCGAGGTGACGTGGACCCCGACCCCGACCCAGTGGGACAACAGCTTCCTCGAAACCCTCTACGGCTACGAATGGGAGCAGACCAAGAGCCCCGCCGGGGCGTGGCAGTGGGTGCCGAAGGACGGCGCCGGCACGGGCACGGTGCCCGACGCCCACGACCCGTCCAAGACCCAGGCCCCCGCGATGCTGACCACCGACCTGTCGCTGCGCCTGGACCCCATCTACGGGCCGATCACGCGGCGCTGGCTCGACCATCCCGAGGAACTGGCCGAGGAGTTCGCCAAGGCCTGGTACAAGCTGATCCACCGCGATATGGGACCCAAGGCCCGGTATCTGGGTCCGCTGGTGCCCGAGGAGACGCTGCTGTGGCAGGACCCGATCCCGGCCGTCGATCACGACCTGATCGGTGACGCCGAGATCACCACCCTCAAGGCGCGCATCCTGGATTCGGGCCTGACGGTGCCGCAGCTGGTGTCCACGGCGTGGGCGGCGGCGGCCTCGTTCCGCGGCAGCGACAAACGCGGCGGCGCCAACGGCGGCCGGTTGCGGCTGCAACCGCAGAACGGCTGGGAGGTCAACGATCCCGACGAACTGGCCCAGGTGATCCGCACCCTGGAAGCGATCCAGGAGGCGTTCAACACCGAGCAGACCGGCAGCGTGCGCGTCTCGTTCGCCGATGTGGTGGTGCTCGGCGGTGTCGCGGCGATCGAGAAGGCCGCCCGCGACGCCGGTTTCGGGGCCACCGTCCCGTTCACCCCGGGCCGCAGCGACGCCACGCAGGAACAGACCGACGTGGAGTCGTTCTCCGCGCTCGAGCCCAAGGCCGACGGTTTCCGCAACTACCTCGGCAAGGGCACCCGCCTGCCGGCGGAGTATCTGCTGGTCGACAAGGCGAACCTGCTGCGGCTGACCGCGCCGGAGATGACCGTGCTCGTGGGCGGTCTGCGCGTGCTCGGCGCCAACCACAAGCAGTCGCCGCTGGGTGTGCTCACCGACAATCCCGGTGTGCTGAGCAACGACTTCTTCGTCAACCTGCTCGACATGAGCACCGAGTGGAAGCCGTCCCCCGCCGACGATGGCACCTATATCGGCACGGACCGCGCCACCGGCGAACAGCGCTGGACCGGCAGCCGCGTCGATCTGGTGTTCGGCTCGAACTCGCAGCTGCGGGCGCTGTCCGAGGTGTACGCCGCCGACGACGCCAAAGCCACGTTCGTCGACGATTTCATCGCCGCCTGGGACAAGGTGATGAACGCCGACCGGTTCGACCTGGCCTGATCCGTCACACCCGGATGCCCCGCACACCACCGCCGGTGCGCGGGGCATCCGCTCGTCCGGGGCAGCATGTCGATCGCCGCGAGTGCGCGGGCGCGGGCGCTACAGTCACCCGAGACCCCTCGCCGCACAGGAGGCCGCCGTGACCGTTCCGCTGCTGGCATGGGCCGGTGCGCTGGCGCTGATCCTCGTGCTGCTGGTGTTCGACTTCGTCTTCCATGTGCGCGGTGCGCATTCGCCGACGCTGCGCGAGTCGGCGGTGTGGTCGGCGGCCTACATCGGCGTGGCGGTGGCGTTCGGGTTCGTGGTGTGGGCGCTGGGCGGATCGGAGATGGGGGTCGAATACTTCGCCGGCTACATCACCGAGAAGGCGCTGTCGGTGGACAACCTGTTCGTCTTCCTGGTGATCTTCACCGCCTTCCGAGTGCCCGCGGCCGCCCAGCAGAAGGTGCTGCTGGTGGGGATCGTGATCTCGCTGCTGGCGCGCACCGGATTCATCTTTCTCGGGGCGACGCTGATCAACCGTTTCGCGTGGGTGTTCTACCTGTTCGGCGGGGTGCTGCTGGTGACCGCGGGCAATATGCTGCGCCCCGAGAGCGAGGACACTCATTCCGGCGACGGGCTCGTGGTGCGCGCGACCCGGAAACTGTTGCGCACCACCGACTTCTACGACGGTGACGCGATGACCACGATGGTGGACGGGCGGCGCCGGCTGACCCCGATGATGTCGGCGATGATCGCGATCGGCGGCACCGACGTGCTGTTCGCCCTCGACTCGATTCCCGCGATCTTCGGCCTGACCCAGAACGTGTTCCTCGTGTTCACCGCCACGGCGTTCTCACTGCTGGGTTTGCGGCAGCTGTTCTTCCTGCTCGAGGGCCTGCTGGACCGGCTGATCTACCTCGGTTTCGGGCTGGCCGCCGTGCTCGGCTTCATCGGTGTGAAGCTGATCCTGCACGCCCTGCATCACAACAGCGTGCCCTTCGTCAACGACGGTGACCCGGTGCCGGTGGCCGAGATCCCCACCGGGTGGTCGCTGGTGGTGATCGTGGCGATACTCGTGGTGACCGTGATGGTGTCGCTGTGGAGCCCGGCCGGGCGCGCGCAGACCGCGGTGGCCGGAGCCCGCCGCTACGCCACCCGCTACCTCGACCTGGGTTACGAGGCCGACCAGGCCGTGCGCGAACGCACCTATGCGCGCCTGCTGGACGCGGAACGGGCCATGGCCGGGCTGCCGGGCAAATACGTGCACCGCTTCCGCGCCGACGACCTGACCGCGCTTCTCGACCGCGCGCACGTCGTGCACGAGGACCGTATGAACCGCATCCGCGCCGGCCTGCCGCTGCGCATGTGACCGCCGAACCCTCCCGTTTATATTCCATTTCGGCTATATTGCCGTTATGGCATCTACGTTCGAGGCGTTGGCCGAGCCGCGGCGCCGCGACATCCTGGACCTGCTGCGCCGGCGCGAACACCTGGTCGGCGAACTGGTCACCGAGTTGCGCCTCGCGCAACCGACGGTGTCGAAACATCTGAAGATCCTGCGCGGCGCCGGGCTGGTCGAGGTCCGCCACGACGCCCAGCGCCGCTGGTATCGGCTGCGCCCCCAGCCGCTCACCGAGATCGACCTGTGGCTGGCCCCCTACCGGCAACTGTGGGACACCAGCCTCGACGCGCTGGCCCGCCACCTCGACGCCGTGGCCGCCGCCGAAGAAAACACCACCCCCACCGATGCCGAGACCGCGAGGAGTGACGACGATGAGTGACCCGTCCGCCGAACTGACCACGATCGACGGCACCCCGACATTGCGGTTCGAGCGCCGCTTCGCCCACCCCCGCGAACGCGTGTGGCGGGCGATCACCGATCCGCAGCAGATGACGGCGTGGTTTCCCGCCGCCGTGCACACCGAACTGCGCCCCGGCGCACCGATGCGGTTCGTCTTCGACGACGAAGCACCCGTCGACGACACCTGGGACGGAGAAGTCCTCGAGGTCGATCCGCCGACGGTGTTCATGTTCCGCTGGAACCGCGACGTGCTGCGATTCGAACTGATCGCCGACGGCGACGGCTGCCGGCTGATGTTCACCCACGCGCTCGGCGACGGCCCGACCGGCCGCCTGGGCGCCGCCCGCACCGCCGCCGGATGGGACGGCTGCCTCACGAGCCTGACCGCCGCCCTCGACGAGACCGAGGTGAGCCAGGACCCGGCGACCGGATGGCTGGCGCGCGCGGAAGCCTACGTCGAGAAGTTCGGGCTGGCCCGCGGCAGCGCCGAACCGGGCGCGGATCCCGAATCCGATGTGGTGCTGCGGTTTTCGCGTGATCTGGTGTGGCGGCCCGCGGACACGATCTGGGCGATCCTGGTCGAGGACCACGCCGTGCGCGTCGGCGCGATGCCACCGGCCCGCGCGGCCAACCCGCAGATCGCACCGGGACCGGTCACCGCACTCGATCCGCCCCGGCTGCTGGAATACGAGGTGGCGGTCGACGGGCAGCCGGCGGGCCGGGCGCGATGGGAGATCGTCGCCGATCCGCGACTGGGCACCCGGGTCGACTTCACCCACACCCTGCCCCTTCGGCTCGCCTCGCACCGCGCCGGATTGCTGGCCGCCTGGCAGGTGCAGTTCGAACTGTTCTTCGCCGCCACCCAGGGCGAGATCCGATGCCCGTGGCCCCAGCAGCGCGTCACCGAACTGACCGCCACCTACCGCTGAGTCACCGCGGCGAAGCCTTGCCGGTGCGGACCGGAATCGTGGTGTCCAGCAGCGTCATCAGCGCGACGACGACACCGAGGCCGACGATCACCCAGGCGATGGCGTGCAATCCGGCGTCGGTGGTGGCCGAACCGAAGGTCAGCGCGATCAGGCTGGAGGAGAAGATCGCCCCCATATAGGCGAAGGTGCGGTACAACCCCGACGCCACCGCGACCTGCCGGGCGGGCGCCTGCACGTACAGCGCGGCCTGGTTGGCGAACCCGCTGGTCCCGCTGGCCACTCCGAACAGCAGCGACATCGCGATCAGCACGATCACCGGCGAGTCGTGCGTGATCACGACCATCACCAGCCCGGTCGCGATCAACGCCGCACCGCTGCCGGCCAGCGGCACCCGCACCCAGCCGCGATTCGACACCAGACGCGCGATGACGATGCTGATCGCCGACAACGGCAGCAGGATCAACCCCACCTGCGAGGCGCTGTAGTGCGCGGCCTGTTCCATCCATTGGCTGGTCCCGTAGAGGGCGGTGTAGGTGCCCAGCGACACCACCGCCTGCCGCGCATACGTGCGCAACAGCCCGCCGTTGCGGGTCAGCATCCGCACGTCGATGAGCGGGCTACGAGCCCGCCACTCCCACGCCACCAGCGCGGCGGCCAGTCCCAGCGTCACCGGCAGCAACCACCACAGCGGTGAGCGCAGATCCGACAGAAACGTCAGCATGCCGATCACCGCACCGGCGAACAGGCCGATGCCGACGATGTCGATCGCGCCCGGCAGCGACCCGTGATCGCGGCGGCGCGGCTCATCCTTCGGCACACCGGTCAGCGTCGCCACCAGCGCGACCAGCGCGAGCGGGATGTTGACGAAAAAGATCGCGCGCCACCCGAACACCCCCGCCAGCAGTCCACCCAGCGGCAGCCCCACCACGGAGGTGACCTGCGCGGCGATCGAGAAATTACCCAGCACCCGCGCCGGCACCCCGGTCCCGGCGTCGTCGGCGCGCCGGCGCACCAGCGCCATCGCGGTGGGAAACGCCGCCGAGGTGCCGATGCCGATGAGCGCCCGCGACACCACCAGGAATCCGAAAGCCGGTGCGGCCGCGCCGATCACGCCGGCGGTGATGAGGATGATCAGTCCGCTGGTGAACACGCGCCGCGGCCCGAACAGGGTGGCGAGTTTGCCCATGGTGGGCTGGGCGACGGCGCTGCACAGATACAGCACCGAGATGAGCACGGCGGTGGTGGCGGGGCCCCGATGGAAGTCGACGCCGATGCCGACGAGGGCGGTGGCGATGGTGGAGGTGTTGATCGGGTTGAGGGTCGAACCCAGCAGCAGCGGCCCGACGAAGCGGGCTGTGAACGGGTCGCTGCGGGCGGGTGCGGTATCGGCGGGGGCGGCTGTCACGAGCGGGCCGCCAATGTCCGCAGCACGTCGTCGGTGGTGCCGGTTTCGGCGATGCGGCCGAAGATGTGGGTGATGCTGTGGTCGTGGCGTTCGCCGTCCGAATCGGTCATCGCGTCGACCGGCAGGGTGACGTGGAAACCCTGTTCGTGGGCGTCGCGGGCGGTCGATTCGACACCGGCGCCGGTGGCGATGCCCACGACCACCACCTGGGTGAGCCCGTCGGCGCGCAACCGGTCGGCGAGCCCGGTGCCGGCGAAGGCGCTGCGGGCATGTTTGGTGACCCGGATATCGCCGGGACGCGGTGTCATCTCCGGGATGAGGGCCGTCCAGTCCGGCGGCAGATCGGTCAGGGCGGAGGCGCCGGCGTCGGTGCGCCCCGGCGGGGTACCGGCGACGTTGACCAGCACGACCGGCAGGTCACGGTCGCGGAAGGCGTGGACGAGGGTGGCCGCGCGCGCGATCACGGGCTCGACCGGATGTGCCAGCGGCCGCCCGACGATGCCCTGCTGCAGATCGATCACGATGAGGGCGGTGGCCGGGTCCAGGGTGGTGACGGGCATGACGAATTCCTTTGCTGGCGTGCGAGTTTCGGAGCACCGGATGCGGCGCGCGGCGACGCGCGGGCCCGGTGGCCGGGTCGCGAATGTCGGTTGTGGGCGCTCGGTCAGCCGGCGCGGCCGATGCGGTCGAGCAGGCCGATCGCATCGGCGAGTTGCCG
Source organism: Nocardia sp. BSTN01 (assembly GCF_015354405.1). Classification (GTDB taxonomy): domain Bacteria; phylum Actinomycetota; class Actinomycetes; order Mycobacteriales; family Mycobacteriaceae; genus Nocardia. The sequence goes on along the minus strand of NZ_JADKYP010000051.1, from coordinate 2,308 downwards.
GATTTCGGCGTCGGTGAATTCGGCCTCGATGACGCGGGTGAGCCAGTCCTCTTTCGCGCGGCGGCCGGTGCGGAATTCGTCGCGGGCGGCGTCGGTCAGGTCCAGGACGGTTTTACGGCCGTCGGCCGGATCGGGTGTGCCCGCGATGAGACCCGCATCTTCCAGCGCGCGAACGATTTTCGCCATCGACTGCGGACGCATTCCCGCCGCATGAGCCAGCTGGGTGGCCGTGGCGGGCCCGCCCTGTTCGAGGCGGATGAGGACCGAGCTCTGGGATTTGGTGAGGTCGCTGCCCTCGGCCTGAGCGCGCAACTGCCGCAGCAGCCGGCTGACGGCGACCCGCAGATCGCTCGCCACCGCGGCGGGTGTGGGCGCAGGCTTTCCGGACATGACTCCACCCTATCATTTACTAAGCTAACTGTGTAGTTGGCTGTACAACTTCGTAGCGCCGTCACTCAGTCCGGTCGCGATTACTTGACGGCCGGTAAGTGATGTGGCTAGCCTGACCGAAAAGCCCCCTACCGGGTCGTTCATTCGATCCGGACGGCGTGGGAAGTGGGTGGGGAATGCAGACCGTCAGCGTGTTGTGGCCGGTGCCGGCCGAGCGCGTCGCGTCCGTCGAGGTCGGCGAGGACGCGCTGACGGATCTGGAGATCGCACCGCTGCTCGCCGCCATCGTCGGCGATACCGATGATCACGACCTCATCGCGCTGCTGCGCCGCCCGGTCCGTGACCCCGACACCGTCCGATTCCGTCAGGAAGTGTTCACCGATCTCGACAATCCCGAAACACACTCCGCCGCAGAGGATTTCGTGATCGCCATGTGGCGGGTGCGGCGCCGGCTGCGCGTCGCGGGCGAGCTGTATCACCCCCATCAGCGCCACCGCCTGCACCTCGACGCCGCCGCCGACTACGTGACAGCGGTGACCGCGCTGCACACCACGGCCGCACGACTGTCACTGCGATCGCGGGCCCTGCTGCGGTGGCGCACCTACCTCGACACCTATTGCGCGAGTACGGATCTGCGCGCGCTGGCCGACGACATCGACACCGTCCAGGCCGCGCTGGCCCAGGTGCGGTACCGGCTGCGGATCCTCGGCCGCACCCTCGAGGTGAGCGCCGCGCACCCCGCCCCCGACTACACCGCCGCCGTGACACACCTGCTCGCCCGCTTCGGCGCACCCCAGCGCCACCACTCGCGTCCGCGTCCGGAGTGGCCGGATATGAACCAGACCGAGGAACAGATCCTCGACCGGGTCGCCGCCCGGCATCCGGCGCCGTTCGCGCGACTGGCCGAATTCGCCACCCGCCATCGTGATGTGATCGCCCCCGAGGTGGCCGACTTCGATCGAGGCATGCAGTTCTATCTGCGCTACCGCCGCTTCGTCCACCGCGCCGCCGGCACCGGGCGCAGCGTGTGCCTGCCCGAGATCGCCGCACCGGGCGATCCGATCCACGCCGACCGCGCCTACGACCTCGCCCTCGCCACCCGCTCACCGAACCCGGTGGTGTGCAACGACTTCCGGCTCCAAGACCCGGAACGGGTGGCGGTGGTGACCGGCCCCAACCAGGGCGGCAAAACGACCTTCGCGCGCACGATCGGGCAACTGGTGTACTTCGCCGCGCTCGGCGGCCCGGTCCCGGCGCACACGGCGCGGCTGCCGTTGCCCGATCGCATCCACACCCACTTCGAACGCGCCGAACACGCCGGCGATCCGGACGGACGGCTACTGGCGGACCTGCGGTCGATGCGCGAGATTCTGCGGACCGCGAGCGCGGACACCCTGATCGTGCTCAACGAGAGTTTCTCCACGACCACCACCCACGACGGCGTGCGCATCGCCGGCGAGGTCCTGGCCCGCATCGTGCGGCGCGGCGCGTGGGGCGTGTGGGTGAGCTTCTTCGACGATCTCGCCGCGGCCGGACCCGAGGTGGTGTCGATGGTGGCACTGACCGACCCGGACGACCGCGCACACCGCAGCTACCGCATCGTGCGCCGCCCCGCCGACGGCCACGCCTACGCCACCGAACTCGCCGACCGCTACGGACTCGGCTACGACGCGGTGGCCGCGAGGCTGGCGCGATGAGGGTCCGGCTGCTCCACCCCGGCGACACCACCCCCGCACCCACCGCGCTCGGCGACACCGCGATCGAGGATCTGGGCCTGTCCGCACTGTTCGACACGATCGCCGACAGCCATCCGGCGGCAGCCGACGCCGTCCGGGCCGTGATCGCCGCCGCCCCGGCCGATCCGGCGGTGATCACGCACCGCCACGCCGTACTCACCGACTGCTGCGCGCACCCGCAC
>NZ_JADKYP010000050.1 GCF_015354405.1 Nocardia sp. BSTN01 | reverse complement strand
TCCGAGTATCCGGACAGGCCGGGGGTCAGGCGGGTGCGAACCGTGGAGATCGCTGTGACCGATGGGAGGGCATTCAGCAGGACCGCACCGGCACCGGCGGTCGCCCCGTGCACGACAGCCGATTTCATGCGCCCGTCAGCCCGCCTCGCACACCGCACCGGGCTTCCCATTCACTGCCCAGCATCTCCGCCAGTCCCAGCTGGGCCCGCCACCCCAGTTCGTCGCCGATCCTTGCGATGTCGGCGATCACACGGGGCGGATCCCCCGGCCGTCGGTCGCCGACGAGATGGCGGAACCGTTCGCCGGTCACCGCGCGGGCGGCATCGAGAATTTCGAATACCGAGTACCCGCGCCCGGTTCCGACGTTGTAGACCGAAGTACCCGGCTGCCCGCACTCGAGCCGTTCGGCCGCACTGACGTGTGCGTTCGCTACGTCGAGCACGTGCACGAAGTCGCGGACACAGGATCCGTCCGGCGTCGGGTAGTCGGCACCGAAGACCACCGGGGGGTGACCGGACGAAATCGCTTGCAGGACATTGGGTACCAACCCTGTCGCATTCCGGTCACCGAGCCCGGGACCGCCCGCCCCGGCGACGTTGAAATAGCGCAGAACGGTCGAGTTCAGGCGGTCGAATTCCGCGGCGGCGTCGGCGACGATCCACTCGCAGGCGAGTTTGCTGCGCCCGTACGGGTTGATCGGGCGCGGCGGTGCGTGTTCGCCTACCGATCCCTCACCGGTCTGCGAACCGTATACCGCTGCGCTCGAGGAGAATACGAGATGTTCGACGCCGGCGGCGTGCATCGCGGCGAGTAAGGTGCGCGTTCCGCCCGTGTTCTGCTCGTAGTACTCGAGCGGATGGGTCACCGAATCCACCGCGGACTTCCGGCCGGCGAGGTGGGCGACACCGGTGATCTCGTAGTCGCGCAGGGCGGCGGTTACGGCCGCGAAGTCGGTGATCGACGCCGCGACCGTCGCGACGTCGTTGGGGATCACGGCACGGCGGCCGGTCGAGAAGTCGTCGAGGACGACTACGGGCCGTCCGGCCGCGAGCAGAGCGCGCACCACATGCGATCCGATATACCCGCCGCCGCCGGTCACGAGCCAGGTCACCCGGTACTCCTCATGGTCAGGTCGGTGTCCGCCTCGATCCCGTGCGCGGCCGCGGCGCGGTCGCGACCGAGACATGTCACACCGACGGATATCGCCACCAACGCGACCGCGAAGGCGGCACCCGCGCGGCCACCCGGTACCTCGTCGCCGAGCACGATGATCCCGAGCACGACGGGAACGAGCGAGGACACGACGCTGGTGACCGGGAAGGTGAACACGGCGGCGCCCGCCTGCAGTCCGCGCTGGAGCAAGCTGATCGCGAGCAGCGAGCACACTGCCAGCACATACGGTGTCGGGGTGGCGAGCAGCCGCCAGGGGTTGTGGGCATCGAAGGTCAATCCGAACTGTCGTGTCGCGACCGTCGCGATGCCGTAGGCGATTCCCGCCGCGGCGCCGAAACCGAGCGCGGCGACCCATGCCCGGCCGGTTCTCGACCCGAGATCCCCGGCGACCGCTCCGGCTCCCGCGGCCACCGCGCCCACGACGGCGAACAGCACCATCTGTCCGTCCGAAGCCGGGGAACCGAGGGATGATTCGCCGGCGAACGCATACGCCATCAGGCCGGTGCCGAGCACCATCGCGACGATCCCGTACCGGCCCACGGCCGCCAGCCGCTCACCGAGCCCGCGCCGGGCCAGCACGACCAGGAACACCATATCCAGGGTCAGCAAGGGCGCGACCAGCGTCGCCGGCGCGATCGAGAACGCGTATGCCTCGGCCGCGAAACCGCCTATCTCACAACTCAATCCGAGCAGCCAGAGAGGCCGGACGGCGAGCCGGGCCAACAGCGCGAGCCCCAGGCCGCCGCCCGGGGCGGTCCGCCGCGCCGCCGCGGCCTGCACCACCGGCGCGCAACCGTACAGTGCCGCGGCCACGACCACCGCGGGCAATCCGTGGGTCAGCGACTGATTCACGGCGCGGGCGCCGCCCAACCGGCCGGCCCGACCCGTTCCAGCATGGCGCCGAACGCTTCCTCCCACGCCGTGGGCTCGACGGCGACCCGAGCCGACGATGGTTCCACCCGTTGCAGACACGCCGAAACGGAACGTCGGATCGCCTCCGGCTGCGCGGACGTGACCGCGGCGCCGCCGCGCACGAGCTCCTGGTGAAGGTTTTCTCGCCCGTGTCCGGGCACGACGTCGAGCAGCAGCAGGTCCCGGCCGATGACTCTCGCCTCCGCGCAGGTGTCGCCCGACGAGGTGACGACGAGATCGGCAGCGGCCATCAGCGTGGGGATCTCGTCGGTGAACCCGAACGGGACGACCCGGTCCGTCGCCGCGGCCAGCGATCGCAACCGGGATTCCAGTCCGGCATTGCGGCCCGCCACCGCCAGCACGTGGACGCCTGCGCGCGCGATCAGCTCGGCCGCCTCGACCAGCGGGCCGAGACCCCAGGCACCCGAGATGAGCAGTACGCACTTCGCGTCCGGAGGCACGCCCAGCGCCTCCCGCGCCGCGGCCTGCGTCGGCGCCCGGTAGAACTGCGGGCGCACCGGCGCGGGCACCACCGCGATCTCCGCGTCCGGGTCGAAGCGCCGGATGTAGCGGGCCGCCGGATCCGAGGTGACCAGGTACAGATCGGTGTGGGGGTGCACCCACAAGCGGTGGGGACAGGTGTCGGTGCAGAACACCGCGTTCACGACATCGGGATGGCGCTCCTTGATGCGGCTGGCAGCGGCGGCGCCGGTCGCGAACACCGACACCAGCAACTCGACCGGCCGGTCACGCAGCCGTTCGTCGAGGGCGGGCACGAGGTAACGGCAGGATGCCGCGTCGACGAACCGCGCCAGCCGGCCTCCGGAGCGCAGTTGCCCGAAGTGGAAGGCGTCGTAGAGGCCCGGCACGGCGAGCATGCCACGAAACACCACTTCCCCCAGCCCACCTCGGCGGTGCCCCATCAGGCGCATGCTGTCGACGGTGTCGGTCGTCCAGCCACGCCGGCGCAGCGACACCGCGCACGCCTCGGCCATCACGTCGTGTCCCATGCCGAGCGAGCCGGACAGCAGCAGCGCGGAGGGCGTCGCCACGGCTACCCGTTTCCGGGTGCGGCTGCCGTGTCGGGATGCTCCGCCAGATACCACTCGACGTAGCGGCGGACACCGTCCTGGAACGAGGTCGTGGGCCGCCATCCGACCAGTTTCCGCGCCAGTGCGTTCGACACATCGATGCCCCGGAAGTCGCCGGGCCGCGCCGGGACATGGTCGATCGTGGTACCGGGGAAACGCGCCTGGACCGCCTCCGCCATGTCGAGGACACTCACGCGCTCGTTTCCTTCGAGCGCTATCACCTGGTTCTCGGCAGCCTCGTCGAGCACCAGCGCATGCGCGTCGGCGAGATCCTCGACGAACACGTAGTTGCGGAACTGTTTGCCGTCCCCGGCGATGGTCAGGGGTTCACCCGCGAGGGCTTTGCGGACGAAGCGGGCCAGTACGAGTTCGTCTCGCATGCCAGGCCCGTACGGCACGCCGTAGCGCAGGATCGTGAACGGCACCTCGTAGGTCTCGGCGTAGCTGTGGATCAGCATTTCCGCCGCGATCTTCGTCGAGGTGTAGATGTGGCCGGCCTTGGCCAGCACCATCGGCGCTGCCTCCGTCAGCGGCTCGGTCCCGCCGGAGATGTCGCAGGCGGCGCCGTACACCCAGACCGTGCTCGCGAACACCATGCGGCGCAGGCCGTGGACACGCACCGCTTCCAGAACATGGGCGGTGCCGTCCACGTTCAACCGGACCGTCCGCAGCGGATCATGTTGCGCGACATCGACATTCGACATCCCAGCCAAATGGAAGATCACCTCGAGATCCGACGACGCGTCGAGTACGGCAGCCGGGTCGAGGACGTCCAGCCAGCGGAACCTCGCGCGCGGGTCCGGTCTCGACGGGGCCACCGTATCCAGGGCGTACACGGTGTGGCCGGACTCGGCGAGCCGGCGAACCACGTGGGCTCCGATGAAGCCGGAGCCGCCTGTCACTCCGATCCGCATAAGTGTTCAGCCTCCCGTCAACGTGTCTCGGACCTCGCGCAGCGCCGCCAGCACATGGTCGACCTCGGCATCAGTCATGTCCGAATGCAGCGGCAGGCAGATGTGGCGGGCACAGATGTCGTCGGCGACCTCGAGCCGGCGGCGGGCGAAGCGCTCGAACACCGGTTGCCGGTGCAGCGGCGCCTCGTACACCTCACCGCTCAGCGACACCTCGAACCGCTCCTTGACCGCCTTCTTGAACTGCGCCCGGTCGATGTCGTCGGTGGGCAGCACGATGTACTTGTAATAGTTGCTGCGCCCTTCCGAGCCGACGACGAGCCGCTCGAATCCGTCCATGGCGTCGATTGCCGCGTCGTAGCGCCGCGCCGCGGCGCGACGCACCCTCAGAAAGTCGGGAAGGTGACGCAGGTGGACCAGACCGACCGCGGCGTGGAGCTCGCTCATCCGCCAGGCATATCCCTCGCGGATGTGGACGTTCCCGAGAAAGCCGGCCTTCCCCTGATCCCGGTGGATCACCGCTTCGTCGCGGATACGCTCGTCCCCGGTCACGATCATGCCGCCCTCGCCACTGGTGAGCACCTTGGTCGGGTAGAACGAGAACGCGCCCGCCACGCCGAACGAACCGGCGAACCGGCCGCCGTAGTCGCAGCCGTGCGCATGCGCCGCGTCCTCGACGAGGGCGATTCCGCGTTCGTCACACAGCGCCCGCAGTGCCGCCGCGTCGGGCGAGACCAGTCCACCGATATGGACGAGCACGACGGCCGCGGTGTCGGGGCTCAGGGCGGCCGCCACGGTCTCGGGCGACAGTGCGAAGGTATCGCGGTCGACGTCGGCGAAGACCGGGTTGCCACCGGCGCGCAGCACCGAAAATCCCGTGGCCGCGAAAGTATTCGCCGGCACGACGACGTCTCGCCCGGCCACATCGATACTGCGAAGGATGATCTCCAGCGCGGCGGTTCCGCTGCTCACGGCGACGGCGTAGGGCGCACCGTGCGCAGCGGCGAAATCGGATTCGAACTCTCTCGTATTGGGCCCGAGGGTCAGTGCGCCGGTGCTCAGCGCCGTGGAGACGCGACGGGCGATTTCGTCTCGGTCATCGTCGGTGAACAGGATTCGCGCGGCCGGTATCTGCATGCGAGCCTTCCCTCGTCAGCGAAATATCCGTCGTCTGCACGGCCGGACTCCGGCCGCGGCACCACACATATCGACCAATCAGTACGCCATCCTACATGGACAGCGCCTCTACCTGCGATTATTCGAACGGTTCCGGCCGCCGCCGCGCGGGTCGCCGGAGCGACTTCGCGAATCGACCCACCTGTGCCGGACGTCATCGACGGCGATCGTGCGCGTGATGCCCGCCCGCGCGGCGGCAGATCAGGCCCTGCAGTTGGATGGCCAGCAATTCACGGACCGCGCTGGCGGTCTCGACGGGGAACGTCGGCTGCTTCGACCATGCCGATACCGCGGTGACGACGGCATGGAATCCCGCGACCAGATATGCCTGGTCACGGACTCGCAGCTCGACGCCGAGGGCGGCGGTGAGGATGCGAGCCAGCTCGGCCTGGTTGTGACGCCCCTGCTCGCGGCACCGCTCGCGCGCCGCCTGCGGCATCGGATACTGCAACAATTCCCCCGAGGCGGCGATGAGCCGCGTGAGGATGGGACGCTCGGCGAGTTCGCCGGCGACGGTCGCCGCCACCTGATCGACGTCGAGCGGTCCCCGATGCTCTCGCACTGTCGTTTCCAGATGCGGGGTCCACGTGCGGTACTCCATGTCCATGAGGTCGAGCAGCAACGCTTCGCGAGAACCGAAGTAGCGCAACACATTCGAGCTCGCCAAGTTCGCCTCGCGCGAGATCGCCCCCAACGACAGCGATGTCACGTCGACAGTTGCCAGCAACGCTCGCGTGGCCGCCAAGACGGCCTGCACCCGCTCGGCACGCTGCGCAGCGGTACGCGCCCGCTGAAAGCTCTCACCCGTCATCGCACCTCTTCTACCCGTACCGAGCGATCCGAATGCGCCAATAATAGAACATCCTTCTGTTATATTTCGGTCGGCTTACACCGAGAGGAGCCGGCATGTTCGGCCGCACGTTCACCTACCAGCTGGACCGCCGCGGGCCCGCCGCGCCCGAGGCGATGTTCGACCTGATCCGCGATGCCGAGGGCTGGCCCCGATGGGCCGGCCCGCTGATCACCTACGCGACCTGGCGCGACGGAACAACCGGCGTCGGCGACGACATCGTCGGGCGGGTGCGACTGATGGGCACACCGCGTTTCCAGACCCCCGAACAGATCACCGTCGACGATCGCCCCCGCGTCCACGCCTACCGAATACTCACCCGCTGGCCGGTCCGCGACTACCACGCCCGGGTCGAGTTCACCGCCCACGACGACGGCACCACGACCGTGCGATGGTCGGGCGGGTTCATCGAACGCATTCCCGGCACCGGATGGCTGTGGAAGCGGTTCCTGCTCCGATTCCTCGGAGATCTGGCTGAGAACCTCCTCACCGCGGCAGCCGAACCCCTCCCTCGGTGAACAGCGCGACCCACGCCCGGGCCCCGGCCGGAGCGCCGAGATCAGCCATGATCCGACGATTCCGGAGCAAGGAGTGATTCGTATTCTGCGCGAAGGGAATTGAACTTCGGCCAGAACACATCGGGGGCTCCCATTCGAGCACCTCACCGTGCCTGCGATCGGCCACCTCGGTGGGATCGCCCTCACCGGTGAGTTGAACTATCCGGAAGATGTGTTCGACCCGGCCGCCGGTGGCCTGTTCGAGCAGTCCGCCGGCCAGCCAGGTCGCACGCTTGTCGACGTCGGTCAGGTAGGCCCACACCCGGTCGATCGGTCCGGGCAATAATCGTTCGATCCGAACCGTGCCCGGCTCGCCCCAGGAGCGCTCGTAGAAGTTCACCCATTCGGCGCACTCTCGCAGCGGACGCGGATCGAGCCGGCACAGATGTGTGCGCCCGCGCACGCTGCGCCGCACCAGCCCGGCCCGCTCGAGCACCTTGATGTGCTTGGACGCGGCCGCGAGCGAGATGTCGAACGGAGCGGCGAGCTCACCCACGCTGCACTGGCGCCGCGCCAGGGTGCGCAGCATCGAGCGGCGCGTGGAGTCCGACAGCGCATGGAAGACCATGTCGAGCTCTTCAGGGAGAACCCATGACCGAGCAGAATTTCCCGACGACCTTCGCCGTCGACCGGACCCCCGAAACCCTCTTCGACGCCGTGCTGGACGTGCGCGGCTGGTGGTCGAAAACGCTCACGGGACACAGCGAAAAGCCCGGAGACGTCTTCACGTACGAGGTCCCGGGCGTCCATCGCGCCACCATCGAGGTCACCGAGGTCGTCCCCCACGAACGCGTCGTCTGGCGCGTCCTCAACGCCCGGCTCACCCTCGTCGGCGACCAGACCGAGTGGAACGGCACCGAAATCCGTTTCGAGATCACCCCCGGCGCCGATACCACCGAACTCCACTTCACCCATGTCGGCCTGACCCCCGCGTTCGAATGCTTCGACGCCTGCCGCAAGGGCTGGTCAATCTACATCGACAAAAGCCTGCGCGACCTGATCGCCACCGGCACCGGCCAACCCGACGAGGATCCCCAAGCCCGGGGCCCTGGCGAACGACGATGTGGCAGCGACACCACACTGACGATGCCGTTCCGGTGCGACGTGGCTCGTCGATTCACAGCCGAGCGCGCTCGGCGAGGGTCAGCACTGCCGGGCTCTGGCCGGGGCGGCGCCATCGACGCACCACGCCGCCGTCAACGCGTCTGCCAGCCTCCGCTTGAGCCAGCGCTCCTCCGAGTTGTCGGATCGCCGGGCCCGCAGCCCTTCGGCGAGCAACTCGAGGAACCGCCGCCGTTCGACACCGAAGGTCACGAGCAGATCCCCCGAACCCGCACCGCCGAACGGCGCCCACCGGACCGCGAATTCGACCATCGACTGCGTTTCCGCACCGATCGACCTGCCGGACACGAGAAACTCCAGCTGACTCAGCGCCGAGCGAACCCAGAAGGAATCGTAAACGACCTTCGGCGGCGAATTCGGCTCGTCCGTCGCCCGCGGTCGCGGCGAGTGTGCCCCTCGTGCACCGCGGATCGCGCCGGAACGACTTCTCTGTCGCTGCTGTGGATTCATGCTGGCCCCGAGCAATAGTGTGCGATCTGTCCCCCACAGCCTGCTTCGGCAGCGCACGATCAGCGACGGGAGATCTACCTATGCTCGTACCTATTTTTCGACAGCCGGGTACCGGAGACTTATCCGGTTGATTCCACAACTGAGCATTCATCGCGTCCGCATAGTGCGCGAACCGCGATATCTCTCCGGGTCGGCGCCCTCAGGTCTGGTCGAGCACGCTCGTGGGGACGCCGTAGGGCAGGAATCGCACCTTACGGCGTTCGTCGGTGTTGTCGCGGTGCGCGCGCAAGGCCTCGAGTTCGGTCGGGAAGACCTGCTCGACCCGGGCCTCGCCGGCGTCGTCGACGCTGTAGACGGCCCACACCCCGCTACCGGTCTCCCCGGTCGTCGCGTCGTCCGGTTCCGGCGATCGTGTCCGCTCCGGCTGCACGAACTGCCCGAACAGCGACGTCAGCGAATTCGCGGTGGTGCGGTCGAGGTATCCGGCGGCCTTTCCGAGCAGGTCGCGAACCTCGATTTCGGCCTCGCGCAGGGCGCGCTCGAATTCTTCCGGATCGATCCCGAAAGGCCCGTTTGTTGCCATCTCGATCCTCCCGAGGACGAAGTCGGCGCTGTGTCTCCAGTATGCCGCGCGGAGGGAACGAGAGGGTTGATCGGTATTCGCCCTGCGGGTGGTCGGCGGGGTAGCCCGGCACCGACATCCGTGAGGCGGCCGCGCGAGTTCACCGCCGCCGGTGGCTCCGACTCGGTCGGCGTGCGTTCGGCCGGTCTCGTGCGTATTTTCCAGACGAATCCGCCACGGCGGTATTACGTTCTTCTGCAATGAAGTTCGCTTGCGGTAGCCGAACGGGGGCACGGGTGGCATGGTCTCGGAGGTTCGACCGGCGCACACTCCTGCGCGGTGCGGCGGCGGCCGGGGCGGCAGCGGCCGCCTCCTCGATGACCGGCTGCGGTGACCACGACGACGATGCGCTCACCTTCTTTTTCCAGGCCAAACCCGATGAGGCGAAGGTCCGGCTGACGATCATCGACGAGTTCCGCAAACTGCATCCGGACATCAAAATCCGGACTCAGATGTCCGGCCCCGATCCGCAGACCCAGATCCTCACCTACTGCGCGGGCGGCAAGTGTCCGGACGTGCTGATGTCGTGGGACCTGTCCTATTCCTTCCTCGCCGAACGCGGCATCTTCGAAAACCTCGACACGATTCTCGACAAGGACCCGGCGTACGCGGCCGAACTGAAGAAGGACAGCTCGACGGCGCTGTACAACACCTTCCGCTACAAGAACGCTCAGCACGCACTGCCCGAGCAGTGGGCCGGGATCTTCCTGTACTACAACAAGAAACTCTTCGCCGACGCCAAGCTCCCACCGCCGCCCGCACGCTGGGAGGACGCCTGGACTTTCGATGAATTCCTCGACGCCGCACAGGCGCTGACCAAACGCGACAGCTCCGGCGACGTCACCCAATGGGGATTCGTGGATCCCTGGACCGTCTACTACTCCGCCAGTTGTTTCGGCATGAACAACGGCGTGGAATGGTTCACCCCATCCATCGACCCGACCCGCACCAATATCGACCACGACGCCTTCATCGAGGGCGTCCAGTTCTACACCGACCTGTCCACCCGGCACCGGGTCATGCCGAAAATCGAATTCCAGCAATCACTTTCGTCGTCGGATATGTTCGCCCAGGGCAAGGCCGCGATGGCATTGTCCGGGCATTGGATGTACAGCGCCTACACCGGTCGGCAAGACCTCGACTTCGACGTCACAGTGCTGCCTGTCGGCCCGCGCGGTACCGCGGCTCGCTCCGATATCGGCACCACCGGCCTGTCCATCGCGGCCGACAGCCCGCGCAAGGAACAGGCCTGGGAATTCGTCAAATTCGCCACCGGGCCCGTCGGTCAGGCGGTCATCGCGAAGTCGGGACTGTTCGTCCCCGCGTTGAAATCGGCCCTCGCCTCCGACGGGTTCGCACAGGCGCACGAAAGAGTGCACAACCTCGAGGTGTTCCACGGCGGCGATCACGCCAACAACCTGCCGGTCACGCCCGCGTGGCCCCGCGTCGACGCGGTCATCGAACAGGGATACGACCACGTATTCCGCGGCGCCGCCTCCGCGGAATGGTTCAAGCACGGCCTCGCCGGACAGATCAACGATCTCTTGGAGGCGCAGTGAGCGACAATCGCGCAGCGGCTCGCTGTGCCGACCGGGTGCGGGTGTCCCGCATATCACCGGGCACAGTGAGCGACAATCGCGCAGCGGCTCGCTGTGTCGACCGGGTGCCGCTATGACGACACTCGGCAGACCACGACGTTCCGCGCTGCGCCGGCGTAAGGCTGCCGCCGGCCGAATGTTCATCGCGCCCAACCTGATCGCGGTGGCGGTGTTCATGGCGTTCCCGTTGGTGTTCACGCTGTATTTGAGCCTGCACCGATGGGATCTGTTCAGTTCGCCGACGTTCATCGGCTTCAACAATTTCCGCCGGCTCTTCGCGCACGACCCGCTGTTCTGGGTGGCCCTGCGCAATACGGTGATCTTCACCGCCGGCACGCTGATCCCGACGATCGTCATCGGTCTCGTCGTCGCGGCGGCCTTGAACCGGAAACTGAAGGGTATCGGCATCTTTCGCAGCATCATGTTCATGCCGCTGGTTGCCTCGACCGTGGCGATGGCGGTGGTGTGGCGGCTCACCTTCAGCACCGATTACGGCGTGCTCAACACGGCCCTCGGCTGGATCGGCATCGGACCGGTCCCGTGGCTCACCGACCCCCGTTGGTCGATGTTCTCGCTGTGCCTGGTCAGTGTGTGGAAAAGCGTCCCCTTCGCCACCATCGTCCTGCTCGCCGCCATGCAGGGCATCCCGGCCGACGTCTACGAGGCCGCCCGCATCGACGGCGCCGCAGCGCTGCGCAGGTTCGGCTCGATCACCGTGCCGCTGATCCGGCCCGCGCTGGTGTTCTCCTTCGTCATCACGTTCATCAACTCGTTCCAGGTGTTCGATCAGGCCTACGTCCTCACGGGCGGCAAGGGCGGTCCCGAAACCGGCACCTACGTGCTCGGAATCATGCTGTACCAGAACGCCTTCTCCTTCGACGACATCGGTTATGCCTGCGCACTCGCCTGGGTGATCTTCGCGATCCTGCTGGTGCTGACGCTGCTGCAATTGCGACTCACCCGCGGCAATGCCTACGAGAGCGAGGCCTAGGTGGCGACAGCGACCGCGAATCGTGCCGTTGTCCGCCGTACCGGGCGCGGCATGCTGCTGTACCTGGCGCTCGTCGTGATGGCGTGGTGCGCACTGTTCCCGCTGCTGTGGGCATTGTCGAGTTCGCTGAAGAAACAGGGCAACATCTCCGACACCAGCATCGTCCCGGCCCACCCTGCATGGGCGAACTACCGCGACATCTTCGACCTGATGCCGTTCGGCCGGATCTTCTTCAACACCGTCCTCTACGCGGGCTGCGTGACGGCGGGCCAGGTGTTCTTCTGTTCGCTGGCCGGATATGCCTTCGCTCGCTTGCCGTTCAAGGGTCGCGACGTCCTGTTCGTCGCCTACCTCGCCACCCTCATGGTGCCGACGACCGTCACGGTCATCCCCCAGTTCATCCTCATGCGCACCTTCGGCTGGGTGGACAGTCCCTTGGCCATGATCGTGCCGGGTCTGTTCGGCAGTGCGTTCGGCACCTACCTGATGCGCCAGTTCTTCATCACTCTGCCGGCCGAATTGGAGGAGGCGGCCATCCTCGACGGTTGCTCGGTCTGGCAGACCTACTGGCGGGTGCTGCTGCCACACGCCCGACCGGCGGTGATGGTGCTCGCGGTACTCACCTGGGTGACGGTCTGGAACGATTTCCTGTGGCCCTTGGTGATGATCCAGCGCGACGAGATCTCCACGCTGACACTAGGTTTGGTGCGTCTGCAGGGCCAGTACGAAACCAACTGGCCGATCCTCATGGCGACCTCCATCCTGATGGTGGCGCCGATGCTGGTGATCTACGCGTTCGCGCAGAAGTCGTTCGTTCGCGGGATCGCGATGTCCGGGATGGGTGGTCGGTGAGGCGGGGTCGGCTGCCGGAATCACTGGTTCCATGCCCCGCGCTGAGCGCGTTCCCGGGCGACCGGTTAATTCGCGGGACCGTCGCCGTCTGCACTGTGGACCGACGAATGTGCTGTGGCAGTGCCCTGGCCTGTGCAGCTACGTCATCGACGTGCCCGGCTGGGCTCGAATGGAGGTTTCCGGTGTCGGATGTCATTTCTCGCGACGCCCTCTGGGCCATGGCCCATGTCGAACGTGCGGCTCTGGCGGACGATCTCGCCGAGCTCGACGATCACCAGTGGGCCCGGCAATCGCTGTGCGGTCGCTGGACGGTCGAGGAGGTCGTCGCACACCTGACCGCGGCCGCGAGCACCGGGCGGTTGCGCTGGCTGGTCAGTGTCGTCGGGGCCCGCTTCGACTTCGACGAACACAACACTCGGCGGCTGGCCGAGCATCGCGGCAGCACCACAGCCGAGACTTTGGAGCGGTTCCGGAGAATCGTCACCAGCACCACTGCCGCATCCGGACACACCGCGGCATGGCTCGGGGAGGTGATCGTCCACGCTCAGGACATCCGACGTCCGCTGGGGATACTGCGCGAACCATCCGTCGAGGCCGCCGCCGAAGTCGCGAAGTTCTACGCGAGCCGCAACTTCGCGGTTCCCAGCCGGAGCATGGTCGAGGGGCTCCGCCTCGAAGCGACCGACGGCCCGTTCACCGCCGGAACCGGTCCTCTGGTCACCGGAACGACGATCGCGTTGACCATGGCCATGGCCGGTCGCACCGCGTACCTCGATGATCTGACCGGGCCTGGCGTGCCGGCCCTGCGCGAACGGGCGGTGCCGTGAGCGCGGTGCCGTCGCGGCCTTCAGCGATGAGGGATGGTCACCGATCGACCGTTGTGGCAGCCTTGAACGTATCCATCCGCCCGGATGCGAAGGACACATCATGTTCACGAATATCATCGAGCCACTCCAGCAACTCGCCGAACAGAATCGCGATGTCATCGGATTCGTGGTCATCAATACGGGCAATGCCATACTCGGCGTCGTACGGTGGGGGCTCGACGCCGCCACTCCGCTGTTACAGCAGTTCTTCTCCGAATATCCGCCCGGCGGAAACTACTGACGAACACTCCGGGTCTTCCCTTCGGATAAGTACGGGCCCGCGGGTTTCCTTGACGTAGCGGGCGGGCGGCGCCATGGGTCGGTGGAGCCGGTATGACCCGCAAACCGACGAAGAGCTCCAAAGTTCGACCATCCGCGCTTTCCTCGTGCGAAATTGGCGATGTCCTCGGTCCGAGATCCAGATCACGCCTTCGATGGCATCATCCAACTGCTCGGCGGAACTGCGCGGGCCAGAGAAGTCTGGATATAGCATCACATAGCATCCGTTGCTATAGTAAAGCCATGACCAGGACCATTACCCAAGCCGAACTGCGCAACGGTAGTGCCGGGATCATGGACGCATTGGAGGCCGGGGACGATTTCGTCATCACCCGCAACGGCCGGCCCGTGGGCGAACTCCGGCCTGTCACCACACACCGGACCGTCACAGCGGCCGTGGCCAAGCAACGATTCGCTCGATTCGCCGCCTACGCCGACAGCGCAACGGAACGAGCGCAAGTAGACGCCGAATTCGGCGAAGACCGGCTCGATGACTGAGCCGGACGACAGCTTTCGCCATCAGGCCGGACTGCTGGATACCTGCGTGTGCATCGACCTGCCGCTGATCGATGAGGCCGCACTACCCATCGAGCTTCGAATCAGCACAGTCACACTCGCCGAACTCGGACTGGGCACAGCCATGGCGGCGACCGCGGAGGAGTTGGCGATTCGCACCGAACGCCTGCTGGAATTCGAGCACATTTTCGACGCACTGCCGTTCTGCTCCACCGCCGCCCGGCGGTTCACGTCCATGTCGAAACTGGTTGTCGCAGCGAGACGCAACCCGAAGCCACGCCGAATGGACCTGATGATCGCGGCTATCGCTTCGGCGAACGATCTCCCCCTGTTCACCCGCAACCCGGACGATTTCAAGGGGCTCGAGGCATTGCTGACCGTGGTCGCCGTCTGAAAAGCGGCTGTGTGGGCATCAGCGGTTCGACCGACGGCCGAATTCGTCCGGATGATGGCCGCATGTGAGTGCGCACCGCACCGGCAGCAGTCACCAAAACTCACCGAAGCTGTTGTGGGCCAACGCTTCCCGTCCCGGATCAGCGCTCCTCGCCGATGGGCTCGGACTGCTCGCCGAGGCGGGCGTGCAGCCGGTCCCGAACCTGATCCGGCGTATAGGCGCGGCGTTTACGCTCGGACCGCACGATTACCGCTCCGGTCGCCGCGACACCCGCGGCTCCTGCCAAGCCGAGTACTTTCCACCACCGCATACGGCTTAGGCTAGTCGTCGTGCCACGCGAAGCGCCCTCGAGTATCGGTTTGGATGAAGCGGTCGAACTCACGCGGACGGGCGACTTGTGGCTGTTCCGTGGACATTCCGGCGCCGACCGCGCGATCCGGGGGCTGACCAACAGCCCGGTCAACCACGTCGGTATGGCGGTGGTCGTCGATGACCTGCCGGCCCTGATCTGGCATGCCGAACTCGGACGCGCGCTGCCGGATGTCTGGTCGGGCAACCACCATCGCGGCGCCCAGCTGCACGACCTCCAAGCCGCGGTGCTGCGCTGGACCAACGAGTACGGGCAGCAAGCGTGGCTGCGTCAGCTGGATCGCCCGGTGACACGCGAGATGGAGGACGCGGCGCTGCGGACGGTCGCGCGGCTGGACGGCATGCCCTTCCCCTCGACCAGCGCGCTGGCGGGCCGGTGGTTCCGGGGCCGCATACCGCTGCCGAAGCGTTCGAAAACCGATGAAACCGAAGCGGGTCTGGAGAACGCCTACTGCGCGGAGATCGTCGCCATGACCTACCAGGCGATGGGATTGCTGCCGGAGAAGCGTCCGAACTGGTACGACCCGGGCAGATTTTGGAGCGGCGACAACTTGCATTTGTCGTCCGACTATCACCTCGGCGGGGAAATCGCGGTGAACGTGTTCGGGCGCTGACGCACGGAGATATGTCCGCAGGCGGGCCGCGTCACAGATCGACCGGATGCACGCGGCTCCGATGCGGATGCGGGACGAGCATCGGGACCTGTCACCGGTAGTTGCGGTAGCGATCACCGAAGACGCCGACGAGGCCGTGTTCCTCGAAGCGGATGGCGATGAGGATGTAGCCGGTGGTGACGGCCACGAACAGCAGTCGACCGGCGCTCGTCGTCGGAGCCGCCCAGAAGGCGATCAAATCCGGGCGGGCATCGCGCTGTGCGCGCAGGTGGCGAAGGTTTCGAGCGGCTTATCAGGTGCCCTCGACCACCGGGTAGATCCTGTCGGGGACGAGGCCGTGCGCCTCGCGGTGCACGCTGATCGCGGTGTCCGCGTCTGGGGCATCGACCAGGCAGAACGCCGTGTGGCTCGATTCGTCGACCCAGTAGCGCTGGTAGGTCACGCCGTAATCTCCCTGGATCGCCAGGTCGGCGGCGTGGGCGGCGGCCACGTCCTGCGCCGTCGTGCCTTCGGGCAGATGTTCGTGCACGTCGATGAAGAGAACCATCACGAGTCCTTGTTCGAGGGGGCGATGTTCGAGCGGACCAGGTGAGTTACGGCGGGCGAAATATTCTCGATCGGCCGGCCCCGCACCTATGCGTAGATTACGCCGGACGAGCCCCCGTCTACCAGGGCGAGTACACGATTCGAGACACCGACGCCAAGCTGGACGTCCGATCATTCAATTATCAAGAGAAATACAAGATCACATCGTGTCACCTCGGCAAAATGCATAGTTCGCCAGTTGTTAACCGTGACCATTAACACAGTAACGAAAGTGGCCTCACAGATTTCTCCTTCATATATTGGGTTACGCGCCGTGATGGCGTCGTTATCCATCTGTGAAAGGAAATCCCCGTACATGGTTTCTCGCAAGGTCCTCGCCGCCGCCACCCTCTCCGCCGCAGCCCTGTTCCTCGGCCCGGCCGCGATGGCCTCCGCGGCCGCCCCCTCCGCCGACTCGGGCACTACCGCCCCCGCGCAGCTGAGCACGGGATCGGCCGACAGCGGCTCATCCTCCGGTTCCGCGGGATCATCGTCGGGCTCGGCCATGCTCGACTCCGGTAGCTCGGCCCTCGACGGCGGCACCTCCACTATCGACAACATCATCACCGCGATCACCGGTATCAGGGACCTGTCCCAGCCCAAGTCGGCCTCCTGATCCGTTCCGCCAGAGACCGATTCCGCTCTCGGCGACCGCAGTCCGATCTTCGTTTCGCGTCGCACCGTCGGCGCTTGATGAGGAACCATTGCCATGAATTCGCCGAATTCGCTCCCATCGGTCTCCGGGGGGCAATGTGCTCCCCACGATCATCTTCGAGAATTTCTCACCTTCCACTGTGCGTACCGGTGCCGACTGATATGCCAGGGGGGTAATCGGCCTCGCCGAAGCGGCCACACGAAGAGATTGTTCTCGTAGATCGGGACTCGACCATACGGAGCCGACCGGCGGCGAGTGGCACCGTACAGGCATTCAACCGCGCCGACGACGGAACGCTGCAATAGGCCGCGCTCGCCCAGATCTGTTGCATCACGCGGTCCGGTTCGGGCGGCGCGACGCCCGCCTCGTTCGGTACGGGTCTCGATCAGGCGGGGGTGTACGGCGGGGCGACACCCCAGCCCCAATGAGGTACCGGGAGATGCCGCGGCGGGTCGGCGTCGAGCTGTGAGTTGCCCAGCGCGATGCGGGTGCCCCATTCGATGTAGCCGACGAACGCGGCCCGGAACTCCGGATCGCCGGGCAGGCCGGCCTCATCGGCGGCATCCAGCAGCAGCGACACCCAGCGCCGACGCTGCGGCTCGGAGATGGCTTTGCCCAGATGGTGCGCCAGCATGTGGTCGTAACCGCCGCGCTCGTCGGTGTAGCGGGAGGGGCCACCGAATACCTCGGCGAGCCACATGCCCACATAGTGCGGATGGCCCGGATCCATCCCGGCGAACAACGGCCCGATCAGGTCGTCGGCCAGTACGTGGGTGTAGAAGACCTTCGTGAGCCGCTCCAGCGCCTCGATACCACCGAGCCAGTCGTACATACTCGGCACCGAGGATCCGGAACCTCGGACAGCGGTGCGTTCGTAATGGCGCATCTCCTCGATACGCTGCACATACGGTCCGATCTCGGCGAAGAATGCCGCGAAATGCTTACCGCCGCGGAAGCCCCGCAGATGGTCCTCGGCAGAGGTCCAGGAGATGCGCAGGACGTAGCACTCGGGTTCGTCGACGCACCGTGACAACTCGTAGTCGACACAGTGCGGGGACGCCGCCAGCGACCGTGCGGCACGACCGTAGGCGGCCTCGAATTCGGCCGCGTCGTGCTCGGCAATCCGGTATCGGACATATTCGATTGTCATGGGCGCCACTGTAATCGGCGAACATCGTCGCAGATTCCGCTCTCCGCGAAGCGGAAAGACTTGCGACCCAGCACGATCGGGAATCCACCCTGGGGCAGCGTCCCGGCTCCGTGATACTGGACAGCACGCAGTCGATCGACGAGGAGGATATCCGTGCCGGCACTGTTCTTGCTCGAACCAGGCCAGGGCCCCGAGGTGTCACTGCGAGGTTTCGTGCGCCGACACCCGTGGGTCCGGCTGACTACCGACCCACTGTTCGTGCACCACGATCGCGGTGCGCCGACACGACGGGTCGCCCTCGTCTCCGGCGGCGGTTCCGGTCACGAGCCGATGCATGTCGGATTCGTCGGCATGGGGATGCTCGACGCTGCCGTACCGGGGAAGATCTTCGCCTCACCGCACAATCGCCAGGTCTACGAGGCGAGCAAGGCCGTCGCTCGTGACGGTGGGGTGCTGCACATCGTCAAGAACTACACCGGAGACAAGATCAATTTCGGCATCGCCGCAGAACGACTCGCCGCCGATGGTATCGAGGTCGAGCGGGTACTCGTCGACGACGACGTGGCCACCGAATCCGACGAGACGGCGACGGGACGGCGTGGGACAGCCGCGACGATCGTCGTCGAAAAGATCCTCGGCGCCGCCGCGGACCGCGGTGACACCCTCACCTCGCTGGCCGCGCTCGGCCGCGAGGTGGCCGAGCACAGTCGCAGTATCGCGGTGGCGACCGAGGCGCTCACGTCACCGAATACCGGGGCGCGGGCCTTCGAACTCGAACCCGATCAGCTCGAATACGGGGTGGGAATTCACGGCGAACGCGCCTCGACCTCGATCACCAGGCCACCACTCGCCGAACTTGTCGACCGGATGCTCACCGATATCCTCACATCGCTGCCCGGGGATGATCGAAAACCGTTGTTGCTGTTGATCAATGGACTCGGCGCGACGACGGAACTCGAGCTCTGCACAGTCCTCGAACTCGCGGCGCGCGCACTCACCGACCAGGGCCGCGACATCGCGGCGGTCCAGGTCGGCACATTCGTTGCCGCACTGAATATGAGCGGCTTCTCGATCACCCTCACCCAACTCGCCGACGGCTGGCTCGATCTCTGGCACGCCCCGACCGGCGCACCCGCATGGAAGGAGGCCGCACGATGACCAGCGCGGCGATGACCACGCTCGACAGCACCGTCCCCCGACTGCGGGAGGTGTTCTTCGCGGCCGAGCCCACGCTGACGAAGTTGGACGAGATCACCGGTGACGGAGATTTCGGCGTCAATCTGCGCGAGGGTCTCTCCGAGGTCGCCGACCGCCTTGCCGCACCGGACTGCCCCGCACCGTGGGATACGTTGCGAGCGGTCTTCCTCGACGAGGTCGGCGGCACGAGCGGCCCCCTGTTCGGCCTGCTGTTCCAATCACTCGGCACCCGGGCGGCACGGTCGGATTCCTATATCGACGCCTTCAGGTTCGGCATCAGCGATGGTCTGGCCGCCATCCAGCGCGTCGGCGAGGCGGAAGTCGGCGACCGCACCATGGTCGATGCGCTCGCTCCGGCCGTCGAGGCTCTCGGTGGCCGCGATGTCGCCGCGATGGTGAGCGCCGCAGTGGATGGAGCGCTGTCCACCGCGGCCCTGCGGGCACGTCGCGGTCGCGCCAGTTACCTCGGCGAACGCGCCGTCGGCCACCCGGACCCGGGTGCGGTAGGCGTGGCGCTGCTGCTGTGCGTGCTCGCGGAGCCGGTATCCGGAACGGAGGTATCCGACAGGGAGCGCGCGCGTCTGCTCGAATCGGTATCCGGCTCGACATCGAACGATGAATGACGCGGATGCATTGAACTTTTCGTGCAAAGCTGAGCGAGAATTCGGGAAACCGCAAATAACGGCGAGGTTTGCACCATTAGTTCACCGTCACGGCCCGGTCCGGAGACCAGCACATCCCGGTCCGCACGCCGGCGGTGCTCAGCTGGCCCAGAGATGCGGCACCAGCCTTTTCGGAAGCGGCGCTAGTCGTCCGGGGAGATTCGGCGGTTGCGTTTGGTGATGCCGCGCCGCTTCTTCGCGGCGATGCGGCGTTCCTTGGCGCCGCGCGACGGCTTGGTGGCGCGGCGAACCGGTGGCGGGGCGGCAGCGGCGTCACGCAGTAACGAGGCCAGGCGTTCGCGGGCGGTAGCGCGGTTCTGCAACTGCGCCCGTTCCTCGGATGCGGCGACTGTAAGCACCCCGTCGACCAGGCGGGTGGCCAGGCGGTCGAGCATCCGGGTGCGCAGCCACTCCGGCACCGAGGGCGAGCCGGCGAGGTCGAAAGACAGCTCTACCCGGCTGTCGGTGGTGTTGACGTGCTGCCCTCCTGGACCGGACGATCGCGAGAACCGCTCGCGCAACTCGGCCGCGGGTATCACCAGCGTCCCAGTCACGGTCAGGTCCTCAGCCATGATCCGACACCGCGCCTTTCCATCCCCGAAACGATTGAGCCACGTCGGTCGTTACGGCTGAACAGCAAACTTGTCGTTCACGATAGCGACGACCTCATCGATGTGTGACCAGCATGCCGTCCGAGGCAGTCAACTGTGTCGAGAATTCCTTCCATTGGGAAATATGCTCCGGCGTGCCTACGATTTCGGGAATTGTTCTGTCGTGCAGTGAAAGTGAGAAGTTCGGTGTCCATCCCCAAGAGAACTGCCCGGCGATCGATCGTGGGCGCGGTGATATCCGGTCTCGCGGTCGTGACGGTATCGACGACCGTCGGCGCGGGATCTGCTCAGGCGTCGCGGCCCCGCGAAGCGTTCTGCTCATCGGTTCCGGTCGACAGCCGCGTCGACATCGAATGTACGAATACCGATGTGGGCCCGGCGACCGCCGGAATCTTCGTCATGTGCAGCGACCTCCGCCCACTCGTCCAGGAGGTACGGATCCGCCCCGAATCGACAATCCGGTTGAGTCAGGATTGCGGCCCCGGCGCACACCCGATCTCATGGAATGTGAATGCCCAATCCGACCATGAGCGCGACCGCGAACGCGACGCCGAAATCGACCACGAACGCCGCTCCGGCCACGATCACACCTGACGCCGCGGGTTCCTGCGCTCTCGGCCGCCGGGCGGCGACTCATCCACTATCGTTGTGCCACTCCGCCGCCCAGCGCGTCAGAGGCGCGAGCCGCTCGACGAGTGTGTGCCCTGCGCGAGTCAGCCGGTACCCCTCCTCGCACTCGACGAGGCGCGCCTCGGTGAGTTCGGCCAGCCGCCGGGTCAGCACGCTCGAGGAGACGTCGCCGCATGCGGTGCGCAGCTCACCGAAGGTGAGCGGGCCCGGGCCTGATCGAGTTCCCAGATCACCCGCAGTACCCACCGGCGCTCGAGCAGTTCGAACAGCGAGCCTCCGTCAGCCGCGCCTGACTCGTCCGATCTCGCCCTCGGCGGCAATGTCCGTGACACGCTGGGGAATGACAGCGTCGCGATGATCGGCCTCACGACGGGTAGTCGCAGGGTGTTGTCGCCCGGTCGAGTCCTGGCACCTTCAACGAGGGAGCTGATATGGCATCCACCACCGCGCAGCAGTCGGGCAAGCTCGACCGCAGCGTCATCGTCACAGGACTCGTCGTCGTGTCCGGCATGATCATGGTGGTTCTCGACACCACCATCGTGAACGTCGCCCTGAACTCCTTGAGCACCGAACTCGGCGCGACCCTGTCCACCACCCAGTGGGTGGTGACCGGTTATCTGCTGGCGGTGGCGCTGGTCATCCCGGTGACCGGGTGGGCGATGGATCGTTTCGGGCCCAGACCGGTCTGGCTCACCGCGGTGAGTCTGTTCGTGGCGGGCTCGGCTCTGTGCGCGGCCGCCTGGTCGATCGACAGCCTCATCGCCTTCCGCATCCTGCAGGGACTCGGCGGCGGGATGCTGTTGCCCGCCGGGCAGGCGATCATCACCCGGGCCGCGGGCCCGCAACGCCTCGGGCGGGCGATGGCCATCCTCGGTGTCCCCATGCTGCTGGGACCGGTATTCGGTCCGGTGATCGGCGGCCTGCTGGTCCAGTACACGAGCTGGCACTGGATCTTCCTCGTCAACGTCCCCGTCGGCGCCCTCGCCCTCACGCTCGCGGCCTGGAAGCTCCCGCACGGTGACACCCTGCCCGAGCACGGCCGGCTCGACCTGCTGGGGCTGATCCTGCTCTCCGGTAGCCTCGTGTGCCTTCTCTACGGCCTTTCCGAGGCCAGTTCACACGGCGGATTCACCGAGTGGGGCGTGCTCGGCTGGCTCATCGGCGGCGTCGCGGGCCTGGCCCTCTACACCTGGCACAGCCTCCGCAAGGGAGCCGACTCGATCGTCGACGTCCGCCTGCTCACCAACCGCCTCTTCGCCAGCGGAACCATCGCGGTATTCCTCGTCGCCATCGGATTGTTCGGCGGCATGCTGCTGCTCCCGCTGTACTACCAGACCGTGCGCGGACATGGCCCGCTCGACGCCGGCCTGCTGCTCGCACCCCAGGGGTTGGGCGCGATCGTGGCGGTGGTGATCGGTGGCCGGCTCACCGACCGCATCGGCGCCGGCTACGTCGTACCCGTCGGCGTCGTGCTCGGCCTCATCGGCACCCTCCCGTACACGCACGTGGGCACCGACACCTCCTACGTCTGGCTCTGTGTGGCCCTGTTCGTGCGCGGTATGGGCCTCGGTGCGGTGATGATGCCGACCATCTCGGCTGCCTACACGGAACTGGGCAAGGACGCCGTGACACGCGCGGCACCCACGCTCTCGGCCATTCAGCAGGTCGGCGCGTCGCTCGGCAGCGCCTTGCTGGTGACGGCGCTGACGCAGCACCTCTCCCGCCAGCTGACCGAGCACGGAATCCCTTCCGGCAGCGGCGGTTCCGGTCAGATCAGCTCCGTCCCGCCCCAACTCATGCCAGTGGTCGGACCGTTGCTCGCCGACTCCTTCGGCTTCGCGTTCTGGGTGGCGTTCGGGCTCACCGCGGTGATCATCGTCCCGGCTATGTTCCTGCCCCGACATGCTGCGCGGGAGCCGGAGGAGACACCTGTAGCGCCGGGCATCTGATCGAGTCCGATCGCGAAAGTCACCGGTGCCACAGACCTTCCGTCTGCTCAGGCAGTCCCCCGCGCCTCAGCGTCATTCGCGGTCGACGTAGTGGATAGGGGTCTTCCAGGCGGCGTCGGTGACCGTTACTGCAATTGGTTACAGCCATGGAGTTGCCCGATCACATGATCGACTACCGCAGGGTGACAATGTGGCGTCCCACGGACGCCAAGTCGTCCTCCATCCATGCCTACCGATCGCACTGCGTAGACGCTGCGAGGTTTACCTGAATAGCCTCGTCAGCAACTACTGCTCGCCCGGTCTGACATGATCCGCGAGCGCCCGTCGCAGGAGCACATGATCGACGCCGCCGTAGGTATAGTCGAGCGCGTGGAAAACGAGCGAGAGGTACAGCGCGCCAAGGGGAAAGTCTGGCGCTGGAACGAGAAGCGCGCCACCGGAATAATCGAGACCGAAGACGGCTCGCATGTCTGGTTCGGCCTCGACTCGCTGGGAGAGCACAAGAATTTCGGTGACGTTGCCCTCGATGACTCGGTTGAAGTGGAATATGAGGCAGCTCAACAGGATTCACACGATCTTCGTGCCGTCAAAGTTACTTGGCCCTGAACCTCGCCACGATAAGCAGGGGCTCTGCTCGAACCATGGTGCGAGCAGAGCCCCTAATCCGTAGCCACTGGCAATCAGGCACTGAAATCGATCGCCGTCACAACATTCGAGGGCGTGGGCCCAGTATCCGTCATCACCTTGAAGTCACACCGACTGCGAAGGCTGTAATTCATCCCTCCCCGGATCGTCACACTCGAATGCAGCAGGTAGTCCGCCGGGATATCCGCATGATTGTCGGAATATCCCGAAACTCCGCTGATCGTGGTCCAACAAGTCATCGGCCCCAAGACGATCGCCTGAACCGAAGGACATAGTCGGAGGGACCAGGCAAACGTCATGCTCGAATAGGCCACCTGACCCGTGAACCGCGCGACATTGTTCTCCCGGACCCACGACGGGTCATTGGGTGTGAACTGATGAGATGCGGGAATCGGCTGCGCCGATGCCGGTACAGCCACCCCCACGGACAAACCCACCAGCAGGAGAACTACTGCTGCGACAGCTCTTTTTATAGACATATTGCCTCCCCAACAACGCAGGGGCGTGAAACGAGTGCTCCACAATGTGACCCCCCAGGCGTCTGCGTTGCTCGCTGTTATGACGCGGTGACGACCAGGACGGTTCCCCCACCGTGCAATTTGATCCGTATCTTTCTGAGAATGGCGGTGGCCGCGAGAGAGATTCGGCCGCCGATCATGGACGAGCCCGCAGCCGCTCACACGGCAGTCGGCGCCAATCCTGGGCCGGCACTTCGAAGGTCACGCTCACGGCCGGGTAATCAGCGGAGCATTGCATGACGAATCGCATCGCGGCCGATACGCACGCAATGAACCTCAGTTCATGCTCACTAGGGACCGTGATCAGGACGCAGAGACCGATATCCGGTTCGTCCGGCAGCGGCGATTCATGTTGAGCTTCAGTGGGATCGACGAAGCTCATCGAGTCCCCTACTTCTTCCCCCCGTGGAGTAATCGGCCAGGCCGGCGAGAATTTCGAGTAGCGTTTCCAAGTTCACGCCCTCCGGTAGCGGGGCGTCGCTGTCGGATCGCGGCCGAAAGGCTATGCCGCGGGCAGCGGCGCGCTCGCGCGGGCTATCGACGGGCGGGATGATCTTGCCCTCGCGCACGAGAAAGCTGTACGCGCTCGATTTCCGGGCGCACGAAACCGCGTGGCACTTCAAGTGCTGCTGCATGATTCGCTGAGCCGAGACCACCGTGAGCGGCTGCTCCGGGTGCGCATGAGCGGCGTCGTCCGGGCTCGGCACCGTTGCGGCCCATGTCACCGAAGGACAGACCGTCTCCAGATCGAACAGTTCGCACACCCGGCTCGGGGTGTGCCCAACCGTTTCCAGGTCGAAGACGATCATCGCGTCGACACCCAGGCCTGCGGCGAGACCGAGCGCGTACCCGACCGGATCGGCGTCACCTGCTGGTGGCTCCACCGTATAGGCGTAGACGTAGCCCATGCGCTCGGCATGGCGACGGATCTGCTCAGCGTGCTCCGGCGCTCGCATTCCCGATACCTCGGCGCGAAGCAGGCCGATTGCGATGGGGCGCCGCACATTCCGTGTGTCGGCGTTCATGCCCTGTCCCCAATTCGACCATCCTCGTCGCCCCTCGCCGCAGCCGCGGCGAGGAGCACCTCCGCACCGGCCGAGCACCGCAGCCTCGCCTCGACTGCTTCCTCGAGCGCAGCAGGTGCCGTCGGATGCTCAACAGACGGCACGGCAACATTGCGGCATTCAGCGCGCCGCACCTCGGCGGTCAGAGCGTCCAATGCCGCTCTTCCACAGCGACGTTCGTGGAAAACCATGCCCAGGTCGTAGTCCTCGGGGGCAGCGAGTGATCGGATCCGCCGGTCGCACTCGCCGACGCGCTCAACGGCCACGTCCAACCAGAGATAGCCGTACATTTTCCCTTCCCCTCCAACCGGGTAGTCCGGTCTGCGAATCGGCTCGATGGACTCATCCAGCCTCGACCGCGAGCGAGGATTCCCAGAGGGCAGATTGCCGGGCAGATTGCGGCGAGCGGTTCCGCGATCGACATCGCAGTGGTTGTCTTGAATCAGTCGACCGAAGGGGGGTGGCCGTATGCCGAGCCCGAATCTCAAACTGCAGCAGCGCCGGGAAGCCACTGCCTCACCGTCTGTCCCAGGACGTTCGATGAGCCGTCGGGAATTGGCTGAGGCGGTCAACTCCTTCCTGTGGCGCACCCAAGGAATACGCCGCGAGATCGATGCCCACACGATCGCGCGCTACGAACGCGGCGTGGTGCGCTGGCCTGGTAAGGAGTACCGCACCGCGCTCTCCGCAATACTCGGCGCCACCGTCGCAGAGCTCGGCTTCGTCGCCAACAGGCAGCGAATCCAGGCGGGCGCCCAACGCGATGTTCTCGCGGTCAATCTGATCAGCCCATTCGATCCGGACACCATTCCGGACGATTACCTGCCCGTGCCGACAACTTCGGTGCGCGTGGGACGGTCCGACGTCGAGAAGATTCGAGAGATCGCCCGCAACGCGGCATCTTTGGACAACGTTCATGGGGGCGGCCCTGCATCCGATACCACCACCCGGCACCTACGCGCCCTCACTCCTCTTCTCCAGGGGGCTGCAGCCCCGGCGACCCGCCAAGCTCTGCTCGAGGCGATCGGCAACCTAGCCGGTATCGGCGCATACTCCGCATTCGACATCGCCGATTACACCGCCGCCGAGCGGCAGTTCCGCTTCGCCCTGTGGTGCGCGGACGCAGCGGGGTCGTGGGAACTCCGAGCAGCGACCTTGGCCGATATGGCCCGCAAGGCGGCATACATCGGCAACGCCGACGGAGCCTTGTCGCTCATCGAACTGGCGCAGGTCCGGTCCGACCGTCTCGCGCACACCACCCGTGCCATGCTGTGCAGCATGCGCGCCCAATTTCTGTCGACGCTCGGCCGCACGGACGAAGCACTGGCCGAGGTCTCGCGCGCGGACGAACACTTTGCTGCCCGAGCGCCCGAATACGACAGGCCCTGGATGTGCTACTACGACGAAGCCGAACATCTCGGCAGTACCGGCAAGGCCCTACTGCCCGTCGCCGTGCATCGTAAACGAATTGATCTGGCCGCCCCTCGGATCCGTAAGGCCATCGAGTTGCAGGGCCCGGACTATCCGCGATCCCGAACCTTCTCACTCACCCGGCTCGCCACTTTGACCATGACGATCGGCGAACCGCGCGAGGCAGCAGCTCTCGGCATGCGAGCGGCCACCGAAGCCGCCCAGTTCGATTCACAACGGATCCGAGACGAGCTCACAACCCTGGCCGACGCGGCCGCGCCGTACCGCCGGATCACCGAAGTCGCCGAACTCACCAACGTCATCGCCTCCACCGGGAACCATCAGGTGAAGTCATGAATTCACCAGGGTCGACTTCAGTAGAAGAAATCTTGACCCAGGCAGCCGCAGTAGCCGGGGCCGACGCAACTGGGGCGGTACCAATCCGCACAGGCGCCCATGCAATCTACAAATTGCGCTGCGGAATCATCGCTCGAATTGGCAAGCCGGGCAGCATGGATGCCGCTAGGCGAGAATTATGGGTCTCTCGATGGCTCAACGAATCCGGTATCGACACGGTCGAGGCGGCCTCCTCACTGGACCAGCCGATAGTCGTCGACGACCGCCCGGTCACCTGGTGGCAGCTCATCCCGGACCACCGACCGGCCACCCCGGCAGAACTCGGCGAGGCTCTACAGCGCCTGCACTCCGTCGCCGCTCCAACCACTTTCACCTTGCCGGAATACGATCCATTCAGTGGACTGCTCGAAACGATCGAGTTTGCAACAACTCTCGACGATGGAGATCGCGGATGGCTCACTCAGCATGAACAACAACTACGAAGCCGCTACCAGCGTTTGCCGGCTCCTCGCCGCCACTGCGTGATCCATGGGGACGCGTGGCAAGGCAACCTCGTCGTGCCCCCCGACGGGCCACCTACATTCCTCGACCTGGACAAAATCTCCACAGGGCGCCCCGAATGGGATCTGATCCAACTCGCGGTCGACCACAGCGACTTCAACCGCCTCACCACTGCCGACTACCAATCCTTTGTAACGGCCTACGGCGGAACAGATATGACTGCGACCCCAGATTTTCGTATATTCGCCGACATCCAAGAACTCCGTTGGACTGCCTTCGCGATAACTCTCAGCACCCGGAACCCGGGGGCCGAAACCGAAGCCGCCCATCGCATTGCTTGCCTACGCGGCCGCATCGACAAACCCTGGACATGGCAGGCATTCTGATCAACCAGCGGCCGCTGAACGATCCCGGAAATCCGAACGTATCTCCATCTACTGGTGATGGCGCACCGGCCCTATTGTCGATGTTGGGTAGTTCACTGTCTCGGTGATGAACGAATCAGCGGGTCGGCGGTGTAGGGATTCGCGGTCAGACGCTGCCCCGGTTGGCGATTAGGACATCACGGTGTGCGAGTCGCCGGACAGTGATACGGGTTCAGCTGCCGTACAACGATTCTCGCGCCCGCCGATAGGCCTGACGGATCCGCGTCCCCAGAGCACTGTCGCCAGGTGCCGCAATCTCGACAGTCCCGGTAGCAGTCCACTGCGGCGGTTCAGCACCACCGCGCAACGCCCACGCGGCCTGTCGCGCCGCGCCCAAAGCGACGTACTCCTCCGGCTCCGGAACGGTGACAGCGGCCCCGAAGATCTGTGCGGCGATTTGGGCGACGAACGCCGAACGTGAAGCGCCGCCGATCAGCAGCACGCGCCGGGGTGTCGCGCCGGCCGCACGGAGGCGGTCGAGAGCGTCGGCCATATTGCAGAGCATTCCTTCGACGGCGGCGCGAGCCAGGTGGGCGGGACGCATTGTCTCCAAACGCAATCCGTGCAGGCTGCCCGTCGCGTGTGGGAGGTTCGGGGTGCGTTCGCCGGACAGGTATGGCAGTAGGACGAGGCCGTCGGCGCCTGGTGGGGCCTGGCGGGCCAGCGCATCGAGTTCGGCGAGCGGGATTCCGAGGGCGGTGGCTGTTGCCTCGAGTACCCGGGCGGCGTTGAGTGTGCACACCAGCGGCAGGAATTGTCCTGTAGCGTCTGCGAATCCGTTGACGAACGGGTCGGTGTGCAGCTGTGAGGTGCGTGCGAATGCGGTGCCGCTGGTGCCCAGGGAGATCACCACGTCGCCGTCGCCGATCCCGAGGCCGAGTGCCGCTGCCGCGTTGTCTCCCGCGCCTGCGGCGGCGAGTGCGCCCGATGCGGTCCGTCCGGCACTCTCGGACGGAGCCAGTACCTTGGGGAACTGCGGGCGGCGGCCTCGAAAGGCAAGAGCTAGCAAGTCTTCTCGGTACTGTCCCTGCGCCGCGGACCAATACCCGGTCCCCGAAGCATCGCTGCGATCGGTGGTGGGTTCCGCGTCGCCACCGCCGCGCAACCGCCAGGTGAGGAAGTCGTGCGGCAGCATCACTCCGGTGACTCGGTCGGCGAGATCGGGCTCGTGGTCGGCCATCCAGCGCAGTTTCGCCACGGTGAACGCGGCGACCGGGACGCTGCCGACGGCGTCCAGCCACGCCTGCGGTCCGCCCAGTTCCACAACAAGGTCGTCGGCTGCCTCGGCCGAGCGGACGTCGTTCCACAGCAAGGCATCTCGCACAGGCCGGTTCGAGTCGTCGAGTGCTACCAGACCGTGCTGCTGGCCGGCGATCGATATCGCGTCGACCTTGTCGAGCAACCCCTCCCCCGCCTGCTGTAATGCGGTCCACCATGCTTCGGGAGGGACCTCGGTACCCTCGGGGTGCGGGGCACGGCCGCGAGCCAACACCTCACCGGTGTCCGCGTCGCAGACGACGACCTTGCAGGATTGAGTGGAGCTGTCCACTCCGGCGACGGTCGCCATTTATCCGCGCGGAGCGATCTGGATCTTGCGGCCGATGCCGTCACGGAATGCCTGTAGCGCTTCCGAGAACTGGTCGAGGGCAAACGTGTGGGTGACCATTGTTTGCGCGTCTATCGCGCCCTTGCACATGAGGTCGACGGCGCGGCCGAAGCTGTGGACCACTGCCATCGAACCGACGACGGTGATTTCGTCGTTGTAGATGCGGAAGGGTGAGAAGGAGGCCGTGGCGTCGCCGGGGGCGACACCGAACTGCTGGTAGGTGCCGCCGCGGCGGACTCGGGTGAGGCCGTCTTCGATCGCCGGGATCGCGCCGGTGCAGTCGATGACGACTTCCCAGCCGTGCGGGCGGTCGAACTCGTCGGCGTTCGTGGCGACCGCGTCCGCACCGAGGGTGCGGGCGACCTGCAGGCGGTCGGTATTGAGGTCGACCACCGAGATCGAGGCCGCGCCCGCGGCGACCGCGAGTTGCAGCATCATCAGGCCCATCGTGCCGGCGCCGTAGATCAGGTAGTGCGAGCCCAGCGTCCTTGGTAGCCCGTCGAATCCGTGTACGGCACACGACAGCGGCTCGACGAGCGCGCCGTGCGAGGCGGGCAGCTCGTCGGGCAACGTGAAGCAGTTCGCCTCCGGCACAGCGACGTATTCGGCCATCGCACCGTTCACCGTGTCGCCGATCGCACCCCACCGTTCGCAGAGGTTGCCGCGACCGATGCGGCAGTAGTGGCAGGCGCCGCAGAACAGCGACGGGTCCACGGCTACCTTCTCGCCGGACCTCGGGCCCTCGACGATCTGGCCGCAGAACTCGTGACCGGGGACGATCGGATACGGCGTGGGCGGAAATTCGCCTTCGACGATGTGGATATCGGTGCCGCAGATCCCTACCGCGGCAACCTCGACAACGACCTCGCCCGGTCCCGGGGCCGGGTCGGGAATTGTCTGTACCGAGTACTCGCCGGGCTTTTCGATCACCAACGCGCGCATCTACAGTCCCCTTTCCTGGTACCACCATGCGGTGGTGGCGACATCGGCGTCGGCCAACGGCAGATACCGCCCGCCGTCCTGCCAGCCCAGCGCTTGCAGCGTGACTCGCAACTCCTCGTGAAAGCGGATCGGGTCGCGGACATGCCAGCGATACATGCCGAATCGTTGTTGTGATGTGTAGATCTCGTCGTGCGGAAGTACTTGGTGCAGGCCGAGGTACGGGCTGGAATAGTCGCGGTAGGCGCCGTCGAGGTCGAAGTTCCAGGCGCCGCCGAAATAGTCCTCGGTGCCGGTGCCGCAGATCGTCGGAAACTCGTCGTCCCCGTCGAGATGGAACTTGATTTCGCCCTCGCCCCACCAACCGGGCGCATTCGGTGCGATCGCCAAATAGGTGCCGACATAGCGTCCGCGGCCTCGAACATCATCGACAATGGTGTGGACTGCCGGTGTTCCGAGCGGATTACTTTGCCGGCGTTGGCAATGCAAGTAGCCGGCGTCCTCGCCTACCTCGGTCTCGTCGTAGGTGAGTTGGTAGTAGACCGGCACCGAGCGCTCGGTCGGGTTATGTAGGGTGACGCGGGCGCACTCACGAAAAGGCATGGGCCAGTAGCTGTTCAGGCCACCGGCGGGTGCGACCACCACCATTTCCGAACTCACCAGTGCCAGTTCCTCCCAGCCGTTGCAGAAGAAGTCGCCCAGCGGCACGTCGATCGACGGCTGCGAGTCATCGTCCCAGGTGAAGTTCAGGATCAACCGGCGCAGCACGGTGCGGTCGGTGGTCAGCCAGAAGTGCCGGATCACTCCCGGTCCGGACACGTCGGCCAGCGTCGCGGTGGACCCGGCGGCCAGATCGATCGACGGCGAAACCTTCCAGCCGACACCGAGATCACGTGCCGCACCCGCGCCCGTGCCGGTTTCCGCCCGTGCGCCCGCGCCCGGCTCGCCGGTCGGATTCTCGGGGCTGATCGAACGGGTGCGCGCCCGATCGAGTCGCCAGAGTTCAGACAATGTCGGCCCCCGTCCGATGGCGTACGGCGGTGCTGACCGGTCGACTGCACGACCTTTCGAGACGGCAGAGTTCGACCACTCTTCGCCCCGACGGACACTGTTTCGCGGCGCTGATCGAGCGGGTACGCGCGCTGTCGAAACGCCAGGGTTCAGCCATGGTCCGCCGTCCGATGTTGTTCCGCGGCGAGAAAATGCGCGATATCCGCAGTCGATTCGTAGAGTTCGCGATAGCGTCGGTAGTACTGGTCGTAGATCGCTTGCCGTTCCGAGTCCGGCTCGATAACCGACGTCACCGGGTTCCACCGGGACGTGTCGACACCAGCGGCTTCCGCGGCCAGCAGGGCATCACCGAGGCAGGCCCCGACAGTCTCTGCCGGCAGCTCCTGCGGCAGACCGGTCACGTCGGACACGATCTGGGTCCACAGACCGCCTTTGGTGCCACCGCCGACCGCGACCAGCCGTCGGGCTCGGCCACCGGCGTCGGACATGGCCTCCAGGTTGTGTCGCACCCCGTAGGCGGTTCCTTCCAGCGCGGCGCGATACAGCTCACCGCGGCCGTGGCTCGTGGTGAGGCCGGCGACCATGCCGCGCGCGTCGGGATCGAACAGCGGTGTTCGTTCGCCGGCGAAATAGGGCAGCATCAGCAGCCCGCGGCTGCCCGCCGGAACCTTGCCGGCGTCGGTGACCAGGTCACCGAAATCTCCGCCGACCAGGCGGCGCAGCCAATCGGTGACCGCGCCCGATGTCGCCATTCCCGCTGCGAGAGAATAGGTTTCGGGCCATGCGCCGCAGGTGCCCCACAGGCCGGGATGTGGGCGCGGCTCGGTGAGGATCTGGACCAGGAACATCGTGGTGCCGTACATGACCATCGCATCACCGGGAGCGCGTACGCCGACGCTGGCGGCCTCGGCCCAGGCGTCGACGGTGCCGGTGGTGACCGGCAGCCCCTCCGGAAGACCGGTCGCCGCAGCCCCTTCCGCGCTCACCCTGCCCGCTATCTCGGTGGGCCAAGCGAGTTCGGGTAGCGCCAGGCCCGGAGCGCAGTGTTCCGCCCAGTCATGAGCCCATTCTCGTTTGCGCAGGTCGTACATGGGCACGCACTGGCTCGCCGACTGGTGGTCGAGTACGTATCGCCCGGTCAGCCGGTGCACGAGAAAGGAACTCGCCATGAGCAGCATGTGGGTGCGCTCGTACACCTGCGGCTCATGTCGCGCCAGCCACCGCAGTTTCGGCCCGACGGCCTGGCTGGTCAGCGGAGACCCGGCGCGTTCGAGTACCGCCGCCGCGCCCAATTCGTCTGTCAGCTCGGCGATTTCGATTCCCGCCCTGGTGTCGACGCCGTACAGGATCGCCGGGCGCAACGGAATTCCCTGCGCGTCGGCGGGCAGCAGGCACGGGCCGATACCGCTGATGCCGAGCCCGTCCAGCCGCGCTCCCGCGGCGGCATCGACCAGTTCGCGGGCGATGGCGACGAAGTCCGCCCACCACACGGATTCCGCGTCGTGCTCGACCCAGCCCGGTCGCGGCGTCGTCACCTCGTGCGGACGCTCGGCCCGCGCGAGGATTGTGCCGTCGGCGTCGGTGAGCACGCCCTTGGAACCGGACGTGCCGATGTCGATTCCGATGAACATCAGCGCGTGAATTCGTCCACGGTGACGCCCAGCAGATCGCAGGCGGCCCGCACGGTCGCCCGATGGTCGCCGGGCACGGCGTGGATGTGGTTGGCACCGAACCGGGACAGGAAATCCTCGGCGCGAGCGTCCAGCCGCGCGAAGGCGTGCGGCCATTCGCGGGTCGACTGGCGCATCAGTTCGTCGTTGGTGGCTTCGTCGTAGCTCTCGAAATCGCCGAGCATCAATTGCATGCGATAGTTTCCGTCGTTGCGGGTGAGCCGGCCCAGCGTCATCTGCCCCGGTGCGGCGAGATGATGGACGGACGCGCCACCGGCGGGGAAGAAGAACACTTCGGGAAACAGATGCACCCGGGACAGGTTTTCCGCCGGATCGTCACTGCGGGCGGCGAACCAGGTGGCGTGCTGGCCGGAGTTGCACAAATCCCAGATGTCGCGGTCGGCGTGATAGTGGCGGACGTCGGCGAACAGCACCGGTGTACCCGAGATCTGTTTGAGCAGTTGCATGGTCAGCGCGCCGTCCATGTCGGCCTCGGTGGCGCACACATGGGTGGGTTTCGGACCGTTCCAGTCGTACGGGTCGTTGAGGAACGCCTCGGTGACGTCCATCGTGGCGAAGTACTGGGTGAGTTCGGGCTGACCCTTGATGCCGGAGAAGTCGATATTCCATTCGTCGATCAGCTCGCGCACCGCCAGGTAGGAGCGGATCTGGCGCTCCAGCAGCTCGGGAGTGAGTTTGTCGCCGTCGTAGTGCACGCCGGCGGTGGTTTCCTCCAGCCAAACCCTGGCTTTGGAAACCTCGGCGGCGTCGGCGAGTTCGGCGCGGCGCACGATCTCCCACTGGTCGATCTCCTCGACATCGACGCCGAAAATGCGTTGCCACTGATCGGTATTCGCGACGGCGGTGTTCATCCCCATCGGCCGGCCGCCGAACCTGCCGAACGTCGAGCCGCGCAGGCTCGACACCGCCGAGGCGGCGCAAGCCTGCACACCGATCTTCGCGATCAGGTCCGGGTCGGCCGGGTCGCCCCACAGCCGAGTGTGCGTCCGGCCGATCTGATCCAGTGCTCCCCCGGCCGCCAGCATCCCGACCATTCCGGGCTGAACCGGATCGATATTGGACAGCAACAGCAGCGCTCCCGGCGTGGCTCCCTGGACGAGCATGGTGAAGTGCGGGAACGCCCATACCGCGTAGTGCAGCACCGTGAGATCGACTCCGGCCGAGGCGACTTCGCGGGCCACCGAGACGGCGAGGGTGTTGGTGCTGACCGGCGCCGAGCCGCGAATCACCTCGTGTCCGGCGGAGGTCAATTCGGCGACGAGCCGGTCTTCGTTGGTACGGATGAACTCGGCTATGCCGTCGTGCACATAGTCGCGTCCGTCGGAAATGCTGATCACACCGATACGTGCCACGCCGGATCCCTCCAAGAGACGAACGGTCGGACTACTCGCCTAGAGATATCACTCAGGGCGCGGTTTCCGGTGCAGTTCTCCCGATCTCGAGGGATGCGAGCGACACTCCGCCCTGCCCCCAGCCGCAACTGGTGATCCACAGCTCGCCGTCGTCGACCAGCTCTGCGGCATGGGCGGCGATGTGTCCGACACGGTCGTCGATCCGAAAGTGGTAGGGGGTGTCGCTGCGGAACACGTCGGTTCCGACGTAATCGGGCCGCGGACCGATCAACAGATACCAGGAACCGTTGTCGGACAAGACGAATGGCGATTCGGTATTGCCGGCCTCGGTGCCCGAGGTCGGGTCGGTGAACGCGATCTGCCGCTCACTCCACGTGCGCAGATCGGTACTCGTCCGGTACGCGACCACATAGTTGCCACCGGTCGGCGAGCTTGTCGCGGCGTAGTACATCACCCAGCGGCCGTCGATCCGCGCGACCATGGGATCGCGGGCGTCGTACCCGTCGCGAAACACCGGCCCGGCCGGCTCGCGGGTCCACTCGAACAGGTCGTCGGAGGTGGCCACGCAGATCGCCGCCGCCGTGCGGTCGTCGCCGCCGCCCGCGTAGAACATGTGATAGCGACCGTCGGCGCGGATCACGTATGGCGCCCACAGGTGCGTCTCGCCGTAATCGCGGTCCACGGTCAGCGCGGAAGGGTGTTTGGTCCACGGGCCGTGCAAGCCGTCGGCGCTGGCGTGGGCGAATTCGATCTCGTCGAACGGATCGGCGGGTTCGGGATGGGTGATGCCGAACAGGTGCCAGCGGCCGGATTCGTCGCGAATGATGGTGTGGTCGTTGATGTACCACGGCTGCGGCTCGCCGGCGCTCGGGTCGTAGATCGGGTGGAAGTGCCCGGCTCGGACGCTCACCATGTGGCGTGCCGATCGTCCACGAGGATCAGGCCGGTCGGTGGGGGTCCTTTTCGACGTTCGATCACGGGCTCGGTCATCTGCCACCGCTCTCCTCAGTCGCGTTCGCCGTACCGGGTGTGAAGCTGCCGGGGACACCTACTGCGGACCCGGCCGATACGAGATCCATCCGGGCAGGCGTCACACCGCGTAGGCCGGATCCGTATCGGGCATCCGATGACACGGTAGACGACGCCGCGAGCAGGCGAACTCGGCGACACATTCCCCATCGGTGGGGACAATCTCGGTATCGCCGCTTCCGCATAGACTGCGCCGCATGCGGACAGTGATGACGCTCGACAGCGGCCAAGTCGTCAGTTACATCGACCACGGCGGTTCCGGCCCGGCTGTACTGCTGTTGCACAGCTACCTCATGGACGCGGACATGTTCGCCCCGCAAGTGCGTTCGCTCGGCCAGACCTACCGGTTGATCGCCATGGACGAACGCGGCCACGGCGAAACGCCTGCCGGCGGCTCCTTCACCTATTGGGATGTGGCCCGCGACGCACTCGGATTGCTCGACCACCTCGGGGTGGCCCGGTGCG
Source organism: Nocardia sp. BSTN01 (assembly GCF_015354405.1). Classification (GTDB taxonomy): domain Bacteria; phylum Actinomycetota; class Actinomycetes; order Mycobacteriales; family Mycobacteriaceae; genus Nocardia. The sequence goes on along the minus strand of NZ_JADKYP010000050.1, from coordinate 13,305 downwards.
CGGTAGTGGGCACGAGTCAGGGTGGATTCATCGGCCTGCGCATGGCCCTCCTGGCACCTGACCGGGTGGCCGCGCTGGTGTTGCTCGGAACGTCGGGCGCCGCGGAGGACCCGCAGGTCGCCGACGCCTACCGGCAGGCGGCTACCGCATGGCGGGAACTCGGTCCGACGCAGGATCTGCTCGACATGAACGCCGCCATCTGCCTGGGCCGGCACGACGCAACCGAGTGGCAGGCCAAGTGGCGCACGCTTTCCGGAGAGCACATCGACCGCGTCCTGACCCCACTGGTCGAGCGGGACAGCATCCTCGACCGGGCATCCGCGATCGACTGCCCCGCCTTGGTCCTGCACGGTTCTGCAGACGCCGCCTATCCGATCGAGCGGGCCTACGAGTTGGCCGCGGCACTGCCGAACGCCGCACCGCCGGTGATCATCGACGGCGGCGCGCACTTCCTTTCGCTCACCGATGCGGACGCCGTGGAACCGCATCTGCTCGAGTTCCTCTCACAATCGCTGCCGAGCTGATTTCGACATCCGGTAATCCGAAGCGTTGCGGGCATCGCGTCGCCTGGTGACAGGGCCCTACGCGACTGGCGATTCCGGATCGATCAGTTCGCCGGGCTCTGTCGTCAGGTGGGCGCCGGAGTCATTCGTGGATGGAGACCTTGTTCTTGTAGAACGCGACGTGGCCTTCGATGTTGGCCGCTGCCCGTTTCGCGTCGGGGTAATACCATGCGGCGTCAACGAGAGGGTTTCCGTCACCGACATCCACGGTGTAGTAGCTCGCACGCCCCTTCCACGGGCAGATGGTGTGCGTCTGGGTGGGCGTGAAGTACTCCTTCTTTATCGATTCCAGCGGGAAGTAGATATTGCCCTCCACCGTTTCGTAGTGGTCGGACTCCGCGATGGTGACACCGTTGACCGTTGCCTTTGCCATGCTCCTATTCTGCCCCGGCCTGCGAGCGGGTCCCAGCGGAGAAGAGGTGACCGATGCCGACGGCACGACCACGCTGCCGACGAACGACGACTGCACGTCCACCGGCGGCGCGGACTCGTCCACAGGGCGGCGGCCGACATGGCCAATTCTGTTGACGCACTTTACCATCGCCTGGTGACGCTTTCCCCCGCCGATGTGATCGGCTACGTCGACAGTGGTCTCGACGCCGATCTGGGCCGCTGGTTTCCCGACGCCGAACCCGTGGTCGTGCCCGAGCAGACCCGTTCGGCGACACCGTTTCTCACCCGGCTGGCCCCGGCGGACGCGGCCGCACTCGCCGCGCTGGACGCCCGGGTGCGTTCGGGGGTGATGCCGCAGTTTCTCGACATCTTCGACTGGTCCTACGGCTTCGACTTCGCCGGCAACGAGTGCGGCATCCTCGACGCGGACTACACCACCGAACTCACCGACGCCGACGTCTTCTCCGTGGGTGCCGACGGTGGCGGAAACCTGTTCTGTGTGCTCACCAATGGTCAAGTGGCACTGTGGTTTCACGAGGAGGAGGTTCTCGAGGGCGGCACCCGCTTCGACAATCTCGACGTCTTCGTCTGGTCGTTCCTGCGTTACCGCGCGGTGCGCGCGGGCCGTCTCGAACTCGGGGCCGTGGCGGCCGATTTCCGCGCTCTCGGCCAGGACGGCGCACTGGAACCACAACTGGGCCTGCTGAGACTCATGTCGTGAGAACGCCGCCGAGGCGGTTCGGTCACGGTCGGGCGACATGCCCCGGCCGTCCTGATACCCCTTCCTCGACGCGACCGCGCCGCCAACTCCAACTACTGAAACGAATTCCGGAAATGTTGCCGGTGCGCACACGCGGTGAATAGATGAACGCAGTGACGCGCACTCTCGACAACGAGGGTGCGCGTCACTTGTTTCGGTGAAAAGAGCTTCTCGAGCCACCGCTGCTCCGGTGCCCGGGCGCCGCTCGGAACAGCCCGCAGGCACCACATCAGTCCAGCAGGCCGGCGATCTCGGTTTCGATCTGCTCGGGGGTCACGGTCGACTCGAAGCGGCGGATCACCTTGCCGTCGCGGCCGATGAGGAATTTCGTGAAATTCCACTTCACCTCATCGGTGCCGATGGCTTCCGGACGCGTGGCCTTGACGTGGTCGTAGAGCGGTCCGGCGGAGGGCCCGAAATCTCCGGGCGCCTCCGCGCGCAAATAGGTGTACAGCGGATCGGCGCCGGGCCCGTTGACCTCGATCTTGCCGTAAACCGGGAAGGTGACACCGTAATTCGTGGAGCAGAACTCCTGGATTTCGGCGTCCGCGCCCGGTTCCTGATCGCCGAACTGGTTGCACGGGAATCCGAGAATTTCCAGCCCACGGTCCCGGTTCTTCTCGTACAGCGCCTCGAGACCTTCGTACTGGGGTGTGAAGCCGCATTTGCTGGCCACGTTGACGATCAGCACCACGCGGCCCGCGTAGTCCGCCAGCGAACGGTCTTCCCCGTCGGCGGTGGTGACGGAGAAATCGTGAATTGTCATAGGGCCGAGCGTATTTCAGTTCACCTATTTATGCAACGGGTCCGGTGCCATATATGCTGCCGGGATGACCTCGCCCCGGCCACGTGGACGACCTCGCGACGACACCGTCGACCACCGCGTCCTCGACGCCGCGGTCGAGGAACTGGCGGAGAAGGGCATCGCCGAGTTCAGCATCACCTCTGTCGCTGCCCGCGCCCGCGCCGCCAAGCGCAGCATCTACGCGCGCTGGCCCCGCCGCGAAGACCTCATCCTGGCCGGAATGTCCACTCTCGCCGCCGGATTGGTTCCACCGCACACCGGATCGATCGCCGATGATCTGACCATCCTGCTCGACCGGATCGCCGCCGTATTCGTCGAGCCGCGACTGAGCATCCTGCAGCGTTGCGCGGCGGAAATCGCCGACTACCCGGACATGTACGCCGTCTTCAAGCGCGACTCGATCGACCGCTGCCTGGCGGCGATCGAGGACGCGCTACACGACGCCGTCACCCGCGGCGAGATAGACGCGGACATCGACCCTGGCACCGTGGCCGACACCATCACCGGCGCCATCGTGTTCCGGGCCTCCACACACCCCGGCAATGTCCTGCCCGCCGACCGACGCGAGGAATTGATCCGCCTCCTGCTGAACGGCCTGACCCCGCGCGGACACTGACACCGAACAGCCGCGCAACGAACTGTGCGCCAAGGTGATTCGGCGCTCCGCCCTCACCCACGGCTCTGCCGATGGGCCCGGTCCACCATCCAGGCCGCTATCTGGGCGCGGGACGTGAACCCGAGTTTGGTCAGGATATGTTCGACGTGGCCTTGGGCGGTGCGCTGGGCGATCACCAGATTCGCGGCGATCTGCTTGTTGGTGAGTCCTCGCGCGACCAGCTCCGCGACCTGCCGCTCGCGCTTGGTGAGCTGGACCTGCCCGGCGGCGGTGGGCGGCGTCTCGCTCGGCTGCTTGCCGAGAGCGTAGGCCACCGCGGCGTTCATCGTCATCGCCCGCCCGCGCCGGAACGCCGCATCGAACCGCCGACCGCCGAGCGACTGGCGCACGATGCGGTCGCATTCCTCATGCGACCGCGACAGCTGTGGGGAGAAGATCGAGAAACCGGAACCGGACCGCAACAGGCTTTCCGCGGCGCCCATCAGTACCGCCGCCCGCTCGCTGTCCTCGTCGGCGATGATCCAGGCCAATCCCTCGAGATCGAGCACCGCGACGAGAGGGCTGCGGACCCGTCGATTCACCCGCAGCGATCGGCCCAGCAGCTCGCGTGCGCGCGAAGGTTCGCCCTGCTGCCAGGCGTAGATTCCCAGCCCCCACAACGCGCTCGACCGGAACAGCGATTCGCCGCTCGCCTCGGTGATCGCCAGGACTCGTTCGTAATTCTCGATCGCCCGCCGGGTATCGCCCTGCGCCGCCAGTGCCCAGCCGAGCGTCATCAACGCCGCGATGTGCAGATGTCCGCCGGGATCCGAGGCGACCACCCCGACCGCATCGTCGAGACAGGCGACCGCGCGGGCGGGATCGCCTCGATACAGCGCAAGAATGCCGTCCGCGGAGGCGACGAGTCCATCGTGCAGCGGAGTCGGGTCGCGCTCGGCGAGTTCGCGGACCTGAGCAAGCAGCGATTCCGCGGCCGGAAAATCCTGTTGCTCGGCGGCCATCACGGCGCCGACGTGCAGTGCCCGGATCCGGGCGGGTAAATCGTGGGCGGCGGGGTGGGCGAGAACTCGGTCGATCCAGCGCCGACCCTCGCCGTACATACCGCGAAAGCTCCAGAACAGCCACAGCGCGGTCACCGTGCGCAGTCCCGCCTCACCCGATTCCGCGGTGTCGTCGGACAGGCAGAACTCGAGCGCTTCGCGCAGGTTCAGTTGCTCGCGTTCGAGTCGCGCCAGCCAGTCGGGTTGCCGCTCGCTGATCCACCCGGCTTCGGCGTCCACCGTCAACTGCCGGCACCAATCGCGGTGGCGCGCACGCACCGTGGTCTCCTCGCCGGCCTCCCGCAACTGCTCACGCCCATAGTCGCGCACGGTCTCGAACATCCGGAACCGGACAGCGCCCTCGAACTCCTCCCGGATCACGATCGACTTGTCCACCAACGACGACAACTCGTCCAGCAGACTCCCCTGCCCCGCCCCGGCGCAGACCTGCTCGACCGCATCCATCTCGAAACCGCCTGCGAATACCGATAATCGGCCCCACAGCCGCTGCTCGGCCGGTGTGCACAATCGGTAGCTCCAATCGATGCACCACCGCAGCGTCTGCTGGCGCTGCGGCGCGGTGCGGCTGCCACGAGTGAGCAGTGCGTAGCGGTCGGTCAACCGAGCCAGGATCTGCTCGGGCGACATCGTGCGAATGCGGGCGGCAGCGAGTTCGATCGCCAGTGGCAGGCCCTCCAAGCGGGCGCAGATCCCCGCCACGGCGGACATATTCTTCTCGGTCACCTCGAATCCGGGCACCACCGCCGCGGCGCGCTCGGCGAACAACGCCACCGCGTCGTATCGCGGCAGTCCCCGCAGTGTGGGCCGGTCGTCGTGGCTCGGGACGGTCAACGGCGACACCCGCAGCACGGCTTCTCCGGCGATATCCAGCGGCTCCCGGGTGGTCACCAGAATCCGCAGGTCCGCACAGGCCAGCAACAGCGTTTCCACCAGGTCCGCCAGAGCGTCCACGACCTGTTCGCCGTTGTCCAGCACCAGCAGCGCATGCCGCGAACGCAGAAAGCCCAGCAGTGCCTCGCGCATCGGCAACGGCGAATCGTCGCGCAAGCCGAGTGCGCTCGCCACCACATCGATCAGCAGTGCCGGGTCGGTCACGTCGGCGAGTTCGATCAGCCATACGCCATCGGCGAAATCGGTGCGTACGGTCGACGGCGCACGCAACGCCAGCCGTGTCTTGCCGACACCGCCGACTCCGGTCAGCGTCACCAGCCGCACCGCCGCCAGCAAGCTCTTGATCTCGGCCGTCTCCGCCCGCCGGTCGATGAAACTGGTCAGCTCGAGTGGTAGCTCGGCAGTTCGGGATGCTGGAAACGATTGCGGCGGAACGGATTCAGTGTAAGGCGACGTCTCGTCGCCGCGCACTGGCGTGGCGGCGGGCTGTCCCCGCAGCGCCATCTCACCGACCCGGTATCCGTGACGGCGCTGCACCTCGCGCAGCGCCTCACCCAGCTCCGCGGCGGTGGGGCGCGCCTGCCGATCCCGATTCATCGCCGACTCCACCACCGCCGCGACGTCCGCGGGAATGCCACCTTCCCGCAGATCCGGCAGCGGCGCACTGGTGATCCGCAAGAACTGGGCGACGACCTGCTCACCACTGCGCCGCTCGAACGCGGCATGCCCCGTCAACGCCGCGAACAGGGTCGCACCCAGCCCGTACACATCCGCGGCCGAGGTCGCCGCCTCCCCCGCGAGCACCTCCGGCGCGGTGAAGGCCGGCGACGCGGTCACCACCCCGGTGGCAGTGTGGAAGCCCCCGGCGATCCGGGCTATTCCGAAGTCGGTCAACGCCGGCTCCCCGTACTCGCTCAGCAGAATATTGCCCGGCTTCACATCCCGATGCAGGATCCCCACCCCATGCGCGGTCTCCAGCGCACCCGCGATCTTCACCCCCACCCACAGCACCGTCTCGACCGGCACCGGACCGTCCCGGCGGATCCACGCATCCAGTGAATCCCGCGAGTGATACGGCATCACCAGATAGGGACGCCCACCGGCGGTCACGCCCACGTGCAACACCGTGACGATATTCGGATGTCCGGTCAACCGGCCCATCGCCTTCTGCTCGCGGAAGAACCGAGCCTGATTATCGGCGTCCAACTCCGCGGTCAGCACCTTCACCGCGACCGTGCGATCCAACGCCGGCTGCGTGCAGCGATACACCACACCGAAGCCCCCGTGCCCGATCTCCTCGGCATCCTCGAAACCGGACGCGCTCAATTCCACCGCCACGGAGATGTTCACGTCGCGGCTGGTCCGCAGCGGATCCTCGTCGACCATCAGTCGCTCGCGAACCACCGGGCACGGGCACGTATACCGGGCACCATGCGCTCACCTTCCGACACCCCAGCGTATCCCCGGCAAAGCCACCGGACCCACGCTTCCCGCCATCCCGCTGCGGAGGCCGGTAGGTAGGCGACAAATAGGTATCTCCCGGGTAGTTCCGCCGTCGCCCGACGCCGATTCCGGAACGAAGCTGTGAGTACCGGGATCCGATATCACCTTCGAGGTTTGCGATGGTCCAGCACACACAGACACCGGGCGACCACCAGTCCCGGTCCGGCAACTCTCTGATGGTCCGACGCTGTAGGCAGTGCGATGGTCTGCACGCGCCGACGACCGCGGAATGCGCGACGTGCCGCACCGGAAATCTGGAGTGGACGGCATCGTCCGGCCGAGGCTCGCTCGTCTCCTACCGCCTCGTGCACCGGAGCATGGGCGGACCACATTCCGAGGTCGTCCCGTTGACGATCGCCATCGTCGAACTCGACGAGGGACCACGCATCTACGCCACGGTCGAAGGCGATCTCCCGCCGTACTCCGACGTCCCGGTGCGGGTGCGCTTCGAGGCTCGCCCGAAGTACGACCGCTTCCCGGTCTTCGCGATCGATGCCGCGCCCGCCCACCGGGTGCGTCGATCGCCGGTACCGCCGAGCGATCGGGACGACCCTCCCACAGAGTGCGATGCTTCCTGGGTGCGGTCGGCGCTGCGCCAATGCGATCTCATGGTGCGGGCGGGCCTGCTCGATCCTGCGGAGAAGACACTGGTCGCCTTCGCCGTTCGATGGGCGCCGTTCGGCGGCTCCAGCGCGGACGAGTTGCTCGTGGCATTCGGCACCGACCGGCGCAGATTTCTCCATCTGGTGACCGAAGCCCTACGCCCGCGACGGACGGACAGCGTCGTGGTGCGTCACCGCAAGCAGCTCCTGCACGAAGCTCTGACCCGAGCATGGCAGGTGGGACATCACCCGCAGGAGGCGCAGTAGCAACCGGTTTCGATCGAATATGCCGGTGGGTGGCACGGCGGCTACGCAGTGCCGTCCACCCACTCACGTCGAGAGAGAACATTTGGGACACGAGCGCCACGGCACTGTCCTGATCGGTACGAGCCCGGCGTGTGCGTGCGGCGCACCGCTCAGTGGCCGGTGACCGACAGCAACTCGAACTGCGGTTGCCCCACCCTGCCGGTCGCATCGATCGGCAGTTGCAGGGTGTAGGCCCGTACCGGCCCTTCTTCCCCGCGATTGTCGCTGATCGCCACAGAGGACTTCTTCGCGCTGTCGTAATCGATCCCCGACAGCCCGCCGACTTTCTGCCCACCGAACATCGTCTCGTCGGACACGATCACCGAATTCACATAACGCACCGCCAGCGGCGCGTTATCGGCGCGCGCCGTGCCCGCTACCGACGACGGCAACGAAACCACGGCAACACCGTCCGTCATCAACACAGCACTCACGGACCGCAACAAGGCCATCGAACCGGCGACCTCTCACTCGGAAGGGGTATCGGTCGCCAGCATCAGCGGAGCAACAGACAACGGCCGCACCGCATCTCACTCACCGGACAGTGCCGGGGTGCCTCTCCGGGATTCGCCCGCGCCGAGTCGCTTCGTCGCGCCAGGGCTCTCGGTACCGAACGTGTTGATCGGCGACGCCTCGGCATCGTCCCAGGCTGTTCTCACGCCAGGACCATTCCGCTCCCTACCGGGCCTTTTTCAGCATCCTGACTCCGCTCTGCCGGCGTGACATGTCCCGGCAGCCGCAGTTGGCGTTCGCGTCGTTTCGGTCACGGTCGCGCGGTGTGGTCCGGCCGCCCGTGGGTGCAAGACGTTGCGACCGATCAACTCGCTTCGCACTCGCTCGGCCAACTGCGGGCGGCCCGCGACGACGAGCTGATCGGCAACGCTGTCCAACAGCAGACCGGCCCGACCGGTCAGACGTGAAACGCATACAGATTCCCACGCGCCTGTTCGATCGTCTCCAGCGCTTCGGACAAGGTTCCGGCAGCGCGGAGCGCGTCGTCGCCCGCATCACCTGTTACATCGACTCACCCGAACTCAGCGGCTCGCCACGGTCGGGTCGTCGTCTCGCGCACTCGCCGTAGTGCGATTACTGCGGCCGCGATTCCCGAGGCTGGTCCTCGGCTCTGCGCACGCCACCGTGATGCCCTCCCTCGGCTCCTTCGTCGGTGGCCTCGGTTTCGGGCGCCTGTGACGCGGGTTGCTCTTCGGCCGGGGAGGCGGTGGTCCCGCCGGGAGTCTGGCCAGGGGGCGGAGACTTGAATTCCGAATCGGTCACCGGATGTGTCGCGCCCGCTGTTCTGGCGCCGCCCTCTTCTCCCGTGGTGCCGCCTACCTCGTCCGCGCTTGTTCGCCGGCCTTCGTAGGGCGGCACGGCCGATTCGACGTCGGCGGGTGGAAGCGTCCCGGTCGTGGCGACGTCGTCTTCGGATTGGTTCTGATCCCGGGCTGAAGTAACTTCTTCCTGGTCGAATGTGCCGGCCGGGCGATCGGTCGGGCCGCCGCCCGCTGTATTCGACCCGGTGTCTCGCGAGCCTTCGGCTCCTCGCTGCGATTGAGGCTCTTCGGACAGATGTTCGCTGGACATAGCTCCATCGTCTCCTCGAGTAGAGCGCTGGATTATATACTCTGCGTTCAAGCCTGGTGCCCGATTCCACTGCAGTCAAGCAAACCTGTGATGCGGAAATTTCGCCACGTCATCGGTTTCGTGAGCAGGCAGGACGTCGCAGGCTGACAAACAGCAACCGGCGACAACTCACCGATAGCGATCAACCCACTGGTCACGCCGCTTCACCGGACAAACCGGCCGGTCATCAGTAGCGCCGGATCCATATGGTCGATACCCAAATACGCTGGGGCAGTTACTCGTTCAACCCGTTCAGCCCAGTTTCATCGGGCAAAAAATCCGCGGTTCGACGAGATTTCGATGCAGCGCGAACGATTGGATTCGCTTACAACCGCTGCAGGCGGAAACTTGCCTGTTGACGTCACGCGGACCGGCACAGCCCGATGCGCGTCGCGTAGACGGCCGCGGCGGTCCGGTTGGACGGCCCCCTGCGGCGCAGGATCGCCTCCACGTGGGTGGCGACCGTGGACGCGCCGATCCGCAGGGTGCGGGCGATCTCGCCGTCACCCGCACCGTGCGCGACACCGCGCGGCTGCTCGACGCGGTGCACGGCGCCGAGCCCGGCGACCGCTACCTGCTGCCCGGCCCGGTGCCCAGCTACGCCGAGCACGCCGCCGCCGGTTCCCGACCCTGCGGATCGCCGTCACCGCGACCCCGATGGACACCGTTCGCGCCGTCGACCCGGAGTGCGTGGCCGCGGTGAACCACATGGCCGAGCGGTTGGCCGAGATGGGGCACATCGTCGAGGAGGCCGCGCCCGAGCTCGATGTGGCGGCCTTCGACAAGGCCAACCTCGACGCGTGGTGCAGTTTCCTCGCCGACGCCGTCCTGGGCGCCTCGGCGCAGCTGGGCGTGCAGGCTAGCCGGGAGCACCTGGAGGCGACCACCCTGGCGTGCGTCGAATACGGAAAGACACTGTCCGCCTTCGACATCTACGCCGCCGACCGGGTGTTCAACCAGACCACCCGCGCGGTCGCGGGCTTCCTGACCCGCTACGACGTGCTGCTGACGCCCACGACCAGCACGCCACCGATCCCGCTGGGTCACCTCGACGCCGACGACGCCTCGCTGAGCGCCCGCGAGTGGTACGACCGGATCTTCGACTACGGCAGCTTCACCGCGCTGTTCAACGTCACCGGTATGCCCGCTATCTCCCTGCCGCCGGCCGAATCCGCGGCGGGGCTGCCCATCGGCATCCAGTTCGCCGGACGCCACGGCGACGAGGCCACGCTGCTGGCGCTCGCCGGGGATCTCGAGCGCGCCATGCCGTGGGCGGACCGCCGTCCGGCCGTGCACGCCGGGCGGTAGGGATCACCGTGCGGGTCATACGTCATGTTCCACACCGGGATTCGGCTCCAATCGCTCGGACCCGATCCAGCGACCGGTTGCCGGAACCACACACAGGCTGAGGATCAGCAGGCTCACAGCGAGAGGAATGTACAAGACGGCGAAGCCTCTGTTGACGAGTTGCACCACGCTCGCGACCAGCGCCACTCCTGATGCGAGGATCAACAGGACGCGGCCCGTCTTCATGTACATCAGCAGGAGGAATCCTCCGACAAGCCAGGCCAGCCCGATGACAGGTGCGACGATGCCCATGGCGATCAGGTCCGAGAATCGGCTGATCTCGGTTGGTGATTCGCGGGCCTGATCCTCGATTCCGACGACCACGTAGAGAAGCCACAGGATTCCGGCGATGCCGCTGAGCAGTCCTGCGATCAGCGCTGTGACGGCTGCGGTGACGGCGGTCGCACCATGTGGCCCGAACGACTCCGGATTGGCCTGCGAATCTCTCACACCACCGCCCCCTCATCGTTTCAGGTGAGACTACCTCGCGGTGGCGAGAGCTGGAGAGACAGTGTTCGTCACCGGTTCCAGCGACGATCGAGGTGCCTCACCGGTCCACTCCGAGATGGGTTGTTGCCGGATCGATCCCGGCAGACCGCCTCCACTCGCGCGACCCCGATCGGCGGTCATTCGTAGACGAGCATCGTGGGTAGGCCGCGCGAGCCTCTGCATCAACTCCTCCACCGACACCACATCGCGGCGGTCCGGCGACGGCACGACTGCGCACGCTGTCATTGGTCAGACAGACCATCGACCGGACATACACGTCCTCCCCACAGACGCAGACTACGAAAAGCCCCGGCCGCTTTCGGCTTTCAGGCCTGGATGACCTCGACGCGCACCAGCGCACCCGGCGAGTCGCAACTGGCCCACGACTGATTTTGCCCGTATTGGACCGGGCCGTACTTCCAATAGGTGAAGGGAACGGGCCACGCGACGCACGTCAGTTTCACTTGCTGCCAGGTCGGCAACTCGCAATTGGACATACCGCCGGTGTTGAATATGTTGTAGACGTGACAGTTGGCCTGCCACACCGGGACATCAGCCTGGGCCACACCGCTACCGGCCAGCGCGGCAGCAGCAGTCGCAGTAACAATGACGGCACCCGCAGCCAATCGCTTCACAGATTTCATGTCGACTCTCCCTGACGTTGTTGCCTTGAAGATCGCTGAATATTCGCGGATGTTACTCACATTCACCCGCGCACTGCCCCTTCCAGTGGCTGCTCAGTAGCTCGAGTACTGCTGAATGATGCGAAACCTCACCACCACGGGCCGGCCGGAGACTCGGCCAACGACTGGTCCTGCAGTGACGGTCCGGCGACACAACTCCCCGTTTCGGCCACACGATCGAGGCCCTTCTTCTACGGTCGACAACAGGGCCCCGGCGGTCCGAGCCGCCGGGTCCTCCCTCGCTACATACCGCCGCCGCCAGTTACCACCGTGCGGACGAGGACGGTATTTCCCGGAGCGTCCGGTTGTGCGGTACGGTCGCAGTCGTTGTTGTAGGACACACGAAAAATCTGCCGAGGATGGTGTTCCCGGCAGCACGCGTTCCCCGCGTGTGCAACCCATGGGTTCCGGTGTTTCCTTCGTACCTTTGACGAAGGCAGTGAACCGTGAATTTTCGTGTTGTCATCATCGGTGCCGGTCTCAGTGGCCTGGCCTGCGCACACGGCCTGGCGCGGCTGGGCGCCGAAGTTGCCGTGTACGAACGGGATCCGTCACCGACCGCCCGCCCTCAGGGCTACCGGATCCAGCTCGATCCCCCCGGCCTGATCGGTCTCCGTCAGTGCCTGCCCCCGGAAGTGCTGCAGTTGTGCCTGGCCACCGCCGGCACGCCTCTGGCGCCCCCGCGGGTACTCGACCACCGGCTACGCCCCATCACCGAACAGGCGGGCGCACCCGCGGCCTACAACCGGCAGACCCAGGCGTACCCGTTCCACCGCGCCACCCTGCGTGAGATTCTGCTGTCGACCCTGCCCGCCGCAGTCGATTTCGGCCGCGAATGCACCGGTTTCGACGAACACGGTGACGGCAGAATCACCGTCCGATTCTCCGACGGCCATACCGACACCGCCGACCTGCTCGTCGGCGCCGACGGTGTCGGCTCGGCTGTGCGCGCGGCGCTGCTGCCCCATGCCCGCGTCGACGACGCCGGACTGCGCCTGATCTACGGCCTCGTCCCACTGCCCGACCGAAACCTGTTGCCCGACTGGGTATTCGAGACCATGTTTACCGTCGCCACCGGACCCGAGCGCACCCACATCGGCCTCGGTCCGGTCCTGTTCGACCACTCCCGCACCACCGCTATCACCGACCGCCCCACCCCGGTCGCCGACTACCTGGCCACGATGGTCGGCGCCCGCATCGACCATCCCGCGATGCCCCCGTTCCCCGAACTGCGCCGGCTCGACAGCCGAGCGCTGGCCGAACTCGCACGCCGGTTGATCGGCGACAGCTGGCATCCCGACCTGTACCGCATCCTGGACCACTGGGACACCACCACCCTGTTCCCACTGCGCATCTCCACCGCCGCACCGGTACAGCCGTGGTCCGGCAGCGCGGTCACCCTGCTCGGCGACGCGATACACGCCATGAGCCCGGTCCTGGCCATGGGCGCCAACACCGCCCTGCGCGACGCCGGCGAACTCACCACCGCCATCGCCACCGCCCGCACCACCGGCCGGCGCCTCAACGACGCCGTCACCGACTACCAACGACGCATGCTCGCCTACGCCCAACCCCTGGTCACCGCCTCACAACGAGTCGGCCGCGCACGCGTCGGCCAACACTGACCCAACCGGCAGTGGAGGCGATGCGGCAAAAAATTGTG
>NZ_JADKYP010000005.1 GCF_015354405.1 Nocardia sp. BSTN01 | reverse complement strand
ACACGACCGTCGTCCCACCGGCCGCCGACCCCGAAGCCGGACTGATGCCGGTCAAGGTAGGAACCCCGGCATAGGTGTAGGGCAGCGGGTTGCTCGTCCCGTCCAGCAAGGCCTGGACGGTGACGTTCACCGTGCCGGTTCCAGGCGGAGCGATCGCCGTGATCTGCGTGTTGGAGTCGATGGTGAAAGTCGTTGCCGTCGTGCCGAACCGGACAGTCAACGGGCCGACACCACTGAAACCGGAACCGGTGATGATGACAGAGTTCAGTCCCGCCGCAGGGCCGGAAGAGGGAGTCAGCGAAGTAATAACAGGCGCCATTGTCTTGCCTTCTACGGGTGGTCAGTGAAAAGGGTTCTCCCACAGCGGCCCAGCCTCAGCTTTCCAGCCGCTCATTCCCAGTAACCCTCCAGCACAGGCACTTCGGCAATGCATCCCCCAGTCCGTTTCCGTTCGGTTTGTTTCCCACGTGCAGGTTCGGCCGGCAGCTGTTCAGCGCGCCGGCTAACCCACCGCACCTGTTCAACCGGGCCCAAGCCGACCGCCGCGACGAGAGATGTCCGTGTCCCTCGATCACATGGCCCGCTGCCCCAGAGATAAGCCGCAGTTGCTGATGAGGCGGCCGGTCACATCCAGCTTCGCCTCGCCGTAAACAGGAATGTCTTGCCAGAACAGCAGATCGGTGACCCTCACTCCACGACGAGATCCGTTCTCTCGCCACGTCGCTGACCTGCCGAGAACTCCGGCTTGTTGCTCACCGAACGCACCCGCGGACACGCCGATGGACGAGCACGCCACCTGATCGGCGTGGACACCTCACTCGGGATGCTCCGCGTCGCCGTGGAACGATTACCAGCCAACTGCCGGACGACTCCCGGTTCCCCAAGCTTTCGTGAGTGCGGTCACAGTCGGCTGTTTTGTGTTCCGCCTCGTAGTCGCCAGCCCGTTGCTGCGCCTATTCTCTGGTCGGGCTCGTGAGTAGCCCCGGGTCCGAGCGACGTGGCTACCCCCTGTGTCCCGGCGCCCGAAGGAGGTCGGAACAATCTCCGGCTCATCCACTCCGGTCCCGCTCGCGCGGAGCGAACCGTGGAGAAAGCGCGGCTCCCCCGGCCCCGACACTCACGCCCGGGGAGCCGCCGCGATCCTGACGAAGTCGTTGGCCCGCGCCCGGCCCCGAGAGTTCCGCTCATGTCCGCCGGACCCGGTACCGTGCAGCATAGAACCGCAGAAACACCGGCCTGTTCCGCCCTCGAGCGGGTCACACGTGCCGGTCGACGTCTACACGTGGGTGCAGGACGAGCACGTAGGTCTCGGCAACCCTGTGGTGTGAGTTCCCGAAGAGTTGACTGTGCGGCATTGCCGCCGAAGTAGGGCCGGGGTGATGCTGGATGTGTGCGCGCCCGTGACGTGGAGATCGGGCACACCTACGTGGTGCTGGTCCCTCACCGCCTACCGATCGCCCGCTATCCCGACCGGCAGGTACCGGGCACCTTCATGTGGGTGGCGGGCCTGCTGGCCGGCGCCCGGTTCCGGCTCACCGTCACCGAGATCGATCTCGAGGCCGAGCCGGTGACCGTGGACGGGCTGCGGTTGATCGAACGCGCCCACACCGACATCACGCTCACCAGCGAACAAGCCTCTGCCCTCGGCCTGCCTCCGGGGCAGGGTTACCGGGTCGTGGGCATGCTGACCGATCGCACCGGCCGTCCGGCTCGGGTGCCGTCGCTGGAGACCGTGCGGGTGCCGGTCCGCTGGCTCTGCCCGCCCGACCATCCGCGCCTGCACCGCGATACCCACCGCGACGCCGACCTGTGGCCGTTCATGTAGCCCACGCAAGTGGTAGCGTGGCCCGCGAATTCCCGGCTGGACACGGTGCCGGCGTGAGATGACCAGTGGCAGGGCCCCTCGCCGGCACCGGGCCTTCCGGTCCCTCGATTCCCCGGCTCAATGAGGACCCGAGGGCACAACAAGCCGGTTGGGCTAACCGGCCCGCGGAAACCCGAGGCACACACCAAACATCGGCGAGATCGCCGCCCCGACAGCGTGTGATGTTGTGGCGCTCCACAACCTAGCGCATCACCCTGGCGAGCAAACCCGCATCCGGCAACTTCACAGCCGCGAAACCGACAGGCCCGCTATCTGTTTCCTCGCGCGATCGAGCGCAGTATCCTACGGTCGGCACGAGGGTCCCGGCGGACCGAGCCGCCGGGACCCTCTTCGCTTTTCACGCTGCTAAGACCTCGGCGTAGGCGCCGAGCGCAGGCATCACCCGCCCTCGGGGATCGGGTGGTGGGCGGTTTCGCCAGTGGTGAGGAAGATGGTGCGGCGCCCCACTTCCACGGCGTTGTCGGCGAAGCGTTCGTAATAGCGGCCCAGTAGGGTGAGATCGACTGCGATCATAGGGCGGTGTCGCTCGGGCCCAGTATGGTTTCCGACCTATATCGGTAGCGTTCGGACGTCCACAGCGGAACCCCAGCGGCGGCCTACCGAGGCGAACGACGAAGGTAGCGTCGCCCGATAAAGGAATGCAATCTCGCTGATTTCAATGCGGTGGGTCCAGATCTCTAATGGATACCGGGTAAATATTCGAATTAAATCGTCGAGATTTTATTAACGGCTCGACCGTCAGCGCTCACGCCCCCGCGGCCAGGCGCAGAGGCGGTGCAAGCAAGGGCCTTAAAGCGTCCGCGGCAGTTTTCACCGTCGCGGCCGGCAGCCCTGGTCGAGCGCCGACAGACAGCCGTAAGGGCTTCGCGGCCGGTAGGTCGAAGCACGGAACGAGCCCCTCCGGGGTCCGCCCGAGTGTCGCGAGCAGCGCCACCCCTACGCCCGTGGCGACGGCGGCGTGTACCCCGCCCAGCTGCGGCGCCTCGGCCCTGATCGACGCCGGGAGTTCGACCTCGGACAGGGTTTCCAGGGCGCGGCTGCGCAGCGCGCAGGGGCTGTCGAAGGCGACGATCGGGACCGGGTCCGGGCGCGGAGGCGGCTGCCAGCCCGGCGCGGAATACCAGGTCAGTTCGAGGTCTCCCACCTGGATCGCACTCGGATCGTCGCTGTTCAGCAGTAGTGCGAGGTCGATCCGGCGGCGCGCGAGACCGTCGCGGAGAGCACCGCCACGGTCGATGCGGAACCGGACGGAGAACTGCGGGGCCGCCCGCCCGAGCGCGCTCGCGAGGGCCGGTAGCAGTTGCGCGGCGCCGTGCTCGGTCGAGCCGATCGTGAGGATGTCCTCGGGCCGTCCGCCGAAGCCGCGCAATGCGTTGTCGTGCAGGTCGAGGATTTGCCGGGCCACGGCAAGCAGTTCATCGCCTTCAGGGGTGAATCGCGAGCCGCGCCCGTGCCGCTGCACCAGCTGGCGACCGACCGCATCCTCCAGCTTGCGCACGTGCTGGCTGACTGCGCCCTGCGTCAAATGGAGGTGGGTCGCGGCTCGCTGGAAGCCGCCGCAATCCGCAATGGCGACGAAGCTACGCAACGGTGCAATGTCGAGGTTCTTGTTCATGTCCTGACAATTATGCACTGCTATTACGAATCATGATGGTTCTCATCACGAATGCTCGTTGGATGGGCCGGGTGTATTCCCGTAATTTCGACGAGGCAGGAATCAATGGATGGAGCGGTGTGCGGAACAGACGGCAAATTCATCTGGGAGCCGTTCCCTACGGAACGGGCGGCCCGGGCAGCCACACCCTCTGGCTGGACCCGGAGATCCCCGGCGACGCGAGTGTGAACATCGACTGGTTCACCGATATCGCGCGACTGGCCGAGCGCGGCCTGTTCGATCTGGTGTTCATCGTCGACAGCCAGTTCATCACGCCGTATTCACCGCCGCATTACCTCAACCGCCTGGAGCCGTTGACGCTGCTGAGCGCGTTGGCGGTGCAGACCACCCGGGTCGGCCTGGTCGGCACGGCGACGACCAGCTTCAACAGTCCGTTCAACCTGACCCGCCGGCTCGGCTCACTCGATCTGATCTCGCGCGGTCGCGCCGGGTGGAACGTCGTCACGACCGGTGACGCCGGCACCGCGCGCAACTACGGACTCGACGAGCACTACGACTACGACACCCGGTATGGGCGGGCGCGGGAGTTCGTCGAACTCGCTCGGGCACTGTGGGATTCGTATGAGGACGACGCCTTCGTGCGGGACCGGGCGAGCGGGCGATTCCTCGATCGCAGCAAACAACACCGGCTCGACCACGACGGCGAGTACTTCAGGGTGCAGGGTCCGCTGAACCTGGTCCGCTCGCCGCAGGGACATCCGGTGATCTTCCAAGCGGGCGACTCCGATCAGGGCCGCGATCTGGGAGCCGCGGTCGGCGAGGGCATCTTCACCCACGCTCCCGACATCCCGTCGGGCCAGGCCTTCTACAGCGACATCAAGGGCAGGGCCACAGAGAGATTCGGGCGCGACCCCGATCATCTGCTCATCTTGCCCGGAGTCAAGATCGTGGTGGGTGACACCGACGCGGACGCGCGGGAGATCGAGGCCGCGAACAACGCCGCCGATCACACCTTCACCGCCGCGCTCGAGGAGTTCGGCCGGCCCTTCGGTTGGCACGACTTCACCGCCTACGACCTCGACGCGCCGTTCCCGGCCGAGGCGCTGGTATATGGCGAGCGCTCCTTCTACACCCAGGCCAAGGCGATCACCGACCGGGCGCAGCAGAACGGATGGACGCTGCGCCAGGCCGTGGAGGCCACCCGCGAGCGGCGCAAGAGCGAATTCGTCGGCTCACCGGAGACGGTGGCGGACAAGCTCATCGAGTGGTGGGAGGCGCGTGCGTGCGACGGTTTCAACATCGCCGTCGACCACCCCGCCAACTTCCGCCGGATCGTCGACGAGGTCGTGCCGATCCTGCAGGAGCGCGGTGTATTCCGCACCGAGTACACCGCGCAGACCCTGCGTGGCCACCTCGGCCTGCCGATCCCGCCGAACCGGTACAGCGCGGCCTGACCGGCCCGGACACCTGCCGCCAGAAAGAACCAGCCCGACCATGTCTCTCAGCGTTCAGCGGAGCAACCGCTCCGCCCCCACGATCGTCAGCCGCCGCGGCCTGTTGCGCCTGGGCCTCGGCGCCGGCGCCCTCTTCGCACTCGCGGCCTGCAGCGACGCCGGTGCCGGGTCCGTCGGCGGCGGTGGGCCGGGCACCGTCTCATGGGCCTGGCAGCTGCCGACCACCTGGGATCCGGTGACCTCGTCGGCCGGTTCCGACGTTACGATGCTCGCCCTCGCCTACGACGCCCTGACCGCGCTGGACGGCGACGGCAACGCGGTCGGCTGGCTCGCCGAGAAGTGGGCCTACAACCACGACGGCACCCAGGTCACCTTCACGCTGCGCCCCGGGCTGAAATTCTCCGACGGGTCACCACTGGACGCGGCGGCGGTGGCCAAGTCCATCGAACGCGGGCGGTCTGCGCCCGGTTCGCTGATCGCTCCGCAGCTCGTCGATCTGAAAAAGGTTGCGGCACAAGGTGACCGGGAGGTGGTCATCGACCTGGCCGGGACCAACTACCAGTATCCGCTACTGCTGGCCGGCAAGACGGGCATGGTGGTCAACCCCGCGGTGTTCGAGAAGGACGCACACACGCTGGCGACCCGGCCCGCCGGATCCGGGCCGTTCACGCTGACCTCCTACGTCGCCAACGACCACGCGGAACTGCGCAAGAACGAGTTCTTCCACCTCGCGGACCAGATCGCGATCACCCGGTTCCTGCTCTACCCGGCCGCCGATCCGGCGACCGTCGTCGCGTCGGTGGCATCCGGGCAGTACGACGTGGCCAGGGTTCCGGCCTCGGGTATCAAGGCGGCCCAGGCGAGCGGCCTCGAGGTGCAGGTGCTCGATTCGATGTATGTCGCTGTGCTGGACGTCAATACGTCGAAGCCGCCGTTCGACAACCCCGCGGTGGTGGAGGCGATGAAGTACGGCATCGACCGTGAGTCGATCAAGAAGATCGCCAACTTCGGCATCGGCGATGTCGGCTACCAGCCCTTTCCCAAGGGGTACGTCGGCTACAACGCGCAGCTGGCGCAGGCGTTTCGCTACGACCCCGCCAAGGCGCGCAAGATCCTCGCCGATGCCGGGTTGTCCGGGAAGGTGCGCTCCACATTGTCTGCAGCGGCGCCGGTTCCGGCCGCGGTGGAGCAGATTCAGGCCCAGCTCGCCGACATCGGTATCGACCTCGAGATCGACCTCGTACCGCCGTCGCAGTGGACCCAGATCGTGTATCTCAACCGCGGCAAACCGCTCGGCTACGACGGATTCGCGGGCCGCGAGTCGCCGCTGCAGGCGTTCCAGGTTCTGTTCAGCTCCACGGGGCTGATGAACCCGTCGCGCTCCGGCGATCCGGAACTGGCCGCGCAGCTGGCGAAGGTCGCAGCTATTCCGACCGACGCACCGGAGTATCCGGCGGCATTGCAGGAGGCGACCCGCATCGCTGTCACCCGGTTCCCCAACACATTTCTGTACGAGGTGCCGAGCATCCTGGTCCGGCGTCCGTCGCTGGCACCGCTGAAACAACACCCGAGTCTGCTCCGCTGGGAAGGCGTGACGGCATGACGGAAGCTATTGCGGCGCCGCTGGTTTCGGGCGCACCTAAGCAAGTCTCGCTCGGTCTGCCGGTGTTTCGCGCCGGCGCGCGGCTGCTGCTCACCTCGGTCACAGTGCTCTTTCTCGCCTCGCTGATCACCTTCACACTGGGAGCCCTGAGCAAGAACAATCCGGCCGCCGTGGTGCTCGGGGACACCGCGACGCCGGAGGACATCGCGCGGCTCAACCACGAGTTCGGCCTCGACCGGCCACTCGTGGTGCGCTACCTCGCCTGGGTCTGGGACGCGCTGCACGGTGATCTCGGGCGCTCGTGGTTCACCACGGTCCCCGTATCCCGGTCGATCCAGCTCGCATTTCCGGTGGACCTGTCGATCGCGCTGTACGCACTGTTGCTGGCGCTGGTCATCGGCTTCGGCGCCGGGATCCTCGCCGCCGCACGGCCGGGCGGAGTGATCGATCGGATCATCACCGTGTTCTGCTCGGTGCTGGCGACGCTGCCGCCGTTCGTCATCGGCATCGCGTTGATCGTGCTGCTGGCGGTGAAGGCTCGCCTCTTCCCGGCTGGGGGCTACTCGCCGTATGCGATCGATCCGGTGCACTGGCTGCGCTATGCCACGCTGCCCGCGCTGGCCTTGGCCCTCGAGGTGGCCGCGAATATCGCGCGGCAACTGCGCACCACCCTGGTGAGCGCGCAGGCCGAGAACTACGCCATCGGCGCCCGCATGCGCGGATACGGCCGGGGCCGAGTGCTTTTCGGTCATGTCCTGCGCAATGCGGTCGCGCCGACGCTCGCCGTCGTGACCAACGCGCTCCCGCTGATCATCGGTGGTGCCGTGATGACGGAGAAGCTGTTCAACCTACCCGGCGTCGCCCAGCTGGCACTGCAATCCGCCCAGCGCGGTGATGTGCCGGTCGTCCTCGGCACGCTGCTGGTGACCTCCGCGGTCGTCCTGCTCGGCACTCTCGCGCTCGGTGCGCTGCAGATCCTGCTCGATCCCGCCGCACGCCGCGGCACCATTCCAGGAGGGCGGCGATGACGACGCTACGCACACTTCTCGCCAATCCCAGCGCCCGCATCTGCCTGCTGATCCTCGCCGCGGTGGCGTTCCTCGCCGTCTTCGGCAGCGCGCTGGCACCGTATGACGCGCTGCGGCAATCCCCGCAGATCCTGCAGGGCCCCAGCGCCGATCATCTGCTCGGCACCGACTATGTCGGTCGCGACGTACTGAGCCGGCTGATGGCCGGCACGCGGCTGTCGGTGGTCGGTGCGATCGAGGCGGTCTCGGTCGGGCTGTGCCTGGGCGTGCCTTCCGGTCTCGCGTCGGTGTGGGCGGGGCGGGCCGGTGAGTGGATCGGGTTGCGGATATCCGAGACGCTGACGGTACTTCCCTTCACCGTCTTCACCATCGCGGTGGCCGCGACCCTCGGAAACGGTATGAACCAAGCCATGGTCGCGGTCGGGATCCTGTCCGCACCGATCTTTTTCCGCATCAGCCGGGCGGTCGCACTCGGACTGCGCAGCACCCAGTACGTCGAGTCCGCCGAGCTGATGGGCGCGTCCACCTGGTGGATCTTGCGCACCCACATGTGGAGCAAGGTGGCGCCGAATGTCGCGGTGGCCGCCGCACAGGCCACCGGTGCCGCCTTGCTGGTGATCGCCTCCCTCGCCTTCCTCGGCGTCGGTGTCACACCGCCGGCTCCGACCTGGGGCGGCATGCTGGCCTCCGATCTCGGCTATCTGGAACTGCAGCCGTGGGCGCCGCTGCTGCCGGGCATACCGATGTTGCTCACTGTCGGCGCCCTCAACATCCTGGCCGACTGCCTGCGCGAGGCGAGCTCGGATGCCCCCCGTGCCCGGCGCGGACTGTTCGCGCGGCTGCTCGGCCGCGGTCTGTCGCTCCCGGCCACCGTGACGAAACCCGCGTTCCCCACCGAGGAGTTCGACCGTGTCACTGTCCGATGATCCGACCGTCACCGATCCGGTGCTTCGTGTCGACGGCCTGAACGTCGACGTCGCCGGTGGCCGTCGGGCCCTGCGCGATGTCTCCTTCCAGATCCGACGGGGCGAGACCGTCGCCCTGGTCGGCGAATCGGGGTCCGGTAAGACACTGACCTGCCGCGCCGTCCTCGGACTGCTCCCGCCAGCGGTCGAAATCACCAGCGGCACGGTCACTTTGGGGTCAGGCGACTCTGCCGTAGATCTCACCGGCGCCCGGCCCGCCACCTGGCGGCGGCTGCGTGGCATCCGGCTGTCCGCGGTGTTCCAGGATCCCGGTTCCTACCTCAACCCCTCACTCACCATCGGCTACCAGGTCGCCGAACAACTGCGGGTGCGCGGCAGTCTCGGCCGCCGGGCCGCGCGCGATCGCGGCCGAGAACTCCTGCGCGAGGTGGGGATTCACGATGCGGAACGAGTCGAACGGCTGTATCCGTTCCAGCTGTCGGGCGGGATGCTGCAGCGGGTACTCATCGCCGTCGCGATCTCGCTCGATCCGGAACTGCTGATCGCCGACGAGGCCACGACAGCACTCGACACCGTGGTGCAGGCCGAGATCTTGGAACTGCTCGAACGGTTACAGCGCCACCACCGGCTCAGTCTGCTGCTGGTGACGCACGATCTGGCGGTAGTCGCCCGGACCAGCCATCGCGTGATGGTCATGTACGCGGGTGAACTCGTCGAGTCCGGGCCGACCGAGGAGGTACTGCGCAACGCACGCCACCCCTACACCCAGGCCCTGCTCCGTGTCGCGTCGCTCGGCGACTGGTCGCGGCGCACCCTGGAGACGATCGACGGGCAACCACCCGCCGCGGGAGAAGAGATCGACGGCTGCCGCTTCGCGGCGCGCTGCCCGCACGCCGGGCCCGGCTGCGCGGACGGTGCGATCCCGCTTCGCGAGGTCGGCTCGGACCATCTCGCCCGCTGCGTCCGGGACCGGGTGGCCGCATGAGTACCGCACCGCTGCTGCGGATCACCGATCTGTCGGTCACCTACGCGGTGCCGCGCCGCGCCGTCGGGCTGGGCACCGGCGCGGCCCTACAGGGCGCGAGTCTGGAGGTGTATCCGGGCGAGATCGTCGGAATCATCGGCGAAACCGGTTCCGGCAAAACGACATTGGCTCGCGCCACGGTCGGGCTCACGGCTCCCGCAGGCGGCACCATCGAGTTCGACAGGCGGGAGCTCACCGGGCTGCGTGGCCGTGAACTGAGAAAATTCCGGCGGCAGGGCCGGATTCAGCTGGTGTTCCAGGATCCGCTGCGATCACTCGACCCCGATCTCACCGTCGCCCGTCTCGTCGGCGAACCGCTGGAGGTGGCGGGCGGCATCGACAGTGCCACCCGCCGGGAACGGACCGACCGCGCGCTGCGCGAGGTCGGCCTGGATCCCGACACGGTACGCGAGCGCCGCCCGCGCGAGCTGTCGGGAGGGCAGCGGCAGCGGGTGTCGCTCGCGCGCGCCATCGTGACCGAACCACAGCTGCTCATCTGCGACGAACCGGTCAGCGCGCTCGACGTCTCCAACCGCAATCTGGTGCTGAATCTGCTCGACCGGCTGCGGCGCGACCTCGGAGTCGCGGTCGTGATCATCGCGCACGATCTGTCCTCACTGGCGGGCATCGGCGATCGGGTGGCGGTGTTCTACCGCAGCCGCCTGGTCGAACAGGGTCCGCTGCGTGACGTGCTGACCCGCCCGGCCCATCCGTACACGGCCCTGTTGGTGGCGTCCGCGCCGAGCCTCGGCACTCAGTCGGCCATCCGGCCCGACGACATCAGGGTCGAACGCGAGCCCGCCCCCACCGGCGGCTGCGTATTCGCCGACCGCTGCCGGTTCGCATACACCGAATGTGCCACGCAGCCAGAACTTTTCGAGGTGGAGCAGCGCTGGTCCGCCGCCTGCCACCTGGCCGGCCGGTGGTCCGGCACGGCATCGGAAAACAGTCACACCACACTCACGAAGGGCGAGCGATGAGCTACGACGACGTCGAGATCCTGGGCATGATCGGCACTGCCGACGCCTCCGAGACACGGCCCGGGAACGGAGCGGTGATCGACCCGGACTATACGATCCGCTTCGCCCGCGCGCACGAGGACGGCGGATTCGACCGGGTGCTGATCGGCTACGGCTCCGGCTGGCCCGAGGGCTCCCAAGTGGCGGCGGCCGTCGCCGCGCACACCGAACGACTCGGCCTGCTCGTGGCACACCGGCCCGGTGTCGTCCATCCCACGCTGGCCTCGCGCACCTTCACGACGCTGGATCAGTTCTCCGGCGGGCGGGTGGCGCTCAACATCGTCACCGGCAGTACCGACGTCGAGCAGCGCCGCGAGGGCGACTACCTTCCGCACGACGAGCGGTACGCGCGCACCGACGAATATCTCCGAATCCTGCGCGCCGCATGGGATACCACCGGACCTCGCGACTTCGACGGCGACTACTACCGGTTCGAGGGTTTCCACCCGCACGTCCCGCCGCACGGCAACCGGCACCTCGAACTCTTCTTCGGCGGCAGTTCCCCCGCGGCCTACACGGTCGGTGCCCGGCACGCCGACACCTACATGCTGTGGGGCGAGCCGCTGCGCGAGACCGCCGAGCAGATCGCCACCGTCACCGAACGAGCGGCGGCCGCGGGCCGGGACCGCAGGCCCCGGATCTCGGTGTCGTTCCGGCCTATCCTCGGCGCCACCGACGAGGCCGCCTGGGAACGGGCGCATCGCATCCTGGACACCATCAACGGCGGCGCGGACAACCTGCGCGCCAACCAACTTCACCCGCGCGGCGCCGAACCGCAGAACGCGGGTTCGCGGCGACTGCTGGCCGTCGCCGAGCGGGGCGAGCTGCACGATCGGTGCTTGTGGACCCCGACCGCGAAGGCGGTGGGCGGCGGCGGCAACTCCACCGCGCTGGTGGGTTCGCCGGAGACGGTGGCGGCCGCGCTGCTCGACTACATCGAGATCGGTGTGAATACGGTACTGATCCGCGGATACGACCCGCTGCAGGACGCGATCGACTACGGCCGCGATCTGGTGCCGCTGGTGCGCCAGGAATTGGCCCACCGCCGGGCGACCCGTTCCGACCGGGCGGTGGTCTAGCGGATGCGGCCGTTGCACGGTGTGCGTGTCGTGGAGTTCGCCCACGTAGCGGCCGGTCCGTTCACCGGGATGCTACTGGCGGATCTCGGCGCCGACGTGGTCAAGGTCGAGCCGCCGACGGGCGATCAGATGCGCGCGTGGCCGCCCTTCGCCGACGACGATGACGAGCGGTTCAGCCACAACTTCGCCTCGGTCAACCGCAACAAGCGTTCGGTGGTCGCCGATCTGCGCGATCCCGGAGATCTGGCCCGGGTCCGCGATCTGGTGGCGGCCGCCGATGTGCTGGTGGAGAACTACCGGCCGGGGGTCCTGGACCGGCTCGGCGTCGGCTACGAGCAGGTGCGCCATCCCGGATTCGTGTACTGCTCGATATCCGGTTACGGCCTGACGAGTCCGTACGTCGACCACGGCGCGTACGACGTTGTCATCCAAGCGATGTCGGGACTGATGAGTGTCACCGGCGAGCCCGGCGGCGGGCCGGTGAAAGCGGGGGTTCCGGTCGGCGATTTCACCGCCGGGTTGTATGCCGCCTACAGCATCGCCGCCGTGCTGCCCCAGGTCCGCGCCGAGAGCCGGTCCGTGCGGCTGGATTGTCCGATGCTCGACTGCCTCATCGGCGTATCGGCGCTACAGACCAGTGAATTCTGGGGCTCCGGTGTGGAACCGGCCCGGCTCGGCACCGCCCATCCGCGCAACGCGCCATATCAGGGATTCGCCGCCGCCGACGGCGATTTCACCGTCGCCGCGGGTAACGATCGGCTCTGGGCGGCGGTCGCCGAGGTGGTCGGGGCACCCGAACTGGCCGACGATCCGCGATTCCTGACCCAACTGGACCGGGTCGCGCACCACGCCGAACTGGCGGCAATCCTGCAGGAGCGCTTCGCGAGCGCGAGACGCGACCATTGGATCGCCGAACTGCGTGCGCGGGGCGTGCCGTGCGGCCCGGTCAACTCGTTCGGCGACATCCTCTCCGATGAGCACGTGCACGCGACCGGATTGGTCGGTTCCCTCGACGTCCCCGTCGCCGGGCCCACCCCGACGGTCGTCTTCCCGGTACGCATCGAGGGCCAGGACCCCCGCCTGGACCGAGCCGCACCGCGGTTGGGCGGTGACGACGAGATCTTCGACGAGTGGTGTGGCACATGACCCTCGCCATTCATCGCGGCCGAGTCTGGCGGGTTCGTCTCGACCGTCCGCAGGCCGCCAACGCACTGTCGTCCGAACTCGTCGAGGCCCTGCACGATGCACTCGAGGAAGCGGCTGCCGTTCGACCGGAAGCGCTTGTACTGGAAGGTAATTCACGGCACTTCGCGGCCGGGTTCGATCTGACCGGGCTGTCCCGCGAATCGGACGCCTCCCTCGCCCATCGATTCCTGCGGATCGGGTCATTGCTCGAACGGCTGGCCACCGCGCCCTACCTCACGGTGGCCGTCGTCGAGGGCGCCGCGATCGGTGCCGGAGCGGATCTGGTCGCCGCGTGCGATCACCGGCTCGCCGGACCGGACGCCCGATTCGCTTTTCCCGGAGCACGTTTCGGCGTCGTGCTCGGCACCGCTCGCCTGCGCGCGATCACAGATCCCGCGATCTTCCTGGGCGGCGACCCGGTCACCGCCGCGGCCGCCGGGCGACTGGTGACCGGCACACCCGGTGACCTCTCCGGGATCCTCGACGCCTGGGCCCGCATCGACTCCGCAACTCGCCCCGCACTGCTGGCCGAGACCCGGCCCGTGCACGACCCCGACGCCGCACTCGCCGCACTGACCCGATCCGTGCTCGCACCCGGCCTGCACGACCGCCTGACCACCTATCGCCGGCGCGTCCTGTCCGCTCGAATCCCCCAGTGAGGAGCTGGAATGACCCGACCCCCGATCGTCCCGATCCAGACCGGCATACCGGAGTTGGCGACGTTCGCCGACACCGTCGCGCGCCTGATCGACGACATCCCCGACGAGCGCTCGCTGACGGCCGCCATCCGCGACGAACTCACCGCCGTCCTGACCGGCGGACTCGAACTGCCGCCGGGCAAGACGCGACCCGATCCCGATCACTACGTCATGTATCCGCTGCACGTCGACCCCGACGGCGCCTTCTCCATCGCCGCCGCGGTGTGGAACGTCGGGCAGGGAACACCGGTTCACGGCCACGAGACCTGGGGTGTGGTGGGAATTCACAGCGGCATCGAGGTCGAGACCCGCTACCGCAAGCCGTCGACCGAGGACGTGCCGCTCGTCGAGGAGGGCACTGCGGAGTGGTCCGCCGGTCAGGTGACGGTGTGCTGCACCACCGACGACGACGTCCACCAGGTGCGCTGCGGCGGCGACGAGCCGGTGATCGGAATCCATGTATACGGCGCGGATATCGGCACTCTGCCGCGCCGGTCCTACAACCCGGAAACCGGTGCGGTGCGCTGGTTCACATCCGCCTGGGCGGAAGGAGCGACCGAATGACAACGACACAGGCACATCCGGCAACCGGCGTGTGGGACGAACCCGAGGGCGCCACACCGCGCGGCACCGTCATACTGCTACCCGGACGCGGGGAGACCGCCGGATCGTACGGTCGTCTAGGCCGGCGGCTCTCGGCCGACGGTTATCGGGTGCGGTACGTGCCGGTGGCACTCGACGATTTCGCAGGGACCCGAGCGGCCGTCGAAAAAGTACTGGCCGACGAGTCACTGCCGGCGCCGCGGATCCTGCTCGGATCGGACAGCGGGGCTACGCTGGCGGCGCGGCTCGTCTCGGACATACCGGTGGAAGGTGCTGTGCTGGCGGCAATCGCTCTTCCCTCCCCCGCGCCACGAAGCTCCTCGACCGATGCGGTGGGCACCGAATGGGCGGACGAGGTCGATGCCCGCACCGCGTGCCCGGTGCACCGCGCCACGATATCAGCGGACGGCGAATTCACCCGCGGCGCAATAGCATTGCCGGTGCCGTGGCAGACGGTCGCGATCGGAGCACACGACCGCCCGACACTAGCGCTGCACGGCACCGACGACCGCATCACCCCCCTGGCCGCGGCGATCGACGCGTACACGCAGGCACCGCGCACCGATCTCCGCCTCGTACGGGGCGGCCGACACGACGTGCTCAACGATGTCGCGCACCGCTCCGTGGCCGCGACAATCGTGCTGTTCCTCGAGTCGCTGCGGCTGGGCGCTGAGGTCCCGCCGATCGTGACCCCGAAACTCTGACCTGCACCCGCAGTATTGTTCGCCATCACCTCGAACGTGACGGCGAGAAGCTGAGCTACGTCCTGGCCCAGGTGTACCGTATCGACAACGGAAAGCTCGTCGAGTATTGGGAGTATCCGGAGCCGGCCTTTTACCACGCGTGGCGATTCCCCCGACGTGAGCGAGGTGAAATGAAAATGAACCGGCGTCAGCGTTGGACGGCTGACGCGATACCGGATCAATCGGGGCGCACTGTCGTTGTAACAGGCGCTAATTCGGGTATTGGGTACGAGATCGCCGCTGCTCTTGCGCGTCGCGGAGCCCGCACGGTGCTCGCCGTGCGAGACATCGGCGCGGGAATCGAAGCTGCCGCCAGAATCGCCGACTCTCAACTCGGCGCTACCGTCAGCGTGCAGCAGCTCGATCTCGCATCCATGCGATCTGTCAGATCCGCGGCCGCCGAACTGCGCGCAAGCTACCCCCGCATTGACCTGTTGATCAACAACGCGGGGCTGGTCGCGTTTACGAAGGGATCCACCGAGGAGGGCTTCGAACTCCACTTCGGCGTGTGTCACCTCGGACACTTCGCGCTGACAGGCTTGCTCTTGGATATGCTGACGAACACACCCGGAGCCCGAATCGTGACCGTGAGCAGTTTCGGCCACCGCATGGCTGGTGACGGCATCGACTTCGCCGACCCACACTGGCAACGGCGTCCCTACAAGTGGGTACACGCCTACGGCCAGGCCAAGCTCGCCAACCTGCTCTTCACATACGAACTCCAACGTCGGCTGGCTGCGGCCTCGGGTACGAACGCCATCGCCGTGGCAGCGCACCCGGGCACGACGAAGACACACCTCGTTAGGGACGCCCCGATATCCATACGGCTGCAGAACAGACTGCTCGGCAGCTTGCGTCAAGGCGCTGCGATGGGAGCACTGCCGATATTGCGCGCCGCAACGGATCCCGCAGTTGTAGGCGGCCAATACTTCGGTCCCAGAGGACTGGGCGAACTACGAGGCCATCCCCGGATCGTCAGCTCATCTGCCACCTCCCGCAATGCCCTGCTTCAGCGCAGATTATGGGAGATGTCCGAGGACCTCACCGGTGTTCGGTATTCCGTATGACCACCGACGAAGCAGTATCTGAAGTGTTTCGGAGGACGGAAGCTCACATGTCGATGGGGAACCTCCAACCGCAAGTGGTGTCTGAACCCGCAGCGCCACATCGGCTCTCGAAGCGGTACATCGCGCCGTCGTTCCGATCATCGCTTCCGCCCACAATGACACGCTGTTCGTCGCTCGCCGCTGTGTCGACGCCCATGCCGGCGTCGTTATCGACCCGATGGGCAGCTGCATCCGCAAACAAGTCCGCGCAGCCGCTAGTACTGCGACGGCAGTTAAGTTTGCGGTCGTCCCCGCCGGCGGTAGTGGCCGAGTCGGGCTTGGTGTTGCCATCGGCGGCGCCAGCTCGACCAGGCCCAGACATGCTCGGCGGAGCGTGTGTGGCGCAGGACCAGGTGTGCGAGCAGGCGGCGGATCTCCGGTAACGTGAAGGCGATCATGCCTTCGTCATGAACTCCGAGTCCCCTTTTGCGGCAACGGCTTTGGATGCGGCGAGCCAGGCCGGTGCGAGCATGGACAAGGTGATGTGGGCATACCATGCCCGGAAGGTCCGGACCTGGTAGTGGTCGAGTCCGGCTTCGTTTTTCGCCTGCTGGAACGCTTCCTCGATGTGCCAGCGTGACCCTGCGACCCAGGCGAGGTCGGTCAGGGTGGAGCGGCGAGGCCCGTAGCAGACGTAGTAGGCGATCTGCTCGGGGTCGCTGATCGAACGCCGGGCCAGCACCCAGTGACCGCGGCCGAACTCGACGTCATCGGGAATACCCGCCGCGCGGCAACGGTCACGGTCCTCGATCCAGGACTGCGGGATATACAACTCCCGATCGACCAAGGCGTGCCCGTGTTTCGACGCGTAGGCCGGATCGGACCAACCACAAGGGAGACTGCAAGAACCGACAGTGGTAATGGAAAGTTCCCATCCGCATAGAGTGACTACATGAAATGCTTGCGTCGCGTATCCGCATTCCGGACATGGCGCAAAATGGTTGAGTATTTCACTCCATAACGATCAAGGGCCAGGCGGTCAGGCTCGCAATAGGCAGTGATCGGATACTTCGATCGTTGCGAGCGGCGCAAAGCTCCGGCAAGCGGAGAAAATGAACCAGCGCCCCGTTGCCACGCCGGCGCACGCGGACCCGAAGGAGTACCTCGATGACCATTCCCGCCACCGGGCCGAAGTCGATCACGGGGACGGTCCTCATCGGCTCCGCGATCCCCGAGCACGTGAAGTCGGATCGATCGGCTCATCGGGCCGACGGGCAGCCCGAGGTGCTGGTGTGCGCGGCGACCGTGGACGACGTGCGGCGGGCAGTGGAATTCGCGGCGGAGGCCGGGCTGACGGTGGTCGTGCGAGGGGCCGGCACCGGGCTGGCGGGTGGCGCGAGTGCCGGTGCCGGTTCGCTGATCCTCGACGTCAGTGGGCTCGACCGAATTCTGCGGATCGCCGAGGCCGACGAGTACGCGGTGGTGGAAGCCGGTGTCAGCGGCGCGGTGCTCGACGCCGCGGCCGCCCGGGCCGGCCTGCGGTATGCGCCGGATCCGGCCAGTGTCGCGATCTCGACGATCGGGGGCAATATCGCCACCAACGCGGGTGGGCTGCGATGTGTGAAGTACGGGGTGACCGGCGATTCGGTGTTGGGCCTGAGCGTGGTCCTAGCCGATGGCAGGCTGCTGCATACCGGACGACGCACCGTGAAAGGCGTCGCGGGACTGGATCTGACGAGCTTGTTCACCGGCTCGGAGGGCACTCTCGGCGTGATCGTGTCGGCGACGGTGCGGTTGCAACCGATTCCGGTGCGCACAGTGACGGTCGCCGCCTATTTCGATGACGTCGAGCAGGCGGCCGCGGCCACAGCGGCCGTACTAGCCGCGCGGGTACGGCCCGCGATGCTGGAATTGCTCGACGGGGCATCGCTTCGGGAGGCCCAGGAGTGGTCGGGGGTGCGCGGTGCGGCGGCGGGCGCGTTCGTCGTCGCCCAGACCGATGGTTTCGGTGCCGACGCAGAGGCCGCGATCGTCGAATCGACGTTCGCGCGCTTCGCTTCCCGCGTGTCCGTCGGCACCGATTCCGCCGCCGCGGACGAATTGCTCACGGTGCGCCGCGCAGCTCTTCCCGCACTGGAGCGGCACGGCCGGGTACTCATCGAGGACATCGCGGTGCCGCGATCACGGATCGGCGAGGCCGTGCGCCGGATCACCGAGATCGCCACCCGGCACGACAGCAGGATCTACACCTTCGGCCATGCCGGAGACGGAAATCTGCATCCCATCATCGTCGTTCCCGAGCACGACCTCGCAGCCCTCGGGCGTGCCGAGAACGCGGCGGACGAGATATTCGCCACCGCATTGCAACTGGGCGGCACCATCACCGGTGAGCACGGCGTGGGGCTGCTCAAGCGGCGCTGGTTGGAGCGCGAACTGGGACCCGACGCGCTGCAGGTTCAGCGCGCGGTCCGGCGCGCGCTGGACCCCTCCGGGCTGTTCAATCCGGGAAAGATGTTCTGATCGGGTCAGTCCGGCGGCGCCGCCGCGGCGACCGGACGCCCGGCCTCCGCGCTCCACTGCGACCACGACCCCGGAAACAACGCCGCGTCGATGCCGGCGATCCGCAAGGCCGCGATGACCACGGCGGCGGTGACCCCGGAACCGCAGTAGGCGCCCACGGCTCTCCCGCCACCCACCTGCGCGGACGCGAAGATCGAGTCGAGTTCTGTTGCGGGACGGAAGAATCCGTGCTCGTCGAGCAGGCCGGCGTACGGGACGTTGACGGCGCCGGGAATATGCCCGGCCACCGGATCGACCGGCTCACTGTCCCCACGGAACCGCTCGGGTGCCCGTGCGTCGATCAGAACTCCCGCGGTGGTGAGCCCGGCCGCCCCGTCCGCGGTCACCGTGTTCGCCGCGCCCGCGTACAGGTTGTCGTGCGCAACCGTGAGATCGCCGAGCGTCGGCTGTTCGTTGCCCTGTGCCAGGTCGCGACCGATCCCGGTCCAGGCGGCGAGCCCGCCGTCGAGGATGCGTACATCGGTGACGCCGGCCGCGCGCAGTACCCACCACGCGCGCGCCGAGCCCGCACGATTCCAGTTGTCGTACACCACGATCGGCACTCCGGTCCGCGCGCCCCAGCGCCGCGCTGCCGCCTGCAGCCGGGCGCCCGCCGGTAGCGGATGGCGCCCGCGCCCGGTGATCGAATGGTCGGACAGTTCGGATTCGAGGTCCACATAGGCGGCACCCGGAATGTGGCCGGCGCCGTAGGCTTTCCGGCCGTCGGGCTGGTCCAGTTGCCAGCGCACGTCGAGAACCGTCACGGGCACCCCGGCATCGAGCCGCTCGGCCAGTTCCTCGGCGGTGATCACACTGTCTGTCCGCGAAGTCATTACGCGACTCCCCTCAGCCGGCGGCCGGTGATCGAGTGATAGTGCGCGGTGATCGCGTCGACGGCGGTGTTCTCGATATCGTGACCGAGTCCGCGCCGGGCTACCAATCGCACATCGATCGAGCCCATCGCGGGCAGCTCCCGGATCTCGGCGAGGCCACCGGGCGGAGCCGTAAGAAACGGCAGCAGGGCGATCCCGAGACCGGCCTTCGCGGCCGCCACCACGCCGTCCAAATTGCCGGATTCCGCGGTCACGGCGACCTGATAGCCCAGCGCGCCAAGCTTCTGCACGGCCCGCCGCCGCAATCCACAGGGCTCCTCGAACGCCACCAGCGAGATGGGCCCCGGTGCGGGCGGCAGCTGCCAGGTGGTTCCCGCGACCCAGCGCAGATCGAGCAGGCCCACCTCGGCGCCGACCGGCTCGGTGGTGTTGCCGCCCAGCACCACCGCGAGATCCACCACGCCCTTACTCACCGATTCCGTGAGCGTGGTGGAGCGATCGATCCGGAAATGCAGATGAGCGTCCGGATAGGCGGTACGCAGGACAGCGAGCAATTCGGTCAGCAGCCCGTCGCCCGCATGCTCGGTCGAGCCGATGGCGATCTGCACCGGCGCCGATCCGGCGAAGCGAGCGAGCACTTCGTCCTGGGCGTCGAGCAGTTTGCGCGCCTCGGCCACCAGGCGTTCGCCGTCCGGGGTGAAATACGAACCGCGGCCGTGCCTTTCGACGAGCGACAGCTTCAGCCGCCGTTCCAGCATGCGGATGTGCTGGCTGACCGTGGGCTGGCTCAGATGCAAGGCGTCCGCCGCACGCCGGAACCCGCCGGTCTCGGCGATGGTCACCAGCGTGCGCAGGTGCGTCAAATCCAGGGGATCCGCCATAAACTTCAGCCACCTTCTGAACGGCACAATAAGTTCGACCAGTTAACGCTGCCCCGCGGGACTTGCATACCTTTGAAATCGACCGGATCAGAATTCCTCGGATATTTCTTTCACCCTATCGGTCGTTATCGGGTAATCGAATCGAATTTCACGATTCGAACTCTGGTTTTCGCGCTCGGCGGCTCATTAGCATGACGTTCCGTGTCCGGCCGTGATTCGGTGCGCGCACATCCGAGACCAATGCCGGAAGGACTGTCATGACCGTGGAAACCAGTGCCGAACCGGTGCCGGCCACCGCCGCACCGACTGTGGAATTCATCAGCCTGACGCATACGAATCCCTCAACCGAACTCGAGCCGATTCCCACCCGCGGCATCGATCTGCCCTTCGTGAAGCGCTACGTCCGCACCCTCGAGGACGCCGGATTCGACGCGACGCTGCTGCCGTACGGATCGTCCAGTGCCGATTCGTTCGTGCTCGCCTCGGCGGTCGGTCAGCTCAGCGACACCTTGAAGCCGATCGTCGCGGTACGCCCCAACACGGTATTCCCGACGGTCGCCGCCCAGCAGCTGGCCACCCTGGACCAGCTCACCGAGGGCCGGGCGGTACTGCATCTGATTTCCGGCGGAAACGATGCCGAACAGGCACGACAGGGCGACTATCTGCCCAAGGACCAGCGTTATGCGCGCACCGGCGAATTCATCGATGTGCTGCGCCGTGCGTGGACCGAGAAGGAGTCGTTCTCGTATGCCGGCGAGCACTATCGCTTCGATGATTTCGGCCCCGGATTCCCGCCCTACGGCGACTCGATTCCGATCTCGTTCGGCGGGCAGTCCGATGCCGCGTTCGCGATCGGCGCGGCCACGGCGGACATCTTCGCTTTCTGGGGCGAACCGCTGGCCGACGTCAAGGGCCAGATCGAACGCGTGCACAGCATCGCCGCGGCGGCCGGGCGCACCGAACGCCCGCGCATCTGGGTGACCTTCCGCCCGATCATCGACCGCACCGACGACCTGGCCTGGGCCAAGGCGCATGACTACGTCGAACGGATCGCACGCAATCTCGACAACAGTCCGCCGCGCAAGCGATTCACCGGCGCACCGCAGAACGTCGGCTCGCAACGAGCGCTGGAATTCGCTCAGCGCCAAGAGATCTACGATCGCGCGCTGTGGACGCGTACCACCGCGGTGACCAATGCCGCCGGTGCGTCGAGCGCACTGGTGGGCAGCCCGGAGACGGTCGCGGCGGCGATTCTGGACTACATCGATCTGGGTGCGAGCTTGGTATCGATTCGCGGCTACGACACCCTCAACGACGTCATCGACTACGGACGCTACGTGCTGCCGCTGGTTCGCCAGGAGTTGGCGCATCGGAAGGCGACCGGCCGGCGCGGCACCCTGCAGTCGGAACACCTCGGCGCGCTCGCAGCGGCGGCCCGCCCGTGACCACCGCACCGAGCGGATATCCGGCGTTGACAGTTCCGGATACCTCGCCCGCCGCCCTGGCGGCGCTGACGACCGAAATCGCCGCAACCGCAGCCGAATACGACCGATCCGGCGATGTTCCGCTCGCCGGCTTGCGCGCCGCGCATCGCGGTGGGTACCTCACCGCCACGATCGCCGCCCGCTACGGCGGACCCGAACTCGATCATCACCGGGTGGCGCGAATTCTGGTGGCTCTCGGCGAGGGCGACCCGTCGGTCGCGCTCATCGCGGCGAACAATCTCGGTGTGCACCGGACGCAGACCGACACCGGCGGCTGGCCCGATACGGTCTACGCCGAACTGGTGCGGCGCTCACTCGACGGCCCGGCGCTGGTCAACGCCGTCCGTGCCGAACCGGAGCTGGGCGCGCCGGCCCGCGGCGGACTGCCCGCCACGATCGCCCGCCGCACCGAATCCGGCTGGATCCTCGACGGGCGCAAGTCTTTCGCCACCGGCGGACGGGCGTTGACCTACCACGTGGTGTGGGCGGCCACCGACGAATCCCCGCAGCGGGTCGGACATTTCCTGGTTCCCGCCGACGCGGCGGGCATCACCTGGCACGACACCTGGGACCATCTCGGATTGCGGGCCTCCAACACCCACGACGTGACCTACACCGGGGTCGCGGTGCCCGCGGAAAACTTCCGCGAGATCCCGTTCGTCGACGGGGTGTATCGCGATCCGGCGGCGACATCGGGGCCTGCCTCGTTCGGGCATTCGGCCCTCTACGTCGGCGTGGCGCGCGCCGCCCGCACCGCATTCACCGCGTACGCCCGCGCGCGCGTGCCCTCCGCGCTGGGTAAGCCGATCGCCGAGACCGAGCGCATCCAGGCGGTGGCCGGCGAGATCGAGAGCCAGATCGTGCAGGCCGAAACCCTGCTGTACGGCACCCTGCACCGGCTCGCCGCCGAGGAACCCGGTGTGCCGCAACAGCTCTCAGCGGTCAAGGTGCTGATCGCACGCTCCGCCATCGCGGCGGTCGAGACGGCCGTCGCGGCGCTCGGCAACGCGGCGCTGACTCGGCACAACCCGCTCGAACGGCATCTGCGCGACGTGCTGTGCGTGCGGGTCCATCCGCCGCAGGAAGACGCCGCACTGCTGGCCGCCGGCCGCGCGATCCTCCGGCCGGGCGCGTAGTCCCGGTTTCCCTGTCCATCCATACTTTTCGTTTCGTCGCGAGGACCATCCCGATGCCGACCTTCCTGAAGCCCACCCCGCACCGCCGCAAGCGCCGATGGCGCACGGGGGCATTCGCGCTCGCCGCTGCCACCGCGCTGCTCGCGAGTGCCTGCGGCGGTGGGGGCAACGACAGCGGACCCTCCGGAGAGGGGCGCGACCCGGTACGCGGCGGCACCTTGCGGCTGGCGTTCTGGCCCGACAACGCGGCCTTCCCGTGCATCGATCCATTCCAGGTGTATTGGATCGAGAGTCGTTCACTGATCCGCAATTTCGCCGATTCCCTGACCGATCAGAACCCCGACACCGGGGCGATCGTGCCCTGGCTGGCCACCGGATGGCAGATCAGTCCCGACGGCCGCGACTACACCTTCACCCTGCGCGACGGAGTGACCTTCGCCGACGGCGCTCCCCTGGACGCCGCGGCGGTCAAAACCAACTTCGACGCCTTCCTCGATGAGACCCGTCGGACCAACGGCACGGTCTTCGGCGCGAGCTACATCGTCGGCCTGGAATCGACCGAAGTGGTCGACGCCAAGACGGTGAAGTTCCACTTCTCCCAGCCGAATTCGTCGTTCCTGCAGGCGACCTCGACCACGAACCTCGCCTTGCTGTCCCCGGCGTCGTTCCGCAAGACTCCGCAGCAGCGCTGCCAGGGCGACATCGCCGGGTCGGGATTGTTCGTCCTCGACAAATACGTCCCGGGTGAGAGCGTCTCGCTGAGCCGGCGCACCGGCTACCACTGGGGTTCGGCGTTGAGCAAGAACACCGGCGAGGCGTATCTGGACGGGGTGAAGGTCAGCTACGTCGCGGAGGACAGCGTCCGCACCGGCAACCTGGTCTCCGGCCAGATCGACATCGCCTGGCCGCGCAATCCGTTCACCGTCGAAGACCGGCAGCTGATTGCGCGCTCCGGCGCCTATGTGCGGTCGCGGCCGCTGCCCGGCGTCTCGTACACGCTGTATCCGAACGTGTCGGACGGGCATCCGCTGGCCGATGACCAGGTCCGCGCGGCGCTGTACAAGGCGATCGACGTGAAAACCTATGCCACAACGGTTTTCGGGTCCGACTATCCGGCCGTCGGCGGACCTTTCGACAGCACCACACCCTACTTCGTCTCGCAGGCCGCCAAACTGAACTACGACCCACAGGAGGCCGGGCGGCTCCTCGACGCCGACGGATGGCGCCTCGCACCAGGCGACCAGTACCGGTCGAAGGACGGCAAGCGGCTCACTCTCACCCAGTTGATCACCGCGTCCAGCCCCGGTGCCGAGCTGTTCCAGGACCAGCTGCGCAAGGTCGGCATCGACCTGCAGTTGAAG
This sequence comes from Nocardia sp. BSTN01, assembly GCF_015354405.1. GTDB lineage: Bacteria > Actinomycetota > Actinomycetes > Mycobacteriales > Mycobacteriaceae > Nocardia. The sequence goes on along the minus strand of NZ_JADKYP010000005.1, from coordinate 213,997 downwards.
GTGGTCACCAACGCGGAACGCCCCGGCGCCATCGCGGGCGGTCAGTACGATCTCATCGAGAACTATTTCACCCGTGCCGATCCGGGTGCCCTGCAGTACATTCTCGTCGAGCAACTGGCGAATTCGAAGGCTCTGGCCCGGAATGCCCAGCATCCCGCGACCGCGGCCCGGGTGCGTGATCTGTTCACGCAGGCGGTACAGGCGACCGACGAGGCGCAGCGGCAGCGGGTCTACACCGAGCTGCAGAACGTCCTGATCGACAACGGTGTCACCTTCCCGCTCTTCGAGCGCCTGCAGTACGCGGGAATCAGGAACCAGGTCAACGGATTCCGATTCACCTCGGAGAGCTTCTTATCTCTCGGCGACACCTGGATTCAACCCTAGCGCCGTCCCCGCGAGAGAAGGAAAATACCTTGACCAGATACGCTGCGCGCCGCATCGCACAGGCCGTCGTGGTGCTGTGGGCGGCGTTCACACTCACCTTCGTCGTGCTGTACCTCCTGCCCAGTGACCCGGTCTCGATCCAGCTCGGCGCGGCCGGCATCGAGACCGATTCGCTGACACCGCAACAGCTCACCGCCGCCAAGGCGGAGTACGGACTCGACCGGCCGATACCCGATCAGTACCTCACCGCGCTGACCGGCGCACTGCACGGCAACTTCGGCACCTCGATCGCCAAACATATGCCGGTGACCCAGCTGATCGGCGACCGGCTCGGCGGGACGCTGCTGCTGAGTGTCCTCGCCGGAACTCTTGCGGTGGTGGTCGGCACCGTCGTCGCCTACCTCGCCGCGTTCGTCCGATTCCGGCCGCTGCGCACGGTGCTCGACCGGATACCCGCGCTCGGTGTCGCGATCCCCTCGTTCCTGGTGGCGCTGCTACTTATTCAGGTCTTCGCCTTCGACCTGGGCTGGGTGCCGTCGTCGGGTAGCACCGGATGGCGGTCGCAGGTGCTGCCGGTCGTCACCATGGCGCTACCGTCGTCGGCCCAGCTGGCCCAGGTACTCACCCACAGTTTCGACGAGACATTGGGTGAGCAGTACATCGTCACCGCCAGGGCCAAGGGGCTGTCGCGGTCCGCAGTGCAACTGCGGCACGCGTTTCGCAATGCGCTGCTCCCGGCGCTGACCATCCTCGGACTTCTGGTGGGCACGACGGTAACCAGCGCGATCGTCGTCGAAACGGTGTTCAGCCGCAACGGGATCGGCCGGCTCGCGCAGGAAGCCGTACTGGCCAAAGACATTCCGGTGGTGCTGGGCATCGTCGTCATCGCCGCGACCGGATTCGTCCTGGTCAATCTGGTCGTCGACCTGCTGTACCCACTCCTGGATCCTCGCATCACACATGCCACGAAAGCGGAGGTGAGCTGACATGGTCCAGGTCCTGGCCGAGGCTCCGGAGGACATCGTCACCGCAGCGGATCCCGCGATACCGCGACGCCGCCCACTGCTACGCCGGAATGCGGTGCGGCTGGCGCGCCGGCCCGGATTCGTCACAGCGCTGGCGATCGTCGCGGGTGTGATCGCCTCGGCCTTCGTGCCGTCGGTGTTCACCTCCTACGACCCGTACGCCACCGCACCGGCCCAGCGACTGCGACCACCCAGTGCGACACACCTTTTCGGTACCGACGATGTCGGGCGGGACCTGTGGGCGCGCACGCTCTACGGTTCGGGCCTGACCGTGCAGGCAGCCCTCATCGCCGTCGGCATCGCCCTGATCGCCGGGCTGGCCCTCGGACTGGTATCCGGCTTCTTCGGCGGGGCCACCGATTCGGTCGTCATGCGCGGAGTCGATGTCCTGCTGGCGATTCCGGGGCTGCTGTCCGCCTTGGCGATCGTGACCGCGCTGGGATTCGGAACCATCCCGGTGGCCATCGCCGTCGGGGTCGGAATCCTGCCCGGCTTCGCGCGAACCACGCGGTCGGAGGTATTGCGCGTCAAGACACTTCCGTACGTCGAGGCCGCCCGTGCCGGCGGCGCCTCGTGGCCGAGGGTGTTGCTGCGCCATGTACTGCCCAACTCGTGGGGGCCGGTGCTGGCGTTGTCGGTGCTGGACTTCGGAACCGCGATCATCGCCGTCGCGGCACTGAGCTTCCTCGGCTTCGGCGCGGCGCCACCGCAAGCCGAATGGGGGTCGCTGGTCGCCGGTGGCCGCAACTTTCTGGTGACCGCGCCGTGGGTGTCGCTGTTGCCCGGCGCGGTGATCGTGTTCACCGTGCTGTCGCTCAATCACATCGCCAAGACGCTGCAGGAGTGGAAGCGATGACGAACGCCGCCGCAATCGCGGAAACCGTGGCCACGCAGGACTCGGCGATCGTCGAGATCGAGGGACTCGAGGTCGGCTACCGGCGCGAGGGCACCGTCGAACCGGCTGTTCGCGATGTCGCGCTGCGCGTTCACCGAGGCGAAATCGTCGCGCTGGTCGGCGAATCCGGGTCCGGCAAGACCACCACCGCACTCGCCGTCATCGGCCTGCTGCCCGATCGGGCACAGATCACCGGCGGCTCGGTCCGCGTCGCCGGAACCGAGCTCGTGGGAGCCGGTGAGAAGACCCTGCGAGCGCTGCGCGGCGCGACGGTGGGGTTGATTCCGCAGGACCCGATGGTCGGGCTGAATCCGACCCAGCGGATCGGCAAGCAGGTGGCCGAGGCGGTGAAGCTGCGCGGCCTTCGCGGCCCCGAACTGCATGCGGAGGTGCTCGACACCTTGCGCCGGGCGGGGCTTGACGAACCGGAACGCCATCTGCACCGGTACCCGCACGAATTGTCGGGCGGCCAGCGCCAGCGCGTGCTGATCGCCATCGCTCTGGCGGGTAAGCCCGACCTCATCATCGCCGACGAGCCCACCAGCGCGCTCGACGTAACCGTCCAGGCGCGCATCCTCGACCATCTCGAGTCGTTGGTGCGTGGCAGCGGTACCGCACTGCTGATCATCACCCACGACCTCGCCGTGGCCGCCGACCGTGCCGACCGGGTGGTGGTGATGCGGCGCGGGCGGATCGTCGAGGAGGGCACGCCCGCGGCGATCCTGATCGACCCCGAGCACCCCTACACGCGCGGCCTCATCGCCGCCGCGCCGGCTCTCGCCCACGGCGGAGTGGTCGAACCCCGGTTCACGCTGCGGCCCGACGAGGTGGAGGTGGCCGAACCGATCCTCGAACTCGTCGCGGTGTCCAAGGAATTCCGTTCCGCGCGTGGCACTCCCGGGCGGCCCACCACTCTCGCCCTCGACGACGTCTCGATTCGCGTGGCAGCCGGGCGCACCCATGCGCTGGTCGGCGAATCGGGGTCCGGGAAGACCACGACCCTGCGCATCGCCATGGCGCTGACCAAACCCACGACCGGCACCGTCCGTTTCGACGGCACGGATCTCACCGGGCTCAGCTGGCGGCGGCTGCGACCGTTGCGGCGCCGCTTCCAGCTGGTGCACCAGAATCCGTTCGCGTCCTTGGATCCCCGATTCACCGTCGGCGACAGCATCGTCGAGCCACTGGTGTCCTTCGGCATCGGCGACCGGCGTAGCCGCCGGGCACGAGCCCTGGAACTGCTCGACCAGGTAGCGCTACCACGCACCTTCCTCGATCGACGCCCCGCCGAACTGTCCGGCGGCCAGCGTCAGCGGGTCGCGATCGGCCGCGCGCTGGCGCTGGAGCCGGAGGTGGTGCTGCTCGACGAACCCGTGTCGGCCCTGGATGTTTCGGTGCAGCAGCAGATTCTCACGCTGCTCGCGGATCTGCAGCAACGGCTGGGCCTGACCTATGTGTTCGTCTCTCACGACCTCGCCGTGGTCGGGCAGCTGGCACACACCGTTTCGGTATTCGAACGCGGAAGGGTGATCGAATCCGGCCCGGCCGCAGAGGTGTTCCGCAACCCTGCGCACGAGTACACCCAGCGACTGCTCGCGGCGATACCCGGCCGGCGCGCCACGGCCCCGTCCTGAGCGCGCATTGCTCTGCCCCGCAGCCACATTCAATCCAAAACATCGGAAAGGCATAACCGTGACCGCATCCACGACACCGGACATCGACCTGTGGTCGGCCGACTGGCACACATGGCGGGCCGAACGTATCGCCCTCGCCACCGCCGCGCACGGACTGGCCGCGGCGATCGGTACCCACTGGCTCGGCGACGAGCCGATCCATATCGACGGCCTACCCGGTGCCTGGGTTGCGGTCGACGGCCGCGCCGTCGGCGCGGACGCGCACGGGTTCCGGGTGGAACTCGAACCCGGCCGTGGACATGTACTCGGCGCCCTTCTGCTGCAACCACTGATTCGGGCCGGCGAACTCGCGCTGCGGGTGTTCGACCCCCAGGCCGCCACCCGGACCGGACTGGCGGGTATCGACGCATTCGCCCCCGACCGCGCGTGGGTGATCGAGGGCGTCGCCGAAAAGATCTCGGCCACACTGCGACTCGACCACATCGACGGATTCGTCAGTGAGAACGCGGCATCGCGCATCCATCTCACCGTCGGCGGCCGTGACATCGCATTCGAGGGCGTGCGCACACCCGAAGGAGACACGCACATCACCTTCGCCGACGCCACCAACGGCACCGAAACCCAGCGATTCCGCTTCCTGACGGTGCCGCCGCCGGACCACAGCGGCCGGGTCACCGTCGATTTCAACCGCGCCTATCTGCCCCCCTGCACCTTCTCCGACCACTACCTGTGCCCCCTCCCACCGGCCCCGAACCGGCTCGACATCCCGATCCGGGCGGGCGAAACCCGCCTGCGCTACAGCGATTCGGCACCGCGGTGACCCGCTATGTGATCGTCGGTGCCGGAGCGGTCGGGACGACGCTGGCCGTGGAACTGGCCGACAGCGGACAGGACGTCCTACTCATCGCCCGCGGCGACGCGCGACGGTACTTCCAGCAGCACCCGGTGAAGTATCACACCCCCACGGGCATCCGGAACGTGCGCCTGCCCGTCGCGGCGACAACCGACGACTTGGCGTTGCACACCGGCGATATCCTTGTACTCACCGCCAAAACCCAGGATGTGGGTGCCGCCGCCGAGGACATGGCCTGGCGCGACGTTCGAAATCCCGACGGCGCCGTGATAGGCCTGGCCGCTGACCACATCCCCGTGGTGACCGTGCAGAACGGGTTGGCCGCCGAAGGCATGGTGGCTCGCTGGTTCGCCTCCGTGATCGGCGCCGTCCTGCTGGTTTCCGCCCGCTACGAGCGCCTCGGGGAAATTCACGTCGGCGCGAGCCCGACCGTCGGCGCGATGATCGCCGGACTCGCCACTGGTGACTCCGCCCGCGGCGGAAGTGCCGTGGCAACCCTGGTCGACGACCTCGGGAAAGCGAACTTCCATGCCGAGGCCGTACCGGATATCCGCGCCCACAAAGCCGCGAAAATCCTGCACAGCGTGAAGAACGGTCTCGAGGTTCTCAGCGGCGCCCCATCCGCCAAGGCCGCGGTCGGTGCCGCATTGGTCACCGAAGCCCGGCTGGTTCTCGCCGCAGCCGGAATCACGTTTCACGAGCCGGTCGCGCTCGCCTCCGCCTTCAGCCGACAACGCGCCACCCGAAACACCGCACCCCCAGGGCGCCAATCCACCTGGCAGAGCTTCGCACGCGGCGCGGCCAGCAACGAAATCGATTACCTCAACGGCGAAATCGCACTGCTCGCCCGCCTGCACGGCGTCGCCGCGCCGCTCAACACCGCGCTGCAACAACTGCTGGGCCGAGCCACCCGCGACGGCGGCGGACTGGACCTCCCCGGACTGAAGACCTTGACGAATCTTCTGCCCGTGCGCGACAGTGCCCCCCGGAGGTGAACACCCCCGCCCCTGGCAAACACTGCTGTCAACAACTCGAGAAGGCTGGATCTGGCCCAGACCTCGTAATTGACCAGCTTCGGGATGCGAAGGGGCGGTAGACAGTTCATGATGTCGCCGGTGCCCTGATCTTGGTCCGATGAGTGTCCTGTTTCCGCATCTGGATGGTCTGCTGCACGGATCGGTGACATCGTGACCTGCCCCACTGGTTGGGTTCCAACTCCGGTTGCCAACTGACAGCCTTACCGAAAGGCTGGCCCGCGTGCCACACGCCAGCCGTGCCTATTACACGCGAAAACGTGACGAGGGCAAGAAACACAACGCCGCCCTCATCTGCCTGGCCCGCCGCCGCTGCGACGTCCTCTATGCCATGCTGAAAACCAAACAGCCCGACCGGATCCCTGCGCCTGCAACGACCTTACCGGGATTACGCCGCGCCGAAGCCGTCCTCCAGATAGGCCAGCGCGCCCGCGTTCCGAACACGGCATGCCGCTGCCACGCGGCGAGCCAACACCTCCGGTAGTCGTTTCGCGACTTCGGCCTCATTGCACCATGCCCAGCTGCGAAGCTCTTCCGCTTGGAGAGTGATCGCGGCCGTCTGGTCGGCGCTGAGCATCCCACCGTCATAGACAAACATCACCCCGTCACTGGGATAGAGCCCCGGCGGAACCCAATCCACCGCCAACGAGCGACCTATCGGCACCGTCAGCCCGAGCTCCTCCTCAATCTCCCGGGCGGTTGCTGCGAGGGGCGACTCGTTGGCTTCGACAACCCCGCCCGGCAGTTCTCAGTAGTCCTTATACGTCGGCTCGACCAGCATCACGTGGTCTCGCTCGTCGACGAACAACGCACCGGCCCCCATCCGCTTACGCGGCAGTCTGGCAACGTCTTCAACTCGTTCAGACTCCATGAGGCGCAACACTATCTACCCCGACCACACGGCGCTTGACGACGCAGGCACGGCCAGGTTGACGAAAACCATAGGGCCCCCCGGGGCAACAGGTCGGACGTATCGGATGATACGATGATACGGTAACCTTCTCAATATATCACCGGTGAAAGTCCCTGGCCGACGGCCGATCGGCGTTAGAGAAAAGAAGGTCCATAACCGATGCGTTCCGTGGTGATTCGATGGCTCGGACTGGCGGCCCTGTGCTTCGCCGAGCTGCTGGTGTTCCTGGACAACACCATCGTCAATGTTGCGTTGCCGAAGATTTCGATGGATTTGGGTGCCGGCACGTCCGGATTGCAGTTGGTGGTGGATATGTACACCCTCGTGTTCGCCGGCCTACTCCTGACCGGCGGTTACCTGGGTGACCGCTTCGGCCGCAAGACTGTGCTCGTTATCGGAATCACGGGGTTCGCGGTGGTGTCTGCGCTTGCGACGCTATCGGCAGACTTGGGACAACTGATCGCCGCACGGGCAGGCCTCGGACTCTTTGCCGCTCTTGTATTTCCGGCCACCCTCGCCATCGTGGTGATACTGTTCGACAACCTCAAAGAACGCGCAATCGCGGTGGCGACGTGGGCCGCCGTTGCCGGAATTGCCGCCGCGATCGGCCCCGTAGTGGGCGGGTGGCTGCTCGACCATTACTCGTGGGGTTCGATCTTCTGGATCAATGTTCCCGCCGGTGTCGTTGCCCTGTTCGGGGTTGCGGCACTTATCCCCCCCAATAAGAATCCCGACGTCGGACGCTTCGATCTCGGTGGCGTACTGCTGTCCATGGCCGGCATCTCGATCGTTGTGTACAGCGTGATCGAGGCGCCGAACCACGGCTGGCTCACCGCCCGCACGATCGGTGGGCTCGTGGTTGGTGCGGCGGTGATCGCAGGCTACGTGGTATGGGAGAACCGATTCTCATCGCCATTGTTCGACATCCGCCTATTCCGTGACCGCAGGTTCGCCGCGGCGGCGCTGCTGATGACATTCGGCATGTTCGCCCTCATGGGATTCGTATTCCTGATGACTCAATATTTTCAGGGCGTCAAAGAATTTTCTCCCTTGGAGACCGGCATTCGAACACTGCCTTTCGCCATCGCGATAGCGATTTTCGCCGGGCCGAGTATGTGGTTGGGCTCAAAGACAGGAGAGGGGCGAACCGCCGTGATCGGATCATTTATCATGGCCCTGGCCTTCTGGCTGACCATACGGTACGACGCAGACACGTCGTACTGGGGCGTGATCGTGCCCGTCATGGTCACATTGGCCGCGGGCGTGGCGCTTGTCTCGGGGCCGGCAACCTTTATGGTGCTCAACGAGCTGTCAACTGGGCAGGTCGGCGCAGGATCTGCGGTCAACGACACGAGTCGCGAACTCGGCGGAACTTTGGGAGTCGCCGTACTCGGCTCAATCCTGGCGTCGGTGTACTCCGGGAAGGTAAACGCCGGTTTGGCAGCCATCCCATTGCCCCAGCCGACACACGACGCGGCGACGAATTCCATGTTGACCGGGGTTCAGGCCGCTCGCTCAATTCCCGGCCCCATAGGCACCAAACTCGGTGGCCTCGTCAAGGATGCCTTCCTCGACGGCTTCCACGTCGCGTCCCTCGTCGCGGGAGGTGTTGCAGCAGTCGCCGCTATCGCTGGATGGCTTCTACTCAGACCGAGTCCGCAGACACGGACGAACCACAACCTGACGGACACCTCGGAGACGAAGCCGGCGTCGCCAGTGAGCTGAGATGAGGTTCCCCCGCTAATCCGGAGGGCTTGATGTTCCCCCGCTTCGACGGAGTTGGTTTGCTTGACTTCTTGGTCGTCCTGCTGGAATCCAAGCGCGTGAGGGCAAGGTGTATTGCGCGGTCGTGCTGGATGTGTACTCGCGGCGGCTGGTCGGCTGGTCGATCGACTCGTCGCAGACCGCGGCGCTTGTGACCAACGCGCTGGGCATGGCGATCGCGAACCGTTCCCCGCAGGCCGGGACGATCATTCATTCCGATCAGGGGGTGCAGTTCACCTCCTGGGCCTTCACCGACCGGGCCCGCAAGTCCGGGCTGGTGCCCTCGATGGGGTCGATCGGGGACTGCTATGACAACGCAGTCACCAAATCCTTTTGGGGCAGAATACAAACCGAGTTGTTAAACCGTCAGCGATGGAGAACCCGCATCGAGTTGGCCAACGCGATCTTCGAATACCTGGAGATCTTCCACAACCGACAGCGCCGTCATTCAGCCCTCGGCATGCGGACCCCGATCGAGTACGAGATGATGCAGCCATCTATCCAACCCGTGGCCTGAAGTCCAGTATCCCGACTCCATGAAACCGGGGGAACATCAGTATCCGCGGCCGCGGACTGCCGTGATCAGAGGGGCTTCGCCGTGTTCGGCGAGTTGACGCTGCCGGGCCCGAGACGGGTCGTCGCTGATCCTTGGTGCGACATGGTCAGGGGCCGGGTGGGAGAGGAAGCCCGACTACGACGCGGGTTCCGCCCTGGGGTGAGTCCTCGATGGTGACTGTGCCGTGGTGGGCGGCAACGATTTCGGCGACGATCGCCAGTCCTAGTCCGGTGCCGCCGCTGTCGCGGCCGCGGTCGTCCTGCAGGCGGACGAATCGCTGGAGGACACGTTCACGTTCAGCGACCGGGATACCCGGTCCGTCGTCGTCGACGATCAGCTCCGCGCGCGTAGCTGTCTGCCTCGTGTGCAATTCGACGACCGAGCGGGAGTGAACAACCGCATTGCCGAGCAGGTTTCGTGCTACCCGCGTCAGTGATCGCGCGTCGCCGCGGAGTCTGACCGGGCGCAGGTCCGTGGTCACCGTCAGGTCGTCGCGGCCGCGGACCGCCGCGAGGGCGATGGCGGCGACATCGTCGAGGTCGACGTCGGTGGTGTGCAGAGTCAGGCCATTTTCGTCGGCCGCGGCCAGGGTGAGCAGGTCGTCGATGAGATAGCGCATGCGTTCGGCTTCCGGCAGGAGCGTGTCGGCGGCGAGATCGGTGTCGAACGCGTGGGGATGGTCGCGGGCCAGCTCCAGGCCCCCGAGGACGGTGGCCAGTGGGCTGCGCAGTTCGTGGGAGGCATCGGAGAGGAACCGCCGCTGGGCGAGGTGGCCGGCTTCGATACGGCCGAGCATTTCGTTCATGGTGACAGCCAGCCGGGCGACCTCGTCGCGCGCGGTCGGCACGGGCACCCGTTCGGCCAGATCGGTGCTGCCGATCCCCGCGACCCGGGACCGGATCGCCTCCACCGACCGCAGCGAACGACCGACCAGCGCATAGGTCGCCCCGGCAGCGACCACCACCACGACCGGGGCACCGACAGCCAACGCGATCGCCACCTCCGCCATCGTGTCTTCCACCGATTCGATGTCGGCCGCCACCACCACCGTGACCGGTCCGGCCGGGGACTCGACCGGGCGTGCCGATAGCCGCAGATCGGAATCTCCACCCACCGACTGTCCGACAACGGTCTGCGCGTTCGGCGCCAGAGGCGCAGCGGCGCCGCCGGAGGATCGAAGGATCCGCCCGGATGGGTCGGTGATTTCGACGATCTCGACGTATCCGTTCGGTGCGAGCAGCGCGGGGTTCAGCGCTGCGGGTGCGGTCGTGCGCAGTTGCGCGGTGATGTCATCGAGCCGGGCGGTGGCGGCAGCGTCCACGGTGCCGATCAGCGATCGATACAGCAGCCACAACATGATCCCGGCACCGAACCCGAGCACCACGGTGATGACCGCGGTGGCGACCAACGCCGAACGAAGCCGCAAACCCCACCGCGACGGCGGCCACAACGGTTCCAAACGCTCGCTGATCCCCAGTGGCCGCCGCATACCGACTCCATCCCGTCTCCGCTACACCGTGACCACATTGTGGGCGATCGATGCCCCTGCTCGGCCATCGCTCTCAGCGTCATCACAGCAGGCGCCTGCGATGGTGGCATCGACACCGAATCAGGTGTCCTCGACCGCGCCGCGCCCACAGTCCACGGCGTCGTGTCCCGACACATGTCGTCTGCCGAAAGCCCGCGTCGAATGCAACATCTGATCCTCACCTACGGCGTTGTCGCCATCGTGGTGCTGATGGCCGCCGAATCAGCGTGTGTTCCGATCCCCTCGGAGGTCCGCGGCCCTCGCGATCGTCGGCTACTTCGCCGGCGCGAATTGGCAACATGTCGAAGACGTTCTGCGTGGCCCGAGTTATGCCGTCGCGGCGGTCGTGGGTCTCGCGATCGTGACGGCCGCGGTGTTGTATCTGCGTCGGCGCTCACGCCGGCAAGCCGGTTCGGTCCGCGCCGTCGACGCCCAGCCCGGAAAAGCCGCCCGATGAGATACCGTCCGCGCCACGACTTCTCAGCGATTCCACAGCCGCCCTGCGCCAAGGTGAGCCCATGACCCCGATTGCGCACGATCTGTTGTGGCTGCTGCTCGACGACGACACTGGTCGGCTTGTCATCGACAGGCATACCACCGGCCTGGCGTTGACCGTCGCTGCTTTCGCCGACAACTCCAGCGGCGCAGGGCACCACAGGCCGACCGCGCCACCGCAGCGGCTTCGCAGGCGGTCACTGGATGCACTGCACGCCACCCACCGCGTGCGCCCCCGCCGCACCCGGTTCGGCGGCGTGATCTCCCGAACGGCATGGCCCACCACGGATCTGCTCGGCAAGCAGGAGCTGCGCCGCTCGCTGCAGCGCGCACTGTTCGACGCCCAACCCGCCGATGACGCGACCCGTGCGTTGATCGCGGTCCTGCACGGCGTCGACGCCCTGGCCATCCAATGCCCGCGATGGTCACCCCGTGAAACGGACTATTGGGCACGGCGATTCATCGCACAGCACGCCGACTGCGCCGACATCGCCGAATCGCTGGCACACGTCGAACGTGAGGCGCTCGCCGAGTCCCTCAGCTTCGGAGCTCGGGCGGTGTTCGCCAACCAGCCGCTGCGGTCCGCGACCGGCACATCTGCGCAGAGAACTTCCACTCCGACACTGGAGTGAGGGTTTCACAGCGTCCTCTCAGCAGCTGTGGCGCAGAATGCGCGACCGTACGCCCGCTTCGACGAAGGAGTCGTCTACGACCATGACAGCGCAGACCGACAACGCGTTCATCCACTACAAGCTGCCGCAGATCACGGTCATGTTCTGGGTGCTCAAGATCGCCGCTACCACCCTGGGCGAAACCGGTGGCGACATGATCTCGCAGACCTTGAAGCTCGGCTACGTCGCGGCCACGGTGTTGTTCCTGGCGATCTTCGTCGTCAGCCTTCTCGCTCAGCTGCGGGCCCGCCGCTTCCATCCCGCCCTGTACTGGACAGTGATCGCCGCGACCAGCACCGCGGGCACCACCATGTCGGATCTGATCAACCGCGGGCCCGGTCACGACACCTCCACCGACGGCGGCCTCGGCTACGGCGCCGGCGCGGCCATCCTCATCGCCGGACTGGCGATCGTGTTCATCATCTGGAAATTCAGCGGGCAAACCTACGACGTCACCAACATCACCACCTTCCGCGGTGAACTGCTGTACTGGGCGGCGATCCTGCTGTCGAACACCCTCGGCACCTCCACCGGCGATTTCCTGTCCGACAGCTCCGGACTCGGCTACTGGGGCAGCGCCTTGTTGATCGGCGCGATCATGGCCGCCATCCTGGCCGCCCACTACTTCACGAAGATCCCCGGCCCGCTGCTGTTCTGGATCGCGTTCATCCTCACCCGCCCCCTCGGCGCCACCGGCGGCGACCTGCTGTCCAAGCCCCGCACCTCCGGCGGGCTCGGTTTGGGTACCTATGGCACCTCCGCGGTCTTGTTCGCGATCCTGGTCCTCGGCATCGCCTACACCCACTGGCGCCACCACCGCGACCGATCCGCCACCGAGTTCGAACCAGTCCTCGCCGCCGACCGTACGCACACCACCGCAACGGATCCGGCCACCGCAGCCGAGCCGACGATACGGCCGGCCAGATGATCGCACCGCGACAGGGAACAGGCGTCGCGGGCTCGAGGCCGAGCCGGCGGCCCTATGTTTCCTCGAGCCGGTAGCCCACGCCGCGGACCGTTTCGATGCTGTTGCGGCCGAACGGTGTGTCGATCTTGCGGCGTAGGTAACCGATATAGATCTCTACGACGTTGGTGTCGCCGGCGTAGTTGGTGTCCCACACCGAACGCAGGATCTCGGTCTTGCTGACGACATCGCCGCAATGGCGCATCAGATACTCGAGGACCGCGAATTCACGTGGCGTGAGCTCGATGTGCTGCTGTCCGCGCTGCACGCGGTGACGACCGGGATCCAACGACAGATCGCCGACGGTGATCACGGGTGGGCGCTCCGTGGCGCCGCGACGTTGCAGCGCGCGCAGCCGAGCCGTCAACACGACCTGGGAGAACGGTTTGGTCAGATAATCGTCAGCCCCCAGATCGAAGGCATCGACCATGTCGTAGTCGCCGTCTTTGGCAGAAAGCATCAACACCGGAGTCCAGATGCGGCGCTGCCGCAATTCACGCACGACCTCGTAACCATTGCGGCCCGGCAGCATGATATCGAGCACGATCACATCGAAGTCGCCGCTCGCGGCGAGATCGAGTCCCTCCACACCGTCATGAGCGACTGCCACAACGAAGCCCTCCGCCCGCAAACCTCGACGCAACGTCTCGGCCAGGGAAACCTCGTCATCCACCACAAGAACGCGCACGAACGCCTTCCCTCCTACTTCCCCTCAGCCCCTGCTCCGCCCGTGGACAGCGAAACCTCATCTCGGACAGAACCTCGTTCTCTCGGGGCACCGGTACGCCGCTGATCCGGCGACCCGGTGACGGCCGTGCCCGTTCTCCGGACCGCCGAGACGGACAGCACCGACTGTCGGCGACAACCAAACCAGCAAATGTGGCCGCAATCAGTGTGACCGCCGTGCCGAGTACCGCGCCCCCGACCACATCGGTAAGCCAGTGAACGCCCAGATACAGCCGCGTGGCCGCGACCGTGGCGACGATTACAGCGGCGCAGACACTGGCAACCGCGGTACGTACGTACCCGGGTCGAGTCAGCACGAATACCACCAGCACGGCACCGACCATGGCCGTGGTGCCTGTGGTGTGGCCGGACGGGAACGAGAAATCGGATTCCGCAGTCAAATGCAGAACAGCGGGAGGACGCGCCCGCGCGACGACATACTTCGTCATTGTGCTCACACCGGCCGCGAAACCCACTGCGCCCAGGACGAATACGGCCGGCACAGCACTGCGCCGCCGCCACGCGAGCACCCCCGACACGATCACCGCCAACGCCACCACACCGACCGGACTGCCGAGCTCGGTGATCACGAGTGCCCACGCAGTCGCGGTACCGTTGCGGTGGTCTACGAACCACCGCAAGGTGGCCGCATCGGCACCGGTGATCCACCCGGAACCAGCGACCTGCACCGCCACCACCACGAACAGCGCCGACACCACGAGCGCTCGCACTGCGCACCAGCCGACCCGCACGCCCGACCTCGACGAGCCCCCGATCCTGCCGGCGAAACCGGAGAGGGCGAGCACTGCCGCACCCACCGCGGCCGCACCGACCGCGATTTCCATGCTCGACGATTCGGTGCGGACCTCATCCAGCAACCCGTGGAAGACATCGACAATCGCTGACACATACCCAGTGTCGCGAAGCAACGCTGTGGAAACGCTGAGCGATCCGAAATGCCGTGCGGCGCGTCACCGCACGCGTTCGCTACCACCGAGCGCGCTGGACGTCACGGCGGGCTAGGGCTCCCGCGTCTGCGGGCCATCTCGACGATCAGCCCTATCCTCGTCCGTCCCTCCATCGCGGGCGAGACAGACGCCGGCGCGGCAGGCGGGGCCAGCGTCCTGCCTGCCGCGCCGCCGCCTGCCACGCTCACACCCACCGGCCCCTATCCACGACCGGCCTCGCGCCCCACTCGACCGTGACGACACGAATGCTCTCGGCCGAAACCTTTTACGGGGTCGCAGGAAGGATCGTGCCCGACCTTCCCTGGTCAGCTGGTGGGTGGTGTGCTCGCCGCTCGGGTGATACTGAGCCCACGCCGCGCTGTATCGTCCGACTGGCGTGACACCACGACGTGGAGGAGCACCATGACAGGGGCGAAGGGCACCATCGGAGGCGGCCCCGCGTTCGAGGTGGAGCCGGGTCAGCCGCCGAGCCACCGCGATACCGTGCGCTGGAGTGTCGTGATCGGCGCGCTGGGGGTGGTGTTCGGCGATATCGGGACGAGCCCGATCTACACCCTGCAAACCGTATTCGACCCGGGCGACCCCCATCCCGTGCCGGTGAACACCGACAACGTGTTCGGCGTGGTGTCGTTGGTGTTCTGGTCGGTGATGATCATCGTCACCGTCACCTACGTCCTGCTCGCCATGCGCGCCGACAACGACGGCGAGGGTGGCATCATGGCACTGATCACGCTGCTTCGCCGATGGAGTTCACCACACGGGCGGAAAACGGCCATCGGCCTGGCCGCGCTCGGAATCTTCGGCGCCTCACTGTTTTTCGGTGACAGCATGATCACGCCCGCGATCTCGGTACTGTCGTCGGTCGAAGGCATCAAGGTCGTCGAGCCGGCCTTGAAAGACCTTGTCATCCCGGTGACCGTCGTGATCATCGTGGCGCTGTTCGTGGTGCAACGCCGCGGCACCGCCACGGTCGGCCGGATGTTCGGCCCCATCATGGTGCTGTGGTTCCTCACCATCGGCACCTGCGGCATCGGCGGCATCGCGCACAATCCCCGCATCCTGCAGGCACTCTCGCCCACCTACGCGCTGGGCTTTCTGGCCGGACACTTCGGCACCGCGTTCTTCGCGCTCGCCGCGATCGTGCTCGCCGTGACCGGCGCCGAAGCGCTCTACGCGGACATGGGACATTTCGGCCGCCGCTCCATCACCCGGGCATGGCTGATCCTGGTCTTTCCGGCCTGCATCCTCAGCTACTTCGGCCAAGGCGCGCTCATCCTCGACAATCCCCACAACATCAGCAGCCCCTTCTTTCTGCTGGCAGCCGGTTGGGCACGACTTCCACTGGTGCTGCTGGCCACCGCCGCCACGGTCATCGCCTCACAAGCGGTGATCACCGGCGCATATTCCGTGGCCTCCCAGGCAGCGCAACTGGGCTACCTGCCGCGGCTGCGCATCGCCCACACCTCCGAATCCACGATCGGCCAGATCTACGTCCCGTGGATCAACTGGTTGCTGATGGTCTCGGTACTCACCCTGGTCTTCGCCTTCCGCAGCTCGACCGCGCTGGCCTTCGCCTTCGGCATGGCAGTGACCGGAACCATCACCATCACCACCCTGCTGTTCTTCTACGTCGCGCGAACCCGCTGGCATATCCCCCGCTGGATCCTCGCCGCCACAGCACTCCCGCTGCTGACCATCGATCTGCTGTTCGTCGCCGCCAATCTCACCAAGTTCGCGCACGGCGCCTGGCTGCCGCTGCTGATCGGCCTGACCGCATTCACAGTCATGACGACCTGGCAACGCGGCCGCCAGATCGTGACCGCCGAACGAATCCGGAGAGAAGGATCCCTGCGGACATTCGTCGACGAACTCGCCGAAGGCACACCCGCCACGACGCGAGTCCCCGGCACCGCCATCTTCCTCAACCGCGGCAAGGAAACAGCACCACTGGCCTTGCGCGCCAACGTCGAACACAACCACGTGCGCCACCACCACATCGTGATCCTGTCCATCCACACCGAACCCGTCCCCCGCATCCCCGACAACGAACGCATCGCCACCGACCCTCTCGGGCCGCCCGACGACGGCATCACCCACGTCACCGCCCGCTACGGCTACATGGAGACCCCCGACGTTCCCCACGCGCTCACACTCGTCGACCGACGAGACACCGAAGGCCCGCTCGATCTCGACCGCGCGACCTATTTCCTGTCCACGATCGAACTCCGCCGCGGCACCACCCCAACCATGGCCTCGTGGCGCAAACGCCTGTTCATCGCCACCTCCTACATCACCGCCGACGCCGCCGACTACTTCGGGCTGCCACGCGAGCGCACCATCATCATGGGCTCACAAATCGAGGTATAAGGCACGAGATCCGGCACCGAGGCTGGACGACCCGCACGACCACGACCAACGAGCCGCCGCAGACTACCTCCAACTCCTTGCCGGCGCGCCGACGGTGTGGTTTACCGGCCACCTGCCCGGGGACACAACATCGTTGGTGGGCACGGACATCGGCCTGTTCGCCATCGCCACGGACAGGCGCGACCCCGGATCAGGGCGCGCCCTCGGATCGGCACTTCCGATGACAACTTCATGGGGCTGACCGTCAATCCCGGCCGCCGATCATCTGTTCGCCTCTGGAAACCCCGGACCGTCGAATTCGGCACCGAGTCGTCTGAGACCGATCGAGAGCATCGACGGCGACCGTTCCTGGACACCGAAATCCTTGACCGGAGAAGCGCACTGCCACTTCTTGGCCGCCACCGACGGCAACCTACTGATCGGCTTCGATGACGACGCTGGCGCGCTCACCGGTGCCGGTTTCAGCTGGATGCCGGAGCCGAGATGGCCGCGACGCACTCGCCGTCACCGATCCCTATACCGATACCGAAAAATGGGCCATGAAATGGGTGGGCTTGCGGTCGAAGCGGATGTTCAGCGGACCGCTGTGGGCACAGTGACCACGAGCGACGACAGCAGCAGCATCCTTCTCCCGCAGGTTTCCGTCAGGGCCGGGACACGGGTTCGCCGGTGTTGGATCAGGCTATTCCAGCGGTGTGTGGCGGTGCCGCGGCGTCGGCTGCAGCCAGGCCGAAGACCAGTGCGGGAGCAATGCCGCCGGCATAGGCGTGGTCGTAGAGGCCGCCGGCGTCTGATCCCACGGCATACAGTCCGTCTACGGTGCCGCCTGCCGCGGCGAGGACTCGGCCGTGCTCGTCGATGCGGATCCCGTGGAACGGGAAGGTCAGAGCGGGACAGGCTTCGATCACGTAATACGGTCCCCGGTCCAGCGGGGCCGAGTCGTGCACGCGTGCGGGGTGGACTGCCGCGCCGGCCGCGTTCACCGCGCGGATCTCGGCCGCGATCGCCGCACCGTCGTAACCCCACTCCGTTGGCAGATAGGCAAGGTCCTCGAGGGTCTCGGCCATTCCGCACCGGCCGCCGCGGCGCTGGGCGAGCTCGAACTTGTCGACCGCGACCGCGCCCTCGACATAGCTGCCGAGGACCCACTCGCGATACACCCGCTCGTCGGCGATCAGCAGTCCACGCGACTCCGGCTGCTCGAGCAATCGCATCGTGGTGAGGTGATCGCCCAGGGTCTCATCGGTGAATCGGCGGTTGTCGAGGTTGAACAGGAGCGCGTGCTCGCTGTAATACAGCGACAGCGCAACGAAGTCGCCCGAATCGCGGAACGGTACCCCGGTCGGGACGAGGTGTCCGTAGAACCCGGACCGGGGCTTGCCGGTTGCGGCGCCGACGGCCTCTGCCAGGCGCAGGCCGTCTCCGGAACTGGCCGGGTTCGACCGCAATTGCATCACGCCTGCATTCGGATGGATGTTCTCGGCGGCCAGTCCGGCATCGGCCTGGAAACCGCCGGTGGCGAGAATCGTTGCGGCGGAATCGACCTCGATCTCTCTGCCGTCCGGCAGGCGCAGGTGCGCACCGGTGATCGCGCCGCCTCGGCTGCGCAATGCAATCGTTTCGGTCTCGGTGAACAACCGCCCGGCGGTGCCGACCCGCCGACGGCATTCGTCGAGGTACTGGTTGGTGTCGAATTGGTGGCCGAGGCCGTAGCGCAGGATCGGCACGGCCGCAGCGCATTCGACACCGAGCGACTCGACCCAGGCGATCGCGCCCCCGAACCCGTCCACGAGCGCCCGGCGCAGCGCCGGATCGCCGCCGGGGTTGATCTCATCCATCACTTCGTGGGTCGGCGCAGTCCACGCGTACCCGGCGAACCGCGCCGATCCGCCCACGGCCGCCGCCTTTTCGACCACCACGACCGAGCTGCCACGCTCCAGCGACCGGGCCGCTGCCGTGAGCCCGGCCATGCCCGCACCGATGACAAGCACGTCGGCCCGGATTACTCGCATGATTACTCCCTCATCGAAACCGCTGCCGCACAACGCGGCTCGCGGTGGGATACAACTGAAATACGCCCGATCCGGCGATCGCCGAGCGTCAGACGGTGAACCTTCCGCCATTGCTCAGCAGCACCGCACCGATGACGTTCGCCGCCCCCGGGGAGGCGAGGTACAGGATGTTGTCGGCCAGTTCCTCGGCTGTCGCGTAGCCGCGGGTGGGGCCGCTGTTCATGGCGGCCCGTAGATGCGCCGGCGTGCGCGCGGCCATCCCGGTGTCGACCGGACCGGGCGCTACGGTATTGACCCGGATTCCCAGGGGCGCAACCTCCTTGGCGACCGCCTGACTCAGTGCGTGCACCCCGGCCTTGGACGCGGCGTAGTGCGGATATCCGATCAGAGTGTCGAAGGCCGAGGAGGAACCCACGGTCACGATCGACCCGCCCCCTGTTTCCCGCATCACCCGGACCGCCTCGCGCAGCACGAAGAAGGTGCCGTCGAGATTGATCGCCATCACCCGCCGCCAGTCGGCGTCGTCGAGCCGGGTGATCACATCCACCGGTTCGTCGCGCTCGGCGGCCTCGTAGATCCACTGCTTGCTCGTGGGATCGTCGACACCGGCCGCATGCACCACCACGTCGACCCGACCGTGCTGGGCCACCGCAGTGTCGAACATCTCCCGCACCCGGGCCGGGTCGGCGACATCGAGCCCAGTGCAATGGCCGACGCCGAGCGCGGCCGCATTCCGCGCGGCCGCGTCCGCATCGATATCGCACAGGTACACCGCCGCGGCGCCACGCTGGGCGAGCAGTCGCGCGGTCGCCGCACCGATACCCGATCCAGCGCCGGTCACCACTGCGACTTTTCCCTCGAAGCGGTCTGCGGTCATCATTACCTCCAGATTCTGCGCGGTTGCATCCGGGCGAGCGCCGGCGCGCCGTCGATGCCGGGCAGCGCCGCCCCGTACCCCGGCGAGGTCACAGCTGTCCGGCTCGGGTGACCATGAAGTCGCCGGGGCGTGGGCGCGCTCTCGGGTGCGGTGCCCAGGGTCACGCGGAGCCGGACCCCCCGCGGTGGGTGCGGATTACTTGGCGGGAGCCGGTCCGGGTGCCGGTACGGCCGGGGCGGGTTCGTTGATGGTGGTGAAGTACTGCACGGCGGCCATGACGGCGACGGGTGCGGTCACCAGAAGTTGCCCGGCGGCGGTGCCGAGTGCCCCGATGGCCACGATGCCGCCGAGGCAGCCGACGGCGGCGGCGGGGACGAACGGGCCGAACATGCCGATGATGGTCGCGGCGGCGACGGTGGCGCCCGCGATGCCGCCCAGGACGCAGCCGACCGCGGCGCCCCCGAGTCCACCGACCATGGTTCCGATGGTGGCGCCGGTGGTGATGGTGGTGACCATGCGGTTCCAGGCGGCTTGTTCGCGGTCGTACTGGGTCTTCCACGGGGCCTGCTCTTCGTAGGGCAGGGCGACGGGACGGTATGTGGCGTGGGCCAAGTCGAATTCGGGTGTGAGTGTGGCGGTGCGGCCGTCGATCGCGGCGGCGATGGGGAAGACGAAATCGTCCACCCGGAAGGACAGGTCGGATCCGGCAAGTACGGTTCCGTTGGGGCTCTT
Source organism: Nocardia sp. BSTN01 (assembly GCF_015354405.1). Classification (GTDB taxonomy): domain Bacteria; phylum Actinomycetota; class Actinomycetes; order Mycobacteriales; family Mycobacteriaceae; genus Nocardia. Next base: position 193,599 of record NZ_JADKYP010000005.1, on the reverse strand, counting down.
GATCGTGAAGACGCCGTTGCCGGCGTCGAGGCTTCCCGCGTCGATGGTGACGACGGTCCCGGTCGGCGTGGCCGTGGTCCGGTAGTGGACGGCCTCCGATTGTGGTGCTGCCTGCGCGGTTCCGGCGATGCCCACGGTGGCTCCGGCGACCAGTGCGCACATCGCTGCGATTTTCCTCATCGGTGATTCCTCTCATCGGGCTCCTCGGCGTCGCTGCCGAGCAGGTGTGGTTCCGGCGTGCTGCCGGGGAGGGCCGTCGGCCGGTGTGGCGGACGGACCCTTCAAAGGAGTCAGGGGTGGCTCGCTCGCCGGGGTGCTGTATTCCATTCGGGCAGAGCACGTTCCAGATTCCGATACCGCCGGGGGGACGGCTTCACCGGAATCTGGCCCTGGGTCGGCCCGTGTTGTCGCGGGTCACGCTGCGGTGATCGGATGCCGACTCGAGGTGATCGCCTGAGCGGCGGCGTACCCCTCCGCGATGGCGTGCGCCACGCGACGCGGCACGGTCGCATCGCCGATCACCTGAATCCGGGCGTGTGGCAGCTCCTGCGCGAACGGCTGCCAGTCTCGGGCGATGCGCTCACCCACCGTGACGAACAGGTCGCAGACCAGTCGAGTCCTCTTGCCGGACAGATTATTTCGGTATGTGACAAGAGTTTCCGATGTCGAATCCGGCGCGGGGGCCGTCTCGACAGGTGAGGCCTCCACGATGAAGGTCACCGGACGGCCCGCCAGCCGTTCGCGCAGCTGGACCCGGCTCTCCATGGGAAGCGATGTCCCGAATCCTGGTCCGGGGACGAGCACGGTGACCTCGGCGGCGCCGGCCTCCAGCGCCGACTCGATCGCTCCGACAGCCGGCCAGTACCCGAAGCCGTCGTCGGCGACGACCACCCGGCTTCCCGGCCGAATCCGGTTCCGGTCGACGATGGCCTCGGTCGCGCGGCACGCTCCCGCCGTCGACATCTCCGTCGCGCCCGTGGCGATGATGATCTGGTCGAAGCCGTCCAGATCCGCAGGCCGCGCGGTGTGTTCGAGCCGTAGCGTCGCGGCGCCGATGTTGTCCTGGTAAAACCGAAGCAACCGGGCCCACCCGTCGCGATGAGGTGCGTGCGCGGCGGCCCGTAGCTGGCCGCCGATGTGAGCGCCTGCTTCGAACAGCGTGACATCGTGGGTGGGCGTCAGTCGCAGGGCGGCCTCCAGTCCGGCGGGTCCGGCGCCGACGATCGCCACCCGGTTGCCGGTCCCGGGCCGGCGGCCGAGCCGCAGCGGCATCGCCGGCCGGTCGCCCGAGCCGCCGGGCCCCAGTTCGGGATTGACAGAGCACAGCAGCGCCGGCGTGAAAGTGCGGCAGTCCTCGTTGCACGAGACGCACGGGCGGATCGCCGAATCGTCACCGCGGAGCAGTTTCCCCGCAATCTGCGGGTCGGCGATGAACGGCCGCGCCAGACCCACGAGGTCGGCGCCGGCGTCCAGTGCCGACTCGATGTCGCGGCGGGACCGGAACGCCTGGGAGACCAGCAACGGTCGCGTCGTCGCGGCACGCAGGCGGGCTCCGTGTGTCAGCAGCGGCGGCAGGTCGGTGGCCATATCGCGCACATAGGTGGTGCGAACACCCACGGTCACATTGATGTAATCGAACATCTCGAGCAGCGGGAGCAGCGCGCACAGCCCGTCGATGTCCATGCCCGCCTCTTCGGCGCCGTCGATCGAAACCCGTACGCCGAGAGCGAGTTCCGGGCGGGCATCGGTGAGCGCCGCGTGCAGCCGGTGCAGTATGCGGGCCCGGCCGGAGATCGTGCCCGCGTCGGCGCGGTGGTTGGTGGGCGCGGAGAGGAACTGCGCGAGCAGATAGCCGTGTGCGGCATGCAGTTCCACGGCGGCGAAGCCCGCGTCGGCGGCATGCCGCGCACTTACGACGAAATCGTCCACGACCCGGTCGATATCGGCCTCGGTCATCATGCGTGGGCGTACCGGTTCCCGCGGCGACCGGATCGCCGACGGCGCGAGCGGATGCCCCCAGATCTCCGCTCCGAGTGTCTCGCGCCCGAGATGCACCAGCTGACAGACCGGTATCGCGCCCTCCTGAGCGATCGCCGCGGCGCGCCTGCGCAGCCCGTGGACCGCCTCCGGCCGCCACGCCTCGGTGGTGTTGCCGATCCGGGTGGTCGATTCCGGGCTCACCACCGTTCCGCCGGCGATCACCATCGCCGCACCACCTGCCGCGCAGCGGCGCCAGTACTCGTCGTCTCCCGGCAACGCCAGACCACCTGCGACGGCTCCGGACCCATGCGCGGTGGCCACCAAGCGGTTGACCAGGCGTAGCGAGCCGATCTGCACCGGCGTCGACAGGGTATCCACGCATGCCTCCTTGAACTGGATTCAATTCACATTATTGCCACAGAGTGATTGACACCACAAGGCATTCTGGCTAGTTTCTCAAACTGACATCAGTTCAGTTAGGTGGTTCTGTGATCTACCAGCAAACACATAGCATCATGAAGATCCTGTCGAAGGGCGTCGCCGTCGGCGCGATCGTTGCCGCCGTCGCGGGCCTGACCGCCTGCGGTGGCACTTCCGGGACGACGAAGCCGGCATCGGGCAGCTGGTCGGACGTAGTCGCCGCCGCGGAACGCGAGGGCAACGTGGTGCTCTATTCCAGCCAGAAACCGGCGAATCTGGAGTCCCTGAAGCGGGCGTTCGAGGCGAAATATCCACGGATCCATATGCAATACGTGCGCGGGACCGACGCGGATCTCAATCCACGGGTGGAAACCGAGAACAAGACCGGCAAAGGTACAGCAGACGTGCATATGCTGACCGACACGGCCTGGGTGCAGAACGCCGCGCAGTCCGGTGCCTACTCCTCCGATCTCGTGGGGCCAGATCTGCACGCCCCCGAGTACCATCCGGAAGTCAGTGTGCTGCGCAACCGCTTCGCGCTGGTCGGAGCCGCGGTTTTCGCACTCGGCTGGAACACCGCGGCCGTCCCGGGCGGGTTGCACGACCCACGCGACATTCTCGATTCGAAGTACCGGGGCAAGATCGGCATCACCAACCCCACCGGTATCGCCGCGTACGTCGATATGTACCAGTACTACGAGAAGACCTACGGTTCGGACTACTGGAAGCGGCTCGCCGAGCTCGCGCCACGGGTGTACCCGAGCGCGCTGGGCATCGCACAGGCGCTCACCTCCGGTGAAATCGCCGTCACCCCTTCGGTTCAGCCGTTGAACACCGAGGTCGCCGCGGGCGCGCCGGTGAACTGGGCGCTGCCACATTCGCCTTTCGGAACTCCCTGGTACAGCGAGGTCACGAAGGTCGCGCCGCATCCGAACGCCGCGCAGGTGCTGGCTAATTTCATGGTCACCCGCGAGGGGCAGGTCGCGCTCAATCCGGGCTATGCCGCTGCCCTACCGGATATTCCGGGCGCGGTCGCCCTGGCCCAGGACCTCCCCACACCGGATACGGCAAACCTCACCCCGGAGAAGGTTTCGCAGTACTCCCGCGCCTGGTCCAAGCGCTTCCAGGGCTGATCACCGGTACCAACCCGACCACTCTCATCGATGAAGGACAGCAGATGTATGAAACAGCCGAGCCGCTACGCGGTGTCAATGTGCTGGTGACCGGGGCATCCGGGGGAATCGGCGGCGCGACGGCGGAACTGTTCGCCGGACGTGGTGCCACGGTCTACCTCACCGATGTCGACGATGCCGCGGGCAAGGAGCGAGCCCGGCGGCTCGGGCCCGGCGCACACTATCGCAAGCTCGATGTCACTGCCGAATCCGATTGGCAGGCAGTCGTTTCCGAGATGGCGTGGGCGGACCACCCGCTCCAGGTGCTGGTCAATTGCGCCGGTTCGGCGCTGAAGGCACCGCTCGAGCACACCACGCCGGAGCAGTTCCGCACAATTGTCGATCAGCATCTGGTCGGCACCTTCCTGGCCTTGCGGACCGCCGCGTCGGCCATGTCCGACGGCGGGGCGGTCATCACGATCTCGTCGCTGCGCGGGGTACTGGCCACGGCCGAACTGGGTGCCTACGGGGCCGCCAAATTCGGGGTCCGCGCGCTGACGAAGGTCGCGGCCCTGGAGCTGGCCGGTCGGGGTATCCGGGTCAACTCGGTCTGCCCCGGCAGCATCGAGACCGATATCACCGCAGGTCCGGGCTTCGAATCCGATGACGTCCAGGCATATGTGCGCAGTATCCCGATGCAGCGCCGGGGTTCGGCCGACGAGGTGGCCAAGGTGATCGCATTCCTGGCCGGCGCCGACAGCGCCTACATCACCGGTGTGGATCTGCTCGTCGACGGCGGCACCGGCGCGGGCGTCTACACCCCCAAGCGACAGACACTGGAGGCATGAGCCGATGTCGCGATTCAAGATCGCCGAACTGACCAAGACGTACGGATCCAACGTTGTCGTCGATGAACTCGACCTCGAGATCGAGGAGGGGGAATTCGTCGTCCTGCTCGGCCCCAGCGGATGCGGGAAGACGACCACGCTGCGCTGCCTGGCGGGATTGGAAACCCCACAGGGCGGCTCGATCACGTTCAGGGACCACGTCGTATTCGATGGCCCGGCCCGGACGAACGTGCCCCCGCACAAGCGCAATATCGGGATGGTGTTCCAGTCCTACGCGCTGTGGCCGCATATGACGGTCCGGAACAACATCCGGTATCCGCTGAAGGTACGCAAGCGCAAGCAGGCGATCGCCGACGGCGCGGTCGAGGCCGCCGCGGAGATGGTGGACTGCGGCGCCCTGCTCGATCGCTATCCCTCCCAGCTCAGTGGCGGGCAGCAACAGCGAGTGGCCGTGGCGCGTGGTCTGGTCGCACAACCGGATCTGGTGCTGTTCGACGAGCCCTTGAGCAACCTCGATGCGAGGCTGCGTGATCAGGTGCGTAGCCAGATCCACCAGCTACACCAGCGATTGGGCTTCACCGCGGTCTTCGTGACCCACGACCAGGCCGAGGCTTTCGCGCTCGGGGATCGCCTCGCGATCATGAAGTCCGGCAGGATCGAACAATACGACGCACCGGAACGAGTCTTCGAGAATCCGGTGTCGGAGTATGTCGCGGCCTTCATCGGCATGGCCAACCGGCTCGAACTCCACCGCGAGCACGACGGCTGGCGAACGTCGGCGGGCGATTCCATCGACCTGACTCACGCGCTGGTCCGGGACTCGGCCGATCGGGGCACGGCGGCGGTCGCGCGACTGCGTCCCGACGATGTGGTGTTGCATACGTCGGCCCACGATGTGCCGTTGGGAAACATCGTCCTGAACGCGGAACTGGTCACCTACGAATACGGTGGCCGCTACTTCGATGTGACGGTGACGACCGGCGGCGAGAAGTTACTGCTGCGAGCGGACGCCGCGGTACACGGCCCGGCGCTGCGCAACAGCCGCCCCGGGGCTCCGGTCGTGGTGAGCTTCTCGCCCGCGAACCTTCGGATCTTCTCCACCGCAGGCGATCTCGATCCAGCGCCACCCGTGGCGGTGCCGGTGAGCGCGGGAGGACCGGCCTGATGACTACGCTGAGTATCCCCGCCGCCCGACCGATTGCGATTCCGGCGCAGTGGCGGGCCCGGATCGGATATCTGGTCCTGCTCGCGGTTCTCGCCTATCTCGTCGTCGTGCCGATGATCCGATTGCAGGCACTGGCGTTCGAGAACGGAGCGCAGGGCTACCGAAGTCAGTACGGCCGCTACGACATCGGCGAAACGATTCGGACCACGATCGTGCTGGCCGTCGGATCGCTGGTGATCGCCATGCTGCTCGGAACCCTGCTCGCCTTCGCCGCGAGCCGGCTCCCGGCCCGCCTCTCGTTCCTGCGTATCATCCCGATCCTGCCGATCGTGATGCCCGCGGTCGCCAATATCGTCGGCTGGACATTCCTGCTGTCCCCCGGACCGGGATATCTGAATGTGCTGCTGCGTCACCTGCCCTGGTGGAGCGGTTCGGATACCGGACCGGTCGACGTCTACACGGTGCCCTGGATCGTCATCCTCACCGGTTTCAGTCTGACCTCGTTCGTCTACCTGTTCGTCAGCGCCGGCATGCAGAGCATCAATTCCGAACATCTCGAAGCAGCCCAGATCAACGGGTCCTCGACGGTGGGGGTGTTCTTCCGGGTCGTGCTTCCGCTGCTGCGCCCGTCGTTGGTCTACGGCGGCGGCATCGCCCTGCTGCTGGGCCTGGGCCAGTTCACCGGGCCGCTGCTGCTCGGGCAGAACAAGGGTGTGCAGGTTCTGACCACCGACATGTACCACCGAGTTTCGGAGTCACCGGCGGATTTCGCCGCAGCCGCGGCAGCGGGTTCGCCCCTGGTGCTGTTCGGGCTCGCGGTGGTCCTGATCCAGAAGGGGTTGCTGGGCAACCAGAGCCGGTTCGTCACCCACGGCGGAAAGGCCTTCTCGGCGCCGCCGGGTCGCTCCGCCTGGGCGTCGCTGACTCTGCTGATCTACGCCCTGTTGGCCCTGGTCGTCCCCCTGCTCGGGCTCGTGATCGTCTCGTTGACGCCGTATTGGTCGGGCTCGCTGTCCCCGGACATCCTGACGCTCGCGAATTTCCGGAGTCTGGCCTCGAACCAGTCGATCGTGGACTCGGTCGTCACCAGCGTCGTCACCTCACTGATCGCCGTGGCCATCTGCATTCCCATCGGCTACGCGGTGGCCACATTGCTGTTGCGCGGCAAGCGATTCCGGGTCCTCGCGGTGATCGCCGACCTCATCACCGTGCTGCCGATGGGAATTCCCGCGGTGATCTTCGGTGTGGGATTCCTGCTGACCTATACCGAGCCGCCGCTGATCCTGTACGGAACCCGCACGGTCATCATCCTGGTCTACATCGTCCTGATGCTGCCCTACGCGATCCGGATGCAGATGACCGCGCTGCTCGCACTCGGTAACACCTACAGCGAGGCGTCGGCGACCAGCGGAGCATCGCCGATGGTCACGAACATCCGGGTGATGCTCCCACTGATGCGCCCGACCGTACTCAGCGCCGTCGCGCTGATGTTCATCCTGCTCACGCACGAATTCGCCGCCTCACTCCTGGTGCGCGCATCGACCACCCAGGTGATGGGAACCCTGCTGTTCGATCTGTGGCAGAACGGCTCCTATCCACTGGTCGCCGCGATGGCGCTGCTCATGACCGCGGTCACCACCGTGGGCGTGGCGGCGGCGATGCTCGTGGGCGGCCGGAACGTGTTGAGCAATCTGTGATCCGGAGGCGACGGCCGAGGCCGGAAGTGGAGATGTACATATGACGGCCGGCCGTGCGCGATTGCGCGACAAAGTGGTCCTGTTGACGGGATCCTCCGGTGGGATCGGCGTGGAGATCGCGCGGCGGCTGGCCGGCGAGGGCGCTGTGCTCGTCCTGACGGATCTGGATGCCGAAGCGTGTGCGCGGATGGCGGCGGACATCCCGGATCCCGAACGCCATCATGTGCTCGAGCTGGACATCGGCGATGAACAGCAGTGGCGCGCCGCGGTCGAGGCGATCGCCGAACGTTTCTCGCGCCTGGATGTGCTCGTCGCCAACGGCGCCATCGGCAGCCTGGCGACGGTGGTGGACGAGGATCTGGAGCGCTACAACAAGGTGATCGCGATCAGCCAGACCGGTACCTGGCTGGGTATGAAGCACGCCGGTGCGCTCATCGAGCGCACCGGCGGAGGATCGATAGTCAACCTCTGCTCGATACTGGGCACCGTGGGCGGTCTGGGCAACAGCCTGGCGTATGCGGCGGCCAAGGGTGCGGTCCGGACGATGACCAAGAATGCGGCCTTGTACTGGGCCGCCAAGGGGGTCCGGGTCAATTCGATCCACCCGGCATTCATCGAGACCCGCCAGCTGCTCGACCGATACGAGGGTAGTGATCGCTACCGGGCGATGCTCGAGCACACCCCTATGGGCCGGCTCGGCCGCGCCGAGGAGGTCGCCGCGGCGGTCGCATTCCTGGCCGGCGACGATTCGACCTTCATCACCGGCAGCGAGCTGTATGTCGACGGTGGGTGGACCTGCGCCTGAGCGGGACCGGAAACGACGGTGTGGACGTCTTCAGCGGGCAGTGCTGAAGACGTCCACACCGTCGTTGTCCTTCGCGGTCAATACATTTCGAGCGACCAGCAGGTCGAGATGCGCGAGCGTCTCGCAGGTGGCGAACATCTGATCGAAGGTGCCCAGAGTGTCGAAGCTGCGGTCGTGCCGCGTCCAGGTCAGTGCCCGGGCCACGGCCGAACCCGTGCAGGGCGCCAGTTCACCGACGACAGCGACCGTCTGGGCGAGTCTCTCGTCGTGGTGCGCGAGGAGTGCGCGCGCACGCCGGCCGACGCTCCCGCCGGGCATACCGTGGGCCGGCAGCATCACGGGCGTGTCGTCATCACTCAGCAGTGTCAGCGAGCGCAAGAAGTTCTCCAACGGCAGTTCCCACGGGCCGAGCTCGAAACCGATCGAGGGGGTGATCGTCGGCAGCACATGATCGCCGGTGAACATCAGTTTTCGATCGAGGTCCTCGAAGACCATGTGGCCCTTGGTATGTCCGGGAGTTGCCCGGGCGTGCAGACGATACCCGGCCAGGTCGACGTCGCCCGGCCGCAACCAGTGGTCGGGGGGTTCCCAGTCGTGCGGATCGAAGGACTCGGCCAGGCTGCCGGCCCGGGCGCGGGTGGCGAGAGCGCCTGCGCCCGCACGGCGCAACTCGTGCAGGGCGTTCTGGGGCTCATTGGTGCCGAGCCGTCGGACGGCCTCGAGGCCAGGGGATTCACCGGCGCCCAGATGTACCCGGCAGCCGTGCCTTCGACGCAGTTCGACGGCGAAGGTGTAGTGATCGCGATGCACGTGCGTCACGAACACATCGTGAATCTCGTCGGGGGAACGGCCGATTCGCGCCAAGCCGGCGGCGAGTTCGCGGTAGGTGTCCGGCCGATGCCAGCCCCCATCGATCAGCGCGAGACCGCCCCCGGTTTCCAGGACGTACACATTGACCGCGCGCAATCCGTCCTGTGGCATTTGCAGCGGAATGCGATGGATGCCTTCGGCTATCGGATAACACCCAGGTTCCGCCCAGTGCTTACTCACGCGCCCGGCTCGGCGAGCGGCACCATCGTCCGTTCGTCGCCGAACCAGATCATGCGCCTGCCCCGCATCGCGCCGACGTGCCGCACCGCGGCCTCCCATTCCGGACTCGCCAATGCGGCGTCGAGCGCCTCGCGGGATTCGAAGCTCAGGATCGACAGCCCGTCCCAGCCCGCCGACTTCTCGTCCATCGACTCGAGCAGATCGGTGTGCTGCCAGCGCAGCAATCCGGGCAGCGGATAGGTGACCTCGGCGTGCCCGCCGCGCCACCACTCGATGAACTGCTCATGCGACCAGTCGCGGGGGCGGGATGCCAGAACCAAGAGGTTGTACACGATTCTCCTAATTGAATTCTGTTTAGTTTCTGCGGGCAAGCGGAACCGGTCCGGATGCGCCTCGGGATCTACTCGACCAGGAGCCGGACGGTCGCGGCGCTGATCGTCTCGGTGATCTCGGCCAGGCTGAGGTCGCCGTCGGGCCGGTACCAGCGCCAGATGCTGACGATCATGCCGAGGATCAACTGCCCGAGCAGGCGCGGGTCGCCCTCGGCGAACACACCGGCGTCGATACCACGCGAGATCAACCCGGACCAGTTCTGTTCGATCTCCTGCACGAGCTCGCGGGAGCGCAGCCGTTCTGCCTCCTCCTTCTCGGACTGGCGCGGCGCGACGAGCAGATCCATATGGCTCTGCAGGATCCGCCGCTGCAGGGCGTCGGTCGCTGTCCCGGCCAGGGCGGCGGCGACCGCTGCGCGCAAGGCTTGTTCGGGATCATCCTGATTCTCGGTGGCAGCGGCGAAACGTTCGACGGAATCCGCCAGTTCGAGGCGCATGATCGTCAGCAGGCAATGCGCCTTGGATTCGAAGTAGTGATACAGCGCGGTCTGGCCGATGCCGACCTCGTCGGCGACGGAGGCCCATTTGGTCTGCTCGTAGCCGACCTGCCCGAATTTCTCGATGGCAGTGCTGAGGATGTGGCCACGCTTCGAACGGGCGCTCTCACGGCGAACTTCGGTATCAATAACCATCAGTGAATCCCCCGGACCTCTTGTGTATCGAGATTGATCAACTCTACCGTACCTGAGCTGAAGTCGGGTCAACAGCCACGGCCAGGCGGGTTGCCATGCGAACCGCCTCCGGGCGGTCCAGTTTGCCGACCCGGTTCTGCGGCAGGTCCTGCACGGTGAACAGGTACTCCGGCCACTTGAACTTGGGCACATCCGCCGCCGCGAGCTGGGTGGTGACGTTGTCCAGCGTCAGCGGTGGACCATCGGTGACGACGAGCGCGGCCGCGCGCTCACCCAGCAGATCATCGGGTACCGCGACGACACACACCTGGACGATCGCGGGCAGACCCGCGATCGCCGCCTCCACCTCGTTGATATCGATGTTGCGGCCGCCGCGGATGATGATCTGCTTCTGCCGTCCGAGCACGCGGATCGAACCGTCACCGGCCACCTCGACCAGATCTCCGGTGGGCAGGAACCCGTCGGGGGTGAGTTCGGGCGGTACCGGCACCCCGTCCCTGGCATACCCCACGAACAGTGACGGTCCCTTCACCTGAGCGTCGCCGACCTCGCCCGGCCCGAGGATGTTACCCGCGCCGTCGACGGCCCGGACCACGGTGCCCTCGAACGGGCGTCCGTCCCGGCCGAGGCGGATCGCGGGCGGGTCATCCGGCCGCGGCGTGGTGTGGCCGAGGCATTCGGACATGCCGAACACCCGTAGGAAGGTTGTGCCGAGGCGGTTCTCCGCCGCGGCCATGGCACTCTCGTTCATCGGACCACCGCCGACGGTGATCGCTCGCAGAACCGGCACGCCCGGGGCATCGTCGACGAGCGACAATTGCAGGGCCATTGTCGGGACCAGCATCGTCCAGGCGACGCGATGGTCCGCCATCGCGGTCAACGCGGCGGCCGGGGACCACTTGTCGATCGTCACCATGACCCCGCCCAGGTAAGCGGGCAGATACATGCCGAAGCAGAACGCGGCCACCGATGAGAGCGGAACGAACGCTCCGACGGCTTCGCCCGGCTGTATGCCCACGACATCGATCGTGCGCGCGCAGGCATAGCGGATCGCCTCCTCGGACTGCACGACACATTTCGGCCGACCGGTGGATCCCGACGTCATCGCGATGGCCGTCCCGCCGCGCCAGCGTTCCACCGGGCCGAACGGCCCCGGCCGGGCGCACACCACTCGACCCGCGAAAGCGGGCTGCCGGATCGAAAAGGCTGCGGGCACCTCCCACCGATCCAGTGTTCCGGGTTCGGCGAACACCAGATCCGGCGCGATATCCGCGACAGCGAGCCGGAACTCCGAGTCGGCGGCGTGCGGGCTCAGCACCGCGACGACGCCTCCCCGCATCCCGACCGCGAGCGCGGCGGCCACGGTGTGCCAGGTGTTGCCCGCCTGGACCAGGACGGTCGGGGCGCCCGGATCGGTCGCCTCGATGCGGGCCGCCAGCGTCGAAGCCGCCGCGATGATCTCACCGAGGGTATGCTCGCCGAACTCGTCGACCACCGCGATCCGATCCGGGCTGCGCTCTGCCCGTTCGAGCATTTCCTTCGCGAGTATCTTCATCGTCTGTTCCCTCGTGTGACTGTCGGTTCTTCGCTGCGTACTTGCCGTTCAGCGCTGCAACGGTGGCGGAATCAGCACGGCGCGTCCGGTGATGTCGCCGGCGCGCAGACGCCGGTAGATCTCGGCCCCCTCGGCCAGTGGGTAGGGGGTGGCCGCCACCTGCAGGGCGCCGCGTCGCGCCATGTCGATCACCGCGACCAGGTCCGCGCGCGGACCCCAGAATGGTGCGGTGACCCGCCAGCCCGCGGCGAGGCCGACGGTCTTGCCGACCTCGATCAGTGCGCCCGCGCTGCCCACCACCGTCAGGCGGCCGCCCGGCGCGAGCAGGCGCGTCGCGGGCTGCGCCGTATCCGGTGCGCCCGCGAAATCGATGATCACATCCGCACCGTCGGTCACCGCCGCACGCAGCGAGTCCACATCGTGGTACGCCGCTTCCGCGCCCAAGCGCACGGCCATCTCACGGGCGTCCGCCCGGTTGTCGACGGCGAGAATCCGACCGGCGCCCATATCGCGGAGAATCTGCACGCCGAGGTGGCCGAGGCCGCCGACTCCGATCACCACACAGGTCGCGTGCGCATCGATCAGGTCGGCGTGTTCGTGAACCGCGTGATAGGCGGTCAGGCCTGCGTCGGTCAGTGGTGCGGCCACGATCGGATCCAGACCGTCGGTGCGGACGAGATGCCGGGCAGACGGGACCAGTATCGCCTGGGCCAGGCCACCGTGATATCCGAGGCCGTTGCCGATGGGCGCCGGCGCGCCGGTCGCGCGCGGCCGCAGCCGCAGGCAGTAGTTCTCCCTGCCCCGCGCACAGTTGCGGCAGTGGCCGCAACTCCAGATGCCGTGCACCACAACGGTTTCGCCCAGCCATCCCGGATCGGCGTCCGGTCCGGCCATGAGCACCGTGCCGGCGACCTCATGGCCGAGCGTGAGGGGCAACGGGCAGTCGAAACTCGCCGCCGCCGAGTCCATGACATGCAGATCGGATCGGCACAGTCCGGCCGCGGTGACCTGCAGGACAAGCTCCTCGCCGACGGGCTCCGGTGCCGGCACGTGCCGCAGCACCGGAGGCCTGCCCCATTCGGTCAGCTGTACTGCCAACATCAGCGGGCCGTCCATCCGCCGTCGACCACCACCGTCTGGCCGGTCATATACGACGACGCCGCCGAGGCCAGGAACAGCACGGCGCCGTCGACCTCTCCGGCGGAACCGCCCCGGCCGAGCATCGTGTTGCGTCGCACCCAGCCGGCCGACTTGTCGTTACTGAACAGCCCGTCGGTCATCTCGGTATCGAACCACCCGGGCACGACCGCATTGACGCGAATCCCGCGAGAACCCCACTGACCGGCGAGTTCACGGGTCAGGCCGAGAACCCCCGCCTTGGAGGCGGCATAGCTCGCCCCGCCGATCGGCGCGGTCGAGGCCAGCCCGATGATCGAGGAGATGTTGATGATCGACGCGCCGCGCCCCTCCGGCAGCGCGGTGGCCGCGGCGAGGGCGAGATGGAATCCGGCGATCAGATTCAGTTCGAGCAGGGCCGCGAAACCCGAGGCCGATTCCTGCTCCGCGTGCGGAGGACCGGCCATGCCCGCATTGTTGACCAGCACGTCCAGGCGGCCGGTCTGTTCGTAACAGCGTTCGACCAACGCCCGGCGGTCCTCGTCGAGGGTCACATCGCAACGGACCGGGACGATGCCCGGGTCACGCTCGGCCAGGGCGGTCAGCCGGTCGGTGCGGCGGGCCACGGCGAACACTGTGGCCCCGGCACCGGCGAGCGTCTTGGCGAATCCGAGGCCGAGGCCGGACGAGGCGCCGGTGACAACGGCGGTCCGGCCGCGCAGGCCGAACAGCCGGGTGAGGGTATCGGTAGTCGTATCGTCGGTCAGCACAGCATCCGCCTCAGTACACCGCGGTCCGGCCACCGTCGACCGGAATGACCGTGCCGGTGGTGTAACTCGCCGCGTCACCTGCCAAATGGGTGACGAGCCCGGCGATCTCCTCCGGCCTGCCCAGCCGTCCCGCCGGCAGCCGATCGACGATCTTCGAGATGAACTCGTCGTCCCAGTGCTCGGCCATATCGGTCGCGAATCCGCCCGGCAGGACGCAGTTCACCCGCACGGCGGGCGCGTACGCCTGGGCGAAGGCCAGGGTCAACGCGTTGAGGCCGCTCTTCGCGGCGGCGTACATCGTTTCCGGCGGGCTCGGTCGCAGGGCCCCGATGCTGGAGATGTTGATGATCGATCCACCACCGGCGGCGGCCATCCGGGCTCCGGCCAGGGCCATCAGCCGGAACGGCCCCTTCAGATTGACCTCGATGGTCTTGTCCCACAGCGCTTCCGTCACGGACGTGAGATCGTCGGCCACCGGTGCGATGCCGGCATTGTTGACGACGATGTCCAGGCGCCCGAACTCCGCGATGATCCCGTCGAGGGCCGGCTCGATGCCATCCCACTTGCCGACATGCAGTTCCAGCGGGTGGGCGCTGCCGACAGGGGAATCACCCAGTGCCGCAACCGCTTCCGCACAAGCGGAGAACTTTCGGCTCGACACTATCACCGTGGCGCCCGCATCGCGCAAGCCCCTGGCGATGGCCAGGCCGAGCCCTCGGCTGGCGCCGGTGACCAGTGCGACCCTGCCGGTCAGATCAGATGTGTTCATCGGTAGTTCTCCACCTCGAGACGAGCGATTGTGCGCAGGTGCACCTCATTGGGACCGTCGGCGATCTGCAGTGCCCGGGTGATGGCGTACATCCGGGCCAGGACGGTGTCGTTGCTGACTCCGGCAGCGCCGAAGGTCTGCACGGCGCGATCGACGACGGTGTGTGCCACCTCCATCGCCGCGACCTTGATCGCCGCGACCTGTGAGCGCACCGCGGCGTTGCCCTGGGTGTCCATCAGCCAGGACGACTGCAGTACCAGCAGCCGGATCTGATCGATCTCGATGCGGCTGCGCGCGATCCACTCGCGGACCACCCCGCGATCGGCGAGCGGACCACCGAACGCGGTGCGCTCCAACGCCCTGCGGCACATCAACTCCAGGGCCCGTTCGGCCATGCCGATGGCGCGCATCGCGTAATGCATCCGCCCGGGCCCGAGCCGGCCCTGCGCGATGGCGAAACCGTCGCCTTCGGCGCCGAGCATGTTCGCCGCGGGGACCCGGACGTCGGTGAACTGGACCTCGCCGTGACCGAGGCGATCGTGGAAGCCGAACATCGGCAGATCGCGCAGTACCTCGATGCCGGGGGCGTCGGCGGGCACGAGGATCATGCTCTGCTGGCGGTAGGTCTTCGCCGCGGGATCGGATTTGCCCATGAAGATGATCAGCTTGCAATCCGGATCGAGAACTCCGGAGGTGTACCACTTGCGCCCGTTGAGGACGTACTCATCACCGTCGCGGCGAATCGTCGAGGTGATGTTGGTGGCGTCCGAGCTGGCCACCGCGGGCTCGGTCATCGCGAAGGCGGAGCGAATACTGCAGTCCAGCAAGGGTTTCAGCCATTGCTGCTTCTGCTGTTCGGTGCCGAACATGGCCAGGATCTCCATGTTGCCGGTATCCGGCGCCGAGCAGTTGATCGCCTCGTTGCCGATCACCGACCGGCCGGCCACCTCGGCCAGCGGCGCGTACTCGAGGTTGGTGAGTCCGGCGCCCAAGCCGTCGTGGGTCATGAACAGGTTCCACAACCCCCTACGCCGGGCCTCGGCCTGCAGATCCCGCATGATCTGCGGCTGCTCATGCGGGTTGGCGGCGGCGGCGATCTGCGCGTCGTACACCGGCTCGGCCGGATACACGTGGCCGGTCATGAAGTCTTCGAGTTCGACGAGCAGATCCTGGGTGCGGGCGGAGTAGGAAAAGTCCACAGTGCGGCTCCTGGGCGGAAGGGCGAGGGTCAACCGGCGAGTAGCGCGGTTCCGGTCTCGATGAGGCGAGTGATGGTGGCGGGCAGTTTTTCCTGGTCCGGATCGTGATGCCGGCCTTCGCGATGCCGGCGCAGGTTGTGGCCCATGATCGCGGCCATCTTGAGCCGGCCCAGCGCGTCGAACCAGGTTTGCTCGGCGAGCGAGGGCCCGCCCCCGCAGTAGATGTCGAGCAGTTCCGCCGCGCTGGGCAAACCGGGCACCTGCCGGCCGACACCGGGGAAATTGCTGCCGTCCGCGAAGACATGGAACCAGCCGAGTTCCACACGCGGATCACCCATGCTCCAGATCTCCCAGTCGATCAGAGCTATCGGTTCCGACCCGGCGGAGATGATGTTGCCCAGGCGATAGTCGCCGTGCACGAGCCCCGGCGTGATCGGCTCGGGGATTCGGCGTTCGAGGGAAGCCAGCAGCCGGTCACCACCGGCGACCAGTTCGGGTGGCACGGCGCCGAGAGTGCGCGCCCAGCGAGCGAGTTCCTCGGCCGGTGTGAGCGCGGGCGCGGAAATACCGGCCGCGTCCACCGCGTGGAGCGCGGGCAGCAGCCGCGCGGCACGGCGCATCCGGGCCGCGGCCAGCTCCGGTGCGACCGCGGGATCGTCGAGCACCGGCTCCAGCGACTCACCGGCGACGAGTTCCATGGCGAACCAGGCGGGTTCGTCGCTGTCCACCACCGCGATACGTGGCACCGGCACCGGTGTCTGCGCGAGTAGCTGCATGATGCGGGCTTGGCGCAGCATGTCGTGGCGGCCGATCGGCCTGCTGCCCTCCGGCACGGCCTTGACGACATACGGTTCGCCGGTGGTTTCCACCCGGAAGGTCAGGCCGGAATGGCCACCGGGCAGCCGTTCGAAAGACGTGAGTCGCACGCCGAGATCGGTGTGCAGTCGCGCCGCGACCCGCTGTTCCAGTGTCGGGCTCATGGGCGCGGCTCCTTGGGCAGGCCGAGTACTCGCTCGGCGATGATGTTGTGCTGAATCTCGTCGGTGCCACCGGCTATCCGGTATCCGGGCGCCCCGAGCACATGTTCGGTCCACGCGAAGGTGCCCCACGCGCCGGAGTCGGCGGTTAGGTCGCGGCCGAGCAGCAGCCGCACGACCTCGGAGGTCCGGGCCATCGTGTCGGTGGCAAGCAGCTTCCCGATCGATGCCTCGGGGCCTGGGTCGCGCCCGGCCACCACCGCCGCGGCGACCCGCATGGCGGCAACACGCTGCACATACCCGCGGGTCACCAGGTCGGCCACTCGGTCGCGTTCGAGTTCGGTCAGACCACGATCCAGATTCCCGGCCAGCGCGATCGCGCGATCGGCATTGGCCAGGCCCAGGTTGGCGCCGTCCAGGCGCTCGGCCGCCAGTACCGTCAGCGCGACCTGCCAGCCTTTGCCGACGGGCCCGAGCCGGTCGCCGTCGTCGAGGCGGACGTTGTCGAGGTAGACCTCGTTGAAGGAACTTCCCCCGGTCATCTGCCGGATCGGGCGTACGGTGACGCCGGGAGCGTGCATCGGTACCAGGAATACGGTCAGACCGGCATGTTTGGCGCCGGCCGGATCGGTCCGGCACACCGCGATGCCGATGTCGGCGATCCGGGCGCCGGAGGTCCACACCTTGTGCCCGTTGAGAATCCAGCCGCCGTCGTCGGTGCGGACCGCGCGGGTCCGCACGGCGGCCAGATCCGAACCCGCCTCGGTCTCGGAGAAGAGCTGGCAGGCGATGACATCGGTGCGGAGCATCGCCCGGACATATCGCTCCCGCTGCTCCTCGGTGCCCCACTGGTCGATCGTCGGCGCCACCAATTGCTGTGTCACCGAGAACATTTCGGTGCGCCTCGGCAGGTCGAAGCCCTCCTCGGCGCGCCGGAAGGCGAGCACGTACGACAGTGGGAGCTCGCGGCCGCCGTAGGCGCGCGGCCAGTTCAGCGCACCCCAGCCGGCGTCGAATTTGGCGCGTTCGTAGGCACGCACGCGGTCGGTCTCGGCCCGCTCCTGTGCTTCGGTCCAGTTTTCGAAGACCGCGACCGAATCGGATCCACTACCCCAGGGACTCTCGGTGCGGGGTGAGGCCATACCGGCGAGCCAGGATGTGGCTTGTTCGACGAACTGGGCCAAATCGGGAATTGAAGGTTCGGTCACTGCTCTTCTCTCGATCGCTCTGCTCGGCTCACACCGAGAGCACGGTGCAGGCGCTGATCCCGGGCGCCCCGTAGACGTGGGTGAACCCCACCCGCGGCGATCCCGGAACCTGCCGGGCGCCCGCGGCACCGCGCAGCTGGGTGATGATCTCGTGGACCTGGCGCAGGCCGGATGCGCCGATCGGCTCACCGTTGGCGATGCAGCCGCCATCGGTGTTGACCGGCAGGCGTCCACCGATTTCGGTGTCGCCCGCGGCGAGTATCGCCTCCTGTTCGCCGTGTTCACAGAACCCGCATTCGGCCATGTGCATGATTTCCGCACCGCTCTCGGTGTCCTGCAGCTGTGCGACGTCGATGTCGGCGGGCCCGATGCCCGCCTCCTCGAATGCCGCGGTCGCCGCGTCGGAGCTCACGCTGACCGGTTCGCCGCCGCCCAGGACGGCCGGGCTGAACACCTCGAACGAGCCGAACCGGCGGGTGCGGTGACTGATCGCGCGCAAGCGGATGGGCTGTGCAACGCGGCGGCGGGTCACCGATTCGCTCGCAACGATCACCGCGGCGGCACCGGTACCGGGTGAGCAGAACATGAACCTGGTCAGCGGGTCGTTCACCATGGGTGCCGCGGCGATCTCCGCCGCGGACATCGGTTCTCTCCGCCAGGCGTTGGGGTTGAGACTGCCGTTGCGGTAAGCCTTCTCGGCGACCTTGGCCAGCGTCATGGTCGAGATACCGTGCAACCGCATGTACCGGTTGATCTTCGCGCCGAAGAATTGCGTGGTGACCATGAGCCCGGCCTCGCCGTACCCGTGCGGAAGACCCCACTCCTCCGGCGTCGGATCGAACGCACCGCGCGGATGCTTGTCGAACCCGACGGCCAACGCGATCTCGGCGGTACCGGAGCGGACGGCGTTGACCGCCCCGAGCAGTGCGCTACCGCCGGTCGCGCAGCCGTTCTTGACGTTGGTGAACGGTATCCCGGTGCAGCCCAGTTCGGCGACGAGAGTGTCGGCCAGACCGGAGCTGTCACTGCCGCCGCACGCCAATTGAATGTCCTGCCAACGTAGTCCGGCATCATCGAGCGCGGCGTTGATAGCGACGACCGCGAGCTGCCTGCCGGTGAGATCCGGTTGCCTGCCGAACCGGGACAACCCGGTGCCGATGATCGAGACCGATGGTGTCACTGCGCCTTGCCTTCCTGAATGAACGTGCGGGTCGCGAACCGGGGCACCGGCGCGACGGCGACCAGCCGCACCTGTGCCCCATCCAGTTCGGCGAAGTCGGTGCAGTCCAGAACCGCCTCGATCCTGACGCCTTCCGGAAGTTCGACATATCCGACCGCGAACGGTGAAAACCCTTCGGCCGGAGCGACATAGGGCGGTGACTTGGGCGCGAACCGTTGCACGGTGTAGGCCCAGACCACGCCGTGGTCGCTGAGCGGAATCGTCGTCACGGTCGCGGTGGCGCACCGTCCGCACATCGTGCCGGCCGGGAATGCGACGGTGCCGCAGGTCGTGCACCGGCTGCCCTCGAGTGTGCGGAGCTCCGCAACGCCCATGTCTTTTCCTTCCGAAATCGGCTGAAAGGCTCGAACCGATCAGTGATTCAGCGACCGACCCACTTCGGTTCGCGCTTCTCCAGGAAGGCGGTCACGCCCTCGGCGGCGTCCTCGGACTGCAGTGCGTTGCCCACGGCCAGGTGCTCCATCACCATCAGCGACTGGATGTCGGCGTCCAAGCCTCGGTCGATGGTCATCTTGGTGAGCTTCATCGCGAACGGGCTCTTATCGGCCAGCGGGGCAACGAAATCGGCGACCAGCTGGTCGAGCTCGGCGGCAGGGGCGGAGGCGTTGATGAGATCGAACGCGGCGGCCTCCCGGCCGCTGAGCAGCTTGCCGGTCAGCATCAGCTCCTTGGTCTTGCGGATGCCGATCATGCGCGGCAGCCGGTAGATCGGGCCCGCGCCGCCGAACAGGGCCCGGCGGATGTGGAAATCGCCGATCTTGGCGTCGTCGGCCGCGACGGCGAAATCGCAGGAGATCATCAGCTCGAAACCGCCGGCGGTGACGTAACCCTCGAGTACCGCGACCGATGGGGTGTTCATCGAGTACAGCCGGTCGCAGACCTTCGCGGAGAGCACCGCGACATCCATCGCGTTGGTCTGGCCGACGTAGTTCGCGCGCAGTTCGTTGAGGTCGAAGCCCGAGCAGAAGGTGTTACCCCGGCCGCGCAGGACCAGGACCTTGAGGTTGGGGTCGTTGTCGACCTCGACGATGATCTCGTCGAGGCGGTGCAGCAATTCGACGGTGACGGCGTTCTTGACGTGCGGGCGGTTGAGCCACACCCGCGCAATCTCGCCGTCCTTCTCGAGCACGATGTGGTCGGTGTCGATCATGTGAGTGGCCTCTTTCTGTCGGGGAGATTTTCCTGAACTGGATTCACTTCAGTTCTACCGTGCGATCCCGCTCGCCGTCAATACACCGTTCACAATCCGACGAGGCCGGCTATCGTGCCGCGGTGAGCTCGGGAACCGCCTTGTGCCGCTTCATTTCCCATGACCCGGCGGAAATAGGAGTGAGCCGGATGCTCCCAGGTGAAGCCGATCCCGCCGTACAGTTGGACCGCCTCGGCCGCAGTCTGGACAGCCGCGTCGGTGCAGACCGCACCCGCAACGGCGACCGCCAGCCGTGCCGCGTCCGGGTCCTCGGCGTAGGCCGCGGCCGCATAGCGGGACGCGGATCGCGCGCGCTCGAGCAGGACCAGCAGATCGGCGAGGCGATGTTTGACGGCCTGGAAGGAGCCGATGGCCCGATCGAATTGGCGGCGAGTCGAGACGTAGGACACGGTCGTCTCGAGCAGCATGTCGATGATGCCGGTGTTTTCGCTGGCGAGGGCGAGTGTGGCGAGATCACGCAAGCGGGTGGCCGCGGTGGCGGTACCCTCCGGCGCGGTGAGGACGACCGCCGGAGCGGCCCGTAGCGCCACGTCCGCCTGCCGGCGGGTGGGGTCCAGGACCACTCGCTCGGTTCGCACACAGTCCTCACCCGGACGCACGGCGAACAGGCGGCGTCCATCCGGGCAGTGCGCCGACGCGACGATCATGTCGGCGGTTCCACCGCACACCAGGTGAGTGACCGTGCCGTCGACGACCCATCCGGCCGACGTCCGGACCGCGCGCAGATCGTCGGTGGTGGTATCGAGGGCGCTGACGGTGGCCAGGAGATCACCGGCCAATACGCCCGCCAGCAGGAGATCGTCGTCGCCGGGGCGGGTCAGGAGCAGGGCCTGTACGCCCAGCACGGCGGAGCTGTAGACCGGTTCGCAGACCAGCGCGCGCCCGCACTCCTCGAGAATCGTCGCCAGTTCGGCCACCCCGTATCCCAGCCCGCCGCGATCCTCGGATGCGGCAAGTGCGGTGACCGACATGTCGTCGACGAGGGCCCGCCACAGCGATGCCGAGAATCCACGTTCGGTGGACGAGGCCTGGCGGACCTGGGCGATATCACCCCATTTGAGCAGCAACGCCCGGAGAGACTCGCGCAGGGCGGACTGCTCGGGGCCGGGGATGAATCCGGCCGGTTCGGAATGTGGCCAGCGGACTTCACCTACGTTGACCTGCGATGCGGACATGATTCTCCAATAGAGTTGAGTTCAGTTCAATTCTTGAGGGTAGCCACTGGAAGGCTCGACAAGAAGACCTTGACTGAACTAAGTTCATTTCATGAATTATCCGATCGAGGACTACTACGCCGTCGTCGACTCCGGCAAGCTCGGCGACGCCGTGGACCTGCTCGCCGAGGACGTCGAGTTCGTCATGGTGCTGCCGTCCGGAGTACGAACGGGCAGGGGCCGCGCCGCCATGCTGGAGTATCTGGGCGGTAGGCCCGATGTCGACCGCAAGCATCGGGTGCTGCGGGTGGCCGCCGACGGTGACATGCAGTTCGCGCACGGTGCGGTCATCGAGAACGGCACGGTGACCACCGGATACTTCGTCGCCGCCATGCACTTCGACGCGGCCGGCCGCATCGACCGTTACCAGGTCACATTCAACGCCGAATTCCCTGTGCTGCCAGGCGGATTCACTCCCGAAGGAGCACAACGAGCATGACGGCCACCGCCTCGACGCCGACCCTCGCGCGCTGGTTCGAATACATGGATTCCGACGACCCGGATCGGGTGCTGACCATGATCTCCCCCGATTTCGTCATGTCGGTGCAGTTCTCCCGGGGCGCCGGGCAGAGCACGGAGTTCGTCGGCGACCGCGATGGCTTGATCAGCTACCTGCAACAGCGGGAGAAGAGCACACTCGTCCATCACATCGACGCGGGCGCCGCGGTCGGCGCATACGAACTGGTACTCGGCCGGACCACTCGGGCGGGGACGTTCGAGGCATCGTTCAACGCCTCGGCCCAGTTCGACAGCGACGGCAAGGTACGGCGTCTGCTCATCGCCCGCACGCCCGAGGTCGCATTCGACGGGTTGACCGCCCGGCATGACGGCATCGATAGCCCCACATGAGCAGGATCGTTCGACCGTTCGAGGGCCGTGGAGTCGTGCGTCGAGCCCCGCCGGTTTACGGCTCATGCCAGGACCCGCACACGACCTTCGGTTGAGGCCTACATCCGTCCGGTCAGCAGGTCGGGGACGTGTGATGATCGAAGGTCGGCGTTCGGGTGGCGACATTGGCAACACAATGCGTGGGGCAAGGTCGGAGGGCCGCCGGTGACGAACTGGTTCCGGTAGTTGCCTGGTCGGGCTCCTTGGAAACTTCTCAAAACACTCGCAAGCCACCCAAATCCGCAATCTCGTGAAGCTGCTTGAAACCACATCCCCGCGGTCACCAGGCGCAACGCAAGTCAAGCCCCGCCGCCTCGATCACCGCTTCGGGCCTGAAACTATCGCCGAGATCGTGGCTGAATACGAATCCGGTTCCTCCACCAACCAACTATGCAAGCAGTACGGTTTGTCCAAAGGCAGCATGATGAAGATCCTTCGTGACCACGGTGTGCAGACCCGCTTCCAACCGATGTCCAAAAGCGAGATCGACAGAGCCGTAAGACTTTACGAAGCAGGAGACTCTATCAAGACCATCGCCGAAAGACTCGGTAAGGCGAAGGGCAGCGTCTGGAATGCGTTGACCAACAGCGGGGTCGAGATGCGACCGTCGACGCGATAGCAACGCTTCGAGCAGGTTGCCGACTGGGTGCAGGGCAGGCGCAAGATGGGAGATGGTCAAGCACGACATGTACGGGACGACTGTCGGTGTGTCCGAGTACCCTTCACAGCAGGTCTGAACCCGATGCTGTAAGTAACAGCCGAGCAACAGGATCTAACCGCACCACCATCGTGGCCACATCTCGCCGGGACGCAAGTCTCAGCCGGAAGATCTCGTAAGGAGAAGCGTTGCAGCTGGTCGACACCCAGGTGACCTACTACCGCTCGATCGAGGACTCGGAGCAGTTCGTCATCGAGCCCGACGTAACATGCTTGGTCGGCAAGAACGAATCCGGCAAGACAAACGTCTTACAAGCGCTCTATCGGCTAAAACCAGTCGAGAAGCTTGCCTTAGACGAGGTGATCGACTTTCCTGCTAATCTTTCCGATCCTCGGGATGATGAGGACGAGAAACTGGCAGTTGTAAGGGCGCGCTTTCGATTTCAACCGGAGGAGGTAGAACAGATCGAGCTTGAGCTTGGTAACGGATTCTTGCGCAGTCCAGAGTTCACGGTCACCTTGAATTACCCCGACTCCTACAAAACCTTCAACCTCGACTACGATGAATCGGTTGCTGTTGCGCACCTGAAATCAGCTCTCGACCTTTCACCTATCGCCGAAGCAGCAGTGGGACCGACAGCCTCCATCGCCGAATTGCTGGACGCTCTGGAAGGGTTGGAAGAGCCGCCATCGACGGCAGTTGCACTCGCTGAGAAAATCCGCAAATGGCGAAAACAGAGCATCGTACTTCACCTTATAGACAAATATGCCTCGCCAATGATGCCGACATTCGTGTACTTTGGCGATTACGATATCATGCCAGGCAAGGTGTCGATCCCTGACCTGGTTGCTCGTCGTGAAGCTGATCAGCTCAATCGGGGAGAAATGGCACTAGTCAGCCTGCTGGACATGGCTGGCGTGAAGCCGGAGGACTTCAAGAAAACCGATCGTCACGAGCGTCTGATACGCGAACTGGAGAGAAGCGGAAACATAATCTCGAAGGAAGTCTTCAGGTACTGGTCGCAGAACACGGATCTCGCTGTTCGGTTGAATATTCTTCCCGTGGAGGACGGTGCGGTTGCACCGTATGACAAAGGTCCGATTCTTCAGATTCGAGTATGGAACCAGCGCCACAGTGTTTCGGTCCCGTTTGACGACCGGTCCCGTGGCTTCGTCTGGTTCTTCAGCTTCCTAGCGTACTTCAACAAACTGGAGGTTGCCGGGGACACCGATCTGATCCTGTTGCTGGACGAGCCCGGACTGTCCCTGCACGGTCGTGCGCAAGAGGATTTGCTGAAGCTGATAGACAATCGGCTTGCGCCAAAGCATCAGGTTCTGTATACGACCCATTCGCCGTTCATGGTGTCACCCAAAAAACTGCACCGCGTGAGAACGGTAGTTGATCAGGACGAAGTCGGCACGAAGGTCTCAGCGGAAGTATTGAAAGCAGATGCTGATACCGCCTTCCCGCTTCTGGCGGCAATGGGAATCGAATTGACGCAGACTCTGTTTGTCGGCGAGGATACGTTGCTCGTTGAAGGACCGAGCGACATGATCTACCTCGATGTCCTCAGTGACGCAACCGAGACATCGGGGCGAACTGGTCTCGATCCCCGATGGGTCAAGACACCAATCGGCGGCTCCGGGAAGTTGTCAACCTTCGCGACGCTTCTAGGGGCCAATCAGCTTAATGTTGCCGTACTGATCGACTCCAGCACGCAGGATACACAGGCAGTGCAGCGTCTTCGCGACAACGGTCGCCTGGCAAGTAATGGGCTGGTTGAGATCAGCGAATTCACGACCGCAGAGGATGCTGACATCGAGGATCTGTTCGAGCCAGACTTCTACCTCGAACTTGTCAGTCAGGCATTCAAGGCAGACTTGTCAAAGCCGATCAACTTGGCAGACCTGACAGGGAACTCTCCTCGCATTGCGAAACGTGTAGAGGGCTACTTCCAGCGAAGTGGAATCGCGCGCGGTAAAAATAGCCACTACAAGCCAGCCGCACTGCTACTGCGCGAGCAGGCAAAATTCATACCTAAATTGAGTGACGCAACCCTTGAGCGAGCGGAACAGCTATTCATCCGATTGAATTCGCTGATCCGAAGCTAGTAGCGTCAAAGCCCGGCAGCCATGATCTGAACTCGAAAAGCTCTCGCAGCAAGGTGCGAACCGGCTGTAACCGGTTCGCCTGCTACTTCACCACTTGAAATAATCGGCACTACGTAAAACCTCAAACGCAAACTGTCGAACAAGCGCAAAATGTCCGTTATCTGGAGAAATCTCGACCCCCTGCGGAAATGGCGCGGGACCAGCGTAGGTCAAGTTTCCGGTTATTGTTAGTGCCCATTTCCCCGAAGACAACACTTCGTAGTACGGCTCAAGGTCATCGACGTGTGCGCCGCCGTCCTTGTTGGCCATACTCCAGACGATCTTGTACCGAGTGTAGTTCGTCCCGCTGTACTGGAAGACAACTTCTTGCTTCCACCATGCATCGAATGAAACTGCATGGAGAAATTCGGGCTGGCACATTGGAATCATCGTGACCGGTCGCGGACTGCTCAGGTCGATCCGCTCGTTGAGGTAGTCTTTCCAGGTTCCAAGCCCTCTCGATGAACTCAGCACGTCGCAACCTCCGCGCCCCAGCATGACCATCAAGGCATCGCTCCTTGCCGTCTGGTGAAAAAGCACTCGGAGTGCAACTGCCATCCGCAGCGCCTCGTCTTCGTGTCCCTGGTCGTACAGGGCCGCCGAACGTTCGAGGAAGTTCAGCTGTTCAGCAAGTTTCGCTTGCAATCGCTCTGACGGAGGCGAAGTAGTCACTGACCGTGCACCTTTCACCACTCCAGATCCGGGAGTGACACGGCGGCGCCTGACGCTGGTGCCGGATCAAGCATGCCCACTGCCGCTGCCGACAGCAAACCAATTGCGCCGAGCCTATGGGTGCAAATCAGCGAGCCCAGCACCGGTTCCAGCCACACGGGCATTGGGTGTGGCACGCACTTCTGCGTGAATGTCTATATCCAGCAACATCTTAGCTGTACGCTGTACCCGTGGTTTCTGAGCCCTTGGCGTCCAGCGACGGTGAACCAAGCGTGGTCCTTCTACATGCGACTGAAGAAGACCTTGCTGCGATCGAGCCTTGGTTCGATGATCCCGACACCCTCAAGTACCTTGGGGCGTTCACGACCGTGAGAGCCCCTGGTGCACGGCGATATATTGCCTGGAACCCCAACCGAGAGAGGGTCGCCTTTATCATGACGACCCCCGCGGAGGCAGCAGGCAAGGTTCTGTACAACCAGGTCGCCGTAGGTTATACCGTCACAGTCAACCATCGAAGTAAGGGTTACGGCGCGGCGACGGTTAGGGCCTTAATAAATCATCCCGATACTCAGGACGTGAAGATTTTTGAGGCAGGAATTCATGCGGGAAATGAAGGCAGTATCAAAGTTGTCGAACAATCCGGTTTTGGACTCTCATCGCTGACCTATAAGTTTCGACGGTGAGTTCAAGCAGCCGTTGCCTCAATCAAACTCGAATACCGTCTAGGTTTTCTGAGCCTGCATGTAGATCAAAGGGCTGCCCACGCATCATGGGCGATCTGATCGGAAGCTCGAATGCCTTTGACTCATAAGTGGGATCGCGAACGCCCATAAGAGTAAGCCGAAATACCAGGACCGTGGGTGCATGTGGAAGCTCATGTGCATGTCGACAGTGGCGATGTCGGCCGCCGGAAGGCACATGGCTGGTTCTTCCCGGGCGCCGACCGGTAGCGCCTGGATCGCACAACGCCGAATCAGGCGTCGCAACGGCGAGGCCGTCCAGGTGGACGCGCAAGCCCCCCAGTGCCGTTCGCAAGACTACGACGCCGCCCAGGTAGGCAACTCCGGGCAGTGACAATTCCTGTTGTGGCGCACCCGATCTGGCCGCATGAATCAGGCGCTGCTACGAACACGGTGAACGTGGCAACGACCTCAGGGCCCGTGCGCTGGGAGAAGTCCCGCAGGAAGTCGAGAATCTCCGCCGGCCCGCGGCGTCGGAGGTGTCTAGGTGAAAAAGGTTGTATGCCAGGGAGTCAACGATGCGCAATGTGCGTACTTGGTTGCAGCGAGATCATCACGAACGTCTCCATTTCGTCCTCAGCCCATGCCGCCGACGTCGTGCATTTGTCGAACCGATCCTCAACCCATCGCCCCGGCAGAGAATGGTTCACCGTCGTGTCCGGAACCATCACGCCGATCCTCGGCGAACGCGCCGTACGACTCGAGACCGGCCGGGCCGCCGAGTTTTCCACCATGCTCGCCCACGCCGTCAAGACGCACCACATCCCAGCAGAGATCCTCGTCATCCTCGAGCACGACGACCGCGCACCCATCGCCACCCCCGGCGTGAACCGCCCGACTGTGCGGCGCGCACCGTTCCGGGCCGCTGGTCTCGGCCGGCCGGGTGCTACCACAGGAACTCGCCGGCCTCCGCCCCGAGCAGTTCAGCAGCGCCAGAGCCTCGACGTACGCGGATCCCGCCGGCGCGGAATAGAGTACGGGGCGCTGATCGAGGGCGAGCGAGTCTCAATCGACGGTGATCTCCCCCGACGACCGGGTGGCGGAAGGTCTTCGTGAGTATCGGTGCGGCCTGGACGTAGCCGCCGAGCGAACTCTGGAATGTTTAGATGCGCATATATTCGTAGCGCAACATTGCACGCCAGCCAAGGCGGACAAAACGGCGAATCGACCCTGACGGGCAGTTCGGCTGTCGGGCGCGAAACGTCTCGAAAGTAGCACTGGACGTCGGCAAACGACGTCTGTATCAGGACGTCCACAGGACGTCACAGGTCCACAAACAGCAACAAACAGCAACCAGCAACACGCACCAACAACGACGAACCCGCAGGTCGCGCCGCTTCGCCGGACAAAACCAACCGGTCATCAGTAGCATCGAAGGGTGCGGTCGATCTGGAAAGGTTCCATCGCGTTCGGGCTGGTGAATGTCCCGGTGAAGGTTTATACCGCCACCGAGGACCATGACATCAGGTTTCATCAGGTCCACGCCAAGGACGGCGGGCGGATCAAATACGACCGGGTCTGCACGGTGTGCGGGCAGTCGGTGGCGTTCGCGGATATCGACAAGGCTTATGAGTCGCCCGAGGGTGACAAGGTGATTCTCACCGACGAGGACTTCGCGAAACTGCCGGTGGCCGAGAAGCACGAGATTCCGGTGTTGCAGTTCGTGCCGTCCGAGCAGATCGACCCGATCCTGTTCGACCGTAGCTACTACCTCGAGCCCGATTCCACGACACCCAAGGCGTACGTCTTGCTGGCGAAGACGCTGGATCAGGTGGATCGGGTGGCGCTGGTGCATTTCACGTTGCGGCAGAAGACACGGTTGGCGGCGCTGCGGGTGCGCGACGGGGTGCTGGTGTTGCAGACGCTGTTGTGGCCGGACGAGGTGCGCGCGGCCGAATTCGAATCGCTCGACGATGCCGCCGCTCCGCGATCGCAGGAGGTCGCAATGGCGCAGACGCTGGTCGACAGCATGTCGGAGGATTTCGATCCCGATCAGTACACCGACGAGTATCAGATCGAGCTGAAGAAGCTGCTCGACGAGGCGATCGAATCCGGATCCGACCGTGTCACCCGCCACGAGGAGGCCGAGCCGGCGCAGATGGATGCCGAGGTGGTCGATCTGGTGGCCGCGTTGCAGCGCAGTCTCGAAGCCACCGGCCGCGGTGGGGAATCGGGCAAATCGAGCCGGGGGCGCGCCTCGAAATCCGCCGCCAAGTCGACCGCGAAGGCGACCACCAAGCGGGCCGCGTCGAAATCCACCGGTACAAAATCGGCGAGCAAGTCGACTGCGAAGAAGGCGGCACCCAAGGCCACCAAGCAGACCCGCAAGGGAGCCTAGGCGGCGATTCCGGCGTCGTCGCCGAATCAGGCAATCGTGAGAAGGATATCCGACTGTTCGGCGCGCCCATTGCGCGCGGGTCGGCCATACTTTGGCGGGGCCTGGCGGTTACCGTACGGTGCAATCACAGTTCGACCCGGTCGGGGCCCGGATCGTCCCCGTACCACCAGCTTCCGGAGGAACCACATATGACCAACCCGTCGGACCCGAACGGCCCGTACGGCCAGCCGGGGCAACCGGGCTACGGGTATCCGCCCGCCGGCCCGCAGCCGGGCTACGGCGCACCCCCGCCGGGTTACGGCGCGCCGCCGCCCGGATATGCCGCTCCCCCACCGGGTTACGGCACACCACCTCCGGGATACGGTGCGGCACAACCGAATTACGGCGCACCCCCGCCCGGGGCGGGTTACCCGCCGGCCGGCCCGGGCTACGGTTATCCGCAACCCGGATACGGTCCGCCCGCGCCCTACGCCAACTGGTTCGCGCGTGTCGGCGGATACCTCGTGGACGCGCTGATCATCGGCGTGCCGTTCGGCATCCTCTACGGACTCGCGTTCGGTGTGGGCACGAAAGATATCGACTGCTCGGGCAACAACGACTCCTACGGTTCCTCGTACTCGTACTCCGCTTCGTGCACCGGCGGCGGTATGACGGCCATCGGCGTCATTCTGATGTTGCTGGCGTTCGCCGTCATGGCCGCGGCGGCGCTCTACCTGATCTATCTGGAAGGCACCACCGGTCAGACGCCCGGTAAGAAGCTGGTCGGCATCCGCGTGATCAAGGAAGCCGACGGTCAGGTACTCGGCTTCGGTATGGCCTTCGTGCGCAAGCTCTGCCACATTCTCGACAACGCCCTGTGCGGCCTCGGCTATCTGTGGCCGCTGTGGGACGAGAAGAACCAGACCTTCGCCGACAAGATCGTCGGCACCATCGTGGTGCAGGCTCAGCAGTAACGTCGCTGCCCAGCACTGTCACGGCCCCGCGGCTCCCTTATCGGACGCGGGGCCGTGTCGTGTAGCGAGCGCCGATGCCGGACGGCCTCATACGCCCTTGGGCGCGTGGGAGGACATGAATCCGAACAGATAGCCCGCCACTCGCCGCATCTGAATCTCCTCCGCTCCCTCGGTGATTCGATAGCGGCGGTGGTGGCGGTAGATGTGTTCGAACGGCTGGTGGCGCGAATAACCGAGGCCGCCGTACACCTGCATGGCGCGATCGGCCGCCTCACAGCACAATCGGTTGGCCCAGTAGTTGCACATCGACACCTGCTCGGAGGCGGCGAAGGTGCCGCGGCGATCCATGGTCCACGCGGTTTTGTGGATCAACGTGCGCAGCATCTCGCACTGGGTGTGCAATTCGACCAGCGGGAACTGGATCGCCTGATTGTCGGCGAGCGCCTTACCGAAGGGCTTGCGCTCCTTGGCATATGCCACGGCCCGATCGATGCAGTATTGCGCCGCTCCGAGACTCGACGCCGCCTGGCGAATCCGGTTCTCGTTGAAGAAATGCTGGACGACCGCCAGCCCGCGGCCCTCGGGACCGAAGACGGCGTCGGCGCCGACGCGCACGTCGCGCAGGGTGACGCGCCCGTGATCGGTGGGCATGTTGAAGGTCCACAGATATTCCTCGACCGTGAATCCGCGGGTATCGGGCGGCACCAGGAATGCGGTGATGCCGGTGCCGTCCCCCGCTTCGCCGGCGGTGCGCGCGAAGATCAGATCGGCGTCGGCGGTGTGAATGCCGGTATTCCAGGTCTTCTCGCCGTTGATCACCCAGCCGCCGCCGTCGCGCACCGCGCGGGTGTCCATATGGGTGGCGTCGGAACCGTGTTCGGGTTCGGTGATGCCGAAGGCGAAGAATTTCGTGCCCGCCGCCAGGCCCTCCACCCACTCCGCTCGCTGTTGCGGCGAACCGTATTCCAGCATCAGCAACAGGCCCACATTGTTGGCGACCACGGCGTGTTCGTTCTGCAGATCGCAATGCAGGCCCAGCCCCCTGCGGGCGAGATGTTCGCGAATGACGGCCATATCGAGATTGGTGCCGCCGCGGCCGCCGAATTCGGGCGGGAACGCGTAGCGGTAGTGCCCGGCGGCGTCGGCGCGGCGGCGGGTCTCGGCGAGGAGATCCTCCCAGTCGGCACTGGGCAGCCCGCCGCGATCCCAGTCGGTGCGTGCGTCTTCACGGCGGTGGTCGAAGAAGCGGATGTTGTCGTTCTCGCGCTCGAGCGGCACGATCTCACGGTCGATGAAGGCATCCAGTTCGGCCAGATAGTCGCTGAGCTCGGAGGGTACGTCGAAATCCACTGCTGCTCCTACCGTTTCGGCCGGTCCGGCGATTCGGCCCTCACGATATCGCGCGGCATGCCTTCTCGGGGAAAACAACGGCGGCCGACCTGCCATGCAGGTCGGCCGCCGTCGGTTCGAAACGGTCAGTGCGCGTTCGCGGTGCAGCTGGTCAGGGCGATGTTCGCCGGACGCGGGCTCGCGCTCCCCAGGTCGGGGAACGGCGGCGCGCTCGGCCCCAGGAAATCCCTCGCCTGCTTCTCGGCCTCGACCTGAGTCGGACCCCAGCCCACCGCGATCCGGCCGTCCGCTCCCTGAGCGACCGCACCGCAGCCGTTGCTGAAATCCAAGATGACGCGGCAGTCACCGCGACCACAGTGCGCTCGGGCCGCGGCATCCGCGCTGGGCGCGTCGGCGAAGTTGGTGGCCGCGGCCACCACTCCGCTGCTGTCGGAGTAGGCGATCGCACCGTGCAGGTCACCATCGGCCTGAGCCGAACCGGCGGCGCCGGCCACCGCGAAACCCGCACCGGCCACCGCCGCGACGGCCGCCGAGCGGATACGCCGGGAAAACTGTTGGGACATCCGTGAATCCACCCCGTTCAAGTCTGCGTACTGGACGCAGGCGATCCTGCTCCACAGCGGCCCCGGATGTCCACTTCCCCCTACCCGGTGGCGAGAATCAGACCGTGAAGCCCAGGGCGCGCAGCTGCTCGCGGCCGTCGTCGGTGATCTTGTCCGGACCCCACGGCGGCATCCAGACCCAGTTGATCTTCAGATCTTCCACCAAACCGCTGCGCACCAGCGCGTTTCGCGACTGGTCCTCGATCACGTCGGTGAGCGGACAGGCCGCGGAGGTGAGGGTCATGTCGAGGACGGCCACCTCCTCCTCGAGCCGCATCCCGTAGACCAACCCCAGGTCGACGACGTTGATGCCGAGTTCGGGGTCGACGACGTCACGCATCGCCTCCTCCATGTCCTCAAGCAACGCGACCTGCTCCTGGGAGAGTTCGGCCTCGGTGTTCGGCTGTTCGGTTGCCGGCGTCTCAGTCATGAGCTTCCCCATTTCCGGCGGACCCGTTGCCCATGGTCCGCTTGGTCTCTTCGGCCGAGGTTATCCGCACCACGGCATCCTTGAACGCCATCCAGCCCAGCAGGGCACATTTCACCCGGGCCGGATATTTCGACACACCGGCCAGCGCGATGCCGTCGCCGATCACGTCCTCGTCGCCCTCGACCGTGCCGCGGCTCGAGATCATCTCGCTGTAGGAGTCGACCACCTTCAGCGCCTGCTGCACGGGCTGGCCGATGACCTGATCGGTGAGGATCGAGGTGGCGGCCTGGCTGATCGAGCAGCCCTGCCCGTCGTAGGACACATCGGCGACGTCGCCGTTGTCGTCGATGTGCACCCGCAGGGTCACCTCGTCACCGCAGGTCGGGTTGACGTGATGCACCTCGGCACCGAACGGCTCCCGCAGTCCGCGGTGGTGCGGATGCTTGTAGTGGTCCAGGATCACTTCCTGGTACATCTGTTCCATACGCATTGCGAAATCTCACGCCCCGTTCACTGGTCGCTCGCGCTCGCCGGATTCAACGGTCGGCCACCCCGAAGAATTTCTGTGCCTTACGGACCGCGGCCACCAGCGCCTCCACCTCGTCCAGCGTGTTGTAGACGGCGAAGGAGGCCCGGGCGGTGGCGGGTACACCGAGCCGGCGCATCAGCGGCCAGGCGCAGTGGTGTCCGACGCGGATGGCGACACCCTCGTCGTCCAGGATCTGGCCCACGTCGTGCGGGTGGATTCCGTCGACCACGAACGACACCGCGCCACCGCGGTCCACGTTCTCGGTCGGCCCCACGATGTGCACGCCGTCGATCGCGCCGAGCCCCTCCAGGGCGGCACCGACCAGCGTATGCTCGTGCGCGGCAACGGCTTCCATCCCGATCGCGTCGAGATATCGCACGGCCGCGCCCAATCCGACCACCTGCGAGGTCATCGGCACACCGGCCTCGAACCGCTGCGGCGGCGCCGCGTAGGTGGTCGCCTCCATGGTGACCGTCTCGATCATCGATCCGCCGGTGATGAACGGCGGGGTCTCCTCGAGCAGAGCGTAGCGGCCGTAGAGTACGCCGACACCGGACGGACCCAGCATCTTGTGCCCGGAGAACGCGGCGAAGTCGACGCCGAGCTCACGGAAGTTCACCGGCATGTGCGGGACCGACTGGCAGGCGTCGAGGACCACCAGCGCGCCGACCGCCTTGGCGCGGCGCACCATCTCGTGCACGTCGGCGACCGCACCGGTCACATTCGACTGATGGGTGAACGCGACGACCTTGGTCGCGGGTGTCAACTCCAGCGAATCCAGGTCGATGCGCCCGTCGTCGGTGATGCCGTACCACTTCAGGGTGGCGCCGGTGCGACGCGCGAGTTCCTGCCACGGAACGAGATTCGCGTGATGCTCCAGTTCGGTGACCACGATCTCGTCGCCCGGTCCCACGTGGTACGGGAAGCGGTCGTCGGAGAACGAATACGTCACCAGGTTCAGCGATTCGGTCGCGTTCTTGGTGAACACGATCTCGTTCGCCTCCACACCCACGAAGCGCGCGATATCGGCCCGTGCGCCCTCGTAGGCGTCGGTCGCCTCCTCGGCGAGCTGATGCGCGCCGCGATGGACGGCGGCGTTGGTGTGGGTGAGGAATTCGCGTTCGGCGTCCAGGACGGCCAGCGGTCGCTGCGAGGTGGCCCCGGAATCCAGGTACACCAACGGTTTTCCGTCACGCACCGTCCGGTTCAGGATCGGGAAATCGGCCCGGATCCTGGCGACGTCGAGTGTGCGTGTCACAGCGGTCATATCAGGCTCCCGCGGTCGCGGTCTGTGTGAAGCGGACGTAGCCGTTGGCGTCGAGTTCGTCGGCCAGCTCCGAGCCGCCCTCGGCGACGATGCGGCCACCGACGAACACGTGCACGAACTGCGGCTGGATGTAGCGCAGGATGCGGGTGTAGTGGGTGATCAGCAGGACGCCGCCGTTCTCCCGCTCCTGGTAGCGGTTGACGCCTTCGGAGACGATGCGCAGCGCGTCGACGTCGAGGCCGGAGTCGGTCTCGTCGAGGATGGCGATCTTCGGCTTGAGCAGGCCCAGCTGCAGGATTTCGTGGCGCTTCTTCTCACCGCCGGAGAAACCCTCGTTGACGCTGCGGTCGGCGAAGGCGGCGTCGATCTCCAGCTCGCCCATCGACTCCTTGACTTCCTTGACCCAGTGGCGCAGCTTCGGGGCCTCGCCGCGCACGGCGGTCGCTGCGGTGCGCAGGAAGTTCGACATAGACACACCGGGCACCTCGACCGGGTACTGCATGGCCAGGAACAGCCCGGCGCGGGCGCGCTCATCGACGGACATGGCCAGCACGTCCTCGCCGTCGAGGGTGATCGAGCCCTGGGTCACGGTGTACTTGGGGTGACCGGCGATGGCGTAGGACAGCGTGGACTTGCCGGAACCGTTCGGGCCCATGATGGCGTGGGTCTCACCCGACTTCACGGTGAGGTTCACGCCCTTGAGGATCTTGATGGGCTCGCCGTTCTCGTCCGGATTGGCGACTTCGGCGTGCAGGTCCTTGATTTCGAGGGTGGTCATTGCATTCCTTCTGGGCTGGTGGAGGTTTCGGGCTGCCGGGACGCGCCGGTACTAGGCACCGATGGCGGCGAGTTCGGCCTCGATGGCCGACTCCAGCCGCTCCCGGATCTCGACGACCGCGATCTTCTGGATGATCTCGTGGAAGAAACCACGCACCACCAGGCGGCGGGCAGCCTCCTCCGGAATACCGCGAGCACGCAGGTAGAACAGCTGCTCGTCGTCGAATCGGCCCGTCGCCGAGGCGTGTCCGGCGCCGATGATCTCGCCGGTCTCGATCTCGAGGTTGGGCACCGAATCTGCGCGCGCACCGTCGGTGAGCACCAGATTGCGGTTGGCCTCGTAGGTGTCGGTGCCTTCGGCCTCGGCGCGGATCAGCACGTCGCCGACCCAGACGGTGCGCGCATCGGGCTTGGCCGAACTCGGATCGCCCTGCAGCGCACCCTTGTACAGGACGTTGGACTTGCAGTGCGGCTGCGCGTGGTCGACCAGCAGGCGCTGTTCGAAGTGCTGCCCGTCGTCGGCGAAGTACAGGCCCAGCAGTTCGGCGTCGCCGCCGGGACCGTCGTAGCGCACGGTCGCGGTAAACCGGACCAGATCGCCGCCGAGGGTGACGTTGGTGTGCCGCAGGACGGCGTCGCGGCCCAATCTGGCGTGATGGGCGGTGACGTGCACGGCGTCATCGGCCCAGTCCTGGACCGCGACCACCGTCAGCTTGACGCTGTCGCCGAGGACGAATTCCACGTTCTCCGCATAGGTTCCGCTACCGCGCTGGTCGATGACCACGGTCGCGGTGGCGAAGTTGCCGAGCCGGATCTGCAGATGTCCGAAGGCGGTGCTGCCCTCGCCCGGGCCGGTGACCCGGACGACGACCGGCCGCGCGACCTCGGTCTCGGCGCCGACGGATACCACGGTCGCCTGCTCGAAACCCGAATAGGCTTGGGCGGCAACACGATCGGTGGGCACCCCGCCCTCGCCGAGCCGGAGGTCGTCACGGCCGACGGTCTCGACCGTCACACCGTCGATCGCCGAGCCGTCGACGGCAGCGACCTCGATACCTGCCCGGCCGTCACGCACCGCGGTGCCGTCGTGCAGGCCACGCAGCCGGCGCAGCGGGGTGAAGCGCCAGGCCTCGTCGTGTGCCGAGGGCACCTCGAAGGCTGCCACGTCGAACGAGGCGAACAGCTCACCCTTGTTGACGGCCGGGATGCGGGCCTCGCCCGCGACAGCCACATTCTCGACCGGCATCAGCCGACCGCTCCTTCCATCTGCAGCTCGATGAGCCGGTTCAGTTCCAACGCGTATTCCATCGGCAGTTCCTTGGCGATGGGCTCGACGAAGCCGCGCACCACCATCGCCATCGCCTCGTCCTCGGTCATGCCGCGGCTCATCAGGTAGAACAGCTGATCATCGGAGACCTTCGAGACGGTGGCCTCATGCCCCATCGTCACGTCGTCCTCGCGGATGTCGACGTAGGGGTAGGTGTCGGAGCGGCTGATCGTATCCACCAGCAGCGCATCGCATTTCACCGTCGACTTCGACCCGTAGGCGCCCTTGTTGACCTGGACCAGGCCACGGTAGGACGCCCGGCCGCCGCCGCGCGCGACCGACTTGGACACGATGTTCGACGAGGTGTGGGGCGCCAGGTGCAGCATCTTCGAGCCGGTGTCCTGGTGCTGCCCCTCGCCGGCGAACGCCACCGACAGCACCTCACCCTTGGCGTACTCGCCGGTCATCCAGACGGCGGGGTACTTCATGGTGACCTTGGAACCGATGTTGCCGTCGATCCACTCCATGGTCGCGCCCGCCTCCGCCTTGGCCCGCTTGGTGACCAGGTTGTAGACGTTGTTCGACCAGTTCTGGATGGTCGTGTAGCGGCAACGGCCGCCCTTCTTCACGATGATCTCCACGACCGCGGAGTGCAGCGAGTCGGACTTGTAGATCGGCGCGGTACAACCCTCGACGTAGTGCACATAGGCGCCCTCGTCGACGATGATCAGCGTGCGCTCGAACTGGCCCATGTTCTCGGTGTTGATGCGGAAGTAGGCCTGCAGCGGGATGTCCACGTGCACGCCCGGCGGCACATAGATGAAGGAACCACCCGACCACACGGCGGTGTTGAGCGCGGAGAACTTGTTGTCGCCGGCGGGAATGACCGAACCGAAGTACTTCTGGAAGATCTCCGGATGCTCCTTGAGACCGGTGTCGGTGTCGAGGAAGATGACGCCCTGGGCCTTGAGATCCTCGCGGATCTGGTGGTAGACCACCTCGGACTCGTACTGGGCGGCCACACCGGCGACCAGGCGCTGCTTCTCGGCCTCCGGGATGCCCAGCTTGTCGTAGGTGTTCTTGATGTCCTCGGGCAGATCTTCCCAGCTCTCGGCCTGCTTCTCGGTCGAGCGCACGAAGTATTTGATGTTGTCGAAGTCGATGCCCTCGAGGTTGGAACCCCAGCTCGGCATCGGCTTGCGGTCGAAGATCCGCAGCGCCTTGAGGCGGGCGTCGAGCATCCACTCGGGCTCGTTCTTCTTCGCCGAGATGTCGCGCACGACGTCCTCGGACAGGCCGCGCTTGGCGCTGGCGCCGGCGATATCCGAATCCGCCCAGCCGTAGCCGTAGGTACCCAGCGAGGCGATGGTCTCCTCTTGGGTCAGGGGCTGGTTCTGGGGCGCATCGGATTCACGGCTCGCCGCGGTGGTCGACGTCATTCGGCACTCCTTCCGGAGTCGTTTCGAGCTGCCGCTGCGGGCTGTGCAACGGCGCGGGTGGCGGGCTGAGCATTGCTCGTCGGGGGATTGCTCGTCGGGGGAACGGACAGGGGTACGTGGGTGGTGCAGGCGCAGTCACCGTTGGCGATGGTCGCGAGCCGCTGCACGTGGGTTCCGAGCAGCTCGCGAAATGCCTCGAGTTCGGCGGCGCACAGCTCCGGGAACTCCTCGGCCACATGCGAGACCGGGCAGTGATGCTGGCATATCTGGACGCCCGAGCCGACCTTGCGGGTGGTGGCGGCGAATCCGGCGTCGCTGAACGCCTCGGCGATCTCCTCCGCCTTCTCCGAGGTGGCGGCCGGGGTGTGTTGAGCCAGGCGATCGATACCGGCGACGATCACACCGACGCGGCGGCGAGCGAAATCCATGATCGCGTTCTCGCCGCCGATCTCACGCAGCTGCCGCATCGCGGCTCCCGCCAGATCGTCGTAGGCGTGGCCGAGCCGGCCGCGACCGGCGGCGGTCAGCTGGAACTGCTTGGCGGGACGACCACGGCCCTGCTGTTGCCACGGCGCCGAGCGCATGGCCCGGGCCTCGCCGGATTCGATCAGCGCGTCGAGATGGCGACGCACGCCGGCCGGGCTCAGTCCCAGCCGCTGCCCGATGGCCGTCGCGGTGATCGGCCCCTCCTCCAGCAGCAGCTGGACGACGGCCGCGCGAGTATGCCCCTCACCGGCGGCGGCCGCGGGCGCGGCGGAAGGCCGGGCGCCCTGCTGACGCTCGGTATTCACCTCGTTCTCCCGCAAACCCACGGTTTTCACAACATCAGTGTGACGGAAATATTTCCCGCATTCTAGTAAGGGTGCCCTGAATCTCT
Organism: Nocardia sp. BSTN01; assembly: GCF_015354405.1. GTDB lineage: Bacteria > Actinomycetota > Actinomycetes > Mycobacteriales > Mycobacteriaceae > Nocardia. Next base: position 155,303 of record NZ_JADKYP010000005.1, on the reverse strand, counting down.
CCCGGATACGGCTCCGACCTGGGCATCGAACCCCGGTGCAATATGTCACGGTCCGCGTCGCGACGTTGCGTCCGGCCCGGCGTCCACCCCGGCTACGCTTGACCTCCGTGGCGGTTGTGGAAGGCGCATGGCATAGGAGCATCGAGATCGGTCGCCGGGCCCTGGGCCTGGACGTTCCGCCCGCCGATCACACCATCGCGGTGCTACACACCGTCGAAGCCGACGCACCGGGGCTCGACAGCCGGGAAACCGCGCAGTTCAAGCGAATTCGGCTGCTCGGCGCCACCGGCTCGGTCCTCATGGCGATCAGCGCGCTGGGCGTCGCCGCCCAGCCGGTACTGCAGAATCCGGTCTCCGGAGTCCGGGTGATCGGCGTCTTCGCGCGCTGGCAGACCTCGTCGCTGGCGCTGTGCATGATCGGCACGGTCTTCGTGGTGATGGCGTGGCTGCTGCTGGGCCGCTTCGCGGTCGGCGGGTTCGGCGGCTCGCCGGTGCACCGGCTCAGCCGCTCCCAACTCGATCGCACCCTGCTGCTGTGGATCATCCCGCTGTCGGTGGCGCCGCCGCTGTTCTCCAACGACGTCTACTCCTATCTGGCACAGGGCGAGATCGCGGCCCGCGGCCTCGATCCGTACGCGGTCGGCCCGGCCACCGGCCTGGGCCTGCACAACGTGCTGACCTACAACGTGCCCAACATCTGGCGCGACACCCCCGCCCCGTACGGACCGCTGTTCGTCTGGATGGGCCGCGGCATCGCGCACGTGACCGGCGACAACATCATCGTCGGGGTCTGGGCGCATCGCTTGCTGGCACTGGCCGGGGTGGCGCTCATCGTCTGGGCGCTGCCGCGACTGTCGCGGCGCTGCGGAGTCGCGCCGGTCAGCGCGCTGTGGCTGGGCGCGGCCAACCCGCTGGTGCTGTTCCACCTGGTCGGCGGCGTCCACAACGACGCGCTGATGCTCGGGCTGATGCTGGCCGGAGTCGAGTTCTGCCTGCGCGCGCTGGCCACCGACCACGCCCCGGGGCTGGGCGGATTCGATCAGCGCGGGTGGCTGTTGCTGACCTTCGGAACCGTGGTCATCACCCTGTCGTCGGCGGTCAAGATCACCTCGATCATCGCGCTCGGATTCGTCGGCATGGCCCTGGCCCGCCGCTGGGGTCGCGGATGGCGGCCGCTGCTGGCCGCCGCGGCGGTTCTCGGCGCGATCACCCTGGTCACCACGCTGTTCGTCAGCTACACCTCCGGACTCGGCTTCGGCTGGACGCACACCCTCAACGCCGCCAGCACCGTGCGCAGCTGGATGTCGCTGCCCACGGCGATCGGCATCATCACCGGATTCGGCGGCGTCCTGCTGGGCCTGGGCGATCACACCACCGCGCTGCTGAGCATCACCCGTCCGATCGCCGGCGTGGTGGCGGCGCTGATCACCGTGCGCATGCTGATCGCCACCTGGACCGGGCGATTGCAGCCGGTCGGCGCGATGGGCGTGTCGCTGGCGGCGATCGTGCTGCTCTTTCCCGTGGTTCAGCCGTGGTATCTGCTGTGGGCGATCGTGCCGCTCGCGGCGTGGGCCACCACGCCCGCGTTCCGGGTTCCGGCCGTGGCGTTCTCCGCGGTCGTGAGCGTGATGCTGATGCCGCGCGGCGCCGATTTCGGGGTCTTCCAGATCATCGAGGCGGCGGTCGCGGTGGTGATCGTCGCGCTCGGATTCATCGCGGTGACCCGGAACCTGCTGCCCTGGCGTAACCGGACAGGGGTGTCTGCTCCGTCACAGCCGGGCCCGGCATACGGTGTCTCATCGTGAGCGCAGCCTCGGAACCCGCTGTCTGTATCGACGGTGTCGTGAAACGCTACGGCGATACCACCGCCGTGGACGGGGTCGCTTTCGAGGTCGGGCGCGCGGAGGTGCTGGCGCTGCTGGGGCCCAACGGCGCCGGGAAAACCACCACCGTCGAAATGTGTGAGGGGTTCCTGACCCCCGACGCCGGATCGGTGCGGGTGCTCGGGCTGGATCCGGTCGCCGACTCGGATCGCCTGCGCCCGCGCATCGGTGTGATGCTGCAGGGCGGCGGGGCCTATCCGGGTTCGCGCGCCGGCGAGATGCTCGATCTGGTCGCCTCCTACGCCGCCGATCCACTCGATCCGCAGTGGTTGCTCGACACCCTCGGCCTGCGCGACGCCCGCCGCACCCCGTATCGGCGCCTGTCCGGCGGTCAGCAACAGCGTCTCGCGCTGGCGTGCGCGCTGGTGGGGCGCCCCGAACTGGTCTTCCTCGACGAGCCCACGGCCGGAATGGACGCACAGGCCCGGCATCTGGTGTGGGAGCTGATCGATGCGCTGCGCCGCGACGGCGTCGGCATTCTGCTCACCACGCACATGATGGACGAGGCCGAACAGCTCGCCGACCGGCTGGTGATCATCGATCACGGCCGCATCGTCGCCGCCGGCACCCCGGCCGAGGTGACCTCCGCCGGCGCCGAGGGGCAACTACGGTTCAGTGCGCCGCCGAAACTCGATCTGTCCCTGCTGGAAAGCGCACTGCCGGAAGGGTTCTCGCCCAACGAGACCGCGCCCGGCTCCTATCTGCTGTGCGGCGACATCACCCCGCAGGTGCTGGCCACCGTGACCGCCTGGTGCGCGCGAATCGACGTGCTGCCCACCGATATTCGCATCGACCAGCGCCGCCTGGAGGATGTGTTCCTCGAATTGACCGGACGGGAGCTGCGCGGATGACCCGGACCGCCCCTCGTTTCACCCCCGGCACCTTCAGCCCCGCGCCGCGACCGGCTCCGCGCCTGGCCATGCTGGCCGCGCAGACCCGCATGGAGCTGATCCTGTTGCTGCGCAACGGCGAACAGCTCCTGCTGACCATGTTCATTCCGATCACGCTGCTGATCGGGCTGACCCTGCTGCCGTTGGGCTCGAGCCTCGGCGAACACCACAAGGTCGACCGGATCGTGCCGGCGGTGATGATGGTGGCGATCATGTCCACCGCGTTCACCGGCCAGGCCATCGCCGTCGGTTTCGACCGCCGCTACGGTGCGCTGAAACGCTTGGGCGCCACGGCATTACCGCGCTGGGGCATCGTCGGCGGCAAATGCGCGGCGGTGCTGATCGTGGTGGTGCTGCAATCGGTTCTGCTCGGGCTGATCGGTGTCGCGCTGGGATGGCGGCCGGGGATCGGCGGGCTGGCGCTGGGCGCGCTCGTCATCGCACTCGGCACGGCCACCTTCGTCGCGATGGGACTGCTGCTGGGCGGCACCCTCAAGGCCGAGATCGTGCTCGCGCTGGCGAACATCCTGTGGTTCGTGATGCTGGGGGTGGCGAGCCTGGTCTTCGCCTCGGACAACCTCCCGCACGCGGTGACGCTGATCGCGCGACTGATCCCGTCGGGAGCGCTGGCCGAAGCGCTGGATCAGGCGCTGCACACCAGTGTGGACTGGTACGGCATCGCGGTGCTCGTGGTGTGGGGCGTGGTGACGGGCTGGCTGGCGACGCGCTGGTTCCGCTTCGACTGAATCGTCGCGAGCCCGAACCGGATGTGACGGCAACGACACAACGTAGTAGCCCCCGTGCGGGCGCGGATCCGGCTGCGTCTACCATCGTTTCGTGCTGTCCCGCGCGTTTGTGCGACTCGTCGACTTTCTGCCGCTGCCCTCCCTGCGGGTGCAGCGCATCATCGCGTTGGCGGTGATCCTGTCCCAGGCGGGCATCTCGGTGACCGGCGCGATCGTGCGCGTCACCTCCTCCGGCCTCGGCTGCCCGACCTGGCCGCAGTGCTTCCCCGGCAGTTTCACACCCACCGCCCACGCCGAAGTTCCGGCGCTCCACCAGGCGGTCGAATTCTCCAATCGCATGCTCACCTTCGCGGTGACGCTGTGCGCGGCGCTGATCGTGCTCGCCGTGGTCCGGGCGCGGCGGCGGCGCGAGGTCGTGGTCTACGCCTGGCTGATGCCCGGCGGCACCATGCTGCAGGCCGTGATCGGCGGAATCACCGTGCGCAGCGGATTGCTGTGGTGGACGGTGTCGGTCCACCTGCTGGCCTCGATGCTGATGGTGTGGCTGGCGACGCTGCTGTTCGCCAAGGTCGGCGAACCCGACGACGGGGTCGACGTCGTCCAGGTCCCGGCACCACTGCGCTGGCTGACCGCACTGAGCGCGGTCGCGATGACCGGCACCCTCATCGCCGGCACCCTGGTCACCGGCGCGGGACCGCACGCCGGGGACAAGAGCACCGAGCGGCCGGTGGCACGCCTGCAGATCGAGATCGTCACCCTGGTGCACGCCCACGCCGAATTGCTCGTGGCGTATCTGGCACTGCTGGTCGGTCTCGGCTTCGGACTGGCCGCGGTGGGTATGACCCGCGCGATCCGGGTGCGTCTGATCGTGGTGATCGCCACGGTCTGCGCCCAGGCGCTCATCGGCATCGTCCAATACTTCACGCACGTTCCCGCGGCGCTGGTGGTCTTCCACGTCGGCGGCGCCACCGCGTGCATCGTCGCGACGGCGGCGTTGTGGGCCTCGATGCGCACCCGCGAACAGGTCACCGTACTCGCCCCCGAAGCAGCCGCCCGCGCTGCGTGAACCGGGCGCGCACGCTGCCGTCGTCACGCCCGACCGCGCGGACTCCTGCCTTCGCTGAGCGAGTGCACTACGCCGGTGTCCGCCCGAGTGCGTCCCAATCGCGGATCGCGGCGCAACTGCGACGCGCCATCGCGGCGAACATCTCGTCCCCGCGCGGCGTGACCGTGCCGTAGGCAGCGCCGAACACCGCCACCAGCGGCCCCTGCACCAGAGCGAAACCGTAGTCGCGCCGGCACTGATCCAGTGTGTAATCGCCGACGCCGTGGGAACACAATGCGCGCCAATAGGTTTCGATGATGGAGTCCTCGTGCGCGCGCCGGAGGTCCGGTTCGAGACCGGTGGCGACGAAATACGACAGATCACGCGCCGGCAATCCGAGACCGAGCGTCTGCCAGTCCAGCGCCCACACCTCGACCTCGCCGCTGTCATCGGAGAACATCAGATTGTCCAAGCGGTAATCGCCGTGGACGGGCGCGAAACGATCGGGCGCCGCGAGCAGCCAGTCGGCGATGCCGGGAACACAGGCGCGCAAGGTGTCGCGGTCGGCCGGGGACAGCCGCTGTCCCAGGCGCTCGAGGAAGACCTCCGTCGCCGGACCGTACAACTCCGACAAGGCCTGCGCCTCGGCCGCACCGTTGAAGTTCAGCCCTTCGATCGCCGACAAGCCGGGATCGCACCAGCGCGGTCCGTGCAGTCCCGCCAGATTCCGGACCGCCGCATCCGCCTGCGCCACCGTGCATCCCGCGATCTGATCGCCCTGGCGCGCCGGCGCGAGATCGTCGAGCAGCAGGGTGAATTCCGCTCCGTCACCGGCGAATTCGGCGAAATGGCAGGTGGGCACCCGCACCGAGACGGTGGGTGCGATCTCGCGGTAGAAGCGGATCTCCTGCCGATAAGCGCCCGCGACCATGGCACGCGCGGCCGGGTCGGCGGCGGGCAGTTTCGCCATCAACCGCGCGGGTGCCGATTCGCCGTCGATCTCGAGCCGGAACACCGAACCCATCTGCCCGGTGCCCACGGGCGTCGCGGTGACCGCGCGCACCGGTGTCGACAGCGCCCGGCTCAACCACTGTGGGCTGATCCGCTCGGCGTCCACCAGGACCTCCGCCATCGCCGTCATCCGCGGACTCCCTTCACCCGGACACAATGCCGGACATGTGTCCGGGACAGTAACACGGCCGGGCGGCTCGGATACCGGAATGAGGGAGGCGGATGATGCGGTCACCGCCCACCCAGGCCGGGCGCTCACCGACGATCGCGGCCGGATATCGAGCGAACTTGGCCGGACCCTGGCGATCCGGTCCGCCTCGCACGCGACATAATTTCCTCATGCCGACCTACGCCTACCGCTGCCGGGAATGCACGGAATCGTTCGAACTGACCCGGCCGATGAGCGAATCCGGCGACCCGGCGGTCTGCCCGGGTGGCCACCGCGACACCGTCAAACTGCTCACCACGGTCGCTCTGACCGGCAAGGCCGCGGGGTCGGGCGCACCGTCCGCGCCGCCCGCCCCGTCCGGCGGCGGTTGCTGCGGCGGCGGTTGCTGCGGCTGATCGCCAGTCAGACGCGATCGGCGATCAGCGCGCGTCCCAATCCGTAGGCCCGGGACTGCCGGGCCGGCACGCCGAGCCGGCGGGCCGCCTCGATCAGCTCGACGTCCGCGGTGACTGTGAGCCCGTAACGCGTTGTCAGCGCGGCCATTTCCGCGGGCCACCACGCTGACAGGTGCGGTTCGTCGGCGAGCGGGTCCCGGGCGCCGGCCAGCTTGCTGTACAGACGCATTCCGGCACGACCGAGTGCGGCGAAGCGGTTCGGAGTGGGATAGGTCGCGATCAATCGGCTGCCGTTCGCGCTGCGCGCGGCGACGACGGCCAGCGTCGATTCGACCTGCGGCTGGGTGAGATACGGCAGGACGCCCTCCCACACCCAGGTGGTCGTCGCGTCCGCGCGATGGCCCGCCTCGGCCAGGCGCGCCCCCAGGTCGTCGCGGCCGAATTCCACCGGCACATAGGTCAGCGACTTCGCGACCGGAACCAGCGCACCTACCCGGTCGCGCTTATCCCGTTGCGAGGCAGGATGATCCACCTCGAAGACATCGGCGGCGGGTTCGTCGGTACGCCAGGCCCGCCCGTCGAGTCCGGCGCCGAGCAGTATCAGCTGCGCGGCCGCCGCCTCGCGGATCGCCTCGTCGATGACGACGGTCCGGGTGGCCAGCACGGCGGCGGTGGCCGTCAGCATCTCGAATTCGAGCCGCTCCCGCCAGCCGCCGGGTGGCTGCGGTGCTCGCGCGCGCCGCACCGCCGCCCGTTCGTCGTCGTGAAGTAGTTGCGCCGCAATGGGATCCGAGAATCGCCCGACCGCCAGTCGCCCGTCGGCCACTGCCCGGCCCTGACAGACCAGCACCGCGGTCCGGCTCGCCGCTTTATCCGTCACCCGGTCGATTATGGTCGCGCGTCGCTCAGGCGGTGGCGTGCGGTCCGATCCACTCCGCGACCCGCCGGTCGACTCCCCCGGTGGCGAGCTGACTCGCCAGCCAGGAGTTGACCATCACCGCGGTCGGGACATCGTTCTTCGGCAGCAGGAACACCTTGCCGAAGGAGTCGAAGGGCGTCTCCGGGTGCAAGACCCGCAGTTCGGGATGCTGCCGCACGCGATAACGACCCTCCACCGAATCGGTGACGAAGACATCCGCGCGACCGGCGACGATCTGGTCGAAGATGGTGACGTTGTCCGGCCAGACGGTCAGCTGCGCACGCGGGAAATGCGTGCGGGCGAATTGTTCGTTGGTGCCGCCGCGGTTGACGATCACCCGCACCTGCGGCTGATCGATCTGCTCGATCGTCGCGTACTTCCCGGCGTCGTCGGCACGCACGATCGGGGTCTTGCCGTCGGTGCCGTAGCTCAGCGAGAAGTCGGCATAGGCGCGCCGGGCCGCGGCGTCGGAAATTCCGCCCACCGCGAGATCACAGGCGCGCGTGGCGAAATCGCTGCCCATCGACGCCCAGGTGGTCGGCACGAACCGCACCTGTCGCCCTAGCAGCTGTGCCATGTCGCGGATCAGGTCGATGTCGATGCCGCGGTAACCGCCGTGGCCGTCGGTCACCGAATAGGGCGGATAATCGCCGGTGGTGCACACCCGCACGGTCGCGGAGTCCTCGGCTCGCGCCGGTACGACCATCGTCAGGACCGCGGCCGCACCGGCCGTCGCGGCGGCGATCATCCGATGCCGCAGAGCCATCTCAGTTCTCGTTGCGCGCCTTCGGGAACCGGGCCTGACCGGCGACCCAGCCGGCCATCCGTGCCCAGTGTCCCTTCGCGGGCGTGGCGACCGAGCTCAGATCGCGATCCCAGTGCTCGGTTTCGGCGAGGCCGTCGACGGCCTCGACCACGGCCTTGGCGGTGGCCAGATCCGCGACGACCCGATCGCCGAGCACACCGTCGGCACCGACGAGGGTGATGCGGACCCCGATGCGACCGATCGGCTGCAGCACAGCCGTACCCGAACCACCGTGGGCGGCGACGAACTTCTTGACCGACTCGACGACAGTGGACGACGGCGCGACCGGGGCCGCGGTGGCGGTTTCGCTCATGGCGTGGAGTTTACCGTCCACTAGGGCCCGCCCGACCGCCCTACCGGTGTCGGCGGCACCAGGGGGTGTAGAACTGAAAGCCATGCGCGCCATTCAGGTCAGCGAACACGGTGGTCCCGAAGTGCTCGTCGCGACCGAGGTCGACGACCCTGCCATCGGGCCGAATCAGCTGCTCGTCGATACCGAGGCGGCCGGTGTCAATTTCATCGACACCTACATCCGCACCGGCACCTATCCGCAGGCGGTTCCCTACATTCCGGGTTCCGAGGGCACGGGCGTGATCGCCGAGGTCGGTTCGGAGGTGACCCAATTCACCGTCGGCGATCGGGTCGCGTGGGCGGCGGCGCCGGGCAGCTACGCGGAGAAGGTCGCCGTGGACGCCGCGGTGGCGGTGGCCGTTCCCGACGGAGTTCCGGCGGCGGTGGCGGCCTCGGCACTGCTACAGGGAATGACCGCGCACTACCTGATCGAATCGGTATACAAGCCGCAGCCCGGGGAGACGATTCTGGTTCACGCCGGCGCCGGCGGCGTCGGACTCCTGCTGACCCAGCTGGCCGCCGCCCGCGATATCCGCGTGATCACCACGGTGTCCACCGACGCGAAAGAAGAATTGTCCCGTGAGGCGGGCGCCGCACATGTGCTGCGCTACGGCGACGACCTCGCCCAGCGGGTGCGCGACCTCACCGACGGGATCGGCGTGGCGGCGGTCTACGACGGGGTGGGCGCGGCGACGTTCGAGGCGAGCCTGGCGGCCTTGCGCATCCGCGGCATGCTGGCGCTGTTCGGCGCCGCCAGCGGTCAGGTGCCGCCGTTCGATCTGCAGCGGCTCAATCCGGCCGGTTCGCTGTTCGTCACCCGTCCGACGCTCGCGCACTACACCCGGGATCGCGACGAATTGACCTGGCGGGCAGGCGATGTTTTGAACGCCGTCGCCGACGGAACGTTGCGGGTACGGGTCGGCGCCGAATATCCGCTGACCGAGGCCGCGCAGGCGCATCGCGATCTGCAGGCCCGCCAGACCACCGGGTCGATCGTGCTGCTGCCCTGAGCGGTCAGTAGTCGCGGCCGGTGAGCCCCCGGTAGACGAACCGGGTCAGCCCGGCCACCGCCTGCTCGTCGTCGAGGACGAGCACGCCCTCCTCCACCGCCTCCAGCAGCGCCCGCACCAGCAGGAACATCATCGCCACGCTGGTCTCGGCCGTGCTGGGCAGGCGGAGTCCGGCGGCCTCGAAACCGTCGACGTGGTCGACCACCTCGTCGAGTTGACCGGCGGTGAATCGACTGGTCAGCCGCGCGAATTCCTCGTCCACGAGCGCCGCCTGCGTCACCGCCCGCAGCACCGGCCAATGCCGGCGCGCGTAATGCCAGTACTGCTCGATATGGAATTCGACGGCCTGTGGCTTGGTGAAATCGGGATCGACGAGGTGCGGGCCACGCTGTCCGGGCCGGGCGGCACCGAAAACGTCGCGGCGCGATATCTGATCGGCGCGGACGGCGGCGCGGGAACCGTGCGGCGCACGCTGGGCATCCCGTTCGAGGGGACCACCGACGAGTCGATTCGCATGCTGCTCGGCGACGTCCCGGTCGACGCGCTCGATCACGACTTCGGATACTGGTTCGCCACCGCCGCGACACCCACCGCGGGTGTCGCGCTGACGCCGCTGCCCGGCGGCCGGCTCTTCCAGTTCGCGGCCCCGCTCGGAGACGATCCGCGGCCGACGCGCGCGGTACTGCAGGAACGGCTGGATCGGGTGAGCGGGCGCACCGATCTCACCGTCGGGGAACCGGTGTGGTCCACGGTGTGGCGGCCCAATATCCGGCTGGCGCAAGGTTCCGGTCCGGGCGCGTGTTCCTGGCCGGCGATGCGGCCCACGTACACCCGCCCACCGGCGGGCAGGGGATGAACACCGGCGTTCAGGACGCCTACAACCTGGGCTGGAAACTGGCCGCGGCGTTGAACGGTGATCCCGGACCGCTCGAGACCTACGAGTCCGAACGCCGCGCGGTCGCTCGGCGAGTGCTCGGCCTGAGTACGACACTGCTCGACAAACACCTCGAGGGACACGAGGACGCGATGCACCGCGGCACCGAGACTCATCAGCTCGACATCAGCTATCGCGATGCGGCCGACGCCGCCGGGCTCACCGCGGGCGACCGCGCGCCGGACGCCCCGCTGTGGCGCGGTGACGGTAGTGCGCTGCGCCTGTTCGACCTGTTCCGGGGCCCGCACGCGACCCGCCTGACGTTCGGAGCGCCGGCCGAGGCCACGGAAGTCGCCGGGGTGCGGGCGTATTCGATCGTCGCGCCGGGCCATCGGCCCGAACCCGGGCAGTTGATCGCGGTCGACGGCCACGCGTTCGCCGATTACGCGACCACCGCGGGCACGCAGGTGCTGGTGCGGCCGGACGGATACCTCGCCTGGCATCGGCAGGGGTGACCCGCCGACGACCCGGGCGCACCGATGGTGGATGATCTGTGCTGCCGCCCAAGCCGATTCGCCCGCTTCGCCGTACCGTCGTACGGTGGTCGGGCGGTCGCTCGGGGCGGCCGGCAGAACAGGCATCGGTCAGGGGTTGATCCAGATGTTGGTGAAGGTTCGCAACGACGACCCGTCGCGGCTGTCCAATTCCGAACGGACGGTGGCGAACTGGCTGAAGACCTGGACCGGCGCACACGCGTTACCCGGGATCGCCGTGGTCGCGGCCGGTGCCGCCGACGCGATCGTGTGGACGCCCAAGACCTGTGTGGTCGTCGTGATCAAGGATTTCACCGAACGGGCGAGCGGCACCCTCACCGTCTCCGGCTACCGGCCCTGGACCATCGGCGACCGCATCGCGCCGCTGTCGGGAACCGAGGCCGGAACCGAACCGATGACCGAGATCCGCGCCCGTACCGGCGAGATCGCCGAACTGTTGCGCGGCGCGCCCGGCCGCGAGCGGGTCGGGGTGACCGGCATGGTGCTGGTGATGCCGCAATTGAGCAGCCGGGTCTCCCTGGAGCAGGGTGACCTGCCCGACGGGATCGATGTGGTACTCGGTGACGGCCCGGCGGCCTTGCGCAACTACTTCACCCGGATCACCGCGGACGCACCCGACACCTGGAGCGCGACGCAGGTCGGCCAGGCCTTGGCCGCACTCGGGTTCGCCGCGGCCGCAAGCCATTCCGACCTCACCGCGGAGGGCTTCCCCGCCCGGCTGGAGCGCACTCCCCCGCCGCCGAATCCCGTTCCGTCCCGCGGACCCACACCGCCGGCGGGGGCGCCGCTTCCAGGGGCCGGTCCGGCCGGTGTCCCGGTCGCCGCCTCCGCTGCGCCGATGTCGCCGGGCGGTGCCCCGGTATCGATGGCTCGGCCGAACACGGCGGCGCACCCCGCGCCCGGCCCCGTCCCTCAGCCGGTCGCCGCCTCCGGTTTCGGCCCCGGCGGTCCCGCGCAGCCGGGTCCCGCGCCGGCCTACGGCCAGAATCAGCAGCCGTATTCGGTGCCCTTCGATCCGCGCCCGCCCGCGGCCCCGCCGCGACGCAACCGTAACCGCGGCCTGGTGCCGCTGATCCTGCTGGGCGTTCTGGTGGTGGTGCTGGCGTTGGCCGCCATGTGCACCGCGGGCGGCGGTTCCGGCTCGGGCCCCAGCCACGCCCCCGCCTCGGGTCGTACCAGCACGACGACCACCGCGCCCTACAGCCCAGCACCGGAACGCACCGTGCCGCCGTCGACACCCGGGCACGCGTGCTACCCATTCCAGCCCGGTTGCCCCTGAACCCAGCACGGACGGGTGCCTGCCGCTACGGCGGCAGGATGACGCGGGCGCGAGAATGACGCCACAGCCGGGCACCCGGCCGTACTCGGTACCGGTGCCGTGACCGCGTCCCGAGCCTCGGCGAGACCGAGGGCGCGATATAGCTGCTCGAGGCGCGGACCGGCGCCCGCGGTGATCTCAGCCGAACAGCGTCGAGCCGATGGTGTGCCAGCCGAGCACCGAGTCCACGGCCAGACCGCAGAACACCACGGCGAGGTAGTTGTTGGACTGCAGGAACAGCCGCAGCGGCTTGACCGACGCACCGCGTCGCACGCCGGAGTACAGCTGATGCGCCATCAGCAGGAACCAGGCGCCCGCGACGATCGCGACCGCCGCGTACACGACACCCGTCGCCGGAATCAGTGCCAGCGTCGCGAGCACGGTCAGCCAGGTATAGATGACGATCTGCTTGGTGACCGCGCGCTCGGTCGCCACCACCGGCAGCATCGGCACACCGGCCGCGCGGTAGTCGTCCTTGTAGCGCATCGCCAGCGCCCAGGTGTGCGGCGGCGTCCAGAAGAAGATGACGGCGAACAGCGCGATCGCGGGCCAGCCGATGGTGCCGGTGACCGCCGACCAGCCGACCAGGGCGGGCATACAGCCCGCGGCGCCGCCCCACACCACGTTCTGGGAGGTCCGGCGCTTGAGGCCGAGGGTGTAGACGAAGACGTAGAACAGGATCGTCGCGACCACGAGCAGGCCGGAGAGCAGATTCGCCTGCCACCACAGCCAGGCGAACGAGCCCGCGCCGAGAGCGACACCGAAGACGAACGCGTTGCGGGTCGGCACCGCCTCGCGCGCCAGCGGACGCTTCGACGTGCGCTTCATGACCTTGTCGATATCGGCGTCGGCGACGCAGTTCAGGGTGTTGGCACTGGCCGCACCCATCCAGCCGCCGAACAGGGTGGCCACGATCAACCGGATGTCGACATGGCCGCGGTCGGCCAGCAGCATCGTCGGGATGGTGGCCACCAGCAGCAGCTCGATGACCCGCGGCTTGGTCAGCGCGATGTAGGCGAGCACCCGGCGGGTCAGCTTCGACAGCGGGCCGCTGCCCTGGACACGGTCGACGAGCGCCGTCGCGGAGGAGCCATGCGCATCACCCGGCTGTTGCCCAATCCGCACTGTCTCTCCTCGCAGGTGGTGCATCGATCCGGTAGGGAAGCAACGGTGTCGGCGGCGTGGCGGGCCTCCCGCGCGCAGCCGTTTCCGCTGTCACCGCAGAGCGCGGCGCGGGCGGCGCAGCCTCTACTACAGACGATGGTAGACCCCCGCGTGTTGCGCTCCGGCACCCACCCGCCGCGAAAGCGCCCGTGCCGCAGGCGATCGGCCCCGGCCGGACCGGGCGGGAGTGCCACGTCACATATCCGCCGTCGGCCGCTGTGCGGAATCGCTTCGGCTCGGCACCTCGCCGGCTGTCATCATTCACCGTAATCCCGCGCACCTGCACGGGGTGCGGGCGAAGGGTTCCCCACTCGCGGCGATCATGCGACCTCTAGGGTGGTGGGTACAGCCCGCAAGCAGCCGTTGTACCCACACGAGAAGGTCAGGAGAACCTCGGTCGTGTCAGTCACAGACGACATCCGCGCCCTCACCCAGCCCGCACATCCGGCCGACTGGACCGAACTGGACACCAGAGCCGTCGACACCGTCCGTGTCCTGGCCGCCGACGCGGTGCAGGCCGCCGGCAACGGTCACCCCGGCACCGCGATGAGCCTGGCGCCGCTGGCCTACACCCTCTACCAGCGGGTCCTGCGCTACGACCCGAGCGATCCGGACTGGACGGGCCGCGACCGGTTCATCCTCTCCTGCGGGCATTCCAGCCTGACCCAGTACATCCAGCTGTACCTGTCGGGACTGGGCCTGGAACTCGACGACCTGAAGCACCTGCGCAAGTGGGGTTCGCTGACCCCGGGCCACCCGGAATTCCGCCACACCAGGGGCGTGGAGATCACCACCGGCCCGCTCGGCCAGGGCCTGGCCTCGGCGGTCGGCATGGCGATGGCGGCCCGCCGCGAGCGCGGTCTCTACGACCCGTCCGCCGCGACCGGCGCCAGCCCGTTCGACCACTTCGTCTACGCCATCGCCTCCGACGGCGATATCGAAGAGGGCGTCACCTCGGAGGCCTCCTCGCTGGCCGGCACCCAGCAGCTGGGCAATCTGATCGTCTTCTACGACGACAACCGGATCTCGATCGAGGATGACACCTCCATCGCGCTGACCGAGGACACCGCCGAGCGCTACCGCGCCTACGGCTGGCATGTGCAGGTCGTCGAGGGCGGTGAGAACGTCACCGGCATCCTGGAGGCGGTCGAGGCCGCCAAGGCCGTCACCGACAAGCCGTCGTTCATCCTGCTGCGCACGATCATCGGCTATCCCGCGCCGAACAAGATGAACACCGGCGCCGCGCACGGTGCCGCGCTGGGCGCCGACGAGGTCGCCGCCACCAAGGAGATCCTCGGCTTCGATCCCGGCCAGAGCTTCGTCGTCGACGACGAGGTCATCGCCCACACCCGCGGCAACGCCGCCGACCGTGCCAAGGCCGCCCGCGCCGTCTGGCAGGAGCAGTTCGACGCGTGGGCGCAGAACAACCCGGAGAACAAGGAACTGTTCGACCGGCTGCGCGAGCGCCGGCTGCCGAAGGGCTGGACCGAGGGGCTGCCCTCGTTCGAGCCCGACGCCAAGGGCATGGCCACCCGCAAGGCCTCGGGCAAGGTGCTGGCCGCGCTGGCGCCGGTGCTGCCGGAGCTGTGGGGCGGTTCGGCCGACCTCGCCGAATCGAACAACACCACCATGCCGGGCGTGCCGAGCTTCGGCCCGGCGTCGATCTCCACCGGTATGTGGAAGGCCGAGCCCTACGGCCGCACGCTGCACTTCGGTGTGCGCGAGCACGCGATGGGTTCGATCCTCAACGGCATCGCCCTGCACGGCCCGACCCGGCCCTACGGCGGCACCTTCCTGGTGTTCTCCGACTACATGCGCCCGGCGGTCCGGCTGGCCGCGATCATGCGGGTGCCGGCCATCTACGTGTGGACCCACGACTCCATCGGCCTGGGTGAGGACGGCCCCACCCACCAGCCGATCGAACATCTCGCCGCGCTGCGTGCCATCCCCGGCCTGAACGTGGTCCGTCCCGGCGACGCCAACGAGACCGTGTACGCGTGGCGCACCGTCCTCGAGCTCGAAAGTGCCGAGCAGCATTCGCATTTCGTGCCCGCCGACCACCCGCACACCGACGGCCCGTCGGCGCTGGCACTGACTCGCCAGGACGTGCCCACCCTGGAGGGCACCAGTTACGAGGGCGTCTCCCGCGGCGGATACATCCTGGCCGAATCCTCCACCGGCACACCGCAGGTGATCCTGATCGCCACCGGTTCCGAACTTCAGCTCGCCGTCGCCGCGCGCACTACGCTGGAGGAGCAGGGCATCGGCACCCGGGTGGTGTCCATGCCGTGCGTGGAATGGTTCGACGCGCAGGAACAGTCCTACCGCGACGAGGTGCTGCCCCCGCAGATCACCGCCCGCGTCACTGTCGAGGCCGGTATCGCGATGCCGTGGCACCGCTTCACCGGCAGCGACGGTGAGAACGTCTCGATCGAGCACTTCGGTGCCTCGGCCGACTTCAAGACCCTGTTCCGCGAATTCGGCATCACCGCCGAAGCCGTCGTCGACGCCGCGAAGCGCTCACTCGACAAGGTGAAGGGATAACCAATGGCACAGAACGAGAATCTCGCCGCACTGTCCGGAGCAGGCGTGTCGGTGTGGCTCGACGATCTGTCACGCAACCGGATCCGCTCGGGCAATCTCGCCGAACTCGTCGCCACCCGCAGCATCGTCGGCGTGACCACCAACCCGACCATCTTCCAGGTCGCGCTGAGCGAGGGCCACGCCTACGACGACCAGGTCAAGGAACTGGCCGCCCAGGGCGCCGATGCCGACGCCGCCATCCGCACGATCACCACCGACGACGTTCGCTCGGCCTGCGACGTGCTGGCCGAGGTCTTCGAATCGACCGGCGGCGTGGACGGCCGGATCTCGATCGAGGTGGACCCCCGGCTGGCCTTCGACACCGACAAGACCGTCGCGCAGGCGGTCGAGCTGTGGAAGATCGTCGACCGGCCGAATCTGTTCATCAAGATTCCGGCCACCGAGGAGGGCCTGCCCGCGATCACGCGCGTGATCGCCGAAGGGATCAGCGTCAACGTCACGCTGATCTTCTCGGTGCAGCGCTACCTCAGCGTGATGGGCGCCTACCTGGACGGCCTGCGCAAGGCGCGCATCGCCGGCCACGACCTGGCCCGCATCCATTCGGTCGCGTCGTTCTTCGTCTCCCGCGTGGACACCGAGATCGACAAGCGGCTCGAGCAGATCGGTTCCGACGAGGCGCTGGCGTTGCGCGGTAAGGCCGGAATCGCCAACGCGCGCCTGGCCTACGCCGCCTACCAGGACGTATTCGACGGGGGTAACCACACCTCGACGTACTCGCATCTGGCCTCCTCCGGCGGTAACCGGCAGCGGCCGCTGTGGGCGTCCACGGGCGTGAAGAACCCGGACTACTCCGACACCATGTACATCACCGAACTGGTGGCGCCGAATACGGTCAACACGCTGCCGGAGAAGACCCTCGAGGCGTTCGCCGACCACGGCGAGCTGCGTGGGGACACGGTGTCGGGCACGGCCGCCGACGCGCAGGGCGTGTTCGACGCGCTGACCGGCGTGGGAATCGATCTCGACGACGTGTTCGCCGTCCTCGAGCGCGAAGGTGTCGAGAAGTTCGAGAAGTCCTGGGACGAGCTGCTCACCGCGACCACCGCCGAGTTGAAGAGCACCGGAAGCAACTGACCGCGATGGCCGGCCAGAAGAAGACGGCCGCCCCGGGGAATCCGCTGCGCGAGGAGCGCGACAAGCGGCTTCCCCGGATCGCCGGCCCGTGCAGCATGGTGATCTTCGGGGTGACAGGTGATCTGTCACGCAAGAAACTGATGCCGGCCATCTACGACCTCGCGAACCGGGGGCTGCTGCCGCCCGGTTTCGCGCTGGTCGGGTTCGCCCGGCGCGACTACGCCGACGAGGATTTCGCTCAGGTCGTCCTCCAGGCGGTCAAGGAGCACGCCCGCACCCCGTTCCGGCAGGAGGTGTGGGAGCAGCTGGCGGAAGGTATCCGCTTCGTCCAGGGCACCTTCGACGACGACGCCGCCTTCGGCACGCTCGCGCAGACGCTGAAGAAACTCGACGCCGAACGCGGCACCGGCGGCAACCACGCGTTCTACCTGTCGATTCCGCCGAACGCGTTTCCGGTTGTGCTGGAACAGCTTTCGCGCACCGGGCTGGCGAAGCCGCCGGATGCGGGGCCGGGTAAACCGCAGCCGTGGCGGCGAGTGGTGATCGAGAAGCCCTTCGGTCACGACCTGCACAGTGCCCAGGAACTCAACGCCCTGGTCAATCGGGTGTTCCCCGAGGAAACGGTCTTCCGTATCGACCACTACCTCGGCAAGGAGACGGTGCAGAATCTGCTGGCGTTGCGGTTCGCGAACGAACTGTTCGAACCGATCTGGAACGCCAACTTCGTCGACCACGTGCAGATCACGATGGCCGAGGACATCGGATTGGGCGGGCGCGCAGGCTATTACGACGGCATCGGCGCCGCCCGCGACGTCATCCAGAACCATCTGCTGCAACTGCTGGCGCTGACGGCGATGGAGGATCCGGTCAACTTCCAGCCGCGGCAGCTGCAGATCGAGAAGATCAAGGTGCTCTCGGCGACGAAACTGGTCGAACCGCTGGAGGAGACCACGGCCCGCGGCCAGTACGCGGCCGGCTGGCAGGGCAGCGAACGCGTGGTGGGCCTGCTCGAGGAGGAGGGTTTCGATCCGGATTCGCGTACCGAGACCTACGCCGCGATCACGCTGAACGTCGACACCCGCCGCTGGGCGGGGGTGCCGTTCTATCTGCGCACCGGAAAACGCCTGGGGCGCAGGGTCACCGAGATCGCGGTCATGTTCAAGCGGGCCCCGCATCTGCCCTTCGATCAGACGATGACCGAGGAACTGGGCCAGAACGCGCTCGTCATCCGGGTGCAGCCGGACGAGGGCATCACCATGCGATTCGGGTCGAAGGTGCCCGGATCCAGCATGGAAGTCCGCGACGTCAACATGGATTTCAGCTACGGCGAATCGTTCACCGAATCCTCGCCCGAGGCCTACGAGCGGCTCATCCTGGATGTGCTGCTGGGCGAGCCGTCGCTGTTTCCGGTCAACGAGGAGGTCGAATTGGCGTGGCGCATCCTCGATCCCGTGCTCGATCACTGGGCCGAGGGCGGTAAACCCGAGTCCTACGAGTCCGGCACCTGGGGTCCGACCTCGGCCGACGAGATGCTCGCCCGCACCGGGCGCGAATGGCGGCGGCCATGATCGTGGACATGCCCGACACCAGTACCCGCGACGTGACCAAACGCCTGGTCAGCCTGCGGGAGTCCAACGGCGTGATCGCCATGGGCCGGGTGCTGACGCTGGTGGTGTGCACCCTGGATTCCTCGGAGGCCGAGGACGCCATCGATGCCGCCAACGACGCCAGCCGCGAACATCCCTGTCGCGTGATCGTGCTCGCCCGCGGCGACCGGTTCTCCGAGACCAAACTCGACGCCCAGATCCGGGTCGGCGGCGATGCCGGGGCGGCCGAGGTGATAGTGCTGCGGCTGCAGGGCGAACTGGTCAACAACGAGAGCAGCGTCGTGATCCCGTTCCTGCTGCCGGATACTCCGGTGGTGGCGTGGTGGCCGCGCGGGGCGCCGGAGTTCCCGTCGCGGGATTCGGTGGGCCGCTTGGCCATTCGCCGTATCACCGACTCCACCTACGCTCCCGATCCGCGTGCGGCGATCACCCGGCGGCTGGATTCCTACGCCCCGGGCGACACCGATCTCGCGTGGAGCCGGATCACGTTCTGGCGGGCGCTGCTGGCCTCCGCGCTCGATGTGCCGCCGTACGAGCCGATCGAATCGGTGACCGTCTCGGGCCTGGCGGAGGAACCCGCGCTCGACATTCTGGCGGGGTGGCTGGCGGCCAAACTGGACTGCCCGATCCGCCGGCAGACCGGGGAGTTGAAGGTCGTGCTGCATCGGGCGTCGATCTCGGTCGGGATCGAACGCCCGCAGACGGGCCGCACCGCGACCCTGACGCGCACCGGTGAGCCGGATCAGCGGTTCGCCCTCGCCCGTCGCGAGACCAAGGATTGCCTGGCGGAGGAACTGCGGCGGCTGGACGCCGACGAGGTCTACGCCGAGGCACTGGCCGGAATCGGGAAGGTGATCTATGAGTAAGCCGGAGATCGAGGTCTTCGCCGATCATGACGAACTGGTGCGGGCGGCAGCCGTGCGGTTCGTGCAGGTGGTTACCAGGGCTCAGGCCGAGCGTGGTTCGGCGTCGGTGGTCCTCACCGGCGGCGGCACCGGAATCGCCCTGCTGGAGCAGGTGCGCCTCGCACCCGGCGCAGTCGATTTCGGTCGCCTGGACGTGTTCTGGGGCGACGAGCGGTTCGTCCCCGCGGGCGACGCCGAGCGCAACGAGTTGCAGGCGCGCGAGGCGCTACTGGATCACGTGCCGGTCGATCCGGCGCGCGTGCATCCGGTCGCGACCTCCGACGGCGAGTATCCGGATCCGGTCGAGGCCGCCGCGGAGTACTCGGCGGCGGTGCACGCGCATCTGGCCGAGCACGGCGCATTCGACCTGCATCTGCTCGGCATGGGTGGCGACGCGCATGTGAACTCGCTGTTCCCGCATTCCGCGGCCGTGGCCGAGGAGCACGAACTCGTTCTCGCCGTGACCGATTCGCCGAAGCCGCCGCCGGTGCGCGTCACCCTGACCCTGCCCGCGGTCGCGCGCGCCCGGCACGTGGTCCTGGTCGTCGGCGGCGAGGGCAAGGCCGATGCGGTGGCCCAGGCCGTGGGCGGCGCGTCCGCGCTCGAGATTCCGGCGGCCGGGGCGCACGGCAGCGAAACCACGACCTGGATGCTCGACGAAGCCGCGGCGGCGAAGCTGCCCTGAGGGTAGTGCGGGCGACGCTGCCCTGAGCCGGGCGGCAAATCCCTGCTAGTCGTCGTCCGTCTGCGCCCACGCGGCGACAGGCAGGCTCAGATACACACCGACGAGGTGGCCCGCGGGCAGGATGCGGGCCACCTCGCCGCGTATGTGGGCCGCCCGGCGGTCACGATCGGCGGCGCGGTCCTTCGAACCACTTCGACTTCACTTCGATCAGCACGTCGATGTCGAACCGGTCGCCCGCCTCGGCGGATCGGCAGCGCACCAGGACGTCACCGGGTTGCAGGCAGCCGTCGTAGGGTTCCGCCGCACACGCGACCGCCACCGAGACGATATGTGGCAACTCCGCGACCAGCCTGCGCTTCGAATCGTCGGAGACTCGGTATGAGCACGTGACGTCGATGAGAGGCACGCGGCAAGCATGCCAGACCGTACATCGCCACCCTGCGCGTAGACGCTCCGGCCGCACCCGGCGCGGGGACCGGGCGAATCCCTACCGCAGCGCCGCATTTCGCGACGCATCGCCGGCGACCAGTTCGGCAAGGTGACGCAGGAGGAAGTCGTTCACCGCGCCGGTCCGCTCGAGTTGTACGAGATGTCCTGCGCCCGGGACTTTTTCGACCGCCCGCAGATCCGGCACGTGCGCGCGCAGCACCGCCAGCGGGTCGCGGCCGCTGAAACCTTCCATATCCGGGTCGTTCTCGCCGTAGAGGAAACAGGTCGGCACCGTGACCGTCGTGGGCAGGCCCTCGGTCAACTCCCAGTTGCGGTCCAGCGCCCGATACCAGGTCAGCCCGCCGGTGAAGCCGGTCCGTTCGAATTCGGTTGCCAGGGTGTCGAATTCGGATTCCGGCAGCCACGACCAGGGCAGTGCGGGCGCCTGCGGCAGCGCGTCGAGGTAACCGATGCCGGGCGGATTCTTCCACGTGTCCAGGTAATGGAACTCGCCACTGAGCGCGTAGTACACGCGAGCCAGGAATTCGCGTGGGCGCGCGGCCAGTTCGGCGTCGGCGACACCGGGCTGCTGGAAATACGACAGGTGCAGGAAATGACGTTGCGCGGCGCGCGTCCAGAACTCCGACGGCGCCTTCGGCGGCCGGGGCGCGTAAGGATTGTTCAGCACCATGATCGCCGCGACCCGCTCCGGCGCCCGCAATGCCAGCTCCCACACCAGCTGGGCACCGAAGTCCAGGCCGACGAAAACCGCTCGCTCGGCGCCGATCTCGTCGAGCAGTCCGAGCAGATCGCCGATCACGACCCGGTTCGTGGTCTCCTCCACCCCGCCGGGCGCCTCGGTGCGGCCGTACCCACGCAGATCCGGGGCGATGGCGTGATATCCGGCCGCCGCCAGCGCCGACAGCTGCCGATGCCACACGTACCAGCCGTGCGGAAATCCGTGGCAGAAGATCACCGGATACCCGCGCCCCTCTTCGGCGATATGCAGCCGAATCCCGTTGGTCTCCACGAACCGATGTGTCGGCCCCACTGCGCCTCCCAGGTACTAGAACACGTTCTCGTTTCACGGTAGTGTCCCGGAGTCGTGAACGGAATACTGACCGATCGAGTCGCCGTCGTCACCGGCGCGAGCCGCGGCATCGGCAAGGGCATCGCGCTGGAGCTGGGCGCGGCCGGCGCCACGGTGTACGTGACCGGGCGCTCCGAACGCCCCGGGCAGGTGCCGGGCACGGTGGCCGCGACCGCGAGCGAGATCGCCGATCTCGGCGGGCGCGGAGTGCCGTTCGTCTGCGACCACCGCGACGACGAGGCGGTCGCGCGGCTGTTCGAGACCGTGCGCGCCGACCACGGCCGGTTGGATGTGCTGGTCAACAATGTCTACAACTCCCCGGCCTCGGCGCGCTGGCTCGGCAAACCGTTCTGGGAGGTGCCGCCGAAGGCATGGGACGAGGGCTTCGATATCGGCGTGCGGTCCCATTACGCTGCCGCCCATTTCGCGGCGCCGCTGCTCATCGAATCGGGCGGGCTGATCGTCGACATCTCCTCACCGGGAGCCGAACATTTCACGCACAACGTCGTCTACGGCGTGGGCAAGGCCGCCGTCGACCGGCTGACCGCGGATATGGCGCACGATCTGGCCGGCACCGAGGTCACGGTGGTGTCGCTGTGGCCGGGAATCGTGAATACCGAACTGCTGCAGCTGGTTCCGGCCGATGCGCAGGGACGGCGGCTGATCACACTGCCCGGTGAGGGCACGTTCGATCTGAACGAGGCCGAGACTCCGCATTTCGCCGGGCGCGCGGTGGTCGCGCTCGCGGCGGATCCGGGCCGGCGTGCACGCACGGGCCGGGCATGGCGGGTGGCCGATCTGGCCGAAGCCTACGGGTTCACCGATATCGACGGTCGCGTGCCGCGCACGTGAGGGCCACCGTTGTCCTAGCCTGATGCGGCGGGCCGCAGCGAGCGGCACCGGCGGTGAAGGAGGGTGGATGGACGCGATCGCGAATTTCGACGCGCTGGTAGCGGCGGCGGACGCTCCGATCTATGTGGTGACGGTGGCGACCGAGTCCGAGCGCGCCGGTTGTGTGGTCGGCTTCGCGTCCCAGGTCGGCATCGAGCCGCGCCGATTCCTGGTGTGCGTTTCCGAGCTCAACCACACCTACCGGGTGGTGGCCGGCGCCACCCATGTCGCGGTGCATCTCGTCGATACCGGGTCGCGGGCCCTGGCCCAGCTCTTCGGCGCGGAGACGGGCGACGATATCGACAAGTTCACGTGGTGCCGGTGGCATCACGGGCCTGACGGCGTGGTGGTGCTCGACGAGGCGGCGGCCTGGTTCTCCGGCCGGATCCTCGAGCGCCACGATTTCGGCGACCATGTGGGTTTGCTGGTGGAACCGCTCGGCGGCCCGAAGCCGCCGGAGGGCACCACCGGACTGCGCTACAGCGACCTCGCCGATCTCACCCCCGGCCACCCCGCCTGAAGCGGTCCCCTAGCTGTTCGAGGCATCCTGGCCACTGACGGCGATATCGAGGAAACTCCGCACCGACCTGCCCGGCGCGGGCCGGGTTCGCCAGGCCAGCCGCAGGGTCGAGGGCGGAGCATCGGGGATGTCGAGGTAGGCCACGCCGGGATGCGGTGCTCGGGTGCGCGCCAGTTCGGGAACGGCACCGATCCCCCGGTCAGCGGCGATCAGTTCGATCCATTCGTCGAAATTCGTGCAGGTGACGATCTCGCGGCCGGATTCGGCGGCGGGCCAGCTGGTTTCGTCGGTGGTGCCGGAGATGGTGTTGACCACCAGCGGATGAGCGGCCAGATCCTGCCATCGCAGCGCCGGTGCGTTCGCCAGCGGCGAGCGGGTGGAGACCGCCGCCACCCGCCGCTCGGTGCCGATGATCCGCCCGCTCATCACGGCCGGCAGCCGAATCTCCTTGCGATACAGGGCGATATCGATACGCCCCGCCGCGACGGCAGCCACCGGATCGTCGATGCGGTGGATGCCGACCCGCCCGCCGCGCGCTTCGAAACGGGTGCGGACCTCGGTGAACCAGTCGTCGGGCAGCAGCCAGGAGAAACCCACCGACACCTGGGCCCGCAGCCGCAGATCGGCGGTCACCGCGTCGGCGTCGGCGACGATCCGGGTCGCGGCCGCCAGCAGATACTCTCCCTCGGCGGTGAGGGCGAAGCGCCGCGCGCTGCGCTCGACCAGCCGGCAGTCCAGAATCCGTTCGGCCTGCTGCACGGTGCGGGTCAGCGACGGCTGCGTGGTGTGCAGCCGCGCGGCGGCGCGGGTGTAGTTGGCTTCGTCGCACAGCACCAGGAACGCGCGCAGATGCCGCAGTTCCAGTTCCATGCGCTCAGCGTATACATCGTGCACAGGAAGCATTTCACCGGACCGCGACGGATCCGTAGCGTGAATGGATGTGACCATCGCACTTCCCCGCCAGGCATCCCTCGGGCCCGCCCTGCGCGCCTCGGCCGGCTTGGCCGCCGCCATGGGTATCGGGCGCTTCGTCTACACGCCGCTGCTCCCGGTGATGATCGACGCCGGACGCTTCGGCGCACACACCGGCGCGATCGTGGCCGCCGCGAACTACGCCGGTTACCTGCTGGGCGCGGTGGCGCTGGCACGCTTTCCGGAATACAACGGCGGCAAGGCTTTCCACATCTCGGCTGCCGCGCTGGTGACGAGTGAAGCGGCCATGGCGATTCCGGCGCCCGCGATACTGCCGATCATCGCGCGCACGGTGGCCGGTATCGCCAGCGCGGTGCTGTTCATCGGCTGCGCGCAGATCGCCGCCCGGCACGAAAACCGCAGGCGCGCAGCCGGTATCGCCTTCGCCGGAGTGGGCACGGGAATCGCGGCGACCGGTGCCCTGGTGCTGATCGCGCAATCGGTGCTGTCGTGGCAGGCGCTGTGGCTCGCCGCGTCCGGACTGACCGCGCTGCTGCTGTGGCCTGCCCTGCGGTTGGAGGTCGTCGCCGGCAGCCGTACGGGCGCGGCCACGGTGCGATCGAAACGCTCCTGGCGACTCCTGCAGACGACCTATTTCCTGGAGGGTCTGGGCTATATCGTGCTGGGCACGTTCCTGGTCGCCGCGGTCGGCGCCACCGGCCATCGGACGGCCGGCACCGCGATCTGGATCGTGGTGGGAGTGGCGGCCGCCCCGGCGACGGTGGTGTGGGGGCTGATCGCGCGCCGGGCGACTCCGGTGATCGCGCTGGTGGCCGCACTCGCGCTGCAATGTCTATCCGCGCTGTTGCCGACGCTGTCGGCCGGTGTCTGGCCGGCGGTGGTGTCGGCCGCGCTGTTCGGCGCGACCTTCATGGGGATCACTCTGCTCGCCCTCGAGATCGGCGACGATCTGGCCGGTCCGGGGGCGGCGGCGACCTTGACCGCCGGATACGGACTCGGCCAGATGCTCGGTCCGCTGGTGGTGGCGCCGGTGCTCGGCGACAGCTACGGCGCCGCGTTCACGATCGCGACGCTGATTCTGGCCGTGGCGGCCGTGACAGCGACCGCGATCGGATCGAGCCGGCGCCGCGACCCCGTTGCCGCGGCGCCCGCGCCGATCAGGCGAACTTGATCTCGAAGCCGATGCCGAGAATGGCGATGAACCAGATCAGGCCCACGAAGATGGTGATGCGGTCGAGGTTCTTCTCGACGACCGTGGATCCGGACAGGCTTGACTGCACACCGCCACCGAACAGGCTGGACAACCCTCCACCCTTCGCGCGGTGCAGCAACACCAGCAACACCAGCAGGACGCTGGTGATGACCAGGAGGATATCCAGGAACATTTGCATGCCGACAGTTTATGGGATGCTCAGCCGACCACCGAACCGGCCGTCATCCCGCCGTCGACGACGAATTCCGCACCGGTGCAGTAGCTGGATTCGGCGCTCGCCAGGAAAACCACCAGATCCGACACCTCGGCGGGCAGGCCGAGCCGCGCCCGCACATTCTCGCCGCGATCGACGGCGATCTCCTCGGTGACCCCGATCATCGGCGTGAGGATGCCCCCGGGATGCACCGAGTTGACCCGCACGCCCTCGGGCGCGAGTTCCAGCGCGGCCGACTTGGTCAGACCCCGTACTCCGAACTTCGAGGCGGTATAGGCGTGCATACCGCCCACGCCCTGGATACCGGCCGCGGAGGAAATATTGATCACCGCGGCCGGCCGGGCGGCCACCAGGGCGTCGCGCGCGGCGCTCAATCCCAGGAAGGGACCGGTCAGGTTGATATCGATGACTCGTTGCCACTGCTTCTCGGTGTAGGTGCCCAGCGGGCCGCCGTCGAGGACGCCCGCATTGTTCACCAGCACGTTCAACAGCCCGAATCGTTCGACGGTGGCGGCGACCGCGGCCTGCCAGTCGGCGGCCTCGGTGACGTCGAGGTGTACGTAGCCGGCCTGCTCACCCAGTTCCGCGGCCAGCGCCCGTCCCGCGTCGTCGGCGATATCGCCGAGCATCACCCGCGCCCCTTCGGCGACGAAGGCTCGCGCGTGCGAGGCGCCCATGCCGGAGGCGCCGCCGCTGATCAGGGCGACTCGGCCCGTCAAACGTCCACTCATGAATTCGTCTCTCTCTTCTCTCTGTCGATCCGGGTCAGTGGGCGGGAATGGGTGGGCCGTCCAGACGCAGCACGCATCGGGTGCCGGTGTAGATGCTGGGCATGCATTCGTTGCAGTGGATGCAGGCCGAGCGGGTGTCGGCGTCGGAGCGGATGCGCTGCAACAGATCCGGCTCGCGCAGCAGGGCGCGGCCCATCGCCAGGAATTCGAAGCCTTCGCGCCGCGCCCGCCGCATATCGTCGATATCGGTGATCCCGCCCAGCAGCACCAGAGGCATCGACAGCTCGCGTCGGAACTGGCGGGCCCGTTCGAGCAGATATGTGCCGTGATACGGGTATTCGCGCAGGAAGGCCTTGCCGACGAGCTTGAAGCCCAGCCGGGTCGGGCCGGGCAGCGTCTTGGCGAACGCCTGCCGTGGTGCGTCGCCGTGGAACAGCAGCATCGGGTTGAGCAGCGAACTGCCCGCGGTCAGTTCGAGAGCGTCGAGTCCGCCGTCGGATTCCAGCCAGGACGCCACCTGGAGCGATTCGGCCAGCGAAAACCCGCCGCGCACACCGTCTTCCATATTCAGCTTGGCAAGAATCGCCAGCCGGCCGCCGACGGCGTCGCGGACCGCCAGGGCGATCTCGCGGGCCATCCGCGCGCGATGTTCCAAGGGACCGCCGTAGGCGTCCTTGCGGCGGTTCAGCAGCGGGCTCAGGAACGAGCTGACCAGATAGTTGTGGCCGAAATGCAGTTCCACGGCATCGAATCCGGCCTCCTCGGCCAGCAATACCGCCCGCACGTGCGCGGTGACGAGATCCTGGATGTCGGCGACCGACGGCGACTGCATCATCTTCATGCTCAGCGGCGACCACAGCCGCGTCGGCGCCAGCGCCGGTGCCCGGTTGGAGGCGGCATTGGCCACCGGTCCCGCGTGGCCGATCTGCGCGCTGACCTTGGCCCCTTCGGCATGGATGGCGTCGGTGAGCCGCCGCAGGCCCGGTAGCGCCTCGGGGCGCATCCAGATCTGGTGACGATCGGTGCGCCCGCCCGGCGCGACGGCACAGTAGGCGATGGTGCTCATCCCGACGCCGCCGGCCGCGATCTCGCGATGGAACTCGATCAGTTCGTCGGTGACCAGCGCGTCGGGTGTGCGGCCCTCGAAGGTAGCGGCCTTGATCACTCGGTTGCGCAGGGTGATCGGGCCCAGATCGACGGGTTCGAAAATATCGTTCACTACTACTCCTGTACGGCGGATTGTGAAGCGGTGGCGGCGGGCACGGGCGGCGGCGCGCTCAACCCGGCGATGACGAATTCGCGCAGCGTCGCCACCGAGGACGGCGCGATGTCGTAGTCCTCGGTGCTGCCGAAGCGCATGATGATCAGGTCGAAGGCCAGCTGCCAGCGCCGGCGTGCCTCGCCGGTGGTGAGCTCCGGCAGCAGTTGCGACCACGACTCCATCCGGAACCACTGGTGCTGCCAGGACATCGGCCGCCGGCGCAGGATCAATCCGGCCAGCAGCCGCAGATGCAACCGGCCCATCGGGTCGGCGGCGAGGTCGACGAACGGCGCGAGCACCGCATCCACCACCGCCGGGACCGAGCTGGGCGCGGTGGCCGTGGCCGCTGCCAGACCCTCGGCCCACAGCGGTCCGAGCCGATCCTCGATCAGGGCGGCGATCAGCGCCTCCTTGGAACCGAAGTGGTAGTGCACCGCGGCCGGATTGGCGCCCGCGGCCACGCAGATCGCCCGCACCGAGACGTCCTCGTAGCGCTCGGTCAGCAGTAACCGCTCCGCGGCCGCCAGCAGTTTGGCCCGGGTACCCGCCACCACCTTCTCGCCCATGCGGTTAGTGAACCACGACACAGAACAGGCTTCAATCATTGATTGAATCAGTGAGACAAACTGCTGCGCAGCGGCCGTTTTTCCGATAGTGGACATGTCAAGGAATACTGGGGCACCTGCTCTCGTTCAGGTGATTGAACTTTTGATCAGACCTCAGGAGGCGGCCATGCAGTTCGGCATCTTCACCGTCGGCGACGTCACCGTCGATCCGACCACCGGAATCGCGCCCACCGAGGGCGAACGCATCGACGCGATGATGCGCCTGGCCCTGAAGGCCGAGGAGGTCGGGCTGGACGTGTTCGCCACCGGTGAGCACCACAATCCGCCGTTCGTACCGTCCTCGCCGACCACCATGCTCGGCTGGGTCGCGGCGCGCACCGAGAAACTGCAGTTGTCCACCTCGACCACTCTCATCACCACCAACGACCCGGTGAAGATCGCCGAGGACTACGCGATGCTGCAGCATCTGTCCGGCGGACGGGTCGATCTGATGATGGGCCGCGGCAACACCGGCCCGGTCTACCCGTGGTTCGGCAAGGACATCCGCAAGGGCGTCGAGCTCGCGATCGAGAACTATCACCTGCTGCGCCGGCTCTGGCGCGAACCGGTGGTCGACTGGCAGGGTCAGTTCCGCACGCCGCTGCAGGGATTCACCGCCACTCCCGCGCCGCTGGACGGCACGCCGCCGTTCGTGTGGCACGGCTCGATCCGGTCGCCGGAGATCGCCGAGCAGGCCGCCTATTACGGCGACGGCTTCTTCCACAACAACATCTTCTGGAACAAGGAGCACACCCAGGAGATGGTGCAGCTGTACCGGCAGCGGTTCGAGCACTACGGTCACGGCTCGGCCGACCAGGCGATCGTCGGTCTGGGCGGGCAGGTCTTCATGGCCGAGACCGAGGCGGCGGCCAAGAAGTTCTTCCGGCCGTACTTCGACAACGCGCCCGTCTACGGGCACGGTCCGTCGCTGGAGGACTTCACCGAGATGACGCCCCTGACCGTCGGTACTCCCGAGCAGGTCATCGAGCGCACCCTCGGCTTCGCCGACTACGCCGGTGACTACCAGCGCCAGCTGTTCCTGATCGACCACGCCGGCCTGCCGATCGACGTCGCCCTGGAACAGGTCGAGATCCTCGGCCGCGAAGTGGTGCCGGTGCTGCGCAAGGAATTCGAATCACGCCGTCCCGCACACGTTCCCAGCGATCCGCCGACCCACGCGTCGCTGGTGGCCGCCGGTCCGGAGGCGCCGCACCATCTGGTCGAGCCGGCGCGTGAGCGCCTGCTGGCCACCACCGAGCAGGCCTGATTCATCCCGTCATAACCATCGGACCGCCGTACTCATCCACCGCATCGAACGAGGGACGAAAACCCATGTCGCACACCGTTGTCGTACTCACCGCCGGGTTGTCGCAGCCGTCGAGTACCCGTCTGCTCGCCGATCAGCTCGCCGATGCGGTGGCCTCGGCCGTCGGCGCCCGCGGTGAGGCCGTCGACATCGAGGTCATCGAATTGCGAGATCTGGCAAGCGATCTCGCCGCCACGATGGTGTCCGGCGGTCTGCCGACCCCCGCGGTGGCGGCAGCGCGGGAGAAGGTCTCCGCGGCGGACGGTCTCATCGCCGTCACCCCGGTGTTCGCCGCGAGCTACTCCGGGTTGTTCAAGATGTTCATCGACGTGCTCGACACCGAGGCGCTCAACGCCATGCCGGTGCTCGTCGCCGCCACGGCCGGAACCGCCCGGCACGCGCTGGTGCTCGAGCATGCGATGCGGCCGCTGTTCACCTATCTGCGCGCCGTCGTCGTCCCGACCGGCGTGTTCGCCGCGACCGAGGATTTCGGATCGGCCGGACTCGGCGAGCGGATCCACCGCGCCGCGGCCGAATTCGCCACCCTCGTGGTCGCGGTACCGACCGGCGTGGACGGCTTCCTCCCGGAACCGACCCGGGCCCGGCAGTCGGGCAATCACGTCGGCGAGGTGACGCCGTTCGCGAAGCTCCTGGCGGGCCACACGGGGCATACCGAACGTCCCCATCGCCCGGCCGAGCAGCGGTAGGCACCCTCAGCCGACGATCGGTTCGCCTGCTGTAGCAGCCGAGTGAACATATCGGCAGGTTCCTGTGACCGCCCGCGCGCCGAATCCGGTGCGCGGGCGGTCACAGGCGACATGATGGAGGGGTGACAGCGGGCCCGGAAGAGCTTCTCGACGAATGGTTGCGTATTTCCCTGCGAGAGGTGCGGCCGGGACCGCGCCGCGCCGCCACCGATCCGATCGGCAGCGGCAGTCCGATCACCGTGGGGACATGCCTGGAGTTGTTCGACGCCCAGGCCACGAGCCGGCATCTGGATATCGCGGCGCGGCGGCTCGGTGTGGCGAAACGTGGGTTCTACAGCATCGGTTCCAGCGGGCACGAGGGCAATGTGGTGCTGGCGCAGGCATTGCGCAGCACCGATCCGGCGCTGCTGCACTACCGGTCGGGCGCGTTCTTCGTGCATCGCTGCCGGCAGGTCCCGGGACTGGATCCGATTCGTGACGTGCTGCTGGGTGTCGTCGCGGCGGCCGCGGATCCGATCTCGGGCGGGCGGCACAAGGTGTTCGGCAGCGCGCCCGCGTCGGTGATACCGCAGACCTCCACCATCGCCTCCCATCTCCCGCGGGCGATGGGTCTGGCGTTCGCCCTCGATCGGGCACGGGGGCTGGGCCGGGAAACGCCGTGGCCGCGAGATGCGGTGGTGCTGTGCACATTCGGGGACGCCTCGGCCAACCACTCCACCGCGATCGGTGCGATCAACGCCGCGATCCATACCGCGCATCAAGGTATTCCGATGCCGCTGCTGTTCGTCTGCGAGGACAACGGGCTCGGCATCAGCGTGCCCACTCCCCCGGACTGGATCGAATCGGCCTTCGCGTCACGATCGGGTCTGCGGTATTTCGACGCCGACGGTTCCGATCTGCGGCAGGCCCTGTCGGTGGCCTCCGCCGCCGGGGAATCCGTGCGCGCGCGGCGCCGGCCCGCCCTCCTGCGGCTGCGCACTGTGCGATTGCTCGGACACGCCGGATCCGATGTGGAGTCGGCGTATCGGCGGCCGGAGGATATCGAGGCCGACCGCCGCCGCGACCCGGTGGCCGCCACGGCCCGGCTCCTCGTCGAGATCGGCGCGGCGACCGCCGAGGAGGTTCTCGCCCACTACGACGCGATCGGCGCCCGAGTGGCGGCGACGGCGGCCCGGGTGACCGGGGAACCGCATCTGGACTCGGCCACGGCGATCCAGGCGCCCCTGATATTCGGAGGTGAACGACAGACGCCGGCCGCATCCGCGCCCGCCTCCGAAGCGGGGCCTCGCAGGGCACCCGGCGATTCCGGCTCCCGGGCGACACCGGTGGATTCCATTCACTCCTCGACCGACGGTCAGCCCCGTCCGCCGGGGCGCTCGCAGGCAGCACCGGGACAGGCAGCCGGGCGACCCGGGCCGATGACGCTCGCACAGTCGATCAACCACACCCTCGCGTCGCTGCTCGCCGATCAGCCCGATGTGCTGGTCTTCGGCGAGGACGTCGGTCGCAAAGGCGGCGTCTACGGGGTGACCAAGGGATTGCAGCGCGAGTTCGGGGCGCGGCGAGTGTTCGACACCCTGCTCGACGAGCAGAGCGTGCTCGGCACCGCGCTGGGCGCCGGACTCGCCGGATTCGTACCGATTCCGGAAATCCAATATCTGGCCTACGTGCACAATGCGCTGGACCAGATCCGGGGTGAGGCGGCGACCCTGTCGTACTTCTCCGCGGGGCAGTACCACAATCCGATGGTGGTGCGGATCGCCTCGTTCGCCTATCAGCGCGGCTTCGGCGGACATTTCCACAACGACAATTCCGTTGCGGCGCTGCGTGATATCCCCGGAGTGGTCGTCGCCGCGCCGGCCCGGGCCGACGACGCGGCCGCGATGCTGCGGCGGTGCGTCGAGGTCGCTCGCGGCGAGGGCCGGGTATGTCTCTACCTCGAACCGATCGCCCTGTACCACACCCGAGACCTGCACCGCCCCGGTGACGCCGGCTGGCTCGCCATGCCCGCCGACGATCCGGCATCGCTCAACCGCGCCCGAATCCACGGCGACGGTACCGATCTCACGATCGTCAGCTTCGCCAACGGCGTGCCGATGAGCCTGCGCGTGGCACGACGCCTGGCGGACAACGGCATTCACGCGCGCGTGCTCGACCTGCGCTGGCTCACACCGCTTCCCGTCGACGATCTGCTGCACCACGCCCGCGCCACCGGCGCCGTACTCGTCGCCGACGAGACCCGTCGCAGCGGCGGGGTATCGGAATCGGTGTGCACCGCACTGCTCGACGGCGGTTTCGACGGCCGTCTCGCCCGCGTCACCAGCGCCGACAGTTTCGTCCCGCTCGGCCCGGCCGCCGAACTGGTGCTGCTGAGCGAAGCGGCGATCGAGGACGCGGCGCATCGGTTGCTGGAATCGGGCCCGCGCTCCCAGGTTTGACGCACGCGGGGCGGGTGCGCCGAAGACCGGCCGCACCCGCCCCGGCATACGAATGCTCAGCGCAGCGTGACCGTTGTCGGCAGCGCGGCGAAACCGCGATTGTTCGAGGAGTGGACGCGCCGCAGCCCGGCCGGATCGACGTCGTAATCGGTGATGCGGGAGGTGATCTCCCCGAGCGCGGTCCGCAACTCGAGCAGGCCCAGATTCGAGCCCAGGCAGTGGTGGCGGCCGCTGCCGAAGACCAGCGCATCGGAGGTGTCGCGATCGAGATCGAAGACGTCGGGCCGGTCGAAGACCTCGGGATCACGGTTCGCCGAACCGGTCAGCAACAGCATCCGCGCCCCCGCCGGAATCGTGACGCCGTGCAGTTCGACGGCTTCGGTGGTGGTACGCAACTGCGACTGGGTCGCCGGGTCGTAGCGCATGCCCTCGGCGATCCAGTCGTCGACGCGCCCCAGCGCCGCGACCCGCTGGTCCGGATGCGCCCACCCGGCGTACCAGAGATTGCCCAGGGTGAGCATGCTCGTCTCGATACCCGCGCCCACCAGCAGGATCAGCACACCCACGATTTCCTCGGGAGTGAGCCGGTCGTCCCCGTCGGCCGCGTCGAGCAGTCCGGACAGCAGGTCGTCGGTGCGGTGCTTGCTGCGTTCGATGGTCAGTTCGGTGTAGTAGCCGACCAGGGCGCCGATCGCCTGCATCGCCTCCGGCCGCAGATCGGTCGACTCCTCCTCGGTGTACATGATCTCCATGCCGAGTTTGCGCACCAGATCGCGGTCCGCGCGCGGCACGCCGACCAGTTCGGAAATGACCTCGGTCGGGTACGGACCTGCGAAGTCGGTCATCAGGTCGAAACTGCCGCGGTCCAGCAGCGGCTCCAGGAGGTCGGTGGCGATCTCACGCAGTCGCGGCGCCAGCGCCTGCACCCGGCGCGCGGTGAACGCGCGCGTGACCAAACCGCGCACGCGCGTGTGTTTCGGCGGATCCATCGCCACGAAGGAGAAGAACTGCTCGGCCTGCGGACCCCAGAAGGCCGGTTCCATCCGCAGCCCGTTGGCGCTCGAGAAGCGATCCGAATCACGCAGTGCGGCAAGAACATCGGCGTAACGCGACAGCGCCCAGAAGTCGTCGTCGCCGTTGCGGAACACCGGCGCCTGCTCCCGTAATTCTGCGTAGACCGGATACGGATCGTCGTGAATGCCGAAATCGTACGGACTGAATTGCACTGACATCTTCGACCTCCCCAGCCGCACGGCAGGGGCCGCGCCGGTTCGCCATCCGAGCTGACAGGATGACAGTAGTCGATAATGGTTCGTCGCCGTCGACGGAAGGAAGAGGTGTCATGGAACCAGTGACCGGAGCACACCGCCCGCATACGGATCCGGTGGCGCCGCCCGGTATCGATGTCACCACCCCGCATCCCGCCCGGCGCTACGACTACTGGCTCGGTGGCAAGGACAATTTCGAGGCCGACCGCGCCTCCGCCGAAGCGGTGGCCGAGGCCTTCCCCAGCGTGCAGATCTCCGCGCTGGAGAATCGGGCATTCCTGCACCGAGTGGTCGGTTATCTGTCGGCCGAGGTCGGCATCCGGCAATTCCTGGATCTCGGCGCCGGCCTGCCGACCGCCGGCAATGTGCACGAGATCGCCCAGGCCGCCGCACCCGAATCCCGCATCGTCTACGTAGACAACGATCCGATCGTGGCCCTGCACGCCCGCAGCCTGCTCGACAGCGCACCCGAGGGCGCGACCGCGTATCTGGAAGCCGACGCGCGCGACCGCGAGCGCATCCTCACCCACCCGGACCTGATCGCCACGCTGGATCTGTCACAACCGGTGGCTCTGATGATGCTCGCGGTGGTGCATTTCTTCACCGACGACGATCGCCCCTACGACATGGTGCGGCAGTGGGTCGACGCACTGGCGCCCGGTAGTTATCTGGTGATGTCGCATGCCACCAGCGATCACCTGTCCGAGGAGGACCTCGCCGACAGCGAACAGGCCAACAAGCGCAGCGGTATCCCCTTCCGGCTGCGCTCGACCGCCGAGTTCAGCCGATTCTTCACCGGACTCGAACTCATCGAACCCGGGATCGGATCGATCATCAACTGGCCCACCGAATCCCACCGGGCCCATCCTCGGCCGGAGGCGGTATCGATGCTCGGCGCGGTGGCACGCAAACCCTGATCCGCTCCCTCCACGACATCGGCCCCGGTTCCGCGGAACCGGGGCCGAATCGTCATGCGCCGCAGGCGGTTTCCCGCCCGCAGCGATCAGGGCAGCGGACCGCCCGCGGCGATCGCCGACAGGGTCGCGAACTCGTCACCCTTCAGCGAAGCACCACCGACGAGCGCGCCGTCGATATCGGCGGCCGCGATGAGCTCGCCGACGTTCTTGGCGTTCACCGACCCGCCGTAGAGGATGCGCACACCCGCCGCGACCTCCTGGCCCGCCAGTTCGGCCAGTTCGGCGCGCAGCGCACCGCACACCTCCTGCGCGTCGGCCGGGGTGGCGACGCGACCGGTGCCGATCGCCCAGACCGGCTCGTAGGCGATGACGACCTTCGCGATCTGCTCCGGCGTCAGCCCCTTGAGCGAACCCCGCAACTGCTCGAGGTTGTACTGCACGTGGGTCTGCGCCTCGCGCACACCCAGCCCCTCGCCGATGCAGACGATCGGAGTCATGTCGTACTGCAGCACCTTCTTGGCCTTCGCCAGCACCGTGGCGTCGTCCTCGTTGTGGTACTGCCGCCGCTCCGAGTGGCCGACCACGACGTAGCTGCACGACAGCTTCGCCAGCATGGCCGCACTGATCTCACCGGTGTAGGCACCGGATTCGTGCACCGACACGTCCTGGGCACCGAAGGTGATCCGCAGCCGGTCGCCCTCGATGAGGGTCTGGATACTGCGGATGTCGGTGAACGGCGGGATGACCGTGACGTCGACCTTGTCGAAGTACTTGTCCGGCAGGGCGAATGCGATCTTCTGCACCAGGGCGATGGCCTCGAGGTGGTTGAGGTTCATCTTCCAGTTGCCGGCGATCAACGGTTTGCGTGCCATGATCAGCCCTCCCCGTCCTCGAGCACGCTGATACCCGGAAGCTGTTTGCCCTCCAGGTATTCCAGCGAGGCGCCGCCGCCGGTGGAGATGTGGGAGAACCCGTCCTCCGGCAGGCCGAGCGTGCGCACGGCCGCGGCCGAATCGCCACCGCCGACCACGGTGAACGCACCCTTACCGGTCGCGCTCACCAGCGCCTCGGCCACCGCGCGCGTCCCCGCGGCGAAGGCCTCGAACTCGAACACACCCATCGGGCCGTTCCAGAACACCGTCCGAGCCTCGGTCAGCAGGGCGGCGAACCGCTTGGCCGACTCGGGCCCGATGTCCAGCCCCATCCAGCCCTCGGGAATCTCGTTGGCGGCCACAGTCTTCGACTCCGCGTCCGCGGCGAACTTGTCCGCGGCCACGATGTCCACCGGCAGGTGGATGACGTCGGCGAAACGCTCCAGCAACTCCTTGCAGGTATCGATCATCTCCTCCTGCAGCAGCGAGGAGCCGACCGAAAGACCTTGGGCGGCAAGGAAGGTGAAGCACATACCGCCACCGATGACGAGGGTGTCGACCTTGGGGGCCAGCGCCTCGATCACGGCGAGCTTGTCCGACACCTTGGAACCACCGAGCACGACCGCGTACGGGCGCTCGGTGTCGGTGGTGAGCTTGCGCAGGACGTCGACCTCCGCGGCGACCAGCGTGCCCGCGTAGTGCGGCAGCAGTTCGGCCACGTCGTAGACGGAGGCCTGCTTGCGGTGCACCACCCCGAAGCCGTCGGAGACGAACGCACCGTCGTCGCCGACCAGCTCCACCAGCGCCCGAGCCAGCTTCTGACGCTGGGCGTCGTCCTTGCTGGTCTCGCGCGCATCGAAGCGGATGTTCTCCAGCAGCAGCACATCACCGTCGGTGAGGCCCTCGGACCGCGCGAGCGCGTCCTGGCCCACCACATCACCGGCGAGCTGCACGTTGCGGCCCAGCTCCTCGCTCAGCTTCGCGGCCACCGGGGCCAGCGAGAGCTTCGGGTCGGGTTCGCCCTTGGGGCGGCCCAGATGGGCGGTGACGACGACCTTGGCGCCGGCCTCGGCCAGCGTCTTGATCGTGGGCACCGAGGCGATGATCCGGCCCGGATCGGTGATCACGCCGTTGTCGAGGGGCACGTTGAGGTCGGAGCGCACGAGCACGCCCCGCCCCTCCACGCCCTCGGCAAGGAGATCCTGAAGGGTCTTGACTGCCATGGGTTTACAGCGACTTGCCGACGAGGCCGATCAAGTCGGCGAGGCGGTTGGAGTATCCCCACTCGTTGTCGTACCACGACACGACCTTGACCTGGTCGTCGATGACCTTGGTCAGCGGCGCGTCGTAGATCGAGGAGTGCGGGTCGGTCACGATGTCGCTGGAGACGATCGGGTCGACGTTGTACTTCAGGATGCCCTTCAGCGGACCCTCGGCGGCGGCCTTGTAGGCGGCGTTGATCTCGTCGATTCTCGCCGACTTGCGCAGCGTCGCGGTCAGGTCGGTGACCGAACCGGTCGGCACCGGCACGCGCAGCGCGTAGCCGTCCAGCTTGCCCTGCAGCTCCGGAAGCACCAGGCCGATGGCCTTGGCGGCGCCGGTGCCGGTGGGCACGATGTTCAGGGCGGCGGCGCGGGCGCGGCGCAGGTCGCTGTGCGGGCCGTCCTGCAGGTTCTGGTCCTGCGTGTAGGCGTGGATCGTGGTCATCAGGCCACGCTCGATGCCGAATTCGTCGTTGAGGACCTTGGCCAGCGGGCCGAGGCAGTTGGTGGTGCACGACGCGTTGGAGATGATGTTCTGGCTGCCGTCGTACTGGCTGTCGTTGACACCCATGACCACGGTCAGATCCTCACCCTTGGCGGGCGCGGAGATGATGACCTTCTTGGCGCCGGCGGCCAGGTGCCCCTTGGCCTTGGTGGCGTCGGTGAAGATGCCGGTCGACTCGACGACCACGTCGACACCCAGATCGCCCCACGGCAGTGCGGACGGGCCCTCCTTGATGGCCAGAGCCTTGATCCGCTGGTCGCCGACCACGATGGTGTCGTCGCCGTCGAGCGAGACGTCCTCCGGCAGCCGGCCCAGGATCGAGTCGTACTTCAGCAGCGTGGCCAGGGTCGCGTTGTCGGTGAGGTCGTTGACCGCGACGATCTCGATATCGGTGGTGCCGAGCGCTTTCTGCGCCTCCACCGCCCGGAAGAAGTTACGTCCGATACGACCGAAGCCGTTGATGCCTACCCGGACAGTCACGTTATCGCTCCTCAGCTTTCAAGCGGATTCATTCCGATGCCAGACCACCCTAATGCCCGGCCATAACATCACGGACACGCCCCTGCCGCGACCTCACCGGCCCGACGCTGCGCCGGTGAGCGTGTCTTCGCGCCGATCGCACCGAACCATCGCGGCCGCGGCCGCCGGCCCTGCCCACTCGCGGCGGGGATACCCATCTGCCAGGCTTTTCACCTGCCCCGGATCACCCGATTCGATGCCGGTAGGTTCGGTAGCGAAAGCCTATCGCACCGCGCTCGCTCGCGACGGCGTCACGATCGCAGGTGTGGACAACCACGAACCTGTGGACAAACCATCGCTCGTGCGGCACAAGGAGTTTCGCGGCGACGGTCCCGGGCCGATATCCGCGGCCCGGGACCGTCGCCGCTCACGCGTCTTCGAGAAGTTCGGCCGTGACGGCCGACTCGGTGTCGGGAATGCCCAAGTCCTTGGCGCGGCGGTCGGCCATCGACAACAACCGGCGAATGCGCCCGGCGACGGCGTCCTTGGTCATCGGCGGATCGGCCAGCTGGCCGAGCTCCTCCAGGGAGGCCTGGCGGTGCTGCACACGCAGCCGTCCCGCGGCGGCCAGATGATCGGGCACGTCCTCGCCGAGGATCTCCAGGGCGCGCTCCACACGAGCCGCGGCGGCGACCGCGGCCCGGGCCGAGCGGCGCAGATTGGCGTCGTCGAAGTTGGCGAGACGGTTCGCCGTCGCGCGGACCTCCCGCCGCATCCGGCGTTCCTCCCAGGTCAGGCGCGTGTCCTGGGCGCCCATCCGGGTCAGCAGCGCGCCGATGGCCTCCCCGTCGCGCACCACGACCCGATCGGTGCCGCGCACCT
The DNA here is from genome assembly GCF_015354405.1 of Nocardia sp. BSTN01. Taxonomy (GTDB): domain Bacteria; phylum Actinomycetota; class Actinomycetes; order Mycobacteriales; family Mycobacteriaceae; genus Nocardia. The sequence goes on along the minus strand of NZ_JADKYP010000005.1, from coordinate 116,791 downwards.
CGCGGGCCTTGGCCGAGATACCCATCCGACGGGCCGCGCCGACCAGGGCCAGTGCCGCCTCGGGGCCGGGGCAGCTCACCTCGAGCGCCGAGGAACGCCCGGGCTCGGTCAGCGAACCGTGGGCCAGGAAGGCACCGCGCCAGGCCGCCTCCGAATCGCCGATGCTGCCGCCGACGACCTGGGCGGGCAGACCACGCACCGGACGGCCGCGCACATCGAGCAATCCGGTCTGGCGGGCCAGCGCCTCGCCCTCCTTCGACACGCGCACGACATATCGGGAGGTCTTACGCAGACCACCCGCGCCCAGCACGTGCACATCCGATCCGTAGCCGTAGAGCTCGAAGATCTCGCGCCGTAGTCGCCGCGCGATCGAGCCCATATCGACCTCGGCCTCGACGATCACCCGACCGCCGACGATGTGCAGGCCACCGGCGAACCGGAGTAGGGCCGACAGTTCCGCCTTGCGTGCACTCACCTGCGAGACGGACAGACGGCTCAACTCGTCTTTCACCTCGGCTGTCATCGCCACGAGACCCGCTCCTTTCCACCCAACACGGACCGCACCTGCTGGACCGGATGCCGTCCTTCGACTCGAAGCCCTGCCAATTCCGGCCGAGGTTGGCGGATCACCTGATCCAGTGCGGCGGCTAGCTTTCCAGGGTGGTGCCGGTCCGTCCCCGCCTCGGCGACATCAGCGAAGGTTACTCGTGCACGCAGCTGTTCGGCAGCTCTTGCCACATGTTCGCGCTCCCTACCCTCGGGTACGGAGCCGGAGTCCACCAGCACATCATCGACAGCGAAATCCGGTGCGTGCTGGGACAATACATGCAGATGCCGTTCGGCGGAGAATCCCGCCGTCTCTCCGGGCTCCGCCGCCAGGTTCAGGACCAGCACTTTTACCGCGCGAGTATGCATCAGCGCCTCCCGCAGATCCGGCACGAGCATGTGCGGAATGACGCTGGTGAACCAGGATCCGGGACCCAGGACCACCACATCGGCGTGCTCGATCGCCGAGGTGGCCTCCGGACTGGCCGGCGGATCGGACGGGATCAGCCGGACCCGGCGCACCTTGCCCGGCGTGGTGGCCACCGCGACCTGACCTCGGATACACCGGCTCACCCGCGGATCGGCTTCCAGCCCGGAGACGTCGGCCTCGATGGTCAGCGCGGTCGGGGACATCGGCAGCACGCGGCCGGTACAGCGCAGGATCGCGGCCATCTCGTCGAGCGCCGCGACCGGGTCGCCGAGCACCTCGGCCAGCCCGGCCAGCACGAGGTTGCCGACCGAATGCCCGGCCAGCGCTCCCGTGCCACCGAAGCGATGCTGGGCCGTGCGCGCCCAGATCCCGTCGGGGTCCTCGGCCAGGGCGGCCAGCGCCATCCGCAGGTCGCCCGGCGGCAGCATGCCGAGTTCGGAACGCAAACGTCCGGACGATCCGCCGTCGTCTGCGACGGTGACGACAGCGGTGATGCGCTCGGTGATCCGGCGGGCGGCGGTCAGCGTGGCGTAGAGACCGTGTCCGCCGCCCAGGGCGACCAGCGTGGGATCGGCCGGATCGCCAGGTTTTTCCGAGGGGGAGGTGTCGTCACGATGGTCCGCGTCGGTCATTCGCGCCCCAGATCCCGGTGGACCACGCGGACGACATCGGTCGAGGCACTGTCGGGCCGGCCCAGCAGTTCACCCAGCTCCTCGGCGATCGCCACGCTGCGGTGCTTACCACCGGTACAGCCCACTGCCACGGTCATATATCGCTTACCCTCCTGGCGGTAGCCGCTGGTGGTCAGGTCGACCAGATGGCGGCAGGTATTCACATAGTCGTCGGCGCCGGGCCGTGACAGTACGTACTCACTGACCACGGCATCCTGCCCGGTATGTTCCCGCAATTCCGGAATCCAATGCGGATTCGGCAGAAATCGCACGTCGAAAACCATGTCCGCGTCCAGCGGAACGCCGTATTTGAATCCGAACGATTGGATCGTCACCTGCAGGGCCGCGGGCGCGCCGCCGCCGTAGGCCTCCTCCAATTTGCGGTGCAACTGGTGGACCGACAGCGCGGTCGTGTCGATCACCAGATCGGCGGCGGTCTTGACCTTCGACAGGGCCCGGCGTTCCGCGGCGATCCCGGCGGACAGCGTGCCGTCAGCGCTCTCGCTCTGCAGCGGGTGACGACGGCGGGCGAAGCCGAAGCGCCGGATCAGCACATCGTCGGAGGCCTCGAGAAACAACAGGCGGGTGCCGACGCCGTTGGCCCGCAGCTGATCGGTCACCCCGGACAGATCGCCGGTGAAGAAGCGGCTGCGCACATCCATGACCAGCGCCAGTTTGGTGATCGGCGGATCAGCGGCGGCGCCGAGCTCGATGAGCCGGCCGATCAGTTCCGGCGGCAGATTGTCCGCGACGTACCAGCCGAGATCTTCGAGGACTCGGGCCGCGGTACCGCGCCCGGCACCGGACAGGCCGGTGACGATGACCACCTCGACCGGATGCGTATCGGGCCGCGGCCGGAGGCCGGTACTCGCGTTGGGGTTCGATTCGACGCTCGTCATGTCCTATCGGGTTCCGTCCGTGGCTGCCATTCGATCATCCTGCCCGCCCCCACCGGCCGCGACCGTGCGCGCAGCGCCGGCGAAACCGAGCCGTGACCGAGACGTCATTCGGAGTTGAGTGCCGCGAGCACGGCCTTGGCCGTCGCCACCCCGATACCGGGCACCTCCGTGATTTCCTCCACCGTAGCCTGCTTGAGTTTGGCCACCGAGCCGAAGTGGGTCACCAGCGCGGTGCGCCGCGCCTCACCCAGCCCCCGCACCGAATCCAGGGCCGAGGCGGTCATCCGGCGGGAACGCTTACTACGATGGAAGGCGATGGCGAACCGGTGCGCCTCATCGCGCACGCGCTGCAGCAGGAACAGCGATTCGCTGGTGCGCGGCATGATCACCGGATCGGATTCGCCCGGCACCCACACCTCCTCCAGGCGCTTGGCCAGCCCGATCACCGCGACGTCGGTGATGCCGAGTTCATCGAGCACCTCGGCCGCGGCCGCCACCTGCGGGGCGCCGCCGTCGACGACGTACAGGTTCGGCGGATAGGAGAATTTGCGCGGACGCCCGGTGGCCGGGTCGATTCCGGGCGGCAGATCCGCGGGCTCCGCCTCGGCGGTGGCGATCGCCGCGGCGCCGGCCAGGTCCGTCGTTCCGGCCTCCGCCTTCGCCGCCGCACTCATCTCGTCCAGTTCCTTGCGCAACCGATAGAACCGCCGCCGGGTGACCTCCGCGATGCTGGCCACGTCGTCGGAGCGGCCCTCACCCGCGGCCTCCTTGATCGTGTAGTGGCGGTATTCCGATTTGCGCGGCAGGCCGTCCTCGAACACCACCAGCGAGGCGACGACATCGGTGCCCTGCACGTGGCTGATGTCGACACATTCGATGCGCAGGGGCGCGCTGTCGAGATCGAGCGCGTCCTGAATACCTTGCAGCGCGGCCGATCTCGCGGTCAGATCACCGGCGCGCTTGAGTTTGTGCTGGGCCAGCGCCTCCTGCGCATTGCGCTGCACGGTCTCCATCAGCGCCTTCTTGTCACCGCGCTGCGGCACCCGCAGCGCCACGGCCGAACCGCGCAGCCCGGACAGCCAGCCCTGCACCTGCTCCGGATCGCCGGGCAGTTCCGGCACCAGGACCTCGCGCGGGACCGCGGTGGCGGGGGTTTCGGTCTCGGTGTGCTCGGCGAACGCGGCCTGTTCGCCGTAGAACTGGGTGACGAACTGTTCCACCAGGGCGGCCAGTTCGCTCGGCCCCCGGCCGCCCTCGTCGATCGGCGCGGCGCCCGCGGCGTCTTCGGTACCGGCCCAGTTCAGATCCACCGCGTCACCCGATTTGTCGACGACCCAGCCGCGCTGGCCGCGCACCCGCCCGTCGCGCACGTGGAAGATCTGCACCGCGACCTCGAGTGCGTCGGAGGCGAAGGCGATCACGTCCGCGTCGGTGCCGGTACCGAGGACGACCGCCTGCTTCTCCAGCGCGCGCTTGAGAGCGGCGACGTCGTCGCGCAGCCGCGCGGCGGTCTCGAAGTCCAGATCCGTTGCGGCCGATTGCATTCGGCGTTCCAGTTCCCGCACCATGCGATCGGTGCGGCCGGACAGGAAGTCGCAGAAGTCCTCGGCGATGCGGCGGTGTTCGTCGGCGTCGACCCGGCCGATGCAGGGCGCCGAACATTTGTCGATGTAACCGAGCAGGCACGGACGCCCGATCTGCCTGTGCCGCTTGAACACTCCGGCCGAACACGTCCGCACCGGGAACACCCGCAACAGCAGATCCACCGTCTCGCGAATGGCCCAGGCGTGGGCGTACGGCCCGAAATACCGCACACCCTTCTTGCGAGCACCCCGATAGACGAACACCCGCGGATATTCCTCGTTCATACTCACCGCGAGCATGGGGTAGGTCTTGTCGTCGCGGTAGCGCACGTTGAAGCGCGGATCGAATTCCTTGATCCAGTTGTACTCCAGCTGCAACGCCTCGACCTCGGTGGAGACCACCGTCCACTCGACGCTCGCGGCGGTGGTCACCATCTGCCGGGTGCGCGGATGCAGCGACGACACATCGGCGAAGTAGGAATTCAGGCGGCTGCGCAGACTCTTGGCCTTACCGACATAGATCACCTGCCCGTAGGAATCCCGGAATTTGTAGACGCCGGGTTCGACGGGAATGGTGCCCGGTGCGGGGCGATAGGTCGCGGGATCTGCCACGCCACCAGGTTAACGACCGGCACCGACAGCGGATGACGCGCGGACCGTCGTCGTCATCGGTGCATCCGGTGGGCGCCGGCGAGGATCGCGTCGCAGAGTGCCTGCTCGGGTTCGGAGAGCCGGCTGTGCCGGCGCAGCAGCACGAACTCCAGCTCACCCAATTCCGGCAGCTTCTCGTCCTCGACCGCGAAAAGCCCTGGCGGAAGCAGGGTTTCGGCGTGCGCCACGACTCCCAGACCGGCCAGCACCGCGGCCCGCAGCCCGAGCTGGCTGTCGCTGACGCAGGCGATCCGCCAGGTCCGGCCCTCCCGCTCGAGTGCGCGCAGTGCCACGTGCCGGGTCAGGCTCGGCGGCGGATAGGTCACGACGGGCACCGGATCGACGATGTCGCCGACGCCCGAGCGCCCGGCCCACACCAGCCGGTCGCGCCATAGCAGTTCCCCGTGCCGCTCGCCGGGCAGCCGTTTGGCCACCATCAGGTCCAGCTCCCCCGCCGCCATTCTCGTCTTGAGGTTCTCGCTGAGCCCGACGATCAGTTCCAGATCCACGCCCGGATGCGAGCGCTGGAATTCCAGCAGGACGTCGGGCAGTTCGCGGGCCACCAGGTCGTCGGAGGCGCCCAGCCGGATCAGTCCGGTGAGGCGGGAATCGGAGAAGTAGCGGTCGGCCTGGGCTTGTGCGTCGAGGATGCTGCGCGCGAAGCCGACCATCGCGGCCCCGTCGGCGGTCAGCGCCAGATTGCGGGTGTCGCGGCGGATCAGTTCGCGGCCCGCGGCCTGCTCGAGCCGGGCGATATGCCCGCTGACCGTGGACTGGCGTAGACCGAGGATGCGGCCCGCCGCGGTGAACCCGCCGGCGCGTTCGACCGCCAGGAAGGTGCGCAGCAATTCCGGATCGAACACACTCATCACGATACTCGTTCATAGATATCGCTTCCATCGACTTTGGCGATCAGTGCCTCGCGCCGTACCGTGGCGAGGTGACGTTGCTGGCCAAACTCCGTATCGACGGCTTCCTGCTGGGCTTGTTCGCGGCGATGGCCATCGGCCTGATCCTGCCCGCGCGCGGCGGCGCGGCCGACGTCCTGGGATGGGTCACCAAGGTAGCGATCGCCGTGTTGTTCCTGCTGTACGGCACCCGGCTCGAACCCCGCGAGGCGCTGGCCGGCCTGCGGCACTGGCGGCTGCACACCACGGTGCTCACCGCGACCTATGTTCTGTTCCCGCTGCTCGGCCTGGCGATGCGGCTGCTGGTCCCCTCGGTGCTCAGCGACGAGCTCTACACGGGAATGCTGTACCTGTGCCTGCTGCCCTCGACGGTGCAGTCCTCGATCGCCTTCACCGCCATCGCGCGTGGCAATGTCGCGGCCGCGGTGGTCAGCGCATCGGTGTCGAACCTGCTGGGCGTCTTCCTGACGCCACTGCTGGTGATGCTGCTGATGCAGACCACCGGTGACGCCACCGTCTCGCCGATGTCGATCGTGGAGATCGTGGTGCAGTTGCTGCTGCCCTTCATCGCCGGTCAGCTGCTGCGACCGAAGCTGCATCGGTTACTGGCGCACACCACCCTCACCAAGGTCGTCGATCGCGGTTCGGTGTATCTGGTCGTCTACGCGGCCTTCAGCGCGGGCATGGTCGAACACGTCTGGCAGGGACTGGCCGTGGGCCGTCTGCTGGCGGTCGTGGGTGTGGCGATCGTCCTGCTGGCGGTGGTGCTGGGCGTGACGGCGGGCGCGGCCCGGCTGCTCGGATTCGAGCGGGCCGACCGCATCGTGGTGATCTTCTGCGGATCCAAGAAGAGTCTGGCCACCGGCCTGCCGATGGCGACGGTCCTGTTCGCCGGACATCCGGTCGGCCTGATCGTGTTGCCGCTCATGATCTTCCACCAGATCCAGCTGATCACCTGCGCCGCGCTCGCCGGGCGGTGGGGTCGCGCCGCGGACGAGGCCGAGGCGGCCCGCACAGCGGTCACCTCCCCCGACGCGGCGGTCCCGGGCATCACCCCGGCTCCCCGACGCTGACCCCGGCCGGCACCGAAAGCCGTTCGCGGGCAGCCACTTCGACGGCCAGCGCCGCCGCCAGATCGCCGCGTTCGCCGACCACGACGGTCTCGAGCTCGAGCCACCCGGCCATCGCCTCCAACTGCCCGGCCAGTTCGTGAGCGATACGCGCGTGCGGCCGATCGGGTTCGGCGAACGCTCCGAGCACGTGCAGCCGGCCGCTCGCACGGTCCGCGCGCAGGTCCACCCTGCCGACGAGCTCACCGTCGAGCAGGAACGGAAAGACGTAATAGCCGTGCACCCGTTTGTGTTCCGGGGTGTAGATCTCGATCCGGTAGTGAAAATCGAACAGCCGCTCGGTCCGGGGCCGGAAGAAGATCAGCGGGTCGAACGGGCACAGCAGGGCAGCGCCGTCGACCCGCCGTGGGATCCGTGCCCCGGTACGCAGGTAGGCCGGCTTGTCCCAGCCGTCCACCCGCACCGGCTCGAGTTCTCCGGCGTCGACCAGCTCGGCCAGCGCCGGTTCGCACTGGCGCCGATGCAGCCGGTAGTAGTCGCGCAGGTCGGTCTCGGTGGCCACCCCCAACGCGTCGGCGGCCCGCAGGACCAGCTCACGCACCGCCTCCGCTTCGTCGACGCGGCGGCTCACAACCTCGGCCGGCAGCACGCGCTCGGTGAGGTCGTAGTGCCGCTGGAAGCCGACCCGCTTGTCCACCGAGAGCTCCCCGGTGGCGAACAACATCTCGCACGCGACCTTGGTGTCGCTGTGGTTCCAGCCCCAATGGTCCTTGCGCCGCGGGCGATTCAGCTCGAGCTGCCGTTCCACCTCCGCGGCGGTGCACGCCCCGATCTGGTCGATCACGTTCAGCACCCGGCCGGGCAGATCGGGATTCTCGTCGAGTACCCGGCGTGCCCCGCCCCAGCGGCCGTGCGCGTAGCGGGCCATCCGCCACCGCAGCAGCGGCCAATCCTCCACCGGAATCAGCGCCGCCTCATGTGCCCAGTACTCCACGAGCCGGCGCGGCCGCCGCGCACTGTGTTCCCATATCGCCTCGTCGAGCAGCGTGCGATCGTAGGCGCCGATCCGGGCGAACACCGGCGCGTACTGCGCCCGTACCACCGCCGCGACCGAATCCAGCTGCAGCAGTTTGGTATTGCGGACGACGCCGAGCACGGTGCGGCGGCTCGCGCCCCCGGATCCGTCCGAGCGCTCGCGGGCGGCGGTGGCGAATCCCTGGGCGGCGAGTGCGGCCCGGCGGGCCGCGGCGGAGGTGATGGTGCGCACGCACCGAATCTGCCATGGCCCACCGACAGATATGCCGGAGCCGGGGTCGCGACGGCTCGAATCTGCTACCTTGAACACGGTCGATACACGAATGTATCCAAATCGCGCCGAATGCGGAGGAGTGCCCGTGGCACCGTCACAACAGCCGGATGTCATCGTCGTCGGAGCCGGGCTGGCCGGACTGGTGGCCACGTACGAACTGACGCGTGCCGGAAGGCGGGTGCTGGTACTCGACCAGGAGAATCGCAACAATCTCGGCGGGCAGGCGTTCTGGTCGCTGGGCGGATTGTTCCTCGTCGACAGCCCGGAACAGCGGCGCCTCGGCATCAAGGACTCCTTCGCGCTGGCCTGGCAGGACTGGCTGGGCTCGGCCGGATTCGATCGCGACGACGAGGACCACTGGGCTCGCCAGTGGGCGCGCGCCTACGTCGAGTTCGCGGCCGGGGAGAAACGGCAATACCTGCACGATCTCGGTTTGCGGGTGACTCCCCTGGTCGGCTGGGCCGAACGCGGCGGCGCCACCGCCGACGGGCACGGCAATTCGGTGCCTCGCTTTCACCTCACCTGGGGTACCGGGCCGGAGGTGCTGCGCGTCTTCCTGGAACCGGTACTGGCCGCCGAACAGCGCGGACTGGTCGAATTCGCGTTCCGGCACCGGGTCGACGATCTGATCGTCGAGGACGACGCGGTGGTCGGCGTGCGGGGCAGCGTCCTGGAACCGAGCGACCTGGATCGCGGCGTGGCCTCGTCGCGAACGACGGTGGGCGAGTTCGATTTCCGTGCCCCGGCGGTGCTGGTGTCCTCCGGCGGTATCGGCCACAACCACGACCTGATCCGCAAGAACTGGCCCACCGAACGGCTCGGTCCCTGCCCGCAGACCATGATCTCCGGCGTGCCCGCCCACGTCGACGGCCGCATGCTCGCGATCTCCGAATCGGCCGGCGGGCGCATCGTGAACCGCGACCGGATGTGGCACTACACCGAGGGCATTCACAACTGGGACCCGATCTGGCCCGATCACGCCATCCGTATCATTCCGGGACCGTCGTCGCTGTGGTTCGACGCGAACGGAAAGCGTTTGCCCGCACCGTGTTTCCCTGGTTTCGACACCAACGCCACGATGAAGGCGATCCTCGACACCGGCTACGACTACTCGTGGTTCGTGCTCACCCAGTCGATCATCGAGAAGGAGTTCGCGCTCTCGGGTTCCGAGCAGAATCCCGACATCACCGGCAAGGACCTCAAACTCACCCTCAAGAGCCGCGCGGCCAAGGGTGCCCCCGGCCCGGTCGAGGCGTTCAAACGGCACGGCGTGGACTTCGTCGTCGCCGACACCCTGCCGGAACTGGTGCGCGGCATGAACGAGATCGCGCGCGGCCCGCAACTGGACGTCGCCGCGCTGGAACACCAGATCGTCGCCCGCGATCGCGAACTGGACAACAAATACAGCAAGGACGCGCAGTTGATGGCGGTCGCCAACGCGCGGCGCTCACTCGGCGACAAACTGGGCCGGGTCGCGGCACCGCACCGGATTCTCGATCCCGCGCACGGTCCGCTGATCGCGGTACGCCTGAACGTGCTGACCCGCAAGACGCTGGGCGGTCTGCAGACCAACCTCGACTCGCAGGTGATCCGCTCCGACGGCGACCCCTTCCCCGGCCTGTACGCCGCGGGTGAGGTCGCCGGCTTCGGCGGCGGTGGCGTCCACGGCTACAACGCGCTGGAAGGCACCTTCCTCGGCGGATGCATCTTCTCCGGTCGCGCGGCCGGGCTCGCGCTGGCCCGGCTGCCGCGTTAGGGCCGCTCCAGGCTCTTCGCGCCGACGGTGCGGGTCAGGCTGAAGATCGGCAGGCCGATCACCAGATGTTCGATGGCGGTGGACACTCCCACCCAGATATCGCTGGACAGCGTCAGCGGGATGACCACCGCGGCCGCGATGAGGATCCCGACGATCCAGGCGAAGAACATGTCCGGTGACGGCGTGCCCAGATGCAGCAGGTACCAGAGCACGCCGGCGAGCAGGGCACACAGGAACGCGACCACGGCGAACCAGTAGCCCTGCTCGGCCATCGGGTTCCAGACCCCGAACTTGCCGCTCTCGGTGGCACGGGTGGCGACGACGTCGATGATCCACGCGCACAGCCAGGCCGCCAGCGCGGTCACGACCGCGGTGGCGAGCACCCCGCCAGCGAACATGCCCACGTTGACCTCGGGCCGCCGGGGCGCGGGCGGCGCTCCGCCCGGCGTCCGGTAGGGCTGGTATGCGGGATCCTGCCGGTAGGCGGGTTCCTGATACCCGCCCGGCTGATAACCGCTGTCGTACCGCGTGGTGTGCTGCTCACGCGGATCCTGGGGATGCACCGCCGATCACCTCCGTCGAATGTGTGTGCCGAGTGTAGGGCCGTACCCGCCGCTCGGCGCGCCTACGGCATACCCGGTGTCGCGGCGGCATACACCCGCCCGCCGTCGTGCGCCGGATCGAGGCGCCCGGTCCGGCGCGGAACCGATCATGCTGGACGTAAGCGTCTCTCGTAGTCCGCCGCCAGTGCCCGCAGCGCGCCGGCGCCTGCGCCGGCGAAGCTGGAGCCGTGCATCACCGCCAGGGTCGCCGGATTCAGCTCCGCCAATCCGTACAGGGCGGCTGGTACCGCGGGTCCCAGTGACGTCGCCCGGAAGACGTCCTCGGCGAGAACGGCCGGACCGACCACGTCGGATTCGGTAAGTGCGGGTCCGTCGCCGACCTGGGTCATGAGATCACCACAGAACAGCACGCCCGTGGTCTCCTCGTAGAGCACCCGCGACTCCCAGTTGTGCGGTGCGTGCGGAGTGTCGATATGACGGACGCGGCGCTCGCCCAATTCGATGACCTCCCCGTCGGCCAGCGGGCGTGGCGGCCGGTCGGCGAGATCGTCGAGCGAGACCTGACACCCGAGAATTCCGTGTGCCACCTGCGCGTGCGGCGCGGCGGCGAGAAACAGGTTCATCGCCCCGCATTCGTCGGCCTCGACGTGGCCGAAGGTGATCCAGCGCAGTCGTTCGACCGGCACGATCGCGTTGATCTGCTCGCTCACCAGCGGGAACAGCGCGCGCATGCCGCAGTGGAACAGCAGCGGCTCCTCGTCGACGACGAGGAACTGGTTGAAGCTGAATCCGGTGGGACCGACCTCCGGCACGAAGGTGGATATCCGGTAGATCCGGTCAGCTATCTCATCGGTACGGGTCTGCATGATCTCGCTCCCATCCGGGCCTCGCGCGTCGGCGGGATCACCGACGGCGGCGCGGACCCGCTGTCTCCGAGTCGACCCCCGAATCAGATGTTATCCAGATCACACAGCGGGGTCGATAGGCCGCGCGGCTCGCCGGCCGGCCGCCGATACGATCGCGAGCATGAACGATCGGCCGAAGGCTCTGCTGTTCGACGTCCAGGGCACCGCCACCGATTTTCATTCCACCGTCGTCGCGGCGGCCGCGGCACTGCTCGGGCAGCGGTATCCCGGCCGGGACTGGTCCGCGTTCGTGAACGATTGGCGCGCAGCGTATTTCCGTGGCACCGCCGCGGTCGGCGACCATTGGGTCAGCGTCGATTCGATCTATCGCACCGCGCTCGACGACCTGCTCACCGAGCGCGGCATGGAGGTAACCTCCGATGTCCGTGCCGAACTGAATTCCGTGTGGAAACGCCTGGATCCCTGGCCGGACGCGGTGCCGGGCCTGACCCGCCTGCGACGCCGCTATACGCTCGCGACCTTGTCGAACGCCGACGTCGACGCGGTCGTCGGCATCACCCGGCACTGCGATTTCCCGTGGCACGCGGTGTTCACGGCCGAGATGGCGGGTGCGCACAAACCCGATCCCCGCACCTACCGCATGGCAGCGCACTACCTCGGCGCCCAGCCGTTCGAGATCATGATGGTCGCGAGCCACAAGTACGACATCCGGGCCGCGGCCGCCCTCGGCTTCCGCACCGCCTTCGTCGCACGACCGCTCGAATTCGGCGATCCGGCCCTGGCGGACACCGCCTTCAGCGACGAATTCGACCTCAATGTCACAGATTTCGAGGATCTGGCCGACCAGCTGGAGTGCTGAACCGCATCGGCGAGCACACCCGCCGGCATTCGGCGATCGAGGTACAAAACGCACATGCCGCCCGTTCCGGACCTCGATACGCGGCGCGGAACTATCCCGCAGGCGCCGGCTCGGCCGGCGGCGCGGCCTCACCCTCCGCCGATTCACCTGCGCCGGAAGCGCTTTCGGTAACCGACACCGGCTCTGGCGAGGTCTGCGTCCCGCCATCCGTTTCCGCCAGCGCCACGAGTTCCCGGCGCACGCGCAGGTCGTGTTCGGCGGCATCGGCGGCGGCCCGCTTCGGACTCCAGCGCCCGGCCATCAGGAACACGAACGGCAGGAACAGCACCTGGGCGATCAGGCAGATCCACCACCACTGCCGCCACTGCACCGGAGAATCGGCGGCCGCTTGTTTCACCTCGGGGCCGTGCGCGGCGACATAGGCCAGATCATCGGCCGGGACGGTAGCCACCGCCTGCAATTGCGATTGTGCGGTAACGAGTTTCGGGCCGACCGTGCTCGCGACCGCGAGCTGGTCCCGCGGCACCTGCTGGGTCGCGGCCAGCCGCCCCGCCGCTTCGGCCGGGCTGATGCCGAACTTCGCCGCCACCTGACCGACCGCGGCGCCCGCGGCCCGCGCATCGGTCGGATTCACCGCCAGGGCGCCGAGCGTCGCCGGATCCACGGCCTGCAGTGTCGCCAATTCCTGCGGATAGCGCGCGTTCAACGCGATCGTGGCCTGGATGTCGGCGGGCGCCGCGCCGGTCAGCTTCGTCAGTGCGGCCATCTGCGCGGCCGGATCGGCGGGATTGCGACCGAGTTGCGTCATGGTCTCGGCACCGACGGTCTGGATGGTCGCCAGCTGCGGTCCGTACTGCGCCTGGATCTCCTGCAGTCGCGGACCGTTGTTGACCAGTGGTCCGGCCGCGTCGACCACCATCAGCAGACCGAACAGGGTGAAGGTCACCACCGTGCGCAGCACACCACCCCACACGGCCAGCCCGACCGCGGTCGCGGCCGGATTGCGGCGCTCCACGGTTTCGGTGAAGCTCGCCATCCAGGTGGCGTAGGCGATGCCGCCGCCGACCGCGATGACCATCATCACCACCGCGAACGAGTAATAGCCGGTGTCGGGATGATCGGTGTAGCCGAGGAAGACGTAGAGCCCGACGATACTGATCAGGGCACCCAGGATCATGAACGGCTTGCGCACCTTGAGGATGTCCGACACGATGCCGGTCACCACCAGCGCGATCGCGTTCGCGATCCAGTACCAGTTGCCCAGCGCATTGGCCTGCGCCGGTGTGAAACCGAAGTTCGTCGCCAGATAGACCGGCAGGAACGACACGATGGTGTAGAAGAACGCCAGGAAGATGCTGATGGCCAGAGCCGAGCCGACCACGTCGACGCGCATCATCTGACGCCACTGCCCGCGCTCGAGCGCCTCGACGTCCAGCCCCTTGGCCCGCGCCTCGACCAGGGCCCGATCGCGCAGGCTCACCATCACCTGATCACGCAGGCGCGGACTCAGTTCGCGCAAACCGATCACCGCGACGACGGCGACCGCACAGCTGATCACACCGCACAGGCGGTAGTGGAACTGCCAGTCCGGGTGACTGTCGAGGGTGCGAGCGGTGATCTCGCTGGTGACGAGCGCGCCGATCACCGGCCCCAGGGTCCAGAAGCCCATCGCCGAGGCCCGGCCCAGCTGCGGCGAGAAGTCCCGGATCAACGCCGGGGTGGCCACCAGCACCGCACCCTCGACCACGCTCACCACGCAGTAGACGACGAGATAGGCCATCTTCGTGGTCGCCGCCGGCAGCGCGAACAGGGTGAGCAGCGAACAGATCACCACCCCGTAGGCCACGATATTGGCCCGTCCCCAGCGATCGAGCAGCCCCGCCGCCACCGAGGCCGCGGCGCCGAAGGCCGCGCCGATGATGAAGATCCACACGAAATAGGCGAAGGAGAGGTGGAAGTAGGCGATCAGCTGATTTCCGACCGCGCCCGCGACGAAGAGCTGGTAGTACAGCACGATCGAGGTGATCACCACGAGCGTCAGATACCAGGAGCGGGCGGGGGTATCGGGATAGTGCGGTAGTTTTCGCCGCCACAATCCGGTGAGCACGGTGGGAGCGGCTGCTGTCGAGGTCGAGCTCATGGTCGAGATGCCTTTCTGACCACGGCATCTCGTCGCGGGACGATCTCTTGTGATTCCGCACGAGCACCGGGTGGGAAAAGGGTAGCGACCAATCGTGATCCACATCACTTTTCCGGCAACTCGATCGAACCGACCGATCCGATTGCGGGGCACATACCGACCGGTCGACGGTTGCCGCATATTCGCAGCGCTTTTCGCACACTCCGCGACCTATCAGCTTGTCTGAGGAGTTTGCTACCGTGGGGTCCATGGTCGACTCCCCCATCCTGCAGGTGGACGCCGTAGATTTCGTGCGCAACCGCAATCCGATCCTGTCCGCGGTGTCGCTGACGGTGCGCGCCGGCGAGCACTGGGCACTCCTGGGCCCCAACGGCGCCGGCAAGACCACACTGCTGAAGATGCTCGGCGCGTTCGAACATCCCACCCACGGCGGCGTGCACGTTCTCGGCCATCGGCTGGGCCGGGTGGATATGCGCGAATTGCGCACGGCCATCGGCCATGTCGACCCGCGGCACAATCCGCCCTACCCTCTCACCGCGCACGAGGTGGTGCTGACCGGGCTGACCGGTACCGCCGATATCAAGCAGCGCTGGTCACCGACGCCCGAAGACGATGTCGAGGCGGATCGGCTCATCGAACTCATGGGGTTGTCGCATCGCCGCGACGCCCGCTGGCCCACCCTGTCCCAAGGTGAACGCGGGCGCGCCCTCATCGCCCGGGCGCTGATCGCCGAGCCGCGGCTGCTCCTGCTCGACGAACCGGCCACCGGCCTCGACGTCGGCGGCAGGGAACAGCTCATCGACCGGATCGATCTGCTGCAGGCCACCCATCCCGAGCTGGCGTCGGTCCTGGTCACCCATCACCTCGAGGAATTACCCCCGGGAACCACCCATGTGCTGCTGCTGCGCGCGGGACGGTGCGTGGCGAGCGGACCCGTGGACGAGGTGCTGACGAGCGGCAACATCAGCACCTGTTTCGACCATCCGATCCGGCTGACCCGCACCGACGACGGACGCTGGCATGTGCGGGCGGAGCGCAGCGTACGCGCCTGAAACCAATCTTGTCATTGACAAGATTGGGGGAACATGCGATGTTGGGCAGGCGTCAGCATTCACTCACGTCGTCGAAAGTTCTCCGCCATGCCCACACTGCCCTGGGTCACCGTCGAGCGGCCCACCACCGAGACCGTCCAGATCATGGCCTCGCGGCTCGAAGTCCGGTCACTGCGGCACGTGCCCGGATTTCTCGCCACCTCGATCGTGCTGCGGCGCCAGGCCCGCCGCTCCCCCGGCGCCCTCGGTATCGCCCTGAAGGCCGACCTCACCCGCCGCACGTTCTGGACCCTGTCGGCCTGGACCGATCAGGAGGCGATCGGCGCCTACGCCCACACCGATCCACACGCCTCGGCCATCGTGCGCGCCCGCGCGGTGATGCGCGAATCGACGTTCGTGTTCTGGTCCGTTCCCGCCGCCGACCTGCCGATCGACTGGTCCGAGGCGCGACGCCGCATCGCCGAGGAACGCGAGAAGCGAAGCAGCACAGCCACTCTCTAGAGAGGCCGGATCAGTCGTCGACCGGGACCGACTCCGAACGCCTGGCCGGCTGCTCGTCCTCGGGCGGTTCCCGCAGCCGCGCCACCTCCAGTACCCGCGAGCGGGCCGCGAACCAGCCGACGATCAGCGCCGGGATCAGAATCACCAGACTCGCCACCGTCCAGGTGCCGACCGGGTGATCGAAGGCCATCAGCACCAGCATCGCGGCCAGGAAGACCAGGGTCGCGATGCCGGTATACGGGGCGCCGAACATGCGGAACGCGGGACGTTCCAGCTCACCACGGCGCCAGCGCCGCCACAGCGCCAGCTGGCACAGCACGATCGTCGCCCAGGACGACAGGATGCCCAGCGACGCGATGTTGAGCACGATCTCGAAGGCGCGCGCCGGCACGAGGTAGTTGAGCCAGATGCCGACCAGTGCGATCAGACTCGTCAGCACGATGCCGCCGTAGGGCACACCGCGGCTGTTCATCCGCGCGGTGAATCGCGGTGCGCTGCCGTTGACCGCCATCGAGCGCAGAATGCGTCCGGTCGAATACAGACCGGCGTTGAGACTCGAGAACGCGGCGGTGAGCACGACCAGGTTCATCACCGAACCGGCATGCGGGACACCCAGTTCGGCGAAGAAGGTGACGAACGGACTCTCGTCGGCGTGGTAGGCGGTGTAGGGCAGCAGCAGCGCCAGCAGGATCAGCGAGCCGACGTAGAACACGGCGATACGCAGGATCACCGAGTTGATGGCGCGCGGCATGATCTGCTGCGGATTCTCGGTCTCCCCCGCGGCGGTGCCGACCATCTCCACCGCGGCGTAGGCGAATACCACTCCCGAGGCGACCGTGACCAGCGGCAGCACTCCGGTCGGGAACCAGCCACCGGACTGCGCGACCAGCCCGAAACCCGTTGCGGCCCCGTCGACCCGGAATCGCCCGCCGAGGAAGACGATGCCGATGATCAGGAACGACACCAGCGCGACGACCTTGATCAGCGCCGCCCAGAACTCGAGCTCACCGAACCATTTGACCGAGATCAGATTCACGCTCAACACCAGGCACAGCGCGATCAGCGCCAGCACCCACTGCGGGATCGCGCCGAACGCACCCCAGTAGTGCAGATAGGTGGCGATCGCGGTGGTGTCGACGATGCCCGTCATCGACCAGTTCAGGAAATAGGTCCAGCCGGCGATGAAAGCGGCCTTCTCCCCGTAGAACTCACGCGCGTAGGAGACGAACGACCCTGACGAAGGCCGGTGCAGCACCAGTTCGCCCAGAGCCCGCAGGATGAAGAAGACGAATACCCCGCAGACCGCGTACACGAGGAACAGTCCCGGCCCCGCGTGCGCCAGCCTCCCGCCGGCGCCGAGGAACAGGCCGGTGCCGATGGCGCCGCCGATCGCGATCATCTGCAACTGCCGCGGCTTGAGGCTCTTGTGGTAGCCGCTGTCCTCCGCGGACAGGTGCGTCTGTGCTGGTGTCTCGCTCATCGGTGGGGTGATCCCTTGGTCGAGGTCGGGGCGGCTCGACGTTACCCGGTGTGGGAACGATGCCCGGCGTGGTGGGGCAGGTGCGCGTTAAAGTGCCTGCATGAGGCGCACGCGAGCGATTCTGGCCGGCGCGAGCGCCGCCCTGCTGCTGACCACCGGACTGCTCACGGGCTGCTCGCCCACCACGTCCGAGGCCGGCCGAAGCTGCGTCGAAGGTCCGGACGGCACTCCGATCACGGCCGCGGCGGGACCGGCGGCGAGTGCGACGAATCTGGCCACCAATCCCGAGATCGCCACCGGATACCGCAGCGATATGACCCCGGTACGCACCCACACCTTCGCGGTCTCCACCGCGAATCCGCTGGCCACCCACGCCGCCTGCGAGGTCCTGGCCGACGGCGGCACCGCGGCCGACGCGCTGATCGCCGCGCAGACGGTACTGGGCCTGGTCGAACCGCAGGCCTCCGGGATCGGCGGCGGCGCATTCCTGCTCTATTACGATGCCGCGACCGGATCGGTCGACGCCTACGACGGTCGTGAGGTCGCCCCCGCCGCCGCGACCGAGAACTATCTGCGCTGGGTCAGCGACACCGATCAGTCGATGCCGCAACCGAATACCCGTGCCAGTGGACGGTCGATCGGCGTGCCGGGCGTGCTGCGACTGCTCGAGGCCGCCCATCGCGACCACGGCAAGCAGTCCTGGCGCGATCTGTTCGGTCCCGCGATCTCGCTGGCGGACAACGGTTTCGACATCAGCGCCCGGATGGCGAGCCAGATCGCGCAGTCGGCCCCGGACCTGGCCCGGGACGCGAATGCCAGGCAGTACTTCCTGCAGCCGGACGGCTCCCCCAAACCACGGGGCTTCCACCTCGCCAATCCGGCCATGGCGAAGACGTTGAGCGCCGTGGCCTCCGACGGCCCCGACGCCTTCTACACCGGAGCGGTCGCCCGCGACATCGTCGACGCGACAGCGACCACCAGCGGTGGCCGCACCCCGGGCCAGATCTCGCTCGACGATCTCGCGCGATATCAGGCGAAGAAACGCACCGCCCTGTGCACCGACTACCGCACCCACCGGATCTGCGGGATGCCCAATCCGTCCTCCGGCGGTATCACCGTCGCCGCGACCCTCGGGATTCTGGAGAATTTCGACCTCGCCGGCCTGTCCCCGGACCGTCTCGACCGCAACGGCGGCATACCGAAAGCCGAAGCGGTACATCTGATCTCGGAGGCCGAGCGGCTCGCCTACGCCGACCGCGACAAGTACATCGCCGATCCCGATTTCGTTCCGCTGCCCGGCGGCTCACCCGCCGCACTGGTGAACAAGGACTATCTGAAACAGCGAGCGGCCCTCATCGACCCGAACCATTCCATGGGCACCGCGCAGCCGGGTGACTTCGGTCCGGTCCCGCTCGGCACCGACGCGCAGCAACCCGAACACGGCACCAGCCACATCTCCGTGGTGGACCGGTACGGCAACGCCGCGACCATGACCACCACCGTCGAATCGGCGTTCGGATCGTTCCATCTGGTCGACGGATTCGTCCTGAACAATCAGCTCACCGACTTCAGTGCGCAGCCAGCCGATGCGGCCGGTGTGCCGCTGGCCAACCGGGTACAGCCCGGGAAGCGGCCGCGCAGTTCGATGAGCCCCACCCTGGTCTTCGATCGGACGCCGGACGGGTCGCGCGGTCAACTGGTCGACGTCGCCGGGTCCCCCGGCGGTTCGGTGATCATCCAATTCGTGGTGAAAACGCTGGTAGGCCTGCTGGATTGGCATCTGGATCCGCAGCAGGCGGTCTCGCAGGTGGCCTTCGGCGCGGCGAACACACCGGTGACCGGGGTGGGCGGGGAACATCCCGCGATCGACGCCACCGACAACGGCGCCCACGATCCGCTGGTGCGGAAACTGCGCGAGATGGGGCATCAGGTCTCGGTGGACCCGCAGTCCAGCGGGCTCAGCGCCCTGCAGCGCGAGAGCGGCGGCTGGATCGGCGGGGCGGATCCCCGGCGGGAGGGCATCGTCCTCGGCGACGCCCGCTGACGGGTCAGTCCTGCTGTGCGGCGGTGTATTTCGCGCCGAGTTCGCGGAAGCGATCCATCGCCCGGGCGGCGTGATCCTTGTCGTTGACGCGGATCGCCAGCATCGGAACGTATTCGTCGCCAGCCAATTCCAGTCGCGCCCAGGCCTTCTTGTCCGGAATCGCGACGCCGCGAATATCGGCCCAGCGGAACTCGTTGTCGCCCAGGATGTTGCGCACGACGACGCCCTGCGGTCCGACGCGCACCCGCGGCCGGGTCAGCAGCAGCACGGCACCGGCCAGCAACAATCCGAAGCAGATGATCGCCACCTGATCGGCACCGCGGAAGTTCACCCCGGTCGTCGAATTGCTGGACAACGCCCCGGCCAGAATGAACAACACCGCGATCACGGCCGCCACGATGCGCGCGGTGCGCACCGCCCGGCGCGGACGCACCTCGAGATCCCACTGCTGTCCGTCCGCGGCCGGGGGCCGCGGACCGCGTTTGAACAGGTGCACGACCGGCGGCATCGGTTCAGGCTTCTCGGCGCAGCGCGCGCAGGGTCAGCGCGGCATCCAGGGCCGCGGCACTCGCCTGCTCACCCTTGTTCTCGGCCGAATCCGGCAGGCCCGCGCGGTCGAGGGCCTGCTCCTCGGTGTTCACCGTGAGCACCCCGTTGGTGACCGGTGTGCTCTCGTCCAGCGACACCCGCGTCAGCCCGGCCGTCACCGCGTCGCAGACGTATTCGAAATGCGGTGTGCCCCCGCGGATCACGACACCCAGCGCCACGACCGCGTCGTGCGTGCGAGCCAGCGCCTGCGCGACCACCGGCAACTCCATCGCCCCGGCGCAGCGCACCACCGTGATCTGCTCGACGCCCGCTTCCCGGGCCACCCGCTCGGCATTGGCGAGCAACGTATCGCAGATGGTGGTGTGCCACCGCGAGGCGACGATGCCGACCGTCAGGTCCTTCGCGTCCGCCAGCGCGAACTCCGGTACACCCGTACCGCTCATCGACCGATACCCCTTTTCACGAATTCTGACTACTGCGCGGTCTCGCCGAGGTCCAGGTCGTCCAGGCCGACCAGGTCGTGGCCCATCCGGTCGCGCTTGGTGCGCAGATACCGCAAATTCTCCGCATTGGCCCGCACCGGCATCGGCACCCGTTCGGTGATGCTCAGGCCGTAGCCGTCCAGGCCGACCCGCTTGGCCGGATTGTTGGTGAGCAGCCGCATCGACTTGATGCCGAGATCGACCAGGATCTGCGCCCCGGTGCCGTAGTCGCGGGCATCGGCGGGCAGGCCCAGTTCGATATTCGCGTCCACGGTGTCGTGCCCGGAATCCTGCAACTGATAGGCCTGCAGCTTGTGCATCAGGCCGATGCCGCGGCCTTCGTGCCCGCGCATGTAGAGCACCACACCGCGTCCCTCGGCGGCGACCATCTCCATCGCGGCATCCAGCTGCGGGCCGCAATCGCAGCGCAGCGAGCCGAATACGTCACCGGTCAGGCATTCCGAGTGCACACGCACCAGAACGTCGTCACCGGCGTCGATACTCAGATCGCCGCGCACCAGCGCCACGTGTTCGACGTCGTCGTAGATGCTCTTGTAGCCGACGGCCTTGAATTCGCCGTACTTGGTGGGGATGCGCGCCTCGGCGATCCGCTCCACCTGCTTCTCGTGCTTGCGGCGCCACGCGATCATGTCGGCGATCGAGATCAGCGCGAGTTCGTGCTCGTCGGCGAAGATCCGCAACTCTTCGGTGCGGGCCATATCGCCCTCATTCTTCTGGCTGACGATCTCGCAGATCACGCCGGCCGGGCTCAGACCGGCCATCCGGGACAGGTCCACGGCCGCCTCGGTGTGGCCCGGGCGCCGCAGCACCCCGCCGTCCTTGGCGCGCAACGGCACGACGTGGCCGGGCCGGGTGAACTCGTCGGCGCGGGAGGCCGGGTCGGCCAGCAGGCGCATGGTCGTCGCGCGGTCGGCGGCGGAGATACCGGTGCTGATGCCCTCTCGCGCGTCCACCGACACCGTGTAGGCGGTGCCGTGCTTGTCCTGGTTCATGGAATACATCGGCGGCAGGCCCAGCCGATCGCAATCCGCACCGGTCAGCGGCACACAGATGTAGCCGGAGGTGTATCGGATCATGAAAGCCACCAGCTCGGGGGTTGCCTTCTCCGCGGCGAAGATGAGGTCGCCCTCGTTCTCCCGGCCCTCGTCGTCGACGACGACGACCGCCTTACCGGCGGCGAGATCGGCGACTGCGCGCTCGATGGTGTCGAACCTGGTCACGTCTGCTGTGCTCCACTTCGGATTAGGTGCGACTCGAGCCTACTGGGTCGGGTCGCCGGTACGACGTCGCGGTTGCTCCGGTCAGCCACGCTGCTGGAGTCGCTCGACATATTTGGCGATGACATCGACCTCCAGGTTCACCGTGGTGCCGGCGGGCGCGGCGCCGAGGGTGGTGAGTTCGCGGGTGGTGGGGATCAACGAGACCTCGAACCAGTCGCGATGCCCGGGCTCGCCGCCGTCGTCGACGCCGAGGCCCGACACGGTCAGCGAGATACCGTCCACGGTGATCGACCCCTTCTCGACCACATAGCGAGCCAGATTGCCGGGCAACGAGATTCGCACGACCTCCCAGTTGTCGGAAGGGGTGCGCGACAGGATGACCCCGGTGCCGTCGACATGGCCCTGCACGATGTGGCCACCGAGCCGGCTGTTCACCGCCGCGGCGCGCTCCAGGTTCACCTTCGACCCGATGTCGAGTTTGCCGATGCCGGAGCGGTTGAGCGTCTCCCCCATCACGTCGGTGGTGAAGCTGTCGCCGTCGACGACGTCGACCACGGTCAGGCAGACCCCGTTGACGGCGATGGAGTCGCCGTGGCGGGCATCGGAGGTTACGGTCGCGCCGCGAATCGTGAGCCTGGCCGCGTCCGCGGACCGCTCGGCGGCGACGATCTCGCCCAGCTCCTCCACGATGCCTGTGAACATCCGTATCTCCTGTCAGCCCGGCGCCCACCGCGTAGGGGCGTCCGTTAGCGCAAACGGTGCCGGCGGCCCGGGGTATTCCCCACGGGCCGCAGTGTCATCAGCGTAACGACGCGCTGTAGCAGAGCACATCCGGCCGTCCTACGGACCGGTCGTGGCCGGACATTCGAGACTTTCGGACCGGAAAAGCGCACCGAACCGGGCGCCGTATCGGCGACGCGCCGAGCCGACCGAGCAGCTCCCCTGCCCGAGGGCCGTATCGCGGAATGCCGAAAAGGAATAGCGGGACAATCCCAGGAAAAGGGAATCGAATTACGGTTTTCACCGGTCGAATATCCGGCTTCTACCGGCTCGGATCGCGGCCGAATTCAATTTGTTACCCACGTGACAGCGAATTCAACCCCAACGCTTGCACCAGGGCGAATTCGGTAGCAATATTGTTATGCAGTTGATTCCAACAGTTCATTGGACAACAACCTCATGGGGGTGCGGCGTGACCACGGTGATCGATACGTCTCTCACGGATCGTTGCGAGCGGTATCGCCGCGTCTTTCATCTCCCCGCGGCGGTGGACGACGCATCGCGGCATATCGTGCTCGAAATCGGGCAGCAATTCGGCGCGGTCACCATGCCCGCCGATCTGGGTGAGCGGGTCCTGCGCCAGCTCACCCAGTCCGGACTGGTCACTCCCGTCGTGCACCATCCGCGGGCGCGGCGCTGGACCTTCATCACCGGCCCGTCGTGCTCCGCCGGCGTCAGCACATCCGTTGCGGCCGAACTGTTCCGGCTGTACACGACGGTCGCGTGCACGGGCAGTCACGTGGTGCTGCCCTCGGCCGAGGACGAACGGACCGGCTATCGGATCTGGGTCCAGACGCCCGACCATCTCGAGGCGGTCGTCCCCATGGCCGCGGTCGTGGAGGCCGCGCGGCTCAGCGCCGCGCCGCCTGCTCCTCGATGACCTTCTCGCGCAAGGCTTCCACGGTCGCGGCCGGATCGTCCGTGCCGTACACCGCGGACCCGGCGACGAAGCAGTCCACACCGGCCTCGGCGGCGGCTTCGATGGTGTCCATATTGATGCCGCCGTCGATCTCGACGACCAGACGCAATTCACCGCTGTCGACGAGCCGGCGGACCGCGCGCGCCTTCTCCAGCACGTGCGGAATGAACGACTGACCGCCGAATCCCGGCTCGACGCTCATCACCAGCAGCGTGTCGAAATTGCGCAGGATTTCCAGGTACGGCTCGATGGGGGTATTCGGTTTCACCGACAATCCGGCCTTGGCGCCGGCGGCGCGGATATCCCGGGCCACCGCGACCGGATCGTCGGTCGCTTCCGCGTGGAAGGTCACGTTGTAGGCACCGGCCTCCGCGTACGGGGGCGCCCAGCGGGCCGGATCCTCGATCATCAGATGGCAGTCCAGCGGGATGTCGGTGGTCTTCAGCAGACTCTGCACCACCGGCAAGCCGAGGGTCAGGTTCGGTACGAAGTGGTTGTCCATCACGTCGACGTGCAGCCAGTCCGCTCCCTCAACGGCGCGTACTTCCTCCGCCAGACGAGCGAAATCAGCGGACAGGATGGACGGCGCGATCATCGGCGACGGCCGGTGAAAGTGGGAATTCGAGAGGGACACAGCGCGTGAGTGTACTGGGTCGATCACACCGGTTTTCGGCACTGTCGACGATTGCGCGACGCAAAGTTGGGTAGCCTTCGTAGGGTGATCAACATGTCGGCTGAAGAGGGACTGCGCAGCACACCCGTCGAAATCGGAGTGGCGGCCACCGTGTCGCAACTGCCCATCGTGCGCGGATTGGCCGAAACACTGGTCCTGCTCAGCGATTTCACACTCGACGAGGTCGCCGACATCCGGCTGGCCGTCGACGAGGCGTGCTCGACGCTGATCGAACTCGCCGTTCCCGGTAGCACCCTGCAGTGCCGCTTCACCGTCGGTGACAACGATCTACTCGTGCGGGTGGCCGGGATCGCGGCCACCTCGAAACTGCCCGACCAGCGCAGCTTCGGCTGGCATGTGCTGCGGACCCTCACCGACGGCATCGACGTCGCGCAGGAGCCCTTCGATTCGGCGATTTCCGGATACCCGACGGTGGTCGAATTTCGCCGGGTCCGGGGGAAGGCGTAGTGGCCGACGAGAACAACGTGTTCGAGGCCGAGGACGCCGAGAACACCGCGGGTACGGCCGCGAGCGGATCCCCTGACGACACCGGCGCCGAGGACGGCGAGGGCCGCACGGACGGCGGCGAGGCCACTGCGGACGACGAGGAGGACGGCGACGAGGTCGCCGAGGTCACCGGTTCGGTCTCCGGATACGACGATGTGAACCTGCTGTTCCAGGCATTGTCGGAGGCCGGTGACGACCGCCGCGCCGAACTGCGCGACGAGTTGATCAACCGCTGTATTCCGTTGGCGGACCACATCGCCCGGAAATTCAGCGGCCGGGGCGAACCGTTCGACGACCTGACACAGGTGGCTCGGGTCGGGCTGGTCCACGCCGTCGATCGTTTCGACGTCTCGCGCGGCTCGAACTTCCTGTCCTTCGCGGTGCCCACCATCATGGGCGAAGTGCGGCGCTACTTCCGCGACAACACCTGGGCGATGCGAGTTCCCCGGCGCGTCAAGGAGACCCATCTGCGCATCGGTTCGGCGATCGATTCGCTGTCGCAGTCGCTGGGCCGCTCCCCGACCGCCAAGGAGATCGCCGCCGAACTCGACATCCATCCCGACGAGGTGACCCAGGCCGTCATCGCGGGCAACGCGTACCAGCCCAGTTCCATCGACGCGGTCTCGGTGGGCCGGGAGACCGAGGCCTCGCTGCTGGACACCCTCGGCGAGGAGGAGTCGCAGTTCGACCGGGTCGAGGAGTACGTGGCGATCCGACCGCTGCTCGCGGGCCTGCCCGAACGGGAACGACGCATCCTCACCATGCGTTTCTTCGAATCGATGACGCAGACTCAGATCGCGCAGCGGATGGGGATATCGCAGATGCACGTCTCCCGGATTCTCGCGAAAACCCTTGCGCGGCTGCGGGAGCAGAGCGCCCGCGAGTGACGCCGGCGCTACGCCGGATCCGGCATAGCCGGTGTCGCGGCGCGCTGGGCGTGCACGATGGCGGACACCAGTTGTCCGGCCGGGCCGCCGAGTTTGCGCGGTGGACGCCACACCGCGCGCAGGGTGCGGCGCAGATCCAGGCCCGCGACGGTGACCGCGCGGAGTTCGCCGCGTTCGAGTTGGTCGCCGACCGCCAGCGTGCTCAGCACCGCCGGCCCCACGCCGCCGAGCACGCTGGTGCGGATGGCCGCGGCGCTGCCGAGCTCCAGAAGTGGTTCGGCGCGTGGGTATTCGGCCAGCGCGACGTCGAGAGTGCTGCGAGTGCCGGATCCGGGTTCGCGCACCACCAGCGGTGTCGCGGCCAGTTCGGCGACGGTGAGCGGTGTGCGGCGGCGCGCCCAGGGGTGCCCGGGATGCACCACGACGAGCAGTCGATCGTGCGCGACCGTGACGTGGGGCAACCCGTCGGGCACCGCCGGCGATTCGACGAATCCCAGATCGCACTCCCCGGCCACGAGCCGGTCGCACACGTGGCGCGAATTGTGCACCTGGAGATGGACTTTCACATCCGGATGACCGCGGCGGAACGCGCCGAGCCAGCCCGGTAGCAGACATTCCGCGACCGTCATGCTGGCGGCGACGGTGAGTTCGGCCTCCTGATCGGTGCGCAGTGCGGCGGCGGCGTCGAGTAGCCGGTCCAGATCCGCCAGCACCTCGCGCGCCCAGTGCACGACGACGGTTCCGGCGGGGGTCAGCGTGGAGCCGCGCGGTGAGCGGCGCAGCAGGGCCAGCCCCAGCCGATGCTCCCACTGACGCACCGCACGGCTGGCGTTCGGCTGCGCCATGCCGATCGAGCGTGCGGCCGCACCGAGACTGCCGTGGTCGTCGATGGCGACCAGCAACTCGAGGAAACCCAGGTCGGGACGCACATCAGCCATACCTGAATCATATGCATTGAGCCCAACACATATCACCAGGATATGAGCGTGATGCCGTTTCGGCCGCTACCGGACCCCACCGATTCAGGAGACCGTTGTAGTCATGACAAGTCTGGATTCCTCGCGAGCGGCCGGGGCCGCCGACGATGTGCCCGGCGCCACCGAGCCGGGCGCGGCCGAGCGCGCCGGTGCTACCGGCAGGCTCGCGACCGGTTCGCGGCGCGGTATCGCATCCTCCGGCACGCAGACCACGGTCCGCACGCCACGGCGGCGGTGGCATGCCCGGCTCGGGCGAAACGGAGTCGCGGCCGGGTGCTCGGGCGCGGCCGGCGGGCCGGATATCGTCCCCGGGTTGACCCTGACGGTCGCGATCACCGCGCTCGTGCTGGGTATCGCCCAGTTCACGCCCACGGTCAGCCCGCTCCTGCTGGCGATCGTCGTCGGGGCGGTCCTCGCCAATTGCGTGCCGTTGCCGCAGCGGGTGCAGCCGGGGCTGCAGTTCTCGGCGAAGCGGCTGCTGCGCGTCGGTGTCGCGCTGCTCGGCCTGCAGCTGACATTCGCCGACATCCTCGGGCTCGGCCCCGCCGTGATCGCGGTGGTCGTCGCGATCGTCGCCCTCGGCATCGGCGGCACGATGTTCATGGGCCGGCTGCTGGGATTGAGCTGGACGCAGCGACTGCTGATCGCGTGCGGATTCTCCATCTGCGGGGCGGCCGCTGCCGCGGCGGTGGACGGCGTGGTCGACGCCGAAGACGAGGAAGTGCTGACCGCGATCGCGCTCGTGGTCGTGTTCGGCACGATCATGATCGGCGCGCTGCCGCTGTTGTCGGGCGCCCTGGGCCTCGACGATCGCACGGCCGGGATCTGGGCCGGTGGTTCCGTGCACGAGGTGGCACAGGTCGTCGCGACCGGCGGCGCGATCGGCGGCGCCGCGCTGACCGTCGCGGTCGTGGTCAAACTGGCGCGGGTGGTGCTGCTGGCACCGGTGCTGGCGGTGATCGGCTGGCAGGTCCGGCGGCGCGAGGACACCGCGCCCGGCACCCGCAGGCCGCCACTGATCCCGCTGTTCGTCGTCGCCTTCCTGGCCTGTGCCGCACTGCGCACCACGGGGCTGCTGCCCGAATCGGTACTCGCCACGGCCAAACTGCTCCAGACCGCGCTGCTCACCGCCGCCATGTTCGCCCTGGGCGCGGGCGTGCGCCTGGCCGCCCTGCGCCGCGTCGGGCCGCGCCCGTTGATCCTGGCGCTCCTGTCGACCGTGTGGGTGGCCGGCATCGCCCTCACCGGTGCGGTTCTGGCCGGCTGAGCGGTCCGCGATGTCAGAGCGGCTTGCGCAGAGCGGCCATGAACATCGCGTCGGTGCCGTGCCGGTGGGGCCACAGTTGGGCGGCCGGACCGTCTCCGGTGTCGGTGACTCCCGGCAGCAGCGTTCGGGTGTCGAGTTGTTCGGCGTCGCGGCGGCGGACGAAATCGGAGACGACCGACACGGTTTCGGCCAGGTGCGGGGAACACGTGGAATACACCACCACACCACCCGGGCGCAGCAGATCCCATGCGGCAGTGAGCAATTGGCTCTGCAACGTGGTCAGGTCGCGCACATCGGCCGGAGTGCGCCGCCACCTCGCCTCCGGGCGCCTGCGCAGCGCGCCCAGCCCGGTGCACGGCGCGTCGACGAGGATGCGGTCGTAGCCGGGTTCCAGCCCGGAGTCGCGGCCGTCGACCACATGGACGCTGACCGGAAGGCCGCGAGTTGCCTTGCGCACCAATTCGGCTCGGTGTTCGGCGGGTTCGACGGCGTCGACCCGATATCTGTCGATATCGGCCAGAGCGCCCAGCAGGGCGGTCTTACCGCCGGGGCCGGCACACAGATCGAGCCAGCGCCCACCGTCCGCACCGAGCAGCGGCGCCCGGGTCAGCGACAACGCGACCAGCTGGCTGCCCTCGTCCTGGACTGCGGCCATCCCCTCGCGCACCGCGTCCAGCTGCCCCGGATCGCCGCTGTCCAGGTACACCGCATACGGTGACCAGCGGCCCTCCTCACCACCACTGACCAGCGCCAATTCCTCGGCGGTGATATCGCCGGGCCGCGCCACCAGGTGCACGATCGGCCGTTCGTCGTCGGCGGCGAGCAGATCGCGCAGCTCCCCCGCCCGCGCACCGAGTGCGTCGGCGAAGGCCTGCGCGATCCAGACCGGATGCCCGAATTCGAATGCCACGCGGCCGACCGGATCCCGCGGCGCCAGATCCGCCACCCACTGCTCCGGTGTCCGCGCCGCCGCCCGGCGGAGTACCGCGTTCACGAAACCGGCTTTGCCGCTACCGGATTCGGTGCGCACCAGATCGACCGACGTATCCACCGCGGCGTGTGATCCCACTCGGGTCCGCAGCAGTTGATAGACGCCCAGACGCAGGACGTCGAGCAGCGGGCCGTCGATCTCCGCGATCGGACGTCCCGCGCAGTCGGCGATCACCGCATCGAGGACGCCCATCGCGCGGCAGGAGCCGTAGGCGAGTTCGGTCGCGAACGCCGCGTCGCGCCCGGACAATCCGTATTCGCGCAACAGGACGGGTAACACAAGGTTCGCGTACGCGTCGCGCTCACGCACCGCTCGCAACACATCGCGGGCGACCAGCCTTGGAGCGTCACCTACCACACCGCGTCGTCCCTGAATCCGGTCTGCGGAGCGACCGGCCCGGCGCACATCACCGTCCGCCCGACGGGAATCCGCGCCGCGCGGCGAATCGTCGCCGCGGGAATCCCGACGCGGCCCACGCCGCGGGTCGGCACCCCGCGACGGTTTTCCGGCGCCCCCGCGCCGCGCGGAACCCGCGCCTGCCGCAGGTCGCGACGACTTCTGCTGCCCCACGGCAGGTTTCCCAGCCGACCTAGGGCCATCGGAGGCTCGTTTCGAGGTGTCATCGCCGGGTGCGGCATCGTGGCCTCGTCCCGATCCGGCGTCGGCGCGCCCGGCACTGCGAGCACTACTCTCGCCGGAGCGTCGCGCCCGGTCCTGCGACGAATCGAGCCCCTCGCGCCGACCGGCCCGAGTGGCATCACCGTCCCGGCCGCCCGAACCTGCCTTCGCGTCGCCGCGATGCCGAGATCCGTTGTCCGCCCAGCCTTTTCTACGGCCCGTATCGCTCGTTTTCCGGCCGTCGCGGTCGGGTCGTTCGCCTTCTCGACGTGGGCCGGTCACTCGACCACCGCACCGGGCTGCAGGCGGGCGCCGCGGGCCCAGTCCAGGGCGGGCATCATCCGTTTGCCCTGGGGTTGCACCTGATCCAAGCGCACGGCCGTGGTGGCGGTGCCGATGTAGACGCCGGATTTGCGCACCTCGATCACCCGCTCGGGCAGCTGGTCCTCGACCAGTTCGACCGGCCCGAGTTTCAGTCGCTTACCGTCGATCTGGGTCCACGCGCCCGGCGCGGGGGTGACGGCGCGAATCCGGCGGCCGACCGCCAGCGCCGGTTGATCCCAGCGGATGTGCCCCTCGTCGGCCTCCACCTTGGGCGCATAGGAGACACCCTCACCGGATTGCGGCACGGCCTGGACGGTGCCGTCCTCGATGCCGTCGAGGGTGGATTCGAGCAGTTGTGCACCGGAGACCGACAACCGCTCCAGCAGAGCGCCGGCGGTATCGGTGATGCCGATGCGTTCGGTGACCACCCCGTAGACCGGCCCCGTGTCCAGACCTTCCTCGATACGGAAGGTCGAGGCGCCGGTGATCTCATCGCCGGCCAGAACCGCCGCCTGCACCGGTGCCGCGCCCCGCCAGGCGGGCAGCAGCGAGAAGTGCAGGTTGACCCAGCCGTGCCGCGGGATGTCGAGCACCACCCGCGGCAGCAGCGCGCCGTAGGCCACCACCGGACAGCAGTCGGGATTCAGATCCGTCAGTGCCGCAACGAATTCCGGCTCCGAAGGTTTGCGCGGAGTCAACACCGGGATGCCGTATTCGTCGGCCAGCCGCCCGATCGGCGAGCGTGTCACCTTGCGACCGCGCCCGGCCACCGCATCCGGCCTGGTCACTACCGCCACCACCTCGTGGCGCTCGGATTCGATCAGCCGCCGCAGGGACGGCACGGCCGGTTCGGGAGTCCCCGCGAAGACCAGGCGCATCTACTCGCCCCGCCCGGACTCGGGACGGCTGCCGGCCACCTCGGCCGCCGACATCACCGTCTTGCCGGCGACGAACCACTCCGATTCCCGCACCGCGCGCATGGCCTGCTTGCGGGTGGCCGGTTCCAGGCGCTGCAGATACAGCACGCCGTCGAGATGATCGGTTTCGTGCTGCACGCAGCGGGACAGGAGCCCCTCGGCCTCGAATTTCACCGGCTCACCGTGCATATCGACCCCGCGCGCGACCACGCGGTGGGCGCGGGTCACGTCGTAGCGCAGTCCCGGAATCGACAGGCAACCCTCCGGGCCGGTCTGCTCGTCGGTGCCGAGGACTTCGAACACCGGATTCACGATATGGCCGGCGGCATCACCGGTGTCGTAGACGAACACCCGCAGGCCGACACCGATCTGCGGTGCGGCCATGCCGACGCCCCGACTGGCGTGCATGGTGTCGGTGAGGTCGGTGACCAGCTGCTCGAGGTCCCTGTCGAAGGCGTCGACCTCGTCCGCGCGGGCACGCAGGACGGGATCGCCGAACAGGCGAACGGGCTGGATTGTCACAGGCACACTCCCGGGCGAGACGACATTGCGGTCGCCCCAGTTTACGGGCGGCCGGAAATCCGTTTCGTCAGGAATGCGCCCCCAGGATCACCTCGCCGATTCCGGTACCCAGCGGCACGTAGGCGCACTGCGGCAGCGGCGCGTGCTCGGGGTCGAGCAGGGTGAGCAGAAGTTGCTGGACGAACGGGTCGTACACCATGTGGAAATGCCCGGTCAGGTCGATGGGGCACAGATCCTGGAGCACGATGTTGCGCGCACCCGGACCGGTCAGGGCGATATTGGTGTAGGGCTGGATCATCTCGTCGACGCGGCTGCCGACCGTGGTGTACCGCACACCGGGGACCGTGTCGCCGCCCGCGTTGAGTTCGCGCATGAACGGCGAGCCCTGGGCCTGCTGAACGGCGGCGAGCGAGGTGACCTGCTGATAGGCGTTCCACAGACCCGGCACGGCATCGGCGAGCGGAACCAGCCCGTACATCTGGCCGCCGTAGCTGGGCGAGGCGAGTCCGATCCACTGATCGACCTCGGGAGCCCCGCCGAGCTTGTCGATGTAGTACCGAGTGATGTTGGCGCCCTGGGAAAATCCGACCAGGTCGACCTTGTCGGCGCCGGTGGCCGACAGTACCTGGTCGACGAAGGCGCCGAACTGTCGCGATGATGCCCACAGATCCTCGGTGCCGTAACTGGTCGCATCCGGTTTGCCCCCGTAGTCCGGGGCGAAGACGCAGAAGCCCGCGGCGACGAGTTGTGGGCCTATACCGCCCCAGTCGGTATAGGCGGTGGCGTCGGTCCCGTGGGCCAGGATGACCGGACGCGGATGCCGGGCGCTGGGCCGGCAGGTGAGATCGTTGGTGCCCCACGGCGTGGCGCCGGGGTGCGCTTTCAGATAGCGCGAGGCGGTGAGATGGTTGCCCTGTGGTGGTCCCCATTCGGTCGGGACCACCACCGGGCGGGTGTCCGGCGGCGGCGATGCGGGAGGTTCGGCCCAGGCATTCGCGCTGCCGCCGAACACCGCTCCACATGCCGCCACCGCCGCGAATGCCCTACGCCAGGCGAGGCCCCCGTCTCGATGTTTCCGACCTCGTCCCATATTCCGATTGTGCGCCGTCCGGACCGGTACGTGCGACGGGCCAACGGTATTCGTCTCACTCGGCCGCGGTGGTGTCGTCGTCGGCGAGGATCCGGTAGATCGAGCGCCGGGCCTCGGTGAGGACCTCGGCCGCCTTACCGGCCTGTTCCGGAGTGCCTGCGCGGGCGACCTGCCCGACCGCACCCATCAGCTGGCCGACCAGTTCGCGCAGGTCAAGCGCCTGATCGCCGACGCCCTCGCGAACGTCCTGCCAGGGATCGCCCAGTTCGTCGCGGTGTTCGCTGACGTACTCGGCGCCCGCGTCGGTGAGTTTGGCGGTTTTGCGACCGGCCACCTTCTCGATGATCACCAGGCCCTCGTCCTCGAGCTGGGACAGCGCCGGGTAGATCGAGCCGGGGCTGGGCCGCCAGATGTCGTCGCTACGCTCGCGGATCTGCTGGATCAGCTCGTAGCCGTGCATCGGCCGTTCCTGCACGAGCAGCAGGATCGCCGCGCGCACATCTCCGCGCCGTCCGCGCCCACCGCGACCGCGCCCGCGACCGACATGGCCGCCCGGACCGAATCCGGGCCCGAAATCCGGGCCGAAGGGTCCGAAGCCGTGTCCGCGCGGGTGGCGACGGAACTGTTCGTGTCCGCCGCGTTCCTGCGGGTCCGGCCGGGGCCCGCGACGGCGGCCGCGACCGAACCTGTCCATGTTCTCCATGCGTTCCATGATGTGCCTCCTCAGGCATTGTCTTACGTTGACGCAATCAACGATATATCGGCAATGCATCTTTGACAAGTATGGGACGCGCCACAGCACGGGTGACGGTTCAGGCCGCGAGCGAATCGATCCAGCGTTCCAGCCGGTCGCCTTCCGTACGCATCAGTTCCGGATCGCGAAAGGTATTGGTGAGCAAGGAGATTCCCTGATAGGAGGCAATGAGCGAGACGGCCAGTTCGCGCGCGTCGGCCCGGCCCATCTGCTCGAATTGCCGCTGAACCCAGGCCAGCAACACGCCCATCACCTCGGCCAGCTCCCGCTCCATTCCGTCGGAGCGTTTGTCGAGTTCGGTGGCCAGGGTTCCGGACGGGCAACCGTATCGGGCCGCGAGATCGCGTTGGCCGACCCAGGACCGGATCAACGCCCGCAGGCGATCGGCAGGCCGGGCTTCCCGGTCGAGTTCGGCAAGGAAGCCCTCCAGGGTGTGGGCGTGAGCGCCGATTGCCGCCTGAATCAGCTGATCCTTGGTCTTGAAGTAGTAGTAGACGTTGCCGACCGGCACCTCGGCGGCCCGGGCGATGTCGGCGATCGTCGTCTTCTCCACCCCTTGCCGATGGAAGACCTCGGCGGCCGCGGCGGCGAGCCGTTCACGCTTGCCACCGGCCCGCTTGCTGTCGACTGAGTTAGTCATACAACTGACTATAGACACCCCGCCGACGATGCCGTACGGTCAGGTTAGTCAGTCAACTAACTTAGGAGTGACGATGATCGTGGTAACCGGAGCGACCGGTAACGTCGGACGGCCGTTGGTGCGGATGCTCGCCGAAGCCGGTGAGAAGGTGACCGCCGTATCCCGCCGCCGTCCCGACGACCTCCCCCACGGCGTGCGGCACATCGCGGCCGATCTGACGAAGACGGGCGAGGTCACGGCAGCCCTCGACGGTGCGGAGCAGCTGTTCCTCCTGCTCGCGCCGGGATCGCTGGCAGCAGATGTGCCGGAAGTGCTGGCCGCGGCCCGGGATGCGGGAGTGCGGCGCATCGTCCTGTTGTCATCCCAGGGCGTCGGAACCCGGCCCGGCAGCGCCTCGCACGGACAGTTCGGCAAGCAAGTCGAAGTTGCCGTCCGGAACTCGGGGCTGGAATGGACCATATTGCGGCCGAGCGGTTTTCAATCGAACGTCGCGATGTGGGCGGACGCGGTGCGCACGCAGCGAACGGTCACCGCGCCGTTCGGTGATGTCGCGATTCCCTTCGTGGACCCCGACGATATCGCCGCCGTGGCCGCCGTCGCCCTGCGCGAGCCCGGCCACGCCGGCCGGACCTACGTGCTGACCGGTCCCGCGCCCGAATCGCCGCGTGACCGGGTGCGGGACTTGGCCGAAACGCTCGGCGAGCCGGTGCGTTTCGTCGAGCAGACAGCCGAGCAGGCGTACGCGCAACTGCTCACCGTGATGCCCGCCGACGCCGCCGACACCACGCTGGCGATCATCGGTGCGCCGACTGCCGAGGAACTGCGGGTCAGCGGCGATGTCGAGGCGGTCCTCGGCCGGGCACCGCGGCCCTTCTCGGCGTGGGCGCGACGCAATATCGACATGTTCCGCTGACCATCACCCCGCGCCGCGCCCGCCGCGCCGAATCCGCTTGTGCCTCAGCCGATGTCGACCGGATCGATCTGCACCCGCAACGGACCGTCCGAGCGATGACTACTGCGCACCGCCAGCGCGGCGGCCAGTGCGCGCGACAGCGCCGAGCCCGCCCGCCGGTCGACCCGCAGAATCATCCGTTCGACCTCGGCGGGCGCGGCGTCGCCGGAGAACGGGGTGCGGGCGCCGGGCGGCAGCGGTACCGGGCCCAGCACTTCGACGCCGTCCGGAAGGGCCGTCTCACCGAGGAGCTCGCCGATGGTGGCGGTCGTCCCGTCCACGGCGGCCAAGCGCACCGCGGGCGGGAAGCGGACCTCGCTGCGAGCGGTCAATTCGTGGCGGGCATGGCCGATCGGATCCCAGCGCACCAGCGCCTGCACCGTCGGCAACGCCGGTTCGGCCATCACGAGCACTTCGCCGGAGGGGCGGACCAGGGCAGCGGCGGACATCCAGCGCCGCAGCGCATCCTCGGCGGCCCGCAGGTCCGCTCGGCCGAGCAGCGCCCAGCCGTCGAGCAGCAGCGCCACCGCGTAGCCGCCCGGCACCGTGGGCTCGGCACCGATGGTCGCCACCACCACCTGCGGGCCGTCCGGCACCGTATCCAGCACGGCGGTGCCGCCCGAACCGCGGATCGGCACACCGGGAAAGGCCCGACCCAGTTCCTCCGCGGTGCGCTGGGCGCCGATCACCACCGCCCGCAGCACCCGCGAACCGCACGTGCCACACCGGAAGGCCGGTTCCACCTTGCCGCACCAGCGACAACTCGGGCTCTGGGCGATATCGCCGGAAGCCTTGCTGCCCAAGGGAACTGCCGCTGGTCGGCGTTCACCGGCAGTCGTATCCGTGCGTACGGGATCCGGATCCCGCGGGCCGGCATGTCCCGCTGGATGATTCCCGGCGGTTGTCTCACCGGCCCGGCCGGCGGCGGTCACATCACGGGCCGACCGCACCGACCCATTCCGGGACTGCCCCCCGCTCCGGGAATCGGTGGCCGGCCGGGCCTCCCGCCTGCCCCAGGTACCGCTCTCCGGCAGCGACAGCGGGCCGTTGCAGTGCCTGCAGCGGGCCGGGGTTCGGCATGTGGCGCACGCCAGCGCCGGAACGTATCCGCGTCGTGGGACCTGCACCAGCACCGGGTCACCGGCGGCCAAGGCCCGGCGCGCCGCCGCGAAGGCGGTGCCGGGGATGCGGATCGCCCGCGCCATCGGGTCGCGTTCCAGCGCGATATCGCTGTCACCCGGCGCGTGGATTCGAGGGGTGTCGGCGCGCAACGTCTTCCGGTCGGCGATCAGATCGTGCGCCCATCCGGATTCGACGATGGCCTGCGCCTCCGCCGTCCGCGCGAACCCGGCTACCACGAATGCCGCACCGGTTTCGTGCGCGCGCAACATCGCCACCTCACGGGCGTGCGGATAGGGTGCGCGCGGTTCGGCATAGGTGTCGTCACCGTCGTCCCACACCACGATCAGGCCCAGTTCCCGCGCCGGCGCGAAGACCGCACTACGCGTCCCCACCACCACCCGCGCCGAACCGCGCAACACCGCGAGCCAGCGCCGGTACCTCGCCGCCGGACCCAGCCCCGCCGACAACCCGACCACCGAATCCCCCACCAGCGCAGCACAATCCGCGACCACCCGGTCCAGATCGCGCTGATCCGGAACCATCACTATCACGCTCCGGCCGCTCGCGACGGTCGTCGCCGCCAACTCCGCGAGACGGCGCGGCCACTGCTCACCGGGCATCGCCTGCCAGGCCGCGCGCGGACCACTGCCCCGCCGCAGCGCGGACAGGAAGGACTCGCCGTGCACATAGCGGGACCAGGCCGGGAAATCCTCCGGAATCTCCGGCAGTTCCACGGGTTTCGGTTCGGCCGCCTCGGTGCGCGCATGGCGCGGTGGAATTGCCAGCCGCAGCACGTCGGCGCGGGTGCCGGCGTATCGCGCGGCGACCGCGGACACCAGCCGGACGGTATCCGGGGTCAGCACCCGTTCACCGGACACCACCCGCTGCAATGGCTGGATTTTGCCGGAATGCTCTGTGCGCGTGAGCCGTTCGAGAATGTATCCGTCGACCAGGCGGCCGGAGAAGCGCACCCGCACGCGCACCCCGGGCTGGGCGAGCTCGTCCATCTCCGGCGGTACCGAATAGTCGAAATCGCGGTCCAGATGGGCCGGTTCGAGCAACGGCAGCACCCGGGCGATCGGCTTGTCGAGCCGGGTTTCGCGAGCCTTCTCGCCCGCGGTGCGCGAATCCGCGACCGCATCGGAGCCGCGCTCTTCGATCGCCGCCGGGTCCGTTGTGTCGGATTCGGCATGCGGCGCTATCTCCTGTGCCGCAAGGGTTTCCGGTGCCGGGAGTGATCCGCGGACCACACCGGGCGTGTTCGCTTCCGGCGATACGTCCGGAGTCCCGGGAATGTCGGAGGATTGCGCGTCCAGCGGCGCCGCGGACGACGACGCGGGCACGCAAACGGCGCCCTCCGTCGGAACGGAGGGCGCCGTCGGTTCTACCGCTTCCGCCACGGCAGGCGCGGACCCGATCAGAGACCGGCGGCCGCGCGCAGTTTGTCGGCGCGGTCGGTACGCTCCCACGGCAGGTCGATATCGGTGCGGCCGAAGTGGCCGTAGGCGGCGGTCGGTGCGTAGATCGGCCGCAGCAGGTCCAGATCGCGGATGATCGCACCCGGGCGCAGGTCGAAGACCTCGCCGATCGCCTTCGAGATCTGCGACGGATCGACCTGCTCGGTGCCGAAGGTCTCGACGAACAGGCCCACCGGTGCGGCCTTGCCGATCGCGTAGGCCACCTGGACCTCGACGCGGTCGGACAGGCCGGCGGCGACCACGTTCTTGGCCACCCAGCGCATGGCGTAGGCGGCCGAGCGGTCCACCTTCGACGGATCCTTACCGGAGAACGCGCCACCACCGTGACGGGCCATACCGCCGTAGGTGTCGACGATGATCTTGCGGCCGGTCAGGCCGGCGTCGCCCATCGGGCCGCCGAGGACGAACTTGCCGGTGGGGTTGACCAGCAGCCGGATGTCGGAGGTATCGAGCGGGTTGGGCAGTTCCAGATCGGCCAGGACCGCGTCGACGACCTTCTCCCGGATATCGGGCGCCAGCAGATTGTCCAGGTCGATATCGGCCGCATGCTGGGTCGAGAGCACCACCGTGTCCAGCCGGACCGGACGATCGCCCTCGTATTCGATGGTGACCTGGGTCTTGCCGTCCGGGCGCAGGTAGGGCAGCACACCGGACTTGCGGACCTCGGTCAGCCGCCGCGAGAGCCGATGCGCCAGCGCGATCGGCAGCGGCATCAACTCGGGGGTCTCCTTGGTGGCGTAACCGAACATCAGGCCCTGGTCACCGGCGCCCTGGCGTTCGATCTCGTCGTCGGACCCGCCGACGCGCGCCTCGTGCGAGTGGTCGACACCCTGCGCGATATCGGGCGACTGTGCGCCGATGGCGACGTTCACGCCGCAGGAGGCGCCGTCGAAGCCCTTCGCCGACGAGTCGTAGCCGATCTCGAGCACCTTCTCGCGCACGATGGTCGGAATATCGGCGTAGGCCTCGGTGGTGACCTCACCGGCGACATGGACCTGACCGGTGGTTACCAGGGTCTCGACCGCCACCCGGCTGTGCGGGTCCTCGGTGAGCAGCGCGTCGAGGATGGAATCGCTGATCGCGTCACAGATCTTGTCCGGGTGACCCTCTGTGACGGACTCACTCGTGAATAGCCGGCTACCGGACGTGCGCACAGTTGTTCCCTCTCCCTCAACGGGTTTCTCATGTCGGGATGCGACAGTAGCGGCATCGCGTCACCGCACAACCCTTTACCTCAGACTATTCCAAACTTGCCACGGCCGGGCGGAGCACCGGCGTCCGGCCCCCGAACCCGCTGACGCGAGCATCCGGACCGCGTCGCCATGGCAGCGGTGCGGCCGAACAGCTTGCGGCTCAACGCAAGAGCGGGCCCAGCGCATCGAGTACCCGGCTGGCGAGCAGCGCCTTGGAACCGTGATCCAGCGCCTGTTCGGTGCCGTCGGCGCCGAGCAGCCAGCCGTCGTTGTTGTCGACCTCGAACGCCTTACCCTCGCCGACGGCATTGACCACCAACAGGTCACAGCCCTTGCGAGCCAGTTTCGCCCGCGCGTGGGTCAGCACATCGCCGTGTTCGTCGCCGGTTTCGGCGGCGAAACCGACGATCGCCAGGCCGCCGAGTTGCCCGTCGCGCCGTGCCTGCACCAGCCCGGCCAGAATGTCGCGATTCTTGGTCAGTTCGATCGAATTCGGTTCGTGCGCACCCTTTTTGATTTTCGCGGCGGCCACGTTGACCGGCCGGAAATCGGCGACCGCGGCGGCCATGATGACCGCGTCCGCGCCCGCGGAATGCTTGTCGACGGCGGTGCCCATCTGCTCGGCGGTCGTCACGTGCACGACCTCGACCGCGGCGGGCGGCTCCAGGCCGATGGTGTTGCCGGCGATCAGGGTGACCTGGGCACCGCGCTGAGCGGCTACCCGGGCCATGGCATAACCCTGCTTGCCGGAACTGCGATTGCCGAGGAACCGGACCGGATCGAGCGGTTCGCGGGTGCCACCCGCGGAGACGACGACGCGGCGACCCTCCAGATCGCGGGGCAGCGCGTCGGAGCGCTCGAGCAGCAGCGAGGCCAGCGCGAAGATCTCCTCCGGTTCGGGCAGGCGGCCGGGACCGGTATCGGCGCCGGTGAGCCGCCCGGAAGCCGGTTCCATCACGGTCGAGCCGTGAGCGCGCAGCGTGGCGACGTTGGCGACCGTGGCCGGATGCTCCCACATCTCGGTGTGCATCGCGGGAGCGAAGACCACCGGACATCGGGCGGTGAGCAGCGTGGCGGTGAGCAGATCGTCGGCGCGGCCGGAGGCGGCGCGCGCCATCAGATCGGCGGTGGCCGGGGCGATGACCACCAGATCGGCCTCCTGGCCGATGCGCACATGCGGCACCTCGGGCACATCGGCGAAAACCCCGGTGTGCACCGGATTGCCCGACAGCGCCTCGAAGGTGGCCTTACCGACGAACTGCAGTGCGGACTCGGTGGGAATGACTCGGACGTCGTGCCCGGTCTCGGTGAACTTACGCACCAGCGAGCACGCCTTGTAGGCGGCGATCCCGCCGCCCACGCCGACAACGATTCGCATCTGAATCAAGCCTCTTCGGTCCGGTGGAGAGACAGCGGGTTACGACCGCAGGGTCACTCGCCCTCGGTGTGTTCGAGCAGGTCGGAGTGGATCTCGCGCATGGCGACCGAGAGCGGCTTCTCCTGCAGGCCCGGCTCGACCAGCGGCCCCACGTACTCGAGGATGCCGTCGCCGAGCTGGTTGTAGTAGTCGTTGATCTGACGCGCCCGCTTGGCCGCGTAGATGACCAGCGCGTACTTGGACGACGTGCGCTCGAGCAACTCGTCGATCGGCGGGTTGGTGAGGCCGACCGGGGTGTCGTAGGCGGGCACGGTCTTGGTGTCGCTCACTAGGGAGGCTCCTGCGGGTCGATGGGGAGTTGCTGTTCGAGACGAGTTCGCGGATCGCCCGCGGTCACCTCGAATTTGTGCTAACGAACAACGATACCAACTGCTCACAGGCCGTGGTCACGTCGTCGTTGACGATCACGATGTCGAACTCGTCACACGCGGCGAGTTCGGTCTTCGCGGTGGCGAGCCGGCGCTCGATCACCTCCGGTGATTCGGTGCCGCGGCCGGTCAGCCGGGCCACGAGTTCCTCCCAGCTGGGCGGGGCCAGAAAGACCAGCAGTGCCTCGGGCATCGCCGCTCGGACCGAGCGGGCGCCGGCGAGGTCCACCTCCACCAGGACCGGTTTCCCGGCGGCCAGTGCCGCCTTCACGGGAGCGGCCGGGGTACCCGACCGTTGCAGGCCGCCGTGAATGTCGGCCCATTCGAGCAGTTCGCCTTCTTCGATCATGGTGTCGAAGTCGGCACGGGTCACGAACCGGTAGTCACGGCCGTCGACCTCCCCGGGCCGGGGGGCCCGGGTGGTGGCCG
Organism: Nocardia sp. BSTN01; assembly: GCF_015354405.1. Classification (GTDB taxonomy): domain Bacteria; phylum Actinomycetota; class Actinomycetes; order Mycobacteriales; family Mycobacteriaceae; genus Nocardia. The sequence continues at coordinate 76,345 of NZ_JADKYP010000005.1, read as the reverse complement.
ACACACTGAACACCAGTTCCGGCAGCCGTTCCCGGACGCAACGGACCACGGTGGACTTGCCGACGGCCGAGGGGCCGACCAGTACTACCAGCCGACCCTTCTGTGTGTGTTCGACCACCCTCGGATCAGGCTTCGAAGTCGAACTTCGCCAGCAGCGCCTTGCGCTGCCGGTCGCCCAGGCCCCGCAGGCGGCGGGTCGGCGCGATCTCCAGCTCGCTCATGATCTCGGCCGCCTTGACCTTGCCAACCTTGGGCAGGGCCTCCAGCAGCGCGGATACCTTCATCTTGCCGAGGACCTCGTCGGTCTCGGCGTCCTTCAGGACCGTCTTCAGGTCAGTGCCGCCACGCTTCAAGCGCTCCTTGAGCTCTGCCCGAGCGCGGCGAGCGGCAGCCGCCTTCTCCAAAGCAGCGGCGCGCTGCTCGTCAGTCAGCTGGGGAAGGGCCACGGTTCCTCCGTCTCATCGTTCATTGCTAGATCTACCTCCGGTAACCCGGTGGTCTCAGCGACCGTACCCACGCGGCGCTCCGATTGCGAACCCACCCCCCAGGTCAGCGCCCGATTCGGGTATTCGAGCCCGTTACCGGGCAGGTCACGCGACCGAATGCGCCCGGTCGCGGCGCAGGTCCGGAGGATTTCGTCGACATGCCGATGACCTGGGCTTATCCCGCTTTCGACAGGTTCGGCGGCGGATTCGAGGCCAACCGGATGCGACCGTAACCGACCCGTAATCGCGCGACCTGGAACTTTCTGAAAATTCTCCGCGTGTCGCGAATTTTTACCCCAGCGTGTCGCGGTGTGGCGCGACGGTGCGGACACGCTCGGCACCGGTCGGCGACACGCGGAACAGGGCTGTAAGGCACTCCGGAAGGACCGCTGAGCCGGAAAAACACGTGTGTGTAACTTCCCACCCGGGAACAGGCACGTGCGCGTGCGAACGAGCCGCAAACGCAAACAGACCGGTCGCCTTCCGGAGGGACAGCCGGTTCGCGGCACGGCAGCGCGTCGCGGACGCGATCCGCCCGGGCCCGCGACGGCTCACGCCGAACCCGGGCGGAACGGATCAGGCCTGCAGGAAGGCGAATTCGTCGGCGAGCTTGTGCATCTTGGTGCGCATCGCCGCGACCGAAGGCCCGGCGCCGAGCAATTCCCGGGAGACGTTGGGGACCACGGCCGCGAACCGGTCGGACGGGATCAGCGCGCGGATCGACTCCGCTCCCCCGCCCTGGGCGCCGACGCCGGGCATCAGCACGGGACCGTTGAGCTTGCTCACGTCGACCGGCTCGATGAGCGTCGCGCCGACCACGACGCCGACCGATCCGAATTCTTCCCCGGCGTTGCAGCCGGCCGCCTCGTCGATCATGATCTGCGCGACACCGCGACCGTCGGCCGCGGTGACGCGCTGCACCTGGGCGGCCTCCGGATTCGAGGTGGCTGCCAGGACGAAGACCCCGCGACCGGCCGACCGCGCGGCGTCGAGCGCGGGCGAGAGGGCACCGAAGCCGAGGTACGGCGATACCGTCACCGCATCACTGGCCAGCGGACCCTCGCCCAGCCAGGCCCGCGCGTAGGCGGCCATGGTCGAGCCGATATCGCCGCGCTTGGCGTCGGCCAGCACCAGCGTGCCGGCCTCGCGCAGCGCGGCGATGGTGTCCTCGAGCACCACGATCCCGCCGGAGCCGTACTCCTCGAAGAACGCCACCTGGGGTTTCACCAGCGCCACCCGGCCCGCGAACACCTCGACGCAGATGTCGGAGAACCGTTTCAGGCCCTCGACGTCCTCGCCGAGTCCCCAGGCACGCAGCAACTGCGGATGGGGATCGATACCGGCGCACAGCGGGCCCAGCCGGCCCATCGCGCCGGCCAGCCGCGGGCCGAACGGCGTCACCGGCTCGCCCCGGCGCCCGCCAGCTCGTCCCCGGCCGGAGCGGCCGGGGTCTGCGCACCGGCGGCGGCCCCGGATTCGGCGTAGGCATCCTCACCGCCGTAGGCGAGCAGTTCGTCGGCCTGGGCGAGAACCTCGTCCGCGCGGGCCAGCACCGCGTCGGTGAGCGCGTCCGCCTCGGCGTCGGCGTCGGGCGCGGGCTTGCGCCCGATCGGCGGGATCGCCCGGAAACCGACCGTGCTGTAGCCGCCGACGTTGCGCATCCGGCGGATGTCACCGCCTCCCGGCGGCGCCGCCTCCGCCGCGCCGAATCCCCGAATCCGCCGAGTCGTCGCCCGACCGGCCCCCGGGGGCCGGACTCCCGCGCCGAAACCGATGGCTCCCACCGTTATCTCTCCTCTTAGCCGCGCAATACGGCGTGCAGCTCCTGCAGCGAGCGCACCCCGATACCGCCGTTGATGGTTGCTTCGATGCCCTGTACGGCTGCAGCCGCACCCTGAACCGTCGTGATGCACGGAATGTTGGCGCCCACCGCGGCGGTACGAATCTCGTAACCGTCCACGCGGGGCCCGGAGTTACCGTAAGGCGTGTTGAACACGATGTCGATCTCGCCGTCCTTGATCTGATCGACGATCGACGGTTCGATCGGCTCGCCGTTACCGGACGCGGGCACCGGATCGGATTGCTTACGCACCCGCTCACACGGAATCCCGTTGCGCCGCAACATCTCCGCGGTGCCCTCGGTGGCGAGGATCCGGAAGCCCAGATCGTGCAGGCGCTTGACCGGGAACACCATGGCCCGCTTGTCACGATTGGCGATCGAGACGAACACCGTGCCGGCGACCGGCAGCGAACCGTAGGCCGCGGACTGGCTCTTGGCGAAGGCGGTACCGAAATCGGCGTCGATACCCATCACCTCACCGGTGGACTTCATCTCCGGCGACAGCAGCGAGTCGATGCCGGTGCCGTCGGGACGGCGGAACCGGTGGAAGGGCAGCACCGCTTCCTTCACCGCGACCGGGGCGTCCATCGGCGCGTGCCCGCCGTCGCCCTCGGCCGGCAGGATGCCCTCCTTGCGCAATTGGGCGATGGTCGTACCCAGCATCACCCGCGCGGCGGCCTTGGCCAGCTGCACCCCGGTCGCCTTGGAGACGAACGGCACGGTCCGGCTGGCGCGCGGATTGGCCTCGAGCACGTAGAGCACGTCGTCCTTGAGCGCGTACTGGACGTTGAGCAGGCCCTTGACGCCGATGCCCTTGGCCAGTGCGGCGGTCGAGCGGCGGACCGCCTCGATATCGCTGCGGCCCAAAGTGATCGGCGGCAGCGCGCAGGCCGAGTCGCCGGAGTGGATACCGGCCTCCTCGATGTGCTCCATCACGCCGCCGAGGTAGACCTCCTCGCCGTCGCAGAGCGCGTCGACGTCGATCTCGATGGCGTCTTCCAGGAAGCGGTCGACCAGCACCGGATGTTCCGGGCTCAGTTCGGTGGCACGGGAGATGTAGCCCTCGAGCGAATTCTCGTCGTAGACGATCTCCATACCGCGCCCGCCCAGCACATACGACGGGCGGACCAGCACCGGATAACCGATCTCCGCCGCGATCTGCTTGGCCTGCTCGAACGTGGTGGCGGTGCCGTACTTCGGCGCGGGCAGACCGGCGGCGACCAGGACGTCGCCGAATTCGCCGCGATCCTCGGCCAGGTCGATCGCCGCCGCGGAGGTGCCGACCACCGGCACCCCGGCGTCGGTGAGCCGCTGCGCCAGACCCAGCGGCGTCTGCCCGCCGAGCTGCACGATCACCCCGGCGACCCGGCCCGATTCCGATTCGGAGTGGTACACCTCGAGCACGTCCTCGAAGGTCAGCGGCTCGAAGTAGAGGCGGTCGGCGGTGTCGTAGTCGGTGGACACGGTCTCCGGGTTGCAGTTGACCATGACCGTCTCATACCCGGCCTCCGACAGCGTCTGCGCGGCGTGCACACAGGAGTAGTCGAATTCGATGCCCTGGCCGATGCGGTTGGGCCCGGAACCGAGGATGATCACCTTCTCGCGTTCGGGCTGCGGCGCCACCTCCGACTCGGCGGCCGGATCGAGTTCGTAGCTCGAGTAGTGGTACGGCGTCTTGGCCTCGAATTCGGCGGCGCAGGTGTCGACCGTCTTGTACACGGGCCGGATGCCGAGGCGGTGGCGAAGTTCTCGCACCCCGTTCTCACCGGCCAGTTCCGGTCGCAGCGCGGAGATCTGGCGGTCCGACAGGCCGTTGTGCTTGGCGTAGCGCAGCAGCGGCTCGTCGAGCACCGGCGCCTGTGCGATCTCCGCGCGCAGGTCGACCAGTCCGGCGATCTCGGCGACGAACCACGGGTCGATTCCCGAGGCCTGCGCGACGTCCTCGATGCTCGCGCCCAGCCGCAGCGCCCGCTCCACCTGATACAACCGGCCCTCGGTCGGCACGCGCAGATCGTCGAGGATCTCGGCGACGTCGGTCCAGCGGCCGTCGGGCTGGGTCCAGAATCCGGCCGCCTTGGTCTCCAGCGAGCGCAGCACCTTGCCGAGCGCCTCGGAGAAGTTGCGGCCCAGGCTCATCGCCTCACCGACCGACTTCATGGTGGTGGTGAGCGTCGGGTCGGCGCCCGGGAACTTCTCGAACGCGAACCGCGGCGCCTTGACGACCACGTAGTCGAGCGTCGGCTCGAAACAGGCCGGGGTCTCCTTGGTGATGTCGTTGACGATCTCGTCGAGGGTGTAGCCGATGGCCAGCTTCGCCGCGATCTTGGCAATCGGGAAACCCGTCGCCTTCGATGCCAGCGCGGACGAGCGCGAAACGCGCGGATTCATCTCGATGACGATCAGGCGCCCGTCGCGCGGATCCACCGCGAACTGGATGTTGCAGCCGCCGGTGTCGACGCCGACCTCGCGCAGAATCGCGATACCGAGATCGCGCATCTTCTGATACTCGCGGTCGGTCAGGGTCATGGCCGGGGCGACGGTCACCGAATCGCCGGTGTGCACGCCCATCGGGTCCACGTTCTCGATCGAGCAGACGATGACCACGTTGTCGCGGCCGTCGCGCATCAGCTCGAGCTCGTATTCCTTCCAGCCCAGGATCGATTCCTCGATGAGGACGTTCGCGGTGGGCGAGGCGGCCAGGCCGCCGCCAGCGATACGGTCGAGGTCCTCGTCGTTGTAGGCCATACCCGAGCCCAGGCCACCCATGGTGAACGACGGCCGCACGACCACCGGGAATCCCAGGTCCGCAACGGTTTCGCGCACCTCGTCCATGGTGTAGCAGACCTTGGACCGGGCCGACTCGCCGCCGACCTTGGCGACGATGTCCTTGAACTTCTGGCGGTCCTCACCGCGCTGGATGGCCTCGAAGTCGGCGCCGATCAGCTCGACGTTGTACTTCTCCAGCACCCCGTTCTCGTGCAGCGCCACCGCGGTGTTGAGCGCGGTCTGGCCGCCCAGGGTCGCGAGGATGGCGTCGGGACGCTCCTTGGCGATGACCTTCTCGACGAATTCCGCGGTGATCGGCTCGACGTAGGTGGAGTCGGCGAATTCCGGGTCGGTCATGATCGTCGCCGGGTTGGAGTTCACCAGCGACACCCGAAGGCCCTCGGACCGCAGCACCCGGCACGCCTGGGTGCCGGAGTAGTCGAATTCGCAGGCCTGGCCGATGACGATCGGCCCGGAGCCGATGACCAGGATGTGGTGCAGGTCGGTACGACGTGGCATCAGGCTTCCTTCTGTGTCTTGCGGGACACCCGCACCCGGTCGGAACGACGAGTGGGCTGCGCATTGTGACTCATCGTTCCTCCATGAGACCCGCGAAGCGGTCGAACAGATAGGCGGCATCGTGCGGCCCCGCGGCGGCCTCCGGGTGGTACTGCACCGAGAACGCGCGACCGTCCACCAGGCGGACCCCTTCGACGGTGCCGTCGTTGGCGCAGGTGTGGCTGACCTCGGCGGCGCCGAACGGGGTGTCGAAGCGCTGTCCGGCCTCCCCTTCGAGCGCGAAGCCGTGGTTCTGCGCGGTGATCGAGACCGCGCCGGTGGTGTGATCGATGACCGGGACGTTGATGCCGCGGTGACCGAACTTCATCTTGTAGGTGCCCAAGCCCAGCGCGCGGCCCAGGATCTGGTTGCCGAAGCAGATTCCGAACAGCGGAAGTCCTTCGCCCAGAACGGATTTGGTGAGCTCGACCGCATCGTCCTGAGTGGCCGGGTCGCCGGGTCCGTTGGAGAGGAAGACACCGTCGGGCTTCAGCTCCTTGATCTGGTCCAGCGTCACGCCGGAGGGCACCACGTGCACCCGGATGCCGCGCTCGGCGAACATGCGCGGGGTGTTGGTCTTGATCCCCAGATCGACCGCGACCACGGTGAACCGGTGCTCACCGGCGGGCTCGATGGTGTACACGCCGTCGGTGGAGACCTCCCCGGCCAGATCGGCGCCGAGCATCGAGGCCTGACCGGTGACACGGCTCAGCAACTCCCCGGTCGAGGCCGCGGCGGCGTCACCGCTGAAGATGCCCGCCTTCATCGAACCGCGGGTGCGCAGGTGGCGCACCAGCGCGCGGGTGTCGATGCCGGCGATGCCGACGATGTGCTGGCGCTCCAGCTCGTCCTGCAGGGTCGTGGTCGCGCGCCAGTTCGAGGCCCGCTTCGCGGGGTCGCGGACCGCGTACCCGGCCACCCAGATGCGGTTCGACTCGTCGTCCTCGTCGTTCCAGCCGGTGTTGCCGATCTGCGGGGCGGTGGCCACCACGATCTGGCGGTGGTAACTGGGGTCGGTCAGGGTTTCCTGATAGCCGGTCATCGCGGTGCAGAACACCGCCTCGCCCAGCGTCTCGCCCTCGGCGCCGAACCGCCGGCCCCGGAACACCCGTCCGTCCTCGAGCACCATCACCGCGGCGCGGTCGCTCATTCGCTCACCTCGTTCACCAGAAATCCAGCCTTCACGTTTATTCGTCTCCCGTCGCCGCGCCGGTCTGTCCCGTCGCGGATATGGCCGTCCAGGCCGGATACACCGTCTTGTCGTCGCCGCGGAACCCGGTATCGACCTCGGTTCCCGTCGGCAGTTTCCAGCGAATAACCAGCACACCATTGTCGGTCATCACCTTGCCCGCGTGGCCGCGTTCGGTGCGGACCGCGGTGATGGACTCCTGCGGAATCCAGATCACCTCCGCGCCGTCGCGTTCCAGCAGGATCCCGCGTTCGAAGCGAGTCAGCTCCGCCGTGGCCCGGAAGCCCAGATCTCCGACCACGATGCGGTTCTGCCAGCTCGGAGCCAACGTGGTGCCGGTGTACAGCCCCGTCGTCGGCTCGAGCACCTGCGCTCCCAGATCCGCCGGCACCGTCGGCAGCTCCCCGACCGAGGAGGCCTGCTTCCGGGCCCGCACCAGCCAGGAGCGATACATCAACCACAGGAACAGGATGAACAGGGCAGCCAGCCCGATCACCCACAGTGTTCGCTCCATTATCGCCCCACTCTCCCCGCCAGGGCGGTCGTCACCACTCCGTCGCGGGCGGTGATCCGCCCGCGCAGCATCGTGGCGGCGACCTTGGCGGGCAGGGTCATCGCCTCGTACGGCGTGTTGTCGGAAATGCTCGCCAGCTCCCGCGCCCGCACGGTCCACGACGCATCCGGGTCGATCAGGGTCAGGTTGGCCGGTTCGCCGACCGCGATCGGGCGGCCCTGATCGTCGAGTCCGGCGATGCGGGCCGGGTTCTCGCTCATCACCTTCGCCACCCCGCGCCAGTCGAGCAGGCCCGGAGCGACCAGGGTCTCGACGATGATCGACAGCGCGGTCTCCAGCCCCAGCATGCCGGGACGAGCGGCGGCGAACTCGCAGCACTTCTCCTGTTCGGCGTGCGGGGCGTGGTCGGTGGCCACACAGTCGATCACTCCGTCGGCCAGGGCCTTGCGCAGCGCCTGGGCGTCGGAGGCCTCCCGCAGCGGCGGATTGACCTTGTTCACCGCGTCGTAGGTCTCCAGCCGCGAATCGTCGAGCAGCAGATGATGCGGCGTGACCTCGGCGGTGATCGAAATCCCTTGCGCCTTGGCCCATTTCACCAGTTCGACGGTGCCGGCGGTGGAGGCGTGGCAGATGTGCACCCGGGCTCCGGCGTCGCGGGCCAGCAGCGCGTCGCGGGCCACGATCGACTCCTCGGCCGCGCGCGGCCAGCCGGCCAGGCCCAGCCGGGCGGCGTTCGGGCCCTCGTGCGCGACGGCGCCCTGAGTGAGCCGCGGCTCCTCGGCGTGCTGGGCGATCAGCACGCCGAGAGATTTCGCGTACTCGAGCGCGCGGCGCATGATCAGTGGGTCGTAGACGCAGTGCCCGTCGTCGGAGAATATCCGCACCCGGCCCTCACCGGCGGCCATGGTGCCCATCTCGGCCAGTTGCTTGCCGGCCAGGCCGACGGTCACCGCGCCGACCGGATGCACATCGACCAGCCCGACCTCCTGCCCGCGCCGCCACACGTGATCGGTGACGACCGAGGTGTCGGCCACGGGATAGGTGTTGGCCATCGCGAACACGGCGGTGTACCCACCCAATGCCGCTGCGGCCGAACCGCTTTCGATGGTCTCGGTGTCCTCGCGGCCGGGTTCGCGCAGGTGGGTGTGCAGGTCGACGAAGCCGGGGAGCAGGATCCGGCCGTCCGCCTCCAGCACCTCGGCATCGGCGGCGACCTCGACGCCGTCGACGGCAGCACCGGATCGCGCGCCGAGCGCGACGATCACACCGTCGCGCACCAGCACGTCGACCGGCTCGCCCTCGCCGTAGGGACGCACGCCCCGGATGACCAGATCGCTCACGCGCCCGCACCTTCCACGTAGAAGCTCATGCTCATGCCGATGCTCATGCGACGGCCTCCCCCGCGCCGACCAGCAGGCGGAACAGCACCGCCATGCGCATGTGCACACCGTTGGTAACCTGTTGCAGCACTGCGGCTTTCGGGGAATCGGCGACCGCCGAGGCGATTTCCATACCGCGCAGCATCGGACCCGGATGCAGGACGACCGCGTCGTCGTCGAGCAGGGCCATGCGCCGCTCGTTCAGTCCGTAGGCGATGGAGTATTCGCGGGCCGACGGGAAGAAGCCGCCGTTCATCCGCTCGGCCTGCACCCGCAGCATCATCACCGCGTCCGCGCCGGGCAGCGCCGCGTCGAGCGAATGCGAGACCTGCACCGGCCACTGCTCGACCCCGACCGGCAACAGGGTGCGCGGCGCGACCAGCACCACCTCGGCGCCGAGGGTGTCGAGCAGGAAGGCGTTGGACCGCGCGACGCGGCTGTGCAGGATGTCGCCGACGATCACGATGCGCTTGCCCGCCAGCTCGCCCAGTCGCTGCCGCAGCGTCAGCGCGTCCAGCAGGGCCTGGGTGGGATGTTCGTGCGTGCCGTCGCCGGCGTTGACGATCGCGGGACCGGTTCCGGTGTAGCCGCCCGAACCGGTGTCCAATTCGCCGAACCAGCGGGCGATCTGATGAGCCGCCCCGGATGCCGGATGCCGCACGATCAGCGCGTCGGCGCCCGCGGCGTGCAGGGTCAGCGCGGTATCGCGCAGCGACTCGCCCTTCGAGACCGAGGAACTCGAGGCGCTGACGTTGATGACATCGGCGCTCATCCATTTGCCCGCGACCTCGAACGAGACCCGGGTGCGGGTGGAGTTCTCGAAGAACACGGTCATCACGGTGCGGCCGCGCAGGGTGGGCAGTTTGCGGACCTCACGGCCGAGCAGCGCCTGTTCGAAGCGCTGGGCGTCGTCGAGGAGTTCGGTGGCGGTGGTGCGGTCGAGGTCGGTGACCGAGAGCAGATGCCTCACCGCTCATCCCCCTGATGCAGATAGACGCCGTCGTGACCGTCGTGTTCGCTGAGCAGGACGGACACGTCCTCACTGCGCGAGGTGGGCACGTTCTTGCCGACGTAGTCGGCGCGGATCGGCAACTCCCGGTGCCCGCGATCGACCAGCACCGCCAGCTGCACCGCCCGCGGGCGGCCCAGATCGCGCAGACCGTCCAGCGCCGAGCGCACGCTGCGACCGGAGAACAGCACGTCGTCGACGAGAACGACCAGCGCGTCGTCGATGCCGCCCTCGGGGACCGAGGTCCGTTCCAGCGGGCGATGCGGGCGGTTGCGCAGGTCGTCGCGATACAGCGTGATGTCGAGCGAACCGAGCGCGGGACGCACGCCGGAGAATTCCTCGATGCGATCGGTCAGCCGCGCGGCCAGGGTGGTGCCGCGGGTCGGGATGCCGATCAGCACCACCCGGGGCGCCTCGGGATCCGACGAATCCAGCGCGGTCTTCTCGATGATCTGATGCGCCATACGCGCGATGGTCCGGCCGACATCGGAGGCGGACAACAGTTCACGCCCGGCGCGGACCCACTCGGGGTCGTGCCGCTGCGAATATTCGGCAGCACTCGACCTGGCGGCCCGTTCTTCGGGCGCGACGCGGCCGCCGCGCTCTTCGGGCACGGCCATGCCGACCTCCTTCCCCGCCTCACCGGACGGTCCGTTAAAGGATGTCTTTTCGATGCCTGAGCGTAGCAGCGCCGCCCCGGCCTCCCCTCGGCGGGGGTCCCGCTGTGAGCCCCGCCACCTGCGGCTATGCCGACACATCACGCAGGCGCCACAACCGTTGGCCGGGACTGTTTCATACAGCGTAAACCGGATATGGGATGCTCGGAGGGTGAGCAACGACGCCGACTTCACCGAGCCCCGCCGGATCACCTTCCGCGGCCACGGCGGCATCGCCCTGGCCGGGGAGAGCTGGGGGCCGGCCGACGGCCCGCTGGCGGTCTTCCTGCACGGCGGCGGCCAGACCCGGCACTCCTGGAAGGAATCGGGCGCCGCGCTGGCGAAGGTGGGGATGCACGCCGTCCTGCTGGACGCCCGCGGTCACGGGGAGAGCGACTGGGCGCCGGACGGCGACTACTCGCGCACGGCGATGACCGCCGACCTGCTGGACATCCTCGCCGAACTCGACCGGCCCGCCATCGTGGTCGGCGCGAGCATGGGCGGATTGACCGCACTGCTGGCGACCGCCCGCCCCGGCCGTGAGCGCATCGCCGGACTCGTTCTGGTCGATGTGGTGCCGCGCCCGGAACACAAGGGCGTGGAACGGGTGATGAACTTCCTCGGCGGCCATCCCGAGGGCTTCGCCTCCCTGGAGGAAGCCGCCGATGCGGTGGCCGAATATCTGCCCCACCGCCGCCGGCCCCGCAACCCCGAGGGCCTGCGGCGCAATCTGCGGCTGCGCGAGGACGGGCGCTGGTATTGGCACTGGGATCCGGCGATGATGTCGAGCCGGCCCGAGGACATCGAACTGCAGACCAGCGACCTCGAGGATGCCGCTCGCGCGCTCGAGATCCCGGTGCTGCTGGTGCGCGGACGACTGTCGGACGTGGTCAGCGAACAGGGTGTCGCCGACTTCCGCGCGCTGGTGCCGCAGATGGAGTACGTCGAGATCACCGGTGCCGCGCATACCGCCGCCAGTGATGTCAACGACGAATTCTCCGACGCGGTGGTCGATTTCGTGCGTGCGCACCTGAGCTGATCCGGGCCGCCCGGATCGGCGCTGTGCCGCAGCTGCATATCTGTCACAGGCAATCGGTGTGACGTCGACATACCGTCGTGGTGAGGCAGGCTATCTGTCACCGAGTTCGCAGTATTGGTGTCACAAGGCGCAGGTCAGTTGACGGTTGCGGTGCGCCGGATTTCGGTAGCTACCTTGCTGGGGACCTCGAGCATCGGTACGTGTCCTACATCGGTCAGCATGCACACTCGCCGGTTTGCGGTGGGGGTGACCAATTGCGCGCCGTATCGAGACGGTGGAATCACGCGGTCGCGTGCGCTGAAGACGATCGTGACCGGCGGGGTGATCTGGTCGATGATCTCCAGAGCCGTGTCGGTGGGCCAGATCGCGTTGATGTCGCGTGCGGTGCAGTGTCCGGCCGATTGCAGGGCGATCGAAGCCAGGTCGGGTGCGACGCGTCCTGGGCGGTGGCACATGGCACGCATCGTGGTGGCTTTGCCGATGGCGGCCAGGGTCGGGTTCGAGAAACCGCGGGACATCGGTGCGAGGTAGGACATGACTTGGAACTTTCGCCGGAGTCGTTCGGCGTGGCGGCTGCCGCGCTGCCACAATCCCGCTGAGGCTACGGCGGTCACGCTGCGCGCCCGGCCGCGCCTGGCGAGCTCGAGCGCCAGCCAACCGCCCAAGGAATGACCGGCGATATGCGCAGTCTCCCAGCCGGTCTCATCCATTAGCGCTTCAAGATGATCAGCCCCTGCGGCGACGGTCAGTGGCCGGTCACCGGCCGGTCCTCCCCAATGGAATGGCAGAGTCGGCGCGAGAATGTCGAACTCACTCGACAAGCTATCGATCACGCCGCCCCAGCAATGCCAAGTCAGCGTGAACCCATGCACCAAGAGCAGCGGCTCCCCCGCACCGCTTCTGCTGAGCCCCGCCGGTGTTGTCGAATAAATTGACGTGCTGTTCATGCCCGTCCGCCGCCCCTTCTGTTCTCCTCCAAAGCGATTCGAGATCGCCTTGAGCGCCCCTTGTCCGCCACTGCCGGACTCGTGAGGATGCTACAAAGGGGACCGTGCGGTGTCTACTACGACCGGTAGTTGAAGTTGGGTCGGCGACGTTCAAGGGGGCTAACCGGCGGGTCGCCATCCTGGGATCCGAGCGGCGACCACTGCCCCAACACCTTGTTCGCTGCCGCAATGACCCAAGGCGGTTTCGCAATGGCCATCCCATCCCCGGACCTCTACTACCAACTGCTGCCGGTCCACCACGTCGGCATCGACCCCAAACGCGGGGTGAAGATCCGCGGCCTGCACTACGACGGCGCCGCTTTGGACCCCTACGCAACGTTCTCTCGAATCGGGGCGGGAAACACAAGCGCCGCTACGTGATCCGCCACGATCCACGCGACGCCCGAACAGTGTTCTTCCAAGACCCCACCACACACCTCTGGCACCCCTTGTCTTCACCGACCTGCACATGCTCACCGAACTCATCAGCACCACCTGGCCCACCGCCCGCGCCTAGCACCCACGACTACTCTCGCGGAAATCGTCGACGAGCACATCGAAAGAACGCCCCAACGTCCACGTCCCAACGGGCGACACCCCTCCACCAAGAACCGACCTCCGCTGGCGGCCAAACCATGCGGCGCAGCTCCTGACCACTGCCTCCCGTCTCCTGGCCAACGCGAACCAAGCAGAAACCGCAGCCGCGATCGATGAAATGGTTCAAAACGACCCCACCGGCCAACTCTGGAAAAGGCTCTTCCTGCGCGCCCGAAACTCCTGCTCACCAGGTCTTCGCTCCGTGATAGCCGCCTACGCCGATGCCCACCCCAAACCACCGCTTGGCCGCCCACCACAGACGCCGGTGACAGATGTGCTGCCGAAGTGACAGATGTGATGCTTCGGCACAGGCGCCGGACACCGGCACGTCCGATGCTTGAACATATGTTCGATAGAACGTAGATTCGAACGCATGTCGACACCGCTGCAGAGATCGCTGTTCGACGGCTTCGGCGATATCGAACTGGGGCCGTTGGACGGCGTGCGCCGCACCCAGCTGACCGAGGGCGCGTGGGTCGACCTGCTGCCGGGATGGTTGCACGGGGCCGACGAACTGTTCGAGCGGCTGGCCACTCGCGTGCCGTGGCGAGCCGACCGCCGCCCGATGTACGACCGCGTGGTCGACGTGCCGCGTCTGCTGCGGCATTACGGCGAGAACGAGCCCTGGCCGGATCCGATCCTGGAGGACGCCCGCGCCGCGCTGAGCAGCCATTACGGCCCGGAACTCGGCGAACCGTTCCGCACGGCCGGTCTGTGTTACTACCGCGACGGCGAGGACAGCGTCGCCTGGCACGGCGATACCGGTGGCCGCGGTTCCACCCACGACACCATGGTCGCGATCCTGTCCATCGGTGCGCCGCGGGCCCTGCTGCTGCGTCCGCGCGGCGGCGGCGCGAGCATCCGCTATCACGTCGGGCACGGCGATCTTCTCGTGATGGGCGGCTCCTGCCAGCGCACCTGGGAACATGCGGTGCCGAAGACGCGGCGGCCGGTGGGTCCGCGGATCAGCATTCAATTCCGTCCGCGCGGGGTTCGCTGACAACCCGGCGACGGCGGATTGTCACCGTGGCCCGCTAGATTGGGCGGATGGAGTTCATCGGGGCGGGAATTCTGGCGGCCATGCCGTTGCACACACTCAGCGATGTGCACGGCGAGGAAGGGCTGCGGCAGCGGCTGCTGCTCGAGTCGCAGCGCAAACTGGCCGATCCCGAACGGGTCGACACGGCACTGGAATTCGTGGCCGACCTGCATCGCGACGATAATTACGGCCGCGAGCCGTATCTGAATCATCTACTGCGAGTGGCGATCCGCATCGTGAGCCACTACGAGGTGCACGACACCGATCTGGTGCTCGCGGGACTGCTGCACGATGCGGTCGAGGATCACGCCGCCGACCTGGTCGCTCTCCGCGGTGAGCATGATCCGGACGGGGACTCCACACCGGCGGCACTCGCGGTGCTGACCCGGCGGTTCGGCGAACGCGTATCGAATCTCGTTGCGGCGGTGACCAATCCGGCTCACGACTCGGACGAGGACCGGCATATCCGATATCGCGACCACGTCGCCGCGAGCCTGGACCGCGATCCGTGGGCCCGGGTGGTGAAGATCTCCGACTTCACCGACAACGGTGTCGGCATCCTCTATGCCGACGAACAGGCCGTCATGTCGAAACTCGCCACCAAATACCGGCCGCTCACCGCGGTCTACCGCGAACTGATCACCCGCCCGGACACGCCGCTGGCACCGCATGTCAAGCAGCACATTCTCGAACAGCTCGACACCGCCGACGCCCGCTTCGACGTGATCCTCGCCGCCGGGGACGACTGAGCGGTCAGGAGCGGTCGCGGCGCAGGATGAAGAAGTACGGGTCGCTCAGCCCGCGCATATCCATCACACCGAGCAGGGTGTCCTCGTCGACGCGACGGAAGATGTCGACGATGGGCAGGTGGTCGTAGATCATGGCCGCGCTGACCTTGCCGCGGAATTCGATCTCGCGCAGGCGCGCACGAGCGGTACGGGTCCGCAGCAGCGGGCGTAACGCCGGCAGCATGCGCCGCGCCGCCCGGAATGCCGCCGCCGGCAGGGTTCCGGCCAGCCCCAGCGGCACCCGGCGGGGGTCGACCGGAAAGACCCGGCCGTCCGGCCCGGCGAACAGCAGCGGCTGCACGTCGTCCGGAGAGTCGAACTGCTTTCCGTACCAGCCGGATTCGACGAGCACACCGGCCCACGGATGTCCGGTGTCCAGTTCGTCGCCGGTCCAGCGGCCGGTGGTGATCTCGGTGACCGCGACCTCCGGCAGGCTGTCGTACAGCTGCCACGCCTGCTCCGGGGTCATGCGACCCGCGCGAAGTTCCGCCAGACGGGCCGTACCGGCACCAGCCATCCCTACCTCCTGGACCTCTCGCGGACCGTTCCGCCTCGGAAGGATGACACACACCGGCCGGGACACCTCAACACGTTCGGCCACGAAGACGTAGTTTCGGCCACTGTTTCCGCGGGCGTGACGCAGACCACGCGCCCGAGGCTGGACCTCGAGTGCGGTTGAGGAACCAGACTCGTGGGCAGATCGGTTTTCGGCCGATCGTCCGGGCGATCAGTTCCGGACGCGCCCCTGCCGCCCACGTACACCCCGGCAGGGGCGCACTGCCGTCGGTGCCCGTCGGTAGGCTTTCGCCCATGCACCCGAGCCTCGCACCCGATGTGGCCGCCGCCAACGACCTCACCGGAAAGTGGTGCGCCGCAGCTGGTTCCGAGGATTTCGTACTGTCCGGCTGTGGCATCTGGCCGCTGCTCGCACTCCTGGCCGCGACGGCCGGCGAGCCGGCCCGCGGCGAACTCACCGCGGCGGCAGGCATTCCCGCGGCATCCGCCCACGACGCCGCGATCACCCTGCTGCGCCGGATCGAGGCCGCCGAATCGGTGCGCGCGGCACTCGGAGTGTGGGTGCGCGACGATATCGCGCTGCGCGAGGAGTGGATCCGTTCCCTGCCGCCGGGGACGGTCGGCGCGCTGCGCGGTCCGGCCGGGCTCGACGACTGGGCGCGTCGCCATACCGACGGCCTGATCGACCGTTTCCCGGCCCGGATCGACGCGGCGACCGCATGCGCACTGGCCACCGCCGTCGTCGCCCGCACGGCGTGGCGGCAGAGCTTCCACGCCGATGTGCTGGAACCGTCGAGCGGTCCGTGGCGGGGCCACCGCGGGCCCGCTCTCGCGCGGTACAGCACCGACCTCGGCGACGCCGCCGTGCTGCGGGCCGGCACACCCGTCTCGCGCGTGGTGGTGCGCGGCGCGTCCGATCTGGATGTGCATCTGCTGCTCGGCGAGGACGGTGTCACGGCCCCGGCGGTGCTGGAGGCAGGGCTGGGGGCCCTCGACGGTTCGGTGGAGACGCGCCGGCCCGCCCTCGGCACCGCAGCTCCCGGGCTCGAGGTCCGGCAGGTGACCGCTGTATCCGACACCCTGCGAATCCAGGTGCCGCCCTTCGCGGTTCGATCCACCCACGACCTGCTGCTCGCGCCGGAGCTGTTCGGCCTGACCGCGGCGACCACCGTCGCGGACAACCCGTTCCCCGGCCTCTCACCGATCCCGCTGCGGGTAACAGCAGCCGCCCAGGACGTCTGCGCCCGGTTCACCGCCGACGGTTTCGCGGCGGCGGCCGTCACCGCGGTCCTCATGGAACCGACCGGCATGCCGCCGGCGCCGGCCGCTGCGCTGATGATCGCGGTGAACTTCGACCGTCCCTTCGGCTTCCTCGGCGTCCATCGGCCCACCGGGCTGGTGATCGTGGCCGGTTGGATCGCCACTCCCGCGTCGTGAACCGCCCCGCCGGACGCGAGCGGACCGGCACGCGCCGGCGTGCGCCGTGGTGCGATGATGGCCCGATGTCCGAACCGGTGGCGCCCGAGCGCAACGTGCGCGACCCGGAGCCGGAGGAAGCCTCCGCACCGCGTGTGCTGGACTGGATCCGCATCGCCGTCCTCGCGGCCGGAGTCCTGTGCGTGCTGACCGGATGGCTGCCGCGCGCCGACGCCGAGGCGAATATGCGCCGGATCGGACCACTGCTGCTGTTTCTGGGCAGCGTGATCGTGCTGGCCCATCTGGCCCGGCGCGCACAGGTTTTCGACGTGATCGCCCATCGGATCGCGATCGCCGGCCGAGGGCGCTATCCGGCGCTGTTCGTGCTCTGCGTCGGCTTCGCGGCCGTGACGACGATGGTGCTCAACCTCGACACCACGGCGGTCCTGCTGACACCGGTCATGCTGGCCTTGGCCCGGCCCGCGCGGATTCCACCGTTGCCGCTGGCCATGACGACGTTGTGGCTGGCGAATACCGCGAGCCTGCTGCTGCCGGTGTCCAACCTGACCAATCTGCTCGCCGCCGACCGCATCGGACTCGATGCCACCGGATTCGCGGCCAGAATGTGGCTGCCCCAGGTGATCTCGCTCGCCGCGACCATGGCGGCCCTGTGGATCTGGTATTGGCGGCGCGGCCGCCGCGGCACCGATCGCTACGTGGCACCGCCGCCGATCCGGCTGGAAAATGCACGGGAACGGGCGCTGTTCGCGACGGCCGGCGGCGCCTGCGCGCTGTTCGTCCTGGCGATTCCGTTCGTCGGCGACCACATCGGCTATGCCGCACTCGCGGCGGCCGTCCTCGCCATCGCCGGATTCGCCGTGTTCGACCGCGATGCGCTGCGGCCGTCGCTGATCCCGTGGCAGCTGCTGATCTTCGTGATCGGGTTGTTCCTGGTCATCCCGACTCTGGGCCGGTACGGACTCTCGGATCTGATGGCCGCGCTGATCGGCACGGATTCCGGTGCGGCCGGGGCCTACCGCGCGGCCGGGGCGGGCCTCGGACTGTCGAATATCGTCAACAACCTGCCCGCCTACACGGCGGGTGAGGCGGTGATACCGCCCGAGCACCGAAACCAGCTGCTGTCCTTGCTGATCGGGACGAATGTGGGCGCGATCGCCACCCCGTGGGCCTCGCTGGCGACGCTGCTGTGCCTGGAGTTCTGCCGCTCCCATGCGGTCCGGGTGCCGCCGGTGCGGTTCGTCTGCACCGGGCTGGCGCTGGCGGTGGTCGCGACCGCGGGTGCGGTGGGCGGCGTTCTGCTCACGGGCTGACTACGGCCAGCACCACCTGCCGCACGGCCGCTCGCAATCTCGTACTTTCGCCCGCACGCACCGCGGCGAGGGCGTAATCGCTGCCCAGCATGCCGAACAGCAGGTGGCCGACCGCCTCGGCGTCGAGGTCCGGACGCGCCTCGGTCAGCAGCTTCGTGATGTGTTCCGCCCACGTGGCGTGGAATTCGGAGGTGCGCGGATGCGGGGGCACGCTGCGGTAGGCGGCGACCATCAGTTCGACGTTGTCGGCGACCATCGCGGCCATCGCGTCGAAGAAGGCGAGCAGCCGCTCCCCCGCCGGCGCGCCCGGGCCCAGCGGAGGCGGCCCGTCGGTGATCGCCGCCCGCAGCGTTTCGGCCGGTTCGGCGACCATCGCGTGCAACAGCCCGGCGCGCGAGCCGAAACGATGAAACACCGTGCCTTTGCCGACTCCCGCCGTGGCCGCCACTCGGTCCATGGTCACGGCCTCGGCCCCACCCTCGGCCAGCAGCGCCCGAGTCGCATCGAGGATCGCACGGCGGTTGCGCGCCGCATCGGCTCGTTCTCTGCGCTGCTGCGCCACTGTGCACTCCAGTCCCGTTGACAAACTTGACCAACGGTCCATATTCTTCCCGGAATATCTGGACCGTTAGTCAAGTTATGAGGTCGATATGCAGGCAATCGTAATGACCGGGGTCGGCGGACCGGAGGTCCTCGTCGTGCGCGACGTGGACGAGCCCACCCCCCAGCCCGGCGAGGTGCTGATCCGAGTGGAGGCGGTCCCGGTGCTGTATCCGGAGACGATGTTGCGGTCGGGCATGTACCCGACACCGACGCCGACGCCCACGGTGTTCGGAACCCAGGCGGTCGGCGTCGTCACCGCCGTCGCAGGCGACGTCGACCCGGAATGGAAAGGGCATCGGGTCCTGGTGGCGCGCAACGACTTCGGCAGCTACGCCGAGTGGATGTGCGCCCCCGCCGAATCCGCGGTCCGCATCCCGGACGGACTGGCGAGCGATGCCGCCGCGGCGGTCGCGATGAGCGGATCGGTGGCCCTCGCCCTGCTGGAGGCCGCGGCACTCACCGGTACCGAAACCGTCCTGATCGAGGCCGCGGCCACCGGCATCGGCGGTTATCTCACCCAGTTGGCGGCCCGATCCGGCGCCGCGCACATCATCGCCACCGCCGGCGGGGCGGCCAAAACAGAGCGTGCCCGCGAACTCGGTGCGCACACGGTCGTCGACCATCGCGATCCGGACTGGCCGCGGCATCTCGGCGAACGCCTCGAAAACGCCACTGTCGACGTGGTTTTCGACTCGATCGGCGGCGAGAGCGCGGCGGCCGTCCTCGATCTGATGACCCCACTGCGGGGCCGGATGCTCGGCTACGGCTGGCTGGCCGGCGCCCCCGCCCAGGTCACGACCATGGATCTGATCATGCGCGGACTCACCTTCACCGGCTGCTCCGGACCGCGGTGGCTGGCCGGGGTGGCGGCGAAGCGGGCGGCGGCACTCGAACTCGCCGCCGCCGGTGACCTCACCGTGCTGATCGACAGCGTCCTACCGCTGGCGGATGCGGCCGAGGCGCATCGGCGAGTCGACGAGCGCGCGACCTTCGGCACGATCGTGCTACGACCCGCGACCGCCTGAGCGCACGAGCCAGCTCACTTCGGTTGCGCCAGACAGAATGTCGTCTGCGGATCCGACAGTGTGATCACACTGTCGGACTCCGGGCCGCACAGCGTGTCGTCGGATTGCCCGTCGATGCGCTGGGCGACACGGAAGCTCGCCTCCGAGGATGTGCAGTCGGCGTACTTGTAGCCACTGAGCGGCGAATCCGCGTAGCACAGACCCGCCTTGAAATTAGGCGCCAGGCACAGATACGCCAGCGTGCCGCCATTGAGAGTTTCCTCGTACGAGGTGAAATCGGCGCCACAGTCGACCTTGTCGTTGTGCACCTGCGCGACCTTGTAGACGGCCTTGTCGGAGGCGCAGGTGACCGGTTCGGTATCGGAATCGACGGCCGAGGCGTTGATCACGTTGATGCAGTCACCGACCTTCGCGCGGGCGGTATCGGATTTGTTGTGATCCTTGGCGACCTGAACCCCCTTGTCGACACCCTTTTCCACCGCCGAGCAACCGGTCGTGGCCAGGGTTACCGCCGCGACGATCGCCGGGGCGAGACGCAGCGCCGCGCGCGCTGTCGCCGAATTGAACCGCATCCGTTCCACCTTTTCTAGGTCAAGTGACCGGAACAGTATGCGGGCCCGGCGGGGATCCGGGAAATTTAGCGGGTTTGTCCGAATTCAGGGGCGCGAGAGCATGACTCAGCCCGTGATCTCCCATTCGTGGATCGTCAACTCGGAGGCGCCGGTGGTGTGAATGGGATCGGTCCACACCAATTCCCTTGCTGCCGACGAATTTTCGGCCAGCACCACATATGCCCCGCCGCTGCCGTCGGTGAAGCGGCCGGTGCAATCCAGCCGACCTCGCGCGCGCACCTCGGCCAGCCATTCGCGGTGCGGTTCGATGACCGCGTCGGACCAGGCCGGCGTGCGCATCGCGAGAACGAGATATTTGATCATCACGCCCCGCCGTCGCGGCGGGTCGCGGCCGCGGCGGCGCGTACCTGGTCGGCCAGCGACACGATGCGGCCGAGCACGCCGTTGACGAACGCGGGCGAATCGTCGGTCGACAGTTCCTTCGCCAGCTCGACGGCCTCGTCGACCGCCACCACGGGCGGAACGTCGTTGGCGTGGAACAACTCCCACACCGCCACCCGCAGAATGGCGCGGTCCACCGCGGGCAATCGGCCCAGGGTCCAGTCCTGCAGGTAGGACTCGATGGTGCCGTCGACCCGGTCCAGATCGTCGGCGACGCCTTCGACGAGGGTACGGGTGTAGGGATTCACCGGGGCGACCTGTTCGTCGCGACCGGCCAGGTCCAGACGCTCCACGACCAGATCGGCCGGGTCGACGTCACGCGCCTCGGCCTCGAAGAGCAGATCCACGGCCCGGCGGCGGGCCTTGTGCCGGGCTCCGAGTTTCTTGTGGGTGGACTTCTTGTCCACGGGCTGATCAGCCACGATCACCATTATCCCGTTCGCAGTGTCGACGGCGGCGCGTGTGATACCGGAAAGCCGATACGCGCGCGCCGCCCATGGTCCGGCGCCGGGCCGGTGGATCCGCCAGGATCAGGCGTTGACCCGGCCCAGGTAGCCGCCGTCGCGCGAGTCGATCTTCAGCTTGTCGCCGACGTTGATGAACAGCGGCACCTGCACCTCGGCACCGGTCTCCAGGGTCGCGGGCTTGGTGCCGGCGCTGGAGCGGTCGCCCTGCAGGCCGGGCTCGGTGTGGGTGACCTCGAGTTCGACCGTGACCGGGAGCTCGACGTACAGCGGCGCGCCCTCGTGGGTGGCGACCTGCACGGTCATGTTCTCCAGCAGGAAGCCGGCGCCCTTGCCGATGGTCCGCTCGTCGATGCCGATCTGGTCGAAGGTCTCGCCGTCCATGAAGATGTAGTCCGACCCGTCGTGGTACAGGTAGGTCATGTCCCGGCGGTCCACGGTGGCGGTCTCCACCTTCACGCCGGCGTTGAACGTCTTGTCGACCACCTTGCCGGACAGCACGTTCTTCAGCTTGGTCCGCACGAACGCGGGACCTTTACCCGGCTTGACATGCTGGAATTCGATGATCTGCTGGAGCTGACCGTCGATCTTCAGCACGAGGCCGTTCTTGAAGTCGCTGGTGTCCGCCACTGTCCTCGGATCTCCTTGTTAGTACTGTTCGACGTTCTGTAGGCCGGGCCGTAGGGCCCGGCCCGGTGGGGCAGCCGGGGTCAGTCGACCACGGTGAGGTCTTTGGTGGTGTGGGTGAGCAATTCCGGACCCCCCGCACGAACCACGAGCGTGTCCTCGATGCGAACTCCGCCGCGGCCGGGGAAATACACACCTGGCTCGACGGTCACCGCCACGCCATCCAGAAGTGTACCGGTCGCGGTTTTGGCGACCGGAGGCGCTTCGTGGATCTGCAGTCCGACACCGTGCCCGAGGCCGTGCACGAACAGGTCGCCGTGCCCCGCCGACTCGATCACCGAGCGGGCCGCGGCATCGACCGCCGCACACGACGCACCCGGCTTCAGCGCCTCACGGCCGGCCCGCTGTGCCTCGTGCACGAGCTGATAGATCTCGCGCTGCCAATCGGTCGGCTCGCCGAGGACCAGCGTGCGCGTCATATCCGAGTGGTAGCCGCCGACCACCGCGCCGAAATCGAGCTTCACGAAATCGCCGGCGGCCAGGATCGCCCCGGTCGGGCGATGATGCGGCACTGCGGAATTGGAGCCGGCGGCGACGATGGTCTCGAACGCGATCGCGTCGGCGCCGTGCTCGAACATCAGCCATTCCAGCTCACGCGCGACCTGGCGCTCGGTGCGGCCCGGGCGCAGCCCCCCGCGCTCGAGAAGGGTGGCCAGCGCGGCGTCGGCGGCCGCACACGCCGTGCGCAGCTGCTCGACCTCGTAGTCGTCCTTGACCGTGCGCAATTGCTCGACCAGCCCGGGCGCGGGCACGAATTGGAGCCCGCTGCCCTGCTCGACGAAGCCGCGGTGCTGGTCGACCGTCACGACGTGGCTTTCGAAGCCGACGCGGCCGATCTGCCATTCCCCGGCCAGTTCGACCAACCGCCGCGCACTGGCGCGCGCGATCTCGGCGCGCACGTCGGGCACCTGTTCGCCGACCTGGGTGAGATAGCGGCCGTCGGTGCAGATGACGGTCCGCTCCCCGTCCTCGCCCACCTGGCTGCCGTCCCAGGAGTGCACCAGCAGGGCGGCGTTGGAGCCGGTGAAGCCGGTCAGGTACCGGATATTCACCAGATCGGTCACCAGCAGGGCATCGACCCCGTTCTCCACCAACAGGTCTCGCAACCCGGCCCGACGCGCAGCGTGGTCGGGACGCCGGGCACCGTCATCAGCAGACATGGCTGCCACGCTACCGCTGTCGTGTTGCGAGGCCGTCACGCCGTCTCCCGCGCCCCACGGCCGCGACCGGCGGCGAGCCGGTGTTACCCATCGGGTGTTCACAACTGTTGCGGTTGTCCACATTTCAGGTTCGCGGGCAGGGTGGCCCCTCGCCGACGAGAGACGATGGCTGCCATGACCACCGCCGCCTACCTCGCCCTGATCGTCTGGGGTGTTGCGCTCAGCGTGATCGATATCCGGACCAGGCGCCTGCCCGACGTACTCACCCTGCCGGGTGCGGCGGTCGTGCCGATGTTCGCGGCCTCGACCGGCCGTGCCACCGCCGCGATCGCCGGTGCGCTACTGCTCGCCGTGCCGTATCTGCTGACGCATCTGATCGCTCCGGCGGCGTGCGGGGCCGGGGATGTGAAATTGGCACTCGGCACCGGTGCGGCCGCGGCGTGCGGCGGGCCGTCCTGCTGGGTGTGGGCCGCGATCGGCGCGCCTCTGCTGACCGCCTCGGCCGGGGTCGGCGTGCTGCTCGCGGCAGGTGTGGCCGCTCGCGCCGCCGGCGAGTCCGGTGCCGGCGGCAGGCTGTTCGCGCGCGTCCGGAAGGGCGCCGCGATCGGGCCCGCGCCTCCCGGCGGCCGCCCTGCCGCGCCCGGCGATCCGGACCGTCGTCGGGGCGTGTTCGGCGCCTCGATCACCGTGCCGCACGGGCCCGCGATGTGCCTGGCTACCGTTGCGGCACTGTGGCCCACGGTGTAGCCGCGCGGACACCGATGTCCGGGGAACCGTTGTGACGTGGAAAGATGGAGGTCGTGTTGCGCTGGATTACTGCTGGTGAGTCTCATGGTCCCGCTCTTGTCGCCATCGTCGAGGGGATGGTGGCCGGTGTCGAGGTGACCTCGGCCGATATCGCCGCGCAACTGGCGCGACGGCGACTGGGCTACGGGCGCGGCGCGCGGATGAAGTTCGAGGCCGACAAGGTCACCGTGATCGGCGGTATCCGCCACGGCCGCACCATGGGCGGCCCGGTCGCGATCGAGATCGCCAATTCCGAGTGGCCGAAGTGGACCGAGGTCATGGCCGCCGACCCCGTCGACGAGGCCGAACTGGCCGAACTGGCCCGCAACGCTCCGCTGACGCGTCCCCGTCCCGGCCACGCCGACTACTCGGGGATGCTCAAGTACGGCTTCGACGACGCCCGCAATGTGCTCGAACGCGCCAGCGCCCGCGAAACGGCCGCCCGGGTCGCCGCGGGCACGGTGGCCCGGCAGTTCCTGCGCCAGGCGCTCGGCGTCGACGTCGTCTCCCATGTGGTCTCGATCGGCACCGCGGCGGCCCGCCCGGGTTTCGTGCCCACCGCCGCCGATCTCGAGGCCGTGGACGCCAGCCCGGTCCGCGCATTCGATCCCGAAGCCGAAACCGCGATGATCGCCGAGATCGAGGCCGCCAAGAAGGACGGCGACACCCTCGGCGGCGTCGTCGAGGTCGTGGTCACCGGACTGCCGGTCGGGTTGGGGTCGTTCGTCAGCGGCGAGCAGCGCCTGGATTCGCGGCTGGCCGCGGCCCTGATGGGCATTCAGGCCATCAAGGGTGTCGAGGTCGGCGACGGATTCGAGACCGCACGCCGTCGCGGCAGCGCCGCCCACGACGAAATGCGTCCCGGCCCCGACGGGGTGCTGCGCTCCACCAACCGCGCCGGCGGCCTCGAGGGCGGTATGACCAACGGCGAAGCCCTGCGCGTGCGCGCGGCGATGAAGCCCATCTCCACCGTTCCGCGCGCACTGTCCACCGTGGATATGGCCACCGGTGACGAGGCCGTGGCCATCCATCAGCGCTCCGACGTCTGTGCCGTGCCCGCCGCCGGTGTCGTCGCCGAGGCCATGGTCGCGCTCGTGGTGGCGCAGGCCGTCCTGGAGAAGTTCGGCGGCGATTCCCTCGCCGAGACCGTCGACAACCTCACGACGTACCAGAAGCGTGTCCAGACCCGCCCGCACATCCCGGGCGTCGTGGCGTCGGAGGCATGAATGGCTGATCCCGCGCGCGGCACCGCCCGGGTCCGGCGCCCGGGACAGCCGTCGTGATCGTTCGCAGCGACCCCAGCCGGCCCAGCGTGGTCCTCATCGGCCCGCCCGGTGCCGGTAAGTCCACGATCGGGCGCAAACTCGCCCGCGAACTCGGCGTCTCGCTCTACGACACCGACGCCGGGATCGAACAGGACACCGGTCGCAGCATCCCCGACATCTTCGCCACCGATGGAGAACCGGAATTCCGGCGGATCGAGGAACGCGTCGTACGCCGCGCGATCCTCGCCGAACACGGCGTCGTCTCCCTCGGTGGCGGTGCGATCCTGTCCGCGGCGACGCGGGAGTTGTTGCGCGGGCGCACGGTGGTGTACCTGGAGATCAGCGTGTCCGAAGGACTGCGCCGGACCGGGGCGTCGACGAATCGGCCGCTGCTCAACGGCGACGATCCGAGCGCGAAATATCGCGAACTGATGCGCGTACGGCGCCCGCTCTATCGCGAGGTGGCCTCCATCCGGATTCGCACCGACGGCCGCAGCCCGGGCCGCGTCGTCCGTGCCATTCTGGCCAAACTCGGCATCGAACCGACCGAAACCCCCGCGCCGCAACAGGATTCGACGAGCGCCGAACCCACCGGCACTCGCCGCTCCCGTTCCCGGGGGCTCCGTCGCCGCACGCGCGCCGCGGCCGACGCCACCCAGCCCACCGCCGCATCCGGCGAAACCGAAGCCGCACAGACGGATTCGCCCGAGACGGACCGCACCCAGCCGCGGCGCCGGGCGCGGCGTTCCCGCCGCGGCGGCCGGCGGCACTCCCGCAACCGGACCGGCACCCCGCCCGAGGCGGTGCCCATCGGACCGGCCCCGGACCGGCCCACGGTCACCCTGGAACCGGCGGCAGGCGGCGGGGCTGCGAAACCCCCTGCCACACAGCCGAATACACGGCCAGGGCGGGTCCGACGCACCGCCACCCGCGCCGCCGGCCCGCCCGCGGCGAGCCACGACCCCGGCGCGGCCGCGGCACCGCATCCGGAACCCGCGCGACCGGTCCGCTCCGGCCCGGAGACACGGCCGGCACACGCAGCCGGCGAAACACCTTCGCCCGCCGCACGTCTCGCGGGTGACACCGCGCAGACCGCGCACGACGCGGCGCCCGGGGCCGGTCGGTCCCGGCGCGCCCGCGCCCGCCGGGCACGCACACGACGAGCACTAGAGGAATCGGAGCAGCACACATGAGCGAGCCCACCCGCATCGAGGTCCGTACCGCCGATCCGTATCCGGTGATCATCGGCCGGGGGCTGCTCGGCGAACTGGTCGAGCAGGTCGCCCGCCATCCCGGAGTGCGGACGGTGGCGATCTTCCATCAGCCGCCGCTGACCGAGACCGCTGAGGTGGTGCGGCACGCGCTCGCCGAGCAGGCCGTCGGCCCGCACGGTGACACCCTCGACGCACATCGCATCGAGATTCCGGATGCCGAGGCCGGTAAGGATCTCCCGGTCGCAGGCTTCTGCTGGGAGGTGCTCGGCCGTATCGGCCTGACCCGGCAGGACGTCGTGATCAGCCTCGGCGGCGGTGCGGCCACCGATCTGGCCGGGTTCGTCGCCGCCACCTGGATGCGTGGTGTGAAGGTCGTCCACGTGCCGACCACACTGCTCGCGATGGTCGACGCGGCGGTCGGAGGCAAGACCGGAATCAACACCGAGGCCGGCAAGAACCTGGTCGGCTGCTTCCACGAGCCGTCGGCCGTGCTGGTGGATCTGGTGACCCTCGAAACGGTGCCGCCCAACGAGATCGTCGCCGGGATGGCCGAGATCATCAAGGCCGGATTCATCGCCGATCCGGTCATCCTCGATCTGATCGAACGCGACCCCGCCGCCGCCCTGGACCCGAAGGGCGACGTGCTGCCGGAGTTGGTGCGCCGCGCGATCCAGGTGAAGGCCGATGTGGTGGCCGCCGACCTCAAGGAGGCGAGCCTGCGCGAAATCCTCAACTACGGCCACACCCTCGGCCACGCGATCGAACGCCGGGAACGCTACCGGTGGCGCCACGGTGCGGCGGTGTCGGTCGGTCTGGTCTTCGCGGCCGAACTCGGCCGGCTGGCCGGTCGCCTCGACGATGCCACCGCCGATCGCCATCGCGCGATCCTGGAGAGCGTCGGCCTGCCGACCACCTATGACGCCGACGCACTGCCGCAGCTGCTGGAAAGCATGCAGACCGACAAGAAGACCCGCTCGGGCATTCTCCGATTCGTGGTTCTCGACGGTCTGGCCAAACCCGGCCGCCTGGAAGGTCCCGACCCGTCGCTGCTGGCCGCGGCCTACGCGACCATCGCCCGCGAGGGCAGCCCCGCCGGCGGAATTCTGCTCTAGGACACGAAAATCCGGGCCGCGGAGACGATCCGCGGCCCGGATGAGCCGATCAGGCCGGGGAGGCCGCCGCCGGAGGCACCGAGGATTCGCTCTTGCGCCGATCCCGGCCCACCAGGAAACGGCCGATCGCCACGCCGACCATCGCCGGAATGAAGATCATCAGCACGATGAACGAGGCACCGGCGGTCAACTCGAACAGCAGACCGTTGTCGCCGAGATCGAACTTCGGCACGAAATCCAGCAGCCACGCCACCAGCCCGCTGCCCACACCACCGACCACGCCGGCCTTCAGCCAGCGCATGGTGAGGTCGGCGCCGCCGCGCTCCGGATCGGGATTGGCCCGCCGATCACTGCGACCGTCGATCAGCCCCCAGGCCACGCCCGCGACGACCAGCACGACCAAGCACAGGATGCGCATCCACGAGCCGTTGGTCGGCGAGTAGATCATGCCGAAACCCAGCAGGGTTCGCAGTACGACGGTCAGCGCACCGAGGACTATGGCGCGCAACACCCACGAATTCATGTCGATCACCTTAGCCTGTGTTGTGACGTCATCGAATTGGAACCCGTTCTAGAAGTCACGAAGATCCAGAGCCGCTGCCATCGCCGCTCGCGGCGCGGGCCGTCCGGTGAACTGTTCGACCTGGCCGTAGGCCTGATTCAGCAGCATCTGCAATCCGCTGATGACGGTATGTCCCGCACGCCGCACGGCCGTAGCCAGCGGCGTCGGCCACGGGTCGTAGATGGCGTCGAGCACCACCGGCGCCGCCGCGACCGCGTCGGCCACCACCGCCGCACCGGCGGCAGGCACCGAACTGACCACCGCGTCGGCGCGCGCACACGCCGCGCGCACCCGATCGGCGTCGAAATCGGAGAACTCCGTCGCCATCCCGAGCTGCCGCGCCAGGGCGAGGGTCGGCTCGGCCCGGTCGGCGTCGCGCGCGACCACGGTGACCGTCTCGGCGCCGAGTTCCGACAGCGCCAGCAGCGCCGGTCGCGCGGTACCGCCCGCCCCGAGCACGACCGAGCGGCGCACCGATTCGACGCCGCCGCCCTGCAACGCGCCTCGCACGCCGTCCACATCGGTGCAATCGGCTCGCCACCCACCGGCCGTGCGCACCAGGGTGTTGGCGGAGCCGACCAGGACGGCACGCTCGGTCCGTTCGCCGGCGTAGTTCAGGGCCGCGACCTTGCCGGGCATCGTCACCGACAGCCCGACCCAATCCGAATCCAGCCCGTCGACGAGGCCGGGCAGTTGCTCGCCGGTGCATTCGATGCGCTCATAGGTCCAGTCCAGGCCCAGCGCCCGATAGGCGGCCAGATGCAGTTGCGGTGACCGCGAATGCGCGATCGGGCTGCCCAGCACCGCGGCCCTGCGTCCCGGTTCCGGCGACCCCGTCCCGTTATCGGCCACTGTCGAGAATTCCGCTCTGCTGGGCGCGTTGGATATTGCGCAGATGTTCGCTGTAGCTTTCGGCGAACATGGTGGTGCCCTGCTTGTCGACGGTGACGAAGTACAGCCACGGTCCCGGCGCCGGATTCTCCACCGCGCGCATGGCATCCAGCGACGGTGAGGAGATCGGTGTGGCCGGCAGTCCCGGCATGGCGTAGGTGTTCCACGGAGTCTTGCGGGCGCGGTCGGCGTCCGTGGTGGCGACCTCGGTGCGGTCGAGGGTGTAGTTGACCGTGGAATCGAGCTGCAGCGGCTGATCGACCGCGAGCCGGTTCACGATCACCCGGGCCACCTTCGACATGTCCTGCGGCAGCGCCTCCCGCTCGACCAGCGAAGCCGCGATCAGCGTCTGGTAGGGGTTGAGTTTGTTCGTCGCCCCCGACTGCAACAAGCCGGTCGTCTCGTAGCCGGCGGCGCTCTCGCTCACCAGCTGCGCCAGAATCTGCTCGGGCGTGCCGGACGGATCGAAATCCCACGTGCCGGCGGCGATCATCCCTTCGAGCTGGCGGGTGCGATCGGGAACCTTGCGCACGGCGTCGACGGCCCAGGCCGGAACGCCCAGGGCGGTCGCGTCGGCGGTGGCGCCGGCGGCATCGAGTTGTTCGTAGGTGACGCATTTCTTGTCCGCACCGGTCCCGACGCAACTGGCGTCGGCGATCTTGCGGTAGATGCCCTCGTTGCGGGCGCCGGTGTTCACATCGGTGGAGTCGTGCAGCCGCCGCCCTTCGGAGACCACCACATTGCCCACCCGGGAATTCTTCTTCAGCAGGGCCGCGACCGCGTCGATGCCCTTGCTGTGCGTCGGCACCGCGTAATAGCCCGGCTGCACCGACGTGATGCCCGAATTGCGCACGGCCGCTTGATAGAAGGCCCCGCTGCTGCGCACGACCCCCTTCTCGACCATGGTCTGCGCGATCTGTTCGGCGGTGTCACCGGTGTGCACCTGGACCACGGCCAGCGGGCCGGGCGATCCGTCGAAATCCTCGGGTCCGCCCATGGAGCGGATGAACTTGTATCCGGCGTAGCCACCGGCCACCACGAACAGGACGACGAATACGCAGCCCAGAACGACCAGATTCCGCCGCCGGCGCTGCCGCTCGGCCGCCTTACGGGAGGCCACGCGAGTGCGGCGACCGCGCCCACCGGACGAGCCCGACCGGGCCGGCCGGCCCGCGCCGCGCGCCTTCTGTCCCCCCGCGGACTTGGCGGCACCGCGGCGACTCCCCCGCTGCGCCTCCCGCAGTGAGGCCGCGCCGGCCCGGGTGCCGCGACTGGCGGCGGTCGCCGGTTCCGGCTCCTCGTCGGCGATCGGTTCGATATCGGTCTCGGAGTCGTATTCGTCGCGGCGATACCGATGGCCGCTGCGGCCGGTCCGCTCGTACTCCGGTTCGGCGTAGTCGTCGGCGTAGTCCGGGTCGGCGTAATCAGGATCCGGGTATCCGGCGTCGGCGAGCTCGTGGTCATAACGAGCGTCGTATCCGGCGGCGGGCTCGGCGTAGCGCGCGGCCGGTTCGTCTTCGTCGACGTAGCGCGGAATGACGGCGGTGTCGTCGTCCTCGTAGTCGTCCCACTCGTCGGTGGCGCTACGGTGCGCACCACCGCGCCGGTAGCGCCGCTGTTGCTCGTCGGCGCGCCGGCGCGAGCGTTCTCCGGCCCGGGACCAGCGGTCACTCATCCGACCACCTGGCCTCGTCTGCACCGGCCGAGTTCAACACCGCACTCCGTTCGTCCAACCACCCTTGCAGGATCGACACGGCGGCCGCCTGGTCGATCACCTGCCGCCGGCCGCGCGCGCGAACTCCACTGTCCCGCAATGCACGTGCAGCTGACACCGTAGTCAAACGTTCGTCGGAAAGTCGTATCGGCACACCAGGAATCATGTCCCGCAAACGTCGCGCGAACCGGGCGGCCAACTGTGCGGACGAGCCACTGGCCCCGCGTAATGTGCGTGGTAGACCGACGATTACCTCGACCGCCTCGTATTCCCGCACAATCTCGGCTACCCGGATCAGATCGGTTGCCGGACCTCGTTTTCCACCCTTGACGGTCGGGACCGTCTCCACCGGCGTCGCCAGGATCCCATCCGGGTCACTGGCGGCCACTCCGATGCGCACGGTTCCCACGTCGATGCCGATCCGCCGGCCGCGACCGGGATCGGTTTGCGCGCTGGGGCGTTCGGCCGGGATGTCGTCCGGCCGGGCGGCCCCGGCTTCCGGAGCCGCCCCCGATCGGGACGGCTCCGGTTCCGCGGGCTCCGAATTCTCGGAATTGTCCATCAGGCGGCGATCTCGGCCACCCGCGCGCGCACGCCGGCCAGGCCGGCCTCGATACCGGACGGATCCGAGCCGGCGCCCTGTGCCATCTCCGGCTTACCGCCGCCGCGGCCCGCGATACTCGGACCGAAGCTGCCGACCAGATCGCCGGCCTTCACACCGAGTTCCTGGGCGGGCTTGTTCACCGCGACCACGAACGGCACCTTGCCGTCGGCATTGCCGAGCAGCACGACCACCGCCGGTTCACTGCCGAATCGGCCTCGGATATCGGTGGCCAGCGTCCGCAGATCGCCCGCGCCCACGCCCTTCGGGGCCGCGGCCGCGACCAGCAGCACCTTGCCGACCCGCTGGGCCTGCTCGACGTAGGTACCGGCCTGCGACAGTACGGCCGCTGCCTTGGTGCGCTCGAGTTCCTTCTCGGCGACCTTCAGCCGCTCCACCAGTTGCTCGACCCGGGCCGGCACATCCTCGGAGGGCACCTTCAGCGAGGCTGCCACACCGGCCAGCAGGGCCCGCTCCTTGGCCAGATACTTGTAGGAATCCAGCCCGACGAACGCCTCCACGCGGCGCACACCGGAACCGACCGACGATTCGCCGAGCAGTGTGATCGGCCCGATCTGCGACGAATGCTCGACGTGGGTGCCACCGCACAGTTCCATCGAGAACGGCCCGCCGATCTCGACGACCCGCACCTCGGACCCGTAGTTCTCGCCGAACAGCGCCAGCGCGCCCATCGCCTTGGCCTTGGGCAGATCGGTGACGAAAGTGTTCACCGGGAAGTCCGAACCCACCGCATCGTTGGACACGGCCTCGATATCGGCCTTCTGCGACTCCGAGAGCTGGCCCTGCC
The DNA here is from genome assembly GCF_015354405.1 of Nocardia sp. BSTN01. Taxonomy (GTDB): domain Bacteria; phylum Actinomycetota; class Actinomycetes; order Mycobacteriales; family Mycobacteriaceae; genus Nocardia. Next base: position 44,332 of record NZ_JADKYP010000005.1, on the reverse strand, counting down.
AGTTGAAGTCGAACCGCAGATATCCGGGCTTGTTCAGCGAACCGGCCTGAACGGCGTTGGGGCCCAGCACCTGTCGCAGCGCGGCATGCACCATGTGCGTGCCGGAGTGGCCCTGGGTGGCGCCGCGCCGCCATGCCGGATCGACCTGCGCGAGTACGGCATCGCCCTCGGTGATCTGCCCGCGCTCGACGGTGGTTTTGTGCACCCACAGCTTCTTGGCGATCTTCTGCACGTCGTTGACGCGCAGTTCCGTACCCGAGGCGGTGAGGCTGCCGCGGTCGGCGATCTGACCACCGGATTCGGCATAGAGCGGGCTGCGATCGAGGATGACCTCGACATCCTGCCCGGCGGTCGCGGTGGGGACCCGCACACCGTCGGCGATGAGGGCGAGAACCCGTGCCTCGGTGGCCAGTTCGTCGAATCCGGTGAATTCGGTGGCGCCCCGGTCGACCAGCTCCTTGTAGATCGACAGGTCGGCGTGGGCGTGTTTGCGCGCCTGCGCGTCGTCCTTGGCTCGCTGCCGCTGCTCGGCCATCAGCGTGCGGAATCCCGACTCGTCGACCTCGAGCCCGGCCTCGGCGGCCATCTCCAGGGTCAGGTCGATCGGGAAGCCGTAGGTGTCGTGCAGGGTGAACGCCTCACTGCCCGCGATGGTGCGCCCGCCGGTGGCCTTCACCTCGGCGACCGCGTCGTCGAACAGTTTCGACCCGGTGCTCAGCGTCTTGAGGAAGGCGGTCTCCTCACCGACGGCGACGGTCTCGATGCGGGTGAAGTCGGTGGCCAGTTCCGGGTACGAGGGCGACATGAGATCGCTGACGACCTTCATGAATTCGCCGATCACCGGCTTCTCGGCACCCAGCAGCCGGGCCGAGCGCACGATCCGGCGCAGCAGCCGGCGCAGCACGTAGCCGCGGCCGTCGTTGCCGGGGTTGACGCCGTCGGCGATCAGCATCGCCGAGGTGCGGGCGTGGTCGGCGATGACGCGGAAGCGCACGTCGTCGGCGTGTTCGACGCCATAGCTCTTACCGGTCAGCTCCTCGGCCTTGGAGATGATGGGCCGCAGCAGATCGGTTTCGTAGACGTTGTCGACGCCCTGCAGCAGCATCGCCACGCGTTCGATGCCCATACCGGTATCGATGTTCTTCTTCGGCAGCGACCCCACCGGCGGATAGCCCAGCTTGGGGCTCTGCTCGCCGCGGATGTCCTGCATGAACACGAGATTCCAGATCTCGAGGTAGCGATCCTCGTCGGCGACCGGGCCGCCCTCGGCGCCGTATTCGGGTCCGCGGTCGTAGTAGATCTCCGAGCACGGCCCGCCGGGACCGGGCACGCCCATATCCCAGTAGTTGTCCTTGCCGTCGCGGAACTGGATGCGCTCGGTCGGGATTCCGGCGACGCGATGCCAGATCTCGGCGGCCTCGGGATCGCTCTCGTAGGCGGTGACCCAGATCCGCTCCGGATCGAACCCGAATCCGCCTTCCTCCTGAGACTTGCTGATCAGCTCCCAGGCGAAGGTGATGGCACCTTCCTTGAAGTAGTCACCGAAGGAGAAGTTGCCCGCCATCTGGAAGAAGGTGTTGTGGCGGGTGGTGACGCCGACCTCTTCGATATCGCCGGTGCGCACGCATTTCTGCACGCTGGTCGCGCGCGCGAACGGCGGCGCCTCCTGGCCCAGGAAATACGGCTTGAACTGCACCATGCCCGCATTGACGAACAGCAGGTTCGGGTCCGGCAGGATCAACGAGGCACTGGGTACCTCGGTGTGGCCGGCACGGACGAAGTGGTCCAGGAAACGCCGTCGGATCTCGTGGGTCTGCACGAATATCCAGCCTACCGGGCGCGGTCCAGCCGGTTTTCAGCGGTCGTGCGGCGCGCCCGCGTCTCCACCCCTGTCTCAGCGACCTCGGACGATCCGCCGCAGCTTTGTCACCCGCGGCCCGATCTCACGCTCGTAGCCGTGATCGGTCGCGGTGTAGTAATCGGCGCCGACCAGTTCGTCGGGCGGATACTGCTGGGCAAGGATCCCGTCCGGATGGTCGTGCGGGTATTTGTAGCCCTGCGCGTTGCCCAGCTTCGCCGCGCCCGCGTAATGCCCGTCGCGCAGATGAGGCGGCACCGCACCGGCCTTACCGGCCGCGATATCGGACATGGCCGCGCCGATGGCCGCCGCGACCGCACCCGATTTGGGCGCGGTGGCCACGTGGATGGTGGCGTGCGCGAGCGCCAGCTGCGCCTCCGGCATACCGACCAGCTGCACCACCTGCGCGGCGGCGACCGCGGTCTGCAGGGCGGTCGGATCGGCCATGCCGACGTCCTCGGACGCCTGGATCATCAATCGCCGCGCGATGAAGCGCGGATCCTCGCCCGCGCTGATCATCCGGGCCAGGTAGTGCAGCGCCGCGTCGACGTCGGATCCCCGCAGCGATTTGATGAACGCGCTGATCACGTCGTAGTGCTGATCGCCGGCGCGGTCGTAGCGCACCGCGGCCTTGTCGACGCTGGCCTCCACCAGATCCACGTCCACCGTGCCGTCGAGCGACGATTCCGCCGAGGCCTCCAGGGCTGTCAGCGATCGGCGCGCGTCGCCGCCGGCGATGCGGACGATGTGGTCGAGCGCCGCCTCGGTGACGGTGTACTGCCCGGCCAAACCTCGCTCGTCGTCGATCGCGCGACGCAGGACGGTGCGAATATCGTTGTCCGACAACGACTTCAACTGCAACACCAGCGACCGCGACAGCAGCGGCGACACCACCGAGAACGATGGGTTCTCCGTGGTCGCCCCGACCAGCAGCACCACCCGGTTCTCCACCGCGGCCAGCAGGGCGTCCTGCTGGGTTTTGGAGAACCGGTGTACCTCGTCGATGAACAGCACGGTCTGCTCCCCCGCGAGCAGCCGCCGCCGCGCCAGCTCGATGACCGCCCGGACTTCCTTCACTCCCGCCGACAACGCCGACAGCGCCTCGAAGCGACGGCCGGTCGCGGTCGAGATGAGGGCGGCCAATGTCGTCTTGCCCGTCCCGGGCGGGCCGTAGAGCAGCACCGATGCCGCACCCGAGCCCTCGATCAGCCGGCGCAGCGGCGATCCGGGGCCGAGCAGATGCTGCTGGCCGACCACCTCGTCCAGGCTCGCGGGCCGCATCCGCACCGCCAGCGGCGACATCCTGCCCGCCGGCGGCAATGCGGCGGATGCGCCGGACATTTCCTCCACCTCCGGCGCCTCGAACAACCCTTCGCTCACGTCTCGACGGTACCGATGAGCACCGACATTCAGGACGAGGTGGGGTCGGGCCGCAGGATCCGGGCGGCCTGCGCCTCGATCGACGCGCGCAGTTCGGCGTCGGTCAGTTCGCGCAGGCCCGCCGCGCTGCGCAGGAACGGCTCGAGCAGTTGCCAGCCCATGGCGAACGCGGCCAGATGGGCCACCGCCAGTCCGGCGGCGCGGTCGCTGTCCATCCGCGGCCGCAGGTTCTCGATCAGCATCGCCATCACCGGGAACTGTTCTTGCAGCTCACCGACCGGATAGCCGTCGAGGATGCAGCGGGCCAGCACGGTCAGATGCCGGCGCAGCCGGGGATCGGTGGCGGTGAGCTGTCCGGCGGCGGCCAGTGCGCCCGATTGCTCACCGAGATAGCTCAGCACGGCCCCGACCAGCTTGTCCTTCGCACCGAGATGCCGGAACACCAAGCCGTGGTTGACCCCCGCGCGGTCGGCGATGTCCCGGATCGAGGTCGCGGCCGGGCCGCGTTCGGCGAACAGGTCGGCGGCGGCCTCGGTGACCGCCGCGACGACCGCCTCACGACCGACCGGTCCGGTGCCGGAGTCGTCGCGGCGCGGAGTCGATGGCGGGTTCTCGGACATCGGGCTACAGTAGCGAATACCGGTGTAGTCAATTGACTACAGTCGTCCGATCGCCGAAGGAACCGCCATGACGCAGACCACCGCCGCGGAGACCGAACCGCGTCCGCACTACCCCGTGAGCTCGTTTCAACTGCCGGGTTTTCCGCTGATCGCGGGCCCGTTCACCCATCTGGTCGCCGAACGCGACCGCCTGGCCGCACTGCGCTGGCAGCATTTCGACGCCCGGCAGGCCGGCGTCACCCTCGGCGCGGAGATCAGCGGCGTGGATCTCACCCGCGAGCTGCCCGCGGAGGTGATCGCCGAACTGCGCCGGGCGCTGCACGAATACAAGGTGCTGTTCTTCCGCGGGCAACCGCTCACGCCCGCCCGCCACGTCGCGTTCGCGGCGCGTTTCGGCACCCTCGAGGTGCATCCGTTCATCCCGTCCAATACCGAGCAGCCGGAGCTGGTCCGCTTCGAGAAGACGCCGGCCATGGCGGGCGTCGAGAACATCTGGCATCACGACGTGACCTGGCGGCCGCAGCCGTCGATGGGCGCGATACTGCACGCCGTCGCCGTTCCCGAGATCGGCGGCGACACGCTGTTCTCGGATATGTACGCCGCCTACGAGGCCCTCGATGCCGAGACGCGGAACCGGATCGACGACCTCACCGCGACCCACGACTACACCCGCGCTTTCGGCCGCGGGCAGACCGCCGAGGCACAGGAGGCGATGCGGGCCCAGCATCCGCCGGTCAGCCACCCGGTGGTGTGCACGCACGAGGCGACCGGACGCCGGCACCTCTACGTCAACCGGATCTTCGTGGACCGGATCGACGGCATGGATCCCGAGGCGAGCCACGACCTGCTGGACCGGCTCTGCCGCCAGGCCGACTATCCCGAACACCAGGTGCGGCTGCACTGGGAGCCCGACACCGTCGCCTTCTGGGACAACCGGGCCGTGCAGCACTACGCCGCCAGCGACTACTGGCCGCAGACGCGAATCATGGAACGGGCCTCGATCGTCGGACCGCGGCCGGCCCGCTGAGTCACTCCTCCCAGAGTTCCTCGAGGGTGGCGGAGACATGCTCGGCGAAGTCGCCGAGCGTGTCGTCGCCGGTGCAGCGCGCATCCTCGGCCAGCGCGGCCCAGCGGTTGATCAGCGCGGCCGAGCGGGGTACCGACAGGCCGTGTTCGCGGGCCGCGGCGATGCGGGTGTGATCGGCGGGCAGGAACCAGAAGGTCGTCAGCCACACCCAGATGAGCCGGGCCTCGAGGATGCGTTCGGCCAGCAGGTCGTCGTCGGCGAGCGCGGGCCACACGCCCACGACCTCCGAGCGCCAGGCCTCGACCATCTGATGGGCACGCTCGCGGGAGAGTTCGAAATCGCACAGGCAGCCCGGAAACGAGACCAGCGCATAGGCGATGTCGAGGGTGGCGTCGCGGAAACCGCCCCATTCGTAGTCGAGGAACCGGGCACCCTCGTCGTTGAGGATCACATTGTCCGGACACAGGTCGGAGGGGCTGAACGCGCGGAAGCGGCCCGCGGAGAACAGGCGATTGCCCCGCACGATGCGTTCCGCGATCTCGCCCGGCACCTCGATGCCGACGTCGCGGGCCAGCATTCCGGGTACCTCGCCGATCGCGGCCTCGGCCTGCTGGGCGATGCCGTCGACCCGGTGCACGACCTCCACCCGCCGCAGCAGCGCCACGAAATCGGCCTCCCGGCCGACCGTGGCGGCGTGCATACGGCCCAGCGCCTGCGCGAACGCCATCTGGGCGTTGCGGGTGGCGGGTTCGGCGCCCGTTTGCAGCACCGAGGTGAGCGACATGTTCTCGCCCAGATCGCTGAGGATCAGCAGCCGATCCGGCAGGCTGTGCGCCAGCAGATAGGCGCCGGGACGGTGCTCGCTGCTGAGTGCGGTGGTGAACTGGTAGGACACCGCCTCGCGCAGGAACGCCGAATCGATACTCGCGACCCCGGGCGCCAAGCCGCCGATCCGGCGCTCCTGTGCGGCGCCACGGACCTGCTTGACGATCAGGGTACGAGGAAGTGAGAACGAGTTCTCCGCTACGCGTACGCGCAGCACCGTCGTCCTGCCACTGCCGCTGAGTTCGATCGGATCGCTCAGCTTCACCGCAGCACCCATGCGCTTCGTGAGCAACTGTTGTGCCGCGGACACGACTTCGGCGGCGCGTTCGGCCAATAGTGCGGTCATCGCCAACCAAGTTACTCGCTCCAGGTCACTTTCAGCGAGCGGTTCGGCAACCTTTCGCGCGTCGTCGGCGTGTCCCCGCCGAGCGGCTGCGACCGGACCGAGATGCTCATTACGCTCATCGTCGACCGGGTCGCGGATCCGGCCCGATGCCCCGGCCCGTCGCTTGACACACCCGGCCGTGTCCGGTTGTGTCGAAATCTCAACTGCAGTGTGCCGCACCAGAACCCAGGTGATTCGAAAGGTCCGACGATGACCGACTCCCCGCAGTCCGCACCCCGCGACACCGGCGAAGGCGGTGAACGGCGACCGGAGAGCCGGCCCGGGCAGCATCCCACCGGTCCCGTCCGACCCGGCGCCGGGCCAGGCGAACATCCCGCAACGCCGGGTCGGCCCGAAATGGCCGGAGCCACGGGATATCCGCAGTTCGAGGGCTCCGGCACCCCGCAGTACGGCGCCCCCCAGTACGGCGGTGAGCCGCCCCAGGTCAGCCCGGGCGGGGTGCCTCCGGTGGCGCCGCCACCCGGAGCGCACGGGCAGCCCGGCCCCACCTATGGCCCGCCCGGCAGTGTCCCGCCGGGCGCCTATCCGCCGCCCGCCGACCCGGGCTGGGGCGCACCGGATAACGGCATGCCGGCGCAGGGCGCGCCCGGGTACGGCGCGCCGCCGGGATACGCCGGCGCGCCGGGGCTCAATGTCGGCCGGGCGCTCGGCTTCGCGTGGGATCGCTTCCGCGCCAACCCGATTCCGTGGGTCGCGATCACGCTCGTCGGATTCGTCGCATATCTGATGGTGACCGTGGTGGTGAACGTCACGCATATGAATTCGCTGATGCCGGTGGTGCTGATCGGCCTGCTCGCCGCGGTCGTGGTCTGGCTCCTGCAGGCGGCGATGATCCGCGGCGCGCTGTACGAAACCGACGGCACGCCACCGGATTTCGCGTCGTTCTTCGGCTTCGTCAACGCCGGCAACGTGTTGATCACCGCCCTGCTCGTCTTCGTGGCGGCCTGCGTCGGCGCGGTGTTGTGCATCGTGCCGGCGCTCGTCGTGGGCTATCTGTGCATGTTCTCGCTGCACTATGTCATCGACCAGGATCTCGATCCGTTCAGCGCGATCAAATCCAGTGTGCAGCTGGTGGTCTCGAATTTCGTGCCGACACTGCTGCTGGCCCTGACCGTGGCCGCGCTGACGATCGTCGCCACCGCGCTGTGCGGCATCGGTCTGCTGGTGGTGGGACCGCTCACCGCCATCGCGGTCACCTACTCCTACCGGATGCTCACCGGCGGCCTGATCGCCTGAGCAGTCTCATTCGTCGCCGCCGAACCGCCAGCGCGACAGTATGTTCGGTCGCTCCGGACGTGGCGGGCCGAGCGCGTGCCCGTGATGGGGACGCAATTGCAGCACGATGATGCCCGCCACAACGATGCCGACCATGTTCACCCCCAGCTGGCCGATCGACTCGAATGCCTTGTGCCATTCGCCGACGGTGGCGGCGACCGCGGCGAAACCGGCCGCCGGAATCGTCGTCACCGAGATGAACACGCCGACCAGAGCCGCCGATTTCGCGGTGACCAGCGACATCATCCCCGCCGCACCCGCCAGCAACGCCACCACCAGCGAGAACGGGCCCACCTCGTAGATGAAGTCCACATTGCGGATGGCGTGGATGCGGTCGACGGTGATCCAGCCGAACTGTTCCCATACCAGCGACGCCAGCGTCGCGATCCCCATCGCCACCGGAAACCCGATCAGCAAGGCCAGGATCGAACGGCGGGCGAGGCGGAAGTCCCGGCGCACGACCGCGACCGCGACGGCGGCGAGCGGCCCGAACTCGGGGCCGACGACCATGGCGCCGACGACCGTCACCGGTGAATCGGTGGCCACGCCGACGACGGCGAGCAGGCACGCGATCGTGATGAAGGACAAGAAGGTGGGGTTGAGCGTCGATTCCTCGTGGGTCTGGGCGAGCAGTTCCTCCCAGACGATCGCATCCGACGGATCGCCCGGCGCCGCCTCGACCGCGCGGTCGGCCGGTGCCGACAGCACCGTTTCCACCGGCGAGAGCATGATGCCGCCGTAGTCGCCGATGCCCAGCCCACGCAGACCGGCCAGCACATCGTTGGCCGATTCGCGAGCGATATCGGCCTGGACGAGATCACCGGGCGGCTCGACCGAGGCGCCGCGCTGCACGGTGATCAGCGTGGCGCCGGGTTCGGCGCGCAGCGCGGTCACCGCGGCGTCGGTCGACTCCGGTGGGCAGACCGCCCGCAGGTGCAGCACCTCAGTCCCCTGTCGTCGGCACGATCCTCCGGCACCGAATGGCGCCGGACGATCTGCAGACTAACCGGTGCGCGGCCGCGACTGCCCACAACCGCGGCGGCACATCCGGTTCCGGATCAGGCCGAGGCGGCCTTCGGCTTGCCGTGCTCGTCGAGCACCACGTCGAGGCCGGCTTCCTTGCGCTGCTGCGCGGTGATGGGCGCCGGCGCCTCCGTCAGCGGGTCCACGCCGCCACCGGACTTCGGGAACGCGATGACCTCGCGAATCGAATCCACCCCGGCCAGCAGCGCGGTGATGCGGTCCCAGCCGAAGGCGATTCCCCCGTGCGGCGGCGCGCCGAAGGCGAAGGCGTCCAACAGGAATCCGAACTTCTCCTGCGCCTCGTCGTGGCTGATGCCCATGACCTTGAACACCCGCTCCTGCACGTCGCGGCGATGGATGCGGATACTGCCGCCGCCGATCTCGTTGCCGTTGCAGACGATGTCGTAGGCGTAGGCCAGCGCCGCGCCCGGATCGGTGTCGAAGGTGTCGATGGACTCCGGCTTCGGCGAGGTGAACGCGTGGTGCACCGCGGTCCAGGCCGAATGTCCCAGTGCCACATCGCCGCTCGCGGTGGCGTCGGCGGCGGGCTCGAACATCGGCGCGTCCACGATCCACACGAACGCCCAGGCGTCCTCGTCGATCAGTCCGCACTTGCGCGCGATCTCGCCACGCGCCGCGCCCAGCAACGCCCGGCTCGACTTCGCCTCTCCGGCGCCGAAGAAGATGCAGTCACCCGGAGCGGCGCCGACGTGCTTGGCCAGGCCCTCGCGTTCGGCGTCGGACAGGTTCTTGGCGACCGGGCCGCCGAGGGTGCCGTCCTCGCCGACCAGGATGTAGGCCAGGCCCTTCGCCCCGCGCTGCTTGGCCCATTCCTGCCAGGCGTCGAGCTGGCGCCGCGGCTGGCTCGCCCCGCCCGGCATCACGACCGCGCCGACATACGGCGCCTGGAAGACCCGGAAGGAGGTGTCCTTGAAGTACTCGGCGCATTCGGTGATCTCGATGCCGAAGCGCAGATCTGGTTTGTCGCTGCCGTAGCGGCGCATCGCCTCCGCGTAGGTCATGTGCGGAATCGGCGTGGGGATCTCGTGGCCGACCAGCTTCCACAGCGCGACCAGGATGTCCTCGGCCAGCAGGATCACATCCTCCTGCGTCACGAAGCTCATCTCCAGGTCGAGCTGGGTGAACTCGGGCTGGCGGTCGGCGCGGAAATCCTCGTCGCGGTAGCAGCGGGCGATCTGGTAGTACCGCTCCACGCCCGAGACCATCAGCAACTGCTTGAACAGCTGCGGGCTCTGCGGCAGGGCGTAGAACTTGCCGGGCTGCAGCCGCGCGGGCACCAGAAAGTCGCGCGCGCCCTCGGGGGTGGACCGCGTCATGGTCGGGGTCTCGACCTCGACGAACGCATGCTGGGCCAGCACCTCGCGGGCGGCGGCGTTGACCTTCGACCGCAGCCGGATGGCGTGCGCGGGGCCCTCGCGGCGCAGATCGAGGTAGCGGTACTTCAGGCGCGCCTCTTCGCCGGGCTGCTCGTCGAGCTGGAACGGCAGCGGCGCGGCCTCGTTGAGCACCACGAGTTCGGTGACGTTCACCTCGATCGCACCGGTGGGCAGGTTCGGGTTCTCGCTGCCGTTCGGACGTCCCTCGACCACACCGGTGACCTGCACGCAGTACTCCGCCCGCAGCTTGTGGGCCTGTTCGGCCGGCACACCTTCGCGGAAGACCACCTGCGCGACCCCCGACGCATCGCGCAGATCGATGAAGATCACGCCACCGTGGTCTCGCCGCCGGGCCACCCAGCCGGTGAGGGTGACGGTCAGACCGGCGTGCTCGCTTCGCAGCGAACCAGCCAAGTGGGTGCGCAGCACGGGAATCCTTTCGACGACACGGTGCACCGGGCACGGAATGACCTGGTGCGCCCCCATGGTAGTGAGGCGCGTCGGCCGGACGGAAACCGATATCCGACTCTCCGTCTCACTCGGCGGACACGACGCCACTCGTCTCCCGAGCCGCGGACGCTCATGCCAAGCTGTAGAGGTTGTTTCGGCTGACCAGCGCCGAGCAGCCCACTCGATCCACAGGAGCAGCAACGATGACCTTCAACGAAGGTATGGATATCGATCCGGACCGGGTCTCCACCGGCGGCGGCATGGGCCCCAAGCTCGCCTTGGGCGGTGGCGGTGGCTTGATCGTGCTGATCCTCGCGGTGCTGTTCGGTGTGAATCCGGGCAATCTGCTCGGCAGCGGAACCTCGGGAACGCAGACCGGTGGCGTCGACACCTCCGTCTGCAAAACCAACGGTGACGCTAACCGGTACGCACAGTGCCGGGTGGTGCTGACCGCGCAGAGTCTCGACGGCGTCTGGGGCGGGGTCCTGCCGCGTCAGACCCGGGTGCAGTACACGAAACCCGGCGTGACGCTGTTCACCGGGTCGGTCACCACCCGATGCGGCAACGCGACCAGCGCGGTCGGCCCCTTCTACTGTCCGGCGGACCGCAAGGCCTATTTCGATACCGGGTTCTTCCAGGAGCTGCGGGACAAGTTCGGGGCGGCGGGTGGTCCGCTGGCCGAGGAGTACGTGGTGGCGCACGAATTCGGCCATCACATCCAGAACCTGCTGGGCGACAGCGGGCGTGCGCAGCGCGATCCCAAGGGGCCTGATTCCGGATCGGTTCGACTCGAATTGCAGGCCGACTGTTATGCGGGCCTGTGGGCGAGCTACGCGGACAAGACACCGGCGCCCGGCGGTTCCCAGCCGCTGCTGAAGCCGTTGTCCGACAGCGACATCCAAGACGCGCTCTCCGCCGCGGCGGCGGTCGGCGACGACCGGATCCAGAAGGCCGCGACCGGCCGGGTGAATCCGGAAGGCTGGACGCACGGTTCGTCGAACGAGCGGCAGAAGTGGTTCCTGACCGGCTACCGGAACGGCCAGGTCGCGGCGTGTGACACCTTCTCGGCACCGGATCTGAACAATCCGCCGGCGCTGCGCTGAGCGGGGCCGGGCGGAGCTTTCGAACGGGCGGGCCGGGCGGATGCCGGCAGCTGTGCGGGCACAATGATCGACGAGACCGGGACGGGCGGAGGGCAGGAGTGAACGACATGCGGGTTATCGGCGGTGCGAGACGAACAGTGCCGGGTGTGCGGGTCGCCGTGGCGGTATGCGCCGCGGCGCTGACGGTGGCCGGTGGCGCGCTGACGGCCGTGGCCGACGAACCCGCGGCCGGATTGTCGGTGGCGCTGACCACGATTCCGGGCGGGGAGCACGCCGGGGTGACGCCGGCGCCGACGCTGCTCGTCTATGCGGACGGGCATGCGGTGAACAGCCCCGACGCCGCCGATCCGGACCGTCCGGCCGACAAGGCGCCGCAGCAGCGCAACGGACACGTCTCCCTCGACGCGGTCCATGCCGCCGCCGACGAGGCGAAGAAACTGGCCGCCGCGGATCTGGGCATGCCCAAGGACGGCAGCGGCGGGTCCACCCTGCTCGATTTCCTGGGCGCCACACCCGACCAGGACGTGCACCTGGTGGTGTACTCCCCCGGCGGCACCGACGGACTCACCGACGCCCAGAAGGCGGACCGCACCCGCTTCGCGGACCTGTGCAAGAAGTTGGTCGACGCGTTCGTCGCCGACCGCTGATTCCGGCCCGTACGCCCCGGTCGGGGCCTCGCGCTCGGGGAGCCGAAAAGCTCAGGGACCCAATCGTTGCGGGTCGCCGGTCCTCCGGATCAGCCGACGGTCCAGGTTTCGCGGCCGTTGAGCAGATCCTGCAGCGACTGCGGCCCGACCGGTGCGCGTTCGACCGCCACCGCGGTCTGCGCCCGGACCCCGTCGTCGTAGGTGGGCCGGGCGACGTCGCGGAAGATGCCGATCGGGACGTGGGTCAGATCCTGGGAGGTCAACCGCGAGAGCGCGTAGGCGTATTCGGACCGTTCGCAATGGGCGTCGTGCACCACGATCTCACTCTCGGCAACCTCCGACGACGCGACCACCTCGAGCCCGAAACCGTTGCGCACCACCGCGAATTCGCCCTCCGCGCCGAAGCGGATCGGTTCCCCGTGCCGCAAGCGGATCAGGTGGGATTCGGCGTTGTCGCGGCGCAGCGCGTCGAACGAGCCGTCGTTGAAGATCGGGCAGTCCTGCAGGATCTCCACGAACGAGGTGCCACGGTGTTCGGCCGCGGCGCGCAGCACCTCGGTGAGGCCGGCGCGGTCGGAGTCGAGGGCGCGCGCGGCGAAACTCGCCTCGGCTCCCAGCGCCACCGACAGCGTGTTGAACGGGTGGTCGATCGAGCCGAGCGGCGTCGACTTGGTCACCTTCCCCGGTTCGGAGGTCGGTGAGTACTGGCCCTTGGTCAGGCCGTAGATCCGGTTGTTGAACAGCAGGATCGTCATGTTCACGTTGCGGCGCAGCGCGTGGATGAGGTGATTGCCGCCGATCGAGAGGGCGTCGCCGTCGCCGGTGACGACCCAGACCGACAGATCCGGCCTGGTCACGGCGAGTCCGGTGGCGATCGCCGGGGCACGGCCGTGGATGGAGTGGATGCCGTAGGCGTCCAGGTAGTACGGAAACCGGCTGGAACATCCGATACCGGAGACGAACATCAGGTTTTCCCGCCGCAAGCCCAGCTCGGCGAGGAAACCGCGCACGGTCGCCAGAATGACGTAGTCACCGCATCCGGGGCACCAGCGCACCTCCTGATCGGAGGTGAAGTCCTTGACCTTCTGCGGGCCGTCGGCGCCGGGTACTCCGGAGACTCCGGTCAAGCCGAGATCGGCGCCGATGAGCGAGGTGTCGACGATGGTCATCGGTGTCCCCCTGTCGTGCGATAGGTCGCCCGGGCCCGGGCATCGAAGGCCTTGTTCTGTTCCAGCTCGCCGATGGATCCGTCCAGTGCGGCGTCGATCACGCCGACCAGTTCCTGGGCGGAGAAGGCGGTCCCGGCCACCTTCGTCCACGGCTGCACGTCGACCAGATATGTGCCGCGCAGCAGCAACGCCAGCTGGCCGCCGTTCATCTCCGGCGCGACGACCCGGCGGTAGCGGCGCAACACCTCGCCGGTATTGGCGGGCAGCGGGTTGAGGTACCGCAGATGCGCTTGCGCGACCGGTACGCCGCGGCGGCGCGCCCGCCGGCACGCCTCACCGATCGGGCCGTAGGAACTGCCCCAGCCGATCAGCAGCAGATCGGCGGTGCCGTCGGGGTCGTCGACCTCGAGGTCGGGCACCGCGATGCCGTCGATCTTCGCCTGACGCAGGCGGACCATCAATTCGTGGTTGGCCGGATCGTAGGAGATGTTGCCGCTGCCGTCGGCCTTCTCCAGGCCGCCGATCCGGTGCGCGCGGCCGGCGGTTCCGGGCCTGGCCAGTGGCCTGGCAAGGGTTTCCGGGTCGCGCGCGTAGGGCTGGAACGATTGCCCGGCCGCGGCGCCCTCTTCGGCCGGCGGTTCGAATGCCGGATCGATCGGCTCGAGGTCGCTGACTCGTGGAATCGACCACGGCTCGGATCCGTTGGCGATGGCACCGTCGGACAGCAGCAGAACCGGGGTGCGGTAGGTGAGCGCGATCCGCGCCGCGTCCACCGCGGCCGCGAAACAGTCCGCCGGGGAGCGCGGAGCCACTACCGCGACGGGCGATTCGCCGTTGCGCCCGTACAGCGCCTGGAGCAGATCGGCCTGTTCGGTCTTGGTGGGCAGGCCGGTCGAGGGACCGCCGCGCTGGACGTCGATGATCACCAGCGGCAGTTCCGTCATCACCGCCAAGCCGATAGTCTCGCTCTTGAGCGCCAGTCCGGGACCCGAGGTACTCGTCACGCCGAGCGCGCCACCGATCGAAGCACCCAGTGCCGCACCGATTCCCGCGATCTCGTCCTCGGCCTGGAAGGTGGTGACACCGAAGTTCTTGTGCTTGCTCAGTTCGTGCAGGATGTCGGAGGCCGGCGTGATCGGATAGGTACCGAGGAACACCGGCAGCCCGGACAGTTGCCCGGCCGCGATCACGCCGTAGGCGAGGGCGGTATTGCCGGTGATCTGCCGGTAGGTGCCCGGCGGCAGCGCGGCGGGCGCGACTTCGTAGGTGGTGGCGAAGGTTTCGGTCGTTTCGCCGTAGTTCCAGCCGGCCCGGAACGCCAGCACGTTCGCCTCGCCGATTTCCGGTGTGGCGGCGAACTTCTCGCGCATGAAGGCCTCGGTACCGCCGAGCGGGCGGCCGTACATCCACGACAGCAGCCCCAGGGCGAACATGTTCTTCGCGCGCTGGCCGTCCTTCTTGCCGACCCCGGCCGGTTCGGTCGCGGTCAGTGTCAGCGACGTCATCGGCACCCGGTGCACCACGAAGTCACCGAGACTGTCGTCGGTCAGCGGATCTCGTTCGTAGCCGACCTTCGCGAGGGTGCGTTTGGTGAATTCGTCGGTATTGACGATGACCGTCGCCCCTCGTGCGAGATCGTCGACGTTCGCCTTCAGTGCGGCCGGATTCATGGCCACCAGCACGTCGGGCTGATCGCCCGCAGTGAGGATGTCGTAGTCGGCGATCTGAATCTGGAACGACGACACCCCGGGGAGCGTGCCCTGGGGTGCGCGGATCTCGGCCGGAAAGTTCGGCTGGGTGGCGAGGTCGTTGCCGAAGGCGGCCGCCTCGTGGGTGAATCGGTCTCCGGTCAGCTGCATACCGTCGCCGGAATCACCGGCGAAGCGGATGACGACCTTCTCCAATTTTTCGCTGCCGGTGGGGCCGTCAACGCCCTGATTCGACACCATGCGCCTGCATCACTTCCTCGTAGGGATGAGGTACCACACGCCAAGTTACTCCGCGGCTCGCCGGAGAATCCGTGGAACGAACAACCCGGCGAGCATGCGGTACAACGAATTTCGGCCGCGAGCGACCGGGCCCCCAGGGGCCGGTGGGTCCGCCGGTATCCGGCGGAACGATCAACCGAACAACGCCAACTGCGGGTCGGACCGTATTGCCTGCACGTCACCGTCCGGCTCGGAGGAGCCCGCGGCCCGGCCCCGCGCCGGTAGGTCCCGGTGCCGATCGAGCCGATACCGGGCCAGCAGTGGATCCACTCGCTGCCGTAACCACGCAGAGTACTCCGGTGTGACGTACGCCCCACGACCGTACAACTGCCGGTATCGCCGCAGCAGCGCCGGGTGAGTTTCGGCCAGCCATTGCAGGAACCAGCCCCGGGTACTTCCGCGCAGATGCATGGGCAGCACGGTGGCCCGCGCCGCGCCGGACGCCGCGATCGCGCCGAACAATCGGTCCAGGTGGTCGACGTCGTCGGTGAGATACGGAATGACGGGAGCCACCATCACGTTCACGTCGAATCCGGCCTCCGCGAGCGTCCGCACCAGGTCCAGCCGCGCCCGCGGGCCGGGTGTACCCGGCTCGACCGCGCGGTGCAGCTCCTCGTCGACCGTCGCGATCGACACCGCCAGGCTCACCGGCACCACCCGGGCCGCTTCCACCAGCAGCGGCAGGTCCCGCCGCAGCAGCGTGCCCTTGGTGAGGATGGAGAACGGCGTCTGCGCGTCGGTGAGGGCGGCGATGATCCCCGGCATCAGGCGGTAACGTCCCTCGGCGCGCTGGTAGGGATCGGTATTGGTGCCCAGCGCGACCGGGTCGCGCCGCCACGTGCGCCGGCGCAATTCCTGGCGCAGCACCGCGGCCACGTTGGTCTTCACCACGATCTGGGTGTCGAAATCACGCCCGGCGTCCAGGTCCAGATATTCGTGGGTGGGGCGGGCGAAGCAGTATCGGCAGGCATGCGAACAGCCGCGCATCGGATTGATCGTCCATTCGAACGGCACCGCCGAACGCTGTGGCACCTTGTTCAGCGCGCTCTTACACAGCACTTCGTGAAAGGTGACACCCTCGAAGTCCGGTGTCTGCACGCTGCGGACGAATCCGGCACGCTCCAGTCCTGGGAGCGCGCCGTCGTCGGCTGCCGGGTTCTGGTTCTGCCATCGCACCCGTTCAGTCGAACACCCGTTCGATACGATGTCAAGGACCGCGCCGCACACGCACCCCGTTCATGCCGCGGCGCCGTCCCGGAACGACCGTCAGGCCATACTGCTCGCGACTGTGCGCACAGACTCGCCCTTATAGAAGGCCACCAGGTCACGCACGGTTTCCTCGGTCGGCCGGGGCAGGTAGCCGAGTTCGGTCCGCGCCCTGGTCCCGTCGATCTCGGGCGCCGACAGCAGCGCACCCATCGCCGCCCGCGACACCCGGTCGCTGCCCAGCATCTTCCCGATCGGTTCCAGCACCGGCAGCGCCCCGGAGATCACCTTGGCCGGAATGGCGAAGCGCGGGCCCCGTTTCCCGTTCACCTGGGCGGCGAGCTGGGTGACCTCGAGCATCGTCACCATCGCCCCGGACAGCAGATAGTTCTCACCGGTGCGCCCGCGCTCGCCGGCGAGAATCAGGCCGGTGGCGACGTCGCGCACGTCGACCAGATCGAATCCGCCGCCGATCATCACCGGCACCCGTCCGCGCGCGGCATCCCACAGCGTCGTATTGATCCGGGAGTCGGAGTGATCGACCGGGCCGTACACACCGGACGGATTGCAGATCACGGCGTCCAGACCCCGGGCGACGACCGCACGCAATTCCACCTCGCCCTGGAATTTGGAGCGGTCGTAGACGGGCAACGCCGGATCGACCGAGCGCGGCGCGTTCTCGTCGATGCGGCCGCCGCAGCTGTACTGGTTGAAGGCGTGGATCGAACTGGCGTGCACCATGCGCCGGGCGCCGACCGCCAGCGCGGCTTCGGCCACGACCCGCACACCTTCGGTGTTCACCCGCCAGGCCAGGTCGTTGCGATGCGCGAGAGTGATCACGGCGACCAGGTGGTAGACCACTTCCGCACCGGCCAGAGCCGAACGCATCGAGGCCGGGTCCAGCACGTCGCCGCTCACCCAGGTCACACTCGGATCCGTGGCGCCGGAGGGCCGAACCCGATCGATGGCGGTCACCTCGTGACCGCGCTCCACCAGCTGGTGGAGCAGATTCGTGCCAAGGAAGCCGGCTGCGCCGGTGACTGCGACCTTCATGCGATGAGAATATAGAACCCGTTCTAATTTGCAACAAGTTCTAGTTTGCCGGACTCGAACCGCGTCGGCCGGGTCGGTTATATTGAGCCCAGCCCAGCCTCCGGTCGACACCCGGTCGCGCGGCTAATTCGACGTTGACGAATGTTGACCACGATGATTGGGGGGCAGTTCGATGAGCGATCTCACCGCTGACCAGAGCGCGATCAGCGCGTTCGGGGCGGCACATCAGAGCATCGGCACCGAAATCGCGGGCGCGGCCGATATGGACACCGCGACGCACGTAGCTGCGATGACGCCCGTTTTCGGGCTCATCGGCGCCGACTACCTGGCGATGTTCGCGGCGGCGCAGGTCCTGCACTGCAGCGATGTCAACGACCTGTCGGCCAAATGTAATCACTTGGGGCAGTCCGCATTCGGCACCGTCGCGATCCTCGGCGACAACGACGCGGCCGCCGCCGGCGCCCTGGGCGCCATCGGCAACGCGATCGGAGGCTGATCGGTGCACACCATCGGTTCCGGTAACGACAGCGGAGTCATCGCCGCCCCGGCCGCCCCCGCGGCCGACACCTCACCGATCGCGCCCGCCGCACCGGCCTCCGTCCCGGACGCCACGTTGGCCTCGGCCGCACAGCAGGGCCCGATCACCGATATCCCGCTGCCGCAGCTGCCGCCGGATACGCCGCCCGCCTCGGCACCGGCCTTCACGACCGCGCGGAAAGAGTTCGAGGACAACGGTTCCCACGGAATCGGCGCTCCGCACCTGCCCGGCGGGGGTTCCGGCGCCCCCGATGCCGGTCATGCCCACGCCGGAGTGCTGGGCGACGCCGCGTCGCCGTTGCTCGGCGCCGGCCACGACGTGGTGCATCAGGCCGCCGGTGCACTCGGCGGAGTACCCGGCGCGCAGCACGTGCTCGACGGCGCCCAGGCGGCACTGAATCAGGCGCCCGCCGCACTCGACAGCGCCGCCGGTGCGGTCCAGCAGGCCGCCGCCCCGGTCACCGCGGCAGTGCCGGCGAATCTGCCGCCCATGCCCGCCGATCCGGTGGCCGCGCTGATGAGCGGTATGGCGCTGCCCGCACTGCCGGGGATCGACGTGCTGTTCAAACCGTTCCTCGACCTGCTGTCGAGTTTCGGCACCGGTGTGATGGGGGCACTCAATCCGGCCGATCTGCTCAGCCAGTCCTCACAGGTCATTCAGAGCGCCATGCAGATCGGCATGGGGGCGATGAAGTCGGTCGAGCAGGTCTGGCAGGGGCAGTCGGCCACCAGCGCCCAGACCGCGGGCCAGCAGGTGCAGGCCCACGGCGAGGACGCCAGCCAGCGCGGCTTCGACATCTCGAAACTCACCGACGAGGCCGCGGCGGTGGTGCAGCGCGGCAACGTCCAGCTCACTCAGGTCGTCCAGTCCTTCGCGACCCAGGCCGGCGCGCTCGCTCCCGTCGCTTTCACTCCCCCGGGCCAGGCCACGCTGATCGCCGCGGCCACCGAACATCTCGGCCAGGCGGTCACGATCGTGAACGCCACCCGAGGCGAATTGGGCGGCTACACAGGCCAATTGGCGAATGTGGTCAACCAGCTCGCCGGCCAGTACGCGCCACAGGCGGCCGATGCCGCCCAGGCGGTGGCGCAGAACGTCGGGCAGCCGATCGTGGAGCAGGCCCAGAGCCTGCTGTCGGGCGGCGGCGCGGACACCCAGGCCGCCGGCCTCGGTGACCTGAGCGGCTCCGGCCTGTCCGGAGCTTCCACGCATGCCAGCGCCTTCGGCGGTAACGGCGCGCACCCGGGTTCCATGAGCGGCACTGGCGGTGGCGCACTGAGCGGCCTCACCGGCGGACTCGGCGGCACCGCGTCGGGTGGCGGCGCGGCGGCCAAGCCCGGCCTAGGGTCCGCGGTGCCCGGCACCCGCCCCGGGATCCCCGGGATGCCGTTCGGCCCGGGCATGCCCGGTACACCCGGCCAGGGCACGCCCGGTTCGGGTTTCATGGGCGGCGGCACACCCGGCGCGGCCGGGCAGCGCAACGCCGACGAGGATCGCGGCCGCACGGTGCAGAACTACCAGAGTCTCACCGGCAACACCGACCTCACCGGCCCGCTGGGAGAGACCACGCCCGAGGTGATCGGCCAGACCCATTCCGACGAGCTCATCAGCGATTACGAGAACGACCAGCTCTGATCGCCGCGACGCGGCAGCCGCATCATCGCCCCGGATGGCCCGGACCGTACGGTCCGGGCCATCCCCTTCGGGAGCGAGACTTAGAACAGGTTCATTCGACCGTTCAGCGGCCGAACTCGGGACAACGCACTGCCTATCCCACTAGGATCGCCAGCACAACTAGAATCTGTTCTAGTTTCATATCGGCAACACCCGAGAGGACCACCGATGCGTTTCACCTACGCGGAGGCGATGACCGATCCGGCGCATTACGTACCGCTGGCACAGGCCGCGGAGGCGGCCGGATTCCACAGTATGACCATCGCCGACAGCGTCGCCTATCCCGCGGAGTCGGATTCGACCTACCCGTACACCCCGGACGGCAACCGGGAATTCCTCGACGGTAAGCCGTTCATCGAGGCGTTCATCCTGTCCGCCGCGTTGGCGGCGGTGACCACGACGCTGCGGTTCACTCCCTTCGTGGTGAAGCTGCCGATCCGCCCGCCGGTGCTGGTCGCCAAACAGGCCGCCTCCCTCGCCTACCTCAGCGGCAACCGTTTCTCGCTGGGCGTCGGCATCAGCCCGTGGCCCGAGGACTTCCAGATCATGGGCGTGCCGTTCGAGCGGCGCGGCAAGCGCATGGACGAATGCATCGAAATCGTCCGCGGCCTCTCGCGCGGCGAATACTTCGAATACCACGGCGAGTTCTACGACATCCCGAAGATCAAGATCACCCCGGGCGCCACCGAACCGCTCCCGATCCTGGTCGGCGGGCACAGCGATGCCGCGCTGCGACGCGCCGTGCGCCTGTGCGACGGGTGGATGCACGCCGGCGGCGATCCCGAGGATCTCGACCGCATGCTGGCCCGGTTGAACGAGTTGCGTTCCGAGCGTGACGCATCCACGCCGTTCGAGATCCACGCGGCCTCGCTGGACGCCTACACCACCGACGGCATCAAGCGGCTCGAGGACAAGGGCGTCACCGACGTGATCGTCGGCTTCCGCTACCCGTACGTCGCCGGCGACGACACCGAACCGCTCGCGGACAAGATCGCGCATCTGGAGAAGTACGCGGAGAAGGTCATCGCCAAGGTGTGATCGGCGGCGCGAGCGGTCGATCGGCTCAGCCGCGCTTGGCGAAGCCGAGATCGATCACCGCCTCGCGCTCGGCCGCGAGTTCGGCGACGCTGAGATCGATACGCGCACGCGAGAATTCGCCGATCTCCAGATCCGGCACGATCGAGTACTCACCACCGGCGCACGTCACCGGGAACGAACTGATGAGCCCTTCCGGCACCCCGTAGGAGCCGTCGGAGGGCACCGCCATCGACACCCAGTCACCGGTGGCCGTGCCCAGCACCCAATCGTGGATGTGGTCGATGGCCGCGCTCGCCGCACTGGCCGCCGAGGAGGCCCCGCGCGCGGCGATGATCGCGGTTCCGCGCTGCTGGACGGTGGGGATGAAGGTCTCGCGCACCCAGGCCGGGTCGTCGATCACGCGATCGGCCGGCTGCCCGCCGATCAGCGCGTGGCTGATATCCGGATACTGCGTCGCGGAGTGGTTGCCCCACACCGTCATTCGCGTGATCGAAGAGCCCGGGGCGCCACTGCGCGCGGTGAGCTGGGCGATGGCCCGGTTGTGGTCGAGGCGGGTCAGCGCGGTGAAGCGCGCCGCCGGCACATCGGGCGCATTGCTCATCGCGATGAAGGCGTTGGTATTGGCCGGATTTCCGACCACCAGCACCTTCACATCGTCGGCCGCACTGGCGTTGATGGCCGCCCCCTGGTCGGTGAAGATGGGCCCGTTGGCCGCCAGCAGATCCGAACGCTCCATCCCGGCGGTGCGCGGGCGGGCGCCGACCAGGACGGCGACCGAGGCGCCGTCGAATCCCACCCACGGATCGTCGCTGATGTCGATCGAATCGAGCAGCGGGAAAGCCCCGTCCTCCAGCTCCATCGCCACCCCTTCGACGGCGCCGACGGCCGCCGGGATCTCCAGCAACCTCAGCCGCACCGGCGTCTGCGGCCCGAGCATGGCACCGGAGGCGATGCGGAACAGCAACCCGTAGGCGATCTGACCGGCGGCTCCGGTGACGGTGACGGTCACGGGCGTGCGGGCGGCATTGCTCACGACAACTCCTTGTTCACGAGAACTCGACGGTCGGCTTCGATCTTCACCCTAACGACCCTCACCGGCCGAAACCCGGCAGCGTGAGCAACCAGACAACCCGAGCGGATCCGTACCGTCCCGCAACCGTTTTCGACGATCCGTCCGGCGGGCTCGCCCGCCACCCGCACACGCGGAAGGGGTGCCACCCCTCCGGCGGCACCCCTTCTCGCGACAGCTCAGATGCACCAGACGACACTGCCCAAGGGGAAGCAGATCGCGACGGAACCGTCGATGTCGCTCGCCGACGGAGAGGTGCCCGATGGGGTCGCGGCAGACGCGGCGGGGGCTACGACAGCACCGAGTGCCACTGCGATGGCGGCAACCGCGGCTGCTTTGCGGAATTTGATGGTATGCATGGCGAACCCTTCGTTTTGTACGACTCCGATCCTGAAAAACTTGCGAGTCTCAGTGTTCGCTGTGCGCGTGGGTATTTCCAGACAAGAAAGTGTCAAACCAGGAGTTACCGGATACCGGTGCGGTCACAGACCTGGCCAGGTGCCCAAAATCGAGCCGATGAAGTAAGCCAAAAGATTGCCCACCGGGGCGGATGCCGAAACATGCCTTTACCCCACCTCCGCGCCGCCGTTATGGAACCGTGACCGTGTACCGTCCGCACGGCTCCCTGAGCGACGAACTATGTCCGATTCATCCCGAACGGCGATCAGGAGGTGGTGTCGCGGCTCAGCGTCGCGATATCGCTGTCGCTCAGCCGCACCGGCTGCACGATGTCACGCGCCCGCACCAGCTGCACCGCCCGATACAGCGGCCGCTCCTCCAGCCCGGCGTCACGAGCCTCCGCCCGCAACTGCCCGACCAGTAATCCGGACAATGCCAGTGCGGCGGCCAGCTCCGCGGACGAGAGCGCGTCGGCGAGCGTGCGCAACCCCAGGATGTGCAGTTCGCGTCCGCTGCCGGCGTCGGTGTACATCGCCAGCGGTACGGTCTGGGTCCGGTCACCGGCGGTGATCCGCAGCGCGATCCGGCTCAGCCGCCCCGGGTACACGAGCACCTCGACACCCGTCGCCGCGGCGACGTCGAGCCGTCGCCGGCCCACCAGCGTCCGAGCCTCGATCACCGTGCCCGACAACCACATTCGCCGCCGCCGGACCGCCAGCGCATAGATCGCCGTCGGCGCGCCGAGCACCCCGCCGACCACGACACCGGCCGGCCAGCTCACGACCAGCCCCACCACCACGCCGACGACGACACCCGCGCCGATCGCGCCCAGCGCCAGCCGCCGCAGCATCGGCGCGTACAGCTCCGGGGCGATGAGGTCGAGGCCGACCGGTTGCGGCGCAGCGGAATTCGCGTCGTTCACGAGGCCGCGCTCATCCGCACGCGCCGGACCGGACGGGCCGCTGACCGGAAACCGATGCGCGCGACGGAATTCGAGACATGCTCGGACCGTACTACCGCTGCCCGGCCAGCGCCGCCGACACCTGCGCCACGACCTCGGCGAGCGGGATCTGACGCTGGTCGCCGGAGCCGAGGTCCTTCAGGCCCACCTGTTCGTCGGCCAGGTCACGATCGCCGAGGACCAGGGCGAACGCCGCACCGGACCGGTCGGCCGCCTTCATCGCGCCCTTCACGCCACGCCCACCGTAGGCCAGATCGACCCGGATCCCGGCCGCGCGCAGTTCGGCCGCGAGCACGACCAGCCGGGCCATCGCGGCCTCCCCCAGCGGCACGCCGAACACGTCGACCCGCGCCGGTTCGCCCGCGGCCTTACCCTCGGCCTGCAGCGCCAGCATGGTGCGGTCGATGCCGAGCCCGAACCCGATCCCGGACAGCGGCTGGCCGCCCAGTTCCGCCATCAGCCCGTCGTAGCGGCCACCGCCGCCGATACCGGACTGCGCGCCCAGGCCGTCGTGAACGAATTCGAAGGTGGTCTTGGTGTAGTAGTCCAGGCCGCGCACCATGCGCGGATTGATCACGTACGGCACGCCGAGCGCGTCCAGGTGGCCCAGCACCTGCTCGAAGTGCGCCTTCGCGGAGTCGGAGAGGTGGTCGAGCATCAGCGGCGCGTCGGCGGTCAGGGCGCGGACCTCCTTGCGCTTGTCGTCGAGCACCCGCAGCGGGTTGATCGCGGCGCGCCGGCGGGTGTCCTCGTCCAGCGGCAGCGCGAACAGGAATTCCTGCAGAAGTTCCCGATACTGCGGCCGGCAGGTCTCGTCGCCGAGCGAGGTGATCTCGAGCCGGAAGCCCTCGAGTCCCAGCGACCGGAAGCCCGCGTCGGCGACGGCGATCACCTCGGCGTCCAGCGCCGGATCGTCGACGCCGATCGCCTCCACGCCCACCTGCTGCAACTGCCGGTAGCGACCGGCCTGGGGCCGCTCGTAGCGGAAGAACGGGCCGGAATAACACAGTTTGACCGGCAGCTGACCACGGTCGAGACCGTGTTCGATCACCGCGCGCATGACGCCCGCGGTGCCTTCCGGCCGCAGGGTCACACTGCGTTCGCCGCGGTCGGCGAAGGTGTACATCTCCTTGGTGACCACATCGGTCGATTCGCCCACCCCGCGTGCGAACAGCGCGGTGTCCTCGAAGACCGGCAACTCCACATGCCCGTATCCGGCCAGTCGCGCGGCGCGCACGAGGCCGTCCCGTACGGCGACGAACTCCGCCGAGGCGGGCGGCACATAATCCGGAATCCCTTTCGGGGCGGTGAAGCTGCTGGTCTTGGTCACAATGGTCCAGTTTCCCCCACCCGGACGCGGCAAGTCCAACCGGTTCGGCCTCCACCGAGCCGAGCTGGGCAATTGTACGGAACGATCCGGGGAAGTTAGGGGTCGTCTCAGGAAGTGATGGCACACTCTTATGCCGATACGCAACCGACACGGGAGGACCGGGTAGTGCCGACCAACGAACAGCGACGAGCGGCGGCCAAGCGCAAGCTGGAACGCCGACTGGAGCGACAGGCGCAGCGTGCGCGCAAGCGTAAGCAGCTGGCGATCGCCGGATCGGCGCTCGGTGTGGTCGTGGTCGTCGCGGCCGGCGTCGGGATCTACTACCTGACCCGCGGCGACGACACCCCCAGCGCCGCGGCCAAGACGCCCGACGCCTCGCTCTCGTCCACCCCGCAGGCCGCTGCCCCGCCGGAGGCCAAGCCGAAGACCGCGACGGTGAGCTGCGCCTACACCGATGGGGGCCAAGCCGCCAAGCCGGTGCACAAGCCCGAGCAGACCGAGGTCTCGACCACCGGCTCCCCGAAGGTCGCCATCGACACCAATCGTGGTCCGATCGGCATTTCGCTCAACGCGGGTGAATCGCCCTGCACGGTCAACAGTTTCGTCAGCCTGGTGCAGCAGAAGTTCTACGACGGCACCCCCTGCCACCGCCTGACCACCGGCGAGGGGCTGAAGGTGCTGCAGTGCGGCGATCCCAGCGGTCAGGGCAACGGCGGGCCGGGGTACGCCTTCCCCAACGAATACCCGACCGACCAATTCGCCCCCGGCGATCCCACCGCGCAGCGCGTTCCGGTGCAGTACAAGCGCGGCGTGGTGGCGATGGCCAACAGCGGCCCCGACACCAACGGCAGCCAGTTCTTCCTCGTGTACGGCGATTCCCAGCTGCCGCCGCAGTACACCATCTTCGGCACCGTCGACGAGGCCGGGCTGAAGACGCTCGACGCCATCGCCGAGGAGGGCGTCGAGGATCCCTCGACCGGTGACGGCGCGCCGAAGCAGCCGGTCACCGTGAAGACGATGCAACTGAGCTGAGCCCCCGGCGCGGCCCCGGATCCGCCTGCGATGGACCGGATCCGGGGGTTAGGCTGCCCTGCTCCGCGCTGGTAATCTCGTAGAACGGACTGCGCTGAAGGTGGGGCGCCGCCACCGCGAATCGACCGTTCGTGTGGCGGAGTCCGATACGAAGCATCAGAATCGTCCACAGAGACAACTGCAGCATCGGGGAGCAGGCAATGGCCGAGGAACTCGACGACATCGGCCGCGAGACAGCGGCTTTGATGAGGCAAATGTTGCAGCTTGCGACACTGGTCGCACTGCGCACCCGCGAACGTGGTCAGCGAGAAGCCGAAGCGCGCGTGAAGGTCACCCAGGAGCGGGTCAAGGAGACCCGCGAGCGGTTGCTGCGCGAGGCCCGCGAGGCCAAGGCGAAGGATCCGCGCAACCTGGAGTTGGCGCGGATGCTCGAGCGCCCCGCTCTGGAACGGGGTATCTCGCTGGAGAAGGACCGCCTGGAACACTCCCGGGTGGCGCGCGGCGCCCGCGCCGCAGCCGATCGGCAGAAGGCCCGCGAACGCGAACTGACCCGCTACGACTCTCCGGAGCGGCGGCAGGCGTTGGCCGCCCATCTGTCCCGGGTCGGGGTGGCGCCGGAATTGGCGGCCGTGCGCATGCTCATGGATGTCAGTCAGGCGCAGCCGCCGCAGGCGGCGGTCCGCACCCGGCCGGAGGAACCGCCGCGGGTCACCCGGGCGCGGGAACACGACGAGCGGATGCGCGAACGCGAGCGCAACCGCGAACGCAACCGCTGACCCACCCGCTCACGACTGTGCCGCCGACCCGGAACGGGTGGCGGCACAGTCGTTTTCGCGGCAACCAGGCGGGTCGGCCCAGGCCGGCGAATCAGCCCTTGTTCGGATCGGCCGCGCTGGGCTCACCGAACATGCCCTGCTGGGGCGGAGTGAGTGGGAGGGGGCTGAGCATGTCCTTGTGGCCGTTGCGCACACTGCAGTACTTGAACGGCCCGCGCGGATCGAACAGCTTGTTCATATGTGGGTCGGCATGTTCGAGAAACCAGACACTCATCCCGGTCTGGCCGTCCTGGCGCAGGTATTCCCATGCGCGCCACAGCGCTTCGAGCCGCATGGCCGCCTCTGCGTGCTTCCACCACTCCGGGCACCACACCGTATCGGTGAGGTCGGTGACCTGGCGCCGATAGATGAGGCTCAGGAAGTTCTCCACGAACTCGACCACATTCGAGTAGATCATTTCCTCGGGCTGGTCGTTCACAGCGGGCGAACCTCCTCGGGCTGTCCGTAGGTTGCGGGCGGCTCACCGGGCATCGAACCGCCGTCGAGTACGGTGCGCTCGCCCACGAGGTCGCTCATCGTGGTGCGACGCTGCGGATCATGCTGTTCGATCGACTTGCGCACCTCGGCAGCGTACTCCCCTTCCCACCACGGCATGGTGCGCACGAGAACCGCAGGCGCACCAGAGGAGAACACTACGGCGCGGCCGCGCGGCAGGGTTGCCAGTGCATTCGCGTTGAGGGTTCGCGAGGAGCCCAGCGAACGCGAATAACTTTTGCCGCCTTTGGATTCCGAGACCGACGACGAAATGGAGTCGTAGTCGCCGATCGCCTCCGAGCGGGCCGCCAGGAATGTCATATCGTCGACACCGGGGCCGAGGACCTTGATATTCGCCGCCGCCCACAGCGCCTCCATACCGGCCTGACCCCAGCACCGCACGCCCTGTGCCCAGGACTGCAGCACGGTCATCACGACGATGCCGCGAGAACCGAAGTGACTGTACTGCTTCGGCAGATCCTTCCAGCGCACGATATTGGCCGCCTCATCGAGCACCGCGAGCAGCGGGATCGAGAGCCGACCCAGGTGCTGGGTGGTCGCCTTCCGCATCGCGACGTCGACGACGGCCTCGGTCAGAGCACTCACAAGTGGGCCGGCTGAACCGCGCCCCTCCAGCGACAGGCAGTAGAGGGTGGAATTCCGATCCAGAAAATCCCATTCATCGAATTGGTAGCGATCCCCCGGGGTCACCCACTGGTGCACATTCGACAGTTTCAGACAGCGAACCATCTTCTTCGCTGTGCCGAAAACGCCATCTTTGGTGCGGGATTCGGCATTGTATTGCTGAGCCAGGCCTGCGGCCGAGAAATGGTGGCTGGCACCGCGCAACACTTGAACGGGCTCGATGTCGTTCGGGTTCGTCACCCACTCCCACACCTGGGTGATCGGCCGTCCCGCCACAGCTGCGGCCAAGAACAACCCTGCCAGCAAATCTTCCGCCTCCGGGTCGAAATAGCTGTCGGTTGTTCCATCGGCGCCGTCGTCAGCGTCGGCGAAGTGGCCGGCCAGTCGGGCCGCGCGCATCTCACATCCCTCGCGGCGGGCGTCCACCCACGACAGCGGATCCCAATACCAGGTCGGCTGTTCTCCCGCGACGCCCTGTGGATCGAATACGAACGTGCGAGACCCCTTGCCCTCCCGCACATCTCGGGTCGCGTCGACCACATCGCGTTTGTTGGAGGTCACCAGCACCGGGCCGATCGCCGACAGGATCGCCGGAATCACCCGGGAGGTCGTCTTACCCTGGCGCGGACCCCAGATGTCGAGATGCAGATCCTCGTAGGAGCCGAACAGCATCACGCCGTCGATCACCCCGACTCCGATCGGCACGCCGGGCGAATCCTCGTAGCCGAGGCGCACACCCAGCTGCTGAGCCTTGCTCCGGACCCCGGCCTCGGTGAGGGCCGCGATCGCCCCGCCGCTGCCCATGTACTGGGCCTTGTCGTCGACGGGCAGCTTCCCGCGGCTGCGGCGCTTCTTCATCTCCCGCCGCACGAACACGATGCCGACGACGACGAGCACGACGAGCAGCACGATCACCGTGGAGGCGGTCGGCCACGTCAGTTCTCCGCGGGCGATCTTCGCGATGCAGGCGATCGGATTGATCGGTACGTCCTGGGGCGCCGTCGACAGCTTGTTGCCCAGATGCAGTGCGGCCCAGAGGGTGCCGACCACCGCGAAACCGATGTAGATCAGATACAGGGCGAGGTCCGGTCCCGGATCGGCCGGGTCCTTCACCTTCTTCGCCATCTCGCCTCCTGAGGTGACCGAGTCTGTGGCCGTGGCTCAACGGAATCCGTCGAGCCGCCAGCCGTCGGGGGTGCGGACGACGGTGGCGATCACCGTCGTGGGGGGTAGCGTCTCGCGGGAACCGTCGGAGTGCACGGCGGTCTGCTCGATACCGATCTTGAACTGCTGGTGGTCCGAATCGCCGTTGCCCGGGGCCTGTTCGCCGGAGGCGAAGGTGAAGGCCTCCACGCGCACGCCCGAACGCCCCCATTCGGCCCAGCGCAGTGTCGGTTTCGGGGTCTCCTCACCCGGCGGTGCGTCGAGTGTGCGAAGCAGGCTGGGGCCCAGCCACTTCCGCGCCCGGGCCAGCGACGCTCCCTGCGCCTCGGTGGCCGGATACCAGGTGAAGATCTCGCGCAGCGCGGCGACGGCGACACCGTCGGGAGTGCCGGGGTCGGGTGCCGGGGCGGCCTCGAGCTGACGCGGTGTCGACGTGGCCGACGCCGGTGGTTCGGCCTGCTCGGACCCTCCCGCGCAGCCGGACAGCAGTGCGACGCTCACCACCAGCATCACCACCAGGTTCGCGTAGACGGCCCGTGCCGTAGGTCGGCGGCCCGGCGCCCGGAACGCCGGGCGCTGTCTCCAGGTTATCGGTCCCGCACCGGGTCGTGCCGTCACAACACCCTCCGTAACCGCGCGTCGCCGGGGACGGGCGCCTCGCTCACGCCCGAGGGGTCGCTGGAACGGATCATCCTGCCGTTGCCGGCGTAGATGCCGACCTCGGCCGGGCCGCGCAATCCGAAGCGGGAGAACACCAGATCGCCCGGCTGAGCGTTGCGCATCGGCACCTCGGCACCCGCCTCCCACTGTTGTTCCGCGGTCTGCGGCAACGTCTTCGCGCCCGAGGAGGCCGCGAACACCGCGGCCGAGGTCAGGCCGGGACCGTCCAGTCCGCCGCCGGTCGGTCCCTGCGGACCACCACCACCCCACACGTACGGGGTGCCCATCCACTGCTGGGCCGCGGCGAGGATGTCGGCGCCGGCCGACCCGTGGCCGGGCTGGAATCGGCCCATCGATCCGGGCGCCCGGTACTGCGCCTCCATGGCGAGGATATTCGTGACGTAGGGCCGGGTTTCGGAGAAGTGGGCGGCCACCTGATTGGGCATCCCACCCGAGGCGAGGACCGCCCCCTCGCCCGCGTTGTAGGCGGCCAGCGACAGCGGCACCACATCGCCGTGCACCTTGCCCTCGCCGATCCACCGCTCGACCTGATGGGCGATCGAACACATATAGCGCCCCTGGGCGATGATCGCGTCGCCGTCGTCCCACAGGCTGGCCTGCCCGTTGCCGTCCGCGTCGAGCAGGTACGGGCGTCCGTCGTCGGGATCGGTGGCCCGGGCCGTGGTTGGCAGGAATTGCGCCAGCCCCTCGGCGCCGGCGGGCGAGGTGAGCCCACGCTGAAACCCGGATTCCTGACGGCCCTGGGCCGCCAGCACCGACGCGGTGATCTCCGGGCACAGCGAACCCGCACGCCGATACCAGATTTCGAGTTCCGGCGGCACCTTGCCGTCGGCGAGCGCGCCGCCGGCGCTGCCGAATCCGCGGCTGCACAGCGGGTTCGCCGAATAGGGGAAGGCGCCACCGCCGCTGGGCGTCAACGCGCCGTCGAGCCACGGCAGCGGATCGATCTGATGACCGCCCGTCAGGCGCCCACCGGGCACGATCTCGAAATGCAGGTGCGGACCGGTCGATTCGCCCGCCGATCCGACCGCGCCGATCTCCTGACCGGCCCGCACCCGCTGCCCGACCCGCACCTTCACTCCGCTCGCCCACTCGTGGCCGTAGACGGCGGAGAAGGGACGGCCGTTGACGTCGACGGAGTCGATCACGATCCAGTTTCCGAAACCCGAGGCCGGACCGGCGGCGACGACGACACCATCGGCCACCGCGAACTCCGGCGTGCCGTCCGGCGCGGCCAGATCCACACCGAGATGGGTACCGCCGCGGGCGCCGAACGTGTCCGACACCGTGAACGATCCGCCCGGCAGCGGCCAGGTACGCCGGATCGGCGCGATCCCCGCGGCCAGCGACGGTGCGCCCATGGCGCTGGGATTCGCCTGTGCCGCAGGGATATCCGCGGCACTGGGAGTCGCCGAGCTCGTACCGCGCGGGTCCGTCGTCGCGGTCGGTGTGGTGGCACCCGACTCCGTCACCCGCGCCGCCCACGGCGCACCGGAGGTGTCCGGCAGCCCCGAACCGGGCGCGGTCGGCTGATCGGCGCACGGATCCTCCGAGGAGGGCAGCACGATCACCACCACGAGAGTGATCAGCGAGACGACACCGCCGAGGACGAGGGCGGTGAGGGTTTTCGCGTTCACCGCGCACCCGTCATGTCGCGCGGCGGGTTTCGTTCAGGGTTTCCACCAGGGTGCGATTCATTTCCGCCGCAGCCGCCAACTGCTGTTGCAGCAGCGCCACTTTGCGGCGCAGGGCCACGGCGTCCATTCGTTCCAGGCTGGGCCCCTCCGCGGCACGCACCCAGTTGCGCACCGAATTCGTGTGCACGCCGATCTGTTCGGCGACGACCCGGCAGGCCTCCGACTCGCTGCGCAGCTTGTCAGTGAGCGCGACGACCTGTTCCACCGCCGCCTTCCGCACCTGCGGCGACACTCTCCGGTATGACCTGTGCGGCATCACGCGGCACTCCCCTCGTCGCCCCGCCGGGCCGTGGATTCGGTGAATTCGCTGAAACGCTGGTTGGTCTCGTGGATTCCGCTCTCTTTTTCCGACACGGTGAACTCCATGTGGAACGGGATGCCAGGGCGGCGATCCTCACCGATCTTGAGCAGGAACTTTCCCGTGCCCGGCGCGGGCGGGCGGGCCTGCCCCGGTTTGAGCGCCTCTCCGGTCAGCGCCTGCGGCGCCGACCAGCTGGTGACCATCTCCTCCTCGGCGGAGGTGAACGGGATCGTCGAGTCCAGGCGGCTGATCTCCTCGGGCGGCAGCGCGCCGAAGATCTTGGCGCGCGCGCGTTCCAGGAAGCCCAACGCCTTCGCGATCGCGGCCTCGGATCCGAGTGATTGCAGGTCCTTGATGGTGTGGCTGATCATGATCAGCGAGGTCGCCATGCCGCGTTGCAGTCGGGTCAGTTCGTCGACGCGATCGACCATGAAGTCACCGAGCCCCAGCACCTGCCACAGCTCGTCCATGACGACCTGGAAGTACCGCTGCGGCCCCAGTTTGCCGTCGGCGAGGACGTGCGCGGCCTCCACCGAGGCGAAGCCGTCGGCCCAACAGGCCAGCATCACACCGGCTTTGAGCTTCTTGTCCCCGGTCGGGATGTGCGAGACGTCGATACAGACCGCCACCGAGGAGGTGTCGATCGGCGTGGTGGTCTGACCGTTGAAGACCGCACCGAACGGCCCCTGGGTCAGTGCACGCAGCGACCGCCGCAAGCCCTTGGTGGCCTCGTGGTATTCCTCGGTGGTGTCGGCGCCGGCGTCGAGCATCAGCTCCTGGCCTCCGCCGACCACCACCTCGAGCAGATCCTCCATGATGGGCGGTGATTCCGGCGCGAAGCCGCTGCCCTCGCGGTACAGGATGCGCAGCGCCGTGGAGATCAAGGTCTCCTCGTAGTCGCGCACGCGCGCGCCACGCACGAGTTCGACCAGACCGGCGATCAACGTGACCTGGCGGGCGCGCAGTTCCTGGGTCACCTGCAACTGCAGTTCGGGGAGGTCGTCCAGCAGCGGGACGATCGAGCCGAGCACACCACCCGCGAGCGGATTCAGTTTGCCGTGCCCGTAGCCGAGGTCGATGACCTGCCCGCCGACCATCTCCACCAGCTTGCGGTAGTCCGGTTTCACATCGGCCAGGATCAGCGGCGTGATCCCCTGTGCGACACCGCCGAGCACGATGCGGCGCACCAGCGAGGATTTACCGAAACCGTTGAGCCCCAGCACGAACAGGCTCGGCGCGGTGATGAAGCTGCCGCGCATGAACCAGTTCATGGGGTCGAAGCACACCGGCGCGCCGGTATGCAGATGCGAGCCGAGCGGGGTGCCGATCAGCGGGGCGCCGGCACCGACCGACCACGGCCACAGGCCGGCGACCTGCGCTGTGGTGGCGCGGTATTCGACCGGGCGGCCCACCACGTTCATCCGGCCGCCGCCGGCGCCGACATAGCCGCGATCGGTCAATTGCGCCGTGCCACGGTCGAATCCGTCCTCGACGACCGATTCGATGCGGGCCGCGGCGTTGACGCGGCGCAGGTCGTCGGTGCGGATCCGGAACGCCGCCCACGCGGCGCGCAATCCGGCGCCCTCGCGGGCCACCGCCTCCAGGCGCGCGCGGGCCGCATCGTCGAGCAGGGGCGGGCCCTGATTCTTCTTCTTGACCGGTTTGCTGCGCCGATCCCGCCGGTTGCCCGCCTCGGCATCCGCTCGGGACGCTCGCGACAGCTGTTCGTAGGAGGCCATTTTCGAGCCGTTGCGATCACGCAGCGTGCGCTGACCCCGTCCCGTGCGCCGGGCGGGCGGTGTCTCCGTGCGCCGGCGCGCCGTTCCGGCGCCGTATTCGGTACGCGTACTGCGCCGCGGCGCCGGCTCGTAGTCGCCGGTCATGTAGCGCCCTCCACGCGTCTCGGGCGATACCTGGTCGAACCCGGCCGGCAGCTCGGCCGATTGCGGGGTGCCATGCGCATAGGACATCTCTCGATCGTCGGGCCGGTCCTCCGGCCCGCCCACCCGGCGCCGGGTACGTGCCCCGGCCGAATTGTCATGCGGCGCATCGTGGCCGGCGGCGCGGGACGCGGACGCGGTGTCACCGCCGGAGCGCGCCGCGATCCGGTCGTCGGCGGCGGCGCCGCCCGCCGCATCGGCTGCACCCCTCGTGCGGGCGCGCGCCGATTCGGTGCCGGCCGCGGAGGCGTCCCGCTCGGTCTCCTCGGCCCGGGCGGCGCGGTCGCCGTCCACGAGGTCCGCACCCTGGTCCGGTGAGTCGTGGTCGCTCGGCACCGGGCGCGTCGCGGTCGGCGAGTCCACATCACCGGGCGATGGCGGAACCGCTCCCGCCACGCTCCCGTCCCGCCTGGACTCCTCGGCTGTCCCGGCCCCTTGCTGTCGAAGGCCACTCGCTGTCGTAGGCGTCACCGTATCGCGATGGGCACCATGGCTTTCGCGGTCTGCGCTGTCCTCCGTGCCCGCGACCCGGCTACCGGCTCGCGACGTCGCCGTGCGGGTCGTCGCGACGTCGTTGCGCGTCTCGTCATTCTCGGACAACGTGGTTCGCGGTGCCGCGTCACCGTTCGATCCGGCATCGCGGCCCGGGCGCGTGCTCGACCGTTCGACATCCCGGCCGCCGTAGGACCGGTCGCGTGCCGATTCCGGCGTCGACCGGCCGCCCCGGTTCCGCTCGGACTCGATCGCGTTCCCACCCGCGCGGCCGCGGGCGCCGCTCCCCTCGCCTGCCCCGCGACGGTTCTCGTCGCGCCCGACCGATCCGTCCCGGTCACCGCTCGCCGGACGACGGCGGCCGGGCTCCGGCTCCGCCCGCCGCGTCGAACGCTCACCGGCAGATCCGGGCCTGCCCGCATCGTCACCGCGCCGGCGCGGACTGCCCGAGCCGCGCTCGTCGGAGATCCGATCCCCGCTCGAACGGCGTTGCGGTCCCGCACCGTCCACACCGGCACCCGTGCGCGAATGCCCCGTCGCACGCCCACCGCGTTCCGGCGGCGCAGCGGCGTCCGGGCGAGCGCGCTCGCCCTCCTCGCGTCGCGCTCGCCGCCGCGCCGGCCGCAGCGGTACGTCGTCCCAATCGGCAGGTGCGCCACCGTATTCCGAGCGGGGCAGGCCGGGCGCGTAGGCCTCGACGCCCCACTCGTCGTCGTGGGCCGTCCGCGTGCGCGGCCGGGCCTGGACCGGGTTCTCCGGATCCACCACCCGCTCGCTGTAGCGCGGTGGTTCGCCCCGGTAGCGGACCGGTGGCTCGTGCTCACCTGCCATCTGCGCTCACCCCGCCAATGCCTTGGGAATACTCGCGTGTTCCGGCAGGATCACCCCGCAGCCGAGTGAGGCCGCGAAGGCCGCCGCCTGGTAGCGGTAGCAACGCCGGATCTTCAACCGGGCCTGTGTGGACAGGTCGCGGGTAATCGCTTCGATCCGCGGCAGATCACCGCGCAGCGGTTCGGTGATGGTGACGAGCGCGCCGAACCGGGTCACACCGTGGCCTCGCGCCTGTTCCTCGCGGGCCTGCTGGGTGGCGCCGACCCGCAGCGTCGCCGAGGCGGAGACCACGCCCCGTTCGCTCTGCTGCGCGACCAGCGCGTTCTTGTAGTCGTCGTCCACGATCTCGGCGGCGTCGGCGGCCGAATGCGGCCGGTAGACGATCGCGATCCGCTTGCGCGGGACCTCCGGATTCGGCGCCAGCAGCCGCTGCAGCACCCGCTCGTCGACCGCGCCCTCGGGTGCCGCGTCCATCTCCCAGGTGACCGAGCGGCCGCCGTCGTGAATGAACTGATCCCAGCGTTCCTCGTGCGAGATCGGGCCCGCGTCGGCCCAATCCAGCCCGTGCCCGCCGATCTCGCCGGCGGCCACTTCCAGATCGGCCTGCGCGGCCGGGTCGTAGCTGCGGCGGATGAACGAGATCACCTCGTCGGCCGACATCGGCTGCGCGCGCACGCCCGCTTCGGCCAGCGCCGCGCAGATCCCCGGCAACCGGCGGCCGATCTCGACCGCCTCCTCGGCCGGATTCTTGCGTCGTTCGGCGGTGGTGGCCTTGAATGTGAGCGCCACTCGCGGCAGCAATTGCACCCGCTCCTGCGGCAATTCGGTCGCCAGCTCGTACATCACCTGCTGTGCCAGCGCCGGCGATTCCGGCCGGGTGATGGTGGAAACCTCGGTGAGCAAGCGGTTTCCGGTCTCCGGGACGGTGTCGATCACCGGTACCACCGCGACGATGTCGGAGGTCTGGCCCAGCGAGGCCAGGAAGGTGCCCCAGGCGGACACCCACCGATCGATCACCGGCTGGTCGACCGCCTCGTGTCCCTGCGGCCAGGCCCGCAGCACGACCGTGTACTGCGCGAACTGCGGCAGATGGATCATCCCGAAGCTGTAGCCGCCGGCGTCGATTCCCTCGTACAGCCGCGAGGGCGCCATCAGTCCGGGCAGGCGCGCGACGCCGCCGGGAATGCGGGAGAACCGGCCGCCGCGATAGACGTGCTCGCCCTTGCTGCGGCCGCGCAACCAATGGAACATCATCAATCCCGTCTCGTAACCGGAGCGGCCCCCCGTCCGCCACACCAGTGGAACCATCACGACCAGACCGATGATCGCGACGAACAGCGCCGGTTTCGGCCCGGCGACCAGCGCCGTCATCAGGGCGGTGATGACGACGACGAAGCCGAGCACCGTCTCCCCCCAGCGCAACCCGAAAAGGCCTGCGCTGCGGGGCTTCTGCCACAGCCCGTACGAGCGGCGCTCGTAGGTGTCGGTCGTCGTCATCGCGGAATGGTGCTCCTGCCGAGGTCGGGTGCGCGGTTGGCCCAGCGGTCACCGGCGATATCGCCCATGGCTTCGTCGGCGCGGTTGAGGTGCGCGCCCGCGGCCCGGGCCGTCGCGATGTTGTTCATGGCTCGCGACGCGCCGGATGGTACCGCCGCCGCACCGCCGGGGGCGCGCGGACTCGCGGGCGCCTGCTGACCCCCGCCCCCGCCGCCCGGGCGCGGGCCGCGCGGCGGCACCGGCCGGGGACTGCCGCCGCGACCGGTTCCGCCGGGCGGACGCTGACCGCCGTTGCGGCCCACGTATCCCGGCGCGCCGGCCGCCGCCTGGCCACGCACTCCGACCGCCTTGGTGCCGACCGCGCCCAGCGCCGCCGCACCCAGCAGCAGACCACCGGTGGCGGCCAGACCCGAACCGCCGCTGCCGACGATCGCCACCGCCGGGGTGACCAGTCGCATCAGCGCGGGCAGGACGAAGGCCACACTGCACAGCAGCACGATGGCGACCAGCATCCGCTGCGCCTGATCCGCATCGGGCAGACCCGAGGTCGGCGTGGTCGAGTTGGTGTCACCGGCGGCCACGAAGGCGATCATGTACACGATCGCGGCCACCGGTTTCCACAGCATGAAGGCGATGATCCAGCCGATCAGCTTCGGATAGGCCTGCCGCCCGGTACTGGTGCCCGACGCCGCCGCGGCCAGCGGCAGCACGCCCGCGGCCACCACCAGCAAGCCCTGGCGCACGATGGCCAGCACGATCTGCGCCAGCGCGCCGAGCAGGCCGACGATCGCGATGATCAGCACCAGGCCGGGCGAAAACGCTTGCAGCTTGGACGTTTTCACCATCAGCTCGGCCAGGCTGCGGGCATTGCCGTTGGTGGCGTCCTCGATCACCCACTGCGAGAAGCGGTCCGAGGCCTGTGTACCCGCGACCACCACCGCGCCCAGCATCCAGGAGCTGAAGATCACCCGGGCGAACATCCGGAACGATTCCGCGGCCTCGCTCAGTGCCGCACCGCGTCTGGCTTCGGCGAGTCTGGCGCCGGACAGGATCACCGACACGATCAGCAGCAGGATCTGCGCTTGATAGGTGTAATCGTTGATCTTCTGGAACAGCGCTCCGCCGTCGCTGATGCGATCGTTGGGCACCTTCATCCAGAAGGTCAGCGCCAGGATCAGCGCCTCACCCAGGCCGTTCATCAACGAGTCGACCACCTTGCCGAAGGTGGAATCCCACGCCTTGTCCTTCACCGCGTTGGCGGCGTCACCGGGATGGGTGGCGGCGTTACCGGCCTTGCACGCCGCGGAGGCCGCGTCGCCGAGCGATACGCCGGGCAGGCCCAGACCGTCGAGATCGTCGTGGATCTCGTTACAGGTCTGGTCGAATCCGTAGGTCTGCCCGTAGGCCACCGTCGGGGTCGCGATCATGACGGTGAACACGACCGCGAGGATCGTGACGATGCGCCTCACCATGAGATCCACTCCTCGATGCGTCGCAGGGAATCGATCCGGACCATCGGCTGACTCTCGTGCCTTTCTCGAAATCGCCGTGCTCACCATCGGGTCCACCCCTGCAGGGTGTCGACGTATTCGCTCGGCGTGGCTCTGCTGTCGGTGGGTTTGAGCCGCCAGTCCCCGTTGTCCCACACCATGACCAGCCGGATCGCCGCCCACACCTGTTTGCCGTCGTTGACCGGCCCGCGAGCGGCGAGCCGCACGATCGCCATATCGTCGGCGTAGTTCTCGATCTGGAACGCGTCGGGGGCGACCAGGTACTTGGTGATCCGCGCCGGCTGCTGATCGGGCAGTTTGCCGTCACCGCGCGCCTTGTCGTAGGCCGCGATCTGCTGGGCCGAGACCCGCACCTGACGCACGTACAGATCCCGGTCGCCGGGCCGCGCGTTGAGCCGATAGGTGATCTGCGCCGCCGCCAATGCCGCCCCCTGCGGTGTGTGGGAATAGCCGACGGCCAGCCCCTTGTCGTCGATCCGGGTCGGACCGTCGCTGGTGGAGAACGGCACCGAGGCGCCGTAGACCCGCTGCCAGCCACGTGGTTCGGTGGTGCCGGCGGGTGCCGCGGTCAGCCAGTCCGGATCCGACGAGTCGTGCTGCTGTGCGGAATTCTGCGGAAGTGGTTGTCCCGCGGGATTGTTGGGTATATCGACGCGGCGACGGAACAGATCCGTATCCGGTTCGGCGAATCCGGTCGCGCCCGAGCCCGCGACGGGCGAGGGCGGCGGATCCGTTTTCCGGGCATCGGAAGAGGAGGTGTCACGGCCGACGTAGACGAAAACGCCGACGATCACGATCAGGGCGATCACGGCCGCGGAGACGATGACACCGAAGGAGATGCCGCTGCGCTCGTCGTAGGTGTCCTTGTTGCTCATACCGTCACCTCCCGTCGCAGGTCGTCGTCGAATGTCGCGTCGTCGAATGTGGTTGTCGCCGTGGTGTCATCGGCGGGCATGCGGAAATCTGTCACCGGCTCACGCGGGAAGCAGGGTCAATGCGATCGCACTTGCCGAACTGGCGACGATGGCGCCGATCAGGCTCATCACGATGCCGTGCGAGGCGTCGTTGACGGCCATGTCGTCGCGCATCGCCGACCACAGCCGGCCCGCGGAGATGATCATCCAGGCCAGGCACAGCAACAGCACGCACCACAGTAACCAGTTGATCAGCTGCATGATCGGTTCGATCACGTCCGCGGGCATCTGCTTGTAGGCCAGCACGATCGCGGCGCCCCTCACGATCCGATGACTGCGTTCATGATCGTGCCCGCACTGGTGGCGACGATGCCGCCGATCATGGCGCCCGCCACCATCTTCGGCGATTCCAGCCCGCCGCCGGTCCACTTCTCCCAGGCGAAGCGGCCACCGGCGTAGGTGATGCCCAGGATGCCCGACAGCAGCACGAACCACGTGAAGTAGCGCACCAGTTTCATGAGCTTGTCGGCGGCCGGCGGCGTCTCGGGTGTCGGATTCCCGACCTGAGCGAGAACAACGCCGTACGTCTCGTGTACAGCGGCCAGGATGGTACTCATCGAGCGTCCTTCTCAATAGGTGATCGGAATACAAAGCCGGGTACCGGAGGTACACCGTCGGAAACAGCTGTCGGCGTGGTCGCGGCAGCACAACGTCCAGGCACGATCATCGTTGCTCCTCCTGTTGCGAACCGGCGCCGACCGTCTCCCGCACCAGGTCGACGATGCTCATTCCCAGCGCGTCCACCTCGTGCGGAACTTCTTGCAGCGGATCGAGTTTGCGCTTGCGCTGCTGTGGCGGCGGGTCGCTCGGCGACCACACCGGCAGCTGATCGGGTTCGACCAGCGTCCACTCCTCGATCCAGGGCATCTGCCACACCTCCCCGGCCAATGCGCCGACCACATCGCGGTAGCGCCGGATCTCGGCCGGGATCCGTCCCGGGCGCGCGGCCACGGTCACCAGGCCCAGCACCTCGCTCGGTCCGGCGAGTCCGGCCCGGTGCTGGCGCAGCAGATCATGGGCGCGGGTCAGCCCGGCGATGGTCTCGCGGGCGACCAGCACCACGAAAGGTGATTCGCGTTCGAACACACCGGGCCAGCGCCGGTGCGAATCCGCCGCAGGCGCAAGCACATGCGCGAGGGTACTGGCTCCCGCGCCGCCGTGCACCCCCAGCAACCACACCAGCGGCGCTCGTCCGGCGCCCGGCACCGGGCGGTCCCAGATGGGCGCGCGACGGGACTCCGCCGGTGCGACAACGCCTGCCGCAGGCGGGTTTTCGGATGAGCGAGGTTCCTTCATGGCCGCGGTCATGATGCCATCCCAGCCAGCAGCCGCCGGTACGCCCTCCGGGTTTCGGCGTCGAGTGCGTTGTGGCGCACCAGCTCTCCGCGCGCCAGGTGGGTGTCGTAGGGGATCTCGCGGATGTCGCGGACCCAGCCGGTGAGATGTTCGCGCAGGTGATCGGCCACTCGAGAGTCGTTGCCGGGCAACTGATGTGAGATCACGATGGTGGTGTCACCGACGATGCCGCCGCCCTGCCCCTCGGCGTGGCCGCCGAACTCGTCGTCGAGCCATTCCAGCGTGACCCGCAACCGGTTGGCGGCGTCGGCGCGCGCCGGAATCGACAGCACCAGAGCCACTTCCGCGTCCTCGAGCAGTGGCCGCAGCTGACGCGCGGCGATCGGGCTGCCGCCGTCGTAGACCGGGGTGTGGCCGGCGTCGGCGACGGCCCGGGCCACCGTCAGATAGGTGGCGCGGCGGCGCAGCGGGGAGGCGTCGCGCCACAGCAGGCCGATACCGGAGCTCGCCTGGGAGAGACATTCCTTCAGCGGCGCCGGTTCGTCGTCACCGCGGCCGTACAGCCACTGCTGCAGACTGATCGGACTCAGATGTTCGTCGGCGCCGCGCAGGGCCAGATCGCTGCCGGCGACGGTGGCGTCGACGGCCACCGCCGCGGCCTCCGCGCCCAGTTCACCCGCGAGTCCCAATGCGGTGGTGGTGGTTCCGGCCCCACCGCACCCGCCGACGACCAGAATCGGGCGCGGCAGCCCGCCACCCTCGCCGTCGTCACGTCTTCCCTTGCGCAACCGGACCACCGGCGCCCGTCCACGCGGTCGCGAGCTCGCCGCGACGTCCGCGTCGGACGTCTCGTCGAGCCATCGGCTCCAGTCCTGTCCCATCTCAGCTCTCCTCTTACCCGGCCGTGATGCCCGTGATCAGGGTGCGGCCGCCGACCACCGCGGTGGTCACCAACTGCTTGTCGTAGGTGGCGGGGGTCGCGCCCGGCCGCCGTTCGGTCACCTCCACCGAATACCTGTTCTCGTCCAACGTGACCACTCGCACGCAATAGTCGGTGCCCAGCGGCACCGAGGCGATGCCGCGCTGGATCACCGGCGCCGGCGAGACCGCCGCGTTCGGCGCGACCACCTCGCGCGCTCGCTCGGCCGAGCGTTCGACGTAGAAGGCGTGCTGGAACCACATGATCGCGTCCGGCCCGGAATCGGTGCCGCCGACCTCGGCGCCGCGCATCACGCGCGCGGTCCGTTCGGTCGGGCAGTGCGCCGCCGAACCCACCCGCGCGCCGGAATCGGCGCCGAACGCCGAGGTGAGCCGCAGCATCGGAGCCTCGTCGCCCACGGCCGGCCGTACCGGCAGCGGCGCCGTCGACTGTTTACCGTCGTCACCGGAGCGCAGCAGGTACAGCGCGAAACCGCCTGCGACCGCCAGCAATAACACGGCTACCGCCAGGACGAGCGCAACCCGCAACCGGCTCGGGCGGATGTAGTCGCGCAGGGCCGGAGAGGCCGGGCCCGGGTCGCGGCGCACGGTCCGGCCCGCGCCGCCGTCACCGTGCTCGCGAGGCGGCAGAATCCATTCCGGTGTGTCCACGTCGTCGCGCTCGTCGGAATCGTCCAGCGGCGAACGCGCCCCGGATCCCTCCGCATCGTCGCCGTCGGCACCGGCCGGCCGCGTTCGGCGGCGGCCACGGGCGCGGCCCTCGCCGGTCTCGGCATCGCGGGGCAGGCGCAGCACCTCACCCTCGTGGACGGGATAGTCGTCGTCGGGCCCGGGCGCGTGGCTGCCGACCCAGTCGGTCCAGCCGCCGACGAATTCGCTGCGTCGCGTGGCCGGTTCGTCGGCGAACGGAATGTCGAACGGTTCCGGCTCGGTGTCGCGGATGTAGTGCGGATACCGCGCCGCTCCAGGTTCCGCCTCGTCGTCGACGGCGTCGGATTCCCCCGGCGCGGCCGCGGGCACGGCGTGTTCGGGTTCCAGCGCCGGGAACCACCGTTGGACTTCTTTGTACGGCTTCAACATTCCCTCATCCCCGCGGAGCCGGGCACGTCGTGCAGCATCGTCGGACCCTCTCGGCGATCAGTTCGTGGAGAACGGGTAGTTGTTGTCAGCGGTACCGCCTCGGGACGACACCAACGGCACACCACCGGGTGCGGCGTCACCGAGGCCCTTCCCGAACGGAAATTGTCCCGTACCCGACGAATTCGGCGAACTCGACGCGCCGTCCGACGCCGCCGAGATTCGGGCGATACCACATCCACGCAGGTCAAGGGGTGTGAACGGGGGCATCTCGAACGCCCGATCGAGGGCCGGCGTGGATGTGGGTGCGCCACATC
This sequence comes from Nocardia sp. BSTN01, assembly GCF_015354405.1. Lineage (GTDB taxonomy): Bacteria > Actinomycetota > Actinomycetes > Mycobacteriales > Mycobacteriaceae > Nocardia. Next base: position 2,192 of record NZ_JADKYP010000005.1, on the reverse strand, counting down.
CGCGGCGAAGGCCCGAGGCGACCGGTACGGTCGCCGCCGAGCATGTCAGCACGGTCAGCACGATCTGACCCCCTTTAAAACCCGCTGTCTGCAACAGTTCTGAGGGTCGAGTGCCACTGCGACCCGTCCGGCGATCATCATGTGGATTCGAGTTGTCGCCGAACATCGCGCGCACCCCGAAACGCAATAAACCGTAACAGAATCCGGCTCGGAGTGCAGGCCCTCCGTCGGTGCGCGAGCACAGCCGCGATCATGGTCCCCGAACCTTCCTACCTGCGTGAAGGATTCACCGTGGGCCGGGCGGCCGGCCCGGATCAACAGCCGTCGGAAGTCTCGGCAACATCGCGGCGAACGCGCAATTCGCGCCTGGCCGAAGGCAGCTCGACGCGACTGCGGATACGCCGCGAAATATGTTGCCGAACAATTGCCGTTCGCCCGTACCGGGAATTCCGGCTAGTCGGATGGACCGCACCGCTCGATGTCGGCGAATTCGCCGGTATCGCGCTCCTCCCGGCCATTCACCGGCCCCGCATCACACCGCTTCGGATCGGTACACCGATCCCGATGCCGTGGCCCCCGGCCGCGGGCGGCACACTGATCGGGTGAGCAACTTTCCCGTCGCCGCGGTCGTCTGCGCTTTCATCGGCGCCGTGCTGTTCGCGGTGTCGGCGGTCGCCCAGCAACGCGCGGCGGCCGATGTGCCGGCCGGTGACGCGCTGGTAGCCCAGCTCGTTCGCAATCCGCGCTGGTGGGCCGGCATCATCGGCGACGCCGGCGGCTTCGTGTTCCAGGTCGTGGCGCTGGCGCTGGGATCGGTGCTGATCGTGCAGCCGATTCTGGTGACCGCACTGGTCTTCGCGTTACCGCTGGCCGCGCACTACAGCCGCCGTCCGGTCACGCCGGTCATGTGGGCGCACGCGGTCGCGCTCTCGGCCGCGCTGGCCTGCTTCCTCGTCGTCGGCGATCCCACCGAGGGCATCTCCGACGCGCCGTGGTCGACCTGGATGTGGCCGCTGATTCTGGTTCTCGGCGTGGTCGCGGCGGCGGTCGTGGTCGCGGTGGTGATCCGGGTGACCGGATTGCAGGCACTCATGCTGGGGACCGCGGCCGGTCTGCTGTTCGGCGTTTCCGCCGCGCTCACCCAGCACGTCATCCAGCTGTTCGGACACGGCCTCACCACCGCGCTCACCAACTGGCAGACCTACACCCTGGTCGCCGCGGGCATCGTGGGGCTCTACCTGCAACAGCGCGGCTACCAGGTCGGGGCACTGTCGGCCTCGCTGCCGGCCTTCACCGTCGCCGAACCGCTCGGCGCCGCGTTCCTCGGTCTCACCGTGCTGGACGAGCGACTGCGGACCGGTACGGCCGGCACGATCGTCGTCATCGCCTCGGTACTGGTGATGTGCGTGGCCGCGGTCCGGCTGTCACGAGCCCAGGCGGAAATGCCGCCGGCGGATCAGGCCGCCGAGGTCACCCGGTAGACGTCGTAGACGCCCTCCACGTTGCGGACCACGTTCAGCAGATGTCCGAGATGCTTCGGATCGCCCATCTCGAAGGTGAACTTGCTGATCGCCACCCGGTCACCGGAGGTCATCACCGACGCGGACAGGATGTTGACCTTCTCGTCGGCCAGCACCTTGGTCACATCCGACAACAGCCGGGTGCGGTCCAGCGCCTCGATCTGAATCGCCACCAGGAAGACCGACGACGGCGACGGCGCCCACCTGACCTCGATGATCCGTTCCTGTTGCGCGCGTAGCGAATCCGCGTTCGTGCAGTCGGTCCGGTGCACACTCACCGCGCCGCCGCGAGTCACGAAGCCCATGATCTCGTCACCCGGCACCGGGGTACAGCATTTGGCCAGCTTCGCGACCGTACCGGGGGCGCCGGGGATTTCGACGCCGGCGTCACCGATGGTGCGCTGCCGCGCCGGCAGCGTCGACGGCGTACTCCGTTCGGCCAGTTCGTTTTCCACGTCGCCGACGCCGCCGAGCTGCGCCATCAGCCGTTGCACGACGTGATGCGCCGAGACCTGGTTCTCACCCACCGCCGCGTACAGCGCGGAGATGTCGGCATAGTGCAGTTCGTGCGCCAGCGCGGACATCGCGTCCACGCTCATCAGCCGCTGCAGCGGCAGACCGGAACGGCGGACCTCCTTGGAGATCTGCTCCTTACCGGCCTCCAGCGCCTCC
>NZ_JADKYP010000049.1 GCF_015354405.1 Nocardia sp. BSTN01 | reverse complement strand
CATCTCGGCCTGCGGGTGGGCGATACCTCACGGCGTGGCGACGGTCGTGGTGTCCGGGTCGAACGCCCGGGCGACGGCAAGGCTGTCCTCGTAGACGTGGTGGCGGGTGATCAGGCCGTTCTCCACCGTGAGGTGAAGGGCGAAGCGGGCGCGGTAGGGGCGTCCGGTTGCGCGTGCGGTTTGGCGAATCTCGCCGAGTACCACCGCATCCGGGCCGTCGACGAGAATGCGTTCGACCACCGTGCCCACCTCTTCGGGAACATGGTGCTCAGCGATCTCGCGGAAATGTGCGGCCGCGTCGGCGCGGGTGGAGCGGTATGTGATCCACGGGGTGGCGACGCGGCCGTGCTCATCCTCGGGCCAGTTAAGTTTCCAGTCGCTCGTCGGGGCGTACAGCGCGGCAATAGTTTCCGGATCGCCGCCCGCCATGCGGGTCAGCAGATCTTCGATGACGGTGCGGGTGGCGGCGGAATCGTTCACTCTGTCGACCCTGCCCGCGCGGGGCCCGCAAGTCCATTACCTCCGACGTCATGCGAATCGCACCGCCATCGACCAGGGGAGACGGTCACGAAACGCATGCACCACACCCCCCCCGGATGAGCGGATGTCCGGGGCGAATTGCGCGCGAAGAACTTTCAGGACTTCTTGCTCGGGATGACGATGACGACGATGAGGGTCAGGATGCTGAAGAACAGTCCCAGTAGCCCCCAGTCGAACGGGTTGCGGCCCTTGGCGGCGGCGATGGCGGCGCAGATGAACGCGGCGATGATGCTGCCGATGGCGACGAAGATTCCTTTGACGCCGCGCAGGATGAATCCGGCCGCTTCCGGATCGGTGTGGGCGGCAGCCAGCAACAAGTTCATGATCACTCCTCCTGTGCCGCAACCTCCCGGACGAAATATCTTCCGGCGCACGGCGTCTCAGCAGTACCCGCCCGCCTGGGCCGCAAACGGCGGCGCTCCGCTTGCAATCGACAGACTCACAAGCCCACTGAACGCGCCGCAACGGAAGCGAATCCACCTACCGCAATCCAACCCCCGACCCGTGACCTGCGAGCGGTGGCCGGCGATCCGTGACCGGTGACTCGCGAGCGGTGGCCGGCGACCCGTGACCGGTGACTCGCGACCGGCGACCGGTGACCGGCGACCGGTGACCGGCGACCCGCGAGTGGCGACCGGTGACGGGCGACCCGCGACTGGCGGCTGGCGACCGGTGACCGGTGACCGGGGCCGCGCGACCGGCGGCTGGCAACCGCTGACTGGCGGCTGGCGACCGATGACTGGCGGCTCGCGGCTGGCGACCGGTGACGGTGACCGGTGACTGGCGACCGGTGACCGGTGACTGTCGGCTGGTGACTGGCGACTGGTGACCGGTGATCCGCCACCGGCGGCGGTGGTCCGCCACCGGTGATTGGCGGCGGGTGATCTGCCACCGGCGACCCGAGACCCACACACCAGCCACCGCGACTAGCGAGCCGCGCACCGACGGGACCGGCGTGAGGTCCACACGCTGTCCGGGTTGTCATTCACGCGCCGTCGCCAACACCAATTTGCCTGTGCTGGAACCCGATTCGATGCGACGGTGGGCCTCGACAACCTGGTCGAACGGTAGGGACTCGGCCTGGACTCGAAGCACCCCGCGCGCGGCGGCGTCGACGGCCCGGCGTAGCGCTGCTCCCGCTTCGGCGGGGTAGGCGGCGGCGAAGGCGGCGAGATTGAATCCCGAGACCGTTTTGTTGGTGAACCAGAGCTCGTTCGCGGAAACTCCGACGTCCTCGGCGCCGGAAGCGTTGCCCATAACGATCATTCGGCCCAGCGGACGGAGCCGGTCCAGGCTCGCACGACGGGCCGGGCCGCCGACCATATCGACCACGATGTCGAACTCACCTGCGCTGGAGATGTTCTCGCGAAGAATCACCTCGTCGTAGCCGAAAGATCGAGCCACGTCGATCTTCTCGGCGCTGCCGACCGTGCCGACCACCCGGCCCGCACCGAGCAATCGTGCGGCCTGGCCGAGTTGGCTGCCGACACCGCCGGCCGCCGCATGTACCAGCACACTTTCGCCGGGTTCGATCCGCGCCACGCGATCGAGAACGAGAAAGGCGGTGGTGCTGTTGGACGGTAACGCCGCCGCGACATCGAGGCTCAGGTCGAGGCCGTCGAGCGGTGCGACCAAGGCGGCGGAGGTGACCACGACCTCGGCATAACCGCCACTGTCGACGATGGTCAGCGCCGCGACCGGCTGGCCGACCGTCAGGCCCGTCACGTCCGGTCCGACGGCACGGATCCGGCCCGAGACCTCGATACCCGGCACGAACGGCAACGGCACACCGACCACGCCCTGCCGGTACAGCACCTCGGCGAAGTTGGCTCCCGCGTAGGCGACGTCGATGGAGACCTGGCCCGGGCCGGGTTCCGGGATGTCGACGGTGGCCGGCCGCAGCACCTCCGCGGGACCGAATTCGGGGATGGTGATCGCCTGCATCTGTGCATTGCTCATGACGACGATCCTCGGCGCGCGAAAAGCGAGAAGGCAGTGTCAGCTCATCCTGGGTGTGAGACCACCAGGCTGCAACAGCCGTTCCAGGCGTTCGGCGGTGTCGGTGCCGGGGCGCGGATTGTGCAGGATCAGGTGGTGGCCGGGGTGGTCGGGCACCGGGAACAGCGTGGCATCGAAGATCAGCAAGCCCACGTCGGGATGTTCGACCGCCTTCACCGCAACACTGTGGTCGGCGGCGTCGTGCCTGGCCCAGAGCTCGGCGAACTCCGGGCTGACCTGCGCGAGATCGGTTGCGATGCGGTCGAATTCGGGATCGTGGGGATAACGGGCGGAGTCGGCGCGGAACCCGGCCGCCACGCCCGGCGCATTCTCCGCCCACTGCTGATGCAGGACGCGATAGCGGGCATTGGTGAAGTAGGACACCAGGCAGTTGTGGTCGGTGTCGCCGTAACCGAACACGCGCCGCGCGGCGTCGTTGACGGCGGTGAAATTCCAATGCCGGTCCCTGATGTATCCCGGGCGCGGAGCCCATGCGTCCAGCAGGGCCTGCATCTGCGGTGACGCCGGGACAGACGGCGCGGCCTCGCGCTGCGGCGGATTGAGGCCGGAGAGGCGATACAGATGTGCGCGCTCGGCCTCGTCGAGCAGCAGCGCGCGGGCCACGGCATCGAGCACCTCGCCCGAAACCTTGATATCGCGCCCTTGCTCGAGCCACGTGTACCAGGACACACCGACCCCGGCCAGCACGGCGACCTCTTCACGCCGCAACCCGGGAGTGCGCCGCCGCCCGGCCTCCGGCAGTCCTACCTCGGCGGGCGTGAGCCGTTCACGGCGGCTGCGCAGATATTCGCGCAGCTCTGCCCGCCGCCGATCTCGCGCGCTCGCGCCGCGCGGATCATCGCTCGCGCTGGTACTCACTCGTTCACGATAGTGAGGCGGCCGCGGTGCTGAGGGCGTGAGCCCCGAATTAATCGTGCAAACCTCGTCGTCTTTTGCGATTTTCGCGCATTTTCGTGGAGGTTTGCACGGAAAGTTCAGGGTGCGCGATCCTGCACACGCCACCGGTACCCGGCCCCCGTCAGCACACGGCAATGGGGCCCGGACATGTCGGTGCCCCGTGGGAGAATCGAGTTCGTTCGGTTGGAATCGGGGGGTCGAAATGAGCGAACAATCGGGGCGTCGGCGCGAACGATCCGGGCGTCGGCCCAAGGGGTTGGGTAAGCGGGCATGGCTCACCACGCAGTTCGTGCGACGAATTCTGCGCACGCTGGCGTGGTCGAACTTCGTGCACGTCACCGTGGTGGGGCGGGAGCTGGTGCCGAAGGCGGGGCCGGTGATCGTGGCGAGCAATCACATCTCGATGCTGGACGCGGTGTTCCTCTGGGGTGCGTTGCGGCGCAGGGCAATTGCCATCGCGATGGCCGAGTTGTGGTCGTGGCCGGTGGTCGGGTGGCTGGTGCGGCGACTGGGACATATTCCGGTGGTGCGGCGCGACAGTGGGTCCGGGCAGTCGGCGATGGCGCAGGCGGAACAGATTCTGCGGTACGGCGGGGTGCTGATCATCTATCCGGAAGGGCGGCTGGTCGCATTTGGCGACACCGAGCCGTACAAGCCGGGCGTGGCGAAACTGGCTCTGGCGACCGGTGTTCCGATCGTTCCGGTGGGCACCACGGGCACCGACCGAGTGCTGCCGATGCGCCGCAATCGAGGCGACGGCCCCGCATTCGACCGCCGCCAGCAGGTGCACATCCATTTCGGCACACCCATCGATCCGGCGGAGTTCGACGATCCGGAGAAATTACTCGACCACCTGCGCCGGCGCATCGAGGACCTGCGGAAATGAGGCCGCCGGATCACAGGTGCCGAAGTTCTCGCGGTGTCCTCCCGTATGGTCGGGATGTGGCCATTCCGGAAGGAACCGAGCTCCGATGACCGCGGAGCGCGTGTGGTACGCCGCTTACGGATCGAACCTGTTCGAGAAGCGGTTCACCTACTACCGGGCGGGCGGCAATCCGCCGGGCACCCCGCGTCTCTACGGGGGTTTCCGCGATCCCACGCCGCCCGCGCGGAATTGTCCGCTGTCACTTCCCGGATGCGTCTATTTCGCCGGGCAGAGCCCGGTGTGGAGCGGTGGTGTGGCGTTCTATGCCCACCGTCCGCCGACGGACTGGCCGGTCGGCGCGGCGGCGCGGGGTTACCTGCTGACCGTCGGTCAGTTCAGTGACCTGATGGCCCAGGAGATGCACCGGCAACCGGGACACGGGCCGGTCTTCGACCCCGAGGAGGTGGTTCGCCGCGGCTCGCTCCAACTCGGCGACGGCCACTACGAAACACTCTGGCACGTGGGCGACGTCGACGGCATCCCGGTCCTGACCTTCACCGCCCCGGACAGCCCGCTGACCGTCGATCTGACCAAACCGTCCGCACGGTACCTCAGCATGCTGGCCGGCGGACTCGGCGAATCCCACGGCTGGCCTCCGGACCGCATACTGCACTACCTGTCCGACCTCCCGGGGGTCCGAGACTTCTGGGATCCCGAAGAACTCCGAACGGTGGTCGACGGCCGGAGCCTCTGACCGCCAGAGCCCTGACCGGCCGCAGCCTTCGAACGCCCGCAACGTTGGAGGCTGCAGCCTTTGAGCGGCCGCAGCGTTGGAGTGGCCGCAGCGTTGGAGTGGCTGCAGCGTTGGAGCGGCCGCAGCATTGGAGGGGCCGCAGCATTGGAGGGGCCGCAGCATTGGAGGGGCCGCAGCCTTTGAACGGCCGCAACGTTGGAGGGGCCGCAGCCTTTGAACGGCCGCAACGTTGGAGCGGCCGCAGCCTTTGAACGGCCGCAACCTTTGAACAGCCGCAACGTTGGAGCGGCCGCAATCTTTGAACGGCCGCAGCCTTTGAGCGGCCGCAGTTTCGAGCGGCCGCAGTTTTGAGCGGCTGCAACCTTCGAGCGGCCGCAGCCGTCGAATGGCCCGAGCCGCTGAGCAGCAGGAACCTCTGGCGTGACGGCAGCGGCACACCGGCTCGGCCGGGCAAGGTGGTATGCCCGCAGTTCAGGTCGGTTCGTCCACCGGCGGGATGGTTCCGGTGGTGGCGTGCAGGGCGGTGCGGGCGGCGGAGATCGTGGGGTGGGTGCGGGTGCCGGCGCGGTAGGCGATCCGGGTGCGGCGGCGGATGGGGAGCGGGGTCAATTCGACCGGGGTGGTGTCGGTTTCGGGATGGAGGGGAATCGCGAGCTGCGGAATGAACGCGACGCCCTGGCCGGCGGCGACCAGAGCGAGTACGGTGCCGAAATCGTCGGAGCGGTGGCGGATGCGAGGAACGAAACCCGCTGCCTCGCAAGCTCTTACGGTCATGGTGTGGCAGAGGGTGCCGGGTGTTCCGGAGATCCAGGCCGCCTCGCGGTAGGCGGCCAGCGGCTGGGTGGTGCGGGCGGCCAGGTACACCGGTTCCTCCAGGAACGGTTCGGTTTCCAGGCCGGCCTCCGGTTCTGCGGGCACGTAGTCGTACTCCTGGATGAGTGCGATATCCAGCGTGCCGGTGCGTAGTGCCGCGGGCACGGCCGCCGGGTCCAGTTCCGTCACATGCAGTTCCAAGCGCGGATGAGCACGGCTGAGCGAGACCAGCGCATGTGGCAGTATCCGCTGCACGGCGGTGGGGAAGGCGCCGATGTGCACAGCGCCGGTGAGTTCGGCGGTGGCCAGTTCGGCCTCCGCCTGCTCCAGGATCGCGAGGACCGATTCGGTGTGCTCCACCAGGCGGCGCGCCGCCGCGGTGAGGGTGACGCGGCGGCCGCTGCGTTCCAGTAGCGTGACCCCTGCCTCGCGTTCCAGCGCGGTGAGCTGCTGGGATACCGCCGACGGGGTGTAGGACACGGCCTCGGCGACCGCAGCAATCGTTCGGCGATGGGCCAATTCCCGCAACAACCGTAGGCGGCGTACATCGAGCATAAGTTCAGCTTAATCTCGACGGAAGATTTGTGAACTGGACCTGAATCAACCCCTAGACGAGGGTAGGTGGCATGACGTTCAGCGGTCTCTTCGTTCCACTCGTCACGCCGTTCACGGCGGACGGCGAGCTGGCCTGTGACGCTCTGGGCCGGCTCGCGCACGACGTCCTCGACGCGGGTGCCTCGGGCATCGTCGCCCTGGGCACCACCGGCGAGCCGGCCACCCTGACGCCGGACGAGAAGCGCCGGGTCGTCGACATCTGCGCCCGGGTGTGCGCCGAGCGTGACGCGCCGCTGATCGTGGGCACCGGCTCCAATTCGACGGCCGATTCCGAGCACGCGCTGGCCGCGCTGGACGAGCGAGTCGCGGCGGCGCTCACCGTGGTCCCGTATTACACGAAACCCTCGCAGCGCGGCGTGGTGGAGCATTTCCGGCGGCTCGCGCAGCGGAGCCCGGTGCCGCTGCTGATCTACAACGTTCCGCATCGCACGGGTCGGCCGCTCGATCCGGAAACGTTGGCCGAACTGGCCGAACTGCCGAATGTCGCGGGATTCAAACATGCCGTGGGCGTCGTCGACGAGACCACGGTCGCGTGGCTGGCGGCGGTCGGCGACCGGACGACGGTGCTGTGCGGCGACGACCTGTACGCGGCGCCGCTGCTGGCGATGGGCGCGCAGGGAGCCATTCTGACCTGCTCGAATGTGGCGCCCGCGGCCTATGCGGAGTTGATCGCGGCCTGGCGGGACGGACGGGTCGAGTCGGCACGCAAAATCGGCAACCGGTTGGTCGAGCTGGCCCGGGCATTGTTCGCCGAGGCCAACCCGACCGTGGTGAAAGGGGTCCTCGCCGCGCAGGGCCGGATACCGAGCGCGCACGTACGCCTGCCGCTACTGCCCGCGTGTGCCGATTCGGTCTCGGCGGCACTGGCCGCGGCAGGGCCTATCGGCTGAGCCCGCGGCAGGGCCTATCGGCTGAGCCGGTCACCCGGGGTGAGGATATGCGCGTCAGTGATCCGTGCCCGGGTCACCGTCGCGATGTTGGCGGGAGATCCGCCACAGGAACTCGGGGTCGTCATCGGGACCCACGACTCGACGTCGCTTCTCGGGCCCCCGTCCGATGCCGATCCGGGGCGCATGCTCCGGTCCGAACGCTTTCCAGCACAGCACCGCGACAGCCACGACCGCGATGAGTGCCAACAGGTACGCCACGTCGCTCACCTCCTGACATCGAGGGTAATCCCGTGTACGTACCTGTCGCACTGTGACCGGAAGAATGAGCCCTCGAGTTCAGGGGCGGGTCGCCTCGGTGGTCAGCGACTTCAGCAGCTGCATGACCTCCGACTCACGGAAGCGGCGATGTCCGCCCGGAGTGCGTAGCGAGCCCAGCCGTCCGGCATGTGCCCACCGAGTGACCGTTTTCGGATCGACGTGGAACAGCGCCGCCACCTGGCCCGGGGTCAGGAGGGCCTCCTGGCCGTTGACGGAACCCAACGTGCGGCTCGCCGCGGTGATCGCAGTCATTCGCAAACCTTTCCGTAATCGACAGATCCCTCATCAGATAGCGACATCGTTGCACCCGGACCCCCAGGTGTTCGAACGATCTAACGTTGGTAAAGGGGAAGTAATAGACAAAACGGATATACGTACGGCTGAGTACGTCGCGCCGGCGAACATCCGGCGATCGAATTCGGCGGGACCCGGGCAGGTCGGAACGGGTCCGGCGGCGTCGCTTACCCTGGTCGTGTGAGTGAAGCATCCCGATCCGACGACGCCGCGAGCGATCGGGCCCCGGCCTCGGCGGGTCGGCGGCTCGCGCGCAACATGGCGCTGTACACCCTGGCCCGGCTGGCTCTGGTCGCCGTGATCGCCGCGATCATCCTGGTGGTGGCGCACGTGGTGAACGTCGACATCCCGCTGATCGTCGCGCTGCTGTTTGCGCTGATCGTGGCGATGCCGCTGTCGCTGGTCCTGTTCAAGCGGCTGCGGGCGCGCGTGAACGAGGACATCGCGGCCGTCGACGAGAAGCGCCGCAACGACAAAGCGAACCTGCGCGCTCGCCTGCGCGGCGAGGAGGCGCAGTGAGCGACAATCGCGCAGCGGCTCGCTGCGCCGACCGGGTGCGGGTGTCCCGCATGGCACGGGAGGCGCGGTGAGCGCAGTGCGCGGGCGGCTGCGGTGAAGTACTGCGATCGCAGTACTTCGCGGGAGTGGGTCGACAATGCGGTGCGGCTGATCGAGGCCGATGCGCAACGCAGCGCCGACACCCATCTGCTGCGATATCCGCTGCCGCCCGAATGGGGTGTGCGGCTGTATCTCAAGGACGAGTCCACGCATCCGACCGGCAGCTTGAAACATCGGCTGGCGCGTTCGCTGTTCCTCTACGCGATCTGCAACGGCTGGGTCTGCGAGGGGACGACCATTGTCGAGGCGTCCTCGGGGTCGACCGCGATCAGCGAGGCCTATTTCGCGAAACTGCTCGGCCTGGACTTCGTCTCGGTGGTGCCCACGAAGACCTCGCCCGAGAAGATCGCGCTGATCGAGGCGCAGGGCGGGCGATGCCACTTCGTCGACCGCGCGCCCGATATCTACACCGAGGCCGTGCGGCTGGCCGCCGAATGCGACGGCCACTACATGGACCAGTTCACCTACGCCGAGCGGGCCACCGACTGGCGCGGTAACAACAACATCGCCGAATCCATCTATCAGCAAATGATTTTGGAGACCCATCCGGTTCCGGACTGGGTGGTCGTCGGCGCCGGCACCGGCGGGACGAGCGCGACCATCGGCCGGTACATCCGCTATCGCCGCCACGCCACCCGGTTGGCCGTGGTCGATCCGGAGAATTCGGCGTTCTACGGCGGGTACGAGGTCGGGGATCCGGGATATCAGACCGGTATGCCGTCGCGGATCGAGGGCATCGGCCGGCCGCGGGTGGAGCCTTCCTTCATCGGCGATGTCGTCGACCGGATGATCGAGGTACCCGATGCCGCCTCCATCGCCGCGTGCCGTCATGCCAGTGCGGTGCTCGGCCGGCGAGTGGGCGGATCCACCGGAACCAATCTGTGGGGCGCGTTCGCCCTCATCGCCGAGATGATCGCCGCGGGCCGCGAGGGTAGTGTGGTGACGCTGCTGTGCGACGGCGGGGACCGTTATGCCGGAACGTATTTCAACGACGCGTGGGTCGCGGGGCAGGGGCTGGACCTGGCCGAGTCGCACGCGATTCTCGACGAATTCACCGCCACCGGTATCTGGACCGCCTGAGTCGCGGAATCTCTCTATCACCGTTCGCCGCAGGTGAACACGCCTGGTGTCAATTTTGATTGACGCGCCCGCGATGTCAACGTAAATTGACGTACATGAGTGAAGCGACAACGCTGGCGGCCGCCGCCGGCAGTCCCGACCCCCAGGTCGGGCTGCGGGCGGTGCTCGCGCTGCGGCGATTGCTCGAGCGGCTCGAGGCGATCCAGGTGGCTAACGCCCGTAAGCAGGGCTGGTCCTGGCAAGCCATCGCCGAGGCGCTCGAGGTCAGTCGGCAGGCGGTCCATCAGAAGTACAACCGGAAAGGCGGAATCCACTGATGTTCGAGAGATTTGCCAAGGCGGCGCGCTCCGCGGTCGTGGACGCGCAGGAGGAAGCGCGTGAATTGCGTTCGCCCAGTATCGATGTCGAGCACCTGCTGCTGGGACTCGCCACCTGTTCCGATCCGCCGCTGCGAAAGGTGCTGGAGGACAACGGCATCAGCGCCGAGGTGATTCGGCGGGCACTACCCGGCCGGCCGCGGACCGAGGAACCGCTGGGCGAGGAGGACGCGGCCGCGCTGAAGTCGATCGGCATCGATCTGGACGCGGTGCGAGACAGTGTGCAGGCCACCTTCGGCGAGGGGGCCTTCGACGAGGCGGTGCCGGTTTCCGACAAGGGCCGCGGGCGGTTCCGCTTCGGCGGTGGCATGAGCTTCGGCCACATCCCCTTCACCCGCGAGGCCAAGAAGACCCTGGAACTGTCACTGCGGGAAGCGATCTCCCGCGGTGACGACCGCATCGAGGCCGGTCACGTGCTGCTCGGCATCCTGCGGGCGCCCAACGCCACCACGCGAGAACTTCTGGGCGGGAACGAAGGGATGGAACGAGTGCGCGGCGCGGTCCAGGAACTGCTCGACCGCGCGGCGTGACGGGCGAGCGCAACGTCACCACGGGGCGGGGGAAGGGGAGCAGTGCGTGCCCGGTATCCCGCCCCGTCCGCCGTTAGCATTGCCGCATGGCACTTCTGCTCCGTTTGGCGATCAACGCCCTCGCGATCTGGCTCGCGGCGGCCTGGGTCGGCGGTATCGAATTGAAGGATCCGCCCGATGCGGGCACCGGCGGCAAGATTCTCGTGGTGGTCTGCGTCGCGATCGTCTTCGGGCTGGTCAACGCGCTGATCAAACCGATCGTGAAATTGCTCTCGCTCCCACTGGTGATCGTCACGCTGGGGCTGTTCCTGCTGGTGATCAATGCCCTCATGCTGTGGCTGACGGCGAAGATCACCGAAACCACCGATTACGGCCTGCGGGTCGACGGGTTCTGGGCGGCAATCTTCGGTGCCGTCATCGTGACCCTCGTCAACTGGGTGCTCGGCGTCTTGGTCCCGGAGGGCGGCCGGGACTGACGCTGTCGCGTCGCCGTTCGTCAGCCGAGGCCGAGCGCCAGCGCGGTGAGCAGGGACCAGCCCAGCATCGCCAAACCGGTATCGCGCAGCGAGGGAATCAATCCCGGTCCCTGCTGCCCACCGCGCACGGGGGCGTTGGATCGCACGGCGAGCGGTATCGCCAGCAGGCCCGTCAGAGCCCACGGCGTGCGCATCACCAGCAGCAGCGAGGCCACGAACGGCACCACCATCAGCACCAGATGCAGTGTGCGGGTGCGCGTGTCACCCAGTTTGACGGCGAGGGTGGTCTTCCCGGTCACCGAATCGGTGGGGATGTCGCGCAGATTGTTGGTGACCAGCACCGCGCTGGAGAACGCGCCGACCGCGATCGCGCCGACCAGTCCGGCCCAGTCCAGCCGTTCGGCCTGCACGAATTCGGTGCCCAGCACCGCGACCAGGCCGAAGAAGATGAAGACGGCGATCTCACCGAAACCGCTGTAGCCGTAGGGTTTACTACCGCCGGTGTAGAACCAGGCGCCGGCCAGGCAGGCCGCGCCGATCAGCAGCAACCACCACGCGGTGGTGATCACCAGGATCAATCCGAAGATCGCGCCCACGCTCAGGCAGGCGATGGCCGCGCCGCGCACCGCGGCCGGACTCGCCAGACCCGAACCGACCAGTCGCAGTGGGCCGACACGCTCGTCGTCGGTGCCGCGAATGCCGTCGGAATAGTCGTTGGCGTAGTTGACACCGATGATGAGAGCCAGCGAAACCAGCAGGCTCAGCAGGGCCTTCCACCACACCGCGGCATCCAGCGACGCGGCCGCGCCGGTGCCGACGAGGACCGGGGCGATCGCATTGGGCAGCGTCCGCGGGCGGGCGCCTTCGAGCCATTGTGCTGCACTAGCCATATCCGGCAGCCTAATGGTGGTGGCCCGGAGGCGGCAGCGCAGCGTCACCGCGGAGGGCTTCACCATTAGGCAAACCGACACTGCCTAGTGGGGGTGGCCCGGAGGCGGCAGCTCAGTGTCACCACGGAGGGCTTCACCATTAGGCACAATCGACACTGCCTAATGGTGGTGGCCCGGAGGCGGCAGCGCAGTGTCACCGGAGGCGGCAGCGCAGCTCACCATGCGCCTCTTGTCGACAACATTACTACGATATATCGGAGTAAACTCTACGAGATGCGTGGCCCGGGGAGCGGTCGGTCCCGGCGCAGCGCCCGATATTCATTCGACCGGTCACATACGATTGCGACGGCATGTTTCCTGATCACAGCGGCTCCGGGCCGGCATCGCGCTCCGCCCGTGCGAACGCCGGGACGACGCATACCCGGCCGGACAACAGCGGCCGGGACGAAAGGCTGCCCGAGATGGATGTTCGCGTGGCGCTTCTGGGGGAGATCGCGCTGCGCCGCGACGCGGATCTCGTCGCGGTGCCCGGCGCCCGGGCGCGGTTGCTGGTCGCCGCGCTCGCGGTTCACCCCGGGCGCAGCCGCAGTGCCCAGGCGCTGATCGACGACATCTGGGGCGAGCAGCCGCCGCGCGCGCCGATGAACGCCCTGCATACGCAGGTCTCCCGGTTGCGGTCGGCCTTGCCGGAGGGTGCGCTGGAAATCGGCCCGGCGGGGTATCGGCTGCTGCTGACCGAGGAGCAGGTCGATCTGAGCCTGGCCCGCGGCCTGGAACGGGAGGCGCAGCTGCGGTTCGAGCGCGGCGACACCGCCGGATGCCTCGGCCTGGTGCAGCGGGCGCGCGCGCTGTGGCGGGGCGAACCCGGTGCGGATCTGCCGCCCGGCCCCGTCGCCGACGAACTCCACGAATTCGCCGCCACGCGCTGGTCGGCCCTGGACACCCTGGAACTGGCGGCGCGGGAGGCCGCCGGGGATCTCGGCGGTGCGCTGCGAGTGGCGCGGCGGGCGGCCGCGGCCGAGCCGCTCGACGAGCCCGCGCACGCCACCCTGATGCGCTTACTCGCCGGCGACGGGCGGGCGAACGAGGCCCTGGAGGTCTTCGCCGGACTGCGGACGCGGCTGGGCGAGGAATTGGGGGCGGACCCCGGCCCGGCGCTGGTCGCGTTGAACACCGCGATTCTGCGCGGCGACCATTCCGCGATAGTCCCGGTGCAGTCGCACCCCGTGCCGGTCACCTCCGCGACACAGCGAGTGTCCACGGCCCAGCACGCGCTGACCTCGGAACCGCCGTACGGCCCCCCGGAAACCACTGTCACGCCGCCCAATACGGCCCTGGGCCTGCGCGCGGCGCCCAATCCGCTGCTCGGCCGCGACGGCGATCTGGTGGCGCTGGACAAACTCGTCCAGGAATTCCGGGTGACGACCGTGCTCGGTCCGGGCGGTACCGGCAAGACCCGCATCGCCCACGAGCTGGGTGCCCGGATCGCGGGCAGACAGGCGGTGGCGCTGGTCGAATTGGCTTCGCTGCGTGCCGCTTCCGACGGTGACGCCGACGAGCGCCAGGTCGCGACGTGCGCCGAGATCGAGGCGGCCATCGGGGCGGTCCTCGGCGTCAACGAATACTCCCGCGAAGCGAATGTGTTGCGCCGCAATCAGACCGTCGATGGCCGGCGCCGATTGCGGGAGGCGTTGTCGCTGCGTCCCATCCTGCTGATCCTGGACAACTGCGAACATCTCATCGACGCGGCGGCCGAGGTGGTCGCCGACCTGGTCGGCAGTTGTGAACATCTCACGGTGGTGACCACCAGCCGGGCGCCGCTGGCCATTACGGCGGAGACGGTCTATCCGTTGCCGCCCTTGGCGATCGACGCGCAGGGCTCCCCCGCCACGGAGTTGTTCGTCAGCCGGGCGCGGGCGGTGCGGCCCTCGGCCCGGCTGGATCCGGCGGTCGTCGCCCGGCTGTGCCGCACCCTGGACGGGCTGCCGCTGGCCATCGAACTCGCCGCGGCCCGCGTGCGGACCATGAGCGTGGAGGAGATCGAAAGCCGGCTCGAACATCGCTTCGCGCTGTTGCGTTCGGGCGATCGCAGCTCACCCGAACGCCACCGCACCCTGCACGCGGTGATCGAGTGGAGCTGGAATCTGCTCGAACCCGAACAGCGGGTGGCCCTGCGGCGGCTGTGCCGGTTCCCCGCCGGATTCTCCTTGGACGCAGCGGAATCCGTGGTGGCGGGGACGGATTCGATCGACGCGGTGGCCGCGGTGGACGGATTGGTGAGCCAGTCGCTGCTGACCGTGCTGGCCGACGACGAGATGGTCGCCACCCGCTATCGCATGCTGGAGACGGTGCGCGAATTCGGTGAGGAACAGCTGATCGCGGCCGGTGAAGCCGATCTGGTGATGGATCGGATGTGCGGCTGGGCAAGGGAATTCGCGCGCGATACGGCACTGAACTATGCCGGACCGGATCAGGTCCGCACGGTGCTGTCGCTCGCCGCCGAACTCGACAACCTGCTGGCGGTGCTGCGCCATGCCGTGGAGACCGCCGATTCCCGCACGGTGTTCTCGGTCTTCGCGCCCGTCGCCATGCTGTGGGTCATGCGTGGCGCGCATATGGAGCTGATGAGCTGGGCGCCCCGGGTCGTGCCGGTGCCGCCGCCCGAGGGCCCGCGCACCCGGATCGAGTTGGATCTGGAACTGCAGAGCTATGTCTTCCTGGCCATGCATCTGGCCTTCGGCGAGCCCGGCCTGCGGCCCCTCGCGGTGATCCGGGCCCGCGCCCGCCGTGTGCTCGCCACGGCCGACCTCACGCCCGGGATCCGATATCTCGGCGAAATGCTCTGCGCGCGAATAAATGTCGCCCACGGCGTGCGTTTGATGGCGGCGGGCACCCGTTCCGACGACGAGCTCGTCCGGTCGCTCGCCCTGCTGCTGCGCGCCAATATGCGTGAGAACGCGAGCTATACCGCCGGGTCGATCCGCGATGCGCGGGCCGCTCTCGCATTGGTCGAGGGCCGCGATGTCTGGGCCACCGCGATGTGCTCCCAGCATCTCGGGCAGATGGCCTCGCAGGCGGCGCGATACGAGGAGGCGGTGGGCTACTACCGTCGCGCGGCCGAGCTGATGCAGGAGTTGCGCTGCTTCGAGGAGAGTGTGGAAGTGCGTAGCTTCCTCGCCGTCTCCATGGTCGGCGCCGGACAGTTGGTCGATGCGCGCCGGGAACTCGAGTACGCGCTGGGTGTCATCGACGACGGCGTCGGACTGGACGAACCGGTGACGCAGCCGAACCATCGCAAGGGTGCGGTCGTCGCCGGAATGGCGGAACTCGAACTGGCGGAGGGTGATATCGAGCGTGGTCTGCGCACGTTCCGGCGCAGTCTGCAGCTGTTCGATTGGCCGAATGGCGGTCCCGGGCCCGGACCGGGCGATGTGATCGTCGCCGCCGCCGTGCTCGACGCCCATGTTCTCCATGACGCCGTGCACGAGGTGCCGGAGTTGCCCGGTCAGGTGGCCCGGGTCGCGCGGGAACGGCTCACCCAGTTCGTCGATCTCCCGCAGATCGGTGGTGCCGCCTGCGCGCTGGGTTCCCATCTCGTGCGATCCCGAGTCGATCCGGAAACCGGCGCGACGCTGCTGGCGCTGGCGATGAAAGTGGTGGGCCGCCAGGACTATTCCTCGATGCGCTGGAATCGTCACCTGGCGCTGGCTCGGGCCACCGTCGGCGCGGAGCTGATCGCCGCCGGGCAGGACGCGGTCTCGAGTGTCAACCGTCGGTCGGCCGCGCAGCGCGTCCTCGCGATGCTGCCGGAACTCGAGATCCTGCTCGGCGCCTGAGGCGGCAGTCGAGCGGTCGCCGGGCCGCATGCCGGGCGATGCGGCGACATCCGCGAAAAGCGGTGTCCGCCGGTCGCTCTCGCGACCGGCGGACAGGGTGGTGGTGCGGGACATCACGCCCGGCGCATGTAGGCCCGGATGGCCAGCGGTGCGAAGATCGCGATCACGATCGCCGAGCCGATCAGGCACCACGCCAGGTTGCTGCTGTAGATGTTGCCGTTCATCAGCTCGCGGCACGAATTCACCATGTAGTACACGGGATTGGCCTTGTTGATGCCCTGCATCCAGCCGGGCATGGTGCTGACGAGAGCGAACGCACCGGACATGAAGGTCAGCGGGAACATGATCATCATGGAGATGCCCTGCACCGAGGCGGCGCTCTTACCGGTGACACCGACCAGAGCCCAGATCCAGCTGACCGCGAACGAGCAGAACACCACGACCAGACCGGCGACGACCACGCCGACCACGCCGCCCTCGGGCCGGTAGCCCAGGATCAGGCCGACCACGATGGTGAGCACCGTTGCGATGCCGTAGCGCACCATATCGGCGATCAGTGCGCCGGCCAGGGCTGAAACCCGGGCGATGGGAAGGGATTTGAAGCGGTCGAAGACGCCCTTGTCCATATCTTCACGCAACTGGGTGCCGGTGACGACCGAGGTGAGCACGACCGTCTGGACCAGGATGCCCGGAATCAGCACCGGTAGATAGGCCTGCACGCTGCCACCGATCGCGCCGCCGAAGATGTAGGCGAACAGGGCGGTGAACAGGATCGGCTGCACGGTGACGTCGAACAGCTGTTCCGGATTGTGCTTGATCTTGAGGATGCCGCGATACGCCATGGTGAGCGAGTTCGCGACGGTCTGGCGCAGTGAAATGCGATTGCTGGCAACGGGAATCGCGGCGCGCGCGGCGTGCCGGCCGGTTGCGGGAGCGGGAAGAGTGGTGGTCACGATATGTCCTTCGGGGGAGTGGGGAACGTGGCGGGGGCCGGTCTCATGCCGCGGTGCCCTCGGAATCGGTGCCGGCGTCCTCGGATTCGGCGGCATGGCCGGTGAGGGCGAAGAACACCTCGTCCAGGCTCGGCTTGCTGACGGTGATTTCGTCGACGCGGATATCGTTGTCGCGCAACCGGATCAGCAGATCCGCGGTCACGCTCGGATCGCCGAGCGGGGCGGTGACGCGACCGGCCTCGGGGGAGATGCTCGCCTCGACCAGCTTGCCGTCGGCGCGGGAGAGGAATTCGCCGATCAGGGTGCGAGCTTGTTCGATGGTGTCGCGGTCGGCGACGGTGATCTGCAGCGCCGACTGCCCGACCGAACCCTTGAGTTCGTCGGAGGTGCCGTCGGCGATCACCTTGCCGTGGTCGATCACCGCGATGCGGTCGGCGAGCTGATCGGCCTCGTCCAGGTACTGCGTGGTGAGCAGCACCGTGGCGCCCTCGCGCACGAGCCGGCGGATGGTCTCCCACATCTGCGCGCGAGTGCGCGGATCCAGGCCGGTGGTCGGCTCGTCGAGGAACAGCAGCGGCGGTGTCGCGATCAGGCTGGCGGCCAGATCCAGGCGCCGGCGCATACCGCCGGAGAAGTTTTCCAGGGCCTTGGTCGCCGCCTCGGTGAGCCCGAATTCCTCGAGCAGGTCGGCCGCGCGGCGCTTGGCCTCGGATCGGCTCAGCCCGAGCAGGCGGGAGAAGATGATCAGATTCTCGGTGGCGCTGAGCTTTTCGTCGACCGAGGCGTACTGCCCGGTGACGCCGATCAGCGAGCGGACCGCGGTGGGTTCGGCCACGACATCGTGACCGAAGATCCGGGCCCGGCCGCCGTCGGGGCGCAGCAGGGTGGCGAGCATGCGGATGGTGGTGGTCTTGCCGGCCCCGTTCGGGCCGAGCACGCCGTAGACGGCGCCCTGCGGCACCGCCAGGCTCACGCCGTCGACGGCCCGCTGCTCCCCGAAGACCTTGACCAGCCCGTCCGCCTCGATGGCGAGTGCATCAGCAGGTGCGTAAGAAGTCATGCCACAACTGTGCGGGGGGCGTCTTGCACCCGGCTTGCGCCGCTGTTGCACGGTCGCGCAAGCGTGGCCGCGGGCCGCTTGCACGCCGCTCGGGCGACGCAAGCGGCGGCATCGTCGCAGGTCGAAGGGGTTATGCGAAGTGTGCGGGTGTGTGCCGCGTCACTCCGGCGCGATCAGGGCGTCGCCTGCTCGAGCAGGTGCTCGCGCAGCTTCACGCGATTCGGCTTGCCCGGGCCGCGCATCGGGATCTCGTCGAGGATCGCCAGTTCCCGCGGGGCCGCGATCGGGTCCAGTTCGGCCACCACATGCGCGCGCAATTCGTCCAGCGTGGGGGTCGCGCCCGGATTGGGGACCACCGCCACCGCCACCCGCTGGCCCAGCCGCGGATCGGGCAGGCCCAGTACCACGGCCTCGTTGATCGCCGGGTGGGTGGCGAGCACGGCCTCGACGACCTGCGGGATCACCAGCAGGCCGCCGGTCATGATCGCCTCGTCCAGGCGGCCGGTGATGGTCAGTACGCCGTCGTCGAAGGTGCCGGCGTCCTCGGTGCGGAACCAGCCGGGCTCGGCGAACGCCGGATGATCGGGGATGCCGCGATAGCCCTTGGCCAGCATGGGCCCGCCCAGCAGCACTCGCCCGTCCTCGATGCGCACCTTCGCACCCGCCAGCGGCACACCCTCGTAGACGCAGCCGCCGCAGGTCTCGCTCATGCCGTAGGTGCGGACCACGTTGATGCCGGCCGCGCGGGCCCGATCGAGCACCGGCTTCGGTGTCGCCGCGCCGCCGACCAGGACCGCGTCCAGTGCCGCGAGCGCCTGCGCGCCGACCGGATCGTCGAGTGCCTTGATGAGTTGCGTCGGCACCAGCGAGGTGTAGCGCCGTGGTCCGGTCATACCGGACACCGCCGTCGCCAGCCCGCCGGGCAGGAAACCACCCGAGACGTCCAGCACCACCGGTTCGGTGCCCGCCTGAATACTGCGCAACAACACCTGAACCCCGGCGATGTGATGGGTCGGCAGCGCCAGCAGCCACTGGCCCGGTCCGCCGAGCCGCTCGTGGGTGGCATCGCCGCTGGCGCGCAGGGCGGCCGAGGTGAGCATCGCGCCCTTGGGCACGCCGGTGGTGCCGGAGGTGGTGACCACCAGGGCCACGTCGTCCTCGATCTCCTCACCCGGGCGCAGTGCGCTGGAGAGTCGATGGGATTCCCGGCGATCGCCGGTGGGGATCGGCAGCCACGCCGGACCGTTGCCCTCCAAGGCTTCCCGCAGATGCGGCAAGACGTCACCCACCGCGGCTCCGGTGGGCATGGGGAGGGTCCGCAGGGTGCTCACGTTCGCGATCGTGTCATGTCGAGGTCGATGACCCGTGAACGGGTCCGCACTTCCTTCGCTGAATCGGGGAGGAGGTCAGTCCGACGTCGGTGTCGCCAGCGGCCAACCACCCGCTGCCAGATGCGATGCCACTCGAGCGATATCGTCCTCGCCCGGCAGCTCCTTGGCAACTCGGGCGATCGCCGCCTCGATCTCGTGCTGGGCGATCTCGTCGTCGCCGGCGCGTTCGCGCACCAGCTCCTCGACCACCAGATGCACCTCGTAGTCGGTGAGCCGGCGATGCAGGACGGCCAGCAGCGCGACATAGTCGGATTGGGGCACACCCTGCGGATATCCGGCGCGCAGCCAGCCCAGCACCTTCTGCAGGACCGACGGCGTCGTCTCGTTCGGTTCGGGTTGCTGGGGCGATGCGGATTCGGTGGTCACGAATGTCCTTTCGACGATCAGGGCGGCGCCGTGCGGCCGCTCAGCCTTGACCGAACAGATGGATGCCGAGCCGCGCGGCCAGAAAACCTCTGGCAACGAACAGCACTCCGGCGATGACGGTCAGCGTTACCACCGAATAGCACAACCCCGCGCAGGCCGCAGCCGCACGCCGGCGGGTGGAATCCGGTTGGGGCGCAGCCCCGGCGATCGAATGCAGCCGCACCCCGAGCGCGAAGATCGCCGGCAGGCCCGCCCCGAAGATCAAGGCGGCGGCGGTGACTCGCCACAGTTCGGTCAGATCGTCGATCAGGGTCTGCATCAGAAATTCCTTGCGGCGCGATGGGAGGCGCGTGAATCGTCGGTCCGTGCGGGCTTCGGGGTATCGGACGGCCGGCGGCCCGGGTGGGCGGGATCACCCGGAGCGGTGGCCGGTGTATTCGACCCGGAGCCGGCGGGGGAGTCGGCGCGACCGGATCCAGCGGGCGCGGACGTCGCGGTGTTGTCCTCGGCACCCGCGGACCGGGTGTCGGCGGGCCCGGCGTTCGTGCGTCCGGTGTCGGTGGGCGCAGAGTCGGCGCGACCGGATCCAGCGGGCGCCGAAGCGCCGGGCTCGGACCCGGTAGCCGGGCCGAATTCGGGACCCGCCGACGGTGATTCGGCTGGTCCGGTGCCGTCGGTGCCCGGCAGGCTCGTCCACTGCTCGTTGACGTTCGCGGCGTGCACGGGCGTCCGGCGCGAGCGCAGATAGATCAGGCCGGCCATCGCGACGAGGATGGCGAAGACCACCAGCACCCCGGGCAGTCCGCCGATCAGATGCGCCAGCGCCCAGCAGATCGCGCCGGCCAGCCCGGCCAGCGGAAGGGTGAAGACCCAGGCCACCACCATGCGCCCGAGCACCGACCAGCGCACCTCGGCGCCCGGACGGCCCATGCCCGTGCCCAGGATGGCGCCCGTCACCGTCTGCGTGGTCGACAGCGGCAAGCCGAAATGCGCCGAGGTGAGAATGATCGCGGCGCTGGTGGATTCGGCCGCCAGCCCCTGCGGCGGGGTGATGTCGACCAGACCCTTACCGAGGGTCCGGATGATGCGCCAGCCGCCCAGCGAGGTGCCCGCGGCGATGGCCACCGCACAGGCCACGATCACCCACAGCGGCAACGGGTCGCTGGGTTGTTTGGATCCGTAGGCGATGAGCGCCAGGAAGATGATGCCCATGGTCTTCTGCGCGTCGTTGGTGCCGTGGGCCAGCGACACCAGTGAGGCCGAACCGATCTGGCCCCATCGGAAACTCCGGTTCACCACTCGCTGATCGCTGCTGCGGGTGATCCGGTACACCAGCCAGGTGCCGATCGAGGCGACCAGCGCCGCGACCACGGGCGCCAGCACCGCGGGCACGATGATCTTGGTGAGCACGCCCTTCTGCCCGGCCGACCAGATCACCCCGCTCCAGCCGAGCGCGGCGATGGTGGCCCCGATGAGCCCGCCGAACAGGGCGTGGGAGGAACTCGACGGCAGCCCGAACAGCCAGGTGAGCAGATTCCACAGAATCCCGCCGACCAGTCCGGCGAAGACGATGGCGAGCAGATCGGCGCCGCCCACCTCGTCCAGGCGCACGATGCCTTCGGCGACGGTGGCGGCGACCTCGACGCTGAGGAAGGCGCCGATCAGATTCAGCCCGCCCGACAGCAGCACCGCGGCGCGCGGGCGCAGGGCGCCGGTGGCGATCGAGGTCGCCATGGCGTTGGCGGTGTCGTGGAAGCCGTTGGTGAAGTCGAAAACGAGAGCCGTGACGACGACGATGAGCAGAACGAACAGTTCGGCGGTCACGCCTCCAGTGTGCGTTATCGATCCGTTAACGCGTTGGCCAGGTTCCCGACATGTCGGACGAACCGGGATGGTAAGGCGGGGTCATTCCGGGGGCTTGCGGGTGTCACGCCGGATCGGATGGTCGGCGGGCACCTCCACCAGCACGATCGCGACGCCGTCCGGATCGCGCAGCCACATCTCGATCAGACCCCACGGTTCCCGCACCGGCGGGCGATCGATCGGGACACCCCGGGTCGCCAATTCCGTGGCCGCGATACTCGCGTTGCGCACCTGTAACCACACAGCGCCCGCGAAACCGGCCGGGGCCGCCTCGTCGCGGCCGTGCGCGGCCACCTCGATCAGCGATTGCCCGGCGAAGAACACCGTGCCGCCGGGATACTCCCGCGCGATCGCCAACTCGAGCCCGTCCCGGTAGAACGCCAGCGTGCGTTCGTAATCGCTCGGCCGCAGGATGATTCGACTGCTGAGGATGTCCACGAATCGAGCCTAGAGGGACGGGCTCGGGCCGAGTGGCCGCTTCGCGAGGTCCGGCGGGAAGCCCTGCTCAGAAGTGGTACGGGTAGGGACTCCAGTCCGGCTCGCGCTTCTCCAGGAACGCGTCGCGGCCCTCGACCGCCTCGTCGGTCATGTAGGCGAGGCGGGTCGCTTCCCCGGCGAAGAGCTGCTGGCCCACCAGGCCGTCGTCGGTCAGGTTGAACGCGTATTTGAGCATGCGCTGGGCCTGCGGCGATTTCGCGAGGATGTCGGCGGTCCACTCCAGCGCCTCGTCCTCGAGCCGGTCGTGGTCGACGACCGCGTTCACCGCACCCATGTGGTGCATCTGCTCGGCGGTGTAGGGGCGGCCCAGGAAGAAGATCTCCCGGGCGAATTTCTGCCCGACCATCTTCGCCAGGTAGGCGCTGCCGTAGCCGCCGTCGAAGCTGCCCACGTCGGCGTCGGTCTGCTTGAACCGGGCGTGCTCGCGGCTGGCCAGGGTCAGGTCGCAGACCACGTGCAGGCTGTGCCCGCCCCCGGCCGCCCAGCCGTTGACCAGCGCGATGACTACCTTCGGCATGAACCGGATCAGCCGCTGCACCTCGAGGATGTGCAGGCGTCCGGCGCGGGCCTTGTCGACGGTGTCGGCGGTCTCGCCGTCGGCGTACTGATATCCGCTGCGCCCGCGGATGCGCTGATCGCCGCCGGAGCAGAACGCCCATCCGCCGTCCTTGGGGCTGGGGCCGTTCCCGGTGAGCAGGACCGCACCCACATCCGGCGTCATCCGCGCGTGGTCGAGCGCGCGATACAGCTCGTCGACGGTGTGCGGCCGGAAGGCATTGCGCACCTCAGGGCGATCGAAGGCCACGCGGACGGTGCCCTGCTCGATGTGCCGGTGATAGGTGATGTCGGTCAGGTCCTCGAAACCCGCGACGGGCTCCCAGAGTTTCGGATTGAACGTCACCCGAGCCATCATGCACCCCACCTGTCACCGGCTGTGCGCCCGTGCCGGGGCAGGCCGCCGAAAATGTGATGTTCGTCCGGTACGTCCCAGAACTGGCGAGCTACCGACGGGTCGGGTTGGACGGTGTAAGAACTGGCGTTACCGTGCAGGTATGAGTGAGCGCGCGGAACCGGCGATCGATACCAGTGCGGTCGATGCCGATCAGTACGAGAAGCACGGCGGATTTCCCAAGGTGGAGGAGGCCGAACTCGGCGCGAACTACGCGCCGTTCCTGGAGGCGATGCGCACGCTCCAGGACCTCGCCGTCTCCGTCGATTGCCCCGACGAGGTGTTCGGGCAGGCCCTCGCCCAGGTGAACGCGTTGGCCGAACTGCTCGAGCCCTACCGCGCACCGGAACTGCAGGGCCCGTCGGGACGAGTGCCGGCGCTGCCGGGGCGCGGCAGCCTGCTGCTGCCGCCGTGGGTGATGACCGAGGCCGGTCCCACGGGTGTCCGGATGCGCGGCGAATTCCGCCGGTATCACCTCGGCGGCAACAACGCCGTGCACGGCGGCGTGCTGCCGCTGCTGTTCGACGATCTGTTCGGCTCGCTGGTGCACTACGCCGGACGGCCGATCAGCCGCACCGCGTTTCTGCACGTCAACTACCGCAACGTGACACCGCTGGAGACGCCGCTGACGGTCGAGGGAACCGTCGATCGGGTCGACGGACGCAAGACTTTCGTCTCCGCGCGACTGCGCGACGAATCCGAAACGTTGCTCGCCGATTGTGAAGGGCTCATGGTGCAGTTGCTGCCCTGGCAGCCGTAGTCGGCGAGAGGACGGTGTGTCCGGTGCGTCCGATGCGTATAGTTACCCGCGCTCGCTCATCGAAAAACTATCCGGAGGAACCTGAAAGTGGTTGCAGCACTGTCTGAATCCCTGCTCGATGACGCCAAACGCCCGGCCTTCCTGGCCGACGCCCAGGAGGTTCTGGATGCGGAGGTGTCGGATAAGGGGGGTGCATCGGGCCTGGCCGTGAAGGGCGGCTACGCCGCGGTGAAGAAGGTCAGCCCGACCATCGTCTCGGACGCGCTGGAGTCGTTCGCACCCAAGTTCGTCGAGCGGCTGGAACCGTACTGGGCTCAGTACCAGGCGGCGGGTAGCGGCTCGTTTGCCGATCTGCTGGTCGCCAACTCCGACGAGGTTGCCGAGTCGCTGCTCGCGGTGACCGACGCGCGTGCCGAGGCTTCGTCGCGGCCGGCGCTGAAGAAGGCGTACTCGTCGCTGCGTTCGTCGGCGAAAAAGCATGTGGTCGAGGCGCTCCCGCGCGTCGGCGACCTGGTCCAGCGGCACGCCGGCTGAGTTGCGGTTCCGCGACCTCGTCGTTCGGCATCCGGATGGAGTGTGATCCCCGGATGCCGAACGGCGGGGGGCCCGGGGCGGCCGCGCGGTGCCGATCAGCCCGGCGCCGACTTCCCGAACCGCCAGTAGCCTGTGAAAGTGATGTCCGCCTTGGCGATTCCGCGCTCGTTCGCGAGATGTCGTCGCAGGCCGGAGGCCAGTTTCTGCTCTCCCGCCACGAAGGCGTAGACCCCGCTCGCCGCGATGTCTCCGGCTCGTGCGGCGGCCAGCGCGAGGCTGCCGATCTCGGCCGCCGGATCGCTGCGGACCAGCCAATTCACCACGACCCCTTCGGGTTCGCTCAGATCCTGCGCATCGTCGGGATGGGTGATCTCCAGATACGCCGCACCGCGCAGATCCCGCGGCGCCGACCGCAGAATTCCGGCGATCGCCGGCAGGGCGCTCTCGTCGCCCACCAGCAGTGACCATGAACTGTGTTGCGGCGGTTGGTACATGATGCCCTCGTCGAGCAGTCCCACCGCGGTGCCCGCAGTGGTGTTCGCCGCCCACCCGCAGGCGGGGGTGTGGTCGCCGTGCATGGCGAAATCGATGTCCAGCTCGGCGGTTTCGCCGAATTCTCCCTGGCCGGCCGGGCGGAACTCGCGCACGGTGTAGTTGCGCACCACCGGGCGGTGCTCCTTGCTCATCATCAGCCACTGCGCGTACCAGAGATTGCTCGCGGCGGAGGGCAGCCGCAGTTCACCATCGCGCGGCAGGAAGAGCCGGAACCACTGGTCGAATCCCATCGGGGTGAACTCGGCGAGACCGGCGCCGCCGAGCGTCACCCGCACGAAACTTCGACTGATCCGCTTGGTCGCCAGCACCTCGGCGGTGAGGATCCGCCGCTCCTCCGGCTTGACGTACTTGGTCCGCTTGGCCATGGATATTAGGTTAGCAAAACCTAACTCGATGAACAGGATGTGAGCGGGTCGACGTCCCCTACGGCCGGAAGGTCTGACAGTCTGGGGATGTGAATCCATCGACAGCACAGGCCCAGGTCGTGGTGGACGAGCTGGTGCGCGGGGGTGTGCGCGATGTCGTGCTGTGCCCGGGCTCGCGCAACGCGCCGCTGGCCTTCGCGCTGCAGGCGGCCGATGCGGCGGGGCGGCTGCGACTGCATATGCGCATCGACGAGCGGACCGCCGGATTCCTCGCGGTCGGCATGGCGGTGTCCACCGGGGCGCCGGTGCCGGTGGTGATGACCTCGGGAACCGCTGTGGCCAACCTCGGACCGGCGGTGTTGGAGGCCAACTACGCCCGGCAGCCGCTGATCGTGCTCAGCGCCAACCGGCCCTACGAGATGCTGGGCAGCGGCGCCAACCAGACCGTCGAGCAGTTCGGCCTGTTCGGCAGTCAGGTGCGGGCGGCGATCAGTTTGGGCCTGGCCGAAGCGGAACCGGATTACCGCAGCCAGAACAGTGTGTGGCGGGCCGCGGTCTGCCGGGTCCTGGCCGCCGCGCGCGGCACCCGGTCCGGCAATGCCGGGCCCGTGCACTTCGACATTCCGCTGCGCGAGCCGCTGGTCCCCGATGCCGTTGCCGGCGAGCCGATTCCGGCCGGGCGCGCCGGTGACGCGCCGTGGACCGAGACCCAGTACGCGACCCTGGACGTGCCGCTGGATATCGACCTGACGCTCGATACCGTCGTCATCTCGGGGCACGGCGCGGGCTATCGCGCCGAGCTGGCGCAGCTGCCCACGGTCGCCGAACCCACCGCCGCGATGCCCGGCCCCGCCCTGCATCCGCTGGCGCTGCCCCTGTTGAAGCCGCGCCAAGCCATCATCACCGGCCGGCCGACGCTGCATCGGCAGGTGTCGAAGGTGCTGGCCGATCCGGATGTCACCGTCTTCGCGCTGACCACCGGGCCGCGCTGGCCCGATGTGTCCGGCAATGTCGTCGGCACCGGCACCCGCGCGGTCACCTCGGGCGCCCCGCGCCCGGAATGGCTCGAGCGGTGCCGCGAACTCGACGCGATGGCCTGCCGCGCGATCCGCACCGAACTCGCCCGTCATCCCAAGCCGACCGGCCTGCATGTGGCCTCGGTGGTGATGGACGCCCTGCGTGAGGGCGACCAGCTACTGCTCGGCGCTTCGAATCCGGTGCGGGACGCGGCGCTGGTGTCGCATCCGCGTCCCGGCGTGAAGGTGCTGTCCAACCGCGGCGTGGCCGGTATCGACGGCACGGTGTCCACCGCGGTGGGCGCGGCCCTGAGCCATCCCGGCCGGACCTTCGCGCTGATCGGCGACTTGACCTTCCTGCACGACGCCTCCGGCCTGCTGATCGGACCGGGGGAGCCGCGCCCGGCGGATCTGACCATCGTGGTCGCCAACGACGACGGCGGCGGCATCTTCGAACTGCTCGAACAGGGCGATCCGCAGTACGCCGGTGTCTTCGAGCGCATCTTCGGCACCCCGCACGGGATGGATCTGGCCGCGCTGTGCGCTGCCTACCGGATTCCGCATCGGCAGGTCGACCCGGCCGAGCTGGCGGTGGAACTGACCGGGCACGCCCACGGCATTCGCGTGCTGGAGGTCGCGACCGAGCGATCCAGCCTGCGCGAGTTGCATGCCGCGGTGCGCGCCGGCATCGAGTAGGTCAGTATTCGGCCCCGGGCCCGTCGTATTCGTCGTCGAGCGGCACGGGAATCGACTGCTCGATGAGGTCGGCCTCGGCGGCTTCGCGGTCGACGGCCGGTGCGTCGACTTCGGGTTCGTCCGGCGCCACCTCGAGATGCTGATCCAGCTGGTCGGCCTCCGGAACCATATCGACGGAGGTGATGTCGGTGGTGCGATCGGTCATCGGTTGCTCCCTTCCGCTAGGGGTCCGACTTGCCGGATACCGCGATCCGGCACTGTCGAGGATGCCCTCACCGCGTGCGGCTGGCAACCCACTCGTGCCCGGGGGCCGATGAATTCGGGCGGCCCGCCTCGTCCTGTCTGTGAGTGCCTGTGCCGGTACAGGCCGTATTCGGAGGAGGACACATGGCGACACCCCACTTCGATCTGGAGAGCGCCACCGATGCGATGGCCGAGATCGTCAGCGGCATCGGCGCGGACGATCTGAGCGCCGCGACCCCGAGCCCGGGGGTCAGCGTGCGGGATCTGCTGTTCCACACCCTCGGATTCACCGAAGGATTCCGCCAAGGTGCCACCAAGGAAGGCGTCGGCCGCTCCGCTCCGCCGCAGCAGGCGCCGGATGCGGATCTGCCCGAGGGGTGGGGTGAGTTGATCACCACCCAGTTGAAGGCTCTCACCGAGGCGTGGCGCGATCCGGCCGCCTGGGAGGGCGATACCGAGGTCGGCGGCGTCACCGCCCCCGCGCCCGCAATGGCCGGATTCGCCCTGAACGAGGTGGTGATGCACAGCTGGGATTTGGCGTGTGCCGTCGGCCGCCGCTTCGAACCTGCCGACAAGGATGTGGCGGTGCTGCTCGGGCAGTTCCGCGAGACGCCGCGCGAAGGTGTTCCGGGGCTGTTCGGGCCGGTGATCGAGGTACCCGCCGATGCCTCGCCGTGGGAGCGGCTGCTCGGCTTGACCGGGCGCGACCCGTACCGGCAGGTCTGAGCTCTCCGATCGACTCCTGATCCGCCGCCGAGCGGGCCGCACCTCCGGACCCGTGGCGGCGAGGTCCGCCCGGCGCCGGTCTCACCGGGTGAACAGGCCCGCGGTGGCCGCTGTCGCCGCGGCCACGGCGGCGGTCACCGCCACGGCATCGTCGATCGGGTCGCCGGAGGCCAGGAAGCGGTAGTACAGCGGGGCGGAAACAGCGGAAACGACCGTGCGTGCATCGGTTTCGGGTCCGACTTCGCCACGTTCGATCGCGGCTGTGACGCACGGCTCCCATTCGGTGAGCCGCACATCGTAGAACCGGTGCAGGGCCGCGGTGGTCTCCGGATCGCAGATGGCCGCGGCGACAAGGGCTTTGAACAGCGGACCCTGGCGTGGGTCGGTCAGGGTGCGGGCGACGAGGCGGGCGTTGGCGGTGAGGTCGCCGCGCAGCGATCCGGTATCGGCATGCGGCAGTGAGGTTTCGGCCATATCGGTGAGCATGTCCGCCACCAGGCCGGCCGGGGTGCGCCAGCGGCGGTAGACGGTCGTCTTGCCGACCTCCGCGCGGGCCGCCACCTCGGCGAGGTCGAGTTCGGCGAAGCCGCGTTCGGCCAGCAGATCCCCGGCCGCGCGCAGGACGGATTCGCGGACGCGGGCCGTGCGACCGCCCGGGCGTACCGAACCGGGCGCGGCAGTGTCCGAGCTCATAACGGTCCTCCAGTTTCATTAGCGTCGAATCGAGTGTATCGTCCCTCGTGTTAATGAAACTTCAGTTCCGTTAGGAGTTGATCATGGACCATCGTCGACTGGGTGCGTCGGGCCTGCTCGTCCCGGCTCTCAGCTTCGGAGCGGGCACCTTCGGTGGCCGGGGCGAACTGTTCGGTGCCTGGGGCGATACCGACGCCCAGCAGGCGCGCCGAATGGTCGATGTGGCGCTCGAGGCCGGCGTCACGATGTTCGACACCGCGGACGTCTACTCCGACGGCGCCTCGGAAGAGATTCTGGGCCGCGCGATCCGCGGCCGCCGGGATCGAGTTCTGCTGTCCACCAAGGCGGGCCTGCCGACCGGGCCCGGAGCCGCCGAGGCCGGATCGGGACGTTCCCGCCTGATCACGGCCGTCGACGCCGCGCTGCGCCGGCTCGACACCGACTACATCGATCTGTTCCAGCTGCACGCCTTCGACGCCGCGACCCCGGTCGAGGAGGTGCTGGACACGCTCACGGATCTGGTGCGCGCCGGGAAGATTCGCTATCTGGGCGCCTCCAACTTCGCGGGCTGGCAGCTCATGAAATCCCTCGCCGCGGCCGACCGCGGCGGGCATCCGCGGTATGTCGCGCATCAGGTCTACTACTCGTTGGTCGGCCGCGACTACGAATGGGAGCTGATGCCGCTCGGCCGCGACCAAGGCGTCGGCGCGATGGTGTGGAGCCCGCTGGGTTGGGGCCGGCTGACCGGCAAGATCCGGCGCGGACAACCACTTCCGGCGGGCAGCCGGCTGCATCGCACCGCCGAGGCCGGACCGCCGGTGAACGACGAACTGCTCTACGACGTCGTGGACGTCCTCGACGAACTCGCCGCCGAAACCGGGAAATCCGTCCCGCAGATCGCCCTGAATTGGCTGCTCTCCCGCCCGACCGTCGCGACGGTCATCGTCGGCGCCCGCAACGAGGAACAGTTGCGCCAGAACCTGGGCGCGGTCGGCTGGCACCTCGAACCCGAACAACTGGCGCGTCTGGACAAGGTCAGCGCTGTCACCCCGCCGTACCCGTACTACCCGTACTACCGACTCCCGGATTTCACCCGCCTCAACCCGCCGGCGGTGTAGGTCCTCGACGATCGGCGGAATTCTTCCCGCCGGTGGGAACGCCCATACTGAATTCCGGCGCATGCAACGATCAGCACGACGCACACAGCGAGGTTTTCATCGGCGATTTCACCACCGACTTCGGCGGCTTGCGGCACGCCGCGCCCCGCGCGGTTCATCGAATGCCCGCCGCGTTTCCCGCTGCCCTGCTCGGCTCGGAGCGCCCACTGACGCTGCGAGGTTCCGGACACTCGTGCGATGGGCAAACCGTCTCCGAGGCCGAACTCCTGGTCACCTACGAGCCCGACACCGCAGCGCGGCAACTTCGCGATCTCGGGGACGGATTGTTCGAGGTCCCGGCCGGAATGAGCTGGTACGGGCTGGAGCGGCACCTCAATGGCCGGGGGAGGGCGATCCCGGTCCTGCCCAACTACTTACACATGTCGGTGGGCGGCACGCTGTCGGTGGGCGGGGTCGGGGTCGACTCGGTGCGTCACGGCATGCAGATCGATCATGTCGAGCGGATTCAGCTGATCGATGGGATGGGCATCAGTCGCTGGTGCTCGCGAACCGATAATCCGGAGCTGTTTCGTTTCGCCCTCGGCGGGCTGGGCACCGTGGGATTGATCGAGCGGGTGGTCCTGCGCACGGTCGGGCATCGCAGTCGTACCCACCTGCATCGCGTCGAGCACGCCTCCCTGGCGGAACTTGCTGATCACGCCGAGCGAGTCGCGCAGCGCGATGACGTCGACGTCTACTGGGCAGCGATGCGGCGAGGCAGGATTTCCGCCACGGTGGGATGGCATAGCGAGCGCACCGATTGCGCCGCCGGCAACTGCGAGATCACCTCTGATCTCACCTTCGCCGGCCATCCGGTGAGCGCCAAAATGCCGCCGGCCGACCGGGTCCGACTGTGGGCCGACTATGTCGTGCCTGCCGGCCAGTTCAGTTCGATGCTTGCGGCCGTCGAGGGCATCGGCCACCGATCGCTGCTCGACGACCCGCTGACGATGATGTACGTCCTGATCATCCGGCGTCCGATCGATGCGCCCCCGTTCGCGTTCGGTCCCGTCGGCGCCGCGCCCGTATCGATCGGCGTGGGCCTGTACACATCGGTGGAACGGACGCCTGCCGCCATCGACGCGACGCGTTCGGCGCTGCGGGAGTGCTTCCAGCATTGTTGCGAATCAGGCGGGCGGCCTTACCTTTACGGCGTCACCGAGCTCGACGCAGCGACGGCGGAGCGGCTCTACGGGGACGATGTGGATCGGTTGGGCCACTTGCGTTCGTCTCACCGGCTGCACCACGTCAACGCTCACGTTCCGCTTGCCCGGGTGGCTGCGGAGCGTCAAGACGCAGTCGCCGATTCACGAAGCGCGGAGCGAAGGTAACAGATCGGCACTCGCCGAAAGCCTCTTCACCGGCCGGGATTGTCGGCATCCCAGGTCGGGGTTCCGTACACATTGAGCTTATCGATGCCGTCAGCGGCCGAAAAGCCGAGACCGAAAGCCGTGTAACGCCAATTCGCTCCCTGGGATTTCGCGACGTGGGAAAGCGCATCGACGGCACACGTGCTGCCGTGGTGCCGGGACGCCAATTCATACACGAGCGGGGCGAGATCGTCATCTCGCCCGGCGGTGACGGAAAGAGTGAGCGACTCGGTTCCACTGCTGTCCCGCGAACAGCAGACGAAAAAGTCATGATTGTGCAGACCGGCCGGATCGACGCCGCACCGGACCAGTTCGGACAACACCTCCCAGGCCGGCTCGCCGAAGTACCGGACCAGCTTCATCGGCACGGCGGTGTCTTGGGAGCGGGACGACAGGTAGAACTTGTGGCTGATACCTCCGCCCTCATCAACTTCGATCGCAGCGATGCCGTAACGGAAATGCTCGTCGTTCGCGGGGACCGATACCAGTTCGTGGAAGCCCGGCAAGACGCTGTAGAGCCTTTCCAAAGTCTTGGGCACCATCGGGGGCGTGCCGTACACCTTGAGCCGATTGAGCTGACTGGGCGCCGCCGAATGGTGGACGATACCCGTCCAGGTGGCGGAACGTTGCCGCCGCGAGACGTGCGCTGGATCCGGGTACAACGTCGTCACGAAGGAGCACAGCACGTCCGCGGCTTTCCGCCCGCCGTTCGGTAGCCAGTCCACAAGATCTCGGATCGCGGCCAGTTGGACGTCGATCCGGGAGGTGAACACCGCCTCGTCCGTCCCGGCTTCCGTGAGGTATCGAATCGCGGGCGTGTACCGTCCCCGACCACCTGCCACGCTCACCTCGAACGGGGTTCCGGTGATAGTCAGCCCGCTTGCCCGACGGCCGTCCGGCATCCGCGTCGCCAGCCGTCCTCCGCACGCCCGCGCGAAGACGGCGCGGATGGTCGCCGGATCACATCCGAGGTTCAGGCGCTCAGCCACGTCGACGAGATAATTCCCGGCGGCCGCAGCAGTCGCCTCGGTCACGTTTCGGTAGTCGACGTGGCGCCACTCGGCGGCGCTGCGGGTGCCGAGAAGGCCGCGGCCTGCGCATTCGAATTCCCTTGCGCCTGTTGCCCGTTGTTCGATCCCGCCCCATCGGGATGGAAGAATGTGAAGTCCTGATTCGGGTCCTTGACGTTCAGCGGCCTCAACTGACCGTCGACAATCATGTAGGCATTGTCCGGGCCCTCCCGGACGATAACCGCGCTGCCGCCATTCCAGCGGACGATGTCACCGGTGTGCGCCGCAGACGGATCGATTTGCGTCTCTTGACCGCGCAATGTCCCATAGGCGGCGTCGGCGTTGCTGCCATTCGGGTTGTTCAGTTCTTTGTTCACAACGTCCGCGACCGCCGACGGGACCACCTGGTTGCTTCCGTCCGGCAGCTTCATATCGACATTCGAGTGCGTAGGCACGGGTCCGGCGGCCGGTGTCGCGGATATGGGCGACACATGACCCGGATTAGCCGCCGTCTGCTGGGCCGTGCCAGGGAAATTGAGCATGGGGTTGGAGCTCGCCACCGCGGGTGCCGCCTGTCGCGCGGAACCGCTGTCACCTGAAGCGGACCGACCGTCCATCTGTGTGAAAGGATTGGTCTGGTTCGCCGATGCCGGATTCATCATCGGGTTCGTCATGGGGTTCAGCATCGGATTCGTCATGGCGTTGCCCAGCGGATTCGTCATCGGATTCAATGCCTGAGTCAACGGATTCGACGACTGTGCCGCGGGGGTGGCACCACTGGCTGCGTCGCTATTGGTGATATCGGCGATAGCCTGCTGAATAGCCGATGCGGGGTCAGTCTTTCCGCCGGTGTCGGTCGATTGCTGGTCGCCACCGGTGAGGTCGGTCTGGGTGGGATCGGTCGACGTCGAATCGGTACCCGCGGTTGGATCCCCCGCGCCCCCAATATCCTGCGGGAACAGGTCCTTGAAGTCTTGCGGGGTGGGGTTGGCATCAGCCGCTGCGGGCGTCGGCGTCGGTGTGGGAGTTGGCGTGGGGGTGGGTGTGGGAGTCGGCGTGGGAGCAGGCTTCGGCTTCGGCTTGGGTTTACCGCCGTCGCCGTCGTCGCCGTCTACATCCTTGGCCTTCTTCTGGAAGTAATCCACCGCTTCCTGGTAGTGCTTGTCCCACTCCGCCCCGGCATCGTCAATCGCCTTGACGTAGTATTTCTGTTCCGCTTCGGGAGACAGATAGAAATCTCCGGCTTTTTCGTAGACTTGGCCGGTCTTGTCGTCTTTGACGTCCGCAGCGGCTTTGACGAACTTGATGGGCTCTTGTTTCGACGGCCCCCCGGGGCCATACATAACGGTGACTGTGTCCCCGTCTCGCGTCGTTGCACCCTGGGTAAGATCGACCGCGAGGGCGCTCTTCAGCGTCTGATAAACGGTGTCGAGGTTTTTATAGACGTCCAAGTTCTTCACCTTCGCGTCGAATGTGCTCGCTTTGACGTCGCCTTCTTTGGTTTCGAAGACCTGCTGCCGCTTGTCCAGTTCGGTCTTCAGATCGATGTGGTCATTTCTGACGTGTCCCCAACCGTCGGCACCCACGAGCTCGGTGTCGAGGACATTGGCTGTGCCGGGCGAGTCCTGCGGTTTTCGACTGCCGAGGGTGTCGAAACCCCATTGCATGGTCGATCGCATGTCGGAAACCAGCTGGATCAGCTGGGCGGAGGCACCGTGCGGGGGGTGTAGTTCAACCGGGATGAAGTGATCGCCTTCGGGTGGCGCGCCCCATTTTTGGGTTCCGAATGTCGGCTTGTCGGCATCCTTTTCGCGTTGCTTTTTCCCATCGACGACGGTATCCGTCTTACCGTTCCCAAGTGCAATGTATAGGTCCTTGTACTTGGTCTGAAGGCTAGAGCTCGTATCCTCGTGGAGGTCATCCTTCAGCCACTGGGGCATTTTGTCCCAGACTTTTGTAAAATCAGACGAGCTCAGCTGGTCGAGAATCTTCAGAGAGTCTTCCGCTTCGCTATCGGTGAAGTGTGGATCGAAAACCCAGCCACGCTCGTCATGTTTTTTGATCTTGTTGTAAGCGTCATCTACAGTATCGCCCACCAGAGTTACCTCCGCTCATTCGCGACCGGCCGGCCCGTCGATACTTCCCACGCTGTAGAGGGGACCGGAACCCCCTCGGTGGTCGCACGCAAC
This sequence comes from Nocardia sp. BSTN01, assembly GCF_015354405.1. Taxonomy (GTDB): domain Bacteria; phylum Actinomycetota; class Actinomycetes; order Mycobacteriales; family Mycobacteriaceae; genus Nocardia. The sequence continues at coordinate 15,377 of NZ_JADKYP010000049.1, read as the reverse complement.
GGATCCGCAAGTACAGAACCGGCGGGACGGCGGGTGTCAGCCTCGATACGAGGTAGTGCCCTGCCGCCGGGCGCCGAGACATCCGCATCGATCCCGACAGCCGAGGACAACCGCGGATGATCGACTATCTGACCATGGGCATACAACACATCCCGCAACATCTGCTTGTTCGCAGCATTGCAGCCGATCAACAGAAGGATTTCGTCGGCACGACGTTGAAAGACCGTTCGTCGTAAGGCTTCTGCTCCGGGCAGATCGAGCCGCCCGCGACCGAGTGTGATCGTAGATGTGTCGACCGACACCGAACGCAGCGGATACGCGGCTTTGTCGTACTCGGCGCGCAGCTGATCCCACCAACCTTCCGGGATCGAGCTGTTCGACTGCAATGCTGCGATGATCTGCCGCCGCATCGCATGTTGCCCATCACCGAAGACACCGCCTCGGCCGCCGCTTCGGGCGAGCAATTCGTCGGCTGCTCGCGCCAATTGAAGACAAACCGTCCATATGTCCTGTTGCGCAACGGCTTCGGCTTGATGTTGGGCGCGATCGGAACCGGCTGATCCGAGCCGATCGACCAGCCCTTCTCTTGGCCTGGAGAAATCCACCTCGGCCTCCGCGGCCGTTACGTTTTCTTCGAACGCCACCTCTGCCCGCAACGCGATACGGAGTTCGTCCGAGATCCGTCCGGATGCTGCCAATGCGGTGATCACAGATCGACGCCGACGACCTGCTCGCAGACCGAATTCTGCCAGGATCCGGGCAGGATCAGCGATACCTTCGTAGGTCGAAATCGCTTCCATTCCCGCTGTACCGAGAACCGAATCCCACCGCCATGGAACGACTATCTCCGACGGGATGAACAACCCTGGCGGCAACCATCCTCGTCCCTCGCTGGAGGTCAGCAGAATCATCGGACCGTCGGGCCTTCGCAGTATTCCCACCGCCCAGCCGAGGCCCTGCTGTGACGGCCCAACGGCCGCGAGAACCCCGGCGAGTACGGTGCGCGCGAGCGACAAGTCGTCGTCGACTGTCGCGCCGACCACCAGTGGAGGGCGTCCCCGCGCCACGTCGACATTGCCGAGCGCGGCCGTCAGCGGGCCGATCCGTAAGGCCGTGGGCACCGCAGCGGAAATGCCGGCTCCCACCATAGGCGTCGTCGCCGAGCCCGCGACGGGGGACTCCGGTACCCCGACGCTCGGCGGGGTACCTTCCACACCGGGTGCGCTTTCCGGCGATGCGCCGGACGCCGCAGGAAGCGCGGCGGCCGGGTCGCCGGTGAGGGCTTCGGAATCAGCCCGAGACAGCGGTGTCGCCTCGGATGTCGCTACCGTCGCCGACCCGGCGCCGGGAGGGATCGCATAGGTAGTGTGCGGCGCCGCGTGGGCTACCGCGGACGACGCTCCTGGATCGGACGAACCGACTCCGCTGGGCGCGGCCGAAGCAGGATGAGTGACCGGCGCACGATGGGCTCCCGAACCGGGGACTGTTTCGTGAGTGGTCGGCATGTCCGGACGGGTGTGACCTCGCGCCCTCGATTCTCCGGGACCGACAGGTCCGGCAGGGTCCGTACCGCCCGGCGCCGGATTCTCCCCGGCGTGCGTTATCTGCCTGCCCCCGGCCCCATCACCATTCTCCAGCGCCGCTGCGGCCGCGAGCAATTGGTCGCGAGTGTTTTCATGAGCCTTCGCGTGGCGCTCGGCGTTGTCGTGGCGGCGCTGGTAGTAGTCGTGGAGCGCACCGTGTAGCTGGTCGGCTATGCTTCCGTAGCCCGAAGGAAACTCCTCGAGCCATTCTTTCGGAATCTTCCCCCATCTACGGAGTTCGTCGGCACGCTGCTGGTGTTGGGCCGCCATTTTGCGGAGTTGGTCCGGCTCGATATCCAGATAGTCGGGCATCCTCCGCCATTCCTCCCGCCAGACATCTCGTGTTCATTCTCCTGGCTTCTCAAAGTTGGGAAGCGCCTCCCGATCGGACGAGGCCCGCCATTCGCGTACTGCCTCCTCGAGTGGCCGGGGGAGGTTCGCACGATCATTCATGGCGATTCGGTACTGCCTCTTCGCATCCTCGGTGCTTTCTGTGATTGCGGCCATGATGTCTGTGACCAGCTCGTCGCTGTCGAACCGATCACACGTTCCCGGCGCCAGGTACAGATCGGTCAAGCGGCCCATTACATCGACCTCGGGGATGACCAGGCCGCTGGGTGAGGGGCGACGTGCCACTATCGCCTCCGAGCGCTCACGCACGGTTGCCACGCGGTGGCGTAGCTCGCGCATCATGGCGAGGGCGACGCGCACATCGGGATGTATCTCTCTCATCAGACCTCACTCACTGTCCGATGTGAAATTGTGGCGGTCGGACTCGAAGCGATCCGCACCCGACTTCCCAATGATGGGAACAGGCGTGCCCGGCGGGCGGCGGTGCTGAGCGGAACGGGCCGACCCGCCTCTGCCGCCGCACCCGCGTAGCGCACCTCAGTACACGTCGCGCACATACCGTTTCTGCGCGGTCAGCTGCTTCTTGAACGCCAGCGCCGCATCCTCATCGAGATTGCCGTGGATGCGGGCGATCTTCAGCAGGGCGTCGTCGACGTCGCGGGCCATGCGGGCGGCGTCACCGCAGACGTACAGGTGAGCGCCGTCGCGCAGCCACGCCCACAGCTCGGCGCCGTGTTCGATCATGCGGTGCTGCACGTAGATCCGCTCGCGCTGATCTCGCGAGAAGGCGAGGTCGAGCCGGGTGAGGAAGCCCGAGCGGAACATGTCCTCGAGTTCGGTGCGGTAGTAGAAGTGGTCCTGGGCGTGTTGATCGCCGAAGAACAACCAGTTGCGCCCGCGGCATCCGAGCGCGCGGCGTTCGTGCAGGAAGCCGCGGAACGGCGCGATGCCGGTGCCCGGGCCGACCATGATCATCGGCGCGTTCGGGTCCAGCGGCGGCCGGAAATGCGGTGCGCGCTGCAGGAATACGGGTACACCGCCGGTCTCGTCACGATCGGCGAGGAAGGTGGAACACACCCCGCCGCGCGGGTCGTCGGCGGCGCCGTAGCGCACGACGCCGACGGTGAGCTGCACCTCGCGCGGACTCACCAGCGGGCTCGACGAAATCGAATACTGCCGCGGCTGCAGCTTTTTCAGCACCGCGAGCCATTCCACCAGATCGGCCCGTACGGGAAAGTCGCGCAGAACGTCGACCGCGTGGCGATCCCACAGATAGCGGTCCAGTTCGTTGCGGTTGTCGCGGCGCAGCAGCTTCGCCAACTGCTGACTGGGATTGTGGGTGGCGACGAAGGACAACAGATCGCCACTGATCTTGGTGATGTCGAAATGTGTGCGCAGTGCCGATTCCAGCGGCACGTCGCGCCCGTCGATCTCGACCGGCCGGGCACCGTCGAGTCCGGTCGCCGCCAGCCAATTCCGCACGGCGGCAGTGTGGTTCGCGGGCCACACCCCGAGACTGTCGCCGACCTCGTAGCCGGCCTCCTGACCGCTCAGGTCGAATCCGAACTGCCGTACCTCCTTACCGGAGCCGGGGCGCGACAGCAGTTCGTTGCGAATCAGTGGAGCCAGCACCGGGGCGTTGCGCGTGAACGGCGCGGGGACCGATCGCGTGGTGCCCGCGGGTGCGGCGGTGCGGGCCTCGACGCGATCGAGTACCCGGACGCCGAGCCCCGCGGGCGCGCCGGCACGACCGGCGTCGGCGGACGTACCCACATCCTCGCCGCCGCGGGGCGTGGCGGACCCACCACTACCGCTGGGTGTGCCCGCACCGTGGTCGTCGGTGGGCGCATTCCCGGGACCGTCGCCCAGAGCAGCCAGGACCGCGGTGATCCACTGCTGCGACGAATCCTCGTGGTCCGGTTCGCTGTCGACGCGATCCAGCAGCCGGACACCGCCCCGTTCGGACAGCAGCCGATCCACCTTGCGGCCGTAGCCACAGAAATCGTCGTAGGAGGAGTCGCCGAGGGCGAAGATCCCGTACCGCAGGCCGTGGAAGCGAGTACCGCTGTCCTGCAGCCGTTCCCAGAAGTCGGCGGCGTTGTCCGGTGGACCGCCGTCACCGAAGGTGCTGGTGACGAGCAGGACGTCACCGGTCAGTTCCGGCAGTTCACACGCGTTCATCTCGACCAGCCGGGGCGCGTGCCCGTGCTCGGCGAGGGCCGCCGCCACCTCCGCCGCCAATTCTTCGGCGGTACCGGTCTGGGAAGCCCACAGCACGGTCACCGGCCGTCGTTGCGGGGCGGACGGAGGCGACGAGAGGGCTGCCGTTGTGGCGCCGGGCGGGGAGTCCGCGGCCCGCGAGTACATCCCCGCCAGCAGCCCGTCGATCCACCAGCGGCTGCGGTCGGACAACGGCGCCGATTCCGGGAGGACGGGCTGCCCCTGGACCGGAAGCGATTGCAGCGCGGCCAGATACCCGCCCAGATAAATGCGTTCCGCTTCGCTGAGCATGGGCGCGGGCGCCGAATCGAGTCCCAGCATGGCGGCTAGCGGATGCGATACGGGTGCGTCACCGGCTACGAACCGGCTGCCGCCCGCGGCGTCGACACGGTGGTTCGGTTCGGTGCCTCCGGGGTTGTCCTCATCGATGTCGTCGCGGGTGTCCTGAGCGGGCCCGACGCGGCGCAGCGTCACCGCGCACGCCTTGAACTCCGGTTGCAGCGAATCCGCATCGACGGCGTCGTTGGTCACGGCATTGATGGTCAGATATTCCCCCTGTTCGTCGTTCCAGTGGAACGGTGCGAAACACGCGCCCGGTCGCACCCGATCGGTGACCTGCACGGGCAGCACCGCTCGGCCACGGCGAGAAGCGATTTCGATCTGATCGCCGGGGCGCACACCGAGCGTGCGCGCATCGTCGGGATGCACGTCGAGAAACGGCGCCGGATTCAATCTGTTCAGCTTCGCGACCCGGCCGGTTTTGGTCATGGTGTGCCATTGATGTTGAACGCGACCGGTATTCAGGACGAAGGGATAGTCGTCGTCGGGCATTTCGGCGGCGGCCATATGCGGCCGGGACCAGAACACGGCCCGGCCGCTCGCGGTGGGGAAGACCAGCGCGCCCGTATCGCCGGTGCGATAGCGAATCGGGTTGCGCCGCTGCGCTGAATCGGCGCAGGGCCACTGCATCGGGCCCTCACGCAGTGCGGCGTAACTCATTCCGCTCAGGTCGTATCCGGTCGCAGGATTCGCGAAGCAGCGGATCTCGTCGAAAATTTCGGCGCTGGAAGCGTATTCGAATCCCTCGAATCCCATCGCCGTCGCGATCCGCGCGATCCACTCCCAATCCGGCAGCGCCGCGCCGAGCGGCTTCACCGAATGCCGCAACAATGTGACATTGCGTTCGGAATTGACCATCACGCCGTCGGCTTCGGCCCACAGCGCCGCCGGCAGCAGCAGATCGGCATAGGCATTGGTCGCGGTATCGAGATAGGCGTCCTGGGCGATCACCAGTTCCGCCGCCTCCAAACCGGCGATGACGGTTTTGCGATTCGCCACCGACGCCACCGGATTACTGCAGATGATCCAGCACGCCTTGATCCGGCCGTCGGCCAATTCCCGGAACATGTCGATCGTGCCGCGCCCGGTTTCGGCGCGAATGGTGCCGGCGGGCAACTGCCACGCGGTTTCGACGAAGCGTCGGTCGGCGTCGACGAGGGCGCTGCGCTGGCCGGGCAAACCGGGGCCCATATAGCCCATTTCGCGCCCGCCCATGGCATTCGGCTGCCCGGTCAGCGAGAACGGGCCGCTGCCGGGCCGGCAGATGGCGCCGGTGGCCAGATGCAGATTGCAGACGGCATTGGTGTTCCACGTGCCGTGCGTGGACTGATTGAGTCCCATCGTCCACAGCGTCATCCATTCACCGGCCGCGCCGATCCACGCGGCGGCGGTGCGAATATCGTCCTCGGCGAGTCCGGTGATCTCGGCGACGCGGGCCGGTGGATAGTCGGCGAGGAATTGCGGCATCGCCTCCCAGCCCTCGGTGTGGGCGGCGATGAATTCGGCGTCGATATCACCGTTGTCGACCAGCAGGTGCAGCAATCCGTTCAGCAATGCCAGATCCGTGCCGGGCTTGATCTGCAGGAAGAGGTCGGCCCGGGCGGCGGTGTCGGTGCGCCGCGGATCCACCACGATCAGTCTGGCGCCGGCCTTGAGCCGATCGGCCATGCGCAGGAACAGAATCGGATGACAGTCGGCCATATTCGACCCGATCACGAAGAACAGGTCGGCGCGGTCCAGGTCGTCGTAGGAACCCGGCGGGCCGTCGGCGCCCAGCGATTGTTTGTATCCGGTGCCGGCGCTGGCCATGCACAGCCGCGAATTGGACTCGATGTTCACCGTGCGCAGATAGCCCTTGGCCAGTTTGTTCGCCAGATACTGCGCTTCGAGTGTCATCTGCCCGGAGACGTAGAGCGCGACGGCATCGGGCCCGTATTCGTCGACGATCGCGCGCAACCGCTGCGCCGCCTGCTTCACAGCCTCCTCCACCGCGAGTTCGACCGGTTCCTGCCCGCGCCGGGGCCGGTGCAGGGCCGTGGTCATACGTCCGGGGGCGCGCATCAATTCCAGGTGGGTGGCGCCCTTGGTGCACAGCCGTCCGGCATTGACCGGATGCAGTTTGTCCCCACTCACCTTCGCGATGACCGGGGCGCCGGCCGCATCGCGCTCGGTCCGCACCGTGATGCCGCAGCCCACGCCGCAGTAGGAGCACGCGGTCCGGACGGTGCTCGTGGAGTTCTCGGCGCTCGACACATCCCCGATGATGGCGAGCTGCCGTTGCGACGGATTTACCGAACGTTATCGGCAGATGACGAAAATTCTCACCTGAGCGGTGCGGCCGCGGTGAGATTTCCGGTTCGCGCCCGGTCGGGCACCGTTTCCACCGGCGGTCCGGCCGTGCGCGGTGAGCTACTTCACCCCAGTTTGTAACCGCGATGCAGGGCGACGATGCCGCCGGTCAGATTCCGCCACTGCACCGACGACCAGCCGGCGTCGGAGATTCGCATCGCCAGCTGTCGCTGGTTGGGCCAGGCCCGGATCGATTCGGCCAGGTAGACGTAGGCGTCCGGATTGCTGCTGACGGCCTCGGCGACCTTCGGCAGCACCTTCATCAGGTATTCCATGTAGATCGTGCGGAACGGCCCGAAGACCGGGGTGGAGAACTCCGCCACGACCAGGCGTCCGCCCGGTTTGGTGACGCGCAGCATTTCGCGCAGGGCGGCGTCCGGTTCGGAGACGTTGCGCAGGCCGTAGGAGATCGCGACCGCGTCGAAGGAGTCGTCGGCGAACGGCAGGGCGGTGGCGTCACCGTTCACCATCGGAACCCTCCGGAACCGCCCCGCCTCCAACATGCCCTTGGAGAAGTCCAGGGCCAGGCACCAGGCGCCCGACTTCGCGAATTCGGCGGTGGAGACGCCGGTTCCGGCCGCCAGATCCAGCAACCGTTCCCCGGGCCGCAGGGCCAGCGCGCGGCGGGTGGCCCAGCGCCAATAGCGGTCCTGTCCGCCGGTAAGCACCGTGTTGGTCAGGTCGTACCGCTTCGCGACCCCGTCGAACATGGATGCGACCTCATGCGGTTGCTTGTCCAACGAGGCCCGAAACGACTCTGTCTTCGCCACGGAAGTGACCCTAGCGCCCGGCGCCCGGGGCGGGGACGCGGGCCGGTGCGCGATCACGGGCTGGATTGGGCGCCTGCGCTATTCGCTCCGCCGGCTCGACAACGCGTAGGCCAGATGTTTGACCATCTCGGTCGCCAGCACCGCCTGACCGGAGGTCGAGAAGTGGATGCGATCCGCGCTGAGCAGGTTGTCGCGAGCGTTGATCGGGTGATCCCACATGTCGACGACGACCGCTCCGTAGTCGGCGGCGATCCGGCGCGTGAGGTCGTTCATGGCGCGAATTCGCTCGGGCCAGTCCGGAAACGCCGGTACGACATAGGCGCTTGCGAGAGTGAAGGTCGTCAGCAGGGCGCCGGTGCCCGCCGCGGCGTCGTACATTCGACGCATCGCTGTGTCGATCTCGTCGAAGTCGGGATCGCGCCGCGTGATGTCGTTCGGACCGCACGGCAGATGCAGCAGGTCCGGACGGAAGTCCAGGATGCGGTCGAGTTGGTGGGCCGAGGTCTGCGCCGTGGTGGCCCCGACCTTCGCGGTGCAGAGATAGCGCAGGTCCGGGTGTACCCGCCGCAGTGTTTTCACGAGTCGCTCGGGCCAGCCCGCGTTCGAGTAGCCCGGCGTGGGATCGCCGACGCCGGCCGACAAACTGTCGCCGGCCACGGCGAATCGTCGCCACGGCGCGTCGAACAGCAATGCGGCCGCGGTGGTCTCGGACAGGCAGAGCGGATCGGACTCCTCGGGCGTGGCCGCGGAGGTGATCGAGGGATTCGACATGATGACCTGCCTCATCGCGATCGACGGGTACGAGGCGTGATACCGAATGCCGTTGCCGCGCCGACGACGGCTACGACCGCGATGAACAGCCAGCCGTGCCGGAAAGCGGTCACCATCCGGTCGGTCGTGTCCAGCGATCCGAGGAGCGCGATCAGCACCGCGACGCCCAGGACGTAGCCGAGTTGGCGGGCGGTGTTCACCACGGCGCTGCCGGTGGCCGACCGCTCCGGCGGCAGATCGACGGCGGCGGAGGCGATCATCGTGGGCAGCGCGAGACCGATGCCGATGCCGGAGATCGCCCACCCCGGCAGAACCGCGCTCGCGTACTGCACCGGAGTGGTAGCCGTGAACAGCACGAGCAGGACACCGGCCGCGAACAGCGCATTGCCCAGGGCCACAACGACACCCGCCGGTATTCGCCGGATCAGTCGCTGGCTGACGGCGGCGAAGATCGGCACCATGATCGGGCCCGGGACGATGGCGAGCCCGGTTTCGAACGTGCCGTAGTGGGCCGCGTTCTCGAGCCACAGGGTGATGCTCAGGAACCACGCGCCGAATGCCGTGCAGAAGGCCAGCACGGTGGCGTTGGCCCAGGCGAACGTCGGCACCCGGAACAGGTCCGGCGGCACCACCGGATCCGGATGCCGGCGCATCCGCACCACGAACAGGACCGCGCCGAGCACCGCCACTGCCGATGCCGCCCACGTCGCGCCGCCGGTCCACGCATCGCTTTCGACCAGCGCCAGCGACAGCGCCCCGAGCGCCACGATCAACGCCACCACCCCGAGCAGATCGGGCACGCGGGCGGAGGTGCGTTGCCCGAGATTCGGCACCAGCCATACGGCCGCGAGTCCGGTCACCACACCCACGGGCAGATTGATCAGGAAGACCCAGCGCCAGGAGATCTCCACCAGCGCGCCGCCGACCACCGGGCCGCAGGCCGCGGCGAACGAACTCGTCGTAGCCCAGATCTTCACCGCGCCCGGCACCCGCGCCTGCGGCAGCACCGTGAGCAGCAACCCCAGGCCGGCCGGCGTCAGGGCCGCGGCGCCCACCGCCTGCAGCAGCCGGAACGCCACCAGCGCCCACAGCGTCGGAGCCGCGGCACAGGCCACGCTCGCCGCGGTGAAAAGGCCGAGCCCGGAAAGGAATCCGGCCTTGCGGCCGAACCGATCCGAGAATCGGCCCGCCGGAATCAACAGGGCCGCGTAGACGATCGCGTAGCCGTTGAGCACCCAGCTCACATCGGCCGCCGAGGATCCCCGGTAGGACTCGCCGATCTTCGTGAAGGCCACGTTCACCACGAAGACGTCGAGCATCGCCACGAATGCGGCCGAGCACAGGATCCATACGATCGCCGTCGACCGGTCCCGCACCGGCGTGGATTCGTCCGCGGTCACGGACTGTTCGGCTGTTACGCCATCCATCGAGCACCCCTTCTTGTCGCCACCGGCTGTGCCGTCGCGCGCCGATGTGATCGAAAGAATACGGTCGACCGTATGCTTACTGCAATAGTCGATTCGCCGTGATTGGTGACATACGATCGACCGTATGGTCGTATCCGGGGAGCGTGAGACAGCGGAAAGCGCCGATCAGCGCCTACGCCGCGGTGCGCGATCGCGCCGTGCGGTGACCCGCCGCGCCATCGAGATCGCCTCGGTGGACGGACTCGACGGGCTGAGTTTCGGGCGGTTGGCCGAGGATCTCGAGGTCAGCAAGGCCGGCATCCAGACCCTGTTCCGGACCAAGGAGAAGCTGCAACTCGCGACCGTCGACGCGGCGCGCGACGTGTTCGTGGAGACCGTCGTCGGCCCGGCGCGAGATGCTCCGGCCGGCATCGCGCGGCTTCGCGCCCTCGTCGACCGGTGGATCGACTACGTCGAGCGTCCGGTATTTCCCGGCGGATGCTTCCTGGGCGCGAATCTGCCCATTTTCGACAGCCGACCGGGGCCGGTTCGTGACGCACTGCGCGAGCAGCAGCGCGACTGGGTGGCCGTTCTGGCAACACAGTTCCGCCGCGCGGTCGATGCCGGTGAGATCGCCGACGTGGATCCCGAGACGGCCGGCTTCGAGGTCGCGGCCGTCTTGAATGCCGTCAACGTGGCGCTGCGCCTCGGCGACGACGACAGCGTGGCCATGGCGCGGCGGGTCATCGACCGATTGGTCGGGAAGGCCGCCTGAAGTCCCGGGCCACTCGAAACCGCTGGGCCGCTTCGGATCTGCGATACCGCGGTTTTCAAGCGCTACGGTGCAGTTCTTCCCGGCCGCCGATCACCTCGTGATAGTGCCCCATCAACTCGGTGCAGATCGCGGGCCAGGTGCGGTGCAGCACCGATTTGCGTGCGGCGCCGGCGAATCGGGCTCGAAGATCCGGATCACGCAGCGCCGCAACCGCGCTCGGCAGGAGTTCGGCGAACCGGTCGACCGGCAGCAGATAGCCGTTGCGGCAGTGAGCGATCAGGTCACGGGGGCCGCCGGCGTCGGGGCCGATCACCGGAGTACCGCAGGCAAGCGCCTCCTGCACGCCCTGGCAGAAGGTCTCGTGCTCGCCCGGGTGGACCATCAGATCCAGGCTCGCGTAGGCCTGCGCCAGCTCGGCGCCGCCGAGTTCGCCGGTGAAGACGGCCGTCGGCAGCAGGCGCTGCAGCTGCGCCCGTTCCGGTCCGTCACCGACCACGACCAGCCGGATATCGGGATCGCCGGCCAGCGCGGCGAGACGTTCGACGTGTTTCTCCGGCGCCAGCCGGCCGACGAATCCGACCACCAGCCGGTCGCCGTCCGCCCACCGCGCGTGGAGGCCGGCGTCGCGCGCACCGGGCGTGAACCGCACCGCGTCCACGCCACGCGCCCAGCGGTGCACCCGGGTGATGCCGTGGCGCTCGAGATCCGCCATCGCCGCCGAGGACGGCGCCAGGGTGCGCGCCGCGCGATTGTGGATGCGCCGCGTCCAGGCCCACGCCGCACGCTGTGCGGCCCCCAGCCCGTAACTGGCCGCGAATCCGGCCACGTCGGTCTGGTACACCGCCACGGCGGGCAGATCCAGGCGCAATGCCGCCGCCGCCCCGCCGGCGCCGAGCAGGAACGGTGAGGCCAGATGCACCACATCGGCGTCGAAATCCTCGATCGCCGAGGTCAGCAATGGTTGCGGCAGGCCGACCGGCAACGAGCTGATCCGCGGCACCATGACCGCCGGCACCCGGATCACCGGAAAACGGCCGTACGAGCGCGGCGCCGCGGCCTGCCCGCGAGGAGTGTCCGGGGCGATGACGAGCGCATCGTGTCCGTTGCGGTCCAGGTGGGCCAGGACCTGCAGCACGGAGTTCACGACACCGTTCATATTCGGCAGAAACGATTCGGAGACGATCGCTACACGCACACCTGCAGTGTGCGATGCGCGGCACGCCAGGACACCACACCCATGTGACGGATGTGCGAAGTTCGGGCGAACAGCTAACCGGAGGTGCGCACCGAACGGCGCTCGAAGCGGCGCACCACCCACAGCACCGGCAGCGCCACCACCCACACCACCACGATCACCGAGAGCGCCGGAATGACCGCGACCCGGGCGTCGCGCCCGGCGACCCGGACCAATTCCGGATCGCTGCGGCTGTATTCGACATTGATCCGCTCGCCGGCGGTGAGCTTGGTGGGGTACAGCACCCCCACCTTCGGATTGTGCGTCACACCGTCCGGCGTCACATAGGTGACCGCGGACCGCAACCGGCCCGCCGACAACACTTCCGCGCTGGTCACGCCCTTGTCGGAGCTGATCAGCAGATCGTCGCGCCAGGCCGCCAGCACCAGCAGCACGGCCAGCACGCTCACCGCGGTGGCGATCACCGCGATGGTGATCCGGGTCCGGCGGAGGCGAGGTGAACCGGCCTCGGCTCGGTGCTCGCGCGCAGCAGACTCGGTGGTTTCCGACACCGCACCAGGCTATTGCATGGTTCCGATAGCGTGTGCGCTCATGTCCCGAAACTTCCGCTTCACCGTGTCATACACCGTCCCGGTCGAGGAATTGCACCGGGCGCTCACGAGCGACGAATTCTGGCACGCCCGCTTCGAGGGCGCAGAGACCGCCACCATCGAACTGGCCCACCCGAACGGGCCCGGCACCATCCATCTGCGCATGACCGAGACGGCCCGCCAGGACAAGATCCCGGCCATCGTCCGCAAGGTGCTCAAGGCCGAGCTGGTACTCGAACGCACCGACGACTGGGGCCCGCTGGACGGGAATTCCGCCGCGGGTACGTTCTCCGCCACCTCCTCGGGCATCTCCTCCGAGATGACCGGCAAGTATCTGCTGCGGGCCGCGGGCACGGGCTCCGAACTCGAGGTCACCGGCAGTGTGAAGGTGAAGGTTCCGCTGGTCGGCGGGGCCATCGAGCCGCTGGCCGAACAGTTGCAGCACCGGGTGGTCAACAGCGAACGCAAGTTCGTCGAGAAGTACTTCGCCACCGAATCCGGGGCATAGCCGACAGCGGTGGGTGCGAGCAGCGCAGGCTCGCACCCGTCGCGCGTTCGGCCTACTGCGCCCCCGGACCGAAAGCGCCACCGTCGAATTCGCGTTGTTCGACCAGCACGAGCCAATTGCCGGAGTTGTCGCGCATCACCGCCTCCACGCCGTACGGGCGTTCCGCGGGCGGCTGCACGAATTCGACACCCTTCGCGGTGAGCTCCTCGTAGGCCTTCTGGCAGTCCTCCGTGCGCAAGCCCAGCGCGCCCATGGTGCCGTTGCCGAGGGAGCGGCGGATCGCCTCGGCCATCGTCTCGTCGAGCGGCGGACCCGGAACCATCAGGGTCACCTCGAGTTCGGGGTGATCCGGTTGGGCCACGGTGACCCAGCGGAAACCGTTGTCGCCCATCGAGATATCGGCGGTTTCCACGAAACCCAGCTTGTCGATGTACCACTGCTTGGCGGCGGACTGATCGGTCACATACACCGTGACCAGCGATACGTTGGTGATCGTCGTCATGAGCTCAGGCTATGAGCCCTCGGTGTCCGCCGGCTTCTCCGAAATTGCGCCACCGGGATCGGGCGCCGGCTCCAGCGGTTTCCGGTCGGACAGGCCGTGCATGAACACGTAACACCCCGGAATGCGCGGAACCCCGTCCGCCGCGAATTTCGCCTGATAGGCCGACGGTGTCATCCCGACCAGTTCGGTGAACTTGCGGCTGAACGAGCCCAGGCTGGTGTATCCGACCAGCATGCACGCCTCGGTCACGGTGATGTTGGTGGCGCGCAACAGGTCCTGCGCGCGTTCGATGCGCCGCTCGGCCAGATACAGCGCGGGGGTGCGGCCGTAGGTGGCGGCGAAACAGCGCAGGAAATGATATTTCGAGACCCCCGCGGTCGCGGCCAGTTCGTCCACGTCGAGCGGGCGGGCGTATTCGCGATCGACCAGATCCCGCGCCCGGCGCAGATGCGGAAGCAGATCCTCCGGCACCGAGGGGGTCCGATCGCGGCGCGGACGTGGCCCGCTGCGGTTGTCCACGCTGCCTCCTGTCCGGCCCTCGGCGCCGCGCATCGCTCAGCTGAACGGTGCCGGATCGTCGAAACGCAGCGACGCCCGGCCCGCCGTCCGCCACGCCCGGGCGGTGAGGTCGGCATCCTCCTCGTCGACGAGATTGCCCATCACTCGCACGGCCGTGCGCTGCAGCAGCGCCGAACGCATCACCGGCGGCCCGCCGGTCGGGACCATCTTCGGATGGGTGGCCAGTGCCGCGATCCGGCGGGCCACCGAGAAGGTGCGCCCGTAGCGGGCCCGCAGCAGATCCGGCCACACCGTGGTCAGATCCGGTTCCCCCAGCAGTCCGGACAGCAGGTGACCGCCCTCGAGCCCGTAGTCGATGCCCTCGCCGTTGAGCGGATTCACACATCCGGCGGCATCGCCCACCAGCACCCAGTTGCGGCCCGCGATATTCGACACCGCCCCGCCCATCGGCAGCAGCGCCGAGGCGACGGCCCGCGCCTCGCCCTCGAACTGCCACTCCTGCCGGCGGAGCGAAACATAATGCTGCAGAAGAGGTTTCAGCGCGATATGCGAGGGGCGGCGTTCGGTGGCCAGGGAGCCCACACCGATGTTGACCTCGCCGTTGCCCAGGGGGAACACCCAGCCGTAGCCGGGGACCAGACCGCCCTCGGCATCGCGCAGTTCCAGATGCGACGTGATCCATTCGTCGTCGCTGCGGGCGGAGCGGATGTAGGCGCGGGCGGCCACACCGTAGGCGAAGCGGCGATGCCAGACGCGGCCCAGCAACTTCCCGACCGGCGAACGCACCCCGTCGGCGACGATGAGGATGTCGCAGCGAATGTCGTGCGAACCCGATTCGGTCTGCACGGTGACACCGGTGACCCGATCGTCCGCGCGCGCCACCGCGACCACCCGCACCCCGTCGACCATGCGCGCACCCCACTTGACCGCCGTCTCGCGCAGCTTGTCGTCGAGTTCGGTGCGGGGAACGGCACTTCCGTAGGTGGGGAAGGACCCGCCCGGCCAGGGCAGCAACGCCTCCCGGCCGAATCCGGCCATCCGCAGACCCCGGTTGACGGTATGCGCGCGCAGCCATTCGCCCAGCCCGAGCGCCTCCAGCTCCGCCGTGGCGCGCGGAGTCAATCCGTCGCCGCAGGTCTTGTCCCGGGGAAACACCGCGGCATCGGTGAGCAACACCTCGCGGCCCGCCCGCGCCGCCCAGGCCGCCGCCGCGGACCCGGCCGGTCCCGCGCCGACCACCAGCACCTCGACGTGCTCGGGCAACACCGTGCCACGTTCCCGTTCCGGTGCTGTCGAACCACCGTGAGCTGAACCCATAGCCCAATAGTGGCAGAGGTGCCGCCACCGGCTCGCTCGGGCGGGTTGTGTGCCGAGCGATCGGTACGCCGACGAGGTCGCACTACCCGAAACGATTCGGTCGGTAGTCACACCGCATTTCTGGGTATGCGTTTCGAGGATGGTGCTAGGACTCCGGTTTCGGCCCGCCTCGATTGTGGACC
>NZ_JADKYP010000048.1 GCF_015354405.1 Nocardia sp. BSTN01 | reverse complement strand
CTGGTTCGAGGCCAATCCGGCCGACGCGAAGACGATCGTGCAGAAGGCGGTGTCCTCCGCGCAGGCCCGCGTCGCCGCCCGCAAGGCTCGTGAGCTGGTCCGGCGCAAGAGCGCGACCGATCTGGGCGGGCTGCCGGGCAAGCTGGCCGACTGCCGGTCCAAGGATCCGAGCAAGTCCGAGATCTACATCGTCGAGGGTGACTCCGCCGGTGGCTCGGCGAAATCCGGTCGCGACTCGATGTATCAGGCGATCCTGCCGCTGCGCGGAAAGATCATCAACGTCGAGAAGGCGCGTATCGACCGAGTCCTCAAGAACAACGAGGTCCAGTCGATCATCACCGCCTTCGGCACCGGTATCCACGACGAGTTCGACATCTCGAAGCTGCGGTATCACAAGATCGTGCTGATGGCCGACGACGACGTCGACGGCCAGCACATCTCGACCCTGCTGCTCACCCTGCTGTTCCGCTTCATGCGCCCGCTGGTCGAACACGGGCACGTGTACCTCGCCCAGCCGCCGCTGTACAAGCTGAAGTGGCAGCGCTCGGATCCGGAGTTCGCCTACTCGGACCGCGAGCGCGACGGTCTGCTGGAGGCCGGACTGGCCGCTGGTAAGAAGATCAACAAGGACGACGGCGTCCAGCGCTACAAGGGTCTCGGCGAGATGAACGCCAAGGAGCTGTGGGAAACCACCATGGATCCTTCGGTGCGGGTGCTTCGTCAGGTGACGTTGGACGACGCGGCCGCGGCCGACGAGTTGTTCTCCGTGCTGATGGGTGAGGACGTCGAGGCGCGCCGGAGCTTCATCACCCGCAATGCCAAGGACGTCCGCTTCCTCGACGTGTAGCCGGCGCTGCGCAGCGCACTGCGCGCCCGTCCACATGCCGAGCCCTTATGCACAGGCCCTCTAAGGAGACTTCATGACCGAGACCACGCTGCCGCCCAACGGTGGTGCGGGCGACCGGATCGAGCCGGTCGACATCCAGAACGAAATGCAGAGCAGCTACATCGATTACGCGATGAGCGTGATCGTGGGCCGCGCGCTGCCGGATGTGCGCGACGGCCTCAAGCCGGTGCACCGGCGCGTGCTCTACGCGATGTACGACAACGGCTACCGGCCCGACCGCGGTTATGTGAAATCCGCGCGCCCGGTCGCCGAGACCATGGGTAACTACCACCCGCACGGCGACGCCTCGATCTACGACACCCTGGTGCGTATGGCGCAGCCGTGGTCACTGCGGTATCCGCTGGTCGACGGGCAGGGCAACTTCGGTTCCCGCGGTAACGACGGCGCGGCCGCCATGCGGTACACCGAGTGCCGGCTCACCCCGCTGGCGATGGAGCTGCTCCGCGAAATCGACCACGAGACGGTCGATTTCACGCCGAACTACGACGGCCGCTCCCAGGAGCCCGTGGTTCTGCCCAGCCGGGTGCCGAACCTGTTGATGAACGGGTCCAACGGCATCGCCGTCGGTATGGCGACCAATATCCCGCCGCACAACCTGAACGAGTTGGCCGACGCCATCTACTGGGCGCTGGACAACTACGACGCCGACGAGGAGACCACCCTCGCCGCGTGTATGGAGCGCGTCAAGGGTCCGGACTTCCCGACCTACGGCCTGATCGTAGGAAACCAGGGGATCCACGACGCCTACACCACCGGACGCGGTTCCATCCGGATGCGTGGTGTGGTGGAGATCGAGGAGGACAATCGCGGTCGCACCACGATCGTCATCACCGAGCTGCCCTACCAGGTCAACACCGACAACTTCATCAACTCGATCGCCGAGCAGGTCAAGGACGGCAAGATCGCGGGTATCTCCGATATCCACGACGAGTCCTCCGACCGCGCGGGTATGCGGATCGTGGTCACGGTCAAGCGCGACGCCGTGGCGAAGGTGGTGCTGAACAACCTCTACAAACACACCCAGCTGCAGACCAGCTTCGGCGCCAACATGCTGTCGATCGTCGACGGTGTGCCGCGCACCCTGCGGCTGGACCAGATGATCCGGCTCTACGTCGATCACCAGTTGGACGTCATCGTCCGGCGCACCCGCTACCTGTTGCGCAAGGCCGAGGAGCGGGCGCACATCTTGCGCGGCCTGGTCAAGGCGCTGGACATGCTGGACGAGGTCATCGCCCTGATCCGGCGTTCGGCCAACACCGACACCGCGCGCACCGGCCTGATGGAACTGCTCGAGATCGACGAGATCCAGGCGACCGCCATCCTCGATATGCAGCTGCGGCGCCTGTCGGCCCTGGAGCGGCAGAAGATCATCGACGAATTGGCCCGCATCGAGGCCGAGATCGCCGATTTGAAGGACATCCTGGAGAAGCCGGAACGTCAGCGGGCCATCGTGCGCGACGAACTGGCCGAGATCGTCGAGAAGTACGGCGACGACCGCCGCACCAAGATCGTCGCGGCCGACGGTGACGTCGCCGACGAGGATCTGATCGCTCGCGAGGACGTCGTGGTCACCATCACCGCGACCGGCTATGCCAAGCGCACCAAGACCGATCTGTACCGCAGCCAGAAGCGCGGCGGTAAGGGTGTGCAGGGTGCGGGCCTCAAACAGGACGATCTGGTCAAGCACTTCTTCGTGACCTCGACTCACGACTGGCTGCTGTTCTTCACCAACCTCGGCCGGGTCTACCGGGCCAAGGCCTACGAGTTGCCCGAGGCCAACCGGACGGCGCGCGGCCAGCACGTGGCCAACCTGCTGGCGTTCCAGCCGGAGGAGAAGATCGCCCAGGTCATCCGGATCAAGACCTACGAGGACGCTCCGTATCTGGTGCTGGCCACCCGCAACGGCCTGGTGAAGAAGTCGAAACTGACCGACTTCGACTCCAACCGCACCGGCGGCATCGTCGCGGTGAATCTGCGCGATGCCGACGAATTGGTCGGCGCCGCACTGTGTTCGGCCGACGACGATCTGCTGCTGGTGTCCGCGCACGGACAGTCGATCCGGTTCACCGCCAACGACGAGGTGCTGCGTCCCATGGGCCGCGCGACCTCGGGCGTGCAGGGAATGCGGTTCAACGCCGACGATGAGCTGTTGTCGCTCAACGTCGTTCGCGACGGCACCTATCTGCTGGTCGCGACCGCGGGCGGATACTCCAAGCGCACCGCGATCGAGGAGTACACCGCACAGGGCCGCGGCGGTAAAGGTGTGTTGACGATTCAGTACGACCCGAAGCGTGGCAGTCTGGTCGGAGCGCTCATCGTCGACGACGATGACGAGCTCTATGCCATCACGTCCGGCGGCGGTGTCATCCGG
This sequence comes from Nocardia sp. BSTN01, assembly GCF_015354405.1. Taxonomy (GTDB): domain Bacteria; phylum Actinomycetota; class Actinomycetes; order Mycobacteriales; family Mycobacteriaceae; genus Nocardia. The sequence goes on along the minus strand of NZ_JADKYP010000048.1, from coordinate 47,886 downwards.
ACGGCGGCGAATCAGGTACGCAAGGCGGGCCGGCAGACCAAGGGCGTGCGTTTGATGAACCTCGGCGAGGGCGATACCTTGCTGGCGATCGCTCGTAACGCTGATGAGCCCGACCAGGTTTCCGGTGAAGAAGAGGCCTGAGGCTCGGATTAGCGTTAGGTTCTGGAAGCGGTAATTTCTCCACAAGCAGCGGCGCCACGACGGATCGAAGGATTCTGCATTGACCACTCCGAATCAGCCGAACGACGAGCGAAACCACGCCAACGGTGTGACCGAGCGGATCGCACCGTCACCGATTCCGCCGCGGCCGGCGCCGCGGTCGGGGTCGTCGGCCGACAACGGCTCGGGTAGTTCGCCCGCAAACCCCGAGTCGCAAGGCGATTCCGCGAAATCCGGTGGTTCGGCGCCGGAGGCCGCCGAGGCTGGTGACGGTCGTGGTGGTTCTCGCTTCGAGGAGGGGTGGTCGCAGCTGCCGCAGCGGGAGCCGCAGTCGAATCTGAATCGCCCCGGCCAGGCCCCGGTGCAGGGCCGGGCGAATCCGCAGACCGGTCTCGGTGGCGGGGTGAAGAACGCCCGCACCACCACCGACCTCGCGGCCAAGGCGGCGCGCAAGGAAGCGGCGATGGTGAAGTCCGTCGGCATCGACGGACCCACCCGCAGCATCGCCCGCCCGGAACTGATCAAGGATCTGCCCGATCTGTCGGATCTGCGTCATCCGATGCCGCAGGCGGACGCCGGTGCGGCACAGTCTGTTCCGATGGCGGTGAAGCCCGCGGCGCCGACCGTCTCGCCGGCCGCGCAGGCGGCGGTCGCTCAGGCGGTGACCAGCGGTGAGCCGTTGCGCGCGACCGTGCAGGTGCGCCATATCGACCCGTGGTCGACGTTGAAGGTGTCGCTGGTGATCAGCGTCGCCATGTTCTTCGTGTGGATGCTGGCGGTCGGATTCCTCTACATCGTGCTGTCCGGCATGGGTGTGTGGGACCGCCTGAACAGCACCTTCACCGACATGGTGAACGACAACAACTCCTCGGCGACGACGATCATCGACGCCGGCAGCGTCTTCGGATACGCGGCCGTCATCGGCCTGATCAACGTGGTGCTGTTCACCGCGCTCTCGACGGTGGGTGTGTTCATCTACAACCAGTGCACCGATCTGGTGGGCGGCGTGCAGGTGACACTGGCCGATCCGGACTGACGACTCGCGACGTGCGGCCGGCCGGTTCTCACCGGACCGGCCGTTCGTGCTTTACGGGCGCTCTGACCAGGCGTTTTGGAGAGCAATCGGGGGGTTGTGTAGTCTCTACCGAGTCAGTCACGACAACATGTCGAGACGAACACCACGGGCCTATAGCTCAGGCGGTTAGAGCGCTTCGCTGATAACGAAGAGGTCGGAGGTTCAAGTCCTCCTAGGCCCACATTCACATACCTGGTCGTCGTCGACGGCCGAGGGGGCCTTAGCTCAATTGGCAGAGCACTGCCTTTGCAAGGCAGGGGTTAGGGGTTCGATTCCCCTAGGCTCCACTTCTTCTTCTCACGATCCGGGGGGATCCGATCACTGTCGGCCGGTTCCGGTCGCACCGGTCCACATCACGCAGCGCCGACGGTATCGCCTCGTCGGCGTCGGAAGTCGTGGCTGCCGGGGCCGATGCGGCACAGTAGGGTGGACGGCATGAAACTTCTTCTGACGATCGGTGTCATTGCCGCAGTTGTCTTCGCCGTCACCAAGGTTCGCAAGCGGAGCGAGGCGGATCTGTGGCACGAGGTGACCGCGCGCTGAGCCGCCACGCTCGACCGGGGCCTTAGCTCAATTGGCAGAGCACTGCCTTTGCAAGGCAGGGGTTAGGGGTTCGATTCCCCTAGGCTCCACGCATACCCAGCTCCACGCATACCCAGCTCCACAACATTCACGGCCGGGCCAGCAGGTCGATGACCGCCTGTACTTCCTCCGGCGTCGGGGCCGGCAGATTGTCGCGGCCGTGGATCAGCCCGATTCCCAGATACACCATCGCGCCCGCGCGCAGCCGAGCCTGAACCGGCTCGAAACCCAGATCGAGCATCGCCGTCTGCACGGTGCGGAAGATGCGCTGATCCAGGGCTCGGACCGCCGCCGCCACGGTGTCGTCGGTGCGTGACCACTCCCGCACCGAGGCCTCGACCATCCAGTGCTTCGGATCCACCAGCATGGCCGCCATCTGTTCGATGCGGGACTCGACCGGAATCGAATCCAAGACGGAGAGGGCGCGCACGGCTTCGCTCTGCATATCGCCCCACCGGTCGGCCATCGCGGCCATCAGCTGTTCGAGATCGTCGAAATGCCAGTAGAAACTGCCCTTGGTGACGCCCAGTTCCTCGCACAGCCGGGGAATCCGGATCGCGGTCACACCCTCGCGCCCGAGCAGGTCCAAGGCACCGTTCACCCAGTCGTCGTACGACAGCCGCGCCGTCCGTGCGCGGTTGCGATGTTGGGCCTCCGCTTTTTTGGATACCGCCTTCTCGGATACCGCTTTGTTCGAGGTGACCGGGGCCTTCTTCGGTGTCGTCATCCATTCACCGCCGAGTCGCCCAGGTTCATGACCCGATCGTAGGGGAGCCGGTCGGCTGGGAATTCGACGCGCACCCGACGCACCTCCTCGAACCATTCAAAAGAGTACCGTTCACTGTACTCAATGGTATGGTCGCTGCGACGGGTGACGATCGGTGTCACCTCGGAAGGTGCGAGGGATGTATCGACCGATCGGCCGCCGCGCGATGCTGCGCGGTCTCGGCGCAGGTCTGACGACCGCGATGGCCGGACGTGCGGCGACGGCCACCGCCGATCCCGCACCGGGCGGGTTCGAGAGTCCGCTGATATTCCATTCGCCGCCGATGCGGCCCTTCGTCGACGAACTTCCGCGGCCACCCGTCGTCACCGGGAGTCACCTGGACCTCGTCGCGACCACCACCAGCCATCGTTTTCACCGCGATCTGCCCGCGGTGCCCGCATTCGGATACAACGACCGGACGTACCTGGGCCCGACCGTCGAACACGAGGCCGGCCGCCCGCTCACCGTCCGGTTCCACAACCGGCTCGGCGACCATCCGTTCGCGGCCGATATCGACACCACGCTGCACGGGGTGCCGGAGAGTTACCGGACCACGGTCCCGGCCTCGCTGCATCTGCACGGCGGAGTGACGCCGCCCGCCAGTGACGGACATCCCGAACGCCTGGTCATGCCGGGACAGCACCTCGATCACGACTTCCCGCTGCGGCAATCGGCCGGTCACCTCTGGTACCACGATCACGCGATGGGGATCACCCGCGCGAACGTCTACGCCGGATTGACGGGCATGATGCTGCTGCGCGACGAATTCGACACCGGAGCCCCGGACAATCCGCTCGGGCTGCCGGCGGGGGAGTTCGAAATACCCCTGGTGCTGCAGGAGAAATTGTTCACGCCCGACGGCCGTCAGAGTCTGCGTTCGACAGCGGTGGTGCCGCCGGGTTCGTGGGAGGGCGGTGCGGTCGGCGACGTCGGTGTGGTGAACGGGGTGGTGTGGCCGCAGCTGCCGGTCGCGCGTGGGCTGTATCGGTTCCGTGCGATCAATGCCGCCTCGTTCAGTACGTGGAACCTGTTCTTCGGCAATCGGGTGCGGTTCTGGGTGATCGGAAACGACCACGGACTGCTCGATGCGCCGGTGCCGGTGCGTAATCTGCGGCTCGCTCCGGCCGAACGAATCGACCTGCTGGTGGATTTCGCCGATCTCGCGCCGGGGGAGACGGTCGACCTGTGCAACGACGAACAACCGGTGTTCCAGGCGGCGATCCTCGGGGAGGTCGCGATGCCGGTGTTCTGCCGCTTCCGCGCCGAGGATCGCACGGGATGGCGCGGACCGGTGCCGCAGACGCTGCGCGGCGGGCCGCGACAGCCCGCGGTGCTGCCGCCGGTGCCGGCGCCGACGCTGTCGCGCATTCTCACGATCAGCCAGCCCTATGAACTGCGGATGCCGCCCGCGATCATGTCGCTGAACAACCTGCGCTATTCGGATCCGGATATCGAGATGCCGCGGCAGGGCACGACCGAGCTGTGGAACATCGTCAACATCACACCCGATCCCCATCCCATCCACATCCACCTGGTGGATTTCCGCATCCTGAGCCGGACGCCGCTGCGGACTGTGGATTATCAACTCGCTCATCCCCAACCGGCGATCGGCACCCGCTGGGCTCCGGACCCGGAGGGTTTCCTCGCGGGCCCGGCGCAGCCGCCGGCGCCGTGGGAGAGCGGCCGCAAGGATGTGGTGCGAGTCGACGGCGGCACCGTCACCCGCATCGTGGTGCGATTTCCGACCGCCGACGAACTCGGATTCGATCCCGACGCGCCGTTTCCCAGGATGGGTTCGCCGATGCCGGGCGCGGCGCATTCGGCGAACCATGCCGCGTATCAGGATGCGGATCTGCGCGGTTTCGTCTGGCACTGCCATCTGCTCGATCACGAGGACCACGACATGATGCTGCGATTGCGAACGGTGCGGTGAATGCGAATGACGACACAACTACGAACCTCGAGATGCCCCAGTGCTTTCCGATATTGGGAGGCCAAGCAGCGGCCGGCCGTTCAGCGGCTGGAGGCGATCGTGCGGAAGGTGACCGGCGCCGAACTCTTTCCGACCGACGACCAGGCGCGGGCCCTCACCGAGGATCTGTTCGCCGGTGATCCGGTCGCCGAACGATTCGTCGCCGAGGTGATGCACGGTCCCGGCGGTTCGGCGTCCGGCCGGGCTCTGCTGGACCGGGCCTTGGCCGAAGGGATCGATGCCGTTCCCGAGGCGCCGGATTCGATGCGCGAACTGTTCGCCGAGTTCGACACCGTGCCCGACTGGGTGCGTCCGGAACTGGTCGAACAGGGCGCGGCCATCTGGCGACGCTGGGGCACCATGTTGTTCAGCTTCGCGGGTGCGGAAACTCTGGAGATGTACACCGAATCCGCGGTCGCCACTCCGCTGTCGCTGGCGGGCGGATACGCCGGAAACAGTGCGCTGCGCCGGTATTTGGAGACCTGCCGATTCTGGATGGACGTCTCGCAGCCGAATGCGCTGCTGACGCCGGGGTCGACCGGGCGCGCCACTGCACTGAAGGTCCGGGTCATGCACGTGTCGGTGCGGGCGCGGGTGGCCGGTCATCCCGAATGGGATATCGACAAGTGGGGACTGCCGATCAGCCAGACCTATCAGTTGCTGACCCTGATCGCGGGCAGTGTGACACCCGGACTCGGGTTGTGGGCGCTGGGTTATCAGACCACGCCGTCGGAAATTCGTGCGCTGCTGCACTTTCAGAGATATATGGGGTATCTCCTGGGCGTACGTCTGCAGTGGCATCCAGAAACGGTGATCGATTCGCTGCGGGTGCTGGCGATGACGATCGCCTCGCGTTCCTACGACGCCGGTGCGCATGGCGCGGAATTGATCGAGTCCTATCCCGCCGCCTTCGCCCCGCGTCCCGAACACCGCGGTGCGAGCCGGTTGCGGGCGGCCTACAACTACCGCATCAACTCGGTGTATTCGGCGATGTACATGGCACCCGGCACCCGGCGCAAATACCGTATGCCCCCGGCCTTTCCCTGGTTGCTGATTCCGGTGCTGCGGCTCCCGCTGATCACCGCCATGGAATTCGTGCGCCGGATATCGCCGGTCGGGCGGCTGCACGAGAAGGTGATGGTCCGGCACCGGGAGAACTGGTATCGCGCCCAAATGCAGGGCCGGGAAGCGGAATTCGATGCGAGCGGAGCGTTGCGGCGATGAACGACACAGCCATAGTCGAGGCATGGAACGGTCCCGGCCGCCGGGACGGCGAACTCACCACGGTCGAACCGCGCCACAACGCACTCCATCCCGTGGCGAGTTCGCTCGCCTTCGAGCACTGGTATTTCGACGCACATCTCGACAGCGGACATACCGTCGTCGGATTCCTCACCAAACGCCGTCCCGAGGATTTTCCGCACGCGCGTCCCTGGGTCGAGTTGATGGTCTACGAACCGGACGGCACCCGTCGGCAGGTCTCGCGGAAATATCCCCGCAAGCAGGCGTCGTTCGATGCGCGATCCTGTGATGTGCGGATCGGAGACAACCGCGCCCACACCGAATTCCGGCCCGACGGGTTGCCGACGCACCATCTGCGCCTGGCCGAGGACGGTCTGGAATTCGACCTGCGCTTCGACAACGAACTGCCCAGCTGGATGCCGGGACAGGGCGAAACGCATTTCGGTGGCGGTGATTCCTTCGGCTGGGTGGTCGGCGCGCCGCGAGCCCGGGTGAGCGGCACCGTGACCATCGACGGTGTCGAGCGGCCGGTCACCGGTCGCGGTTACGCCGACCACAACTGGGGCGTCGGCGATATGCGCAAGATCATCGAGCGCTGGCACTGGGGCCGGCTGTATGTCGAGGACTATTCGCTGCTGTTCGCCGATGTGCTGACCCAGCAGCGGCGCGGCGCGCACGAGATCGCGCCGCTCATGCTGGCTCACCGGGACCGCATCGTCCTCTCGACCGGCGAGACGACCTTGCGGGAGGGGCCGGCGCGGTTCGACGCCACCGCCGGGCGCGGCTATCCGGAATGGATCGAAGTGCGGGTACCCGACCAGGTCGAGTTGCGGCTGACCGTGGATCGGGTGATCCACGCCCACGATCTCCTCGACGACATTCCGGTGGTCGGCACCCGGTTGCTGAAACCGCTGGCGCACAGGTTGATCGGTCATCCGGGCTACTTCCGATTCGAATCCACCTTCGAGCTGACCGTGCTCGGCGGGGCCGAACCGGTCCGGCGCACCGGCACCACCTTGCACGAATTGGTGGCGCTCACCTGAGCCTTGCGCGGGCCGCGCATTCGCGGTGCAAGGGAGCTGCAAGCGACCGGCGGCAGGGTCGATGTCATGAGCGAGACATTCGATGTGGTGATCGCCGGTGCGGGCCCGGTCGGGCTGATGCTGGCGTGTGAACTGCGGCTGGCCGGCGTCGAGGTGCTGGTCGTGGAACGGCTGACCGAGATCGATCGGACCATCAAGGCCGGAGCGATCAATGTGCCGACGGCACAGGCCTTCGATCGACGCGGACTGTTGCCCGAGTTGCTGTCGCATCAGCAGGCGGCAGTCGAGCGGATGAAGGCGTTGACCGGTGCGACGGCGAGCGCCGCGAACCGGCCGCCGATCGCGGGCCATTTCGCGGGAATCATGTTGTCGTTCGACCTGATCGACGCGGAAGACCCGGCCTTCGCCGGTGTGGGGCCGGCGGGCCGGGCCGTACTGGTGAGCCAGCAGGGCATCGAGGAGATTCTCGGTGCGCGCGCGGCGGAACTCGGCGTGGTGGTGCGCCGGGGCGTGCACCTGACCGATCTGACCGACCACGGCGACGCGGTGACGGTGCGCTGTACCGACGACAACAGCAGTTCGGACGAGGTCCGCGCTTCGTGGTTGGTGGGTTGCGACGGCGGACGCAGCACGGTCCGCAAACTCGCCGGCTTCGATTTCCCGGGTATCGGGCCGGAGATCACCGGGCGGCAGGCGGTGGTGGAGATGTCGGAAACCGAAGGGCTGCAGCTCGGTTGGCACGACACCGAGCACGGCATCTACGTCTACGGGCCGACTCCCGGCCGCTTCCTGACCGTCGAACTGGACGGACCGCCCGTCGATCGTGACGCGCCGATCACGGCCGCCGAGCTGGAGGCGAGCCTGCGCCGCGTCGCCGGGGTACCGGTGCGGGTCTCGGCGGTGCATTCGGCCACCCGGTTCACCGACAACACCCGTCAGGTGCCGGACTATCGCAAGGGCCGCGTGCTGCTCGCCGGCGATGCGGCGCATGTGCATTCGCCGTTCGGCGGACAGGGCCTGAATCTCGGAATCGGCGATGCGGTCTGTCTCGGCTGGAAGCTGGCCGCGGTCGTCGCCGGCCGGATGGACGAGCGGCTCCTGGACACCTACACCGCCGAGCGGTATCCGATCGGCGCCTGGGTGCTGGAATGGACTCGGGCGCAGGTCGCGCTCATGCGGCTGGATCGGCGCAGTAAGGCGTTGCGGGCGGTGATATCCGAACTGCTGTCCACCGGCGACGGCGCGACCACCGTGTTCAAACGGATCTCCGGCGTCCTGCACCGCTACCACCTGGGCGGCGACCACGAACTGGTCGGCACCATAGTTCCCGATCGCGAACTCTCCGACGGAACTCGCGTGGCCGAACACTTCGCCACCGGCCAGGGTGTGCTGTTCGACTTCGCCGACTCCGCGGAGCTGCGGGACGCGGCGGCGCCGTGGCAGAACCGGATACGGATCGTCACGGCGAAGCCGCTGGACGCCTCGGACGCGACCGATGCCGGCGAGGCGGCCGGCGTGCTCGTCCGTCCGGACGGATATGTCGCCTGGGCCGCCACCGACGGCGTCGACGGCATGACGACGGCGCTGACTCGCTGGTTCGGCCGGTGAGTGCGATTCCCGCAGGTCCTACCGGACGTGTTATATGTAACTTCGAGTAGCGGGCAGATGTGCTGCCTGCCTACCATCGAATAGCTATCGTTCGTCGAGGTGCCGGTGTGGAACCGGCGCGTGCTGCGGGAATCGCGGCCGGGAGTGGAAGGGAACAGCCCGTGGTCGCGATCGTTGCGGATCTGCCGCGCGCGGCGCGCAATATCTGGGCGGTGTCGTTCGGCGACGGAATCGAGCCCTACCGGCCGGCGCCGTCCACACCGATCAGCGAGCAGCCGCACAATCGACTGCTGCGCTACGACCGCGACGAGCCCGGTACCGGGAATCCGGTGCTGCTGGTACCACCGCTCGCGGTCACGCCGGCCTGCTTCGACCTGCGCGACGGCCAGAGCCTCGTGCGCTATCTGCTCGGCATCGGCAAGCAGCCGTATGTGGTCGACTACGGCGATTTCGATTACGGCGACCGGGCTCTCGGCCTCGAGCACTGGACCCACGGCATCGTGCCGGACGCGGTGCGCCGCGTCGCCGCCGAACACGGGCGACCCGTGGACGTGATCGGCTGGTCGCTGGGTGGCGCGCTCGCGATGATCGCCGCGGCGGCCCATGCGGATCTGCCGATCGCGTCGGTCACCGGCCTGGCTACGCCGTTCGACCAGCGCCGCACTCCGTTCCTGGTGCCGGTCCGGATGGCGGGGCGGCTGACCGGTGGTCGCGGCGTCGCCCTGGCGACCAAACTGCTCGGCGGGGCCCCGCGCGAGCTGGTCCGGCTCGGCTTCCGCTTACAGGCCTTCGATCGCGAGCTCACCCGTCCGTTGTTCATCGCCCGGCATGCCGCCGACACCGAGGCGCTGGCCCGCATGGAAGCGGTCGATCGCTTCATGGCGACCATGCCCGGCTATCCCGGTCGTTCGCTGTGGCAGATCTATCGCAGTCTGGTGTTGCGAAACGAATTGGCGGACGGCGTGATTCGACTGCGCTCGGATCTCGTCGTGGATCTGTCGAAACTGACCTGCCGGGTGCTGCTGATCGGCAGCCGCACCGACATGCTGGTGCCCGCCGGTTCCACCCGCCGCGGTGTGGACCTGCTCACCGGCGCCGCCGAGGTGCGGTTCGTGGAGGTGTCCGGCGGACATCTGGGCCTGATGGTGGGCCCCGACGCGGCCGGCTCGACCTGGCCCGCGATCGACGATTTCCTCGGCGACTCTTCGGGCGGCCCGGCCGATTCCGATCAGATCAAACCGAGTTCGCGCGCCCGCGCGATGGCCTCGGCCCGGGATCCGCTGGCCAGTTTGTGATAGATCCCGCGCAGGTGTGTTTTGACGGTGTTGATCGAAACACCCATGCCCTCGGCGATATTCAGCGTCGTCATCCCGGACGGCAGCTGGCGCAACACCGACATCTCGGTTTCGGTCAGCCCCGGATTGTGCGCCGCGCCGCGAGCCGACGGATGGGACCGGATCAGATCGACCAGCCGGTCGTGGTGACCGAAACGGCCGACCGAACCATCCAGTAACGCAACGATTCCCGGCACTTCCAGAAACGGTCGCACGATCCGGTCGTCGGCCGCGTGATTCAGCGCCTGCGCCAGCGCCTCGTACGCCTTGACCGGGCGGTCCAGGTGGTCGGATGCGGCGGCATACAACAGCCAGCCCGTGACGGCGGTGAGCACCGGCAGTCCGTCGGTCCGGCGCAGCAGTGGCCGCAGCAGTTCGAGTGTCGTCGACGAGGTCTGCGCGTACTCCGACAGGCAGGCCTGCGCCAGCACGACTTCGGGTGTGTGGCCCAGCACCGCGATCGCTCGCTCGACCAGAGTCTGTGCGCCGACGCGGGATTGGATCCGCAGCAGTGCCGACACCGTGTGCAGGACCAGATTGCCGCAGGAGCGCGGCGGTGTCGGCTCGGCGAGCATGTCGAGCAGCTGCATCCGCAGCGTATCGGCGGCCAGGAAACGATCCGCGGCGGAATCGAATTCGATCAGCCGGAGCAACGCCAGTGCTTGCCGGTCGGCGGTCGGCGCGGGGGAGAGGCCGCTCGTCGTCGCGGGCGGGAGCTGCCCGCGGGTGTCGATCGGATCGCCCTGCAGATAGTGCGTATAGGCGATCATCGCCTGGGCGTGGGTCATCGCGGAATGTGTTCGCAGTCCGTACTTCTCGGCGAGTTCCACGGCGTGCTCGGCCCGCTTGCACATCACCGTGAGATGGCCGCCCATACCGCCGCACAGCGCCAATCGTGTCGCCGCCGGCACGACGAAGCGGCCCAGTCCGGCATGTTCGGCCAGCGCGAGCGCCTGCCACAGTCCCGATTCGGCGGGCGCGACATCGCCGCGATGCAGGTAGGCATTCGCCCTCTGCAGGACGATGTAGCAGTCCAGTTCGGCATGGCCGGTCGGCGTGGGCGTCGCCGGCTCGGGCGCAGCGGGTTCGGCGCCCGTCAACACCGCGACATCGGCGACCACCGCGGTGCGCAGCGCGATCAGCCAGGACGCGGGCACCAGGGCGGAGGCCGAACAGGGTTCTGCCTCGAGTCGATCCAGATAGGCCGTGCACGCCGCCACGTCCCCGCGGCTCACGGCCTCGGCGATGCGCAGCAGCTGGACGAATTGGTCGTCGGCGAGTTCGCCGACGTCGTCGAGCCGGGCGAAGAAGGACGGCCCGTCCCCGCCGAACACCAACCTCGGGCCGTGTTCGCGGATGAACCGCGACAACTGCGGGTGTCCCGGTACGGCGAGCACATGATGCAGTGCCGCCGACGGCATTCGCGCATCGACGAACCATGCCGAACAGCTGCGATGAATGCGCGGCAGCCGGTTCGCAAGCGTGCGCGCGGCCTCGGCGAGCAGATAGGCGCGCAGCATCGGGTGATAGCTGTGCCACAGTTCGCCGTGGCGGGCCACACACGTGATCGGCAGATTGTTGCGCAGCAGATATTCCAGTGTGGCCGGAGCGGATTCGCCGACCAGTTCGGTGGCCAGCGCGACACTGAACTCCTCCGGCACCGCGGTGGCGAGCAGGAAGTGCAGCGCATCGTCGGGTAGCGCGTCCAGCAACTCGCCGACGAGGAAATCACTGATGGCGTGGGGCGCGCGGGCCAGTGCCGCCAACGCGGTCGGCCGGTCCTGCGGATTCGCGGCCAGGTAGATCGCGGCGATCCGTACGAGTGCGGCCCAGCCGCAGGTCAGTCGTTGGATCCCGGCGATATCGGCGGCGCTCAGGTGGAGGTCGTGCTGGCCGAGCAGGGCCGCGGTGCGGTCGTCGTCGAGTGCGAGTTCGCGTGCGGTCAGACGGGTCAGCCGGCCACTCAGTTCGAGCCCGTGCCATCGCAGCGGCGGATCGAACCGGCCGGTGACGATCGTCGTCAGGGTGGGCGGTGCGTTCTCGACGACATACTCCAGCCCCGCCAGGGCCAAGGGGTCGGTCAGCAGGTGGGCGTCGTCGAGGACGAGCACGGTCGGTTCGGCTCGGTCGGTCAGCCGGTCCACCAGTGTCGCCGGTTCGGCGAGCGGACCGGTGGGGTCCCGGTCCGGTGATCCGACGGGGAGGTCGAGCACTCCGGCGATCGCACGCCACAGATCGGCCGATTCGCCGCGGCGGCCGGTGAAGGTCAGCCAGCCCACTCGGCAGTCGGAATGCCGGGTCGCCAGTCGCGTCACCCAGTCGGCGGCCAGGACGGTCTTGCCGGTTCCCGCGGGGGCGCAGATCAATACGGCCTGGCCCGCGCCGGTCGTCGCCGCCTCGTCGATGCGGGAGTGGGCGGCGGGAAGCGGCAGCGGTACGAAGGAGAGTTCCGGCACGCCGAGTTGGAGGCCACTGCGGATGGTGGCAATGTTTGAGCTATCGGCTAGCGATCGTGTTGTTCTGGGCGAAGCGTTCAAAGCGCCTCCCGGAGCTGTGCCTTCGCCGAAGGCAGTGTCGGTGAAGCCTGCTTTCTTCAAATTGAAACGTACACTACTCATTTGCTGGAATCGGTCAAAATGTGCGTTCCATCATGATTTCGAATCGGTCTCGGGCCGTCGAATTCGGCCGTGGCGCAGGACCTACCGGGCCGGTCGGAGCCGTAGTGTCGGTCGGAGAATCGACAGTCCGGTCTGTGGCGGCGAGGTAATTCCGATGCAATTGCGACGAGATCGGCCCGCGCGGCCCGAACGAGCAGCTCCGCCACCCGCTTCCGGGGGTACCTGGCCGCTTCCGCGCGGACTGATCGTGATGCTGTCCGTCGCCGGCGCCGTGGTGGCAGTCCTGGGGATGAAGGCGTTCGCCGGTGTGCTCGGCCCCACCTTCCTGGCGCTGATGCTGACCATGGCCGTTCAGCCGGTGCAGACCTGGGTGCAGCGGCGCGGCCGGCGGCCGTGGATCGGGATGGTGGCGGCCCTGATCCTGGTCGTACTGATTCTGCTCGTCCTGCTCGGCGCGCTGGTGCTCTCGATTGCCCAATTGGCGTCCGAGCTGCCGAAATACTCCGACAAACTCGACGACATGCTCAACGGTGTGCGGGATACGCTCGCCGATCTGGGGGTGGATACCGAACAGATCCACAACGCGCTCAACGGTCTGGATGTGGGCAAGGTCGTGGATGTCCTGTCCGTCGCGCTGAGCAATGCGCTCGGAATCTTCTCCAATCTGTTCTTCGTACTGGCACTGCTGCTGTTCATGGCGATCGACGGCATGATGATCGATCGGAAATTGGCGGTGGTCGCCAAGGCGCGACCCGAAATCGCTTATGCGCTGGGCGTATTCGCCAGCGGCACCCGGAAATACCTGGTTGTTTCCACGGTGTTCGGCTTGATCGTCGCCATTTTCGACGGTGGTGCGCTGTGGTTGATGGGCGTCCCGCTTCCGCTCCTCTGGGCGCTGCTGTCGTTCATCACCAACTACATTCCGAATATCGGTTTCGTCATCGGCTTGATTCCGCCGGCGCTGCTGGCGCTGCTCGACAGCGGGCCGATGCTGATGGTGTGGGTAATCGTCGTCTACTCGGTGATCAATTTCGTGATCCAGTCGATCATCCAGCCCAAATTCGTGGGGGATGCGGTCGGCCTCAGCGTGACCGTGACGTTCCTGTCGCTGGTTTTCTGGTCGTGGGTCCTGGGGGCGCTCGGTGCGCTGCTGGCGATTCCGCTGACCCTGCTGATGAAGGCGCTGCTGCTCGATATCGATCCGAGCACGCGGTGGGTGGGCGTGCTGATCCAGGACCGTGCGCCCGACCCGGACGAGGAACCGTAGGCGGCGGCGACCTCAGCCGGCGGAGTCTGGGAGTTGTGCCATTCCCAGCAGCGTCAGGCCGAGCGAATCGATGCGCGCGAGCACACCCCGCATGTCCGTGGCATCGGAGAGTGCGCCGAACAGCGTGGTCGTACCCGCCGAGGAATGCTCGCTGCGGCTCAATTCCGGAAATGCCGCCAGGGCCCGTTCGGACAATTCACCATCGATGACGAACTGATAGCGGATCGACAACGACCAACTCACCTCCTCGGGCGGGTTGCCTGCTCGCCTCCAGGCTCGTGCACAACCGCTGGTGGGCGCCTCATCCGCCCGGGATGAGCTCGAGATCCGGCCGCGAACCGGTCCGGCCGAGCGACCGCGCCCGACACTCACCCGCCACGGGTGAAGTCAACGCGCGTCGCGATGGGCACATTCATGGGAAAGCCCCTCGGCTGGGAAGGAGTTCTGCCATGACCACAACCCCGCAGGAGCATCCGGTACGTCAGGGCATCGCCGCCGGAACCTCGATCGGCGCGGCGATCCTGCTGGTCACCGTCGGTGTGCTCTCCATTCTGGAAGGAATTTCGGCGGTCGCCAACGACAACCTGTTCGTCGTGGGGATCGACTACGTCTACCAGTTCGACACCACGACCTGGGGATGGATCCACATCGTGCTGGGGATCCTGCTGGTCATCGCCGCGCTCGGTCTGATGGCGGGCACCACGTGGGGCCGGATCGTGGCAATCACGTTGGCGGCGTTGTCGATTCTCGCGAACTTTCTGTGGCTGCCGTACTACCCGGCGTGGTCGATCCTGGTGATCGCGTTGAATGTCGTGGTGATCTGGGCGGTCGCCACCTGGCAGCCCGGCCCGGACCGCGTGTGACCGAGCGGGTCGCTCGGCTGTGACATGTCATCAGCGGGCGACCCGGCTCGGGCGGGATCCGTATCGTCGGAATTATGGCCTCCCCGGAGCTGTCGAAGCTGGTCCAGTCGGTTGTCGAGCCGTATCTACTGGAGGGTCCGCGCCGCTACAACCGGGTCGAGGTCGCCGAGCTGTCGGGCGTACCCGCCGACCTGTCCCGGCGGCTGTGGGTTTCGCTCGGCTTTCCGGCTCATGACGACGACGCCGCGGTGGAATTCACCGACGGCGATGTGAAGGCGGTCCGGAACTTCCGCAGTCTCGACGCGCTGGCCGGCGCCGATGTGCGCCGGCAGCAGGCGGCCGCGCGCACCCTCGGGCAGTCGATGGCGCGATTGGCGGAATGGCAGGTCGATCTGGTCGCGGAGGAGATCGCCGACCGGATCCGGTCGATCACGGCGGGCGATCCCGCGGTGGACCAGGACAAGGTGGCCCGGGAGGCGACCGCCGAGGTGGTGTCCGCGCTGCAGCAACTGCAGGCGTATGCGTGGCGGCGGCATCTCGCGGCGGCGCTGACGCGGTCACTGGCCGGCGACGGTACCGGAGAAACGTTGCGCGAGTTGGCCGTCGGCTTCGCGGATATGGTCGGTTACACCCGGCTGACCAGGCATCTGGAAGCCGATGAACTGGACGATCTACTCGAGTCGTTCGAATCCGTCACCACGGGGGCGATCACCGCGAACGGTGGCTGGACCATCAAGAACGTCGGCGACGAGGTCATGTTCGCGGCCGAATCCGCGGTGGCCGCCGGCCGGATCGCGTTGGCGATCCAGGAGGCGACGACGAGTGCCGGAACCACCCCTGAACTGCGGGTCGGGCTGGCCTATGGGCAAGTGTTGCAACGTTTCGGTGATCTCTACGGTTCGGTGGTGAATACCGCGGCGCGGCTGACCGGTGTCGCGCGGCCGGGCTCCGTCCTGGTGGACGACGGCGCGGCAACACAATTGGCGGACGAACCCGAGTTCTCGCTGCGGCATCTGCGCAGTGTGCGGGTGCGTGGCATCAACCGTCTGGGCTCGCATGTGCTGCGACGGAACGGAGGCTGATCGGCACCTGCTCCCGGAGCAGAAAGGTGTCCTGAAAGTGCTGTCGCACGGTGTCCTGAAAGTGCTGTCGCACAACGGGAAGGCGGTCGCCGCGCCGATCGGAAAAGTCCGGGAATTGGAAGCGGGCCTCGGCGAAGGGGGGGAGTTAGCCGAGGCCCGCGTAGGGTCGGCCCGGGGGGGAGGGGCCGACGTGACTGATCCTACGCGACGATTCTCGTTTGTGTCTGCATGAGGGGCGCTAGTTTCGAAATTTTTTTCTCTGGCGTGTTGCGGGGCGCCTCGTCCGGTTTGCCGAGAGCGCGATAGCCGCCGGGGTGGCAATCGCGAATTATGTTGCGACGCAGGGGAACAAACGTGTTCCACGTGAAACGATCGGCGGTGGCGAGGCGTCGTCGCCGGCATCGAATTCGGTAGCTGTGTGGGTGTGGCGCCGCACAGTCGTGGGCGTTTTCACACCTTTGAGGCTTTCCGTGAGCGACGGCAGGTAGCCGCGCGGGACGTACTCGAGTAGCGCACTACTCGCGACCTCCGAGTCCCGGCGCGGGAGTATCGAATCGGTCGCATCCCGCCGGCACCCCCGAGCACCGCCGGATCCCGGGATGCGACCACCTCCGCTTCCCGCCCGGTCGAGCCGGTGTCCGATGTCGGCTTATTCGGATGAACTTGTCGGTGGTGTGGGCAATACTGCACGGCAGTAGCAAACCTCACATCCACATCGCTGACATCCACATCGAACGGCAGGGGAAAAGCATGCCCGACGCCATCATCGCCGAGGGTTTGGTCAAGAAATACGGTCGGCTCGTCGCCCTCGACGGGCTCGATCTCGCGGTTCCCGAGGGGACGGTGACCGCACTGCTCGGCCCCAACGGCGCCGGGAAGACCACGACGGTCCGGGTGCTGACCACGTTGCTCACACCCGACGCCGGCCGCGCCACGGTCGCCGGTATCGATGTCCTGCGCGAACCGCAGCGGTTACGCGCGCACATCGGCGCTTCCGGCCAGTATGCGGCCGTGGACGAATACCTCACCGGCTTCGAGAATCTGGAAATGGTGGGACGGCTCTATCACCTGGGCATCCAGCGCAGTAAGCACCGCGCCCGGGAACTGCTCGAACGCTTCCGGCTCAGCGACGCGGCCGATCGGCCGGTGAAGGGGTACTCCGGCGGAATGCGGCGCCGCCTGGACCTGGCCGGAGCCCTGGTGGCCAATCCGCCGGTGCTGTTCCTCGACGAGCCCACCACCGGCCTCGACCCGCGGGCCCGGCTGGATCTGTGGGATGTGATCGAGGAACTCGTCGCAGGCGGTACCACCCTGCTGCTGACCACGCAGTACATGGAGGAAGCGGACCGGCTGGCCGATGCGATCGCGGTGATCGATCACGGCACGGTCATCGCGCGCGGCACCGCCGACGAGCTCAAGACCCTGGTCGGCGGCGACCGGATCGAGTTGACCGTCGAACACGCCGACGTTCTCGCCGTCGCACAGCAGGCCCTGGCCGGGCTCGCCGTCGGCGATATCCACGTCGAACCGGGATTGCGGCGGCTCACCATCCCCGTCGACGACGGCTCACAGGCGCTGGTCGACACCATCGAGCGGCTGTCCGCGCACCGGGTGCGCATCCAGGACGTGGGCCTGCGGCGGCCCTCTCTCGACGACGTCTTCCTCACCCTGACCGGGCACGAGG
This sequence comes from Nocardia sp. BSTN01, assembly GCF_015354405.1. Lineage (GTDB taxonomy): Bacteria > Actinomycetota > Actinomycetes > Mycobacteriales > Mycobacteriaceae > Nocardia. The sequence goes on along the minus strand of NZ_JADKYP010000048.1, from coordinate 30,591 downwards.
CCGCCGACTCCATCGACCCGGCCGATGCCGCGCAGACCCTCGAACAAGCCACGGAAGGACACAGCAGATGATCACCGCGGCGATCGACACCCGCAAACCGACACTGGCCGAACGCGCGGCCATCGTGGCCGGTGACAGTCTGACCATCGCCAAGCGCAACGTCATCAAGATCAAACGAGTGCCCGATGTGCTGATCTTCTCGACGCTGTCGCCGATCATGTTCGTCCTGTTGTTCGCCTACATCTTCGGCTCGGCGATCAGCGTGCAGGGCACCTCGTACCGCGAATTCCTGATCGCCGGCATCTTCGCCCAGACCTCGGTCTTCGGCGCCACGTTCACCGGCACCAGCCTGGCCGAGGATATGCAGCGCGGCATCATCGACCGGTTCCGCTCGCTACCGATGGCGCCCTCGGCGGTCCTGGTCGGACGCACCGTGGCCGACGTCGCCATCAATGTGGTGAGCCTGGTGGTGATGTCGGTGACCGGGCTGCTCGTCGGCTGGCGCATCCACGGCTCCTTCCTCGAAGCCGTGCTGGCCTATGTCCTGCTCTTGCTGTTCGCTTACGCGATTTCCTGGATCATGGCCGTGGTCGGTTTGCTGGTCCGGGCGCCGGAAGTGTTCAACAACGCCAGTTTCATGGTGATCTTCCCGCTGACCTTCATCGCCAACACCTTCGTGCCCAGCGACGTGCTGCCCACACCGCTGCGCGTCGTCGCCGAATGGAATCCGGTCTCCGCGGTGACGCAGGCGACGCGCGATCTGTTCGGTAACACGAGTCCGACGAATCCCACGCCCGATGTGTGGTCGCTGCAGCATCCGGTGGCGACGACATTGATCTGGGTGGTGGCGATTCTGGTGATCTTCGTGCCGCTGGCACTGCGCCAGTTCAAGCGGTCGGTCAGCCGGTGAGACTCTCACCTGGCGCTACTGCGGGCGGCCCGGGGCTGTGACAGCATGGGGGCATGCAGTTGGGCAGTTCCCGGAAATCCGGTCGGTTGCGTAATCGGCTCATCGCTGCGGGCGTTGCCGCGGCCGCGAGCGGTGCCGCATGGGCGGCCGCCTCGCGTCGCCCGCAGCTGCCGGAGCCGGCCGCCGAACCGCCGCGGCTGGGATATGCGGGTGGAGCGACCGCACCCGGGACGGCGGCGCAGCCGGCCGACGACGCGGCGCACACCGGCTAGGCGCGCCCTGCGAGTACGGACAGCCGACATGGCACGATATTCGGCGTGACCTCACCGAATCAGACCGCCGTGGCCGTCCTGCACACCAACCTCGGCGACATCAAGATCTCGCTCTTCGGTAACCACGCCCCGAAGACGGTGCGCAACTTCGTCGGCCTGGCCGACGGCAGCGCGGCCTACACGACGGAGAACGCCGCCGGCGGCACCTCCGGGCCGTTCTACGACGGCAGCGTATTCCACCGCGTGATCGACGGTTTCATGATTCAGGGCGGTGACCCGACGGGTACCGGCCGTGGTGGGCCGGGCTACGAATTCGCCGACGAATTCCATCCCGAACTGCGCTTCGACCGCGGCTATCTGCTGGCCATGGCCAACGCCGGGCCCGGCACCAACGGTTCGCAGTTCTTCATCACCGTCGGTGCGCAGCCGCACCTGAACCGCCGCCACACCATCTTCGGCGAAGTGGTGGACGCCGATTCGCGCAAGGTCGTCGACGCCATCGCGACCACCGCGACCGACCGCAACGACCGGCCGAAGGAGCCGGTCGTCATCTCGAGCATCACCCTGAGCTGACCCATCGGAGTTTCGTGAATCCGCAACCGCCCGCACCGACCTGCTACCGCCATCCCGATCGCACCACCGGACTGGCGTGCACGCGGTGCGGGCGGCCGGCGTGCCCCCAATGTCTGCAACCGGCCGCCGTCGGACAGCACTGTGCGGAGTGTGTCGCGCGGGGGCGCAGCGATATTCGTCCCGGCCGGCCGACCGTCACCGGTCCGTTCGCTACCGATCGCCGCACGCCGTATGTCACCTACGCGCTGATCGCGATCAATGTCGCGGTTTTCGCCGTCACCGTGAGCCAAGCCCACAGTGTCACCGACAACCATCTGTCGCGGCTGTTCTACGACTGGGTGCTCGCGCCGCAGTGGGTCGCTCAGGGGCAGTGGATTCGCGTCCTCGGTTCGGGATTCCTGCACTACGGGCCGTTGCACCTGGTGGTCAACATGTTCGCCCTCTACATCCTCGGCCGCGATACCGAACTCGTGCTGGGACGTTCGCGATTCCTCGCGATCTATCTGGTTTCGCTGCTCGGCGGATCGGCGGCGGTCATGTGGCTGGCGACCGATTCCGCCACGGCCGGTGCGTCCGGCGCCATCTACGGCCTGTTCGGCGCGATGACCGTGATTCTGCTGCGGCTGCGGCAGAGTCCCGTGCAGATGCTGGTGCTGATCGCGATCAACCTGCTGATCAGCGTGTCCCTGCCGGGTATCTCGCTGTGGGGCCATCTCGGTGGACTGGTGGCGGGCACGCTGGCCGCCGCCGGAATCCTGTTCCTGCCGGAATGGCTGCGGGCGCGGACCCGGGATTCGATCCGGTGGATCGGATGGGGTTCGGTGGCCGGCCTCGCGGTGCTGGCGATCGCGCTGATCGGCGCGGGTGCGGCGGTTCTCGCGTGATTCTGGGCCGGTATCAGCTGTTGCGCGGTTCGGCCGGAACGAGACCGTGCACGGTCATCACATCCAGGACGTCCTGGGGATGGGTGCCGAGATCCCAGCGGCCGAAGATCACCAGCCGCTCCTCGCCCTTGTGGTCGACGTCGAGTTCCAGATTGGGGATGCTGCGGCCCAGGCGCCGGAACCCGACGACTCGTGCCCGCAGGATCTGCTCGGGTCCGTAGCCGACCGGGCCGAACAGGCCACGAATCACCAGATGGGCCGGCTTCCCGGGAACGACGGTCAGGCGCGGGCGCTGCCGGAAGCCCAGTCCGGCCAGGCACAGCAGCAGCGCCGCGGCCAAGCCGATCAACAGCCGGCTCGGTGCGTCGGAGGCGAAGGCGGCAGCCACGGCCAGCGCCACTCCGCCGAGGGTGACCGCGACCAGGGCAGGCGCCGGTGTGGACCACTCGAGCCGGGGCGCCGGCTCCGAACTACCGAATTCCCCGGCGGACCCGGGACGATCGGACTCGGGGTGTTCGGGCGGTGTGCTCACGGTCCCCAATTGCTCCTCGAGTTGTCCACAGAATCATCCACAGGTGTGCATGAATCACACGCGTGTAATAAGGGTGAACGCCACCCGATCAGCGCCACCGCATCGTCATGATCAGGCCGATCACCATGAGTCCGAAGCCGATCAGGAAGTTCCAGGCGTTGAGATCGCTCATCCACTGGATGTGGTCGGCGCCCAGGTAGTAGACCAGCAACCATGCCAGACCGGCCAGCATGAAGCCGAGCATGATCGCCACATACCAGACCGGCGACGGACCGCCCTTCACCTTCACCGGGGTGCGGCTGGTCGGGTTGATCGTGTAGTCGGTCTTCTTGCGGACCTTCGACTTGGGCATGACGTCCTCGTATTCGGCGTGCAGGTCTGCCTAAAGGCTATCTCAGCTGCGTATCGATGGTGGCGCCACGTACTCTCGAACCATGCGTGTTCTGGTCGTCGACAATTACGACAGCTTCGTATTCAACCTGGTCCAATATCTGGGCCAACTGGGTGCCGAGGCGACCGTCTGGCGCAACGACGACTCCCGGTTGCAGGACACCGACGCCGTGGCCGCCGATTTCGACGGCCTGTTGATCAGCCCGGGACCGGGCACCCCCGACCGCGCCGGCGCGAGTATCGAACTGGTCCGCGCCTGCGCCCGGACCAGAACTCCACTGCTCGGCGTGTGCCTGGGACATCAGGCGATCGGAGAGGCATTCGGCGCGACCGTGACCCGCGCCCCCGAGCTGCTGCACGGCAAGACGAGTTCGGTCTTCCACATCGGTTCCGGAGTGCTGGCCGGATTGCCGGACCCGTTCACCGCCACCCGCTATCACTCGCTGACCGTGCTCGAGGACACCCTGCCCGGTGATATCGAGGTGATCGGACGCACCGAGAGCGGCATCGTGATGGCCATGCGGCACCGCGACCTGCCCATCCACGGCGTGCAGTTCCATCCCGAATCGGTGCTCACCCAGGGCGGCCACCGGATGCTGGCGAACTGGCTCGAGGTGTGCGGCGAGCGTCCGGCCGAGGGCCTGGTTCAGACGCTCGAATCCGAGGTCGCCGCGCTGGTCTGACCCGATCGTCGCACCCGGGCAAGCGAAAGCCCCACTGTGACAAGGAGTTTGCGCATGCATGAGCTCGGCGCGGTCGTCGTGCCCCGGCGGCGCTGATGGCCCGGCCGTACGTCGTGCTCTCGGTGGCCACCAGTGTCGACGGATATATCGATGACGCCGGTCCGCAACGGTTGCTGCTGTCCAACGCCGAGGATTTCGATCGCGTCGACCAGGTGCGTGCCGAGGCCGACGCGATCCTGATCGGAGCCGAGACCCTGCGTCGCGACGATCCGCGGTTGTCGCTGAGCAGCGAGCGGCGGCGCGAGGCGCGGATCGCGGCGGGCAAACCCGAATTCCCGGTGCGCGTCGTGGTCACCGCGAGCGGTGAACTCGACCCCGGGCAGCGGCTGTGGAACCAGGGTGGGCGGCGGCTGGTCTATACGACCACGGCCGGGCGGGAGCGGCTGGGCGATCGGCTCGCCGGCCGAGCCGAGGTCGTCGCCCTCGGCAGCTCCGTCGACTTCGGTGCGCTGCTCGATGATCTGGGCGAGCGCGGGATCGCCCGCCTGATGGTCGAGGGCGGGGGCCGCATCCACACCGCTTTCCTGGCGGCGGATCTGGCCGACGAACTGCTGATGGCGATCGCCCCGGTACTGGTCGGTGACAGCGCGGCCCCGAAATTTTTGCATCCGGCCGACTTTCCCGGCGGTTCTCGGCGCAGAATGGCTTTGGTGGATATCACTCGCCTCGGAGATATCGCGGTCCTGCGGTATCTGCCGCGGCCGACACCGTCCGATGGGAGTTCGGCGATGAAAGACCCACAGTGACAACCGAATCCGATGCGTGGGAGTCGGTCGAGTCGGCCAGCCGTGTCCCCGGCCGGCCCGGGGCGCATCGGTTCTGGATGCATCACGCGATCGGCCTGGCCCGGCTGTGTCCGCCGAGTACCACCGCGTTTTCGGTCGGCGCGGTGATCGTCGGCCCGGACGGCGTCGAACTCGCGCACGGCTACTCCCGCGAAACCGAGCCGAAGGTGCACGGCGAGGAATCGGCACTGGACAAACTCGGCGCCGATCCCCGGCTCGCGCAGGCCACGCTCTACAGCACGCTCGAACCGTGTTCCACCCGGGCCTCGGTCGGCCGCGCTCCGTGTGCCGACCGCATCCTGGCCGCCGGAATTCCGCGCGTCGTCATCGCGTGGCGTGAACCGCGCACCTTCGTGGAGAACTGTGTCGGCGTGGAGAATCTGCGCGACCACGGCGTCGAGGTGATCGAACTTTCCGACCTGGCCGACGAGGCCATGTCGATGAATCGCCACCTCGCGCTGTGATCACCGGCCCGCGTCAGGGCGGCCCCAGCACTCCCGTGACGATCGTGATCGTCGCGTTGCGTGCCACCGACGAGCCCGGCCGCGGCTGCTGATCGATCACCCGGCCGACATTGCTCGCGTCGAACGTGCCCTGGGTGCTCTGGCTGATCTGGCCCACACCGCCGGTCCAGCCCACCGAGCGCAGTTTGTCCACGGCCTGCGACGGGGTGAGACCGGTCAGCGACGGCATGGTGATCTGATCGCTGGACACCTGCACGGTGATGGTCGACCCCTTGTCGGCCATCGAACCGCCGGCCGGATCGGTGGACAGCACCTCACCGGCGGGCCGCGACGAGCTGACCTTCTGGATCACGACCTTGAACCCTGCGCTGTCGGCCAGATTCGGTTCCGCCACATCGATCGACTGGCCCACCACATCGGGCACGCGAACCTGGTCCGGCCCCTTGCCGAGGGTGATCGTCACCTTCGAACCGGCATCGATCTTGGTTCCGGCGGCGGGGGATTCGGCGATCACCTTGTCCTTGTCCTCCGGACTGGAGGCGCCGCGCTGGATCTGCGGATCCAGGAGTAGCCCGGCCGCGTTCAGATTCTGCTCGGCCTGCTGCTGGGTGAGTTTGGTCAGCTGTGGCACCGGCACCTGCTGCGGACCGGTCGAAATCTGCAGGGTCACCGTGGACCCCTTGTCGACGCGCGCACCACCCAGTGGCTGGGTCGCGACCACATTGCCGCTGGCGACCTTGCCGTCCGGTTTCGGCTGGACGGCGACAGTGAAACCCAGTTTCTGGAGATCGTTGCGCGCCTGCTCCGCCGGCTGATTGGACAGATCGGGGATCGCGACCTGATCGGGCCTGCTGCCCGGACCGATCAACACCCAGAACAGCGCCACCAGCACCGCGACCACCGCGGCGGCACCGATGCCGATCCACATTTTGCGCCGCGACCCGTCGGTTTCGGGTTCCGGCTCGTCGTCGCCGTCGTTGCGTTCGACCGTGCGGTAGCTGCGCGGTTCGGGATCCATGCTGCTGAGGAAGGTGGTGCGGTCCTCCTCGGTCATCACCATCGGCGCCTGCGGCTTCTGGCCACCCAGCACCCGGATCAGATCGGCGCGCATCTCGGCCGCGGACTGATACCGGTTGGCCGGATTCTTGCTCATCGCCTTGAGGATGACCGAATCGAGTTCACGCGGTACGCCCGGATGAACCAGCGACGGCAGCTTCGGATCCTCCCGGACATGCTGGTAGGCGACCGCGACCGGCGAATCACCGGTGAAAGGCGGCTGGCCCGTGAGGATTTCGTACAGCACACAGCCGACGGAGTACACGTCGGACCGGGCGTCGACCTGTTCACCGCGCGCCTGTTCCGGTGACAGGTACTGCGCGGTGCCGATCACCGCGGCGGTCTGGGTCATCGGATTCGAGCTGTCCGCGATGGCACGCGCGATACCGAAGTCCATCACCTTCACCGCACCCTGGCGGTTGATCATGATGTTGGCCGGCTTCATATCGCGATGCACGATGCCGTTCTTGTGGCTGAAATCCAGTGCGGCACAGACATCAGCGATGATCTCCATCGCCCGGCGCGGCGGCAGCGGACCCTTGCCGCGCACGATATCGCGCAGCGTCTCGCCGTCGACGTACTCCATCACGATGTAGGGCAGCGGGCCGCCGTCCACCTCGGCCTCGCCGGTGTCGTACACCGCGACGATCGCCGGATGGTTCAGTGCCGCCGCGTTCTGCGCCTCGCGCTTGAAGCGCAGATAGAACGTAGGGTCGCGGGCGAGATCCGCGCGCAGCACCTTGATCGCCACGTCACGACCCAGTCGCAGGTCACGGGCCTTGTGAACCTCCGACATACCACCGAATCCGATGATCTCGCCCAGTTCGTAGCGAGAAGACAGATTCTTCGGGGTCGTCATGGCAGTCCTTGTGAGGAGGTGTGAGGGTCTGTGCTGCTGTCGGCTTCGTGCGCACCGCCGACCCCCGGCAGTGAATCGCCGGCCCCCGGCAATGGTAGGTCGAGCGAAGGGTAGGACGGGCGTGTTGTGGGGCGCGTGGTGCGGGTCGGCCGCTCCCGAGTGGTGGTCGTCGGCGGTGCCGTGGTGGTCGTGGTCGGCGGGGGCGTGGTGGTCGTCGTCGGCTCGGGAGTCGTCGTCACCACCGGCGGCGGAGCCGGTTGGGTGGTGGTCGTCGGCTCCTCGGTCGTGGTCCACACCGTGGTCGGCGGCGGCGGTGCGACGACCGAGGTGGTCGACTTCACCGGCGACACCGTCGAATCCGGGGCCTTACCGCTGAGCAGCACCCAGGCGGCCAGGCCGCCGAGAAGAACCGCGCCCGCGCCGAGTCCGGCCATCACCTTCTGACCGGTGGTGAATCCCGGCTTCTCGGTCTCACCGGCCGGGCCGCCGGGACCCGGCATCATGGCGGTCGAACCAGCCGCCGCGCCCACCCGGGCCGGTTCGGCGGCCGGATACCGGACGGTCGCGCCGTCGTAGTCACCGCGCGGGATCACCGCGGTCGGTCCGGGCGGAAGGACGCGAGTGGCGCCGGTCTGCGGGACCGCACCGCCGCGCGGCGGCGGTGGGCGGCGACCGGCCCGCACCGCGGCCACGGCATCGGCGAATTCGCCGCCGCTGTGATAACGCCGCGTCGGATCCTTGGTCATCGTGATGTCGATCAGCTCGCGCACGTTCGGCGGCAGATCGGCCGGCATCGGCGGCGGCGCCTCGCGCACATGCTTCATCGCCACCGTCAGGGCACCGTCACCGGTGAACGGCCGATGGCCCGACAATGCCTCGTAGCCGACGACGCCGAGCGAGTACACGTCACTGGCCGAGGTGGCATCCTCGCCGGTCGCCTGCTCGGGAGCGATGTACTGGGCGGTGCCCATCACCATGCCGGTCTTGGTCACCGGTGAGGCGTCGACTGCCTTCGCGATACCGAAGTCGGTGATCTTCACCTGTCCGGTGGGGGTGACCAGGATATTGCCGGGCTTCACGTCGCGGTGGACCACGCCCGCGGCATGGGCGACCTCGAGGGCGCGGCTGGTCTGCTCCAGCATGTCCAGACCCTGGCCGACCGAGAGCCGGCCGAGCCGGTTCAGCACCGCGTTGAGCGGTTCGCCCTGGACGAGCTCCATCACCAGGTAGGCGGTTTCACCGCCCTGCGGGTCGTAGGTCTCGCCGTAGTCGTAGACCCCCGCGATGCCGGGGTGGTTGAGCTGCGCGGTGGTCTTGGCCTCGGTCTTGAACCGGTGCCGGAACGTCGGATCCGCGGAGAATTCGGCCTTGAGGACCTTCACCGCGACCCGGCGGTCCAGGCGGGTGTCCAATGCCTCCCACACCTGGCCCATACCGCCCGTGGCGATGAGACGTTGCAGCCGATACCGATCGGCGATCAGGGCACCGTTGTTCAGCATGGCCGCCCCCGACGGTAGGTTCGCCGAGCACGACGTTGTTGCATATCCACCTGGGGTCCTGGTCCTCGCTTACTCATTGTCCTCAGCCCCCCTGCAATCCGGCATCCAGCACCGCCCGTGCCACCGGCGCCGCCACCGATCCACCGGTCGCGGCCAGCGCGCGGTCGCCGCCGTTCTCCACGATGACCGCGATCGCGATCTTCGGGTTCTGCGCCGGCGCGAACGCGATATACCAGGCGTGCGGCGGGGTGTTACGCGGGTCGCTGCCGTGTTCGGCGGTGCCGGTCTTGGAAGCGATCTGGTACGGCCGCGGCTGGGTGCCTCCGGCCGTGGCCTTCTCCGAATCGATCATCAGCCCGGTCAGCTGGCTGGCCACCGGGGCGCTGATCGCCTGCCCGACCGACACCGGTTTGGTGGTGGACAGATCGCGCAGGTCGGGACCCTGGGTCCGGTCGACCAGATGCGGCTCCATCCGCACACCGCCATTGGCTACGGTAGCCGCGATCACCGCATCGTCGAGGGGGGTGAGAGCTACGTCTCGCTGGCCGATGCTGGTCTGGGCCAGCGCCGCGTTGTCCGGAATCGGGCCGACCGTGCTGTCGGCCACCGGGATCGGGATGCCCGAATGCGGGCCGATGCCGAAGGCCGCGGCCTCGTCCTTGAGTTTGGCCGCGCCCACCTTCATGCCGATCTCGGCGAAGGCGGTGTTGCACGAGAGCCGGAACGCGTCGTGCATCGTCGCGGTCGCGCCGCCGCCGCACGGGGTGCCGTTGTAGTTCTCCAGCGTGGTGTTCGTCCCGGGCAGGGTGATGTTCGGCGCCGCGGTGAACGCGTCCTCCGGCTTGATCCCCATCGACAGCGCGGCCGCCGCGACGACGACCTTGAATGTCGAACCGGGCGGATACGTCTGCGACACCGCACGATTCAACATCGGTTGACTCGGGTCCGCGCTCAGCGATTCCCAGGCCTGGGTGGCGCGCGCGCCGTCGTGCGTGGACAGCTGGTTGGGGTCGTAGCTCGGTGTCGACACCATGGTCAGGATGCGGCCGGTACTCGGTTCTATCGCGACGACCGAACCGGTGTAACCCTTGCTGGTGAGCTGGTCGTAGGCGACCTTCTGCATCATCGGATCGATGGTGGTCACCACGTTGCCGCCGCGCGGATCGCGGCCGGAGATCATGTCGATCAAGCGGCGCCCGAACAGGGCGCTGTCGGAGCCGTTGAGCACCGAATCCTCGGAACGCTCCAGCCCGGTGCTGCCGTACTGCATCGAATAGAAGCCGGTCACCGGGGCGTAGGCGGAGGGATCGGTGGGATAGGTGCGCAGGTATTTGTAGCGGTCGTCGGTGGCCACCGAACTGGCGAGCACCGTGCCGCCGGCCGAGATCTGACCGCGCTGGCGGCTGTACTCGTCGAGCAGCACCCGCGAGTTGCGGGGATCGTTGCGCAGGCTGTCGGCCTTGATGACCTGGACGTAGGTCGCGTTCGCCAGCAGCGCGACGATCATCACCATGACCGCCATCGCGACCCGGCGGAGCGGGGTGTTCATGCCGGCTCTCCCTTCTCGGGTCGGGGCGTCTCGGCGCGGATCATCTCGGTCTGTGCTTCGGCGATCGGCGCGGCTTCCCGGCGGCGAGCCGGCGCAGGCGCCCGAGCGGCGTCGGAGATCTTGACCAGCAACGCCAGCAGGGCGTAGTTCGCGAGCAGCGAGGAGCCGCCGTAGGACACGAAGGGGGTGGTGAGTCCGGTCAGGGGAATCAGCTTGGTGACGCCACCCACCACCACGAATACCTGAATGGCGATGGTGAAAGCCAATCCGGCGGCGAGCAGCTTGCCGAAACTGTCGCGGACCGCCAGGGCCGTGCGCAGGCCGCGCACCACGAAGACGGCGAACAACATCAGCACCACGGTGAGCCCGATGAGGCCTAGCTCCTCACCGATGGTGGCGATGATGAAGTCGGTCTTGGCGAACGGCACCTGCGAGGGCCGGCCGCTGCCGAGTCCGGTGCCGGCCAGGCCGCCGGTCGCGAGCCCGAACAGCGATTGCGAGATCTGGTAGCCGGTGCTGTTGTAGTCGTCGAACGGGTGCAACCACGTCGACACCCGCACCCGCACGTGGCCGAACGCGTTGTAGGCGAGGAAGAATCCGAGCGCCAGCAGTCCGGCGCCGACGATCAGCCAGCCCACCCGCTCGGTCGCGATGTAGAGCATCGCCAGCACGGTCGCGAAGATCAGCAGCGAGGTGCCGAGGTCCTTCTCGAAGAACAACACGACCAGGCAGGCCGCCCACACCAGCAGAATCGGGCCGAGGTCGCGCGGGCGCGGCAACTCCATCCCCAGGACGTGGCGCCCGGCCGCGGTGAACAGATCGCGCTTGGCGACCAGGACCGACGCGAAGAAGATGATCAGCAAGATCTTCGCGAACTCACCCGGCTGCACACTGAAACCGGGCAACCGGATCCAGATCTTGGCGCCGTTGGTTTCGGAGAACCTCCCCGGCAGCAGCGCGGGGATCATCAGCGCCACCAGACCGAGCAGCCCGAGCGTATAGCCGTAGCGGGCCAGGGTGCGGTAGTCGCGCAGCAGCGCCAGCACCGCGATGAACAGGGTGATCCCCAGCGCTGTCCACAGCACCTGTTGATTGGCGTCGGGGGAGGGGATCGACCACGAGTTGTGGATCGCGGTCTGCTCGTCGGCGAGATCCAGGCGATGGATCAGCACCAGCCCGAGCCCGTTGAGCAGCGCGGCGATCGGTAACAGCAGCGGATCGGCGAACGGGGCGAACCGCCGCACCGCGAGATGAGCGACACCGAACAGCGCCAGATAGGCGAAACCCAATTTGGCCAGATCCCAGGTGATTTCCTGATCCTGACTGGCCTCCACCAGCACCAGCGCAACCGTGGTGATGACCACCGCGAAACCCAGCAGCAACAGTTCGACGTTGCGGCGGGTCGAGGGTGGCGGCGCGGGAGCGAACCCGCCCGGTGGACTGGGGAACGCTCCAGCGGACGGCGGTGCCGGTGCGGACATCAGTCCGCCTTCCTGCAGTTCTCCCCCGGAGTCTGAGGGGCCGGCGCCGCGGTGGTGGGTGCCGGCTGCTCGGAATGGGCGGGGGCATTGGTCGGGTTCGGCGCGGACGTACCCGGGGTGTTGGGCGCCGGGGAGGGCGCGGGCGTGGCGGGCGCCGCGCTGCCCGGGGCCACGGTGCTGCCCTCGGCGGGCGGCGGCGCGACCGGCGGCGCCGGCTTCGCGCAGACGGGCAGCAGATCGGTGGCGGCCAGCTTCTCCAGTTGCCCACGCGTGGAATCGAATCCACCCGGCGGCAGTAACCCGTTGTTGACCTTGTCGCGGCCGGTCTGCTGCAGATCGGCCACCGCCAGCTGCTTACACCCGCTGGGGAAGCCCGCGCCCGGTCGCATGAGGGTGACCTTGTTGCGCGAGTCGACGCAGACCAGCTGGTCCACATCCTGAATCGAATAGCCCAGGACCGAGCCGGGCAGACCGCGCATGATCACCACGTTGCCGTTGTCGGCGCCCACGTAGTAGTTGCTGCGAATCATCTTGTAGCCCACCACGAGTCCGACCACGACGGCCACCACGAGGGCGACGGCCAGTGCGATCCAGCGGCCCTTGTGGCTCTTGCGCGGCTCGGGCGGTTCCGCGGCGACCGCGGCCCGGCGAGGTGCCGCCCGCGGTGGACGCATGGCGGCGGCGCGCCCGGCGGCGGTGTTGGGAGGCGGTGTGTCCTCGTCCTCACCGGAGGCGGCGCCCGCGACGATGGGGTGGCTCTGGCCGTAGTCGAGATCGATCACATCGGCGACGACGACGGTCACATTGTCGGGACCGCCGCTGCGCAGTGCCAGTTCGATGAGCCGGTCGGCCGCCTCGTCGGTGTTGCCCTCGCGCAGCGTGTTGGCAATCGTCTCGTCGCTCACCACATCGGACAGGCCGTCCGAACACAGCAGATAGCGGTCACCGGCGCGGGCTTCCCGGACGATGAGCGTCGGCTCGATCTCGTTTCCGGTGAGTGCCCGCATGATCAGTGACCGCTGCGGATGGGTGTGGGCCTGCTCCGGGGTGATCCGGCCCTCGTCGACCAGCGATTGGACGAAGGTGTCGTCGCGGGTGATCTGGGCGAGCTCGCCATTGCGGAGCATGTAGGCCCGGGAGTCGCCGATGTGGGCGAGGCCGAGTTTCTTGCCCGCGAACAGGATGGTGGTGAGCGTGGTGCCCATACCGTCGAGTTCGGGTTCCTCTTCGACCTGGTCGGCGATCGCGGCATTGCCTTCGCGAATCGCCCGGTCGAGTTTGCCGAGCAGATCGTCGCCGGGCTCGTCGTCGTCGAGATGAGCCAGCGCGGCGATCATCAACTGCGAGGCCACCTCACCGGCGGCGTGCCCGCCCATGCCGTCGGCGAGCGCCAGCAGGCGTGCACCGGCGTAGACGGAGTCCTCGTTGTTTGCCCGGACGAGACCACGGTCGCTACGCGCTGCGTAGCGGAGAACTTGAGTCACGATCGCAGCTCGATCACAGTCTTACCGACACGGACAGGGGTACCGAGTGGAACTCGGACGGGAGTGGTGACCTTCGCTCGATCGAGGTAGGTCCCGTTGGTCGATCCTAAGTCTTCGACGTACCAGTCCTCGCCGCGCGGCGATAACCGTGCGTGCCGGGTCGAGGCGTAGTCGTCGGTCAGTACCAGCGTGGAGTCGTCTGCACGCCCGATGAGCACCGGTTGGGTGCCGAGCGTGATCCGAGTGCCGGCGAGTGAACCCTGAGTCACCACTAGATACTTGGCGCCCTTCTGGCCACGGCTGAAGGATGGCAGCACCACCGAACCTCGGGTGGGTCGGGGCTGGATCCGAATGCCTGATGCCGCGTAGATGTCGCTGCGCAAGGTGCGAAGCACCGCCCACACGAACAGCCACAACAACAAGAGGAACCCCGCACGGGTCAACTGCAGGATCAGTCCCTGCACGGCGCTCCACCTCCTGTTCGACCGGTCCCGTAGTGGCGTTTCGTCCCCCAACCGGCGTGCTGGTCAGCACGGCCCGGCTGCCGAGCGAATGTTGGCAGCATAATAGGGCCGATGACCGGTTGCGATCACGATACGGGCGAGCGGTTTTCGCGCCCCATCGTGACCTGCACCGGCGAGCTTACGGGATCAGACGATTCGGATCAGGATCTCGGAATGCCCGGCCCGGATCACATCTCCGTCGGCGAGCTGCCAATCCTGGACGGGCGAGCCGTTGACCAGCGTCCCGTTGGTGGAACCGAGATCCGAGAGCATGGCGACCTGACCGTCCCAGCGCACCTCGATGTGGCGGCGGGACACCCCGGTGTCGGGAAGCCGGAAGTGGGCGTCCTGGCCCCGCCCGATGATGTTGCTGCCCTCGCGTAGCTGGTACGTGCGGCCGCTGCCGTCGTCGAGGTGCAGGGTGGCCGAATAGCCGGACCCGCCGCGCGCCGGCTGCGGGGCCGCGGCGTAGCCGCCCTGCTGTCCGTAGGCCGGCTGCTGTCCGTACGCCTGATCCTCGGCCCCGTAACCGCCCTGGTCGGCGTACCCCTGATCGGCATAGCCGGGGTCGGCGTAACCCTGCTGGCCATAGCCGCCCTGAGCCTGGTAGCCCTGGTCGTATCCGGGCGCCTGGCCGTAGCCCGGCTGCTGACCGTAGTTCTGCTCCGGATAGCCCTGCTGTTGCCCGTACCCCTGGTCGGCGTAGCCCTGCTGGCCGTAACCCTGGTCGTAGCCGCTCTGCTCGTAGCCGCCCTGTTCGTACGCCTGCTGCTGGCCGTACCCCTGGTCGGCGTAGGCCTGCTGGCCGTAACCCTGGTCGTAACTGCTCTGGTCGTAGCTGCCCTGCTCGTAGCCCGGCTGACCGTAGGCCGCACCACCCTGCTGGTAGCCCGCGCCGCCCTGCTGGTAGTCGTAGCCGTTCTGGTAGTCGCCGCCCTGCTGATAGTCGCCGTAGGCGGGCTGCGATTCCGGAGCGGCGTACTCACCGGCACCGGGGTACTGACCACCCCGGCCGTAGTCGTCCTGATATTGCGGCGCGGGGCGGCCCCCCGGCGGGGGTGCGTACCCGCGGTTGCGTGGATCGGACTCCGCGGGCTCTCGGCTGGGGTCGTAGCCTGAGTTCTGCGTCATGGGGCCAGCTCCTGGTTGCGGGTGTGCGGGTCGTTGTGGGGGTCGTCCAGGTCGATCGGGCGGCCGGCGCGGCGCCGGGGGGTTCCGGCGGCCCGCATCCGGGTCGACCCGTCCGTGCGTCCTGAACTGTCCGGTGTGCAGCGTAGGGGATGCCTCGAATTCGACGTGCACTTCACCGTAGGTCTGCCACCCCTGATCGCGGATGTAGTCCTGTAAATGCTTGGCGAACGCGCGGGTGGTCAACTCGTGGTCTGCATCGAGTTCCTGCAGGTCCGTGGGGTTGACCGTGATGACGTAGAGGTTCGGAGCGAGCAGATGCCCACCCTCGAGTTCGCTCAGGCGATCCGAGGCCTCGCGCTGCAGCGCCGCTTCCACCTCCTGGGGAACGACGCTGCCGCCGAAGACCCTGGCGAAGGCGTCACCTACGGCGCCCTGCAGACGTCGCTCGAAACGCGAGACGATGCCCATACCGGCCTCCCTTCGATGCCCGCCCTCGTTGCCTGCGCTGTATGTCTACGTCAGCTGATCGGTCTGTGTCGTCCGGGCGTCACGATCCCGCGACACGACATGCCGATAGGGCGTGTCGTCGAACGGACACGGTCACTGCATGATATCCACGATCCTCCACCGCTGTAACTCACGACCGGCCACCCACGGTTCCCGTTACCCGAAAATTCTCCTCCGCAACCGTCGTGAGCAGGCGATTTCGTGTGGGAAGCGGGCGCGTGATACTGTCTTCCAGTCGCTCGGGCGAGTGGCGGAATGGCAGACGCGCTGGCTTCAGGTGCCAGTGTCCTTCGGGACGTGGGGGTTCAAGTCCCCCTTCGCCCACAGAGGAAGAGCCGCAGATCGAATCCGATCTGCGGCTCTTCTTTTTCTCTCCGTCAGGCGGTGTGCAGCGCCGCCCGCAGCACCGCGACCGCCTGGGCGACCGCCGCTTTCGCCGCCTCGGTGTCGTGCATGGAGTTGACCATCACGAAATCGTGGATGATGCCGCCGTACCGGGTCTGGACGACCGGGACGCCGGCGTCGCGGAGTTTGGCGGCGAAGGCCTCGCCCTCGTCGCGCAGCACATCGGCCTCACCGGTGATCACCAGCGCCGGGGGCAGTCCGGCCAGCTGCTCGGTGGTGGCGCGCAGCGGCGAGGCCGTGATCTGGGCGCGGTCCGCTTCGCTGGTCGTGTACTGGTCCCAGAACCACCGCATCCCTTCCCGGGTCAGGAAGTAGCCTTCGGCGAACTGCTCGTACGACGGGGTGTCGAAGTTGGCGTCGGTGACGGGATAGAACAGCACCTGCTGGACGAACGAGACGTCGCCGCGCTCCTTCGCCATCAGCGTCAGCGCGATGGCCATATTGCCGCCCACCGAATCGCCGGCGATCGCGATCCGGTCCGTGTCGAGGCCCTTCTCGGCGCCGTTCGAGCGCACCCACTGCGCGACTCGGTAGGACTGCTCGTTGGCGACGGGGTAGCGCACCTCGGGGGAGCGGTCGTATTCGGGGAAGACGACGGCCGCGTGCGCGCCCACGGCGAGATCGCGTACCAGCCGGTCGTGGGTGTGCGCATCGCCGAACACCCAGCCCGCGCCGTGGGTGTAGACGATGACGGGCAGGATTTCGGTCACACCCTGCGGTTTGACGATGCGGGCCCGCACCGACCCGGTCGGGCCGCCGTCGACGGTGATCCACTCCTCGTCGATCGCCGGCTTCTCGATCGGCGAATCCTGCACCGAGTCAACGGCTTTGCGGCCCTCCTCGGGCGGCAGCTGGTAGAGGAACGGCGGCTGTGAGGTCGCGTCGACGAACTCCTGAGCGGCCTGCTCCAGGGAAACGCCCAGCGGATTTCCGGTCATCGGTTATTCCTTTCAGCGGGGTGTGCGGCTGCGAACAACGCGGCGCCCGATCAGTTTCCGCTGGTCGGAGGGCGATGCGCCCCTCGCTACGGGACGGGAAAACACCGGATCAAGACACGGCCGCCACCAGCGGCGCCTCGCCGGAACCGGTGGACCGGAACCGGCGCTGATATTTACTGGGCGATATCCCGAGCCGGGCAACGAACGCCCGGCGCATCGCCTCACTGCTGCCGTAGCCCGCCGCCATCGCCGCCTCGGTCACTCCGCAGCCGGCATGCAGCATGTCCCGGGCGACCCCGAAGCGGATGAAGGCGACGTATTCGGCGGGGGAACGCTCCAGTTCGGCGCGGAAGAGTCTGGTCAGATGCCGCGGGCTGACGTTGGCATGGGCCGCCAGGGTCCGAACGGTATGGGGGAAGGCGGGTTCCGCGCAGATGAGATCGACCACCTTGCGCACCAGCGGGCTGCGCGGCGCCGGCCCCGACAGCGAGGCCGAGAACTGCGACTGCCCGCCCGCGCGGTGCATGTACACCACCATCAGCTGGGCGATCCGGCGTGCGATGTCGGGGCCGAAATCCTCCTCGACCATCGCCAGTGCCAGGTCGACGCCGGCGGTCACTCCGGCCGAGCTGTAGAGGTTTCCGTCGCGTACGTAGATGTCGTCGGCGGCCACGTCGATCGCGGGATAGCGCCGCGCCAGATGTGCGGCGAACTTCCAGTGCGTGGTGGCCCGGCGGCCGTCGAACAGGCCCAGTTCGGCGAGGACGAACGCGCCGCTGCACACCGACGCCAGCCGCCGCGTGTTCCAGGACAGCCGCCGCGCCGCCGCGAGCAGTTCGGGTGTGACGAATCGAGAGGGCGGCAGCTCACTGCCCGGAATCACGACGATGTCGAAGGCGCCCGCGTCGGCCGCCGCGACCGCGCATTCGATCCGGGCGCCGATCGAGGTCTGCACACTGCCGCCGTCCGCCGACACCAGCACGACCTCGTATCCCGGGCAGGCCTGGTTGGCCTCGACGAAAACTTCGGCGGGGCCGGTGAAGTCGAGCATCTTGACGCCGTCGAAGACCAGAATTCCTACCCGCCGGCGCGGTAGTTGGGCGAGTTCGAGGGCCATCCCGCCATCATTCTGGAGTAACGCCTCCAGAAACAAGCTTTGTGGCCGGGGTCGCAGTGTGATTGATACGGTGGGCGCCATGGGGAGGCCACGGCAGTTCGACGAATCGGCGTTGCTCGACGCCGCCACCGAACTGTTCTGGTCGCGGGGTTTCGAGCAGACGTCGGTCGAGGACGTCTCGCGCGCGAGCGGCATCGGAAACGGCAGCATCTACGCCGCCTACCGCAGCAAACGCGGACTGTTCCTCGCGGCCTTCGAACGCTACTGCGAAGGCCGCGCCCGCTTGGTTCGCGAGGTGGTGACCTCGGCTCCCGGTTCGGCGCGCGCGGCCGTGCGCGCGTTGTTCGAGGCGATCATCGACGACTGCGTCGCACAGCCCGATCGGCGCGGCTGCCTGATGCTCAACAGCATCGCCCAGCTCGGCTCACGCCTGCCCGAGGTGATCGGCATCGGGAATCGGACCACCGCCGCCATGGAACAGAGTGTCGCCGAGCGGTTACGCCGCGCCGCCGAGGAATCCGGCGCCGAGTTGGACGCGGCGACTCTGGCCGCCTACAGCGCCGCGGTGGTGATGACCGCGCAGGGCCTCATTCAGTTGAGTCGCTTGGGAACTCCGCTCTCGCGCTTGCGCGATATCGCCGAGGTGTCGAGTCGCAATCTGCCCGGGGCGTGGGACGCTCCGGTCGCGGGCGGAGTTCTCTGACGGTGTCGTCCTGCGGGGGTGCCGTTCGTCAGCGCCCTCGCTGGGTGCGCACGTAGTCGACGGCGTCCTGTGTGACAGCGTCGGTGATGTCGGCGAATTCCGCGTGCTTCTGGATGTAGCCCGCCACGAACGGGCAGATCGGCACGATGCGCAGACCGGCCTCGCGGGTACGGTCCAGTGCCTGCGAGACCAGGGCGCCGGCCAGACCGCGTCCGGCGAAGTCGGAGTCGATTTCGGTGTGGTAGAAGATCCGCCGGCCGTCGTGGTCGAGGTATTCGGTGAAGCCGGCGAGCCGATCGTCCACGCTGATGTCGAACCGCTCCGCGGCCTGCGTGACGACCGGGGAGGGTTGCTGTTCGGCGGTCATGGTCTCAGTATTGCGGCCCGGCCGGCCGGATTCGGGCAGGTTCGGGCGAGGATGCGCGCGGCAGTGTGATCTTCGCCGCATTCTCGGCGGCTGACCGGTCGTTATTCGTTTCCAGTATTACTGGCGAAGAATTGTTGTTCGTGTTCGCTGTCGAAATAATTGCACAATTCAATGGAAGCACATCCGCAACTTTCTGAGAATTACCTGACGGCAGACTTGGAATCTCCGGCGTTAACAAACTTGAAGTTTGTTTTCCGGTCGCGTTGCCCGTGGGGATGGCGCCACAGGACCTTCGGTTGATGGTCTGACCTGCGGTGATGACGAACAGGTGAGCAGCAGGCGACGCGCCGGGGAAGGATCGCGATCCACGTAACCGGCAGCGGGACCGACGGCGGAATTGGCAGAAAAATCCCGGCTACTCGAGCGTTGCGGTTCGGTGTCCACCGCTATTTCCGACCGCCCGCCAGGTATTTGCGCCCGGTCTCCGGAAGTGCTGTCTGGCTGCGGGTTTCGACTCGGTTACGGCCGGGCAGACGGAGTGTGCGGGAGGTTGCGTAGGGATAACGATTGTGTAGAGTCGACGGTAACGCTGGCCGCAGCTGAGCTGGACTCGCTGCGGCCAGTGGATCTCAAATCGGCACTCCGATGATCCTTCGAATCCCCGCCCTCTCGCAAGGGATTTTCTCAGCCTCAGCACAACCCGGTCGGCGTTAGCTCGATATGCGCTCGCCCGCGTCCGCCGCGGCCCGCAACGCCACACTTTCCTGCGCCGCACGGCGTCCGGGGCCGAAGACGTAGGTCAGAAATCCGAGCTCGGCAACCAGCCCGATACCGATTCGCACCGGCGCAGGCCAGCCGGCGGGCGTGACGAACCCCTCGATCAGGCCCGAGACCAGCAGGACCACCACCAGACCGAGTGCGATCGTGGCCGTCGTCCGGCCCTGCCGGGCCAGTGCCTCGGCCCGCGACGACCGCCCCGGATCGATCAGCGTCCACCCCAGTTTCAACCCCGCACCGCCGGCGACGAAAACGGCCGTGAGTTCGAGCATGCCGTGTGGCAGCAGGAAACCGAAGAACGAGTCGAGCCGCCCGGCATCCGCCATCAGCCCGGCGGACACCCCCACGTTCAGCGCGTTCATGAACAGCAGATAGGCGGCCGGGAGGATCAGGATGCCGGTGAACAACGCGATCGCCGACACCCAGGCGTTGTTGGTCCACACCTGTGCGGCGAAGGCGTCGTGCGGGTGTTCGGAGTAGTAGGACTCGAAGCGACCGCCGGGGGCGGTCAGCGATGCCGCGTCCGACGGCAACCCCAAAGTCCTTCGCGCCGAACCGGAACCGGACACCCAGGTGCCGATTCCGGCCGAGACGGCCAGGAACGCCACCGCCACCCCGGCCCACCACGGCCACGCTCGATACACCGCGGCGGGAAACCGGTGGGTGAAGAAGTAGCCGATCTGCGACCAGGTGTCGGTCCGCGCACCCAGCAGCCGCCCCCGGGCTCGCGCCAGGACCGCGCTCAGACCGTTGATCAACTCCGGATCCGGTGAATGCGATTGCAGTCGCGCCAGCTGCTGGGAGGTGCGGCGATACAGGGCCACGAATTCGTCGACCTCGGCGCCGCTGAGGCGCCGCTGCGCGGTCAGCCGGTCGAGCCGATCCCAATGCCGCCGCTGCGCGAACGAATAGGCATCGACGTCCATCGGCTCCTCCTGTGCTCATGCCGACCTGCCCTCCGAAGGCTAGTTCGCACGCGCCCGATTCGGGATACTGGAGCGATCATGGCCGATTTCACCACGGGGGAGGCCGTCTCCCTGCAGTTGCCGATCGCGCGCATCCCCACCCGCGCCGCGGCCTTCGCGATCGATCTGGTGCTGCAGCTCCTTCTCGCGCTCCTGTTGTTGTCGGCCGTCGTCGGCGTGCTGTTCCGATTCGAACCCGACGGTGCCTGGGTCGATGTGGCCGTGCTGGTGACGATGGTGACCGTCCTCGTCGGATACCCGGTCGTCAGCGAAACCCTGATGCGCGGGCGGACCGTCGGGAAAATGGCACTGGGCCTGCGTGTGGTGCGCGGCGACGGCGGTCCCGTCGATTTCCGGCACGCGCTGACCCGCGGCCTCGCGGGCGCGCTCGTCGATTTCTGGAATCTCGGCGGGTTCGGTCTGGTCGCGGTGGTCACCTCGCTGTGTTCGCCGCGGGCGCGGCGCGTCGGCGACATCCTGGCCGGCACCGTCGTGGTGTCGGATCGGGCGCGAATTCCGATGCCCGCCTTGGCCGTCGCGCCGCCGTGGCTGGTCGACTGGGTGGGACGGCTGGATCTGTCCGGGCTCACCGAGGATCTCGCGCTGCCGGTGCGCCGGTATCTGACCCGTTTCCCGCACCTCACCCCGCAGGTACAGGCGGAACTCGGTGCGGCGCTGGTGGTCGCGGTCTGCGAGCAACTGCGGGTGGCGCCACCGGCCGGATATCCGCCGCTGCAGATTCTCGGCGCGGTGATCGGGGAGCGGCAGCGCCGGATTCTGCCGCCACCGCGCCTGCCCTTCTGGCCGATGCCCCCGCAGTGGGCGGCACCCGCGCAGCCGTACGCCCCGGCGGTCCGGCCGGGGGCGTGAACGCTCAGAGCGCTCCCGACCGTTTCAGTTCCAGGTACTCGTCGGCCAGCGCCTCCGGCACTCGATCCGGCGCCGCGGCCACCACGTCGATTCCCTGGCGCTGCAGGGTTTCTCGCACGATCGCGCGTTCGGTGAGCAGATGTTCGGCGGCCGCCGCGGCATAGACCTCGGCGGCGGAGTCGCGACGGGTGGCGGTCGCGGCGATCTCCGGATCGGTGACCGACACCAGCAGCACCCGGTGCCGACTGCTGAGCACCGGGAGTACCGGCAGCAGATTCTCTTCGACCATCGCCCCGTCGAGGCTGGTGAACCAGACCACCAGGCTGCGCCGGCGGGTGTGGCGAACCGCGGTACGGACCATCGCCGGAGTGTCGGCATCCAGCAGTGCGGGCACGACGCCCGAGAGGGCGTGCATCAACGTGGGCTGCACGGCTTTTCCGCGCGCGCCCCGCACCTCGGCGCGGATCTCGCGATCGAAGGCCAGCAGATCGACGGTGTCCCCGGCCGCGGCCGCCAATCCGCCCAGCAGCAGCGCGGCCTCGATGGCGGTGTCCAGTCGGGTCTGCTCGCCGAGCCGGGCGGCGCTGATCCGGCCGGTGTCCATCAACATCAGCACGTGGCGGTTGCGTTCGGGCCGCCAGGTGCGGACCAGCACATCGGTCGCGCGGGCGGTGGCTCGCCAGTCGATGGAACGCACATCGTCACCGGCCACGTATTCGCGGAAGGAGTCGAATTCCGAGCCCGGGCCGCGCAGGTTGGCGACCGATCGGCCGTCCAGATGCTGCAGCCGTTTCACCTTGGCGGCCAGGATCCGTTCGGTCCGGAACGGCGGCAGCGCACGAACGGTGGCGGGAACGGTGCGGCGGAACTGCCGGCCCGCCAGGCCGAGCGGTCCGACCAGCCGGACCGTGACCGGCCCCGCGATCCGATCGCCGCGGCGAGCCGGGCGGACGGTGGTGGCCAGCCGGGTGGTGGTGTTCGGCGGTAGACGCAATCGGTGGGTCTCGGCCGGTGCCTGCGTACTGGGCGGCCAGTCGTCCCACAGCAGCGCCCGCACCACACGGCGGCCGCGGTTCAGGACGATGAGCTCGACGGTGGCGGGACGGCCGACGCGGACGGTGGTGAGCGGCACCCGGCACAACTCGAGATCATCGGTGCGACAAGCGATCACGTCGCCGGCGACCAGCAGGGCCAGCACCCCCGTCAGCACCACGACTCCGGCCCAGGACGGCAGCGCGACACCGACGACCACCGCTGCCACGGCCGCGCAGACGGCGAGCCGACCCGTGACGATCATCGCGCTACACCGGAACCGGGACCGCGGCCAACAGCGAGGACATCACGCCGTCACCGGTCACGCCGTCCAGTTCCGCCTCGGGACGCAGCTGCAGACGATGCCGCAGGACCGTCACCGCCACGGTTTTGACGTCGTCGGGAGTCACGAAGCCGCGCCCGTTCAGCCAGGCCAGCGCCCGAGCCGAGGCCAGCACCGCGGTCGCCCCACGCGGCGACGCGCCGTGCTGAACCGCGGGGGAGGTGCGGGTGGCGCGGCACAGATCGACGATGTAGGCCAGCACCTCCGGATTGACCGTCACCTGCGCGACGGCGGCACGCGCCGCCGCGATATGTGCCGCCCCCGCGACCGGCCGCACACCCGCCGCGCCCAGATCGCGTGGATCGAAGCCGGCGGCGTGGCGCTGCAGAATCCGGAATTCGTCGTCCCGGCCGGGCAACTGGATGTCCACCTTGAACAGGAACCGGTCCAGCTGCGCTTCCGGCAGCGGGTAGGTGCCCTCCTGTTCGATCGGGTTCTGGGTCGCGATCACCACGAACGGGTCGGGCAGCGGCTGCGGCACGCCTGCCACCGACACCTGCCGCTCCTCCATCGACTCCAGCAGTGCCGATTGGGTTTTCGGCGGCGTGCGATTGATCTCGTCGGCGAGCAGCAGGTTGGTGAAGACCGGGCCGCGGCGGAAGGTGAATTCGGCCGAATGCGGATCGTAGATCTGGGAGCCGGTGACATCGCCGGGCATCAGGTCCGGAGTGAACTGCACCCGGGTGTGCTCGAGTTCCAGCGCCGCGGCCAGCGATCGCACCAGCAGCGTCTTCGCCACGCCCGGAACACCTTCCAACAGCACGTGGCCCCGGCACAGCAGCGCGAGTACCAGGTACAGCACCGCGTGGTCGTTGCCGACGACGGCCTTGCCGATCTCGGCACGCACCTCGCCGAGCGCCCGGAGCGCCTGGTCGGCGGTGGGGGTGTGGTTGGTCTGCGCCGTTGTCATCCGGTCTCCGTCATCCTATTTCCGATTCGATCCAGTCCAGTTGTGCCGCCACGTATTCCAGCGCCGCATCGTCGGCGACGGGCCCGTAGAAGGCCGCGGCGACGCGTCCGGGATCGATGCCGATCCGGGCTCCGATCACCGCGCTCACCCGTTCCGGCGCGGCATCGGCGCGCAGGTCCACACGGCCGCGGACGCGCCGCAAGGTGGCCGCGCGCAATTTCGCCGCGACATGGTCGCGATCCTTGGTTCTGTGATAGAGCGCGGCCTGACCGGCGAGCAGCTCACCCGCAGCCACCTGCACCGGGCGGGGTTCACCCACCACGGCACCGCGGCGGCGGGCGCGCCACCAGACCACGACCAAGGCGAAGATCAGCGCCTGCGCTCCGCCGTATGCCAGCCAGGGCGGCAGGCGCTGGAAGATCGAATCGCTGCCCTCACCCACATCGGGTGGGCGGACATCCGGGTGATCGGGCGGTGGTGGCGCGTGCGGCTGTGTCGGCTGCGGCGGGGCCGTCGGTGCGGCGGCCAGCCGGAACAGCAGGTACACCACCAGCGCGACGACGAGCGCGCCCACGACGACCGCCCAGAAACGCTTGTCGCGCAACAACTGTGGCAGTGGCGGCAGCTGACGACGGCCGCGCCGCTTGCGTGCCGAGCGTTGCTGTTCGATCGGGTCCGGCGGTGGCGGCGGCGCCAGCGAATACCGGTCGGCCGAGGTGAGGCGCTGATATTCGTCCGGAGTGGCGCTGCGCCCGCCGTAGACGATCTCCTCGAAACTGTGGGCGGCGCCGTCGAATTCGGCGGAGGCGCCGGGGAGGACGCGCCCCGCGGCCGATGCGGTTTCGCGCGCGGTGCGCGAACGCCGGACCTCGAGCACCCCGCCCTGTTCGAGACCGCGGACGACGGCGCGGAAGCGTTCGCGCAGTGCGGTATCGAAGTCGTCGTGCCCGGCGGCGGATTCGGCCGCGGCGCGGTGCTGGGCGGCCGGCCCGAGTGTCGGTGGAGGCGGCGCCGAGGGCCGATCCGGCCGGGCGTCGTCGTCGGTCACCGTGCCGCCTGCCCGGTCGGTATCCGGATATCGGAACCCTCGCGGCTACAGCGCCGGTCGAGATGGACCACCACCGCCGTCGCGGCGTCCACCGCGGCGGCGAACGCCGAAATCAGTAGCACCGCACCGGACAGCAGGGTGACGACCGCCCAGCGATGGGTTCCGGAGATATCGGAGAGGAAGCCCAGGAGTCCCGCGACCGGCGCCGCCAGCACCAGCAGCACCGCGCGCAGACAGAGCCACAGCCCGGCCAACGGCATCACGCGGCCGGTGGCGAGCAGTTTCGCTCGTCGGACCGCCGCCCGGTACGGGATCGATTCGGTGAACAGGACCGGCGCGATCGGCCACCTCGTCCCGCGCACCCGGGCCAGCCAGATCACCGCCGGGATCAGGGTCACGATCAGCGGCGTGCCGAGCAGCAGGATGCCGAAGCCGATCGATGTGGAAATCACCTGATTCAGCAGCAGCCGGCCCGAGACCGGAAACAGGCGCTCGACGGCGGTGCGCGCGGTGATCGGCTGGTCGTCGACGACGGCGAGCCCGATCGGCACGGTAACGCCGACTGTCCACAGCCGCAGCGCCCATGCACAGCAGGCGGTGGAAAGAATTGCCGCCCAGGCGGTTCCGGCGCTCGAGCCGTCGGTCGCGAACGACACCAGTGCGGTGATCCCGGCCACGATCCCCAGGGCCACGGCCGATCCCGCCCCCGCCAGCCCGGCGATCAGCCGAATGCGATGCTGCAACACCGCGAAGGGCAGATCGGCCAGCTCGCGCCACGACAGCGGCCGCACCGGAATTCGTTCGGCGTCGTCTCCACCGCCGCCTCCGGAGTCACGGTCGTCGGCACCGCGCGGCGGCACCACGCGGTGGGCGGACGATCGCCCCTCTCGACCGGTCACGGCTGGAAACACGGGCCGAGTCTATCCACGGACCCGGACGCGTGACGGTTATCCGAGCGGCCACCCGGCCGGGGCCGCCCACGAGCTGACGCGACCCGGTTCGGCCACACCGACGCGCCGACACGCCGTGCCGTTGCGACGGGCCGTGATCCCGGGCGCGTCCGGTCGCAGCCCGCGGTCAGTCGCGGCCGGAGCCGGGCGGCAGTTCGCGCGGGGCGCGGTAGCCGAGTTCGGTCGCGTCGGCGGCGGGCAATTCGCCGTCCGGGCCGGATTCCGGCAGACCGGAGTGGGCCGCGTCCCGGTACGGGAGCGCCGCATAGCGCGCATAGCGAGGGTCGTGCCGGTAGGCGGCGTAGCGCGGGTCGTGCTGGTGGGCGTCGTACGGATACGACGCGGTGACCTGGGCGTACGGCGCGTTCGGCAGCGCCTGGCCCGGATGCGCGTAGCCCGCCGCCGGATCGTGCGAATCCTCGGAGTTCACCGTCACCTTGCGGGTGCGTTTGAGAGTGAAGGTGATCTCCTCCGCCTCTTCGAAGACCTGACGGACGGTCCGCAGTGGTGCGGTCGCGGTGTCGATGGTCCGGTCTAGTGCGGAGGTGACGAATCCGGGCACCAGCGGCCGGATCCAGCGCGCCGCGGTATCGGTGAACGGCACCGTGCCGATGACCGGAAGTTCCAGTCCACCACCCTTTTTCGCATCCTCGCGGGGGGCGGGCACCGCGGCGGGCGAATGCGGCGCGAGGCCGGTCGAGGGCAGCTGTGCGGGCAGATTCCGTGCGGTCACGGTCGCCTCCTGTGAGGGGTCGGTTCGGGCCGTGGATTCGGCGGTGGGCAATGCGTTCGGGGCGGTCTGCGATCCCGGGGGAAGGGCGGCCAGCGTTTCGAATTCGGCCACCGCCCGGCGCTGCGGTTCGGTGATGCCGATTTCCAGGTTGCCGATCGCGGCGATCACCCGTGTGCGCTGGCGTTCGCGATCGATCGCGGTGTCGGCGTGCAGCGCCAGTTGTGCGGTGGCCACCCGGTGTTCGGCGTGCTGGACCGCGACCGCGGTGTCGGCGGCCCGCGCGGCCCGGTCGGCTTCGGCCCGCGCGGCCACGGCGCGGTCGAACGACGATTCGCCACGCCAGGACCGCAGTATCAGCGGCAGTAGGGCCAGTACCACCGCGATCGCGATCGTGAGCAGGCGCAACAGCAGCGCGCCGAGATGCCCGGTGGTGTAGTCGTTCATGGCCAGCCAGCGCGCGCCCAGGCCACGGTCCCCGGTGTGGAAGGCCGCGGTACGGGCCTGCTCCAGGGCGCTCTGGCGGGCGGCGATCTCCGCGTCCAACGGCTGGATGCGCGCCTGGGCGGTGTTGAACCGCCCGCGAGCGTCGTCGAGCATCGCGTTGGCGGTCTGTGATTCGGGGCCCCGGCCGGGCACCCCGGTGATCTTGGTCTGCGGGCACTGCGGCGTCGGGTTGTATTCGCAGCGGGCGACGACCAGGGCCTGATCCATATCGGCCTGAGCCTGGGCGATGGTCTGCGTGAGGGCGGCGCGTTCGGCCGTCGCCCGGTCGAGTTCGGTGCGCGCGGTGACCACGGTCGCGGCGGATTCGGCGTCGCGGCGGGACCGATCGTCGAGCGTGCGGTCGACGGATCCGGCGAGAATCACCGTGCTCGCCAGCTCGGCCACCAGCACACCGGTGATCACCGCGACCGCGATCCGCCCGAACCGCTCGGCCCGGCCGGCCCGGTCCGACAGTGGCGCGGTGGCCAGCGCGCGCGATATCGCGCCGACCAGCAGTGTCGCCGCCGACGCGACGATCGCCACGACCGCGGCGGGCCAGTGCGCCGCCGCACCCGCTGCCGCGACGACGATCCCGGACAGCACCGCGAACAACAGCACCACCCCGCCGGTGACGGCGTAGGTCGACGCCTCGTGCCGGTCACCGCGGCCGGCTTCCGCGCCGCCGAGCCAGGTCAGCACACCGGTCGGCGTCCACCGGGACGTCGCTCGCGGTTCGGTCGTGCGGGAGCCGGACGCCGGGGATTCGGGGGCCAGGGGTTCGTGGGCCGGGGCTTCGGTGCCCGGGGCTTCGGACGCTGGGCGTCCGGTGGCGGATTGATCGAAGACGCGGGGATCGGTCAACGGATTCACATCCTCTGGGTCCCAATCGTTGTCGCCACCGGGCGAAACGGTCGTTGCATCGTGGTCAGGGCGGTGGTGTGCCCCCGCGCGCGGGCGGAGCGGGTAATCCGCCGAGGCGCCCCGGCAGCGCGCAATCAGGTTCAGAGTGACAGGCCGACCGGGGAACCACCGAGTGCGACGGCATCGATGTGGTAAGCCTCACAGACGGTCGGGGAGCGAAACCCTACTCTCGGGTAGGCGGCACCGATCGACACGTGGGTGCGGCCGTGACAGGAGGACGGAAGTGCGAGCGACTCCGGAAGTCGGCGCTCATCGGAGCGGGGGACCATATGCGGCCGGAACCGGCGACTCCGCGGCGGCGGCCGACGCCCACGCCGCACTGTCGCGATGCGATGGTCGCCGCCCGCGAAGCCGCGCTCGTCCGGTCGCGGTCGCCGTGCTTCTCACCTCGGCATTCGCGATCGTGGCGCCGATGACCGCCGAGCAGGTACTTCCGCAAGCGCAGGCGGTTCCCACGGAAGGCCGGTCGGCGATGAGTCCCCTGGTGGAGTTGGTGCTGCGCCGCCTGAACACCGCCGATGCCGTCGCCGCCGCGAAATGGACCACTTCGCAGCGGACCGGCCAGGCTCCCGTGGTCGATGATCCGGTGCGCGAGGCGCAGGTCTACGACGCGATGGCCGCCGCCGGCACCCGCTCGGGGCTGCCGCAGGACTGGGTGCGGCAGGTGTTCACCGGACAGATCGAAGCCAACAAGACCGTGCAGTACGGGCTGCTCACCCGGTGGCGGTTCGATCCGGCTGCCGCGCCCGCATCGGATGCGTCGGATCTGGCGGCCGTGCGGCCAGTGATCGACGAGGTGAACGGCGAAATCCTGAATCAACTGGCGGCGCATCGCACCGTGCTGGGTGCGCCGGATTGTGCGCCGCAGCTCGCGGCCGCCGTATTCCCCGTTCTGACCTCGGGCCGGGTTGATGCGCTGCACGGCGCGGCGCTGGTCCGCGCGACCGTAACGCTTTGTCCAGCAATGGATGTGAAATAAACCACAGTCATTCTCGATCTTGGTTTGCCCGGAATGTGCTGAACTCCACATTCGCAAACGATGCCGTACGGTCCGCACATTGGCGTGGCTTGTCGCTCCGGTATCCGGAATGTCTCCTCCAGGTGTCCGGAGAGTTAGCCGCCTTACATCCCGGTTTGCCGCCGCCGCGTACTGGGAAATCTGTTTCGACGCAGGTGAGAGCGTTGCGCAGAACCGGGCTCCCAGCTCGTGGCCGATGCTCAGGCGCTATCGGCGGCAGTGGCGAACGCGACTCAGCGATCCGCGCTGGCTGCTTTACACTGGAGAACGCGCAGGTAGTGGAGGACCGATGAAGATGCCCAGGTAGGCGGAGTATTTAGCACAACCTAAGTTGGTTGGGCTCCGGTCCTGACTTATCGTTTGCTCTAGGTGTCGGACGTGAAATGTCCGACTCGTCGCCCCGACTCGGCCACGAGCCGCAAGCATCAGCCTAGCGGGCGAGCACGGCGCGGTGGGTATGGAACTCCTCAGAGTTCCGCTACCACCGAGCACCCGACTACGAAACCGAAGCGGGTGGACAACTGGAGAGTTTGACTGCACGGGATGACCATCAGCGCCGCTGGTCGCCGCAACGTCCGGACGCAGTCTAGGCGGAGGCGTTTCGACGAGGGCCATCGGAAAGAAGGCATCGAAATCGAAGGCCTCTTCGTTGAAGGCGCCTATTTCTTGAAGGCAGAGGCATGACGCAACTTCCTGGCCACCGCGGCGAGCCGCGAATGGGACACCGGTCACCTGGCCGCACTGGTCTTTATGACCCGGCGAACGAGCACGACTCCTGCGGTGTCGCGTTCGTCGTCGACATGCATGGCCGTCGTAGCCGCGACATCGTCGACAAGGCTATTACGGCACTGCTGAACCTGGAGCACCGTGGTGCTGCGGGTGCGGAACCGAACTCCGGTGACGGTGCGGGCATCCTGATCCAGCTCCCGGATGCGTTCTTCCGGGCCGCGCTGGCCGAGAGCGGTGCCGCGTTCGAGTTGCCGCCGGAAGGTTCCTACGCCACCGGTATCGCATTTCTGCCGCAGGCCCGCCGCGAGGCCGCCCGCGCCTGCTACCGGGTCGAGAAGATCGTCAAGGAAGAGGGCCTGGCCGTTCTGGGCTGGCGCGAGGTTCCGATCGACGAGTCCTCCCTGGGCGCGCTGTCGCGGGACGCCATGCCGACGTTCCGGCAGCTGTTCATCGCCTCGCCCCCCGACGCTGCCGAGCAGCTCAGCGGCATGGATCTGGAGCGGCGTGCCTACGTCGTGCGCAAGCGGGTCGAGCACGAACTCGGCAAGCAGGGCGCCGGCGAGGGCGCGGTCGGCCGCGAGACCGTCTACTTTCCGAGCCTGTCCGGTCAGACCTTCGTCTACAAGGGCATGTTCACCACCCCGCAGCTGCGGGCGTTCT
>NZ_JADKYP010000047.1 GCF_015354405.1 Nocardia sp. BSTN01 | reverse complement strand
ACGGGTGGGCGAGCGGACACCGCGCACCCTCGCGCTACGACGATCGGGTGGATCGGCTGCGCGCCGCCTACGCCCGCCTCCTCGACGGCGCGACGGCAGCCGATGTGGCGATCGGCAATTCGGCCGCCGCTCTCATCGGACCGGCCGCGGCGGCACTGGCCCCCGGCTCCGAAGTACTGGTCGCCGCAGGCGATTTCGCGTCCGTGCCCAATCCGTTCCGCTACCGCGGGGATCTGCGGGTGCGCACGGTGGAACTGGAGCGACTCGCCGACGAGGTACGGCCGGATACCGCACTGGTGGCGTGCAGTCTCGTCCAGTCCGCGGACGGCCGGACGGTCGACGCGGCGCGGTTGCGCGCGGCGACCACGGCGCACGACGCGCTGCTGCTGTTCGACGTCTCGCAGGCCGCGGGCTGGTTGCCGCTGCGGTTCGCCGACGCCGACATCTGGGTGTGCGCGAGTTTCAAATGGCTGCTCGGCGCCCGCAGTGTCGGACTGCTGGCGATCCGGCCGGAGATCGCCGACCGGGTGCGCCCGCATGCGCCGGGCTGGTATGCGGCCGCCGACCGCTGGGCGGAAATGTATGCCCCGCAACGGCTTGCCGATACCGCGCGGCGCTTCGACGCCACGCCGGATTGGCTCGGCGTGGTGGGTGCACTGGCCGGCGCGGAACTGCTGGAGGAGTTGACCGTTCCGGCGATTCAGGCCCACGATCTGGCACTGGCCGACCGTTTCCGCGCCGGCTCGGCCGACCTCGGCTTCACACCCGTTCCCGGACGAGCGCCGATCGTGTCGATTCCGGGCGCCGCGGCCGCCGCGGACGCCCTCGCCGAGGCCGCGGTGGTGACCACGGCGCGAGCCGGTGCGCTGCGGGTGTCGTTCCACGTCCACAACGACTCCGACGATGTCGACCGCGCCCTGAAAGCCTTGGGCGACAGTCGAAGGTGATCGGCTGAGGTCTCAGAGGGTTCGGCGCAGGCGTCCCGGTGGCTGCCGTGATTCGGCACGCACGCGATCGCGCAATCCACCCGGAATGCGGTGGATGATCGCCGAGCGGTCCGCGGCCGCGAGTTTCCGGCGAATGGTCGCGACCTGGGCGTCGACCGTGCGGACCGACGTCCCGCGGCGCACGGCGACCGCACTGTTGGTCCACCCGGCGGCCACCAGAATCGCGATCTCGCGTTCGGCGGGTGAAAGTTCTTGCCACCCTGCATCATCCGGGTCGGCGTCGAGGTCCTCGACGATCTCCAGCCGTCCGAGGAAATACCGCTGCAGCTCGTTCTCCTGCGGCCGCATCCGCCCACCGCGACGCACCGCGGCGGCGTAGCGCTGGGCGCCCAGCACCGCGGTCGCGGCCGTACGCGCGGCCAGCGATCCCTCCATCACCAGCGGCACCCGGTCCGAGGCGATCCCCATCGAACGATGCAATGCGGCGGTACCGCCCTGCAGGTAGGCGATCTCCCGCGCGGCGGCGGCGAGTTCGCCCGGGCGCGCGCCGGATTCGATCCGCCGCGACAGGATCGTGGCCAGCGCGACGGTGCAGAAGTGGATGATCCAGCCCGCGGTCCAGGTATCCCCGCGATCGAGATGCGCGGCAACCGCCGCCCGGCCCCGGCGCACGGCATCCGCGGCATCGCCGTGGCGGATGGTGGCGACCAGTTCCGCGAACTCGGCCCAGGACACCGCCCACGGCGCATCCGTCTTCGCCGCATCGTGCAGATGGCGGCGCACCACCCGCCCGGCGACCTCCGGGCTCGCCAGGCTGGCGGCCGCGAGCACGGTGAACAGATCGCTGCGCTGGGTGCCGCCGCGATCGCCGACGGCCGCGAACTTGCGGCGGGCGCGCGACAACACCTCGATCGCACGCAGGTCCAGGCGAACCAGAAACAGTTCCAGACCCCAGGTGAATTCGACCTGGGCGGGCAGACCGATGTCGTCGGCGGTGTGCTCCCGCCATTCCCCGCGCAGCACCGGATCGGTGAGACATTCGGCGGCACATTCGCCGAGGAGCCGGGAGGTGTAGTCGAACCGGCCCTGCCACACCGCGATCCAGCCGATCAGGGCCTTGGCCGAGATCCGCAGCGACGACAGCGCCGGATCGTCGCCGATCACCGCGAGAGCGCGCTCCGTGAGCCTGGTGACCGCGCGATTGGTGCCGGTGAGGAACGGCACCCGCAACGCCATGACCACGGTGGCGATCTCGAGTCCGATCACGGCCTCGCCCGGATCGGCGAGGCTGGTCTCCACCGCGAGCAGCACGTCGTTCCAGGCCGCGCGGACCCAGTCGATCCACTCCATCTCGTCCGGGCCGTACCACATCGCCTGTCCGGCAACGACTTTGTCCCGGAAGTAGCGGCGATGACGGGCGGGCACGCCGGACGGTGCGGCCGAACCGTCCGGCCGCTCCCGCAGCCGGGCGCGGGCGAACGCCCGCACGCTCTCGGGCAGGAAATAGCGCACCGAAGTGGCCGTCATGCGGGTCGACACCAGCGACCGTTCCACCAGTCGCTCCAGCGTGGCGGCGATGACCGGCTCGGGCAACGCCTCGTCGGCGCAGACCTGCGCCACCGCGCTGTATTCGATTCCGCCGCTGCGGGTTTCCTCGTCGCCGGGATCGAATCCCGCGGCGAAGACCGACATCCGGTCCAGCAGCAGGCGTTCGGCGTCGGTGCACAGCCCGTAGGACCAGGCGATCACGTCGCCGACGTTGCGATGACGCTCGTCGGCGCCGGCCCGCACGCCCGACGACCAGCGCATCCAGGCGTCGGAGTCGGTGCCGGTGAGATCGCGCAACACCTCGGCGACCGGACGATAGCGCAGCCGCGCCGCGGCGAGCCGGATGAACAGCGGATTGTTGTCCACGCGCCGGCAGATCCGGGCGGCCAGTTCCAGTGTGGCGGGCTCGGTGCCGATCGGCCGGCCGGTCAGTTCCGCGCGCCGCCGGAACAGTTCCAAGGCATGGTCGTTGGTCAGTGGCGGCACCGGCACCAGCCGCTCGTCGGTCCAGCCGATCGGTTCCCGGCTGGTGGCCACGACGGTGACATCCGGATTCACACTCAGCAATTCGACGATCAGCCGCGCCACCGGGTGCAGGACGTGTTCACAGTTGTCGAGAACCAGGATGGTGCGAGCGGGGCCGAGCGAGGCGAAGGCGTCGAGCAGGCAGTCCTCGGCGCTGCGGCCGGTGGGATCGGTCGGTGCTACGGTTCGCACGATCTCCTCGGCGACCGCCTCGATGCCGGTGCCGGTTTCCAGCCGCGCCAGCCGCACCCACAGCACCTGATCGCGACCGGGCCGCTGGGCTCGGCGCAGCGCCTCGGTGGCCAGCGTCGTCTTACCGATGCCACCCGGCCCGAGCAAGGTGATCAACCGGGGCCCGCCGGGGTCGAGCAGTTCGGCGATGCTGCGCAGTTCCGTGGTGCGGCCGACGAATTGGGATATCCACGGTGTGGTCACGACCGGGCCGTCTCGCGCCGGGCCCGGGCCTCGGATCGCATCCGCTCCCGAGCCTCGGCGGGCAGATGCCGGGCGATCTGCCCGCGGGAGGTGATCTGCAACTTCTGCCGGACCATCGCCACCTGCGCATCGACCGTGCGCACCGAACTGTGGCGGCGCACGGCGATGGCACTGTTGGGCCAGCCCGCGGCCGCCAGCACCGCGACCTCACGTTCCGCCCGCGACAGGCTCTCCCAGCGATCCGACTCGGGTCGCGGCGCCGTCACCGCGGGGACCGGCGGCTGTGTGGTGGCGACACACGGCTGCTGCGGCAGCGCCGACCCCTCGGCGCGGCGCACCTCGAGCCGGCGCAGCTGCAGATGCCGGGCGGCGAGCCGATTGGCCTCGAGCGGATCACGCCGATGCAGCTCGGCGCGCGCGACGAGGCGGACACATTCGGTGAGGTACCACCGCGCCGAGGTGGCCGTCAGCCGCACGATCACCAGCGAACGTTCCACCAGTCGATCCAGTGCCGATTCGATCGACGCCGCCGGCAATGCGTCGTCGGCACAGATCGCCACGATCGTCTCCCGATCGGCTCCGCCGCCCGCGGAACCGCCCGGAAATACCGAGAGGCGTTGCAGCAGCAGAGATTCCGTCGGCGTACAACGACTCGTGGACCACGCGATGTTGGCGCCGATATCGCGGTGTCGCGCTTCGACCCCCACCCGCGCACTGTCGGACCACTGCAGACGGCGGTCGTAGGCATCGCCGCTCACCTCGTGCAAGACGATGGTGGGTGGATTGTGCCGCAATCTGATCGCGGCGAGCCGCAGACCGAACGGATTGTGGCTCATATGGGCACAGATCCGGCGGAGAATATCGTCGTCGTCGCCGTCGGCGGTGCGGCCGGTGAGCTCCATGCGAATGTGCAACAGCCGCAATGCCTGTGCGGGATCCAGCGACGGCACCGGAACGAGTTGTTCGTCGATCCAGCCGATCGGCTCGCGACTGGTGGCCACGACGGTCAGTGCCGGGTCGGCCTCGAGCAGGTCCGCGAGCTCGGTCGCGAGGGCGGTCACGAGGCGATCGCAGCTGTCGAGGACCAGGATGTGCGGGGCGCCGTCCGGCCGGGGCGCGAGAGCGCGGAGTTCGGCGATCGCCGTCTCGGCATCCAGTTCCGCCAGCGCCAGCCAGCGCGTGGGTAGTTCGACATCGCGGCGCAGCGTTTCGATGGCCAGCCTGGTCTTGCCGATGCCGCCGGGACCGGTCAGGGTGATCAGCCGCGCGCCACGGGCGATCAGCGCCGTTATCCGCTCCCGCTGCGCGGACCTGCCCACGAACTCACTGCTGGTGGCGGGCAGTACACCGATACGCGAACGCTGGGACATAGTAGGAACAAGTTAGCCCACGATGCCCCCGTCGCGTGTCCGGATTCGATACCGCGATCTGCGACTACCCCATTCGCGCGACCGGCGTGGCCTGCTGATAATGCATCTGCACGACCGCACTGTCGAAGGTCATGATGTCCACCAGCTGCAACCCCGCCGTGTCCAGCGGTTTCGGGAACAGCGGCACGCCCCCGCCGAGCAGCAGCGGATGTACGAACAGCCGGTATTCGTCGACGAGATCGTGTTCCAGAAAGTACGAGGCGGTCTGGGCGCCGCCGAAGACCACGACGGGCCCGGTGGAAGCCGCGCGCAGCGCGCCGATCTCGGCGATCGGATCGGCGCCGATCACCCGGGTGTTCCAGCCCGGATCGCGCAGTGTGTGGGAGAACACCAGTTTCGGGGTGCGTTTCCAGCAGCGCGCGAATTCGACGTAGAACGGCGAGATGGCCGGGTCGGCATCGGCATAGGGCCAGAACGCGGCCATGATCTCGAATGTCTTGCGGCCGTACACGAAAACCTCGGCCGCCCGTAGTTCGTCCAGGAAGGACTCACACAGCTCTTCGTCCACCACCGGCCAGTGAATTTCCTGGTCGGGCCCCTCCGCGTATCCGTCGAGCGACATCTGCATCCACAGTGTCACGCCTGCCATCGCTCACCCATCTGCCGTTACCTGCCGACGTGTGATTGTTCCCCCGGGTGGGGGCGGCGCGCATCGGTAATGTTCGGGCGCACCTACTTAAGTAGGTCACGCCCGATACCTCGAGGTGCGGATCAGAGCAGTTCGCCGTCGCGGCACAGGCTCGACGAGCGCCAGGTCGGCGCCGGGCCTTCGTCCTCGAAACGCCACTGGGAGATCGGCCCGGCCGCGCGCCAGTAGAGACCGCCCGAGGCCGGAACCGCCTCGTAGACATCCTCGGTTCCCTCGATCAGCTGGTTGCCCACGCAGTAGTCGTTGTAGGAGGTGCCCGGCTGACGCGCGCCGGGACTGAAGCGACCGGCCGGGTTACCGAGCGCGCCCGGATTGGCCACGGTGTCGGCGCGACGGGACTGACCGTCCGCGTTCCACCGGGCGGCGCCGAAAAGGTCGCTGCGGCAACTGAATGCCCAGCCGCCGGCATGCACCTGGGCCCCGGGGGCGAAGGCGGCGCCGGCCCACAGACAGTACGGTCCGGGCGCCTGCGCCGCGGCCGGACCGGCGGACAGGCCCACGACCGCGGCACCGGCGACGGTCGCGGCCAGCAGCAGGGCTCGGGTGGTGCGGGCAAAGGTGGCTGCGGTCATCGGTGTGTCTCCGTTCAATCATGCACTCCCGACGCTGACGGTCAGAAGTATCGGCCACACCGATAATGTACCGTTAGACAACGGCACGTTATACCGCGAAATCTTCCCAGTGTTGGGGGGAAGAGATTGTCGCGAAGAACGCTCAGGAGTCGGCGAGCGCTTCGTTCAGCGCGCTGTCCTGATCGAGATATCGGGCCACGAAACGGCCGATCAGTTCGGCGCCCGCCTGCGCCGGGACGGTCCGGATCACCTCCGAACCCGCGGCCAGCCCGGCCACGTCCGCGGGTGTGCCCGCGGAATCCTGGAAGCCGGTCCACACCGTGCGCTGGAACAGGTCCGCGAAGCGACGCGCGATCCGGTCGCATTCGGTCGCGAGCCGCTCCAATTCGGCGATGATCTCCGGCTCCGGCACGCCCGCGGCGGCCAGCCGGTCGGCGGCCTGCAGCAGCATCGGATCGGCGGCGCGGTAAGTGCTGGCGTCGACCGGTTCGTAGAGGCCGAGCGCGACTACCCGGGCCAGCCCATTGGGCACCTCGTGCAGCCGCTGCGCCAGATCGGTCGCGGCGATCGTCGCACCGGCCGGCGATTCGGCGCCCGACGACACATCGGGCTCCGCGACGCCGAGGATGTCGCCGAGATCGTCACCACGATCCCAGGCGTTGAGCAGTTCCTTGATGCCGTTGAGCTTGATGCCACGGTCGAGCAACCGGCTGATCGTCCGCACCCGGTTGAGGTGTTCGGCGCTGTAGAAGCCGGTACGGCCCTTGACCTGCGGCGGCGGCAGCACACCGCGCTCGTGGTACACCCGCAGGCTGCGCACGGTGGTCCCCGCCTCACGCGCGAGCTCGTCGATGGTGTACTCGGTCCGGGTCGTCATACATCAAGGAAACCACACCGAAACATGCGCGGATCGAAAGCGTGCGGCGGCATGCCGGTTCCCATCTTTGGCGGTTCGATTGCGATCCGCGGGGGTAGCGGACCTATTCTGCTGTGCATGGACGATATGGCGGACGCGCGCCCCAGCGCCGCCGAGCGAGAGCGCGCACTGCAGGAATTGTCACAGCAACTGGGCGCCGGCAGATTGACCCTGCCCGAATTCGACGAGCGCACCGCACTGGCCACCCGGGCCGATACCCGCGTCGAGCTGGCGGCGCTGTTCACCGATCTGCCCGTCGTCACCCCCGATCCGCCCGCCGCGCCCGCAGCCGCCAATCCGCTCCCCTCCCTGGCCGTTCTGGCCGGTGCCATCACGGTCTTCGCGGTGGTGTCGGCGTGGGCGGCCGGAAACTGGCTGTGGCTGTTGCTGATCGCCGCGGCGCCGGTGGCCGTCGTGCTCTGGCGTGTGCGCGGAGTCGCCTGAGCCGGTTCACCACCGGGTGCGCGGACGCACCTGATTGGCCAGATCGACGAGCCGGTAGCGATGCAGCCGGCCCGGTGCTGTGCGGGCGAGCGCGCGCAGCGAGGTCTCGAGGCCCAGTTGCAAACCGGATTCGGTGAGCGCGAAACCCAGCAGGGTCGCGTCGGACCGGCGCGGCTGCCCGCCCGCGCGCAGCCATTCCAGTGCCGCACCCACCACGACGACCTGCAACTGCAGTGCCCGCGGCTCCTCCGGCAGGGCTTCCAGGCGCAGCGCGGCCGCGGCGAGATCCTCCTCGGTCACCTCCGCCACCGGCCGGGAGACGAGCAGCAGTCCACCGGTCATGTGCGCGAGCGCGTAGTGCCGGGAGGTCACCGGCACCCGGTCGAGTACCGCGACGGCGTCGAGCAGTTCGCCGTCGGCGGCCAGTCGCCGCGCCAGCCCGAACGCGGCGCTGACCACACCGTGGTTGGTGCGCCACACGGTGCGGTAGAAGTCGACCGCGGCCCGGTGCCAGCGATCCGGATCGGCCGGTAATTCGAGGTGCTGCAGGACCAGTTCGGCGGTGGCCGCCAGCGCGAGAGCCGGGGCGATCTCCCCGGGCAGCATGGCGTGCACGGTGTCGAACCGGGTGTAGGCGTGCTCGAAGGCGCCGTCGAGCAGATCGGCGATACCGCCGTACCAGGTCAGCCGCCAGTCGGCGTCGTAGTCGATCATCAACTCCCGCAACAGGGCCCGTGCCGGCTCCACCTCGCCCAGATCCAGATGGGCGCGCACCGCGGTGAGGGCGCCCTCGAGTTCGAAGGAGCCGGTGTCGGCGAGGACGCCGGAGGCGATCCGATCGCGGATGCGCCGCAACGTATCCAGGGCGTGCCGCGGATCTCCGTGCAGCAGCGTGGACATCAGTTCGGCACTGGGATCGGTGCTGTCCATCAGGGGAACCGGCAGGGCGGCCACCACCGCGCCCGCGTCGAGGGTCGGCATCCGGTGGCGGCCGTCGACGATGCCGTCGGTCTGACCGATCAGCGTCTCGATGCCGAAATCGCCACGCATGGAGCCGAATTCGACCGACGCCTGCGGATGTTCCCGGTCGGTGTCGGTGGCCAGCACCATCCGGAGCACGCCGGTGAGCTGGCAGTACATCGAATAGGTGGAGGGGAACCGGCGGGCCGGGTCGGGATCGGTGGCGCGGCACAGCAGCCGATACAGCGACGGATAACGGACCAGGAGCGGATGCGCCTGCGGCTCCGGCATTTCCGGTAGCTGATGGCCGCGCTCGTCGCGGGGCAACTGCATCACCAGAGCCGCCAGGGTCCGGCCGACGGTGTAGATGTCGGAGGCGACGGTGGGCCCGGTCTCGGTGATCTCGGGCGCCTGGAATCCCGGTGTGCCGTAGATACTTCCGAACGACTCCATGGCCGCCACCGCGCCGAGATCGATCAGTTTGACCTCGTCCTCGCTGACCATGATGTTGTCGGGTTTGAGATCGTTGTAGGACAATCCGAACGAATGCAGGTAGTCCAGTGCCGGCAGCACCTCCATCACGTACGCGATCGCCTCGGCCACCGGAATGCGCTGCGGCGCACGCTGATCGAGCACGCGCTTGAGCGACTGCCCGCCGACGTACTCCATCACGATGTAGCCGTCGGCGACGTCGCGGCCCGGGCCGCGATGCTTGACGAAGTTGTAGATCTTCACGATGCCGGGATAGGCGACCTCCGACAGGAACTGCCGCTCCGCCAGCGCGACCACGTGCGCCTCGAAATCCTGCGGATTCTGCAGGCCCTTCAGGACCACCCAGCGATCGCTGACATTGCGATCGACGGCCAGGTAGATCCAGCCCAGACCGCCGTGCGCCAGACAGCCCTGCACCTCGTACTGTCCGGCGACGACCTCACCCGGTTGCAGAATCGGCCGGAAGCTGTAGGGCGAACCGCATTTTCCGCAGTCTCCCGCCACCTGCCCGGCGTCCGCGTCGCCCGCGCGCCCGACCGGGGAGTTGCATTTCCAGCAGAATCGCTTCTCCTCGGGCACTTCCGGGTCGTCCAGTACGGCGGCGCGCGGATCCACCGAGACCACCCGCGGCATCTCCACCAGACCGGCGCCCAACCGGCGCGGACTCGGCCGCGAGCGCGCACTGCGGCCGGAGCCGGCTTCGGAGCCGAGCGTATCGACCTCGATATCAGCGGTCACCGGTCCGGAAGTCGGCTCCGGTGCGAAACTCGTTGCCACACCGCCGTTTCCGACAGTCCCACCGACGTGGTGCCGCGCGGACGGTTCGCCCGGAGATTCCACCGCGAGGCGTAGCCGTTGCGAGGGTTCTCCCCCACCGTTGCGCCGCGTCGCCCACGGATGCGCATCCGGCCCGCGCACCTCACTGCGACGGATGCGGCGATTCGCCCACGGATGCGGAAGGGGCGTATCGGGTCGCTCCGGCATGAGAAACCTCCCGAGGCCGCTGATGAACCGGGGCCTCATTCTCGTTCCCCGGCCACGGCCCCGCGTTCCCGAGCTTCCCAACGCCGGGAACAGCTCCGCCCCGGTGGTACCGGGGCGGAGGGTGCGACTACTTCTCGGCGTCGGGCGCTGATCCCGGCTCCCCGGATTCGGCTGCCGACTCGGCCGCCTCGTTCTGTAGCGGGCGTTCCGCCAGCACCGGGAACTGACCGGTGTAGCCGAGGCGTTCGGTGGCCATCGCCAGCACCTTGCGGCGGGCCAGGAACCAGCCCGCGACCAGCGCCGGCAGCATGACGCACACCATGGCCAGGACGGCGAAGCGCTGCACGTCGTCGTCACTGGCGGCCATCAGGACCACCACCGCCGCCAGGAACACCAGCGTCGCGATGCTGGTGTACGGGGCGCCGATCAGCCGGAACGACGGACGCTCCGCCTTGCCGATGCGCGACCAGCGCCACAACTGCAACTGGCACAGGATGATCGCCGTCCACGCGAAGATCGTGCCCAGCGCCGACATGTTCAACACGATTTCGAATGCCTTGTCCGGCACCATCGCGTTGAGTCCCACACCGATCAGCGCGATGCAGCCGGTGGCGAGGATTCCGACGTACGGCACACCGGAACTGGACATGCGCGAGGCCAGCTTGGGCGCGCTGCCGTTCATCGCCATCGAGCGCAGGATCCGGCCCGTGGAGTACAGCCCGGCGTTCAGGCTGGAGAACGCGGCGGTCAGCACGACGAGGTTCATGATGGACCCGGCGCCGTTCACCCCGAGTTTGGAGAAGAAGGTGACGAACGGGCTCTCACCGGCGTGGAAGTCGGTGTAGGGCAACAGCAGTCCGAGCAGGACGAGCGAACCGACGTAGAACAGCGCGATCCGGGCGATCACCGAATTGATCGCGCGCGGCATGATCTTCTCCGGATTCTCGGCCTCACCCGCCGCGGTGCCGATCAATTCGACTGCCGCGTAGGCGAAGACGACGCCGGTGGTCACGGTGACCAGGGGCAGGAATCCGGTCGGGAACAGACCGCCGTGCGCGGAGAGCAGACTCGGACCGGTGGTCTGGCCGTCCAGCTCGAAGCGGCCGCCGAGGATGACCACACCCACGATCAGGAAGGCGACCAGCGCGATCACCTTGATCAACGCCGCCCAGAACTCGAGCTCACCGAACCAGCGCACCGAGATCAGGTTGATACTCACCACGATCGCCAGCGCGACCAATGCGATGAGCCACTGCGGAATGCTGCGGGTGCCTCCCCAGTAGTGGACATATGTCGCGATCGCGGTGATGTCTACGATCCCGGTCATACACCAGTGGAAGAAGTACATCCAGCCGACGCCGAAAGCCAGTTTCTCGCCGTAGAACTCGCGCGCGTAGGAGACGAACGAGCCCGA
This sequence comes from Nocardia sp. BSTN01, assembly GCF_015354405.1. Lineage (GTDB taxonomy): Bacteria > Actinomycetota > Actinomycetes > Mycobacteriales > Mycobacteriaceae > Nocardia. The sequence continues at coordinate 43,165 of NZ_JADKYP010000047.1, read as the reverse complement.
GGAGGGGCGATGCAGCACCAGCTCGCCGAGCGCTCGCAGGATGAAGAAGACGAAGATTCCGCAGACGGCGTAGACGAGGAACAAGCCCGGGCCCGCGTCGTGCAGGCGGCCGGCCGCGCCGAGGAACAGGCCGGTGCCGATGGCACCGCCGATGGCGATCATCTGCAGCTGGCGGGGGCGCAGCGATTTGTGATAGCCCGCGTCCTCGGCATGCAGCGCGTCCGCGGGCGCCGTCGCCTCCGAGGGAGGTCGAACAGTTGTCATGGGGAGGACCTTTCACGTGACGGCGATCATATCTATGGGCAATGTACCGTCATTCAACGGCACGTTCAATACGTGGGATAGGTTGTAACACAACGGAAATCCCTCCGCCGAGGTCGGCGGTAGACCATACCGATAGGTATCGGTACGCTGGATAACGACAACGGCCGAGGAAGGGCGAGGATATGGCCTGGTTCGAGCGGGAATTCATCGCCGTCCCGGACGGCCGCAAGGATCAGCTGGTCTACAAGTGGCCCGATCTGAACATCCGGCGCTACAGCCGGACGATCGTCAACGCCGATCAGATCGCGCTGTTCGTCAAGTCCGGCCGGGTCGTCGCGACGATGGGACCGGGCCGCCATCGCGTCGACGCGGATGAACTGCCGGTGCTGGGCGCACTGGTGGACTCCGTCACCGGCAACAACTTCTACCGCGCGGAGCTGTATTTCGTTTCCACGCGCGAATTCGCGGGCGTCAGATTCGGCGGCCGGCTCGACGACATCGTCGACCCGGCCAGCGAGCAGATCGTGACGCTGCGGGTCTTCGGCGAATTCGCTCTGGCTGTGCGCGATCCCGCGCAACTGATCACCTCCCTCGTCGGCACCACCGATCTCACCGATCCTGCCGGAATTCAGGCCTGGTGCGCGGATTTGCTGCTCAAGTCGATGAAGATGACCGTGTCGCACGGCATCTCGCAGGGCGACTGGCAGGTGCTCGGCCTCTCGGCGCAACTGCAGTCGATCGAGTCGGCGGTGGTGCGTCAGACCAATCTCACGCTGTACGAGTACGGGATGCGGATCTCCCGCATGGGGAATTTCGACATCACCCTGGCACCCGAGGACGCCGAGCGGCTCAAACGACTCGCCAAGGACGTCACCTACATCCGGCTCGCCGGAGATTTCCAGCGTTACGCCGCCGGGGAGATGGCATTGGGCGCGGGACAGGGCATGGCGCATTCGCACGGCGGCGGGGGCGAAGGTGGATTCCTCGGCGCCGCGTTGGGCCTCAACGCGATAGCCGGTATGGGGCAGCAGCAGTCGACAGTGCCCTGGGCCACGCAGCAATCCACACCGCCGCCCGCGCAACCGTTCCCCCAGCCCTCGGGCCCACCGGTCCTGCAGCCCGCACCCGCTCCCGAGCCGCAGACCTCGGATCCGCTGCCGACGACGACTCCCCCCGCGGCCGGCGCATCCGCGACGCCCGGCTCCCCCGCCGCCTCCGCGAGTGTCGAATCGCCGCCTCCGTCCGCGGCGCCACAGGGTGACGAATCCGCCGCCTCGGAGCAGGTGATCTGCGCATCCTGCGCTACCGGTAATCCCCGCACCGCGCGATTCTGCATGCACTGCGGAACCCGATTGCCCGCTGCCCCGCGCCACTGCACCGAATGCGGTGCGGATCTCCCTGCGGCAGCGCGGTTCTGCGGCGCCTGCGGAACTCCCGCCGGGGCGTGAGCCGCCGAGTCGCTCATACCCGGCACCGGGCAAGTCGCGAGTGATTCCGTTGCCGAACCTTCGGGCGTCGTTCGACGCCATGCCTGCTGTGGCCGGTGAGCGGCTCGACCCGTCGGCCCATCCGCCACCCGGCTGAGGTCTCGACGGCGCCGTGCTCAAAGGGTTTCGCTTATGCCGACGCCGCCCACACCGTTTCGAGTGGGCGGCGTCGGCGGGTTTCCGGAGTGGGTTCGGGTGTGCCGGTCCCAGGCGGCGCACCCGAACCCACCGGCAGGTCAGCTGGGCACCGTCGCCGTCGTTTCGGCGCTGCCGACCATGCTGCGGACCTGGCGTGCGGCCACCGACAGGGTCGCCAAGTCGTGGGCTTCGGAGGTGAAGATCTCCCCGAGTGCCGCGCGGGCACGGCTGAGGCGAGAACGGTTGGTCGATTCCCAGTAGGCGATCTTCTCCTCGGGGGTGTCGACCGGTTCGGTGGTGGTCAGCACGTCGGCGGTCAGCGAGCGCAGCGAATCGTAGAGATCCTCGCGAACGGCCAAGCGCGCCAACGTCTGCCAGCGATCGCCACGGTCCAGTCCGGCCACCGCGGACAGCAGCCGCTGGATGTCGAAGTGGGCGTCCAGTGCGTAGTAGAGCGCGGCCACCTCGTCGGCATCGCGTTCGCAGATGTCGGCGATATCGAGCACGTCCAGCAGCGGGAACCGGTGGATCAGCAGGAACACCTCCTCCGCCAACTCCCGCGGGGCGCCGTGACCGATCGGTCCGCCGGAGCGCGACATCAGATCGTCGGCGAGCGCACCGGGCCGCCAGGCCGGCACCCGCGCCGACAGCGCGCGCACTCCGTCGCGGTAGCGCGCGATACCGGCGCCGACCGCGATCGGCTGCGGCCGGTTGGTCAGCAGCCAGCGCGCCGCCCGATCCAGGGTGCGCTTGGTTTCCATCTCCAGCTCGTTGCGGGCCGCCGCCGGCATCGGCGTGGTGCGGATGCGCTCCCACAGTGCCCGCAGATCGAAGATCTCCACGGCCGCGGTGAAGGCGCGCACCGCGTCGTCGGTGGTGGCCCCGGCCTCCTCGGCGAGCCGGAAGGCGTAGGTTATGCCGCCGTAGTCGACCATATCGTTGACCACCATGGTGGCCAGGATCTCCCGGCGCAGCGGGTGACGGCCGATCGCGGCGCCGAAGCGTTCCCGCAGCGGTGTCGGGAAGTAACCGGGCAGCAGCGCCTCGAACGCGCTGCTGTCCAGCAGATCACCGCTGAGCAGATCCGACTTGAGCGAAAGCTTCACGTGCGCCAGCAGATTGGCGAGCTCCGGTGAGGTCAGTCCGGCACCGGCGGCGGCACGCCGGTCCAGTTCGGCATCCGAGGGCAATGCCTCGAGCTGGCGATCCACGCCGCGCCGGGTCTCCAGTTCCGCGATCAGCCGCCGGTGCACCCCTACCATGGCGGCCGCGTTCGACCGCGACAGGCCCATCCGGAAGTTCTGGGAGATGTTGTCGCGCAACACCAGTGCCGAGACCTCGTCGGTCATCACGGCAAGCAGGGCGTTACGGTCCGACTCGGCCAGCTCACCGGCGGAAATCGCCGCTCCCAGCAGGACTTTGATGTTCACCTCGTGGTCGGAGCAGTCCACGCCGGCGGAGTTGTCGAGGGCGTCGGTATTCATCCGGCCGCCGTGTTTGCAGAACTCGATCCGCCCGAGCGCGGTGGCGCCCAGATTGCCGCCTTCACCGATCACCTTGACCCGCAACAGATCCGCGTCGACCCGCACGGCATCGTTGGATTTGTCACCCACGTCGGCGTGCGATTCGGTGCTGGCCTTGATGTAGGTGCCGATACCACCGTTCCACAGCAGATCGACCGGCGCCAGCAGGATCGCCCGGATCATTTCCGGCGGCGAGAGCGTGCTCACGCCCGGATCCAGATCGAGTGCGGCGCGAATCTGCGGCGTGATCGCGATGGCCTTGGCGGAGCGATCGAACACACCGCCGCCCTCGCTGATCAACGAGGTGTCGTAATCCGCCCACGACGACCGCGCCAACCCGAACAACCGCTTCCGCTCCGCGAACGACGACCCCGCCACCGGATCCGGATCGATGAAAATATGCCGATGATCGAACGCCGCCACCAACCGAATATGCTCCGACAACAACATCCCGTTACCGAACACATCCCCCGACATATCCCCGACACCCACCACCGTGAACTCCTCACGCTGGATATCGACATTCATCTCCGCGAAATGCCGCTTGACACTCTCCCACGCACCCTTCGCCGTAATCCCCATCGCCTTGTGGTCATACCCCGCCGAACCACCCGACGCGAACGCATCACCCAACCAGAAGTCGTACTGCTGCGCGACTTCGTTCGCGATGTCGGAGAACGTGGCGGTGCCCTTGTCGGCGGCCACCACCAGATAGGTGTCGTCGCCGTCGCGGCGCACCACCCGCTGCGGCGGGATCACCTCACCACCGGCGTGGTCGACATTGTCGGTCAGGTCGAGTAGTCCCGAGATGAAGGTGCGGTAGCAGGCGATGCCCTCGGCCTGCATGGCCTGGCGGTCGGCCGCCGCATCACCGGTCGCGGCCGGCGGGCGTTTCACCACGAATCCGCCCTTGGCGCCCACGGGCACGATCACCGCATTCTTCACCGCCTGCGCCTTCACCAGACCCAGAATCTCGGTCCGGAAATCCTCCAGGCGATCCGACCACCGCAGACCACCGCGCGCGACCGCACCGAAACGCAGGTGCACACCCTCGACCCGCGGCGAATACACGAAGATCTCGAATTTCGGCCGCGGACGGGGCAATTCGGCGATGGCGTGCGGGTCGAATTTGAACGACAGATGTCCGGGCGGATTTCCGTCCTCGTCGCGGCGGAAGTAGTTGGTGCGCAGGGTCGCCGTGATCAGCCCGAGAATCGCCCGCAGAATCCGGTCGGTGTCGAGGCTCACCACGGCATCGATTTCGTCCTGCAGCCGCGACGAGATGGCCGCGGCCCGCGCGGTCGCGACCGGCCCGAGGTGTTCGGGATCGAAATAGGCGTCGAACAATTCGGTGAACGCGCGCGCGGTGCTCGGCTGCGCCAGCAGCACGCGGGTGATATTGGCGAAGGTGTAGGCGAATCCCGCCTGCTGCAGATATTTCGCGTAGGCCCGCAGCATCGCGATCTGACGCCAGTGCAATCCGGCGCGCAGGACGAGTTCGTTGAGTCCGTCGACCTCACCGTCGCCGAACCACATCGCCGACACGGCCTCCGGCAGGCGTTTGCGAATACTGGTGTCCGGCAGGGTTTCCAGCGCCACGGCGCGGTCCAGATCGGCCTCCGGATCGCCCTCGCCGGTGCCGCGCAGCGTGTTCGGCGCGACCCGCAGGCCGAAGTCGTAGATCCATCGGGTGCTGTCGCCGGGCAGTTCGAGCCGGTAGGGCTTTTCCTCCACGACCTCGATGCCGAGGCTGTGCAGCAGTGGCAGCACCCGGCTCAGCGACACCTCGGTTCCGGCGACGTACAGCGTGAAGCGCCACTCCCCCGAGGGGGCGCCGGCGGTGCGGTAGAGATCGGTATCGATCTGCCCATCGGCCAGGCGCTGCAGCCGGCAGAGGTCGTCGAGCGCCCGCGCGGGCTCGTATTCCTGCTGATAGGTCGCCGGAAACGCGGTCGCGTAGTCCTGGACGACCGGCGCGGCGATCTCGGCGAGACTCGCGGCCTCGCTGACCAGCCGGTCGCTCCAGCTCCGGGTGGTCGCGAACAGCAGGTCCTGAATGCGTTCGCGGTTGGATTCGGTGATATCCGCCGGTTCCGCGTCGGCGCCGCGATGCACCGTGAAATAGACCACGGCGAGCTCGGATTCGGTGACACGCGCCGAGTAGGCGATCTGCTCGGCGTCGAATTCGCGGCGCAGGATCTCGTGCATCCGCAACCGCACCTCGGTCGAGTAGCGGTCGCGCGGCAGGTACACCAGGCAGTACACGGCGTTGCTGCCCAGATCGCGGCGCAGGAACAGCCGGATCTGGCGCCGCAGCCCGAGATTCATGACGGCCGAAACGGTTTCGAAGAGGCGGCGCGCATCGGTGGAGAACAGTTCGACGCGCGGGAAGGTCTGCAACATCTCCAGCAGCGCCTGGCCGGAGAACGAATTCAGCGCCAGGCCCGCCCATTCGATGACCTGGTGGACGCGGCGGGAGATCACCGGAATGTCGAGGATGTTCTCGTGGAAGCCGCTGACGGTGAAGGTGCCCACGAAAACGTGTTCGCCCACCACCTGACCGGCGACCGAGGGCGTGGTCTCGGCAGCGTAGTCGGCGACGCTGACCACGTACACATCCGGCGAGCCCGGCAGCAGCGAGTCCAGAGATCCGTTGGACAGCCGCAGGATCTGCTCCGAACCGGGTGCGGGAGCGCCCACGTCCACACCCGAACCGCTGCGCAAGACGCCGAGTCCGGTGCCCGAAACCTGTTGCGGCTCCGGGCCGTCGGCGCCGGGATGAACCCGGTAGTAGCCGTATCCCAGCAGGGTGAAGTGCCCGGAGGTCAGCCAGCGCAGCAACTGCGCGCATTCGGCCGCCTCGGTCGCGGGCGGTTGCGGTACGGAATCCAGCCGCGCGGCCAGCGTTCCCATCGTGCGGGTCATCGCCTCGGTGTCATGGGCGACCTGGCGGATCTCGCCGAGCAGGGGTGGCAGCGCCCGCTCGATCCGGTCCAGCACCGCGTCGGAATCCCCGGCACCCAGCTGCACATGGATCCACGACTCGGTGACGACGTTGCCGCTGCCCTCCGATCGGCTCGCCGAATTCGCCTGCGCCACATCGAATCCCTCGCTGGGCGCGATCGCCCGCAACCGGCCGCGCCGATCCCGCAGGACGTCGAAGACCGGATGCACCACCTCGGTCACGGTGGCGCCCAGGCGCTGCAGCGCCGCGGTGAGCGAATCCACCAGCAGCGGCATGTCGTCGTTGACGATCTGCAGCGCCGGTCCCAGACCGCTGCCGTCTCCGGCGCGATAGAGCCTGGTCACCGCGGTTCCCGGGCGCCGCCCCGCGGCCAGCTCCAGATGATGCCGGAAGATCTGCTCGGCGCGGTCGGTGATCGTCGGGGCCGCGGCTCCCGGCTGAATCCAGCGGAAGTACACCGCCTCCAGATCGGTCGGATCATCACGGAATCGCTTCCATGAAATCGTCTGCTGGGTAGTTGCCACCATCGACCCGTGCCTTCCCGCGATCGGAATCGGTACCGCAGTATTGCGGACTGTCTGTAACGTGCCGTTAAATAACGGCACGTTATTCAGTGTAACAAGGATTGCGCGCCGGTACCCGGTTTCTCAGCGAACCAAACCGGATCGGAACAGAAATGTCTGCGCGCCTGCACGATTCGCGAAACTACCCGTCTCGAGATGCAGGCCCGAATGCCTGTCGGCATACCAGACGGTAACCGCGGGGCCGATCGCCACGAAGGCCGTACCGTCGGAGACGATCGCCGCACCCGAGGTGCGCCAGCGCCCGATCGTGTCACCGATACGATCCGGTGGATCGGTGCGCACGGTGAAGGTCAGCGCTCGCCCACCCGTGATCCCGCCCGACAACAGCGGATCGTCCGCGGAGACGACACAGGAATCGCCCTGTCCGTCCGACGCCGGCTGACAGGTCGACACCGCGCGCATCAGTTCGGGCAGCGTATCGACCGGTGTCAGGTCGCCGATGGCGGGCGCGACCGTCGAACAGGAGCGCAGCACCAGTACGGCCAGCAGCACCAGGGCGACCGCGCCACCCAACGCCGCCTTCCACTGCCAGGCCGGAAAGACCTTGGCTTCTTCCTTTTTCGCGTCCGCGGCGGCTTGTTCACCGCCGGACGCCGCCTTCTCCAAACCACTGGCGAGCTTCTCGGCACCGATGATCACCGGTGCGATACCCGCTGCGGTCCGGCCCAGTTCGCCCAGCACATCGCCCACCGCCTTCAGCGGCGCCCCGCAGTGTCCGCAGCGGGAGTCCGCACTACTGTTGCGATGCGAGCAGTACTCACAGGTCTGATGCGTCGAATTCATTGGCCGGTGACGACAATCGAGGAGATGGCGGTGGTGTTGATCGAGGCGTCACCCTTCGATTCCAGGATCGTCAGCGTGATCTTCGACGCGGTGACCGGTGGACTGATCGTGGTTACCACGAGGCTCCGCTGATCCATCGTCTGCTGGGTGTAGGTGGTCACGCCCGGATCGTTGAACCGATAGGACACGCGGCTCACGGTCCGGAACTTGGCCCACTGGTCGGCGCCGTCGGAGCCTATGCTGTCCCAGCCGGGCACGATACCGATGGAGTCGATCCGATAGGTCTTGCCCAGATCGATGGTCAGTACCTGACCGTCCACCCGATAGGCGCGCACACACGACCACGCCTTGTCCGCCTGACCCGAGAAAGCGTCCATACCGGGCGTACTGCCGGTGGGACAATGGGATTCGGCCGCCTTCACCTGGATCGCCGTGCCGGCGGTCAGCGATTCGGACGGTTTGGGTGCGGCGCTAGGCGGTGCCGCCGCGGCCGCCGTCACGACCTTGACCTGGTCTCCGCCGTCCTTCTTACCGCCGGTGGTGACCAGCGCCAGCACGACGATGATCGCCAGCACACCGGCCAGCGCGATCGCCACCTTCGGCTTGCGCACCATAGCGAGCAGCTGCTGCGCCGGCGCGGCGGCGCCCGCCGGGGCCGCCTTCTCCGCCTTCTCCGGCTGTGCCGGCTTCTCCGGTTCGCCCGCAACGGGTTTCGCTTCGGCCGCGCCTGTCCGATCGAGCCGGGCGCCGGCCCGATCGGCGAAATCGGAGGTGAATTCCAGGCCCGACGGTCCGTCCAGGGATTCGCCGTTCAGCAGCGCCATGATCCGGTCGCTGGCCTTGGGTCCGCTCGGCGGCCGGGCGGCGCCGTTGGCCGCAGGACGAGACGATCGGTCCGATCGGTCCGGGGCGGATTCCGCCGGCGGGACGGACACTCCGACCGACACCGGATCAGCGACGCCGAGGCGGTCGGCGGCTGCGGAGGCGGTGGACAAACCCGGCTCCGACAGCAACGCGTCCAGGACCGCGCCACGATGGCGCACGAAGACGTCTGCGGGGTCCTTGTCGGACATGTGTGCGATGGTATCGGGACCGGAATACAGTCCGCGCCAAGCCTATTCCCGCTGGAGAGAAGTTCGGTCCGGCGGAATCAGCGGCCGGATTCGGCCGCCACGAAATACTCCGGCGGCACATCGAAGACACGGGCCAGGGCGATGATCAGATCGAGCCGGGGAATCGCTTCGCCGTGCACCAGCCGGTACAGACCCGACTGCGACACCGGAACATCCGGATAGGCCAGCTCGAGATGCTGGGCCAGCGAATACAACGTCAGCGAACGGGTCGAGCCGTCCTCGGTGGATACCACCGATTCGGCGATCAGCTCCGACAATCTGGCCGAGAAGATCGCCGCCGCCGCTTGCCGCGGTGTCAGTTGCTCATCGGCGCCGGACTCACGACGCTCGGGATCGAGCACCCCGAACTCGCCTCCATTCTGGTGTCTGCTCTGTGGGTCTCGATCAGAAGATTGCCTGCCGTCCGCTGCGGAGTCCGCTACCACGTTGATCAACACTACCGTCTCACCTCGTCCGATTCGGCGTCGACCACATGAGCCGGACCTGCCGGCGGCATCGATCCGCCACCTGCCACCGTGATCGCCGGAGGTCCGGCTGCCGGTGGATTGCCCATGGAGTCCAGATATCTGGTTTCACCTCGCGGCTCGATCAGATCCACGCGCACCGTCCGCATCGGAATGCTGACGTCGATGGCGGTCTCGCTGACCTGGTCGATCGCCAGATCGGCAGACCGCCGACGGGGTGCGCCGGGTTCGCTGATGGTCACCGTCGTATGCGCGGCCGAGGCGCGCGGAGGTATCTGGTCGAAGACCGCGATGGTCGCCTGTGCGGCAGCCGCCGGGGCCTGCTCGGCGTCGGAGGCGTCGGGCGCCAGCCGTAGCGAATCCGGATCGCCCACCGCTGTGACGAGTTGCTGCCAGCGCTGCGGCCGGGCCGAGTGCACTTCCACATCCGCGCCGACGACCATCGCTCGCAGCACGATCTGCTGGGCGACCGGAAGATCGGCGTAGACATCGATCGTGCGGTGACGCGGGTTGTATCGCACCGGGTCGAACAGCGGCAACGCCAGCGTGTGCTTGGGCCTGCCGCTGATCGAACCGAGGATCTGACCGCTCGGACCGATCGCGATGGTCAATGCGTCCAGTTGCTCGGGAGTCGCCGAGTCGCCTCCGGATTCGGTGCGCGGAATGCGATGGACCGAGGTCGATGTGGGCAGACTCGCGCGCAACGCCTCGGCCTGCCGCCCGCCCAGCGGTCGCAGATATCCCGGCGGGGCGACCGAGGATGCCGGGCCCACGTAACGCACCAGGCCGCGAGCGCCCAGCGCGCCACCGGCCAGGCTGACCACCACCGTGGTGCGCCCGCGGTGCCACGACCAGCAGTCGTCCAGGCCTGCGTCGCCGAGCCGGGTCCAGTCGATCAGGTAACTGGTGACACTACGTCCCGGCACCGAGGATTCGAGGTGATGCCACGTCTCCCGCAGATCGGTCAATTCCACACCGGCGTGTAGCAGGCGGATCGCATCACCCAACGCTTCGGCGGGCAGCGCGTGCGCCGCCATCCCGCGTTCCCGCAGGCGACCGGCGATGCGATGGGCGGCCGAGGCCAGCGCCCGGGGAGCGGACTCCGCCACCGGCCCTCGCCGCACGAGGGCCTCGAGGTTGTGCTCCGGATCCAACCGCAGCACCAGCCAGGTCATGCGGTCGCCGACCACCGGGTGCGGGCCGATCAGCTGGTCGTAGAGCATGCTGTAGCTGCCGGCCGGGCGCACCCGCTGACCGGTCGTGACGATGTCGATCTCGATCCGGACCCCGAACTGGTCGAGCATCGGCAGCAGATCCTGCACCGGGACGGTGTCCTCGGTATAGAGCTCCCGCTCGGCGATGACGGTCGGCAGATCCAGATTCGGCGCGAGCTGGACCATCGCCACATACGACGATCCGTCCTCCCGGACCCCGCAGACGCCCGCAGCCACCTCGACGTCGCGTAATCGTGCCCGCCGATGCAGCAGCTCCTGGCGGGCCTGCCGGCCGAAGCGATAGTCACACCAGTCGAGCAGCCAGCGCACCGCGGTTCGCTCGCCGACACGCACCGTGAGGGTGATCGCCACGACCGTCGCCGCCGCCGGTGCGACCCACCACGGCATCCGGCCCAACAGGCCCGCCACCGCGACGCTTCCGACGATCACCACCGCCGCCAGCGGTCCGCGCTCGGGCGCGCCGGCTCCGATCCTGGGAAAACTCACCCACGCCTCCGGACGATGGAGTTGGCATAACCGGCCCCCACCCCGAGCAACAGCGCCACCGCCACGACGACCAGTGCCGTGATTCCGGGACGCCGGTCGGCCGGACGCCCGGGCGGCGGCACGATCAGCGCCGAGGTACGGAACAACCCGCCCGGCGCCTGCGGCGGTTCGGAATAGCCGAGCGACGCGGCCGGATCGATCACCCCGGCACCGACGACGTTGTCGACCCCGCGGGCCGGCGCATGGGCGCCGGCCTGCAGTCGCGCGGCGATCTGGCCGGGCGTCTCGTTCGGGAACCGCGAGCGCAACAGCGCCGCCACCCCGCTGACGTAGGCCGCGGCGAAGGACGCGCCGCCCACCGGAACCATCTTGTCGCCGGCTCCGACCGCATTGATGAGCCCACCACCGCCGGGACCGAGCGATTCGATTCCGGTTCCGGGGGCTGCCACCGAAACCCAAGGGCCCCACAGTGATTCGGGCATCGGCGCGCCGGTGGCGGTGGTGAAGCCGACCGTCAGCACATCGGGCGCATACCATCCGGGCGTCGAAATCGTCTGAACGCCTTTCCAATTGCGCGAATCGGTCGGCCGGCTCGGGTCGATATCGGGGTTCTGCTGACAACCGGCCTCGCCGGTGTTGCCCGCCCCGGCGACGATGAGCGCACCGCGCACATGCACGGCATAGCCGACAGCGGCCGCGAGCATCGATTGATCGATACGCGCATTGGCACCGAGGCAGACCGGCAGCGCCACGGTGATCACGCCGGCGCCCAGATTCGCGGCATGGGTGATCGCCCGGGCCAGGGTTCGGATCTGGCGGGCGGGTTCCTCATCGGAAGTGCCCGCGTCCGGACGTTCCAGGCTGAACGCACCGGACCGGTAGCGAATGGAGATCACGTGGGCGTCGGGCGCTACCCCGGCGAATCCATCGGCCTGATCCGGAGCCGCGGCGATGATCCCGGCGACGAGGGTGCCGTGCGCATCGCAATCCGACAGCCCGTCGCCCCCGGCGGCGACATAGTCGCCACCACCGACCAGATTCGGCAGCCGGGGATTAGGAGCGACACCGGTGTCGATCACCGCGACGGTGACCCCGGTGCCACGACTGAGCGGACGAACTCGCCGCAGATCCAGCGCACGGTCGGACGGCGGGACCTGGGCCAGGTCACTGCCCGGCAGTACGCCGGCGGCCAGGCAGCCCTTGTCTTGTTTGGTCGGTTGTTCCGGTCCCGGGGGCCCGTCCGGCGGCGCGGTCCCGACGATCGCCTCGGGCGGATCCACCGCCGCGGCCGGGGCGATGACGGCCGCCGGCGCCACCGTCAGCGCCGCCACCAATCCGGCGAGCAGCATGCTCACCGGTCTGCGCATGATCATCAGATCGCTCGCATCGCCGTGTATATGCCCATGATCCAGAAGGCGATCACCGGAATCAGCAGGATGAGCGCGTACTCCACCAGGTCGATGACTCGTCGCGTCACCGGAGACAGGCGCCGGCCGGGCAGCCGCAAGGCGGCGACACAGGCCGCCACCGCGGCGACGACCAGCACCCCGACGACAGCCAGTCGCGCGTAGTCGGTGCCGTACGCGCCGACGGTGACCGCCGCGACCCCCACCGTCGCCACCGCCGAGGCCGCGCACAGCGAAACCGCCTGCACCCGATCCGGATACCAGCGCGCCCGCATGACGAGAATGCCCGCCACGGCGGCGCCCAGCACGATCTCCCGGATGCCACCGGGTGCCTGCTCGGCGGCCACCACCACACCTCCCGCAAGCAGCGCAGACACCGCCGCGATGAGACCGCGCAGGCTGGTCACGGCCAGCCGGGCGCGAGTTTCGATCCTGATGTCGGGCCGCAGGTCCCGCTCCGGGTCGACGCTTTGATCGAGCTGATCGTCACGCACGGTTTCGGCGTCGAAGATGTCGGTGAGCGTGGCCGGTGCCACCTCGTTGCCGGGGTCCGGCAGATCCGGCGGCCGGATGCGCGCCGCGACGACCGCCAGTCGCGGTGCCGCGGTCAGCAGCACCACAGCGGCGAAGACGATTCCGCCCGCGACCTTTTCGAGAGGGACATCGAAGTAGGTCGGGACCAGTGCCGCGAAGGCCAGGACCACTCCGAGGGTCGCGACCGCGGTCAGCGCCGAGGTGCCGGAATCGCTCGCACGCAACATCGTGACCGCCGCGACCGCGGCGACCACCGCGCCGGCTGCGATATTGGCTGCGGCGAAGCCACCCGGCTGTCCGTAGGCCGGCGGCACGAGCATCGCACCGCCCGCGAAAAGCAATGGCAGTGCGGACAATTCCAATCCCAGGACGACGCGTGCGGGCGTCCTGCCTCGTCCCGCGACCACGGCGGCACCCCAGCAGGCGGCGCCCAGCAGCAGAGCGGGCAGACCGCACCACCACAACGACCCGCTGCGGGTCCACGACCAGGACAACAGGACCGTCGCCACCACCGCGCCGACACCCAGCGCCGCGGAACCGACCGTGGCAACGGTTTCGGAATCGAACTCCGCGAATTCGCGCTCGTTGATCGCCGCGAGTGCGTCGGTGATGTCCTCGACGACCGGGGTGAACACCTCGGCCGACTCCACCACGGACAGCATCAGCACCGTGCCGTCGACCACGTCGTGGTCGGCCAGGCTGCGCCACCGCGGAATCGGCTGTTCACCCGGCCGGGCCAGGCTCCACTGACCCGCCGGTGGCGTGAAATCCACCGTCTCGTCGTCGATCGCGCGGTCGAGCACCCCGAGCAGGTCGTCGATGAAGGTCTCCACGGCGAACTTCGTCGGAACGACCACATCGACCTGATAGGTCGCGACCAGGACCGCGATCCGTGCCCGCGCCACCTCGGCCTGTTGGGCCGTCGCCCGTGGGGCGGCGCCCGGCGCCGCGACGGCCGTGCTCATCGGCGGGCCCCGCTCGTCGTCGCTCCCGGATAGCCGGGGAATCCGTCACCGAGGCCGGCCGCGAGTTCCTCGAAGGCCAGCAGGGTGGTCTTGTCGATCAGGCGCAGATCGATCTCACCGCCCTCGGCGAGATGCTCGTCGTACGGCACCACCCGCGTCGGGCGCTGCGCGGTGGCGAAGAGCTTCTCGATCTGCTCGACCTCGACGGTCGGCTTGACCGGTTGCTGATGCACGATCGCCACCACCGAACCGGCGATGAGATGTTGCAGCCCATGGGAATTCAGCCAGTTCAAGGTCGCGACGGCACCCTTCACGCCACCGACGGTCGGGGGTGTGACGACCACGATGGCATCACTGGTCTTCAGCACCATCTGGGTGATCGAATCGAGCACGCCGGTGCCGCAATCGACGACCAGTAGGTTGTAGTGCCGCCGCAGCGTCTCCACGGCGACAGCGAATTCCCGGCCGGACAGCGCCTCGATCGACTCGGTACTCCACGGCGAGGCCAGCACCGCCAGATCGGCGTTGTTGATGGACGTGAACGAATGCACCGCCGAGAACGCGTCGAGATTGGCGGCCTGCGCCATATCACGCAGGGTCAGCCCGTAGGGATGCGGCGCGGTACGCGAGGGCAGATCACCGAAGTCGGGGTTGGCATCCACAGCGACCACGCGGTCGGGCCGCAGCCCGGCGAACGTGGATCCGAGGGTCGCCGCGATCGTGGTGCGGCCGACGCCGCCCTTCACACTGATCACCGCGATCTGATAGGGCGCGTTCAACTGCCGGCGGATCCGGGCGCGCCGCTCCTCGGTGCGCTGTTCGGCCGGCGACAGTCCCAGATTGAAACCGACCTTGTTCAGCGCACCCCGCATGCCGCTGGTGGACTTGAGCTGCGCCCGGCGGGCAGCGGTGATATCGGCCAGCAGATCCATCGAGGTCAGGGTCGCCGGCAGCACCTCGACCCGGGCGGCGGCCTCGGCCTGGCTCAGCCGGTCCGGAAGCTGGGATCCACTCGCTTGCGGTTGCTGCCAGGCCGCGGGACGACTCTCGGAGGTTGCCGGCTGCGGCGTCCACGATGTTTGCTCGGCGCTCGCGGTCCATGCCGTCGTAGCGCCCTGTCCGGTGGCGGACGGTGAATCCGGCTGCACCGCCGCGTAAGTCGCGGGGGTGCCGGCGTTCGTGGCACCGGTGGTGGACGCGGACGCCGGTGACGGCGCGGATGTGGATGTCGCCGGTGCGCCTGTCTGCGACACCGCAGCAGTCTGCGGCGCGGCAGTCTGCGGCGCGGCGGCAGTCTGCGATGCGGCGGTGGGCGTGCGCGGGGCGGTGGTCGATCCCTGCGGCGCGGCGGTCGTCGCCTGGGCCGCCCCGGCCTGCGCCGGGTTCGCGACGGGTCCGGACGTTGTGTTCTGTTGTCCCACCGTCGTGTTCGTCGTGCCGCTGTCGGGCCTGGGCGCGCCGATATCGCTCGATCCGCCGGGCGCCGGATTCCGCTCACCACTCGCACGCAGATCGCCGAAACCGCCGTAGCTCTCCCGCGCGAACGCGGCTCCCGCGGGCGGTACCGCCACGCCGCCGGGCGCGGGCGTGCCCGTCGGCCCGGTAGCCGGCTGGGGTCCGCCGGCCGCCGGTGGATTCGGTTGCGCGGCGGCCGCCGCCGATCCGGCGGAGGTGGGCGCCGCATCCGGCCTCGAGGCCGACCGCGGCATATCGTCGTTCGTCATTCCGGCGGCTCCGGCCCGCTCCGCCGATTCGGGGATCGGCGTGAAATAGGCGTCGTAACCACCCCGAGCCCGCACGGACTCGGCCGTATGCCCGTTCGTATCCGGTGCTCGGTTCATATCCTCATCCTTCTCGAAACCCGCTGCGAATTCAGCTGATTCGGCTGGTTTCGAACCAACTCCGGCTGGGTAACAGGTTGATCAGCGCGGTGATCCCCGACCGGATCGCCGCGTCGTCGCCCGGTTGATAGGTCGACCGGAGTTCACCGTCCATTGCCACGCTCGGACTCACGACGAGCCGTCCGGAAACGGTGTCCAGCACGGAAAGACACACCTCCGGTCGCGGGTATTCCCCGTCGTGGTGCTCCAGCACGAGCACCTCCGCCCGCCGAAACACCTCGTTCAGCGCTCGCTCGAGTACCGCCGCGGTCCGCGGCGGGGCGCCGAGTTCCGCGAAGGCGCGCCGCAATTCGGCCGGCTCGGCCGATTCGCCGAATTCGGTTGCGACGGCGGAGACCTGTGCGGACGACACCTGCCATGGTTCGAACGAGGCCGCGAGTGCCGACCCCAGTGCCGAGACGATCGCCCCGGCAAGGATGTCCAGATCCTCGTCCTGCTGGAACACCGACTGGAGAACGACATGGTCGTCGTTACGCACCGCCAGCACGTGATCGGGGCCCGAACGAACCAGCGACATCCGCAGCATGCCGCGTGGTTCCCCGTCCAGCCCCGTATCCACGATGCGAGCGGCCAGCTCCACATCCGGCCGGTACAGGCATCGCAGCCACCGCTCGACCACGGGATGTACTCGTCCGTCGTCGAGGAGTACACCCGCGTCGGCGAGTTGAGCGGCCACCACCTCGTGGACCCGATCCCGGTCCTCGATGCGGTAGATGTTCGGCAGCAGTGCCAGCACCGGCGGATACGAGTCGATGCCGACCAGTGTTTTCAACAGCAGGGCGGCATCGACGTTGATTTCGACCGCGACGGGATCGTCGACCACCTGATCGTCGAGAGGCAATGCCTAGATCTCGAGCGCCAGGAACCGGCCACCCTGCTGCTTGTCCGTGTCCTGCATCGCGCCACCGCTGGCGCAGTGCTTCTTCACGGTCGCGTTCAGGGCTTGGAGCGCGTTGTTGTAGTCGGTGATCTTGTTCAGGAGCTCGTGGATCTTGGGGCCCCAACCTTGATCACCGGCTTCACCCGTGAAGGAGCTTTGCAGCCCCTTCGCCAGCGAATCCAGCGCACCGTTGTTTTCCTGAATGTTCTTGACGATGTTGTCGAACGTCAGAGTGTGAGTGTCGACTTCACCGAACTTGTACTGCATTCCACCGGCCATGGCGAAAACCTTTCGGATAATTGATAGGTGAATTACTGCGTTGCCCTAGAAGCCGATATCGACTTTTCCTGACATGGTGCTGCTCGCGACGTTGCCGGCACCGGCGCCCATGTCCGTACCGAGGGCCTGCGCACCACCGTGCAGCTGCTCCTGCTGCCGGATGAGATCGGCGTATGCGTCCATGTCGGCGGCACTGAATTTGTGTGCCGAATCGACGAGAACATTGAGAATGTCCTGGAACGCGTTGCCCAGCCGGTTGCCCTTGTCCAGCGCATTCTGCATGGACGAGGCGATCGCCGGTGTGGCCTGCGGGCTCCGCACCGCGGCCTCCAACTCGTCCTTGACCGCGAGCAGGGCCTTGAGGTATCCCTCGTGGTTACCCTGCAGTCCGATGCCCTTCTGAGCGGCGGGGATCAACTCGTGGGGATCGCCGTTGAAGACGTAACTCATCTGTGGTTCCTTTCCGGTGTTGAATTACACGCGACCTCGGTCTTGTTCACCGGGGACGTTCGGGGGTGGCCGGAATCGCCGCATCGTCATTGATGCGCTCGATCACACCGACCGCGAGTTGGGGTTCCAATACCGGGTCTTCTCCACGGTCGCCGGCGTATTCGATAACTCCGACGAGCGGAACCTTCTCCAGCACGGGCACGTCCATCGGCTCACCCGGTACGAAGACCGCCGACTTGGATTTGCGCTCCTCGTCCTTGCGGCGTCGCATCTGCGCCTTGGGTGCCGTTGCCCCGCGCGTAGGGCCCTGGCGCGGAGGCACAGTCGTGGTGGGCTGACCGTCCGCGGCCCCGAAGGCACGGAAGGACCCGGGATTCCAGTTACCGGGCATCCGGAATCCGGTGGCGGCGCCCGGCATCGAGCCGACACCACCGCGCATCATCGAAAAGGCCACCGCGCTACCGATTCCGCCGGTCAGACCGGCAAGGGTGGGCGATGTCGCCGACATGCCGTACAGGCCGTCCTGCCCGGCCAGCGGATCGTCACCGTATCCCTCGCCGCCCTGGCCGTATTCCGACATCGGCGACAGCGCGTCGGTTGCCCCGGTGGGATCGGACAACCCGCTGTCCGGTCCCGTGCCCGTGGGATCGGTCCCTTGCGGCCCGTCACCCGGGCCCGACGGGTCGTGGGTGCCACCCGAGGATTGGTCACCCCCGCCCGAATGAGAGTTGCCCGTCGAGGTGTTCTGATTCCCGGTGGTGGAGTGCGAATTACCGCCGGTGTCGGTGATAGTCGAATGCTGATAGGCGGTGGGCCGCGGCGTCGTCGTCGTGTCCGGGGCCATCTTGTACTGCATATCCGGCGGCGGTGCGCCACCACCGACGATCGGTGGTGCCGTGAGCGGCTTCGGGAGGGCGGCCAGCGCGGGCACGACGGCCCCCGCATAACCGTCCATCACCAAGGCCGCCTCGGGCCAGATCACGCCGAAGTACTCGAATTCGTTGGCCGCCAACGCCGGAAGGGTCGCGGCCAGCATCGCACCTCCCACCGCGGCTCCCACCGGACCGGCGGTGGAAATGGCACTCGCCGCCGCCAGGTTGGCGAGCAACGCTTTGCGTTCTGCCTTGTTCGCCTCCAAATGGATCTTGACCAGAGTCATCGCACCGCGCGCGCCGTTCGCCGCGGCAGCCACCTCGCCCACGAGCGCGGCGGCGGCGCCGGCTACTGCCGCCTGTTCCTGCAGCCATGCCGCATGCTTCTGGAATGCAGCCCGTGCCTTATCCGCCGACATGCCCTGCCACGAGCCCGAGATCGTCGCCATCGTCGCCTCGGTATCGGCCGCCGCGGCATTCAGTTGCGCCGCGAGGTCCGCGTAGGCGGTGGAGGTCGCGGACGTCGATGCCGCACCCGGACCGCTCAGTAATCGAGAGGTATTGATTTCCGGCGGCAGCGCATGGAAGTCGAAAAGGAACGCCATGACATCAACCTCGGCTCGCCGATCTCTGGCTACACGTTGAATATCGGGCCGTGCGTGGCGACATCGGCACCGGCGAGGATGTCGCTACCCGAATACGCGGTGCCCACCTCGGGCATCACGGCCGAGGCCTGGGTCTGCAGCACGGCGCCGTGCGCGGTGGTCGAGAAAAAGCCTTCGCCCCAAGGGTTCAACACCTCCGGGATCATCAGGCTCACATCATCGATGCCCGGCGGGAGCGGTTGGCAGGCCGGCATGTGGGCTCCGAGAGCGCCCTGTAATCCTGTGGCGGTGAATTCGATTTGCGAGGCGATAGCCGGGAAGTTCTCAGGAGTGACATTGAGATACATCGACCTCTCCTAACGACGATACCGCCTCCGACGAGCGGTACAGGATGAACGCTAAGGCATCCCCAATGTTGGGAAGATGTCGGCGATCTCACTCTTCGGCCGGTGTCCACGCGGCTTGCACGAGATCGCGCCGCGAATGCAGCGGCTCGACCAGAATTCCGCGACCGAGCGGTTGTTTCGTTGCCTTCACGTCGCCGATGAGCATTCCGTCGAGCTTGGTGCCGTCCATGATCAGACCCGAGCAGTTCAGGTTCTTGATCTGACCCATGATGTTGTCGTACATCGCCGAATCCGCTTGCGCGATATTGCGTCCCACGATGATGTGCAGACCCGTGTCGCGACCGTCGACGATGATGTCCTTCAGCGGGTCGAGCGGATTGAGCATGCCGCGCTGCGCGACCATGTGGTAATCGTCGATCACCACGAATATCTCCGGTCCGCTCCACCACGAGCGTTCCTTGAGCTGCTGCGAGGTCACGCCGTCCGGAGGCCGCCGACTGCGAATCTTGTCCGCGAATCCCGGCAGGCCTTCCTGCAGATCCCGTTCGCTGGTCAGATAGCCGATCAACCGTTCGTCGGGAACCACGTCCATATGCTGGCGACGGTAGTCGATCAGCAGGATACGCGCCTGATCCGGGCCGAAACGCCGGTCGATCGAACGCATCAGATCCGCCAGTACCGTGGACTTTCCACATCCGGGTGATCCGACCACGATGAAGTGCGTGGAAACGCCGAAATCCACTGCCGCCACGCCCAAATCGGATTCGCGCACACCGAACGGAGTCACCAGTTGCTGTGCCGGACTCGTCGGTTCCGGCACAACTTCGTAAATACGATCCAATTCGATTTTCGACGGCAGCAGCCGGACCTCGGGTGCGCGCCGGCCCTCGTAGCGCCGGTTGAGTTCTTCGCCCGCCGCCGCCAGCCCGGCCGCGGCGGACTCCGGATCTCCGACGCCGTCGATACGCGGCAGCGCCGTCAACATGTGCAACGCTTCGCTGGAAATACAGCGTCCCGGCCGGTCCGGCGGAATGGACGCGACAATGGCGCGGTGGCTGCCGAATACGGTATCGGTGAGGTCACCCAGACGCATTTCCAGCCGAGTCTGCAGCAGGTCCTTGATCGCCGGCCGGATCGCCGCCCAGCGCGAACTGCTCAGGACCAGGTGGACGCCGTAGTTGAGGCCCTGCAGCGCAATGGATTCGATGACCGGTGAATATTCGTCGTAGAACGGTCCGTTGACCGCGAATCCGATATCCCAGCCGTCGATGACGAGGAAAACGTCCCCGTGCGCGTCCCCGTACGCGGTCAGTTTCTCGGATTCGACGGGATCGGCTCGCCGCCTGCGGAATTCGCGCATGCTGTCGATCCCGAGTTCGGTGAACATCGACTGCCGGTAGGCCAGTAGGTTCGTCACCAGCGCGAAGGTGCGGCGCACGCGGTCCACATCCCGGGCCGACGCCACCGACCCGACGTGCGGGATGGTGCGAAGGCTGGACAGACCTCCGCTGAAATCCAGGCAGTAGAACTGCACCTGCTCCGGGCTGTGTGTCATGGCCGCGGAGACGACCAGGGTTTGCAACGCGGTCGACTTACCCGACTGCGGCCCACCGACGATCGCCATATGTCCACCACCGGCGGACAGGTCCACCGACCACACGTCCTGGCGCTGCTGCCGCGGTTTGTCGACGATCGCCAGCGGCAGCTGCAACGTACCGGGCTGAACCGCCGGCACCAGACCCTCCAAGGTGGCCGGAACGCCCAACGGCGGCAACCACATCGCGTGCGCCCGGCGTCCGTGGCCGGCGTACTGCTGCAGGACCGTCTCCATCAGGGTGACCGGTTCGGCCTCCGGAGTTTCCGGGCGGGTGACGACCGGAGCCGGGGCCACCGGTTCGACGCGGCTCGGTGCGATGTAGCCGGCGGTGAAGGCCTGCGGGGGACGGTATCCCCCACCGGGGCGGCGCGCGCGCTGTGTCCCCAACGCCGCGGCTTGGGCGGGCGGTGTGTACGGCGCACCGACGTAGGCGGCTTGGAAGCGCTGCAGATCGCCGGATCCGACCCGAAGATATCCGGCGCCGGGCTTCTTCGGCAGGTGATAGGCGTCGGCGGTGCCGATGGCGTCGCGGGAGTCGCTGGTCTGGTTGGTGCGCAACGCGACCCGATACGACAGGTGCGCCTCGAGTTCACCCATGCGGTTGGCCGGCACCTTCTGTGAGGCCAGCAGCAGATGGATGCGCAGCGACCGGCCCAGACGGCCGATGGCGACGAACAGTTTCGAGAAGTTGGGATGCTGTTCGAGCAGTTCGGCGAATTCGTCGAGGATGATCAGCAGCGTCGGCAGCGGCGGCAGTTGCGCGCCCTGTTCGCGGGCCCGCTCGTAGTCCGCCACACTGGCGAAATTTCCGGCGTCACGCAGAATACGTTGCCGCCGGGCCATTTCACCGCTGATGACGTCCTCCATACGGGTGACGAGATCGGCTTCCTCCTCCATATTGGTGACAACCGCGGTGACGTGATGCAGCCGGTCGAAACCGAGGAAGGTCGCACCACCCTTGAAGTCGACCAGCAGCAGGTTCAGCACATCCGGCGAGTGCGTGGCGATCGCCGAAAGAACAAGGGTGCGAAGGAATTCGGACTTTCCGGAACCGGTGGCGCCGATGCACATACCGTGGGGGCCCATACCTTCTTCGGCGGATTCCTTGATGTCGAGGTACACCACCTGGCCGGTCGGATCGTGGCCGAACGGGATATTGAGCCGGCCGCGGTCACTGTCACGACGGCGGGGCCACTGCCGCTCCACCCGGATCGCGCCGGGGTCGGAAACACCGACCATCTCCTCCCACGACGTCCCGCCGCTGGTCTGTTCCGCGGTGACCGCCTCGACCACACTCGACAGCCGATACGACGAGATGCTGCGAGCCAATGCGGTGATCGCGGTGACCGACATGGTGTCGCCGACCCCGACCGCCCGCAACCCTCGCGAGGTGACCTCCTGCAGGCGCCGGTCCTCGTCGACGACGAACTTCAGCGCCCGCGGCAGATTCTGCTCCCCGACACCCAGCCGCAGCCAGGTGCAGCCGTCGACGCCGGAGATGTCTCGTTCGTTGGTCGGCCCGTCGGTGTCGACGAGCAGCAGATAGTGGGTGCGATCCATGGTCGGCTGGGTGTTGGCCGAGAACGGCCCGCGGTTGAGGCCGGCGAGCACCTTGGAGCGCAATTCTCCTACCGACCGATACACCATCCGGCTGGATCCGATGGCGTCCGTATCGTTGGGGTGCTGCGTATGCGGCAGCCATTTGAGCCAATTCCATTCCGGCGCATCGGGATCGGACAGCACCGCCGCGATGGCGATCTGATCCGGCCCGTGCAGGACGACGATCTCGGCGACCATCGCACGCACCAACGCGGCCATGGCTTCGTGGTCTCCGTCGAATCCGACCTGCGGAACCGACAGCAGATTGATCGCCACCGGCATGCCGCCGACCGTGGAGTACGCCTTGGCGAAACGGGTCACCTCGACCACGCCGACCGGGTCCAGGTCGGAGGTCGGCGCCGCCTCGGGAACGATGACGCGCACCTGGTTCGCGATCCGCCCCCTCCCGATGCGCACGCGCAGGAACTGCGGGCTGGACACCTGCACTTCCCACATGCGTTTGCCACCGACGAGGCGGGACAGCTCGGCGGGACCCGGGTGCGTGTAGCGCAGATAGTCGTAGAGTTCGGCCTCGGCGGCGTGCACGGTCTTGCGGTTCTCGGCGATCGAGCGCAGATAGTCCTTGCGTTCCTCGTTCAGTCCCGCCGCGCCGCCACCGCCGTTGCCGCTCAACGCGCCGCCCATCATGCCGAACATCGACACGACCATCATCATCGGGAAGAACAGCATGGTCGGTGAGAACGATCCGCCGTTGCGGAACATCATCACCATCATCCCGCCCATACCGGCCATCATGACCACCGGCATGATCATCCGGATTCGCGACGCCGGAACGGGTTTGGGCAGTTCGGTGGGTGGTTGCAGGCGTAACTCGGTGACCGCGGGCGCCTTGGGGCCTTTCACCGTGCGCGCGGGCCGTACGAAGCGCCGGGTCGTCGTCACTAGGCTCCTCCCCCGGTTTTCTCCGGTAGGCCGACCGCGGCCTTGTCGGGTGCGATTCCGTCGTGCTGGATACGGGCGTCCGCGGTCGACAGGGTCGGGCCGACGGCGAACAGGGACACGATGCTCCAGGGCGCGGGCACCGGCGCCTGCAGGCCGAGGGCGGCGACGGTGTGGTCACCCGTACCGGTTCCGACATTGATCCCGTACCGCACACCGCTGTCGGAGATCCAGAACAGCGATTCCCGCAGCGGGGAGTTCGGATCGCTTCCGGTCAGCTGGACGAATCGGCCGGAACTGCGCGGTAGATAGGCGGCATCGGCGGTGGCGCCGTGCGAGGTGGGTGCGGTGACCAGTGGTACGACCTGGCTCTGTTCGGCGCCCGGCAGCGGCAGTTGCCGTCCGACCAGGGCGCGCGTGACGGCATTCGCCTCGGTCGCTCCGCGTGACCAGTGGAAGCAGGTGACGCCGAACTTCTCCGGATCGGCCAGCGCGACCGGCCGGCTCGGGTAGGTCGAGGTGCCGGGCCAGGAACCGGGACGCAAATTCTGCGCCACCGCGTCGGGACCGACGGTCATACTCGCCACGGCGCCACGGGAATTCGAGTTGCGAATCATCGCGGCCAGGACGGAACCGACCTGGACCAGCCCGGACTGGGAGACCAGATAGTAGGACGCGCCCCGCCCGGGATTCGACACCGTCACCACCGAACCGACGGGCGCGGAAATACCGCCCCTCAGCACGGCGGGCTCGCCGGCGCCGGGCACCTCCGGCACACGCAACGGCGGTACCTCCGGAATCGCGGCGATCAATCCCCTCGAAGCCTCGATCACCGGTGCGGTGGCATCGATGCCGAGAGCCAGGGTGACCGCGGAATCGGCGAGGTTGATCGCCGCTCGCACGACGCCGTGATCGCCGTTGTTGTAGACCAGCCACGTGTCGTCGTCCTGGCGCAGCAGACGCGCCTCGTCGGCGCCCAGATCGCGGATCGCGCCGTCACCCTCCGGTTGCACGGTCAGCTCGCCACCGATCACGGTGGTCCGCACACCCGCGCCGGCGGTGGGCAAACCGGTTCGCTGGTCGACCGGTGCGGCGGCGCCGATCCGCGCCGTATCGCACACCGCCCACGAGGAGTCCCGGCCGCCCGTATCGCTCATCACGCCCGGTGCACCCGGAATCCCCACCCACGGACCACGCGGATACTTCGCGAGTTCGTCGCGGGAGACGGGTACCGGATTGGCCGCCATGCCGGTGATCAGCCGCGCCGAAGACAGATTCAGCGTGGGATACAGGCGGTTGTCGACCTTGACGAACAGCGCGCCGGAATCCTTGTCGGACACGATATTCGCCTGTCCGACCTGCTTGGCCGGTTTGAAGAACGCCATCACCGCGGCACCGGCAACGACCACGCAGGCCAGGGCGATGCCGATGGACAAGGCGGTGGAACGGCCCCGCTGCGGATCGTCGACCATGGAGGCATCGCGCCGGACCAGCGCGTGCTCGATCCGGCGCAACAGGAACCGCCACCCCGAGATCTGGTGTTTGGTCACCACCCGGAAGCGGGCCATGGGTCAGCTCGTCGGCGCCAGCCCCGCCAGGGCGGCAGTGATGTCGAATGCGTCGACGGTCATCAGTTCCTCGTTGGACATATTCGCGATATCCGCGTTGTCGCGCGTGAACCGGTAGTCGCGTTCGGCCTCGGCCGCCTCCACCACATTGCGGACGAACCGGCCGTTACCGGCCAGATCGATCAGGCGGCGGCCGTTGCGGGTCTGCTGCGCCAATTCCGCGCAGCGGTCCCGCAGCACCTCGCGCGCCTGGTCGGACAGGATCGAATCCTTCTTGCGCGCAATGTGATCGGCGATCTGGACCAGTTCGTCGGCGTCGTAACTGGCGAACCGGATGCGCTTGGTGAAGCGGGAGGCCAGACCGTCGTTGGACGCCAGGAAGCGGTCGATCTGGTCCTCGTAGCCGGCGATGACCACCACGAGTTTGTCGCGGTCGTTCTCCATCCGGGCCAGCAGCGTATCGACGGCTTCCTTACCGAAGGCGTCGCCGCCGGACAGTCCCTCCTGAATCAGGGTGTAGGCCTCGTCGATGAACAGCACACCACCGAGGGCCGAGTCGATCAGCGCATTGGTCTTCGGCGCGGTGTGGCCGAGGTGAGTACCGACCATATCGTTACGCGAGACCTCGATGACGTCGGCGTTCTCCACCACACCCAGGCCCGCGAAGATCTTGGCGATCACTCGGGCGATGGTCGTCTTACCGGTACCCGGCGGGCCGGAGAAGATCAGATGCTGGGTCTTGGATTCCACCGCCAGCCCGCGTTTGGCGCGAACCTGATCCATCAGGACCCCGGACTTGAGCCGCTCGACCTGTTCCTTGACCGAGTCCATGCCGATCTGCGCGGCCAGCAGATCCGACGCCTCGGCCAGCAGGGTGTCGCGCTCGGCCTTGGCCGCGGTGGCGGCCACCTCGGCCGGGTCGTCGCCCGAGGACGGATCCCAGACGTTCGTCCGGGAACCGATCACCTCGGGGGTCACCACATCGAAGCGATAGCTCTTGTCGCGCACGGCCCGCTGCCACAGCGGCCGCTCGGACCACAACGCGGAACCCTGCAGCCCCGCCAGAACCTTCTCGGCGGCATCGTGGTCACCGTTGTGCCGCAACAACATTCCGAGCAGGAAGTGCGCATCCGCCCAGATGTAGGACAGGCTTCCGGAGGCGCTGTCCTCGACGATGCGCTGGGCGCGCGGCATGGCCTCGCCGAATCGTCCCATCCGCGCCAGGGACTCGGCGGCCATCAACTCGGCGGCGATATCGAGCAGGCCGTCCTCGAGGACCGGTTTGGCCGTGCGCGCGGCCAGCAGATCCGGCCAGCGATCGGTGCGGTAGTACAGCGACATGCGAACGAAATCGGAAACGTCGTCGCTGGGCACCTGATCGAGAATGGCCGCGGCCTCTTCCCATTCGCCGCCCTGGGCGTACGAGCACGCCTGCGCGATCGCGATCTGATCGCGGTCGGCCATCGCCACCCGCAGCCCGTACATACCGAGCTCCACCTGACACCACAGCGCGCGATCGACCAATCCGGCGCGCTGTTGATCCCGGTACAGGTTGTGCACCGACCGGTAGGCGCCGTAGATGACTTCGGAGGTGATCTCCCCCGCCATCGCGCGCCCCAGCCAGGCATCGCACATATCCGGATCCAGATCGGTGGCGGCCCGGAACGCCGCCAACGCATTGTCTTCGTTGCGAACCCCGCCGGCAACCAATCCCAGTGATTGAACACCCGTGTAGAACGCGTCCTCGGCCGCTGACACCTGGACATCCCTTCCGCCGCACTCGCCTGCCCGAACGATAGACACCCAGGCCGCCAGCCGTGGGAGCGCTATTCCCATTCTTGGGAAATACGAGCGACGCGTCACGGTTCGCTACAGCACCAGCGGTTTCGCCGAATCCCCTGGGAGCGAGACATTTTCCCACCGGCGCCGCCGCCACACGACTCGGCGACCCATGGCGTAGGCCGGCACTTATTTGATGAGCCGTCGTAAGACGTGCCGTCATTCAACGGTATATTGCGTAGCGGGTCGGCAGTCCTCATCCTGACGGCCCGAACCTCGGGGCGGCGGCCATGAACCGCGATCCGGTAACCGACCGCCGTGGGGTGCAGGCCCGCAGCCCTGCACGGGCCGGTATCACCCACCGATGCCGGCCACCCGCCCGGCGGCCGGTGGTGTCAGCAGACCACCGGCCGCTCCCACCTCGACGACAACTCACATGACGCGGACGACGACGGCTTCACTGGGCATTTTCGCCCACCGTACGGTCGCACCCGAGTACGGCGCCTCGATCACCATCCCGTTCCCGGCGGCGAGCTGCACGTGCTCGGGCCCGCGCGCGGAGAACGAATCGGCCGGGAAGACCAGATCACCCGGCCGCACATCGCGAGGCGAAATCCGCTCCCCACAGTAGATCTGCTCATATGTCGTGCGCGGCAAGTGAACTCGGCCGTCGGTCGCTTCCGCGACCGCGTACTGGGTCAGCCCCGAACAGTCGAAGCCGCCGCCGCTCGGCCCGCCGGCGCCACCACCGCCCCATACGTAGGGCGTGCCCAGCCAGGCGCTCGCCGCACTCACCGCCTTACCGCCGGCGGTGCCGTCCGACGGAACCGGACGACTGCGCACCGCGCTCGGGAGTGCACCACCACCGCCCCCACCGGCCCGGGTTCGTATCCGGGAGCGACGCCGGCTGCGGCCTGCGGGCGTGATCCGCCGGTGGACCGGAGCCGGGGCGGACGGCGGCTGGATCGTCGCCGCGTGGCGGTGCGCCGCGGCCACATCGGCATCCACCTGTTTGGTCGCGTCGGCGATGGTGGCGTGCGCGGCGTTCAACAGTGCCGGACCGCTGAACCGCAGATCGCCGACCCCCGCGATGGCTTGCAGCCGCGATTGCAGGTCGGCGATCCGATTGTTGAGCGCATTGCGTCCGGTGACCGTGCCGTCGCCGGCGGCGGCGACCGCCTTGTGCACGACCGCGTCCTTGCCTGCCTGGGACTCGGCGATCGATACCTGCATGCCGCGGGCGTCACTGTAGTGGCGGGCGATGGAGCCGTTGTGGCTGTTGTCGATATTCGCGACGGTGGTCGAGACCGTGCCGGCCGTACCCGGTGCGGGACTGCCCTGGCCGTACAGCCCGAGCAGTGAGTTCAGCACCCCGTTGAGATCGGTGGTCAGATCAGGCGCCATGCAATCGCCCCGCCCTCACTCATCCGCCCGCCTCCTGTGCCGGCGCCGCTGGATGGCCGACGTGAATTCCAGATCTCCCGCACTCGGAAGACTGGTTTCCGACTATGCGACACCGATCGTGTTATGGCGAAACGACCGAGCTTCCCATTTGCGGGAAGCGCCGACAATGATGTCGTCGGTGGCGGAAAGGATTGTCGGGCATGGCGGAGATGGATATCGACCCCGCGGGGCTGCGCCAACTGGCACAACAACACACCAAGGTCGCGGGAGTCACCCTCGTACAGGCAGACCCCGCCACAGCCATCGCTCCCGGGGAGAAGCCGCCTACGGATGGTAAGCCCGGGCATAAGCCGCCTACCGATGGCAAACCCGGCGACAAGCCGCCCACCGACGGGAAGCCCGGGGGCAAACCCGGAACCGACCACACGACCGGTGGGCCCACGCCGAAACCCACCCCGCAAGCGGACGGCATCGGTCAGCACTACGGCAAGCCGATCGAACTCGCCCCGCCACCGGGTGCGTCGCCGGCGCTGACGAGTTTCGTCGCGCTGGCGGAAACCGCGATCCAGACCACTGTGGATCTGCTGGGGCGTGGCATGACCACGCCGCCGCCCAATGTGAACGATCTGCTCACCACCACCGTCTATCAAAACCTCGGCAAGGGCGAGGCCAGCGACGTCTACCAGCAGACCCTGACCAAGGTCCGGGCCCGCCAGAGCTACCTGCTGCAGATGGACGCCGAGGTCGTCAAGACGTCTATCAAGGTCAAAGACGGCAAGGATCAGACGCTGGCCGCTGTCATGGCCGACGTGAACAAGTTGAAGGATGCTCTCAAGGTCGATCTGCGGCCGCTCAGCAAGAAGCTGAAGGCGGCCAAAGAGCTCAAACTCATGGAGCAGATCGCCGACACCCTGGACTCGGTGTGCCAGAAGGTTTCCGCGGTCGCCGAATACAACGCGAACATGGCCGGTGGTGGCAACAGCAAGAACGGATCCGGTCAGGGCTCCGGCTCCGGCAGCGGTTCCGGGGCGTCGAGCGGTACCGCAACGTCCGGCGGCGCCGCGCAGGCAGGCACCGGCGGCGACGGTGGATTGGGCGGGCTCGCGCAGATGCTGGGTCCGCTGGCCATGATCTTGCCGATGGGTCTGATGTCCCTGGCGCCGATGGTGCAGCAGTTCATCCAGAACAATGCCGAACAGCACCGCAGGGAAGAAGAGGAACGCAAGGAGCGGGAGGCGGAGCAGACGCAGCAGAACGGCGCCGCACCCAACGCGCAAGCCGCGCCCGCGGCTCCCGCCGCCGACCCGAATGCGGCGCCGCCCGCCGGTGCGGCCCCGGCGGCGACGGCTCCCCAGCCGGGCGGTATCACCGCCGACCCGGCAGTCATCACTCCGCCGCCGGCCGACGGCACCGCACCGGCCACGGTCGCGCCGGCGACCACACCACCAGGCACCTCCGCGCCCGCCGTTACCGCCCCCTCGGGGGGCGGTATTCCGGGCGCACCCGCCTGACCCGGGCATCCCCGGCACACAACTGCGCGCTCACCGACCGGTCCGGCCGTGCGCGCGTGCCCATACCCGAAACTTCCGGGAATACCTGGGCCGCAATCTCTTTCATCGGCCCGCGCCTACGACTGCTCGGACGGTGGGGTGACCACCGGCGGCGCCACCACCGGCGGCGCCACCACCGGCGGCACGACCGCCGCCCCGCGCGGCGGACCGGCGGCGACGCTCGGAGCCGATACCGGCCCGGACACGGTGACCGGGCGGTCCACCGTCGTAGGCTCGGCGGCCGTGACCGCGGCCGGAACCTCCACGAACTGCGGATGATTCACGATCTGGTCGTAGGCGTAAGCCGCGTCGCGCAATTGTTGCCGACCGGGTTCACCGGCGAGCACCAGCAGGAGTTCGTTGCAGCGACGTTCGAAGACCATGGCACGTAACGTCGCTCCCTCCTCGTCGATGCGAAGGTCACCCGGCGCCACCCGGGCGACGTCCACGCGCCGCGAAAGCATTGCCGCCGCGAGCAGGTCGTCGGCCTCGCGTAGTTGTTCCCACCATTGCGGCGACACCTCCTGCCCGGCCTCCAGAACGGCGAGGATGCGATCGCGGATGCGACGGGACTCGGCGGAATCGGCCGCGGCCGTCCCGCTGCGCACCAGCTTGGTGTGGGCGTCGGTCACCAACTCGAGGCAGCGGGCGTACGCGCGTGAATCCGATACTGCCGCAATGGGACCGGCGGCTTCCGGCGATCCGGCCAGTTCGAGGCGATCGACCGTGTCCGGGGTGTGTACCCGGAGATCGACGTCGTAGGCCGGGCCGACCAGGTCCGCCATCGCGATATCGGAGAACCGTGCCCGCAACTCACCGTCGATCGAGGCGGACGAGGCCAGGGCCACCAGCGATGCGTTCGCCTTCGGGCCCCATGCCAACCCGAATTCGACCAGCACGCGGGCCGGGTCCGAGATCCCCTCCCAGGGCGAGGCGGCACGGCCTGAGCCGTCGTCGAGCATCTGGTCCCACAGCCACGGCGTCGACACCTCCCGAGGGAGATAGATCCCCGCCGGCAACCAGCCCCGTCCCTCGTTCGAGGTGATGAACACCCCCGCCCCGGCCGGGCCGCGCATCACGCCGACCGCCCAGTGCATTCCCACCGCCGGCGTATCCGCGGCGGCCAGCACCGCCGCCAGCAAGGTGCGCGCGACCAGGAGGTCGTTGTCGACCGCATCGCCCACCACGTAGGCCGGCTCGGCCTCCTTGTCCTTGGCCGCGGCCACCGCGGCGGCGAACGGCGTGACGACCGGTACCGGCGGCATGTCGTAGCGTCCCGTGGCGCCGGTCGGCGGCTGCTGCGCCGATCGGTCGTCGGCACCCACGCCCGCGCCGACGGTGGCCGGCGTCGCCACTCCACCGACCGGGGTACCCGCGGCGGCGGCCGCCGCACCGGTGTTGACGCCGGAACCGGACCCGGCCTGGGTGCCTGTGGAGTCCACGGCGCCCATCGGTGCGGCAGCTCCCGGTGCGGCGGCGGCGACGCCGGGGACGGTCGCGCCCGGCGATTGGTCCGCCGCGTCCGGGTGTTGCTGACCGGCGCCCGGCGTCTGCGGACCGGTGACCGAAGGACCGCCGTCGAGCGGCGACGTGCCGAGGGGCGAGATACCCGCCGGCGTGCGGCCGTCGCCGGGGCCGAAGGTGTGGCCGTTCGGCGCAGCGTGCGCCGGTGTTCCCTGCGGTGACCCGTGCCCGCCGATCTCGTCGCCCGCTCGGCGGAAATCCGATGCGATGCCGTGGTCGGCGTTTTCATAGGACTCGGCCGCGGCGATCAACTGATCCGCGGTGTGGTCGTGGTCGTCCGCCAGCTTGTCACCCGCTCGTTTGCGGGCGTCGTAGTAGTCGTCGAGGGCATCCTTGACCGGCTGGGCGATCTTGCCGTACGTGGGGATGAAGCTGGCGAGCCAATCGTACGGCGGTTGCGCCCATTCCCGGGTTTCGCGCGCGACCTGACGGTGTTGCTCTGCCAGTTGACGCAGCACCGCAGGGTCGATCTCCATCTCCGGCATGCCGCACAATCCTTTCCGCCACTGACGAGATCATTGTCGGCGCTGGACAATCCCCACTGCCGGGCGCTGTTCCCAGCGCAGGGAAGTTCTGGGCGCGCACGGCATTCGACCGGCTACGGTCCACCGCTCCCTGGCGCTCACCGCCGCGTGGGGCCGACACTGACCGACGAGGTCCGAGGCGGTCCCGGCGGCGTCGGATCCGGTCCCGGCGGGGCCGCGGCCAATTCCGCCAATTGCGCATGTGCGTACACGGCGTCGCGCAAGGTTTGGCGAGTCGGTTCGGCCGCGAGCAGCAGGACCAGTTCGTCACAGCGTCGCTGGCACACCATCGCACGCAGGACCGCGGCCTCTCCCCGGGCGCCGGACTCCGACCGCAACTCGCCGAGCGCTACGCGGGACACATCCGCGCGCAGCGGCAACATCGATGCGGCGACCAGCGCGTCGGCGTCGCGCAGTTCGTCCCACAGCGGTTCCGGCACGGCCTTGCGCTGCGCGATCGCCTGCAGAATGCCGGCGCGAATCGCCCCGGCTCCCAACGAATCCGGCGCCCGCCCCAGTGCGGCGGCCCGGGCGTGGCCGTCGCGCGCCAATTCCACACACCGCTCGGCGATGCGATCCGGAGCAGTCGCGGCAACGCGATCGGCCAGCTGCGCCGACCCCACGAGTTCGAGCCGGTCGGCCAGACCCGCGGCCGGCGTACCGAAATCCATCACCGCCGCGGCCGCGACCGAGCCCTCCGTCGGAACCGCACCGAGCTGGGCACTCAGCGTGCCGTCGATCGGCTGCGAGGAAACCAGCGCCGAGAGCCGCGCCCCGATCTTCGCGCCCCAGGCGATTCCGAATTCGGCCAGGATGCGCGCCGGATCGCCGACGCCCTCCCAGCCACTGCCATCGGACTCCGACCATACCCACGGAGTGGACAATTCCCGCGGCAGATACAGTCCGGCCGGCAGCCACCCGCGCCCTTCGTTGGACGTGACGAATGCGGTCACGCCGCCGGAATGACGCAGCACCGACACCGCCCAGTCCACACCGAGCGCCGAATCCCCGGCCGCGGCGAGCAGACTGCTCAGCAGGCTGCGGGCCAACACCAGATCGCCGTCGACACGTTCGCCGAGTACGAAGGCCGGGGCCGACGCCGCCACCATGGCCGCGCCGACCGCATCCCGAACGACCTCGTCGCTGCCGGGCTGTCCCGGAATACGCTGCGGGGGAATCGCTTTCGCCACCGGTGGCGCAACCGGGGATCCGGGTGGGCCGGGTGGATTGCCGACCATGGGCCCCTTCCCCCCGGGCGCGGAGATCCGCGAGTCCGGTGGCGATCCGGGGCGGGTGTCGGCACCGGCCGGCGGCGGGGTCGCCTGCGCCGCGGGCGCGTTCATCCGATCGATGGGGGCCGATACGGCGGGACCGAGCGCCCCAGGCTGGGGTACGACCAGGGGCGCCGACATCAGCCCACCCGCCGCGAGGCTCGACGCGCCGATCGGAGCGATCGGGCCCAGCTCGGCACGATGTCCCGCCTCGTCGTGTTCGGTATCGTCGTCCGGATTCGACATGCGGGCGAATTGCGCTGCGCCGGAGTCGTTCTCGTCCTGACCACGCCCGGACTCGGAGCCGTGCCCGGCGGCAGGCTCGACATGTGTGTCCGAGGCGGTCCCGGACACCGGGGCGTCCGGCTCGTGCGAGGCACCGGAATCGACCATCGGTGCGGCGTCCACGGTATGGTCACCGCTGTCGCCGGGTCCGGCGTGATTCGGTCCGGCGGGCGCCCACCCGGAGTTCTGCCCCGGGGCAGGCGCACCACCGGCCGGTGCCGTCGGAGCCGGCGCGTTCGGCGCTTGGTCCTGAGGGCCCGCCGACGGGGACGGCATGTGATCGACCGTGGCCGGCGGGTCGCCGAACAGCCGATCCCGCAGCCGATCCGCGATGTCCTCGAACGGCGGTGGAACATGAGAGAACATTCCCGGATCGAGCCGAACCATCCCGGGGAGGAACGGGAAGCGCGGCATCGGATCGTGCATCGGACCAGGCATCTGCTGGTGCGAGCCGCCGCCGGGGTTCCGGGGGCGGCCGCCGGCCCCGGGCCCACCGTCCTGCCGCCGTCCCGGGCCGCCCGGACCGTTGCCCCGCGTCCAGGGATTCGGCCGGCCCAGCAATTCGGCGATCAAGGCGAGCTCCGGAAGCCCCTGGGGGCCCAACATGTTCAGCGCATTGCGCTCGACGTCGGCGACCTCGTCCCGAGCCTCTCGGACGATCGCCGAGATCCGCCGCTGTTCGGCGGCTTCGTCCTCGTTTCCGTTCTTGTCGGTCTCCTGCTGCCGGACCCGCTGGATATCGGCGTCCGCACGATCGACGATGTCGAGGATCCGATGCCGGGTGCGATAGTCGATGTCGCCGATCTGCCCGAAGGTATCGGACGCGGCGACCAGGGCATCCACCAGCTTGCGCAAGCTGTCCTGCTGGTTCAGCATGTCGCGTTTGGCCGGCTCCAATCCTTCGCTGGACGGAACGCGTTCGGAAAACAGGCGCCGGGCACGATCGGCCTCCTCAGGGTCCATCGCCGCGGCGGCGTCGCGAACCATCGTCTGGAGGTTGTACCAATCCGACGGTGGAATCGTGGGCCAATGCTTGCCGACGATCGTTTCCCAATAGGGGCTGCCGTGCTCGGAACCCATGCGCGTCAGACCGATCGCACGCCGGCGCCGGTATCGATATCCGCGTCGTAGAGGGCGTTCACGGCATCGCGCACGGCAACGTTCGTGCCATCGCTGTGGCCGTTGCGCGCGGTCACGAAGTCGCTGATCCACTCACCGACTCGTTTGCCGATCTGCGTCGCCTGATCGTCGAATTTCGCTCCCGTGCCCTCGCGATAGTGCGTAGGCGAATATTCGACGTGCTGTGACGCCCGTCCGGTGTTCGCGGTGACGGCGACGTGGAACTGATCCGACGCGTTTATGGAGCTTTGTTGATCGTCCATCTCCAGCATGACGGACTCCTATCTGTAGTCACAGCGTGGTGCCGAATTCGGCGCTCTCCATCGCCCGGTAGGACGCCTCGGTCGGCAGATCGAACGAGTCCACCGTGTAGGGCCGCGCGCCGTTGTACTCCATCTCCGCGCGCAGCCCGACGCGAGATTTCATATGCGCGAGCCGCGCCAGTCGCAGGATCTCGTTGGCGAGCCAGCTGTCGCCGTTGTCGCGCGCCTCGTCCGACAGGTGCAGACCCACCACCTCGCCGTCCCGGTCGCAGGCGACGCCGACGCTGTGGTCGGGATTGAAGACCTCGTAGGTCATCGACTTCCAATCCGGCGCCGGTGCATCGGATTCGGTGTCGTAGTCGTCGAATTCCAGATCGTCGTTCATCCGTTCTCCTGTGTCTTGCGGGACTCGCGGGACACCCGCACCCGGTCGGGCCGAGGGGAAGGCTTCGCGGTGTGTCTCATCGGCCCTCCGAAAGTTCAGGGGCGAGCGCTCCTCGCGGCGGTGGTGCGCCGGCGCCGACGGGTGGCGCGACGCTCGCGGCCGGCGGTGGTTCGTTCGAACCCGCCGGTGATTCTCCGGTTCCCGACATCCGGTCGACCAACTCGCTCCAGGCCGCGTCGCCGACCGTCATCACCTGGCGCAGCGACCAGAATCGCGAGCCCAGATACATCTCCCCGGTCCCGTCGGGTTCGACGTCCAGATGGTCCGGGCCCTCCGCTCCGTTGAGCGTCACCGTGGTCAGCGGCGGATTCATATCGTCGATATTGATGATCGTCGCGCCGCCGCCCGGGATGAACGAGCGGCGGCAGCGTGGACTGTTACCGATCGCCACCTCGGCACTGTTGGTGGAGATGGTGATCTCCGGATTCAGCAGCAGTTGCAGAACCCACGACCGGGCGGCCGCCTCGGGCTGATCGGCGTTGATCGAAATAGTCAGGGCCGCAGCGAGATCCACCACCAGCATCGCCTCGGAGGTGGTGACACCGACGATCACGAGCCGCTTCGGCGAACCGACCGGATGGGGCAGATCGTCGGCGGCGAAGGTGCTCACGTCGGAGCTGGCGCCCGAAGCCGGATGAGCTCCCACCATTCCGGTCGCCACGTCGATGGTGAACGCCGCGATCGGGTGCAAACTGCGCTCGCCCACCCCCGCCAGCCGCACGAGGCCCTCCTCGTGCAGCCAGCGCACGGTGTCGGCGACGGTGACCGCCGCGGGTTCGGTCACGACAGCTGCTCCACCGGTTGCCCACCGACACCCTCGGTCTCGGGCGACGGCTCGGCATCCATGATCACCTGGTACTGGCGTCCGGCGTCGGCCGAACTCTCGCGGATGGCGGACATGATCTCGGCGACCAGTTCATCTGCCTCGAACCGGTCGACCGTGCCGGGTGCCAGGTACAAGTCGGTCAGCCGCCCCATCGCATCCACCTCGGGTATGACGGCACCGCTCGGCGACGGGCGCCGCGCTCGGATCGCGTCGATACGTTCCCGCAGATCGGCGATCTTGTGGCGTAATTCGCGGGCGGCGTCCAAAGCCGCTTGGACGTCGGGATGGATTCCACTCATGCGCTACCTCCGGATTGACTCGGGGTCTGGTTGGCGGGTGACGGCGTCGGGGGTGTGACGGTCGGTGCGATGGTCGGCTTCTCACCGATGACCTGCTCGGTGTGCGGGGTGTCGTCGACGTACATCAGCCGATCGGGATGCCATGCCACGACCCGGTTGCGTTCGTTGCCGCCGCCGCCACCGCCCATACCGGGCGCCATCGGCATGTACGGCATCATCGGCGACCCACCGGCGGCGCCGCGGGCCGCCGCGGCCGCCGAGGAGGACAGCGGCTCGATCACCGGTGTGCGAGGCATATTCGACGCACTGCTCGCCGCGGTCCCGGCCATGGACGCGGACGCCACCATCGGCATCGGGCCGACGCTGACGGTCGGTGTGCTCGTGGAGCCGCTGTCCAGCCCGCTGGTGATGTCCCCGATCGGCATCGCGCCACCGCCTCCGTAACCGCCACCGGCGGAACCGTAGTCGGGGTAGCTGCCGTAGTCGTAGTCGTAATCGGAGCCGTCGAGCCCGTCGAGCGAGTCCGTGCTGCCGCCCTGGCCCAGCTGCGACATCATCCCGCCCTGCATCAGCGAGCTCATCATCGTGGGCAGCATCTGGGCCAGCATGCTCATGTCGCTACCGCTCGAATCACTCTGCGAGCCCGAGGTTTCCGACCCTTTCGAGGGAGTCTTCGAGTTCACCGCCGTGGAGTAGTCGGTGACCGTCTGGGCCGAGCGCGCGTTCTGTTCCTGGAACTTCGCCAGCGCATCCTGCACGCCGAGTTCGTTCTTCGAGCGCATCGCCGAGACCAGTTCTTTGCGGGCGGCGATGATCTCCTGGGGCGTGGGATGTTTGGCCTTCGCCGCGGTGAAGGCGTCGGCGTAGTTCTGGGCGTTGTCCGCCAGATCCCCCAGCGCGGATCCGAGCTGGTCGAGCCAGCTGCGGTGTTTCGAGAGTTGCTGTGCTGCCGCCGATCCCACCGGTGTCCAGTGCTGCATGCGCAGCGCGGCCTGATCCAGACCGCTGGTGGCATCGGCATGCGTGGTCGACAGGTAGTTCCGCACGTTTTCGGCGAAGCGAGCCGCGCCTCCCGGCCCCGGGCCGGTATGCAACTGCTGGGCGAAGGTCAGCGGATCGACCTCCGCGCCGACGGCCGGCAATCGGAAGGTCGGCGCGAACCGCGGTGTGTGCGGCGGAGTCTCGCCCACCGGGTTGGTCAGCATGTCCGAACCCGCGCCGCCGATATCGCGCCCGGCCTGTTCGTCGGCCTCGGTGTAGTCCACCGCGGCGGCGCCGATGTTCCAGGCGGTGCGATGCACCTCGTTCAACGCCCCGAGCACACCGTTGTACAGATCCTGCGCACTGCCGTTCAGCTGCGGCACCGCTTGCGCGGAAATCGGATCCGCTCCGGCGGGGACCACCCAGCCCCTGGGCAGGGTGCCGCCACTGTTCTGCGCCATATCGGCCAGCGACGATGCCGCCGAAATCAGTTCCGTCGGATCAACATTCAACGCTACGACCTCCTCTCACCCTCCGGCCGTCAGATCGTCTGAGTGCCGGCCAGTGCCGACATCGTCGGACCGCCGGCGGACGGATCACCCGGTGCGGGCACCGCGGGCATGGCGTCACCGTGCGCGGCGCCCGTGCCCTCGATACCGGCCGGATGCGCGAACCCGCTGAAGTCGCCGAAATCGCCACCCACATCGGACATGTGCGCATCGAACCGCTTCAGCTCACCGCAGACGACCACCTGCAGCGCATCACTGCCGTCACCCGAACCGGCCGAGGTGTCGCCCGAGCCGGCCGAGGGATCACCGGAACCGCCCGACACACCGGTGAAACTCGCGGCACCGGTGAAATTCGCGGCGGCGGCGGTGGCCGGATCACCGGATCCGAAGGCGACGACGATCGCCGCGTGGTCCTTGTCCCACAGCGCGACATCGCCGGTCATCAACTGGCTCGGATCGATCCGCGCGCCGACCTGCTTGTTGTCCGACCACTTCGCCGTGGTGCCGGAATAGGCCGCCTTGGCGTCCGTGCCCTTGGTATTGGCGAAGGCCGCGTCCAGCGCCTGGGCGACGACCGGCGACACCTTCTGCTTCCGCTGGAAGTCGGGCGGGAAGGCGTATTCGATCATGCCGTCCGAACCCGGCACCCGCGGCGGCGGCGTGGTCCCGCCCGGCTGCGAGGACGTCGCGTTCGGAGGCGGACCGCCGGCGGTATTCGACACCGGCGCGGCGTTGTTCTGATTCGACCACGGCGTCGACGGCGCGGGTTGCTGTGGCTGCGCCTGTGCCAGCGGCTGCACCGCCCGATCGATCCGATTCGGATCCAGATCGTCGCCACGGTTGCGCAGCGAGTCTGTGAGCGATCCGTAAGGATCCATGCCCATGCCCATCCCGTACGGATTCATGTACGGGTTCATCCCCATTCCCCCCATGCCCGTCGGATCCATCATTCCCCCCAAACCCGAACCCAGCGAAGGTGATTCGACCGGACTTGCCATCGACGAGGTCGGTGACATCGCCGAGTCCTTGATCTGCTGAATCGCATCGTCGATCTTCGATTTGGCGTCGTCGGCCGTAGAGGTGTTGTCGGTCGGCAGTCCGGTATCGGGGTCGATGGTGGTGTCCTTGCCCAAGTTCTCCAGCCCGCTGTCGGCACCGAGGTTCAAGCCGGAGCCATTGCCCGCATCGCCGCCGTTCCCACCGGCATTGAGCTTCGCCAATGCGCTGTCCAGTTGCGACTGAATGGCGGCATCGTGCTGCTGCTGCCCCTTCTCGAAATCCGCCGCCCAGGATTTGATGGCATCGGCGGCGGCCTCGTTCTGTCCGGCAGCCGACTCCACCGAGTCGGTCAGTTCGGAGTACGCCTGGTCCATCATGTCGATGAATTCGATCTCCAATACCTGACCTTCCTCGAGCGAGGAGATCGACGCAACGTTGTAATTGATGCCCTTGACCAGGTTCCCGAGCTGTTCGAGTCCGTCCGCGGACGTCTTCTTTACGTCGTCGACCTTCGCACCTACCTTCGCCAGCGAAACATCCCAGCTCGCAGCCTTCGTATTCATGCTGCCCACAGCGTTACGGTATTGAGTTGCCAATTCCGACTGACCCTGCATTTTTTGGAGCATCTGCGGCTTCAGCGTCGGTGTTTTCACCACCGCCACCGGCTTACCCTTCTCGGGCTCACCGAAGAGATTCGCGTTCGTGCCCAGCGCTTGTGCCAGCGACAGAGCGGTTTTCGTTTCATCCGACATACCAGCGCCGTATCTGGTCGTTCAAGCCCTTCGGATAGAGCAGAAACCCGGTGGGACTTTCGATCGCCACCTGATAGCTCGGATCCTGCACGATAGGCTCTTTCGGGGGCGAGTCCATATATTGCTTGCCGCCCCACATGAGTTCGACATTCTGAGCCGTCGGTTTCGGTTTCGGGGTCTTGTCTCCGCCCCCGCTGTCGGATGAGGACGATCCCCCGCTCCGCCCTCCCGCAGTGTTGGACCCGATCGTCGCGCCCAGGGATCGCAAACCGGTGTTGCCCCAACCCCCTTGCCGGAATCCAGGCTGCTTGGCCCGCCCTTTGCCGCCCCGAAGTTCCTTTCCCGCGCGGTCCAGGATCTTCTTGCGCTGCTGCATTTTGGAGACCGAGAATCCCGGGTCGTCGGCCTTTATCTGGGCGTCCTCCCATTTCTTCTGTGCAGCGGCTGCGTCCGTCTCCGCTGTCTGCACCGCTTTCTGAGCGCTCCGCCGGCCCGGAATATTCGCTCTGTTCGTATTGGCGAGTTTGTTTCTGGCTGCCTCGAGTGCGTCATCGGCAGTCTTCCACTCGCCGGCGGCCTTGGATGCGTCGGCCGACAACGCCGTCGCCTTCCCGAGAGCAGACTCGGTCCCCTTGGCGCCGAACCGCGCCGCGGCTCCGAGACCGCGCCCCACCCCGTCGCCGATCAGGCTGCCCGCGGCACCGTAGCCGCCCGACTTCATCACGTCGCCCACGTTGGTATCCCCCTCGACCAACGACTCGGTCGCTCCGCCGGCGAAGCCCGCGACCACCGACCCACCCAGGCCGGGAGCCACTCGACTCACGACGGCAGTCACGGCGAGGTTTGCCGCCAGACCCATCAAGCTCATACGAATCTCCTATGCCGGTACCGACACCTGCCCGCCGGCCGAGTAGTCGACGGGGATCGCCGGTGCGGGTGGTTGCGAATCGCTGGTCGCTTCTATGCCGGCGGGATGGGCAAAGCCGGCGAATCCGCCGAAGTCACCTTGCTTATCGCTCATGTGAGCGTCGAACTGCTTCAACTCACCTTGGATGATCACCTCCAGAGATGTATTGCCGTCATCACCGAAAGCGACCACCAACGCGGTCCGCTGATCCCACGTGGCGATGTCGCCGGTGATCAACCGGCTGGGATCCACCGGATCGCCGATCTCCTTGCCGTCGGGCAGTTTCGCCGCGGTCTTCTCGTAGGCGTGCCGCGCATCCGTTCCTGCGGCGTTGCCGAACGCGACATCCAACGCCTGGGCCACCACGGGCGATACGACCTGGCTTCGTCCGTCGGGGAACGTGTAGACCATCACACCGTCGGCCGGCCGTGACGCGGACACCGGCGTCACCGCCGCCGGACCCGGTCTCGACTGGGCCGACGGCGAACCGGCCTGGTTGGACGGAGGTGGTGTACCGGCCTGGGACGACGTGGCCGAAGTGGAATTCTGCGACGTCGGGCCACTCCGGGTAGCCGTCGACGGCGTCCCGGCAGACGCTGCGCGCAGCTCGGAGGCGGGCGCGCTCGCCGCGCCGGACACCGCTCGGGTCGACGTCGGGCCTCGGTTCTCCGGCATCGCATTCCCGGCGGCTCGGCGGGCGTCGGCCATATCGGCCAGTCCCCGCATCGCCAGCGGCAACGCGTAATTGGCGGGCGAGAAACCGGGTGTCGCAGTCGCCGGCGAGGTTCCGGCCGGGGCGGCGGTTCCGACGGTCGAGGTCGGGTTGTCGGCCTGCCTGTCGCTGGATGGGTCCTCCGTAGCAGCACTGTCGCTCGACCGCGCGGCGAGACCGCTCGGCGACCCCGCCGAGGTGACGAAGGACGAACTCGGGGCACTACCGGAGTCCCAATTCCACACCGGCGGAGCCGCCGGCGAATCCGCGGACGTGGAGTCACCGACAGATCCCACATATGGACCGGAGTAAGGCGAAACTCCGTCCGTACCGGTTGTATTCGTGGGCGCCTGCTTCGTAGACGGCGCGTCTTTCGGCGCAGGCGTTTGCTGGGCCGGTGGCGGGATCTCCCCGGCGAGCGCCTGAAATTGATTACTCAGATCCTGCATCGCCGCAGTCGCCATCGTGGTCGTGGTGAGAACGACTGTCATGACGTATTTGTCTTCGGTGATTTCTCCTCCATCGGATGCGATGCTCGCGTCCAACTCCCGGTCTTGCAGCAATTGGCCAAGATATTCGACATCTTTCGGATTGACCTTTGCCAGTTCGTTCAGCTTTCCGATCAATGTCCGCAGACCCGCGCGGCCCTCGTCACACAAGCCCCCTGCCTTATCCGGAATACCCACGATGATGCGATCGTTGTCCGACAGTCCTTCATAGTAGGCGTCGAGGGTATCCACCCACTCCTGATAGTTCGCGATCCGCGCTTTTTCCGCACCCGTGATCTTCCCTACCGGAAGCGTTTCGGGCACCTCGGATGCCTTCCCGTTTCCGAGGCTGTCCCAACTCATTTGATACATCTTGACGAGGGCGCGGTACCGCATTTCGACAGCCTTGTTGAGAACCAGCCCGTCAGGCAGGTTCCGCGGGTCGGGCATCAGAATATGCGGCATGTCAGGCATTGGCCGCGAGCTCGTTTTTGCTCATTATGTCGATGGTGGGCACGTCGCCGAACTTCTTCGGGTGGGCTTGATCCCACATCTGCCGCGCGGTCGACGGACCGGTCGCTGCACCCAGAATCCCCATATAGGTTCGGGACGATTTCAGGTGGGCGCCGCCGAGCTGGGTCGGGATCGTATTTCTGAACAGCCCCTTCTTACCGACGGCCAGCGCCGCCTTCTCGGCATCCCCCAGCGCATTCGCCTTCACCAACGACTTGCCGGCGAACAACAGCCCCTTCACACCCGCACCACCGCTCACCCCGCCACCCAGCAGGCCCCCGACCGCACCGAAAGCAGCACCGGCTCCGACGTTCTTCCAACTCCACCCGTCATCGAAGCCTGACTGCAGCGCCCCGGCAGCAGCCCCGACCAGCCCGGCGCCGATGGGCCCACCCAGCGCGAAACCGACCCCGGTCGCGACACCGACGGCGATATCGCCGATGTGGTCGGAAACGAAGTTCCCGACACCTTTGAAAAAGTTACCGAGGCCCATGCGATCACCTGCCCGGCCAGCAGTAGGTGCCAGTCATCCCGCGATCCCCGTCCTGCCGTGGGTCCGATCTCCCCCTCATTCTCGGGGATTCCCACTGTTGGGAATTCGATACGGAGCCGGACCGGCGAGGATTGAGAGGAGC
Organism: Nocardia sp. BSTN01; assembly: GCF_015354405.1. Taxonomy (GTDB): domain Bacteria; phylum Actinomycetota; class Actinomycetes; order Mycobacteriales; family Mycobacteriaceae; genus Nocardia. The sequence goes on along the minus strand of NZ_JADKYP010000047.1, from coordinate 415 downwards.
TCGCGCACAGACGAATCGGTGCGCCGCGGCGAACCGGCCGGGATCGATGCGGAAGGAGTGCCGATGCCCCTCCTGCGGTCGCTCACCGCCTTCCACCGCTGGGGCACGGTCGCCCTCGTCCGCCCGAGGAGCGGCGAGTGACCAGTATCGAGAGCACGGCACCGGTGGTTGGCGACGGCTCGGCGGATCCCACCACCGATCCCCACGCGGACACCCGCCCCGACGCGGACGCCGCGGCACCTATCACGCCCTGGACAGCGCCTCGGCGGCAACAGGATTCGAGCGGTACCCGAGCCGCGGTGCCGAATACTTCTCCGTGGACGGATCAGCGCGGCACGTCCTCGCCGCAGAGTTCGGGAGTGCCGGAGCACTCGAGCACGTCGTCCGCATCCGGGTCATGGAGTCCCGCCTCCAC